>NZ_JBGFFC010000019.1:0-1064 GCF_041679245.1 Arthrobacter sp. JSM 101049 | reverse complement strand
GTGGTCCTGCCCCCGCTCGCCCAAGCCAGGACATGGTCATTGTGGCGGATTGGGGCATCGCAGTACGGTGTCGCGCATGTCTGGTCCCGGGTGGCGATGAACCGCGCCAGCCCGGGCGGGAAGAGCCTGGCCCGTGAATCCATGCCCACCAGCTCACCGGTCCCCGGGGCCGTATACAACCGCCTGATCCACGCCAGGGACTTCGTCCCGAATGCTTCTCCGTCCCCAGCAGTGGCGTTGGCGCCACCGGCGGCCGCCGCGCCCTGGCCGCCGATGGCGGCTTCGCCGGCCCCGGGCCGCTGCTGGCCCGCCTGGCGGATCAGGTCCCGGGCCACCTGCGCCGGGACGATCCCGTACCCGGGCAGGTGCGCCGGTTCGGCGTCGCCTTCGAACAGGGCCCTGTCGGTCATCACGACCTGGACCTCCAGGCGCACCTGCCCGGCCACCTCGCGGCCGGTCACCCGCTCCACGAGGGTATCGGCCATGATCTGGCCCCGGCTGCGCCCATCCCCGACCCCGACCAGGCGGTCCGCCTCGATCCTCAACGCGTTCAACACCGAGACCCCCTCGGCCACCGGCAGCAACCCGCTCAGGATGCTCATCGTGTCCGGGGCAGGACGCAGCGAGACCCGCCGGTCCTTCACCGCCTGCCGGGCCCGGTCGGCCACCGCCTGCGGGGAAGCAGCATAGGCCAGCTTCCGCGCCCGGGCCACCAACTGCCCGGTGCCCACCCCCTCCAGCACCGAAGGATCGGCCAGCAACAGCTCATCGACCCGTGCCCGGTCCTCCGGGGCCAGGCAGGCGGTCTCGCGCACCAGCAACGTCGCCCGCCACTCCGAGAGCCGGCCCGTGGACAACGCCCGGTGGGTGTGGGGCATCTCGTTGACCACGGCCCGGGCCATGCCCAGCAACCGGTGCCCGGTGTTCGGGGACTCCGAACGGGCCAACGCGATCTGGGCATGGACACCGGCACCGACCTTGGACCGTTCCACGCCCTCGGCCTCGTGCCGGGCCCGCACCACCGCATCCAACGCCACCTCGGCCCGGGCCTGCAGCCCGGCCAA
>NZ_JBGFFC010000018.1:0-1663 GCF_041679245.1 Arthrobacter sp. JSM 101049 | reverse complement strand
CAATGCCGCGAAGTTAAGCCGCGATCCCGTTTGGCAAGCCGGGCGCGGGGTCCACGATCTCAACGGTCAGGGTCGCTGGGAATGTTGGGGTGTGCGGTTTGCTTGCCCGGGCCTGGAACTTTGAGATCGCCCGCTTGACGGTCCGCGAGCTGGTCCGCAGCCTTCGTGCCGGGAGCAGCCGCTCCAGGACCTCCTCGCCGATGCGGCCGGCCAGGGCCCTCCACCCCGGGCGTTCCCCGGTGGCGGGCCTGGCGGGCCCGAGGATGAGCAGGTCCCGGGCCATGGTCAGCGCGACCGTGTAGCTGGCTCGGTCCGGGTCCAGGTCGGGCACCGCGTTGGTCGCCTCGCTCATCACCGTGCGCAGCAGCTGCTGGACGACCAGCAGCGCATAGATTTCCTGTTCCACCAGCAGCACGCTCCTGGAGCGCAGCACCCGGCCCTGCAGCAGGGTGGATTTGATTTCCCGGAACGTCGTTTCGATCTCCCACCGCTGGTGGTAAAGCTCCATCAGCTCCAGGGCGGTGCCCTCTGCCGGGTTGGTGAGGGAGGTGACCAGCCGGTAGGTCTCGCGATGGTCCCCGGCCTTGGTGTGCAGGGTGACGGTGGCGTCGAGCACCCGCACCGGGACCCCGGCCAGAATTGAGAGGTAGGACCCGTCGGCCAGGGGCCGGTGGACCGGAAGGTTCCGCCGGTTTTTCACCCGCACCAGAAAGTGGGCCCCCGCCTCGCCGATTTGGTGCAGCAGCTTGGCGGAGGCGAAGTTGCGGTCGGCCAGGACCAGCATGCCCGGTGCCATGGACAGCAGCAGGGCCGGGGTGTAGGTGGTTTCCCCGATGCCGGTCGGTCCGAAGACCGCGTCGATGATGCTGCGGGTGCCGCTGGCGACCAACGCCAGGACCCGGGCCTGCGGGTATCCGGTCCCGCCGTGGTTTCCGCGCTGCTTGGTGTATTTGGTGAGGATCTGCGGGGTGTCGGGCAGCGTGAGGACCGTTCCGTCGATCGCGCAGATCCGGTACTTGCCGAAGAAGGAACCTTCCCGGGTGGTGGTCGGGGCCGGGCCGCGCAGCATCTCGAAGAGCCTCCGCAGCGGGGCGACCCCGATGCGGCGCCGTGCCTGGGTGAGCGCCGACTCGGTGGTCTTGGCGGCCCCGGTGGTGTGCAGGCGGAGTTTGGTGAACACGTTCCGGTAGCCAAGGTGGGGGAACAGCGCCAGTGCCAGCACGAAGTACACGACCACCCGGGAAGGCAGCTTGCGGATGCGGCGCTCCCGGGTGCCGGTCGCCTCCAAGGCCTCATCGACCAGGTCGGCGGGGAGGTGTTCGGTCAGGGCACCGAGGTGCGCGGGGGCCCAGGCATCGGTGCAATGCCCGGGATCGGCCGCCGGGGATCCCGTTGGGGGAAGGCCGGGTTGGTCAGCGGGGGCAGGGAAATGAGAGGATGGCACGTAGGAACTCCTGTGCGGTATGTGTGCTTGAACACTCACATTCTTGACAGGAGTTCCGCCGGATTAAAAGGGGTTCCGGGGCTCGTCTCACATTTTAAGACAAGTTCCCGCGTCCAGGGTTGTGCCACCGCCAATGCGCCACATGCCACCGAGCGCCGAAGCCGACAAGGGCTTGACTTCAGCGGTGGACGTTTAACTTCATGGCATTGGCTCTAGAGC
>NZ_JBGFFC010000017.1:0-2166 GCF_041679245.1 Arthrobacter sp. JSM 101049 | reverse complement strand
ACCACGGACTACGTGAATACGATTCCGGTGGACCAGGAACCGGAGTTCCCGGGCAACGAGGAGATCGAGCGCCGCTACCGGGCGTGGATGCGCTGGAACGCGGCGATCATGGTCCACCGCGGCCAGCACCCCGACATCGGCGTCGGTGGGCACATCTCCACCTACGCCGGTGCGGCGACCTTGTACGAGGTCGGGTTCAACCACTTCTTCCGCGGCAAGGACCACCCCGGCGGCGGCGACCAGGTCTTCTTCCAGGGCCACGCCTCCCCGGGCATGTACGCACGCGCCTTCATGGAAGGCCGCCTGAGCGAGGTCGACCTCGACGGGTTCCGCCAGGAGAAATCCAAGGCCGGGCACGCCCTGCCCTCCTACCCGCACCCGCGCTCGATGCCCGACTTCTGGGAATTCCCCACCGTGTCCATGGGCATCGGCCCGGCCAACGCGATCTACCAGGCCCAGCTGAACCGCTACCTGGACAACCGCGGGATCAAGGACACCTCCGACCAGCACGTCTGGGCGTTCCTGGGCGACGGCGAGATGGACGAGCCGGACTCGCGCGGGTTCCTGCAGCTGGCCGCGAACGAGAAGCTGGACAACCTCACCTTCGTGATCAACTGCAACCTCCAGCGCCTGGACGGGCCGGTACGCGGCAACGGGAAGATCATGCAGGAACTCGAGGCCTTCTTCCGCGGCGCCGGCTGGAACGTCATCAAGGTCGTCTGGGGCCGCGAGTGGGACGACCTGCTCGACAAGGACGACGACGGGTCCCTGGTGGAGATCATGAACCAGACCCCGGACGGGGACTACCAGACCTACAAGGCCGAATCCGGCGGGTTCGTGCGCGAGCACTTCTTCGGCAAGACCCCCCAGACCAAGGAAATGGTCGCGGACCTGACGGACGCGCAGATCTGGAACCTCAAGCGCGGCGGGCACGACTACCACAAGATGTATGCCGCCTATAAGGCTGCCACCGAGTTCAAGGGCAAGCCGACCGTGATCCTGACCAAGACGGTCAAGGGCTACGGGCTCGGCCCGCACTTCGAGGGCCGCAACGCGACCCACCAGATGAAGAAGCTGACCCTGGAGGACCTCAAGGCCTTCCGCGACCACCTGCGCATCCCCATCAGCGACGAACAGCTCGAGGCCGACCCCTACGCCCCGCCGTACTACCACCCGGGCCCGGACGCCCCGGAGATCAAGTACATGATGGAACGCCGCGCCGCCCTCGGCGGCGCCGTCCCCGAGCGTCGGACGAAGCACCAGCCGCTGCACCTGCCCGAGGACAAGGCCTACGAGGTCGCCAAACGCGGATCCGGCAAGCAGCAGGCCGCGACCACCATGGCCTTCGTCCGCCTCCTCAAGGACCTCATGCGCGACAAGGAATTCGGCGACCGCGTGGTGCCGATCATTCCCGACGAGGCGCGGACCTTCGGCATGGACTCGCTCTTCCCCACCAAGAAGATCTACAACCCCAAGGGGCAGAACTACCTCTCGGTGGACCGTGACCTGGTCCTGGCCTACAAGGAGTCCCCGCAGGGCCAGATCCTGCACACCGGCATCAACGAGGCCGGTTCGACCGCCGCGCTGACGGCCGCGGGCACCGCGTACGCCACGCACGGCGAACCGCTGATCCCGATCTACATCTTCTACTCGATGTTCGGGTTCCAGCGTGCCGGTGACTTCTTCTGGGCGGCTGGGGACCAGATGACCCGTGGCTTCGTCATCGGCGCCACCGCAGGGCGGACCACGCTGACCGGCGAGGGCCTGCAGCACGCCGACGGGCACTCCCCGCTCCTGGCCTCCACCAACCCCGCAGTGGTCACCTACGACCCCGCCTACGGGTACGAGATCGGCCACATCGTCAAGGACGGTCTGCGGCGCATGTACGGCGGGGAGCACGAGGACCCCAACGTGATGTACTACCTCACCGTCTACAACGAGCCGATCCTCCAACCGGCCGAACCGAAGGACCTCGACGTGGAGGGACTGCTCAAGGGCATCTACCTCCTGGCCCCGGCCACCGTCGACGGACCCCGCACCCAGCTGCTGGCCTCCGGCGTCTCCGTACCCTGGGCCCTGGAAGCCCAGCAGATCCTCGCCGACGAATGGGGCGTCTCCGCCGACGTCTGGTCCGTCACCAGCTGGAACGAACTGCGCCGCGACGGC
>NZ_JBGFFC010000016.1:0-2314 GCF_041679245.1 Arthrobacter sp. JSM 101049 | reverse complement strand
CCCGGACGCGCGCGGCTTCTTTCCCCTCACAGGTTCGATTCCCATCGGTCCTGTCCACCGGCCAACCCGGGACGGCCAAAGTGTCGGTGGCAGGTGGAAGAGTGGGGTCATGGAAGAAGTTCCGGAGCTGGTCGAGGTCGCTGGGTGGGGACTCACCCGCGCTGCCGGGGCCTCCGTGTCGGGGTCGGCACGCCTGAAGGCCGCCGAAGCACTGGCACGGTTCGCCGAGGCCGAGAAATTCCGTGCCGCAGCCATGCTCCACGACGAGGCCCAGCACGCCGTGGACCCCCGCCTGGAAGCACTGGAGAACCGGCGCGGCATGCAGATCTCGATGCGCACCGGACGGATCATGTCCTACGCGGCGACACAGAGCGCGGTCATGGAGATCGCACTCGTCCAGGGCCTCTCCCAAGGCCAGGCGCACCGGGTGCTGGAACAGGCCGAAACACTGGTCATGGACACCCCGGAAGTCCTCGAATCCATGGCCCTGGGACGGATCGGGACCAGCCACGTCCAAAGGATCCTCGAACACACCCAACACATCATCCCGGACCCGCTCCCATTGCCCCGGAAGGAAGCCGACGAGGCCACGAAGGAAGAATGGGAACGCGAGGTCGCCCAGCGTGCAGCCAAGGCCCGGGCCGATCGACGTGACTTCGGGGCGGACATGCTCGCCCTGGCCCCGGGAAAATCCCCCTCCCAACTCCGCGCCCGCGGCCGCCAGGTACTGGAGAAGTACTACGGCCACACCTTCACCAAACGCTCCCGAACGGCCCTGCGGGACCGCCGGATCACCCTGGAGGAGGCAAGGGACGGGATGACCTGGTTCTCGGGCTACCTGCCCACGGCCAGTTGCCAGGCGATCTTCTCGAAGATCGATGCCATGGCCCGCCTGCTCAAATCCGACCCGGACTCGGCCGCTGCCGTCTCGCGCGCCGCCGCCCAAGAACGCGGGGAAACCATGGCCGACCCGGAACCGGACCCCGCCGAAACCCGCACCATGGACCAGCTGCGCGCCGACGTCTTCACCGACATGGTCCCCAACGGGCCACGCGGCCAGGGACTGGAAGCCGTCAACGCCGAGGTCTACGTGGCCATCCCTGCCACCATGCTCCCCGGGACACCGGGCGGACCGACCAGCACCGACCACACGCCCTCGGACGGCACCGGCCCAGGCAGCGCCAGCGCCGACCACACTGCGGCGAAGCCCCCGACCGGCACCGTCGCCGTGGCAACCGCCGAACTGCCTCCCGGGGCACCGGTCCCCACACTGCTCGGCGGCGGCCCGATCGACCAGGACTCCGCGGCGCGGCTGATGAACGCCGCCAAGACCTGGTGGCGGCTGGTCACCGACCCGATCACCGGTGCCGTCGTCACCTTCGGCCAGAAACGCTACCGCCCCACAGCGGCCCAGCGGGCGGCCCTGCAATTCCGCGACGGCGGCTGCACCACCCCGGGCTGCACCGGCCCCGCCAGGCACTGCGAGGCCGACCATACCAACGAGTGGCAGGATGGCGGCGGAACAGACATCGCCAACATTCAACTACGGTGCCGACGCTGCCACCGAATGAAGTCCCTGGGCCTGATCGAGGTCGAGCAGCGCGCCGGCGGCACGGTGCTGGTCACCAGCCTCTTCGGCACCCGGAAGACGTCCTACCCGGCTGCCCCCTGGGCCGTCGCCGACCCGGGGAAGGCCACCGCGGCCGCGCCATCAGCCGGCTCCGAGCCGCCACCGCCCGACCCCGATGCCGCCATCCCATCCGTGGAACCCACCTGCTACCTGCCACCCCGCCCCGCCGACGGCACATCAACGGACGACTTCGACGACGACGATGATCCCGGGATGACCGAGGCCGAATACGACGCGTGGACGGCGCAGATGCTCCGCGAGGCGGATCCGCAAGCCGCCGATCACCTGGCCGAACGGGCGGCAGCGGACACCGGCACGGACGACTTCCCCGAGGACGAGCAGCACAGCGAGGATCCCGCAACCGAGCCCCCACCACGGCCCTATGATCCCCTTGACGAGAAGCCCGAATGCGGGCACTACCAGCAGATGCAGGCCCGTGAATGGGGCAAGATCCAGGACGTGCCGGACTCCTCGGTCGAGAACCCCGACCACGGCCGCTACGCCCGCAGCAGGAACGGGAAGGCAACCCGCAAGCGCCGCCTGAAGCGGAACGCCGGCGAATACGGTCCCCGGCGCATCGAACGTCCCGGTGAACACGAGTACCCCTTCGGCACCGAACCCGACGCCCCACCGGAACCACCAGCAGAACCACCCTTCTAACACCGGACCCAGCAGCACCACCGG
>NZ_JBGFFC010000015.1:0-3307 GCF_041679245.1 Arthrobacter sp. JSM 101049 | reverse complement strand
TGTTATCGATCGCGTTATTTGACGTTGGGGCCGTCGGGATCGTTGACGATGACCGGGCACGAAAATGCCCCGCGGGATGGTTTCCCGCGGGGCATTCATCGCCGTGCTGACGCGGCGGTGGTCATCGGTGACGGCGGGCCCTATTCGCTGTTCTCCGTGATCGCGGATTGGGCCGCGGAGAGGTCCACGATGGCCTTGCCTGCCGCGTAGGTCGCGATCAGGGCGGCCACGGCGAGGTTGTTCACTGATCTCGGGTAGCCGCGTGAGCCCTGGTGGATCGCGGCGACGGCATCATCGGAGAACAGGGTGTCGGACCTGCCGACGAATTTGAGATGGTGGCGGATGTAGGCATCGGTCTCGGCCAGGTCCATCCCCGTGATCGCGTATCGCGTCGATATCCGTTGGTCCAGGGCGGCGAGGACCGCGAGCTTGAGCCGACGACGCAGCGTGGGTTGGCCGATCAGCAGCAACGCGAAGTGGGAGCCGGTATCGAGGGCGCTGTTGGTGAGCATCCGCAGCGATTCCAGATCCGAGTTGGCAAGCAGATGTGCCTCGTCGATCACGACGACGGGTAGGCGTGATCGTTCGTCGAGTTCCCCGGCCAACAGGGACGCGGTCTGGTGGGCCAGGACCCCGGAGTAGAACGCGGGCGTCCCGCCCAGGGCGGTGACGATCTGGGAGTGGATGCCGCGCATCCCCACGGTGGGGTCGGCAATGTAGATCACCTGGTGCCGTGAGGCCTCCAGCCGGGCCAGGGCCGCGCGCACGGCCACGGTCTTGCCGGCCCCGACTTCGCCGGTGACCACGCCGAGCTGGTGCTGGTCCACGCACCATTGGATCCTCGCGACGGCTTCGCGGTGTCCGGGATGGGCGTGCAGTGCCTGGACCGGTACCGAGCGTCCGAAGGGCATGGAGGTGAAGCCGTCGTGCGATTGCAGGTTCTCGATCACGCGGGCCCTCCCAAGGTCGCGTCCACGGCCGTGGTGGCCTTGTCGAAGCTGATCGGGGCGCCGGTCATCTCGGTTTTGTGCCGGGTTTCGATAACGCGCAGGTAGTCGATGCCCGAGGAGACGTTGGCTGCTGCGGTGTCGGCGTCGGAGCGTGCGGCGGCGGCCTTGGGGTGGACGTGGCGGCGGACCTGCAGCAGCACTGCTTCCGGTGCCGGGAGTCCGCCGGGGCCGGCGACGGTGATCGGTGCGGTCAGGTCGAAGGGGTCGTAGACCAGCTCGACATGTGTTCCGGCAAGCAGCGGATCGACCTGGTAGGTGTTGCCCTGCAGGGAGACGGTCGCGGTCTTGGAGACCCTGCGGGTCACGGACCAGCGGAACGCCTCGGCAATGACCTCCGGGGACCTCCTGACCGGGGTCCGGTTTTCCCAGCCGGCATCCCAGCGGGCCAGCGGGCTCTGCCCGGTGCCTGAGTGCACGGTGCGGTGGTAGGTGATCTGCACCCAGGAGGTGAACAACGCGTTGAGCTCGGCCAGCGAGGCGATCGCGGTCCCGGACTCCTCCGTGCCGGCTTCCCCGGCGGCCCGGCCGGTGCCGGGAACGGTCAGCTGGACCGGGGCATCCAGGACGGTGATCTCGGAGAGGAACTGGGAGCGGACCGAGCCGAAGAACCGCTCGATCTTGCCCCTGCCCTGCGGACGATAGGGCTTGGAATGGATGAGCTTCATCCCCAGTTTCGCGCACGTGCGCAGCAGTGCCGAATCGACGAAGGCCGCGCCGTTATCGACATAGCAATGGGTGGGGATTCCATGGGTTTGCAGGGCCGGACGCAGCGCTGCCGCCAAGCGCACGGAGTCCTCCGCGTAGGCCCAGCGGGCGGCGGTGACCATGCGTGAATGGTCATCGATGAACGCGAAGAGATAGGTTTTCCGGCCTGCGATCCTCGGCCCGTGCAGGGCGTCCCCGACCCAGATCTCGTTGGGGTGCCCGGCCTCGAAGCGCCCGGTGGCCGCCGCCGGGGTGCCGGTGGGGATGTCCAGGGTGCGGAAGTGGCGCAACAGGGTCGACTCGGACGGGGCGTCCCCGAGGGTCTCGATCATGATCCGGCGGACCTGGGCCGCGGTGCGGTGCGGACGCTCCAGCTTCAGGGTCCCGGCCAAGGCGAGCACAGATGCCGGGGTGATGGGCGCCGCCGTACGTTCCCGGGGCTTGAGCCCGTCGAAACCCTCCCTCTGCCAGGCGCGGATCCACCGGTCCAGGGACTCACGGGAATACCGGACCATCTGCCCGTGGGGGCCGGTGTGTTCTGCCGCGGCCAGCGCCCGCACGAGGGGGCCGCGTTGGCGGGTGCTCAGGGCCGGGTCCGCGGCGTCGCGGATGAGTTGGTAGCGGAACAGGGCGATCTTCTCCGCCCGGTCCTTGCGGGCCAGGGGTCCGCGTCGGGGTACGGCTTCGGTCATGGGTCTGCCTCCTGGGCAACATCGCAGGGAAAAATGGCGCCGACGCGTCCGGTCGGCGCTATTTCCCACCCTTGCCCTCGCCGGCCACGGGCATAAGGGCCAACTCGTGTTGCACCGCCCCGGACCACCAGACGGCGCTGAAGAACCACGGACCCACCGCCGCCAGACCAGCGCCGTGCCAAGGCAGCATGGCAACGGAGAACCGCTCAGCCAGGACCTGGGCATAAGCGCCGAGCATGGCCAGGGCCTGCCCCGCTGCGGTCGGAGCCGGGGATGGCCAGAGACGGGCAGGATCGGCCCCATGACGATGCACCATCACGGTGAACGCCTTCAGGATCGAAGACGCCGACGCCGCGAAGGAACGCAGCCAGCCGCGGACCGTGGACGCTGGCCGACCCAGCTGGGCTGCGATCCTGCGATGTCCGGCACCCGTAGCGGTCTTGACCTCGATGGCCGCAGCGATCACCGCCGCCGTATCGGCGCGCCGAGACGCCAAACCGGCCCCCAGGAGCACGTGGGTCACCGAGCATCCGACACACCGTGCCCGGCGCGGGCGATGCCGCAGGATCTCGGTGCCGGCACCGGCACCATGGCGGATCCAGCGTTCCCGAGCCCATCCCCAAGGCCGAAGCGTTCCCCGGCATCTGGCGCAGGCAAGCCGTCCGGCGGCCAGGTCCAACTCGACAGCGGGGGCATGGTGGCTTACGGTGAGCATCAGCGCGGTCCTAACGCGTTAGAACGGCCGGCGTGATTCTTCGAAACTCTCACGCTGGCCGTTCGTCTTTACCAGTCATCGTCAGCCTGACGCCGCCGACGGCACTAGATCAAGACTTCCCCGAAAAAAGACCGCTCGCCGCCGATGATGACGTCCCCGCGGTCAAACAACAAGACGCCTAACAC
>NZ_JBGFFC010000014.1:0-5684 GCF_041679245.1 Arthrobacter sp. JSM 101049 | reverse complement strand
GGCCGAGGCCATCCGGCTGGCGAAACGGATCGGTGAGCTCGACAAGGAATTGTCCAGCAACAACCAGCAGATCACCGAGCTGGTCAAGGTCAGCGAGGCCGCGCTTTTGCTGGAGGTCAAGGGTTTCGGTGCCGTCACGGCCGCAACTTGCCTGACCGTTTGGTCCCACCAAGGACGGGTGCATTCGGAAGCAGCATATGGGGCCCTCGCCGGGGTGAATCCGATCCCGGCCTCGTCGGGCCACACCGTCCGTCACCGGGTCAACCGCGCGAGGACGGACGCCTCAACCAGGCGCTGCACGTGGTATCGATCATCACGGATGACCCACGACGAGGAATCCCGCATATACGTGAAGAAACGGGAAGCGGAAGGACTCTCCGCCCAGGAAATCCGTGGCTGCATCAAACGCTAACTCGCCCGGCGCGTCTACCATACCCCCAGCTCATACGGCGCGGCCCGGAACTCCGCTTGACAGACAGAGAAGGGTCACCTAGTCCAGACACACGCCAATGTCCTACAATCCGCATCGACACCGGAGGGGTTATAGGCAGGAATGTGTGTACGTGAGGAGTTTGCTTCCCTGTCGTGCGTAGGGTGAGGCCGGGATGCACATGCTTTGGGAGCCTGTGGGGTTCCTCTTGCCTCGAACCAACCGCGTTGTGGTGTATGCGATTCCAAGCTCGTCAAGAACGGGAAAACCTCCGCCGGACGTACCCGATGGTGATGCAAACAGTGCGGGGCTTCGAGCACGCAGTCGCGCCAGGACGTCAGTCGACGAGCACAGCTGGCTGGCTTCGTGGACTGGCTACTCGGTGTCACGTCGCAGGCCTCCCGTGGCGGGACCGGCAGGACCTTCCGGGCGTTGGTTGGATGGTGCTGGCGGGTCGAAGTTCCCCCGCCAGCGCCAACGGGTCAGGTCCACGAGCAGGTCATGCTCGACGGGACGTACTTCAACGGCTGGTGCGTCCTCATCGCCTTCATCGGCTCCCATGTCGTGGACTGGCAGTGGTGCGACCAGGAGAAGAAAGCCGCCAGCGGGCAGTTCCTAATGGCCATTGACACGGCCCCGACGGTGGCCGTTGTCGATGGCGGGACCGGTCTGCATGCGGCATTGCGCCACTACTGGCCGGACACGCGCGTGCAGCGGTGCTATTTCCACATCTTACAGGCCGTGCGCCGCCACCTGACTTTTGCCCCCAGGCTGCCAGCTGGCCGGGAGCTCATGGCCCTGACCAAGGCGTTGATGAAGGTCTCCAGCCAGGAGCAGGCCGCGGCCTGGATCAGCGCCTATTCGCAGTGGGAGGCCAAATGGGACGCTTTCCTCAAGCACCGCACCGAAGCCCGTACCGGTGCTGAACGGCCCTGCGCAGTTCCTGCTAGTCGTCTCTGGTGGTACACCCATCAGCGGCTGCGTCGGGCTCGGGGCTTCTACCGGTCGTTGATCAAGCACGAGAACCTGTTCGTCTGGCTGGAGACCGATTTGCAGCCTGCCAGTGGAGTGAAGATCCACCGGACTACTTCGCCCTTGGAGGGCGGTCCGAACAAGGCCATCAAGGAATTGCTCCGCGCCCATCGCGGGATGCCTGACGCGCACGCCCGCACCGCGGTGAACTGGCTATTGGATTCACTGACTGAATTCCCCAGGGAGCCATGGACGCTCGTGTGCCAGGAACACTGGGACCCTCCACGCAAGCAACGAAAAATCAATGAAGAACCCGACGGGCCGGCGCTCTACGACAGGGAATTCAGTTGGGAAGACGGCAACGGGGTCCAGCACGGCTGGGGCGGTAGGAGCAGGCCGTGACACACCCGGGCCATACACACATTCCTGCCTATAACCCCCGGCGGGACTACCAGTCCAAAAGAAAAACACCCCAGTCCGAAGACTGGGGCGCCAACGATCTCGCCGAACATCTGTAAACGATGTCCTCAGAGATCGCAAAGTGACCCCAGCGGGATTCGAACCCGCGTTACCGCCGTGAGAGGGCAGCGTACTAGGCCGCTATACGATGGGGCCGCATAGCTTGCATCGTTGAAAGGCTGATGCCGCCGTGTTCTTGCGAACGTGACCCCAGCGGGATTCGAACCCGCGTTACCGCCGTGAGAGGGCAGCGTACTAGGCCGCTATACGATGGGGCCATAGCTTGTCCGGAGTGCTCTTCGGACAATGCCAGCCGGCGCAGCGTCTGCTCCGGCTGTAGCGCTGGGATACCAGGACTCGAACCTAGAATGTCGGTACCAGAAACCGATGTGTTGCCAATTACACCATATCCCAATGGTGTACCAAGTTCCGTTCACGCCCCTCGCGGAGCGTTCCCGGTGCCTCGGCACGAGTAATTACTTTACCCGAGGGTCCCGGCAAAACCAAAATCCCCAGGTCCATTTCAAAGTCGCTTGGTTCGTCGGGCTGGTGACGCTCTTCACTTCTGCCCGGCGTGGCCCCTTTTAGTCAAGGAGAACTCCTGTTAATCCTGTGATGTCTCAGGACATCGGTGACAGTTCTGCCTCAGGACAATGGTGACATTCGGTGGATCAGGACATCGGTGATGGTTCCGGTTTTGGGCCCGCTTATTTGCGGAACCGGGTACGGGATTTGCCGATCCCGACGTAGGCGGTGCCCTTCGGCGGCCAGAGGTATTCGGCGATGACTTCGCCTTCGGTGTTCGCGAACACGATGCTCTCGCGGTCCCACGTGACAGCTACTGTTCGCCCTCCCATCCGCTTTGTCAGGGAGAACAGGGCCCTGCCGATGTTGACGACGCCGTTGGGGTAGACCTGCATTTTCCGCGTGCCAGTGGCTGCCGGGTGCGCGATGCTGCCGCTGAATTTCCTGGGCGTGGTGTTCTCACGCTGGGCTTCTTTGAGCAGCAGGTCGTGGGCGTCTCCTGCCGCGCGGGTGCCGCCCTGCGTTGGCGGTAGTCCGGTGGGACGCTGGGCCCGGTGACCTTGCGCCGACACTGGTACCGGGGGAAGAACCGGCGCCGGTTTCGGGCGGGATGCCTCGGCAATCGCCGTGGCAGACCGCGCCTGCTGCGGGGTGATGCGTCCTGGGAGCGCCTGGTTCGGACGCTCCGTGTTATAGACCAGGTCGATCCGCTCGACCTGGTCCTGGAGCTCCCCGTGGCTTTGCGCCATTGGCTGCTTGTCCAGCCACCGGAACAGAGTCTGGTGAAAGCGCTCGTTCTTGCCTTGCGTGGTGGGCCTGTTCGCCTTCCCGCTGATCGCCTCGACGCCAAGCGAGGACACGTAGGCGACCAGCTGGCCTTCCCATCCACGACGAGAGGGATTCAGGGCCATGCCGTTGTCGGTGAGCAGGCGTTGCGGAACCCCGTATGTCCTGATGCCCTTTTTCACGACCGCCAGGGCGGCCTCGCTGGTCTCTCCGCCAGCCACGTGGGTCGCGATGGCGAGGCGCGAATGGTCATTCTGAAGCTGGAAGATCACGCACTTGCGTCCGCCGGTGAGCACGTACTCGGTCGCATCAAGCTGCCAGCAGGCGTTCCGTGCCGGGTAAACGAACCTGCGGTACGCTGCCCGGGGTTTTTTCCTCGGATCGGCGCGGGCCACGCCTCGTTCCCGGAAGATCCGTGCCAACGAGGCAACGGATGGCGCGTCCATGCCCAGAGACACCATCTTGTCCTGCACGCTGATCGGACCATGGTCCAGCCCGGAAGACTCCATGGCCGCACGCACCTTCACTGCATCATCCTTCAGCGCCTCGAAAGCCCTGCTGGGCGAAGACTTGGGCCGTCGGGACCGCGATTCCAGCGCTGCCGCCTGGCCCTCGTCGCGTGCCCTGGCCCGGATCGCATAGAAAAACTTGCGGGTGATGGAATGCTCGGCGCAGAACGCGGTGACCGACCCGCGGGGCGCGTCATCAGGCCATCGGGCGATCGCGAGGCGTATTCGGGCATCGACCGGCTCATTCGGATTCATGCGTCATTCTCGGCCGACCGCCTCGGGCGCTGCCAAACCCGTTAACTTCGAAGGGAAGTGTCACCACCCAAACACCCGGAAGTGTCACCGATGTCCTGAGGTAGAACTGTCACCCATGTCCTGCGAGATAACAAACTCCTGTTAAGCCGGTGTTTACCACAACGCCGAGACACAGGGGTCCGCCGATGCCATCCTCTCCCACCGGCCTGCTTTCGCGCTACTTCGAGCGGGAACGGGAGGTATCCGGGTCCGAGCTGCCCTCGCTGCGCCGGGCCCTGTCGGCTATACCGGACCCACGGGCACTACGCGGGATGCGATACCCCTTCACGGACCTTTTGCTGGTCTTCGTCGCCGCCGTGCTCTCCGGTGCGCGCTCGTTGACGATGATCACCGAATGGGCCGCCCGAGCCCACCGTGACCGGGCCCTGTTCGGCTACGGCAGGGCCCCGTCCCTGGCCACGATCCACCGCATCGCCGTCCTGGTCGACCCGGTCGCCCTCGATGCCGCGGTCGCAGTCTGGACCACGGCCCGTGCCACTGCCCAGGACACCTAGCTTCCGGCGGTGGTGGTGGGCGGCAAGGAAGTGCGCGGATCCAAGCACGCCAACGGGGACCGCGTGTTCCTCATGGCGGCCCTGGACCAGGATGCCGGCACAGTTCTGGCCCAGGAAGCCATCGGGGTCAAGACCAATAAGATCCCCCATCTGCCGGTCCTGCTCGACCGGCCCGGGAACCTGGACGGGAAGGTCATCACAGCCGATGCACTGCACACCCTTGCCGTGCAGGCCAACGCGAACGTGCCCGCGGCGGGCACTACGTCTTCACGGTCAAGGCCAACCAACGCGCCCTGCGGGACCGGATCGCCTCCCAGGGCTGGTCCCGCAGGAAGCCGGGATACCGGGCCCGGGGAAAGGCCCACGGACGCACCAGCACCTGGGAAGCCGCCGTCCAACCTGCCCAGGACTGGATAGGGTTCCCCCATGCCGCGCAGACGATGCGGATCACCCGCGGACGGGACGAGCACGAAACCGGGGAAAAGACCGGGGAGCAGGTCTACGTGATCACCTCCCTGCCACCAAACCTCGCCGGAGCCCCGGAACCGGCGAACCTCATCCGCGGCCACTGGGGCATCGAAAACCGGTTGCACTGGTTCAGGGACACCGCATACCGCGAAGACGCCTCCCAAGTCCGTACCGGCAACGCCGCCCATGTCATGGCCAGCCTGCGCAACCTCGCCATCAACGTCCTGCGACTGGCCGGACACACCAACATCACCGCCACCCTGCGGGCCCTGGACCACGAGCCCGAAACAGTCCGCCAGCTCACCGGACTTTGAAATGGCCCTGCAAAATCCCGACTTGACTCATCAATAGTGCTCGCGAAATGGTGTGCGTGCCTCATTTGGAAAATGCTCGCGAAATCTCTGGTCCGCCCTCGAGCGCTTTGGAGTTCTGGAGAGATGGGTTACTGGTTGACGTTGTCTGCGCGTCGGGAGATCACCAAGAAGGAGGCCAACGCGTATGCTAAGGCCTCGAAGAAGGACAGGCGCGCCATCCTGGACCGGTTAGTTGCCGAGGTCGGCTGGTCCCGGGCCAATGCCCGACGCCAGCTCCGTCACGCCCTGGAACGGAAGGGACCGGCGCGGACCGTGGTGCGCAAGCCACGACCGCGGACCTATTCCTATGACACGCTGAAGGTCCAGCAATGTGTATGGCCCGTGGCCGACCAGCCCTGCGGGAAATACCTGG
>NZ_JBGFFC010000013.1:0-5816 GCF_041679245.1 Arthrobacter sp. JSM 101049 | reverse complement strand
TTGAGAACTCAATAGTGTGCCATGTTTGTTGACACCGATTTTTTATGAATTGGTGAATGGTTTTTGGTGGGTGCACCCCCGTGTGCCTGCTGAGGACAGTTTGCCGGGATTCTTGTAACTTGGTGCAGCCCTTCCCTTGTTTTCCCTTGGGTTGTTGGTTGTGTCTGTATTTTTTTACGGAGAGTTTGATCCTGGCTCAGGATGAACGCTGGCGGCGTGCTTAACACATGCAAGTCGAACGATGACCCCGGTGCTTGCACCGGGTGATTAGTGGCGAACGGGTGAGTAACACGTGAGTAACCTGCCCCCGACTCTGGGATAAGCCCGGGAAACTGGGTCTAATACCGGATATTCACTTCCTTCCGCATGGGAGGTGGTGGAAAGATTTTATCGGTGGGGGATGGACTCGCGGCCTATCAGCTTGTTGGTGGGGTAATGGCCCACCAAGGCGACGACGGGTAGCCGGCCTGAGAGGGTGACCGGCCACACTGGGACTGAGACACGGCCCAGACTCCTACGGGAGGCAGCAGTGGGGAATATTGCACAATGGGCGAAAGCCTGATGCAGCGACGCCGCGTGAGGGATGACGGCCTTCGGGTTGTAAACCTCTTTCAGTAGGGAAGAAGCGAAAGTGACGGTACCTGCAGAAGAAGCGCCGGCTAACTACGTGCCAGCAGCCGCGGTAATACGTAGGGCGCAAGCGTTATCCGGAATTATTGGGCGTAAAGAGCTCGTAGGCGGTTTGTCGCGTCTGCCGTGAAAGTCCGGGGCTCAACCCCGGATCTGCGGTGGGTACGGGCAGACTAGAGTGATGTAGGGGAGACTGGAATTCCTGGTGTAGCGGTGAAATGCGCAGATATCAGGAGGAACACCGATGGCGAAGGCAGGTCTCTGGGCATTAACTGACGCTGAGGAGCGAAAGCATGGGGAGCGAACAGGATTAGATACCCTGGTAGTCCATGCCGTAAACGTTGGGCACTAGATGTGGGGGACATTCCACGTTTTCCGCGTCGTAGCTAACGCATTAAGTGCCCCGCCTGGGGAGTACGGCCGCAAGGCTAAAACTCAAAGGAATTGACGGGGGCCCGCACAAGCGGCGGAGCATGCGGATTAATTCGATGCAACGCGAAGAACCTTACCAAGGCTTGACATGGGCCGGATCGCCGCAGAAATGTGGTTTCCCCTTTGGGGCCGGTTCACAGGTGGTGCATGGTTGTCGTCAGCTCGTGTCGTGAGATGTTGGGTTAAGTCCCGCAACGAGCGCAACCCTCGTTCCATGTTGCCAGCACGTAGTGGTGGGGACTCATGGGAGACTGCCGGGGTCAACTCGGAGGAAGGTGGGGACGACGTCAAATCATCATGCCCCTTATGTCTTGGGCTTCACGCATGCTACAATGGCCGGTACAATGGGTTGCGATACTGTGAGGTGGAGCTAATCCCAAAAAGCCGGTCTCAGTTCGGATTGGGGTCTGCAACTCGACCCCATGAAGTCGGAGTCGCTAGTAATCGCAGATCAGCAACGCTGCGGTGAATACGTTCCCGGGCCTTGTACACACCGCCCGTCAAGTCACGAAAGTTGGTAACACCCGAAGCCGGTGGCCCAACCCCTTGTGGGAGGGAGCCGTCGAAGGTGGGACCGGCGATTGGGACTAAGTCGTAACAAGGTAGCCGTACCGGAAGGTGCGGCTGGATCACCTCCTTTCTAAGGAGCAACTAACACCGCTTCCCCGGACACGGGTTTGGGTGGTGGTGTTCAGTGTTTGCCCGTTTCTGCCACTTGTGTTGGCAGGCGGGTGCTCATGGGTGGAATGTCAACGAATCATGGCCTGGGATCCGCGGATCCCGGTGATCCAGTACGCACCCCCTTTTTTCGGGGTGTTGGAACGATGCCGGGGGATGCGAATGGTCTTCGGGTCTTTGGCACACTGTTGGGCCCTGAAACAACAGGCCCGCTTCCCCTGCCCGGTGTGGTGGGGGTGGTGGTCTTTTGTTTTGGCTCCCGCGCATGGCCTAAACCACGCACGAGCACCTCTTTGTCGGGGGTGGTGTGTGGTGGTGGGTGTGACGGGGTTGTTGTTTGGGAACTGCATAGTGGACGCGAGCATCTTGCAAGGACAACGCGCATTTGTTCTGCCTGCCCTTTGGGTGGGTGGCATTTTTTGTGTGTTGTGTTTGCGAAAGCAATTATTTGAGAATCCCCAACACGCCTTTTGGGGGTGTTGGTGGTTCTCTCGATCTAATGCTCTTGTGGAACGACCTTTTTGTGGTCAAGTTTTCAAGGGCGCATGGTGGATGCCTTGGCATCAGGAGCCGAAGAAGGACGTGGGAATCTGCGATAAGCCTGGAGGAGTCGATAACCGGACGTTGATTCCAGGATTTCCGAATGGGGAAACCCCGCACGGCGTCATGTCGTGTGACCCGCAGCTGAACACATAGGCTGCGTGGAGGGAACGCGGGGAAGTGAAACATCTCAGTACCCGCAGGAAGAGAAAACAACAGTGATTCCGTGAGTAGTGGCGAGCGAAAGCGGATGGGGCTAAACCGTTTCATGTGTGATAGCCGGCGGGCGTTGCATGGACGGGGTCGTGGGACCAGCCATTCCAGTTCTGCCGGGCTGGAGGAGTGAGGTGCGGGTGCATAGGCGAACCGGTTTGAAGGCCGGACCATAGGGGGTGTTAGTCCCGTAGCCGTAATGTTCTCCGCCGCTTTGTGTTGGCATCCCAAGTAGCACGGGGCCCGAGAAATCCCGTGTGAATCCGCCAGGACCACCTGGTAAGCCTGAATACTTCCTGATGACCGATAGCGGACAAGTACCGTGAGGGAAAGGTGAAAAGTACCCCGGGAGGGGAGTGAAATAGTACCTGAAACCATGTGCCTACAATCCGTCGGAGCCACCTTGTTGTGGTGACGGCGTGCCTTTTGAAGAATGAGCCTGCGAGTTAGTGCCGTGTCGCGAGGTTAACCCGTGTGGGGTAGCCGTAGCGAAAGCGAGTCTGAACAGGGCGTTCAGTGGCGCGGTCTAGACCCGAAGCGAAGTGATCTACCCATGGCCAGGTTGAAGCGTGTGTAAGAGCGCGTGGAGGACCGAACCCACTTCAGTTGAAAATGGAGGGGATGAGCTGTGGGTAGGGGTGAAAGGCCAATCAAACTTCGTGATAGCTGGTTCTCCCCGAAATGCATTTAGGTGCAGCGTTGCGTGTTTCTTGCCGGAGGTAGAGCGACTGGATGGCTAATGGGCCCTACAAGGTTACTGACGTCAGCCAAACTCCGAATGCCGGCAAGTCAGAGCGTGGCAGTGAGACTGTGGGGGATAAGCTTCATAGTCGAGAGGGAAACAGCCCAGAACGCCAACTAAGGCCCCCAAGCGTGTGCTAAGTGGGAAAGGATGTGGAGTTGCGAAGACAACCAGGAGGTTGGCTTAGAAGCAGCCATCCTTGAAAGAGTGCGTAATAGCTCACTGGTCAAGTGATTCCGCGCCGACAATGTAGCGGGGCTCAAGCACACCGCCGAAGTTGCGTCATCCAGGTGAATAGGCAGGCCTTCGTGGTCCAGCCGCCTGGGTGGGTAGGGGAGCGTCGTGCCGGCAGTGAAGCCACGGTGTGAACCAGTGGTGGAGACGGCACGAGTGAGAATGCAGGCATGAGTAGCGAAAGACGGGTGGGAAACCCGTCCGCCGAATGATCAAGGGTTCCAGGGTCAAGCTAATCTGCCCTGGGTGAGTCGGGACCTAAGGCGAGGCCGACAGGCGTAGTCGATGGACAACGGGTTGATATTCCCGTACCGGTGAAGGACCGTCCCTACCGGACTGGCGATGCTAACCGCCCCAAACACCCACCATCCTTCCTTCGGGAAGGGTACCGGGTGCGCGGCGCGGGACCCGAGCCAGCGAGGTCAACGTATTAACAGGTGTGACGCAGGAAGGTAGCCGGGCCAGGCAATGGAATCGTCCTGGTCCAAGGGTGTAGGCCGAACGGTAGGCAAATCCGCCGTTCACTGATGGTTGAGACCCGATAGGCGCCCACCACTGGTGGGTGATCCGGTGATCCTATGCTGCCAAGAAAAGCATCGACGTGAGGTCCAAGCCGCCCGTACCCCAAACCGACACAGGTGATCAGGTAGAGAATACCAAGGCGATCGAGAGAATCATGGTTAAGGAACTCGGCAAAATGCCCCCGTAACTTCGGGAGAAGGGGGGCCCCAACCTTGAACACCACACGCTGGTGGGAGGGGATCGGGGCCGCAGAGACCAGGGGGAAGCGACTGTTTACTAAAAACACAGGTCCGTGCGAAGTCGCAAGACGATGTATACGGACTGACTCCTGCCCGGTGCTGGAAGGTTAAGAGGACCGGTTAGCCCCCTTGCGGGGCGAAGCTGGGAATTCAAGCCCCAGTAAACGGCGGTGGTAACTATAACCATCCTAAGGTAGCGAAATTCCTTGTCGGGTAAGTTCCGACCTGCACGAATGGAGTAACGACTTCCCCGCTGTCTCAACCATGAACTCGGCGAAATTGCACTACGAGTAAAGATGCTCGTTACGCGCAGCAGGACGGAAAGACCCCGAGACCTTTACTATAGTTTGGTATTGGTGTTCGGTGCGGCTTGTGTAGGATAGGTGGGAGACGTTGAAGCGGGCACGCCAGTGTCCGTGGAGTCATCGTTGAAATACCACTCTGGCCGTACCGGATTCCTAACTTCGGCCCATGATCTGGGTCAGGGACAGTGCCTGATGGGTAGTTTAACTGGGGCGGTTGCCTCCTAAAGAGTAACGGAGGCGCCCAAAGGTTCCCTCAGCCTGGTTGGCAATCAGGTGGCGAGTGTAAGTGCACAAGGGAGCTTGACTGTGAGAGTGACAGCTCGAGCAGGGACGAAAGTCGGGACTAGTGATCCGGCGGCACGTTGTGGAACGGCCGTCGCTCAACGGATAAAAGGTACCTCGGGGATAACAGGCTGATCTTGCCCAAGAGTCCATATCGACGGCATGGTTTGGCACCTCGATGTCGGCTCGTCGCATCCTGGGGCTGGAGTAGGTCCCAAGGGTTGGGCTGTTCGCCCATTAAAGCGGTACGCGAGCTGGGTTTAGAACGTCGTGAGACAGTTCGGTCCCTATCCGCTGCGCGCGCAGGAAATTTGAGAAGAGCTGTCCTTAGTACGAGAGGACCGGGACGGACGAACCTCTGGTGTGTCAGTTGTACTGCCAAGTGCACCGCTGATTTGCTACGTTCGGAAGGGATAACCGCTGAAAGCATCTAAGCGGGAAGCCCACTTCAAGATGAGATTTCCATACACATTCGGGTGTGAGAGGCCCCCAGCCAGACCACTGGGTTGATAGGCAGGATGTGGAAGCGGGGACCAAAGACCCGTGGAGCTGACCTGTACTAATAGGCCGATGACTTACACCACAAAAACACCACACACCATGGGTGTGTGGGCAAGAATGCTGCGTCCACTATGCGGTTGCGGGACAACAACCCACAACCAGCCACACCACCCCCACCACAGGGGACCCCCCACACAATGGGGGCCACCAGGGCCGGGTGTGGGGCAACCCACCCCCACGGGGGTCGGTTCCGGCTGGAAGGCGGGACTACAATAGAATCAAGCAAGCACCAACGCACCCCCAACCACTTGGGGGAGGCACACGGTAACTGGTTTTCCCACCACACCCCCCAAGGGGTGTCAGGATCGGGTAGAAGAGTTACGGCGGTCATAGCGTGGGGGAAACGCCCGGTCCCATACCGAACCCGGAAGCTAAGACCCACAGCGCCGATGGTACTGCACTCGGGAGGGTGTGGGAGAGTAGGACGCCGCCGGACCA
>NZ_JBGFFC010000012.1:0-8215 GCF_041679245.1 Arthrobacter sp. JSM 101049 | reverse complement strand
CTACTAGCCTGATGACTGGCAGCTCTTGGTCTGCCTGACAGCGTGGCTAGAGTTGGAGACGAACTGCCGATAAATGGGGGAGCGCCAATGTCTGACCTTGAAACGAAGTTGAAGTCGTCGAGGACGCTTGAGGGTGAACTCATCCGATCCGAGCCTGATAGCGGCAAAATCAAGAAGCTGATCGGCAAGGCGGTCGAAGTGGCAGCACTTGGGACGACCAGCGGAGTGGTTGAGGCCTTCGTTGGGTTGGCCAAGAAGGTCATGGGATCCATCTGACAAATCCGGAAGCGGATCGAGCGGCTCCTTTGGCTCGGGCTTCCGTCGGCGGCGAGGGTCTCGGAAAACGTTCGTTTGATGAGACTAAGTCAGTACCGCCCCCGAGCACAAAAAATGGGGGCAGTTCGTGCGGATCCGGCGTCTTTGAGCCGTCCATATAACCTGTCTCATTTCCTTCATCTCTAGAACTTCAGTTTCTGGCTCTATATGAGACGCGGCCGGCGGCGTACTTCGAGAGCCCTGCAGAGCATGTACCCCACTCGAGGTGACGGGTTTAGGGCGAAACCCGGAAGAGCATGGACGTTTTGTGTGCATTTCCGCGTCATAAACGAGGGTGCGGATCCGCTTTCTTGTCGTCCTGCGTCTCGTTGTTGGCCACGGGCGCAGACAGGTGTCGGATACGGGATTCTGTGTGGCCGTTGATGCCATGCTGTCCGAAAGCGGTGTCCGGCTTTGCCCGGCAACATCGCGCAAGCCCTCCGCCTATCGAATCAAAGGATCCCCATGAACAACCAGCAGCCCGGCCAGCACCTGAACCGCCGGACCATCCTCGGTGGCGGTACCGCATTGGCCGGGGCCGGGCTGGCCGGCATCCTGGCAGGTTGCACGCCGGCGAATCCTCGCCCGAGCTCCTCCAGCAGTTTGGCGTCTGCAGCTCCGTCGGCGCCTTTGAAGGAACCCCATGTAGTGCTCCTTGGCATCAATGGCGGGCCAGGCTGGTACCCGAAGGTCCAACCTGCGGGCATATCAACCGCGATCGTTGTCGGGGACGCCACCTACGTCGTGGATGTGGGGGACCGGGCACCGGATCAATACATGATCGCGAACCCGAACGGCAATAAGGAATATGAGGAATTCTCGACCCTGCGCGGCCTCTTCCTCACGCACTTGCACTCGGACCACACCATCGAGTACTTCAAGATGTTCAATTACGGGTGGTGGAACGGGTTGAACCTGGTGAAGGACCCGGTGAAGGTCATGGGGCCGGGAAGACGCAAGACGCTGCCGCCGGCGTTTGATGAGGACAAGGTGCCGGAACCGGCGAGTCCGAAAAACCCCATGCCGGGCACGGTGGACATGACAAACTCGGTCTTTGACGCGTACGCAACCGATATAAACGACCGGGTCCGTGACAACGGTTTCATCAACCTCAGGGACCTGGTCGACGTCGAGGACATCAAGATCCCCGGCTATGAGGTTGGGTTGGAGACCAAGAAGCACATGCCGGAGATGGACCCCTTCGATATCTACGAAGACGACCGCGTGAAGGTCTCGGCCATCCTGGTTGATCATTACCCGGTCTTCCCTGCCTTCGCGTTTCGCTTCGACACCGATGGCGGGTCGGTCGTTATTTCAGGGGATACGGGGCCGACGCCGAACATCGGGAAGATTGCCCAGGGCGCGGATATGTTGCTGCACGAGGTCATCGATGATGAATGGGTGGATACGGTCTACAAGGATGACCCAGGGATCCGGCAGCATCTCTTCGCGGCCCATACTTCCGCTTCCACGCTGGGCAAGATCGCCGAGGATGCCGGCGTGGGCCAACTGGTCCTGACCCATCTGGTTCCCTCCGAACCACCACTGTCGCGTTTTGACGCCGCGAGCAAGGGATTCTCGGGAAAGTTTCATGTAGGCAAGGACTTGGACCGGTTGCCGTTGAAAGCACGCTGACTGCTTCCTGCGGCCGGACGGTTTTCGGGAAAGCAGCTGGTGGTAATAGATATCAGTGTCCGCGCTTCAACCCGAGTGTCTCAGTTCCTCGGTCCTGGGATGCCTAGAACCGGCCGTTCTGTTCTCACGGCACGGTGATGAGTCCCCACTTGGGCTCGTGGAGATAGCTTGATGCCATGAGTTGCATAAAGGGGGGTAGGCGACGTGGGTGATCGCGTAGTGGGTGAACTCGATGTCCGGTGGGAATCCCTTCTGGAGCGTTTGCGATCCAGCCTTTTCGGTGAGGCGAGCTTGATGGAGACATGCCTGCCCACCGAGGTGGATGGATCGTTTTTCGCTGATGCCACCGTGCAGGGCCTGGGCAAAAGTGAACCTGATCTGGTCTTGACCTGCCTTGGTGAGGATGATCTGCTGCTGAGTTTCGGGGACGGGACGAACCGGTGGGAGTTGGACTGGAGTGAGGAGTCCATAGAGATGATCCAAGGCGTCATCGAGGCCGTATGCGCCGGAAGGTGGAAGCAATACAGTGCGCCCGGACGCAAACACCTGGACGTCGAATTAGCGGACGGGACGGTGGTCGACTCCACGGGATGGCAAGCCCCGGTCGGGCTGATCCCCATGCCCGGGTGGTTGCGGCGTGCAAGGAAAAGAGAGCAACGGCTAAAGGATGGCGAGCAACACAACCAAGGAGTCGTCAACGTGCTTCGCGCAGCTGCCGTTGCCGAGCTCGGCGACCGGCCCTACGAGATCACAACCGGCCCCGCCGGGGTTGAGCTGCAGACGCACGCTAACGGTGGTGAGCACTTCCGGATACGGTCCCGAGGTGATGTCTTCGAGTTGTTCTACCAAGACGATTTCGTCCACGTGGACTTCGTCATGGACCTCGAGGAGGAACTTGCGGTGATGGCGGCCGAAGCGTTGCACGAAGTGCGGCGGGTGTGCGACGGCCATGCCAGCATGGTGCCGGCCAAGACCCGGGTGCGTGGCCGTCCCATGTATGAACTGACCACGGCCGGCGGGGAGATATGGCGCTTCATTCCGGCCTAGTGCCGGCGTAGCCATTCCTTCGCGTCGAGATCAGCGATTCTGCGGTACAGCGTGGCTCGTGACATGCCCAGGTCGCGGGCGACTTCGATGGCCGGTTGGCCGGCGGCGATGAGTCGGCGTGCGTTTTCGACTTGACTGTCGGTGAAGGTGGGGCGCCGGCCGCCGAGGTCGCGGCCGGCTGCGCGGCGCTTGGCGACGGAATCGGTGATCCGTTCGCGTTTGATCTCCAGTTCCATCTGGGCCAAAGCAGCAGTGAGGGTGAAGAGCATGGAACCCATCGGGGTGCCGGTGTCCACGTCACCGCCGCCGAGATTCAGTACGCGCAGGTTCACGCCCTGTTCCTTGAGGTGTTCGGCGAGGGTGAGCATGTTGGTGGTGGAACGTCCAAGCCTGTCCAGTGTCGTGATCACCAACGTGTCACCGGCATGTAGTGAATCCAGCGCTTTGTCGAGTGCTGGCCGGGCTGCCCGGGCTCCGCTGATGCCGCGATCGATATAGAGGTCGTCGCGGCGGACTCCAGCGGCGAGCAGGTCGGCGGTTTGCCGGTCGGTGTCCTGGCCGCGGGTCGAGACCCGCGCGTAACCGATGAGTTTTCCCACGCTAACCCTCAAATCTGTCTTGCAACACTGGTGGAGTACCTATTTTCAGGTGGTCACTTGCGCGACATAGTAGAAAGAATTTGGGTTGTACGTCTTTCTGGGAATCCCTGGGGGTGGGGAAGTGTCTCGACCAGGCGTCTTGCATCCCATGGGATGCAAGACGAGGCCATGTTCCTGCGTGTGATATTTCCTTAGATCCCGCTGGTGTTTTCGATGGCGATCGGCATCTTGCTAGATCATTTCTGTGGAAAAACTGGCGAAGCGGAGGTGGTTCCCTGGCATCAAAACCAGAAGCCCGGGAAAGGAATGCGCGGAATTGGGGCTGTTCACCACTGTTCCTTCGCGGAATTGGAGGCCCGCCACATTGGCCGGATTCGGCTTCTGCGCGAGCACGCATGGCGGGCAACGCTGGTTCGGCAATAATACGCAGTTTCCCAGGATCGCTGGTGGACGAAGCGCCACCCAAACCACGTTCATGCGGTGGTCGGGTCCAAGGTCTGGGGGTGCCCGCGGGGAGCTGAAAGCTTCCAGGTCAAGAGAACTGTTCAGGGGCGTTCATTGTCCGTGCCCAAAGGTCCGGCTAGGCCAGCGAGGCGTTCGATGATGTGACGGCCCGCCTCGGAGCCCGTCCAGTGGCGCTGGATGGTTTGGGGTCCGGCGGATCGTATGACGGATCGCAATGCCCAGGCCACGATGATCACATCGTCGGCAAAACCGATGACCGGGATGATGTCGGGCACCAGATCAAAGGGGGAGGCCAGATACAGCAACAATAGGAGAACCAGCAGCCTGGCCCGCCACCCGATGCTGGCGTCGGTCATGATCCGTTTCAGAAGCAAGAGCAGCTCCGGCACCAGGCGCAGCGCATCCTTCAGGCCTACGACTCCGGGATGTTTGCGTGCATAGACCCACAGCAGGAGCAACAGGATCGCATACACCGCCACAAATCCGCCCAGGATGCCCAGGAGCGTTCCGAGCCAATTCACAAGTGCCGGCATCGTCTGGGCGTCATGGTTTCCCTTGCTTTCCGGTTGCTTCAGAACCTGCATGGTGATGGTGGCCCTGGCGGGCCGGTTCGGCGGTGAAGTCGCGGTCCCGGAGCAGGGAGGCGACCGCAGGACACTGGTGGCCTCGGTGGTGGACGCCGGCCAGGATGGCCACTATCGCCGCGCCGACGACACCGCAGATGATGTCCGTCATCGTGTCCTCCAGGCTCGCGTTCTGGGCGTGCGTGCCCACCAGGTGGTCGCTGGTGTACTCGGCGATCTCCCACACCGCGGCCACGAACCCACCACAGACCAGGGCGGCCGCGGTGAACAGGAACCCGGGAAGGGCAAGGCACTTCCGTCGGCCCACGATGCCCAGGGCGAGTATCGCGGTGCAGCCGACCAATAGGCCGGAGAAAAAGTGGACGACCTTGTCCCAATGGCCCCACACCCCATACAGGCCCAACCGCCCCCCGGCGAAGGGCCCTGCCAGCAGGAACCCGGCATAGCAGCCGTGCAGCCATCTCGGCAGCCTTGTGGCGAATGCGAGCTCGAGGACAGGGGGCACCAATGCTGCCGCTACAAGCAGTGCCGGGATGACGGCCTTGCTCCATGAACCATCTAAGGCAGAGGCGCCAACGTAGACAACAAGCAGCAGCTGCGTTGGAATCAGCAATCCCGCCCCGGGGCTGGCCAACAACGACCGGAACCCTGCACCGTGCGGGCGCCCTGGGGGCTGGACTTCACAGCCGGCGCCGGTGCCCGGCCCGGGTTCCGGACGGCCCATGTGCCGGGCAGGGGCGTCCTGGCGTGGTGGTGGACTACTTTGGTTCCCTGCGGTGTCGGCGGTGGGGTTGTCCGGGTCCATGGCCGGTCATTCCTTCCTGGTCTGGCGTTTCTGGTTTTCGTCGGCGGGAATATCCGGGAGGGCCGTCGCCTGCACGGTGGCGTACACCTGTTCGGCATAGCCGTCCAGGATTGTGGTGCAGCCGCGTAGCCGCTCCTCCGCCGCCTTTGCCTCGGCCAATCCCAGCACGTCGCGTTTCTTCAGGTCCCGGTACCAGCGCTTGAGCCGGGAAAGGCTTTGTTCCTCTTCCTCAAGTTCCGCGAAGGTGAATTTCTGCTTGTCGATCTCGCGGGCGATTTCGGCCTCGAACTTGCTGCAGTCCGCCTCGAACTCGGCCCATTCATCGATGCGCACGAGCCGGTACGCATCGGTGATCATGGCGGCGGAGGCGTCATCTCGGGGGGAGGCATCGATGACGGCAAACGTCCCGCCGGCCTCGCGGCACAATTGCGCCGCCCGGTCGACATCAGGTTGGAACGCCGCGTCGGCCGGAACCACCCAAGCGCCGGAGACCAGGGGCACCGCTCCGGACCTGCGCAGCTGGCGCCATACGGCAACACGGTAGCGCGAGGGCTCGGAGGGCGTCTGCCAAAGTATCAACGACCACCTCACATCATGTGTCACAATTGCCAGTGTAACGCCTGTTACGAACTGGAGGAATGATGGATCGGAATCTGCTCGGCGGCACGTGGCTGGATCGCACCTTCAGGATCAGCCTGATGCTGAAGGGCCTCGATGGGGTCCTCGAGCTGGTCGGCGGCCTCCTTTTCCTGCTGGTCCCGCCGGATCGAATCGGGTCGCTGGTCAGGGTGCTGACGCAGCACGAGCTGTCCGAGGACCCCGATGACCTGATCGCCACCGTCCTGGTGGACCTCGCGGGGAAGCTGACCGTCTCGGCGAGCCTGTTCGCCGCGATCTACCTCTTGCTGCACGGGCTGGTAAAGGTCGTGCTGGTGTGGGCGGTGTTGCGGGACAAGCTCTGGGCCTACCCCTGGATGATCGGCTTCCTGCTGGTCTTCATCCTCTACCAGGTGTACGAGCTCTTCATCGCCTACTCCTGGGGCCTGGCCCTGCTGACCGCATTCGACATCTTCATCGTCTGGCTGACCTGGCACGAATACAAGGCCCATGGCGTCCGGACCAGGGGCCGACACCACACCCGCGCGAGGTAGCGGAATAGAGCAGGGCCCCGGGCGCTTCCGCCCGCTGGTGCTGCCGGCAGCACCGGGTTGGCCACCGGAGGACTCTCGACTTTCATGCAATAATCTGCGTATGGATGCAGATAAGAAGATGTGCGGTCGTGAACCGGACAGCCAGTATGTCGAGTTGGCGGTCGAGGTGTTTGCCATGCTCGCGGACGCGACGAGGATTCGGCTGATACTGGCGCTGCGGGACGGGGAAATGTCCGTGAACCATCTGGCGGAAATTGTGGACAAGTCCCCGGCAGCCGTGTCGCAGCATCTGGCCAAGCTTCGGCTGGCGCGTTTCGTCGGCACCCGCCAGGAAGGAACCCGGGTGTTCTACCGGCTCGAAAACGAGCATGCCCGCCAGCTGGTCTCGGACGCGATCTTCCAGGCCGAGCATTCGCTCGGCGGCACCCCACGGCACCACCACGGCATCGGGGCCGGAGACACGCAATGAGCACCCCGTCCAACCATGACAACCGGCATTCACGCAAGCACGAACCGGCAAGCGGGCATGGACATCACGACCACGGCCCGTCGGGGCATTCACATCCGAGGGGCATCAAGGGATTCCTCTACGGCCTTTTTGTGCCGCACAGCCACGATGCAGCCGATTCCATCTATGACGCGCTCCAGGCGAACAAGGAGGGCGTGCGGGCGCTGAAGATCAGCATGGTGATCCTGCTGGCGACGACATTGCTCCAGGTTGCCGTGGTGGCCATCAGTGGTTCCGTTGCCCTGTTGGCCGATACGATCCACAATTTCTCCGACGCGCTGACAGCCGTGCCGCTGTGGGTCGCCTTCATCCTGGGGAGGCGCGCGGCCACCAAGCGGTATACCTATGGATATGGGCGGGCAGAGGACCTGGCCGGCCTGTTCATCGTCGCGGTCATCGCACTCTCAGCCGTGCTGGCCGCGTGGCAGTCAATCGAGCGGTTCTTCAACCCCCAGCCCCTTGAGAACCTGTGGTGGGTGCTCGCGGCGGGGATTGTTGGCTTCGCCGGCAACGAGATCGTGGCCGTCTACCGCATCCGCGTGGGGCAGAAGATCGGATCTGCTGCATTGGTAGCCGACGGCGTGCACGCCCGTACCGACGGATTCACCTCTCTTGCCGTCGTCATTGGCGCCGCGGGCGTAATGCTGGGATTCCCCCTGGCCGACCCGGTCATTGGCCTGTCGATTTCCGTGGCGATCATCATCTTGCTCGTCGGCACGATCAAGAGCATAGGCCGGCGTCTGATGGACGGCATCGAACCCATCTACCTGGACACGGCGCGCGCGGCCTTGGAAGGAACCGACGGGGTGCGAGCGGTGACAACACTGCAGCTGCGGTGGATCGGCCACCGCCTCCAAGGTGCCGCCACACTGGCAGTCGATTGCACGTCCCTCGCGGATGCCGAGGCCGTCGCGGCCCAGGCGGAGCATCGACTCGGCCATGCACTTCCGAACATCGAGAGCATGCTGGTCCGCACCGTCTCCCGGTAGCGGGTTGCCGGGGCCGCCGGCGGGATACGGCGTCATTTTCCGAAAAGGACGGCAATGCCCGCCGGAGGCTCTTGCGTCTACAGGTTGCAGGTCGTGCCGAACGCGCCTGGCTAGCCC
>NZ_JBGFFC010000011.1:0-83445 GCF_041679245.1 Arthrobacter sp. JSM 101049 | reverse complement strand
AACGGGCCAACGCGATCTGGGCATGGACACCGGCACCGACCTTGGACCGTTCCACGCCCTCGGCCTCGTGCCGGGCCCGCACCACCGCATCCAACGCCACCTCGGCCCGGGCCTGCAGCCCGGCCAACGCGTTCTTCCCCGCCTCCGCCAACGCCAGCACATCCACCAGCCCCGCCTCCCCCAGCGGGCCCACCGCCACATCCGGCAGCGTCGCCAGGAATGCGGTCAGCAACTCCCGCGGGTCCACCGGATCCGCACCGGCACCAGCACCCGCGGCATCCGGGCCCGGGGCGGCAGTTCCGGCCACGGCAGGCTCCGGAGCCTGCAGCGTGGGTCGGGGGCCCGACACGGGTTCTTCGTACATGTGTTCTAGTTTATCGGGGACACCCCCCGGAAAACCCCGGAAAACAGCCCTGTGAGGGGCCCGTGGCCAGATTCGAGCCGACAAGGAAGACGGCCCAAACGATTCGACAATTCTTCACGGGATTCCGAACGTGCCCGTCATCTGGCTAGCCCGAACGGCCCGCCCCTTTCAGTGCGGCCTCTTGTGTTCCCCCTGCGCGTGACCATAGCCCGTAGCCTCTACAGCGCAGGCACTGCAGAATGGATTCATGCCTCTCATGATGACCTCCGCAGAGGCGGCCGCCGCAGCCGGACTATCGCCCTCGACTTTCCGCTCCTATATGGCACGGCACTTGGCCCCGGCTCCGACGGCCCGACGCGGCAATATCAAGCTCTGGTCCGTCGACGACCTCCAGGTGTGGCGCCCCGACCTGATTGCGGCGCCCGCGCCCGCCTGACGTGTAGAGGTGTCAGCGCGCCTGCCCCGAGCCCGGCGGTGGGAAGAATCCACCCAGCGACCTTGCACAGATCGGCTTGTCCCCCGAACAGGCTCAAAGCCTCATTGACGGCGTGACGCCAGCAGGGCTGGATATCCAGACCTACAGTGAAGCCCAGTCCATCCTCGAAATCCGTCGCGACCTCCGCCGGCGGCTGCGAAACATCAGGCCCGCGAACGATGATCCAACCAGCGAGGTATCCATCGTCCGCGCAGCAGCCCAACGCATCGCAGATGATGCCCTCGCAGGATCAGGCCAACTGGGCCGGGTGCCGTACCAGGGTGTGCCCGCCCGTGGAGGTCAACCGCTGCCACCGCCCCTGCCCGAAGACCCTGCTGCGCGCGCCGGGGCGAAGGAAACCCAGTGAGGCGGCCGCGAACGCCGCCCCGAGCGGTAGCTCGACTCCGTCCGCCCCCGCCTGGACCGGGGCAGACCAGATGCGCCCGCGCACGGTGTCCAGGACGGGCCGGCCGGCCTGCGGCGGCAGCGCCTCGGTGACGGCGCGCATTCCGGTCTCGGCCTCGGCACGCAAGGCATCGTCGTCGTACTCGCCCAGGGGTTCCCAACCGGAGAGCGGGGGTGTGATCCCGGCCCAGGCCGCGCGGGCCTCCGCCGGTGGAAGCGGCAGCACGGTGTCCCCGTCGGCGGCGCGGGCCAGGCGGTCCGCCAGGGCACCGAGTTCGTAGACCGCCGCGAACCCGTCGGCGACCGGGGACGCCAACCGGGCCACGCGGAGTCCCAACACGGTGGGCACCGCGGTCCCGATCGCCTCCTGCGCCAGCACCGGGACGTAGACCGCCAGCGCCGCCCCGAGGACCTGGAGCCGGGCTTGGCCGTCCTGCACGGTGCGGGCCCGGGAAAGGTAGGTGCGCAGGTCGGACATCGTCTCGGCATCGGCCAGGTTCAGGGCTTCGGGGGTCATGCCCCCATGCTTTCATCCGGCCCGCCGGGGCGCCATTCCGCCTCTCGGCCGCTTGATCGGCACGGTCCGGCGCGGATAGTCTCTAGCGCAGGACAATCCCTACCGAGGAGTAATAGTGCCCGATCGTGAATCGCCCGTATCCCTGGTGGGGCTGCTCGACCTCGAAGGCGACGGCCTGACCCGCACGGACGAGGACATCTTCGTCGGCCGCACTCCTCCGCAGAGCCGCGACCGCGTGTTCGGTGGCCAGGTCCTGGGCCAATCGATCATCGCCGCCTCCCGCACCGTGGACGGGGAACGCCCCATCCACTCCATGCACGGCTACTTCCTGCGGCCCGGCGACGTGAAGCTGCCGATCACCTTCGGCGTCGAACGGCTGCGCGATGGGCGCTCGTTTTCGGCCCGCCGCGTCCACGCCTACCAAAAGGGCCAGCCAATCCTGTCGATGATCGCCTCGTTCCAGGAACCGGCCGACGGGCTGGAGCACCAGGTGGAGATGCCGGACGGCATCCCCGACCCCGAGTCGCTGCCCACCACTGCCGACGTCATCGGCAAGGTCAACCACCCCATCGCCCGCGAGTGGGCCTTCCAGCGGCCCTTCGACATCCGCTACGTCGCCAAGCCGATCTACTTCGAACCGCCCAGCGGCACGGAGCGCACGGCGACGAACGCCGTCTGGATGAAGACCTACGAGCAGTTGCCCGATGACCCGGCACTGCATCGCGCCGCCCTGGCGTTCGGCAGCGACTACACGCTGCTGGAATCGGTGCTCCGTCGCCACGGCCTGCCGTGGATCACCCCGGGCATGAGCGTGGCCAGCCTCGACCACGCCATGTGGTGGCACCGCGACGTCAAGGTCGACGACTGGCTGCTCTACGTCCAGGAGAGCCCCAGCTCCTCCGGGGCCCGCGGATTGGGCCAGGGGCGGTTCTTCACCCGCGACGGCCGGCTGGTCGCCACCGTGGCGCAAGAGGGCATGGTCCGCGTGCCCACCGATGCCCGGTCCAAGATCCTCAGCGGGGTCCAGTCGCGCCTCATGCGCGCCGCCATCAAACGCGACCAGCACCGCTGATCCCCGTACGACGGCGGTGCCCCACCCTCCGTGGGGATCCCGCCCTTGGCGTCCACCCGGGGCGATCTCCGCAGGATCAACGCAACAGCGCCCCGTGCGGACCTGGTGGGTCAGCAGGGGGCGCTGTCGTTGGTTTGGCTACCGTCAGCCGCGGGTGAGGCGGCGGTGGGTGACGCGGTGCGGCTTCGCAGCATCCGGGCCGAGCCGTTCGATCTTGTTCTCTTCGTACGCCTCGAAGTTGCCCTCAAACCAGTACCAGTTCGCCGGATCCTCCTCTGTGCCCTCGTAGGAGAGGATGTGGGTCGCCACGCGGTCCAGGAACCACCGGTCGTGGGAGACGACGACGGCGCAGCCGGGGAATTCCAGCAGTGCGTTCTCGAGGCTGGACAGGGTCTCGACGTCGAGGTCGTTGGTCGGCTCATCGAGCAGCAGCAGGTTGCCGCCCTGTTTCAGGGTCAGGGCCAGGTTCAGGCGGTTGCGCTCACCGCCGGAGAGCACGCCTGCCTTCTTCTGCTGGTCCGGGCCCTTGAACCCGAAGGCCGACACATAGGCGCGCGAGGGCATTTCGACGTTGCCGACCTGGATGTAGTCGTTGCCGTCGGAAACGACCTCCCACAGGTTCTTCTCCGGGTCGATGCCGCCGCGGTTCTGGTCGACGTAGGAGATCTTCACTGAGTCGCCGATCTTCAGCTGCCCGCCGTCGAGCTCCTCCATGCCCACGATCGTCTTGAACAGGGTCGACTTGCCGACGCCGTTGGGGCCGATCACGCCGACGATGCCGTTGCGCGGCAGCGTGAAGGACAGGTCCTCGATGAGCACGCGGTCGCCGAAGCCCTTCTTGATCTTGTCGGCCTCGATGACCAGCGAGCCCAGGCGCGGACCCGGCGGGATCTGGATTTCCTCGAAGTCGAGCTTGCGGGTGCGCTCGGCCTCCGCGGCCATCTCCTCGTAGCGGGCCAGACGGGCCTTGGACTTGGTCTGGCGGCCCTTGGCGTTGGAGCGGACCCATTCGAGTTCGTCGCTGAGGCGCTTGGAGAGCTTCTGGTCCTTCTTGCCCTGGACCTCCAGGCGGGCACGCTTCTTCTCCAGGTAGGTGGAGTAGTTGCCCTCGTAGGGGTGCAGCTGGCCGCGGTCGACCTCGGCGATCCACTGGGCCACGTGGTCCAGGAAGTACCTATCGTGCGTGACGGCCAGAACGGCGCCCGCGTAGGCCTGCAGGTGCTGCTCGAGCCAGAGGACCGACTCGGCGTCGAGGTGGTTGGTGGGCTCATCGAGGAGCAAGAGGTCGGGCTTTTGCAACAGCAGCTTGCACAACGCAACGCGGCGGCGCTCACCGCCGGAGAGCACCGAAACGTCGGCGTCGCCCGGAGGGCAGCGCAGGGCGTCCATGGCCTGCTCGAGCTGGGAGTCGATGTCCCACGCATCGGCGGCGTCAATGGTTTCCTGCAGTTTGCCCATTTCCTCGAGCAAGGCGTCGAAGTCCGCGTCGGGCTGGGACATCTCGTCGGAGATCTGGTTGAAGCGGGTGATCTTCTCGTAGATCTCGCCCACGCCCTCCTGGACGTTGCCCAGGACGGTCTTGTCCTCGTTCAGCGGCGGCTCCTGCAGCAGGATCCCCACCGAGTAGCCGGGGCTCAGCCTCGCCTCGCCGTTGGAGGGGGTGTCGATTCCGGCCATGATCTTGAGGATCGTCGACTTGCCGGCGCCGTTGGGGCCGACAACACCGATCTTCGCGCCGGGGTAGAACGACATGCTGACATCGTCGAGGATCACCTTGTCGCCAACGGCCTTGCGGGCCTTGGTCATGGTGTAAATGAATTCCGCCATGCCCACTAGGCTAGTCGTTCCGGCCGCCAAATCCCTATTTGGAATCCGGCCAGCACACCTCTACTTACCCGGCCAGATACTCGCTGCCGGAGCCCCGATTGCCGCCCGGGTGGGATGGACTGGTCCCGCCGGGTGCCCGGTCGGCATCGTCGCCGCCCTCGAATTCCTCGCCGTCGACCCCGTACGCGCCGGCCGGTGCCTCGGTCTCGGCACGGGTGAGCAGGTGGGGAAGACGGTGGAATTCCGCGGTCCCGAACTTCAGGTCGTGGCCGACAAACTGCGCTTCGATCTCGATGCCCATCCCCGTGCTGCCGTCCTCGCGGGTGTACTGGTCGACCTTGGCATAGCCGCCGACGAAGACGCGCTGTCCCTTGCGGATGGACGCGGCGGCGTTCAGGCCGAGCTGGTTGAAGACCTTGATCGTGTACCAGTTCGTGCTCTTGTTCTCCCACTCCCCCGTCTCGGCGTTCTTCCCCCGGTTGTCCGTCCCCAGCCGGAACTGGGTGACCTGGAAGTTGTTGGCGTGGGTCCGCGTGACCGGATCGGTGCCGACGTTGCCGACGACGGTGATGAAGTTGTTGGCGTCTCTCATGGTGTCCTCCAAGGCTGGTGTCCCTCGCGGAGCATCATCGTTCCGCACCACCAGCGTCCCGGCAGCGCATCCGCCGGCGACCTGTCCCGGGCCTCGCTGTGGACAGGACCATCCCGCGCGACCGGGACGGCCATCTGTGAGGGGCGCGAGCACCCGATGTGGACCTCGCGCCGCGCATCGCTAGAATGATTCGTGTTGCCCCACCGGGGCACCAGCCCCCGTAGCTCAGCTGGATAGAGCAACAGCCTTCTAATCTGTCGGTCGCGCGTTCGAATCGCGCCGGGGGCACCACTGCTGCCAGATGCCCTCCGTGATCGGGGGTGCCGCCCGTTAGGATCGGGTGATGACGCAGCCTCCCAAAGCCGACGCCATCACTGCGGCTACGGGCATCCCCTGGACCGACTGGTGCGCCCTGCTGGACGAGGGCGCCGGGCCCTCGCTGCCCCATGACCGGATCGCCACCAGGGCCTGCGACTACATCATCGCCCACGCCGCGGGGATGCCCGCCTCCACCAACCCCGAGTGGTGGGGCCAATCCGTTGCCGTCGCCTACGAACAGCAGATCGGCCGTCGTGTCCCGGGACAGAGCAGCAGTGGAGATTTCCACGTCGGCGCCAGCAAGACCTACCCCGGCGATCTCGACGCCACCTTGGAGGCCTGGCTGGACCTCGTCGGGGACCGCGACTCCTTCGACGGCGTCCCGGTCGAGGGCGAAGCGCGGGTCAGCAGTACGCAGAAGTGGCGGTATTGGCGCATCAACCTGGCCGACGGATCGCGGGTCAGCGTGGATATCGGACGGAAGGCCACCGAAAAGTCCACCATCGGCATAAACCACACTAGACTGGACTCGGCGGAGTCCATGGGGCACTGGCGCGGCGTGTGGAGGGGGATCCTGGCCGGCCTGTCCTGACTTCGCCCACTCGCACCACCCCTCACCCTCCAGGAGTAGCAACCCGGTGTCGACCACGCAGCCAGTCTTGGCTCGGGGCAGTCTGTCCGCATGGCGCAATGCCGTCTTCGTCGTCTTCAGCCTGTCCGGGCTGGGCTTTGCCACCTGGGTCTCGCGCATCCCCGCAGTCCGCGACGGGATGCAGCTGAGCACAGAGACCGTGGGGCTGCTGCTCTTCGGGCTCGCCATCGGTTCCATCACCGGCCTGGCGGCGGCGCCGAACTACCTCGCCCGGGCCGGTACCCGCGCAGGCTTGTTGTACTCGCTGCTCGCCATGGCCGCGGCCACGGTGCTCCTGGGCCTGGCGGCCGGGTCGGCGGAGTCCTTCCCCCTCTCGGCAGCGGCCCTGTTCCTGTTCGGTTTCTCCTACAGCATCACCGACATCGTGATGAACGTCGAAGGCGCGGAGGTCGAGCGGGCCACGGGGCGGACGCTGTTGCCCCTGATGCACGCGTTCTTCAGCCTGGGCACGATCCTGGGCGCCGTCCTCGGCGCCACGGCGGCACTGCATACGGTGCCGGTCGCCCTGCATTTCGGTATGGCCGGCATGGCGATCGCGGCCGCCGGCGCGTGGACGGTGCGCTTCATCCCCCGGCCGCCGACCCGCGGGCCGGAGCCCGGGCCGGCACCGGGTGCGCCAGCGGGAAGCGTGGCCGGGCACAACCGCTTCCGCGACCGCCTGCGGGCGACCCTGCTGCTGGCCACCGATCCGCAGCTGATGTTCCTGGGGCTGCTGGTGGTGGGCATGGCCTTCGTCGAGGGGTCGGCCAACGACTGGCTGCCGTTGGCGGCAGTCGACGGCCATGGGTTCGACAATGCCGGCGGCGCGCTGGTCTACGGGACGTTCGTCGCGGCGATGACCGTGGGCCGGGCGGCCGGCGGGCCGCTGATCGATGCGGTGGGCCGTCAGCGCACACTGCTGGTCATGGGGACCCTGGGGTTCGTCGGGATCCTCGTCTTCATCCTCACCGACCAGCAGTGGACGGCCTTCTGCGCCGCGGCGCTGTGGGGCCTGGGCGGTTCACTGGGCTTCCCGGTGGGCATCTCGGTGGCGGCCGACCACCCCACCGATGCCGCCCGCCGGGTCAGCATCGTCTCGATCTTCGGCTACACCGCGTTCCTCGTCGGACCGCCGATCCTCGGGTTCATCGGCGAGCACCTGGGCATCCTGGACGCGTTCTACGTGGTGGCGGCGATGCTGCTGGTCTCCCTGCTGGTGGTCCCCCGGGCCATGCGCGGCGCACCCCGCAGCCCGCGGTAGCGCCAGTGGCCTCCGATGGCGCTCAGGCACCGCCGGTGGCGAACCATTCGGTGAGCGGGACCTCGCCGTCGCGGAAGTCCAGCGTCTTGCCGATTGTCGCCGGTTGGGCCAGTGCCTCGGCGATGGCCAGCGCGACGTTGCCGCGCGAGGTCTGCGTGTCGCCGCTGACTGGGTGCGCCAGCGGGGTGATCTTGCCGGTGGCCGGTTCCAGAGTCAGTGCGCCGGGGCCGAGGATCGTCCATTCGAGGTCCGATTTGCGCAGGTGCTCGTCGGCGGCGATCTTGGCGGCCTGGTAGGGGTAGAACGGGTCATCCAGCCCCTTGAGGTAGCGCGTGTCCGCCGTGGCGAAGGAGACCATGACGAACCGGCGCACCCCCGCCGCGGAGGCGGCGTTCATGATCCGGATGGCGGCGTCGCGGTCGACCGCGTAGGTCCGGTCCGCATCCCCGCCGCCGGCCCCGGCGCTGAAGACGACGGCGTCGAATCCGGCCAATGCCGGCTCGAGCTCAGGACCGTGCGCCTGCTCGATGTCCAGCACCAACGGCGTGGCGCCGGCGGCCGTCACGTCCTCGGCGTGGGCGGGGTTGCGGATCACCCCGGTGACGGCGTGGCCCCGCCCGGTGAGCTCGCGGGCCAGCAGCAGGGCGACCTTGCCGTGGCCGCCGATGACCACGACGTTCCGGTGCTCTTCAGTGGGCTGGTCCGGGGTGTGGTGCGCGGGCTGGTCAGTTGGCTGTCCAGCGGGTTGGCCAGCTGGCTGGTCAGGTGACGGGTTCACGGCATGCTCCTCGGGCTGCGGCACGGACAGGTCAGTGGCCGAAGGCCATCGGGTCCGCCGGGGCCGGGCCGGTCCCGTCGAGGGCGTCGATGGCGGCCATCTGCCCGGCGTCGAGCTCGAAGGAGAAGACGTCGAGGTTGGAGGCCTGCCGCTCGGGGTCGGTGGACTTCGGAATGGGCGAGGCGCCGTGCTGCAGGTTCCAGCGCAGCACCACCTGGGCGGGGGTGACGCCATGGGCGGCGGCGGCCGTGGTGACCGGTTCGGCGTCCAGGACGGCGCCGCGGCCCAACGGGCTCCACGCCTGGGTGAAGATGCCGTGCTCCTGGTGGAAGGCGATGTCGTCGGCGCGCATCCACAGCGGGGAGTGCTGGATCTGGTTCACGTCCGGAACCACGCCGGTGGCGTCCATCAGCTCGGTGAGCTGGGAGCGGGTGAAGTTCGAGGTGCCGATCGCGCGCACCTTGCCCTTGGCGAGCAGCTTGGCCAGGCCCTTGTACGCGTCGACGTAGGTGCCCTGGGCGGGGTTGGGCCAGTGGATGAGCAGCAGGTCGATGTAGTCCAGGCCCAGGCGCTCGATGGAGTGCCGCCACGCGGTGCGCACGCCCTCGAAGGAGTGCCATTCGGCGTTGAGCTTGGTGGTGACGAAGAGCTCGGAGCGGGCCAGCGGCGAGCGGGCGATCGCCTGGCCGACCCCCTCTTCGTTGCGGTAGTTCTCCGCGGTGTCGATGAGCCGGTATCCGGCGTCGATCGCGTGCAGCACGGCGGCGCCGGCTTCGGTATCGTCCATGGGCCAGGTGCCCAGTCCGATCATCGGGATCTCGGCACCATTGGCGAGCTTTTTGACGGGAACTGCAACTGGGTTCGCTGACATTCCCTCATGCTAACGTGCCGCGCCCGATCCTGCCCGGAACCGCCGTCGTGCACTCTGGATAGGGTGGGTGCATGGACACCAGCACCTCCCCCGCACCTGCACCCCGGACCGCCGCTGCCGGCCCCCTGGACGCCGACGCCCTGCTCTTCGACCTGGACGGCACGCTGATCGATTCGACCCGCGCCACGGAGATCTGCTGGCAGGAGTGGTCGCGGCAGCTGGGCCTGGGCGACCACGGCGAGCACCCGCATGGCGTACCGGCGCGCGATGTCGTTGCCGCCCGGGTCGAACCGGCACGCCGGGGGCAGGCGCTGGCGCTGATCGAACGCCTGGAGGTCGCCCAGACGGAGGGCATCGTGATCAAGGAGGGGGTCGCCGCGCTGCTGGCGGGGCTGCCCGCGGACCGGTGGGCGATCGTGACCTCCTGCACTGCGGAACTGGCGGCGGTGCGCATGGAACTGGCCGGCATCCCGGTCCCGTCGGTCCTGGTCACCGCGGATTCGGTGTCCCGCGGCAAGCCCGATCCCCAGGGCTACCTGGCCGCGGCTGCCGGGCTGGGCGTCGACCCGGCGCGCACGATCGTGTTCGAGGACGCCCCCGCCGGCGTCGCGGCCGGCAATGCCGCCGGCGCGCGGACCGTCGGGATCACCGGAACGTACGACGCCGGTGCGCTGGCTGCCTCGCGGATCGTCGCCACCCTGGACGGAACCCGGGTGACGGCAGGCCCGGGCGGGGTGGGATTGCAGGTGTTTCTGCCCCGGGCGTGAGCAAGCACACACCGCGGTGGGAAATATGCAGATGCATCCGTCGGTTGCCCCTTCACGTCAAGCACTTGCCGCGGCCGGTGGTTCCCGGCGTCGTCGCCGGCACCGCCCGGCGCACCGTTTCGGAAGGACCCCCATGACCGCAACGCTTCCCGACCTCGACCAGGAACTGGCCATCGACGCCGCGACGGCCGATGCCCTCTTCTTCGAGGCCCGCACCGCGAACACGTTCTCGGACGAGCCCGTCTCCGAGGAGACCGCCCGCGCCATCTACGAGCTGGCCAAGATGGGCCCGACGATGATGAACAACCAGCCGATGCGCGTCACCTGGGTCCGCTCCGCCGCAGCCCGCGAGCAGTTGGCCCACCGCATGGCCGAGGGCAACCGTGCCAAGACGCTGGCCGCCCCGCTGGTCGCCGTGCTCAGCTTCGACGCCGACTGGCACGAGCAGTTCCCCGTCTTCCTCCCGCATGCGGCCGAGCGCCAGGAGATGTTCGACGGCGAGGAGAAGGCAGGGATGCGCGAGAGCGTGGGCAAGGACAACGCCCACCTGCAGGCCGGCTACTTCATCATGGCCGTGCGCGCCGTGGGCCTGCACGCCGGCCCGATGGGCGGCTTCGACGCCGCCGGAGTCGACGAGGACTTCCACGCCGGGACGAGCCGGAAGGCCTTCATGGTCGTGAACATCGGCAAGCCCGGCGAGAACCCGTGGTACCCGCGCCTGCCGCGCCTGGACTACGCGACAGCGACCACCACGCTGTAGGAACCGCCCCGAACCGGCCCCCGGCTCCCGGCGCTCAGTGCGCTGCGGGTCCGGGGGTTCGTTCTGCCCGGTAGGTCTCCATCTGGGCCAGCCGGCGGCGCAGGGACTCCTGGCGCTGGCGGTCCTTGCCGGCGGTCAGCTCGATGTGCGCGCGGCCGAAGCGCCACAGCAGCACGTCGTCGAGCAACCGGTCGGGCCCGGGCGAGTAGCGGTGGTCCAGCGCCTTGCGCACGTGGGTGATGGCGTCGGCATCGAGCAAGCCGGCCAGCTCCGTCGTCGTTCCCAGGTCATGGGCGGCGAGCAGTTCGGCGGCCCAGCCCCAGTCGTCGTCGGCCTTGCGGTCCACGTGCGGCAGCAGCGTCTGCCAGACCTCGCGGATGCGGGCCGGGCCGAGTTCGGCGGCGCCCTCGCCCTCGGCATCCCAGTAGCCGGTGACGGCCAGGTAGCGGTCGTGCAGCTCCTCGAAGGTCGATTCGACGGCCTCGAGCATCGCCGCGGTAGCCGTGAACTGGCGGTCCAGGTAGGGGCTCCAGGCGCGCGGGTCGACCTTCTTGAACCGGATGTCGTGCTCGATCTCGCTCCAGGCGTGGGCCAGGATGGTGCGGATCTGCGTCTCGAAGATGTAGTTGCCGGTGACCCTGACGTTCTCGCCGAGCGTCCCCTGGTAGCCGCGCACCACCTCGTTCTGCCGGGTGCGCAGGTTCAGGTGGCGGCTGGAGTAGCCATAGGTCCCGGATTCAACCGAGCCGATGTCCTTCTCCCGATCGGAGCGGACGTCGAATTCGTGGCGGCGGCGCTTGATGAGCCCGGCGGCATCGCGGATCTCGTGCGGCAGGGCGACGATGACGCGCACCCCCACCAAGTCGTGCAGCTCGCGCAGCGGGTTCGGGAACTCCAACTGCGGCTCCCCGCCCGGTTCGTCGGGTTCGAGCATGCGTGAGGCCTTGTCGCGGAACGAGTCGACCGCCTTGGTGCGCCCGGTGATGAACAGCGGCTGCAGCTCGGCGTCGGCGAAGATCCCGCGGATGCGTGCCGTGACATCTGCTGTCACGGCCTCCAACTGGGGGCGGACCCGTTCGTACTCGCGGGTCGATGCCTCCACCTCGGGCTTCAGCCGTTCGTCCAGCCGGTCGAAAACTGCTCCCACGTTGGCCTGCCCTCTCGTTCCGTTGTGTACCGCACCACACCTTACCAACCGCCACCCACCACCTGGGGGCACCGTCGGGCGAGCGGGGGGGCGGGCGGGGGCACCGGCGTCGTACGGAGGATCACCGCCGATCGGTGGCGGCGTCCCGGCGTGTCCGGACGGGGCGGGGGGTAAACTGGAGGACAGACGACGGCCATGTCGGCCGCATCTTCCGTTTACCTCCGGCACCCCAGGGCCCGTATCCCCCCGTGTGCCGGTTCCCACCGGCGGACCAGCGATCCGCACGACGCAGCAACCCCAGGAGAAGCACCCCTTCATGACCGCATCTGCCACGGAACGTTCGACCGACACGCTGTTCAACCGCCGCTACGAGGAGCACATCGCCCCCGTGAACCGGCTGCTCGACGAGACGGCCCTGCTCCGCCCCGGCAGCTCCGTCAGCTACGTCGACCCCCAGCACGACGTCGACCAGGTCAAGATCATCTCCCTCTTCTCCAACATCGGCATCGCCGACCCCAGCGGCTTCATCACCCCCGGCGACGCCGACGCCGCGACGCGGATGATCGGGCTGCAGTGGCAGCTCGGGCTGCGCCCCGAGTACGTCCTGCCGTGGAACGTCTCGCCCTGGCATGTCGACGGCGAGGCCAACGGCCGCTTTGAGCCGGCCCAGATCACCTCCGGGCTCAAGCCGCTGCTGCGCATGCTCAAGCTCGTCCCGCGCGCCTCGGTCCTGGTGGCCCACGGCACCGAGGCCCACCGGCTGGCCGACCAGCTGGCCAAGACGCAGAACCCGCTGCTGTGGCGCCGCGGCTTCAAGACCTACAAGGTCAAGTCCCTCGACGGGCGCGCCTTCGCCGGCTCGGCCGAACGCCAGCAGGGCCACCTGGATGCGATGCAGGCCGCCTACGCCGACGCCATGGCCCGCACCGGCATCGCCTCCATCCGCTAGGCACCGCACGCCGATTCCCCCGGTACGACGGCGGTGTCCCCACCGGGGGATGCCGCCTCCACCGCTAAACTCGTAGCCATGCCCGACGCCCCTCCCGCGCCCGAAAACGCCCTCGCCCCCGTCAGCCGCGCCCACAAGCTCCAGCTGGCCGCCGTGATGGTTGCCGCGACCGTGCTCTACGTGGCGCACTCGCTGCTGCGCTACCGCAACTTCGAGGCCAAGGGCTACGACCTGGGGATCTTCGACCAGGCGGTGCGCCAGTACGCGCTGTTCAAGGCACCGATCGTGCCGATCAAGGGCGTGGACTTCAACCTGCTCGGGGACCACTTCCACCCGATCATCGCGCTGCTCGCCCCGCTGTACTGGATCTGGCCGGATCCGCGCATGCTGAACTTCGGCATGATCGCCCTCCTGGTCGTCACCGCGATCCCCGTCTACCTGTTTTCCCGCAAATACCTGGGCCACCGCGGCGGATTGCTCACCGCGGCCGCCCTGCTGCTGTGGTGGCCGTTCCAGGCGATGGTCAACTGGGACTTCCACGAGGTCGCCTTCGCAGTGCCGCTGATGGCGTGGATCGTCTGGGCGTTCGACCGCTCGCGCTACTGGCTGGTCGTGGGCCTGTCCGCGGCGCTGCTGCTGGTGCGCGAGGACATGGGCGTGACGCTCATCGCCGTGGGCATCGTGCTGGCCTTCCACCGCCAATGGGTCAAGGCCGTGCTGCTGGCCGTCGCCGGGGTGGCCGGCTACCTGGTGGTGACCTCGATCGTCGTCCCCTACTTCGCCCCGCCGGATGCCATGTCCTACTGGCAGTACACCGCGCTGGGCCCCACCGCCGGTGCGGCGATCGTCTTCATCCTGTCCCACCCGCTGCAGTCCATCGCCCTGCTGTTCGACCACCAGCTGAAGGTGCTGCTGTGGCTGATGACCTTCGTGCCGCTGGCGCTGCTGCCGTTCCTCTCCCCCTACGTCATCCTCGTGGCACCGAGCCTGCTCAGCCGGCTGTTCAACGACCGGCTGAACACCTGGGCGCCGGTCTACCAGTACGACGCGATGCTGGCCCCGGTGCTCATCATGGCCTCGGTGCACGTGCTCTCCAAGATCATCGCCCGCACCGGGAAGGTGAAGCTGCGCGTCGGGGCGCCGGCCTACCTGCTGGTGCTGGCGTTCATCTGCACGCTGTTCATCCACGCCGTCTTCCCGCTGGGCCGGACGCTGACCGGGCAGAACTGGGTGATGCCCGAGACGGCAAAGGCCCAGGCCCGGGCCGTGGCGATGATCCCCAACGGGGTCTGCGTGGAGGCCGCCGACACCGCGGTCCCCCACCTGGTCCAGCGCACCTATGTGGGCCTGCACGGGGACATCGGCGACGACCTGGCCAGCTGGATGATCATCGACTTCAACGTCGACGAGCTGGGCGGCTGGGACCCGCTGAGCCCGCAGGAGGCCCTGGAACGCGGGAAGAAGCTCGGCTTCCAGGTCGTCTCGAAGGACGACCACGGGATCTGGGTGCTGCACCGCGACATTCCCGTCAGCCCGGTGTGCAGCAACTACCTGCCCTACGACTGAGAATCCGCCCCCGGTGACGGTTGGCGGCCGGCGGACGGCGGGTCCCATTCGTCCGGCCGTCAACTCCACAAAGCATTCCATGCATCGCCGACCGCATCGCCGATCGCATCGCCGGCGCCCTCGCTGTACGCGGTCAGAGGCCGAGTTCGGCGGCCAGGTCAATGCCTGGAACATGGTGGACGGCGCGCAGGCCCAGCTCGCGTGCCGCCTCGATGTTCTCCGATTTGTCGTCGATGAAGACAACGTCGGAGCCGTCGACCCCGAGTTCGCGCAGTACATGCTCGTAGATCCGCCGGTCGGGCTTGCCCAGGCCCAATGGGCCGCTGAAGAAAAGTCGCTCGAAGAAGGCCGACCAGGTGGCCTCGGCCGTGAAGATCTCCGACATCCGCACCGGCATGTTGGACAGCAGCGCCAGGTGCGATCCGCGTGCCTGCAAGGCCTGCAGCACCTCGACGGTCCGGGGGTTCAGCCGGGACCACAGCCGGGCATCGAGCCGGTCCAGCCGTTCGGCTTCCGCCGCCTCCACTGCGCGGTCCAGCACCGCGGCCCAGTAGCCGGTGGACTCCAGCGAGCCCGCGTCGAAGGCGTGCCGGTGGGCCCAATAGGTGCTCCCCGCGTCGTCCATCGGCCGGCCGGTGGCCTCGTGCAGCCGATCCCAGTCCGCAGCGGCCGGGGCATCGGAGATGACCATTCCGTAATCGAAGAGGTACCAGTCGCCGTCGTGCAGTGTGTGTACCGAGGGGATGCGTGCCATGCCGCCCAGCGTAACCGGCTTCACCGGCCACAGGCCCGGCCGGGCGCGGGAGGATAATGGTTGGTTGCAGGACCACACGCACCTCAGGAGGGGACCGGATGGATGACGAGGCGGAGATCAGCGTCGGCCAATTGTCCTCGCGCAGCGGGGCGGCGGTCTCGGCGCTGCACTTCTACGAGCGCAAGGGGCTGATCCACAGCCATCGCACCGGTGGCAACCAGCGCCGGTACCACCGCTCGACGCTGCGCCGCGTGGCCGTGATCCGGGCCGCCCAGCGGGCTGGCATCCCGCTGGCCTCGGTGCTGGAGGTCTTCGAGGGGCTCCCGCGGGAGGGAGTGCCGGACCAGGACGACTGGCGGCGCCTGTCGATGGCGTGGCGCCAGGAAATCGATGAACGCATCACCCTGCTCGAGCACCTGCGCGACCGCCTGGACGGGTGCATCGGCTGCGGCTGCCTGTCGCTGTCGACCTGCGGGTTCGTCAATCCCGAAGACCGGCTCGGTGCGGCCACCACCGGCGCCCCCGGTTTGGAGGGCTGACGGTCCATGACGCCGGGCAACGGCCCGGTTTGACCTCCACTTAGGTTGAGGTTTTAGGGTCAAGGGTGTTCCCGAGGACGTCGGGAGCCGCCGACGAAAGAACCAGGATGACCACCTCCTCCCCCGCCCCCTTGGCCACCGAAGCCGATCCGGCCCTGTTCCGCGACGCGTTCCGCGGCCACCCCGCGGGATTGGCCGTCATCACGGCGGCCGGACCCGAGGGGCCCATCGGCCTGACGGCCTCGTCGGTGTCCTCGGTCTCGGTCGATCCGCCGTCCCTGGTGTTCTCCCTGTCGGGCCGGACCACCGCTCCCCTGCTGGCTGCGGCCGAGACGGTGGTGGTCCACCTCATGGATTCCGGCCAAGCCGACATCGTGCGCACCTTCGCCACCCCGGGCACCGCCCGCTTCACCGCGGACCAGGACTGGGAATGGCTGCCGACCGGCGAGCCGCTGCTGCGCCGCAGCCCGTGGAGCCTACGGTGCCGGGTGGACGAGCGCCTGGACGTCGGCTCCTCGCGCGTCGTCATCGCCGAGGTGCTGGAGGTCCGTGCCGGGACCCCGGCCGGCGAGCCGCTGGTCTACCACGACCGCACCTACCACCGCCTCTCGGAGGCCTCGGCCCTCTCCTGATGGACCGGCCCTGGGCAGCCACCCTGCCCAACCAGCGGCCACGGGAGGACAATGGGCCTATCAGTTGCGAAGCGAAGGGGTGGAGCATGCGCGCAATCATCGTCGGGGCCGGGATCGCCGGCCTGGTCACGGCCCGCCAGCTCGGCCTGGCCGGCTGGGAGGTCGATGTCGTCGAGCAATCGCCGGGCCCGCGCACGGCCGGCTACATGATGGACTTCTTCGGCCCCGGCGTTCAGGCCTCCGAGCGCATCGGCCTCTACCCGCGGCTGGCCGCGGTGGCCTACCCGGTCGAGGCCGCCGAATACGTGGACACCGCCGGACGCAGGACCTCGCGCCTGGACTACGAACGCTTCTCCCGCGCCGCCGGCGGCAACGTCCTCACCTTGCTGCGGCCCGACATGGAGCGGGCGGCCCGCGAGGCGCTGGGGGATGTGGAGCCGGGCCTGGTGAGGCTGCACTACGGGGTCCGTCCCACCGGCATCCACGACGACGGCGATGACGGTGCCGCCGTCGAGCTCGAGGGCACCGGCCCGGACTCCCCGGTCCGATTCGAGGCCGACGTGCTCATCGGTGCCGACGGCATCCACTCCGCGGTGCGCGCGGAGCTCTTCGGGCCCGAGGAACGCTACCTGCGGCCGCTGGGCATGCGGGCTGCGGCCTACATCGTCGAGGAACCATCGCTCGCCGCCCGGTTGGGCCGGCGGTTCCTGCTCACCGACACCCTCAACCGCACCGTCGGGCTCTACGGGCTGCGCACCGAGGAGGTCGCCGCCTTCATGGTCTACCGCGAGGACGGGACCGACGACTCCGGTGACGCACCCACCCGGCTTCGGCGCCGGTTTGCCGGATTGGGCAGCGCGGTCGACCGGATGCTCGAACTGTGTCCGCAGGATCCGTACGACGACGTCGTGGCCCAGGTGGTTCTGCCCAGCTGGCATCGCGACCGGGCCGTCCTGGTCGGCGACGCGTGCGGGGCCGTGTCGTTGGTGGCCGGGCAGGGCGGTTCGCTGGCCATCGCCGGCGGCGCCCTCCTGGGCGATCTGCTGGGCGAAGTCTCCGCCCCGGAGCGGATCCCCGCGGCCCTGACCCGCTTCGAAACCGAATGGCGCCCGGTCATCGAGGACGCGCAAGCCGCAGGCCGCCGTGCCATCTGGACGTTCCTGCCGGCCACCGCCCGGCAACGGCTGGTGCGCCGGCTGGTCCTGCGTGCGGCGGCACTGCCGCTCATCAACCAGCTGGTGGCCCGCCGGATCGTCAAGAGCATCGCGAGCTGACGGCCTGGCCGGGCCGACTGGGCTGACCGGAACGTTCAGGGCCGCAGGCCCCGCAGGGGCGTCCACCCCAGCGGCAACGGCCCCCGCACGTCGGCTCGCCGGGCATCGGCGGCAGCGCTCCACCCCTGCCCGGCGCGTGCCCCGGCCGGTCCCGCGGCCCCGCGCGCGATCCGGAACCTGACGTCCTCCAGCCGCGCATCCGGGGCACTGCCCCGCCGCACCGACGCCCGCACGCTGTAGGGCGGATCGGCCCACCCGCCACCGCGCAACGAGCGGTAGTCGGCATACCGGGCCGTGTCGGCATGGTCCCAACACCACTCCCAGACATTGCCCAGCGTGTCGTGGAGCCCGAACGCATTGGGCTCCTTCAGGGCCACCGGCTGCGGCCTCTCCACGGCGTCGTCGCGGGTCCAGGCGATCGCCGCCAGCTCCCCATGGCGCGGGCCGCTGGTTCCGGCCCGGCAGGCGTGTTCCCATTCGGCCTCGGTCGGCAGCCGGTACCCCGGCGAGGCGACCTCCCACTCCACCTTGCGGCCGTGCACCGTGTAGGCGGCAGGCAGGCCGTCGGCGGCGGAGGCCGCATTGCACCAGGCCACCGCCTCGAACCAGGTCACCGGGTGGGCCGGCACCTGCTGCGTGGATCCGGGCACGACGGCGGTGCCCGCCCCTGCCGTGGTGATGCCTGCCGTGGTGGTGCCGGCCAGGACCCGGTGCCAGTGGGCGGCGGTCACCGTGGTGGCGCCGATCGAGAACGCCGCCAGCTCCACGGTCCGGGAGGTCCCGGTGCGGGCATCGCGCAGGGTGATGCCCCCGGAGGGGAGGTCGACCAGCACCGGCGGCGCCCCGCCGTCGTGCCTTGTCGGCGTGCCCATGCCGTCCCCCGCCGGGCTCAGCCCCGCGAGGGCAGGACGAACTTGTCCGGGGCGTTCTCGATCGGGCCGGCCAGCGGGTCGTCGTCTCCCTCGGCGCGGACCAGGTCGCGGTCAGGGTGGCGGATGTCGCCGATGATCCGCACGCAGAGGTAGATGACCATGCCCATGTGCGCGGCGATCCCGGTGCCGTAGGCGATCTCGATCCAGGGGTTGCCGCCCCCGAAGTCGCCGCCGCTGACGATCTCGGCGCTCATCAGCCACACGGCGGCCCAGTGGTAGGCCTCCAGCAGCTGCCAGAGCAGGAATTCGCGCCAGCGCGGACGGGCCAGCACGTAGAGCGGAATGAGCCACATGACGAACTGCGGCGAATAGACCTTGTTGAACAAGATGAACGCCGCGATGATCAAAAACGCCAGCTGCGCCATCCGGGGCCGGCGCTGGGCGGACAGGCCCAGGTAGGCGATGCCCAGGCAGGCCAGTGCGAAGCAGGCGTTGGACAGCAGCGAGAAGCCCTCCCCATCCAGGCCGGTCCAGGTGAAGGCCAGCCACATGGAGGAGAAGCTGATCGGGCGTTCGGAGGAGAACGTGTAGAACCGGGACCATTCGTCGAACGCGGTGAGCATGAACGGGACGTTGACCACCAGCCACGCCACCGCCGCAGCGGCCAGTGACTTCCAGAACGCGGCCATCCGTCCGGCCCGCCAACACAGCACCAGGATCGCCCCGAAGAGGAAGAAGGGGTAGAGCTTGGCGGCGGCACCGAGCCCGAGCAGGATCCCGGCCAGGTAGATCCGGTTCCGCGAGAAGGCCAGCAGGCCCACGGCGGCGAACATGACCGCCCAGAGGTCCCAGTTCAGCTGGCTGGTCAGGATGATCCCCGGGGCCAGTGCCACCAGCAGGGCATCGCGGCTGCGCTTGCGGGCGCTATAGGCGACGGCGACGACGATGATGCCCCAGCAGATGAAGGAGCCCAGCGAGTTGATGTCGAAGTAGGCGAGCTGGCGTTCGGGGCTGAAGCCGATGCCGGGCACCAGGAACGCGGTCACCCCGGCGATGACGGCCAGCAGCGCCGGGTATTCCAGCGCCTGGTCCTGCGGCAGGCCGGTATAGAACGGGAAGAGCTTGTCGGCCAGCCCGCGCGTACCGAACAGCTGGGCGAAGTCGGAATAGCACATGTGGATGTGCTGGTCGGCGCCGGACCAGCCGTTGATGCGGCACCACTGCTTGGTCAGCACGGCCAGGACGGCGCCGATGACGGTGGCGACCAGCAGCCAGCCGATGACCGGGCGGGTGGCCTCCCGTGCGGTGCGCAGGGCGTTCAGCGGTGAAGTCACGGCGTGGTGGCCTCGTTTCTGTTCTCGGTGGTGTCGGGGCCGGTGCCCCGGATGAAGAGTGCTGAGGTCTTGGGGTCGGAGAAGACCAGGTAGCCCAGGTACAGCAGGCCGATCGCGGCGGCCAGCAGGCGCACCCACAGCAGGCTGATCCACTGGCCGACGCTGAGCTGGTCGACCACGCCCACGAGCACCAGCACCATGCACAGCAGGTACCAGAAGCGCACCCATCCGCCGGTGTAGACGCGGGTCGCGGCAAAGAGAGGGATCAGCCACAACAGGTACCAGGGCTGGATGATCGGCGCCAGCAGGATCGAGGCCAACAGGGCGTAGGCGCAGTAGAGCACCGGGGAGGCGGCGCGGCGGAAGGCCAGCCAGACAGCCAGCCCGATGGCCACAGCCTTGAACACGGTATAGACGATGTCGGCCGTGGTTTCCAGGTCCCCGCCGGCTTGTTCGGCGAGCCAGCCGATGCCCAGGCCCAGCAGCCCCACCGGGGCGTAGGGGAAGGCAGCCGACCCTGCGGTGGCCATCGCCTTGATCCAGCCGAACCAGAGCCCGGAGATCCAGCCGAAGAACGTCAGCGCCGCCCCGGTGACGACGGCGGTGTACACCCAGGCACCGAACTTCCGCCCCAGCCCGGCCGTCGCCGGGAGCATGGCCAGGCCGATGAAGGGCAGGGCCAGCACCACGATCGGCTTCACCGCGATGGCCCCGCTGACCGCCAGCAGCCCAGCCAGCCGCCGGCCCCGGTAGATCCAGACGAAGCCGAGCAACAGGCCGCCCATCATCAGCGCGTCGTTGTGCACCCCGCCGACCATCGTCAGGATGAACAGCGGGTTGGCCAGCGAGATCCAGACCGCCCACGTCGGATCGGATCCGAGCTGTTCGGCCAGCCGCGGGACGGCATACAGGCACAGCAGCACCCCGGCGACGGCGAGCAGCCGGAATAGCAGCACCGCAGCCTCTGGGACGCCGCCGGTGACGAAGTAGACGCCCTGGGCGGCTAGCAGGAACAGCGGGCCGTAGGGCGAGGCCGATTCGGCCCACAGGCTGTCCGAGCCCTGGGCGAACCAGCCGGGCAGCTGGGAGATCCAGTTGGAGTAGGGGCTCAGCCCGGCGTGCATCAACCGGCCCTGCCCCAGGTAGGAATAGACGTCGCGGCTGAAGATCGGGAACGCGAACAGCAACGGGGCCGACCAGAGCAGCACGGTGTTGCGCACGGTCGCCAACGAGGCCGGCGTGTGCCGGCCACCGCGTTGCCCGAACCGCAGCCAGGCACGGGACATCAGCATCGAGCCCAGGGCCAGCAGGATCGTGCAGACGATCACCCCTGCCGTCTCGACCCGCAGCGGAATCAGAATGGTGGTGCGCGCGAAGATTGAATCCTGGGTCTGCGCCTGCCATCCCACGCCCCAGGAGCCGACCATGATCATCAGCGAGGCGATGAAGCCCTGGGCCATTGGCACGGCACGTTGGCCTTCGTCGCCGCCGGCCAGCCGGCGCAACAGCGGCGTCTGCTCGATGCCGTGCCGCAGGGCGCGCATTGCCGTGGTGAGGGCGGCCGTCCGTGCCCGTCGGCGCCGCAGCTCGGGTGCCGGCATTCAGCTGGCTTCCTTGCGCCGCCGCAGCGTGCCCACGGCCGTGCGTACGGAGTCCCAGAAGCCCACGAAGATGCGCCGGGTCCGCGGATCCAGGAACGCCAGGTAGGCCATGGCCGTCCAGGAGATGCCGGTGGAGAGGTGCTTGACCCACGGGTCCAGGGCGTCGAGGAACTGCCAGATGAAGATCTGGTCGGCCGCACCGAAGGCGATGAAGAACGCAACAGTGAAATACACCCAGATGATCTGCCAGTCGTCGCGGATCCCGGTGGCGGCGAAGAACGGCAGCAGCCACAACAGGTACCAGGGCTGGATGATCGGGGACAGCACGACCAGGGCGGCGAACGCCAGGGCCAGGCGCTGGACCAGGTGCGAATGGCGGCCCCGGAACATGAGCACCAGCACCACGGCGACCGAGGCCAGCCGGGCGACGATCTTGACCACGTCCAGCACCCAGGCGGACTCGAGCCCCAGCGAGTCGAAGGCCCCGCTGAAGAAGTTCGTGAACAGGCCCACCGGGGCGAAGAAGACGGTGCCCGTGCCGGTGCCGAGCATGACCTTCAGCCACCCGAATCCATAGCCGTTGGCCCAGCCGATCACGGCCATGATGCCCAGGCACAGGCCCAGCGTGTAGGCCCAGAAGAGGAAGCGCCGGGCCCAGGAGGAACCCGGGCCGGCCCACAGCAGGCCGATGAACGGCAGGATGACCATGGTGATCGGCTTGATCCCGATCGAGGCGGTGACCAGCACGACGCCGAGGATCCCCCGCCGGGTGGCGGCGTAGTAGGTGCCGGCCACCGCGAGCCCGACCATCAGCGCGTCGTTGTGTGCGCTGGCGATGAAGCTGATCAGGAACAACGGGTTGGACACCGTGATCCACAGGGCCTTGGCCCCGGAGACGCCGTGCAGTTCGGCCAGCTTGGGCACGTAGACCATGCAGACGACGACGCCGGCGTAGGCGACCAGCCGGAACAGGAACACCGAGGCATCCGGGGAGGTCCCGGCGATCATGTTCACGAACCGCTCGAGCATCAAAAAGAGCGGCCCATAGGGCGTTTCGGCCTCGGCCCAAGTGACGTCGGCGCCGAGCTGGAACCAGTTGGACAGGGTGGAGATCCCGTCCACGTAGGGGTCCTGGCCGGCGGTGACCAGCCGTCCCTGGCCGATGTAGGCGAAGACGTCCCGGCTGAAGATCGGCAGGCACAACAGCAGCGGCGCCCCCCACAGCCAGCAGGCCTGCCGGACGGTCCGCATTGACCCGGCGGCCCAGCCGGACAGTTCCTGGCCCAGCCGCAGCCAGGCGCGGAACATGATCCAGCAGCCCAGGGTCAGCACGACGGTGGAGGTGATGACGCCCCACTGCTCGGTGCGCACGGCGATGAGCAGGGCGTTGCGGTTCAGCGGAGAGACGCTGGCGAGCCAGCCGATGCCGTAAGAGCCCAGCAGGACCATGATCGATCCGAGCAGGCCCTGCAGCAGGACCAGGCGGGGTGCCTGCGCGCGGGGGCGGGTCCCCGTGCCCGCCTCGACCCTGCTCATTGCCATCGGCTCGTTTCCGTTGATCATCTGGTGGCTGCCTCGCCAGTACGCGGCTGCGGCCGTCCGGGCGGCCGGGTACGGCGGGCCGGACGGCCCGCTGGAACATTCACCGATGTTAGCATCGCGCCCCCACGCCAACGCGGCACGACGCCGGCATCCCGCCGAACCGCCGCCACAGCCCATAGGGTGGTTCCGGCCCGTGGTTCCACGGCGCCGAAACCGCTGGCAGGAGGGGGAACACCGTGGGCAGGCATGCCTCGAGTGAGGGCAAGGACACGGGACGCCAGGGGGCGCTGCTCGGGTGGGGCGTCTTCATCGTCGTCCTGGTGCTCGTCTGCTCCCCCATGCTCGGCCTGCAGGCGCTGGCCGCAGCGGCACTGGGGGCCACGGCGGCCGCGGTGTTCATCGTGCTCTATTTCCTCAGCGGCGTCACCCGGTAGCATCCGGTAGATTGGCGTCGTGCCTATTTCAGCTGAAAACATTGTGTGGATCGATTGCGAGATGACCGGGCTGAGCCTGGAAGCGGACGCGTTGATCGAAGTCGCCGTCCTGGTCACGGACCCGGAATTGAACATCCTGGGCGAGGGTGTCGACGTCGTCATCAAACCCGAGGCGCAGGCACTGGAGCAGATGGGCGACTTCGTGCGCCAGATGCACACCAACTCCGGCCTGCTCGAGGAGCTCGACGCCGGGCTCGACCTGGACGACGCCACCGAACAGGTCCTGGCCTACATCCGACAGTGGGTCCCCGAACCGGGCAAGGCACCGCTGGCCGGCAACACGATCGGCACCGACCGCAACTTCCTGGCCAGGGACATGCCCGGGGTCATCGACCACCTGCACTATCGCGTCATCGACGTCTCCACCCTCAAGGAGCTTTCCCGCCGCTGGTACCCGCGCGCCTACTTCCAGGCCCCCGCCAAGACCGGGAACCACCGGGCCCTGGGCGACATCCGCGATTCGATCAACGAACTGCGCTACTACCGCCAGGCGGTCATGGTCCCGGCACCGGGCCCGGACAGCAAGACCGCCAAGGCCATCTCCCAGTCGCTGGCCGGCGACGGGGACGCGGCCGCGGAGGGCACCACCGCCGGCTGAGCCGCCGTCGGTGTGTGGCGTCCACCACACTTCGCCGCGCCGCCCTTCCGGTGGCGCACGGGCGCACGAAAGTGTGTAAACTAGTATCCGTTGCCCGGACCTCCGGTAGGAATACCGAATGGTGCGGGCGCCGCGTTGAGAGACGCAATGGTGGGTATAGCTCAGTTGGCAGAGCGTCTGGTTGTGGTCCAGAAGGTCGCGGGTTCAAGCCCCGTTACTCACCCCAGGCAGCCGCCCCGGATCCGTCCGGGGCGGCTTTTTCGTTCGCTGCCACCCACCCGTGCCCCAGGAGGCCCAGATGTCCGTCCGCCCCGTCGTCGTCTACGGCGATCCCGCCCTGCACACCCGCGCCGCCGAGGTCACGAAGTTCGACGACGACCTGCGCGCGCTGATCGCCGACATGTACGAGACCATGCACGCCGCCAACGGCGTCGGCCTCGCAGCACCCCAGATCGGGGTCGGCCTGCGGATCTTCACCTATGCCATGGAGAACGACGACGGTGTCCCCGCCGAGGGCGTGCTGGTGAACCCGAAGATCGTGCTCGGGAAGGTCTCGCAGGCCCAGCCCGACCCCGACGACGAGTCCGAGGGCTGCCTGTCGGCTCCGGGTCTGTCCTTCCCGCTCAAGCGCGCCGACTACGCCCGCGTGATGGGCTTCGACGGCGACGGCAACCCGCTGGACTTCGAGGCGACCGGTTGGTTCGCACGGATGATGCAGCACGAGTACGACCACCTCGACGGCTACCTCTACGTAGACAAGCTCAACGCCAAGTGGGCCAAGCGGTGGAAGAAGGCGAAGAAGTCCCTCGAGTGGGGCGTACCGGGCAATTCCTGGATGCCGGGCGTGGACCCCGACCCGTTCGGGCACTGATCCCGGCAGCCGGCACTAGCTGTTGGCCTCGATCACGGCTTCCAGGTCATCGATGTACTGGGCCTGTCCGAGGTCGTTGGCCACCACAGTGATGCCGCGTGATGGCAGAGTGACTGCATATTTGCCATCGGGCAGCGGCGCTATTCCGCGCTTGAGGATTGCGCGGCCCTCCCGTGGGTCCTGCTGTGGTGCGCCGGAAGCATGCCGCCACTTCTTAATCTGGTTACCCCAGCCCATCGTGGGCTCCCCTTTCGTTGGTTCCATCATCCCTCGCGTCTCCGGCCGCGTCCACGTCCGGATTTCTCTCCGTCTCGCTTGATTGGAGCTCACCGATCGCGTCCCCCTGTTGATTGCCGGCGATGGCCCTCAGCATGAGCCGGTCCTCGTCAGTTCGCAGCTTGAACGTCGACACAGCCTTCAGTGCTGCGCCACCAATCCGCCGGCCGTGGGGATCCCCGGACAGCAGGGTATCCGTTGCCCACTGGAGACGTTCCCACCAGGCTTGGCGACGGTCAGTTGTGGGAGGACGCCGCGGGTACCAAACCACTGGTGGATTACCCCGGGTTGCGCTGTCGCAGACTATTCGACGTTCAGACGCTGGTCCGTCGGTCCTTTGGACTTCATTTCGGGACGCAGACAGGAGAGGGAGCCGGCAGTAGTCTTGCCTCAGCTCCCGAGAGCACTCGCACTTCAGGGAAGAGCAGCAGGATGAGATCCCTTCGATACTCGATCAACGTCACGCTTGACGGCTGCGTCCACCACGAGGCCGGGTCCCCGCCGGACGAGGAGTCGATGCGCTACTGGGCTACCGAAATGGCACGCGCCGATGCCCTGCTCTTCGGCCGGGTGACCTACGAGATGATGGAATCGGCGTGGCGGAAGCCGATCACGGGCACCTGGCCCGACTGGATGGAAGAGTGGGAGATTCCGTTCGCCGAGACCATCGACCGGGCAAAGAAGTACGTCGTCTCGAGCACGCTGAGCCGGGCCGATTGGAATGCCGAGCTGCTGCAAGGCGACGTGGGGCCAGCGGTCCAGCGACTCAAGCAGGAGCCAGGCGAGGGCCTATGGGTCGGCGGAGTGACGCTTCCCCTGGCGTTGGCCGATCTGGGACTGATCGACGAGTACGAGTTCCTGGTGCAGCCGGTCGTCGCCGGACACGGGCCGACTTTGTTGGCCGGTCTGCGCGATCGCATCCAGCTGGCGTTGGTGGGTCGCCACGAGTTCCGGTCGGGGGCTGTTGCCCTCCGTTATCGCCCAGCAGCTGACGGCTTCAGCGCAGGACGGCTTCCATGAGGATGCGCCTTCCCCAGGCTGGCAGTCCCAGCCGCTCCTCGACGGCGGCGAGTCCGCGATGGAACTCCGTACGCGACTCGACTTCCACGAACCCGCGCTTCGCATAGAACGACGCGTTCCACGGGATATCCGCATAGGTCCGCAGCGTCAACGTCCGGTGGCCACGATTGCGGGCCTCGAACTTTGCCGCATCCACGAGCCGGCCGCCGTGGCCACGCCGACCATGGTCGACGCGCACTGCCAGCTGCTCCAAGTGGGCCAGCGGGCCGTTGGTGATGACGTGCACGAAGCCGATGACCCCCTGCTGCTCCCCACCTTCCAGAACCAACAGGAACCCCGGTTCCGCGGCCCGCGACGCCCCCGTCGGGGCAGGCTCCCACCGTGCAGGCGAGAACCGGTCGATCAGCAGCTGGTCGGCATCGTTCTCCACCTGTTCGATGGCTTGATGGTCTGCCGGAGTTGCCGGCCGAATGCCTACGGTCATGCAGTGATTCTCCCATCCGGGATCAAGGCACGCCCCGCCCGAGAAGGTCCGCACCGCCGTCGTTCCCGGTCAAGACAGCAGTGGGCGGCCACCCCCTACGGGGTGGCCGCCCATAGGCGTTGCGGTGCAGAGCCTAGACGCTCAGCTCGACCTGTGCGGTTTCCTCGACGGCCGGGAAGGCCTTCGGGTGGGTGCCGGCCAGTTCCTCGATGACGCGGACCACCTGGCAGGAGTAGCCGAACTCGTTGTCGTACCAGACGTAGACGACGGCGTTCTTGCCGTTGGCGATGGTCGCGAGCCCGTCGACGATGCCGGCGCGTCGGGAGCCGACGAAGTCGGTCGAGACGATTTCCGGGGAGTCGATGTAGTCGATCTGCTTGTGCAGCTCGGCGCCCAGGGAGGTCTGGCGCAGGTACGTGTTCAACTCCTCCTTGGTGGTCTCCTTCTCCAGGTTCAGGTTCAGGATGGCCATGGAGACGTCCGGGGTGGGCACGCGGATGGCGTTGCCGGTCAGCTTGCCCTCGAACTCGGGCAGCGCCTTGGACACGGCCTTGGCGGCCCCGGTCTCGGTGATGACCATGTTCAGCGCCGCGGCGCGGCCCCGGCGATCCCCCTTGTGGAAGTTGTCCGTGAGGTTCTGGTCGTTGGTGAACGAGTGGACGGTCTCCACGTGGCCGTGGGCGACGCCGTACTCGTCGTTGATGGCTTTGAGCACCGGGGTGATCGCGTTCGTGGTGCACGAGGCGGCGGAGACGATCTCGTCGTCGGCGGTGATGTCGGTGTGGTTGATGCCGTGGACGATGTTCTTGACGTCGCCCTTGCCCGGTGCGGTGAGCAGGACGCGCGAGACGCCCTTGGCCTGGAGGTGCTGTCCCAGGCCCTCGCGGTCGCGCCAGCGGCCAGTGTTGTCCACGACGATGGCGTTGTCGATGCCGTAGGCCGTGTAGTCCACGGTGGTCGGGTCGTTGGAGTAGATGACCTGGATCAGCGTGCCGTTGGCCAGGATGGTGTTGTTCTCCTGGTCGACGGTGATCGAGCCCTCGAACGGGCCGTGGACCGAGTCGCGGCGCAGCAGCGAGGCGCGCTTGATGATGTCGTTCTCGCCGTTCTTGCGCACGACGATGGCGCGCAGACGCAGTCCGTAGCCGCCGCGTTCGATGAGGATGCGGGCGAGCAGGCGGCCGATGCGCCCGAAGCCGTAGAGCACGATATCGCGCGGCTCGGCCTCGGAGGCCCCGGCACGGCCGGTCTGGCCGGCGAATTCGGCGGCCAGGAAGTCCTGCAGCGAGGCGCCGTTGCCCTGCTGCTTGAACTTGCGGGACAGGCGGGCGAGGTCGACCGACACGGCGCCGAGGTCCAGGGCCTCCAGGCCCTGGAGCAGCGGGAAGGTCTCGGTCAGCGGCAGCTCCGCGCCGTCGATGTGGCGGGCCACGCGGTGGGCCTTGAGGATGTCGATCGGGGACTTGTTGATGAGCTTGCGCCCGTAGATGGAGGTCACCACGTTGTTCTTACGGTAGAGACGTCCAATCAGGGGAATCATGGCCTCGGCGAGTTCCTCGCGGCCGCTCCATTCTTCCTGGGCGGCGACTGACTGCTGGGTCACTAATTGTCCTTCCAATTCAGCCGGCCGGGATCCACTGGCCGGTTGGCACCGCGAAAGCACCATTGCAGATACGGTTTGGCGGGGTATCAGGATCTTTCCCCATGGGCTACGCCCACGTCCATTCTAGATTGCGCGCGTTCGATCCGCGCATTCGCGTCGGTGAACTCACTCACACCCCGCGCCTGCGCATGTCAGCGCGTGCAAGCGCCGCGACAGCGCCTTGACAGCGGCCCGGCCCACGATGGTTCCAACACCGATCCACACCCCGGATGAAAGGAACCATCCATGGACACCACGAACGACTGGGCCATCGAGGCCCACGACCTGGTCAAGACCTTTGGCACCCACCGCGCCGTCGACGGCGTCGACCTGCAGGTCAAGACCGGCACCGTCTACGGCGTGCTCGGCCCCAACGGGGCCGGCAAGACCACCACCATCAGCATGCTGGCCACCCTCCTGCGCCCCGACGGCGGCCAGGCACGGATCTTCGGGCACGACGTCGTCGCCGAGGCCCAGGTGGTCCGCCAGCTCATCGGCGTCACGGCCCAGTTCGCATCCGTCGACGAGAAGCTCAGCGCCACCGAGAACCTGGTCATCTTCTCGCGCCTGCTCGGCCTGGGCCGGCAGGAGTCCCGGCGCAAGGCCGGGGAACTGCTCGAGGAGTTCGGGCTGGCCGAAGCGGCGCGTCGCCCGCTGGCGAAGTTTTCCGGCGGCATGCGCCGGCGGCTGGATTTGGCCGCCAGCCTGATCGCCCAGCCCCCGCTGATCTTCCTCGACGAACCCACCACCGGGCTGGACCCGCGGACCCGCACCCAGATGTGGGAGACCATCCGCCGGCTCATCGCCAGCGGGTCCACCGTCCTGCTGACCACCCAGATGCTCGACGAGGCCGACCAGCTGGCGTCACGCATCGCTGTCATCGACCGCGGCAAGGTCGTCGCCGAGGGCACCCCGGATGAGCTCAAGGCCACCGTGGGCAGCTCCTCCCTGCAGCTGCGGGTGCAGGACCCGGCCGACCTGCCCACGTCGCGGCGGATCATCCAGCGGGTCCTGGGCATTGCCGGCACGATCTCCCCCGAGGCCGCACGCATCACGGCCCCGATGACCGGCGTGGACCGGGTCACCGACCTGCTGCTCGAACTCCGGGCCGCCGGTATTGCCCTGGCGGAGATGAGCGTGCAGAAGCCCACCCTCGACGAGGTCTTCCTGGGGATCACCGGGCACTCCGCTGAACCCACCACCCCCGCGAACGACACCGCACCGACAAGGATCAACGCATGAGCACCGCAACCATCATCCCCGGCGCCGAGCGCCAACTGCGCAACCACACCCCAGCGGCCCAGACCCTCCGCAACTCCCTGACGATGGCCTACCGCGGCCTGCTGAAGATCAAGCGAACGCCCGAACAGCTCATGGACGTCACGCTGCAGCCCATCCTCTTTACGCTGATGTTCACCGTCCTCTTCGGCGGGGCCGTCGCCGGGGACACCACCAGCTACCTGCCGCTGCTGATCCCCGGGATCCTGGTCCAGACCGTGATCACGACGTCGGTGGTCACCGGCACGCAATTGCGCGAGGACATGGACAAGGGCGTCTTCGACCGGTTCAAGTCCCTGCCCATCGCCCGCATCGCCCCGCTCGCCGGCGCCTTGCTGGCCGACACCATCCGGTACGCGATCGCCACGACGCTGACGTTTGGCATGGGGTACGTGCTCGGGTTCCGCCCCGAGGCCGGGATCGGTGCCGTGGTCCTGGCGGGCCTGCTGGTGATCGTGTGCTCCTGGGCCATCAGCTGGATCTTCGCCTTCCTTGGCGTCATCGCGCGCAGCGCCTCGAGCGTTCAAGGCATCTCCATGATCGTGCTGTTCCCGCTGACGTTCCTCTCCAACGCCTTCGTTCCGGTGGACACGCTGCCGGGCTGGCTGCAGGGATTCGTGAACGTGAACCCCGTCTCGCATCTGGTCAGCGCGGTCCGCGACCTCGTGAACGACGGCGTCCTCGGCCTCGACATGGCCACCTCGCTGGTGGGCGCCGCCGTCATTGTGGCGGTCTTCGCCCCGCTGACCGTACGTGCCTACATGCGCAAGGCGTAGCGCAAGCTCAGGAACGGGTCGCGTCCAACGCGGCCCGGACCGCCGTGCCGCGTAGCAATTCCACGGCCCGCGCCAATCCGTCCGCCGGCGACAACCCGGCCACCCGCCCCCGCGCGGCCTGAATGGCCTCGCGGGGGTGCTCCGCGTCCAGGCCCGCCAGCACGGCGGCGAGGTTCAGCGCGGGAAGCGTCTGGCGCACGCCCAGGATGCCGGATAGCAGGACCAGTTCCAGCCCCGTGTCGCGGAGTCCCGTTTCCGGCGGCAGGTCCGTGGGCCGGAGCAGCCAGCGGCCGATGGCCAGCAGGGAGCAGCCGATGATGGGCCGGTCGGCTGCGTCGGGCCGGAGCCGCAGGTCGGCGAACACGATGGTGCGCAGGCGCCTGGACCGGGTGCGGGTGTACTCCGGATCCGGGCTCCCGGCCGCCACGTGGGCGACCACGGCGGCGGCGGTGACGATGCGCAGCCAGGGGTCGCGCAGGGCCACGGTGCCCGGCCCCGAGCCCTTCCGGTACAGCCGCAGGCCCGCCGCGGTGTTCCCCGCTGCCAGTTCCACCTCGGCGAGCCCGGCGTATCCGAGTGATCGACGGTCGCCGGGTCCCTCGCCCTGGTGGGAGTCGGCGGTGATGATCTCCTCGAAGACCCGGGTCCCGCCGTCGTGCTCGCCGGCGACGAGCCGCGTGAGCGACTCCAGCCAGTCGAGCTGTTGCAGGTCGGGGTGCGATTGCAGGGCGGTCAGGCCGGCACGGGAGGTCTTGATCCAGGCAAGCGCGGATTCGGTGTCGCCCAGCTGGGCATACAGTTCGGCCAGATGCTGCGAGGCGGTGGCCTGTGACCAGACCTGGCGCTCCCCCACGGCCAGGTCGTAGGCCCGGTGCGACGCGGCCAGGGCGGCGGGCATGTCGCCGTCGTTCTCGGCCAGTTGGGCGGCGAAGAGCCGGGCGATGCCCTCCACGGCGGGATCGGTGGAGCGTTCGTACCGGTGGATGGCCGCGCGGACCGCGGGGATCCCGTGGGTGCCCGTGAGCAGCAGGTCGGCGAGGGCGGCGACCCGCGGGGACGAGGACGTGCCCGAGTCCAGGGTGCGGCGGAGGCTGCCCAGGGCCAGCAGCCCCGAGCGGCGGTTCCCGAACGGGAGGCTGCTGGCGCCGAGCACGAAGGCCAGGACCGCGGTGTCCCGGGTCTGGTCGGTGGCCGCATGGCGCCAGGACACCCGGATCGCCGCGTCCGCGAAGGACGCCAGATCGGAGTGGGCGCCGCTCATGGACCAGAAATAGCCCAGCGCCGCGTAGAGCGCCAGGGTCGCCGTCACGTCCTTGCGCTCCACGGCGGTGCGCAAGAGCCAGACCAGGTTCTCCTGCTCGGAGGCGAACGCCTGCAGCGCCTTCAGCTGGTCGGCGCCGTCCAACTCGGGCAGCATGGCCTTGGCATAGGCGGTTCCCCAGCCGAGCACCGCGGTCTGCACGTCGGCCTTTTCGCCCGACTCCTCCAGGGCCAGCGCCCCGAACTCGCGGACCGTCTCCAGCATCCCGTAGCGCAGCATCCCGGCAGTGGGGTCCTCGGTGACGGTGACCAGGGACTGGGTGACGAGCCCGTCCAGGTCGTTGCCGACGTCGTCCCCGGTGTCGAAACCGCCGACCGCCTGGGCGGCTTCGGCGCCGAAGCCGTCGGGGAAGACCGCAAGCCGGCGCATCAGGCGCTGTTCGGTGGGCGAGAGCAGGTTCCAGCTCCAGTCGATCACCGCGGCGAGCGTGCGGTGGCGTGCCGGTGCGGTGCGCTCGCCGACGGTCAGGAGGGCGAAGCGGTCGCGCAGGCGGCGCCCGATCTCCTCGACGGACATGGAGCGCACGCGCGCCGCTGCCAGTTCGATGGCCAGCGGCAAACCGTCCAACCGGGTGCACAGCTCGGCCACGGGGCCCGGCTGCAGGGTCACGGAGGGCCGGGCGGCGCGGGCACGGGCCATGAAGAGCTCGACGGCGGCGCCGTCCTCGGCCGCATCCAGCGGCTCGAGGGGGTAGACCTGTTCGGCGGCGATGGACAGCGGCGAGCGGCTGGTGGCCAGGATTCCGACCGTGGTGGTGGCGGCCAGGATGTCGGCGATCCAGCCGGCGGCTCCGTCGAGCAGGTGCTCGCAGTTGTCCATGACCAGCAGGGTCTCTCGCTCGGCCAGCACGCCGAGGATGCGCTCGCGGATGTCCAGCCGGGCGGGGACCTCGTCGGCGGACTTCAGGGTGGTGACCTCGCGGATCCCCAACGTCGTGGCCAGGGCCAGCGCGAGGTCTTCACCGGTGCCCACGCCGGCGAGTTCGACGAAGACGACGGCGGGGGTGTGTTCGGTGGCCGCCCGGGCCGCTTCCTGGGCCAGGCGTGTCTTGCCCAGTCCGCCGGGGCCCAGGATGGTCACGAGCCGGCCGGTCCGCAGCAGGTCGGCGAGCGCTGCGAGGTCGGTGGCGCGTCCCAGCAGGGGGTTCGGTGCGGTGCGCAAGCCGATGGCGGTGTGGGCCGCCGCGGGGCGGGCGTCGCTGGAGAGCAGGCACGTGTTCAGGTCCACCAGTTCGCGGGAGGGGTCGGTGCCGAGGTTGTCCCGCAGGACCTTGCGGTGCCGCGCGTAGAGGCGCAGCGCCTCGTTGCGCTGGCCCGCGGCGTCGAGGGCGCGCATGCGCAGGCCGACCCGTGCGTCGTCGGCTGTCGAGGGCTCGCCGAGCAGGTCGAGGTCCTCCAGGGCGCCCTGGCCGTCGCCGGTGCGGATCCGGGCCTCGGCGCGCAGTTCGAGCAGCTGGGCGCGCACGGCGGCCCAGCGACCGGCCAGCACGTCCGCCAGTTCGGCCTCCCCGAGATCCGCCCCGGGTTCGCCGCGCTCCAGGCCGATTGCCGCCGTCGCCAGTGCCGCGGCTTCGGTGGGCAGAGAGCATGCCAGGGCGCTGCGTCCCTGCACGAGGTGTGCCTCGGCGCGGCCCAGGTCGGTGCTCTGGGCGGTGGCGGCCAGGCGGTATCCGGCGGCGGTGGATTCGATCAGCCCGGGGGCCAGCGAGCGGCGCAGGCGGGAGACGAGCGTCTGCAGGGCGGCGCGTGGGTCGCGGGGTGGTTCATCGGCCCAGATGTCGTCGGCGAGCTGTGCGACGGAGACGGAGGTTCCCGCCGCCAGGGCCAGCGCGGTGACCAGGGTCTTGCCCCGCACCCCCGCAGGTTCCACCCAGGCGCCCGTCGGTCCGGCAACCAGCACGGTGCCGAGGATCGCGGCGCGAAGCGTTTCTGCGTTGTCCTGGGGCACCCGTCGAGCTTAGCAACCGGCACCGTCGGGCAGGTGCCAATTCCCCTGCCCCGCGACACCCCTACGCTCGGCATCCACCCATGGTGTCGTCGGACGGGGCACCCCTCCGCGATGGTGCCCGAGGCGGGGTCGGCGTAGAGCAGGTAGGCGGTGCGGTGTAGGACGACGAGGGTCTTGCCGGTGCCCGGTCCCCCGTCGACGACGAGTGCGCCCTGGGACCCGGCGCGGATGATGGCGTCCCGACCGGCTTGGATGGTGCCCAGGACGTCGCGCATCCGGTCACCGCGGCTGTCGGCCAGGCTGGCGATGAAGGCCGACTGGTCATCCAGCGTCGCGACGGCCTCGAGTCCACCGGGGGTGAATGCCTCGTCCCAGTCGTCGGTGATGAGTCCGCGGCTCCAGCGGTACCTGCGGCGGCTGGCCACGACCATCGGGTCGGCATGCGTGGCGCCGAAGAACGGTTCGGCGGCCGGCGAGCGCCAGTCGATGAGCAGCCGCACCCCCGACGGGTCGGTCAGCCCGAGGCGACCGACGCAGACCGGTGCCCCGCCGTCGTCCCGGACCATGCGGCCCAGGCAGAGGTCCAGCCCGTACCTGCGCAACGCACGGAGCCGGTTGCCGAGCCGGTGGATCTCCATGTCCCGCTCCCGGGCCTCCTGTCCGAGGCCGGCAGGCAGCTTGCGGGCCGCCTCGAGGCGGTCGGCCGCCTCGGAGATCGAGCCGCGCAGGTTCTGCTCCAGTGCGGCAAAATACCCGCTGTCCGGGCCGATCAGCCACGGATCGGCCTCGGCCGACAGGTAGTCCGGCAGGGCGAACGGCAATGGCTGCCCGTCTCCCTGCGCGGAGACCGCCTCCCGTGCGCCGGTGGTGTTCATGTCGTGCCGCATTTCCCAGGTCTCCTCGTCCACCCGTTCCACCGTTGATCGATGATTTTCCCGCACGCCGGGGGCATTGCGACAAGCCCCCCGGCGAGCCGTAGATTGAAAATGGAAGGGGTGCAGCGCGCACCCCTTCTGTCGTGTCGGACCCACCTCTTGGATTCGAATACATTTTCGATTAGACTGGCTACAGCGACGCCCCGTCTCTTGCGTCGCCGGCGCGGTTCCCCCCATACCGCGCCCCATCAACCGGCTCCGCCCCTTCACCTCGGGCGGGGCCGGTTGCGCGTCCGCTGGGAGTTTGGATGAACAAGACCAACATCGAGCGGTCACTGGCCATCCTGGAGGCAGACTTGGCCCAGGGTCGCGCGGGCGCGCGTCGCGGCGGAAGTCGGCAGCAGGAGGGGGTACGTCCTGCGACCATGCCCGGGGATTTCCCATCGGGGATCCACCCGGACGACTGGGAGCCTGACGACGAGGTGGAGCGCGGTCCGGTCATCGGGGATCCGAAGCCGGGGCCGCGCCCTTGGTAGTTGGAAAATCCGCTGTCCGTCAGTCCTTGCAGTCGTCCACGATGTAGCCGATGACACCGCCAATCGCCCCGCCGGCTGCAGCTCCCAGTCCCCCGCCGAAGGCACCACCGATGACGGCACCCGCCGCCCCCAGCACGGCTTGGTAGTTCCGCTTGCTGGCGGCCATCACCAACACCGTTCCGTCCCCGGCGTCCACGGGTTCGTAGGAGCCGACCACCCCTGAGGCCAATGCCAGGGCAACGGGGCTGGCGCCGGAGACGATCAATCCGTCGTGCATCCGGCGCACCTCGCGGTACTGGGCGTCTGCGGAACCACGGGCGGCCGTGCCGACCTCGAGCATCTTCACCAGGACGTCGCGTTCGCCGTCCGAGAGCCAGCCGCGTTCGACCAGCAGGTCGTAGACGAGGTGCGCCGCGACCCGTCGATCGCCCTTGGCCTCGCGCATCAGGCGCCGGGCTTCCCCGAGTGCGGCGTGTTGCATCTCGGCAACACCTATTCCGTTCATCTGCAGTTGTTCGGCCATGACGGTCGCCTCCCCGATCAGGTGGTCCGCGGAGCCCCGTTGACCCCACGTGGCCCGGCGGCGGCGAGGCGCACTGACAGGTCTTCGTCGACCGCCTGGTTCCATGGTCGAAGTGCGCTGCGGGCAGGTCAAGACCACCCATGGTTACGCTTTTCCCCCACGCCGCAGCCTCCGGGCCGCCGGGGGGATCCGGGATGCTCGCAGGGGAGGCATTCACGGTGTCGACGTGACGCTCACGCCGACAACGAAGCACAAAACCCGGCGTACAGGCCAGGGGGTTGTGGGGACGGGATGGCCTATACGCCGGGTTTTGTGCCGGCAGCGGTTACCCGACTGCCGGTGACGATCATCCATCTAGGGGCACCGTTGCCGATGCCCTCGAGCGGCCTACCCGACTACTGGGGCGAACAGCCCTCATGACGCAGCCTGTCTGGCCTTGCTCCGGGTGGGGTTTACCGAGCCACCCCCGTCACCGGGGGCGCTGGTGGTCTCTTACACCACCGTTTCACCCTGACCCGCACGAGGCGGGCGGTCTGTTTTCTGTGGCACTGGCCTGCGGGTTACCCCGAGTGGGCGTTACCCACCACCCTGTTCTGCGGAGCCCGGACGTTCCTCGGGCCGCTTGCGCGACACGCGATCGTCCAGCCATCCCGTCCGCGGACCAGTCTACCGGTGCGGCGAGCCGGCTCCGACCGTTGCCCGCTGGCTGGCCGCGTCCCCCGACCCCACTGCGGCCGTCGCCGAGTCGGTTCCGGAGGCATGGGCTGCCCCGCCGAGCCGCTCCACCAGGGGCATGCATATTGCACCGATCCTGCCGATGGTCTCGTGGACCGGCTGCATCGATGCCAGCACGGCAATGCCTGCGGTCAGGAAACCCAGCATCACCACGGCCAACCACACATTGTCCTTCGCCATGACCAGCACGTAGGGAGCCGCAAGCAGGACCACGAAGCCGTGCAGGAGGTAGATGGACAGGCTCCGTTGGCCGAACCGGTTCAGCAGGGTGGGCTTCCGGGGCATCAGGACCAGCAGGCCGGCGGTCAGCACCGCCCGGTGCGCCACCCCGGAAAGATCGGAAACCTCGAGGACGTCGAACCCCTTGCTCCCGAAGAACCAGTTGTGGTCCGGCGACCAGGTGAGCAGGCCCGCGAACACGGCCAGGGCCGCACCGGCCACCACGGCCCGGCCCCGCAACCCGAGGCCGGCAACCCGGGCCAGGACCTTCCGGCCATGGGTGAAGCCGGCGACGAAGAACGGGAGGAACACCAGGGTGCGGGACAGGCTGAAGGGATAGCCGACGGCGTCGACCATCCCGGCGCCAAGCGAGACGGCCACAGAGAGGGCCAGGCTCGCCCGCGGGAACCTGACGATCACCGGGGTCAGCAGGGTCCAGAAGGTCATCGACAGCAGGAACCACAGCAGCCAGGCCGGCGTCACCCACGGGAACGATTCATCGGACCCCAGCAGGTGCTTGGCCAGGAAATAGGCGACCTGGAAGACGGCCAGCAGGGTGAGGAACTGCGCGCAGCGTCTGCCGATGCCGCTCGGTTTCGAGGTGATGCCGGCCAGGAAGACGAAGGCCGGCATGTGGAAGGCGTAGATGCCCGTGATCAGCGCGTGGGTGGCGACTGCCGCCGAGGGGTCGGTCCGGGCCAGCAAGTGGCCCAGGACCACCAATATGATCAGGAATCCCTTGGCGGCGTCGAGTACTGGATCTCGGCGGGTTCGCAGGTGGATCACCGTTTCTCGTCGTATCGCGGGTCGGTGCGAAGGACGGATCCCGGACGCCGTTCCGGGCCGCGGTGGCGGCAGGCGATGGTCCCCCCATCACGTCCAGCCGCCCACTGTACCGGCGCTCGGTACGCAGCCCCAATCCCGTTAGGATCGTTGGGTGCTGATCCTGCTTCCCCCCTCCGAAGGCAAACAACCCGCAACCTCTGGCCAGATGTACGACGCCGATGCGCTCGCCTTTCCGGAGCTGGCTCCGGCCCGCGCCGAGGTGCTCGCCGCGCTCGCCGAGGTCTCCGCGTCCCCGCAGGCCCACGACGTCCTCGGGGTCGGGGCCTCGCTGGCTTCGGAGGTCACCCGCAACATCACCCTCCACCATGAACCGGCGGCCCCGGCCCACTCCGTCTACACCGGGGTGCTCTACGAGGCGCTGGGGTACCCCACGTTGACCCCGGCCCAACGGCGGAAGGCGGATTCCGCCGTCGTCGTCATCTCCGCACTGTGGGGGGCCGTCGGGTTCGGGGACCGCATCCCTGCCTACCGGCTGGGCATGTCGGTGAACCTGCCGGGCGTCGGCAAGCTCGCCAGCTGGTGGAAGGCCCGATTGAACCCGGTCCTGGGCGAGCGGGCGGCCGAGGGTTTGGTGGTGGATTGCCGCTCGAGCACCTACGCCGCGGCCTTCACTCCCCCGCCGGAGACCACGGTCGCCGTGTCGGTGTTCCAGCTGCGCGGGGGCCAGCGCAAGGTCGTTTCGCATTTCGCCAAGCACACCCGCGGCGAGCTCGCCCGGCACCTGCTCCAGCGCCGCACCGCCCCGAAGACGCCCGCCGCCCTGCTGCAGGCGGCCCGGGAGAAGTGGGAGGCCGAGCTCATCCCGGCCACCGGGCGCAAGGCACACCAGCTGAACATCATCCTGCCCGAGGACCACAGCTTCGCGGCGACCGGAAACTAGCGGCAGCCAGCGTACCCGTCAGTTTCACCACCTCGCAGCAAAGTACGGCTAACGGCCCGTGTCGGCCACAAGTTCCACCTCGAAGCCGTCGGCGTCCTCCAGGTAGGCCGCATAGTGGTCGGGTCCGCCGGCATGGGGATGCCGGTCGGCGAAGAGCAACGTGAAACCGTGTGCGAGTGCTTCCCGGGCCAGGGCCTCGACGTCGTCCTCTGTCCCGGCGTGGAAGGCCAGGTGGTTCAGGCCCGGGCGGGTGCGCTCATGTGGGGCATCCGCCACGTCCGGGCCGGCCTCGAGGACCAGGTACTCGCCCGCGCCCTGCCAGCTCGAGCCACCCGGCCAGGCATCGGCCCGCACGTAGCCCAGCTGCCCGAACAGCCAGCCCAGACCGGCTTCGGCCCGGCCCAGGTCGGCCACCCACAGCTCCACGTGGTGGAGCCTGCCCCGCGGGCCCGGCGCGACCGGCGGGACCGGTGCTACGCCCATTCCGGTGAGCGCACCAGGATGGCCCCGGAGTCGGGGCAGTAGACGACATCGTCCTCGGCGGCGGCGCGGATCTCGGCCAGGTCGCCCGGGGCCAGCTGCATCCCCGACCCCTCCGAGGTGCCGTGGTAGAGCCGGGCGGCGCCGATGCCGTGCTGGGCGAGCCGCTTTTCGTACAGCGCCAGCAGCGGCGCGCTGATCCGTCCCGCCAGCTCGGTGCGCTGGGCCACGAGGTCGTTGCGTTCGCCGGCGAATTCCTCGCCACGCTCGTCGCGGGCCCGTTCCAGCTGCGCCAGCTGGGCCGCGGTGCCATCGGCCGCCGCCGAGGCGCCCTCGAGACGGGGCGAGACCTCCTCGGCGGCCTCCATCAACTCCAGCTCGGTGGTCTCGAGTTCGCCGCGCTTCTGCGTGAGCGAGTCGATCTCGTGCTGCAGGGCCATCATGTCGCGGGCGGTTCCGCGGCCGGCGTCGATCTGGGCGCGGTCCTTGTCGATGCGGGCCTGCACCTTTTCGACCTGGTGCTCGGAGTCGGTGAGCGCCTGCTGGGCCGCGCCGTACTCCTCGGCGACCTCACGGCGGGTGGCCTCGGCCTCGGTGGCGGCAGCCGTGGCCGCGGCGATCTCCGGGTCGGAGGCCAGCGCCTTCACCGCCCGGTCGATCTTCACGATCTTCGAATCCAGCCCCTGCAGGTCCAGCAGCAGCAGTTGCTCGGCGGGTGTTGCCTTGGCCATCGGTGGTTCTCCTCGTGGTCGGTGGTCCCCAGCCTACTGCCGCCCCTGCCGCGACGGGCCCCGGGCGGGGTCGGGATCAGCGGTCTGGCTCGGTGCCCGGGTTCAGTGGCCGGGGGTCAGGATGAAATCCCAGGGGTCGGAATTGATGGAGCTGACGCCGATTTCCACGGCAAAGCCCTGGTCGACGAGGACGTTGTAGAGTCCCTCCGCCGCCACGGGCAGCCACAGCCACTCGCCGGCGAAATGCGAGATGTCCACCAGGTAGGGCCGGTCCTCGATGGCCGCCTCGCGGGCCTCGGAGGCCGGATGGTGGCGCAGGTCGGCGGTGACGAAGACGTCGGCCCGGGCCTCGCGCACGGCGTCGAACAGGCTGTCGCCGGCACCGCCGCACACGGCCACGGTGCGCACGATGCCGTCGCGGTCCCCGGCAACGCGCACGCCGCCGGCCACGGCGGGCAGTGCGCCGAAGACGCGGGAGGCGAAGTCGCCCAGGGCCAGGGCGTCCGGCAGCGTCCCCACCCGGCCGATCCCCTCCTCGGGCAGGCCCTCCGCTGCCGGGACCAGCGGGCTGACGTTCTGCAGGCCCAGGATGTCGGCGAGCACGTCGGAGACTCCCCCGACGGCGGAATCGCCGTTGGTGTGCACGGTGACCAGGGCGCAGTGGTTTTCGATCAGGTCGTGGATGGCCCCGCCCTTGAACTGGTCGGCGGCCACGGACTTCACCCCGCGCAGCAGCAGGGGGTGGTGGGTGATCAGCAGGTCGGCGCCGCGCTCGATCGCATCGCGGACCACCTCGCGCGTCGGGTCCACGGCGAAGACCACACGGCGGATGACCTGTTCCAGACGACCGGCCACCAACCCGACGGCGTCCCACTCCTCGGCCAAGGACGCGGGCCAGAGTTCCTCGATGGCCACCAGCACGTCGCCCAACGTGGGGGCGCTGGCGTCGTCGCGTGGAGCCGGGGCGACGGCTGCTGCTGCGTCGTGTGCGCCGATTCCCTCGGCGACTTCCGGTTCGGTCGCAGCGGGTTGGGCAGCGGCTTCCGAGTCCGGGTCCCCGGTCCGGCCCTCGGTCCCGTCCCCGGCCTGGCCTGCCGCGTGCTCCGCTGCCTGTTCCCTGCCTGGATCCGGGCTGGAGGGGCCGGCCGCGGTGGCGGCGCCCTGCGGTGCCTCGGCTTCGGTTTCCGTGGGGTCGGTAACCGGCGCGTCCGCCTCGGTGTCGGACGTGGAGACGGCGGCGTCGTCCCGGTGCTCCTGCGGCGTGGTGTCGTCTTCGTTGCGCATGCTCCCACCGTAGACCGAAGCCGGTCACAAAGGGGTCAAATCCACGCACCGGAATCCGCCGGATGCCGAGGGTGCGCGCCGCGGCCGCTCCCCGGGGGAATGGGGCGACCAGCCTCCCCCGGGAATGAATGGGCGACGCGGTGCATTGACCATGGGTGTGAGCAACGCACCAGCAAACCCAGTGTCAGCGACGGAACCCGGCACGTCCGGTTCCGCCGGATTCCCCGACCAGGACATCCACACCTTCATCCTCGGTGCCGGGTGCTTCTGGTGCATGGACGCGGTCTACCGCAAGACGAGGGGCGTCTCGTCCGTCGTCTCCGGCTACATCGGCGGGCATACACCGGAGCCGAACTACCGCGACGTGTGCAGCGGAACCACCGGCCATGCCGAAGCGGTGGCGGTGACCTTTGATGCCGCCGTCGTCCCGGCAGAGGTCATCCTTGACATGTTCTTCACCGGGCACGACCCGACCACGCTGAACCGCCAGGGATACGACGTCGGCACCCAGTACCGCTCGTCCATGTTCTACACCGACGAGCAGCAGAAGCAGCTCTTCGAGGCGGCCCTGGTGCGCAACCAGGAGAACTGGGACGACCCGATCGTCACCGAGATCGTCCCGGCCACCGAATTTCACGATGCCGAATCCATCCACCAGGACTTCTACGCCAGCAACCCCTACGAGGGGTACTGCCAGGTGATCATCAACCCCAAGCTGGCCAAGGCACGGAAATATTACTCCCGGTGGCTCACCGACTGAGCCCGGATTCCGGGCCTCGATAGGCTGGATGACGAAATACAACGGCACTTCTTCCGAAAGCAGGCAGAGTATGGCACCGATCTACAACGACGTGACCGAACTGGTGGGTCGCACCCCGCTGGTGCGGCTGAACCGCATGGCCGAGGGCCTGCCCGCGCAGGTGGCCGTGAAGCTCGAGTTCTACAATCCGGCCAACAGCGTCAAGGACCGCATCGGCGTGGCGATCGTCGACGCCGCGGAGAACGCCGGGGCGCTGCGTCCGGGCGGGACGATCGTGGAGGGCACGTCCGGCAACACCGGCATCGCCCTGGCCATGGTCGGCGCCGCCCGCGGCTACCGCGTCATCCTGACCATGCCCGAGACCATGTCGACCGAGCGCCGCGTCATGCTGCGCGCGTTCGGCGCCGAGATCGTGCTGACCCCCGGCTCGGAGGGCATGCGCGGGGCGGTGGAGAAGGCCAAGGACATCGTCGCCAACACCGACAACGCCATCTGGGCCCAGCAGTTCGCCAACGAGGCCAACCCCGAGATCCACCGCACCACCACGGGCCAGGAGATCTGGGACGACTCGGACGGGGCGGTGGATATCCTCGTCTCCGGCATTGGCACCGGCGGCACCATCACCGGCGCCGGCGCGCTGCTGCGCGAGAAGAAGCCCGGCGTGCAGATCGTGGCCGTCGAGCCGAAGGACTCCGCCATCCTCAACGGCGGCAACCCCGGTCCGCACAAGATCCAGGGCCTGGGCGCCAACTTCATCCCTGAGGTGCTGGACACCAAGATCTACGACGAGGTGCTCGACGCCTCGATCGAGGATTCGGTGGCCGCGGCCCGCGACCTGGGCACCAAGGAGGGCATCCTCGGCGGGATCTCCTCCGGCGCCGCCGTCTGGGGCGCCCTGCAGGTGGCCGCCCGCCCGGAGAACGCCGGCAAGCTCGTCGTCGCCGTGGTCCCGGACTTCGGCGAACGCTACATCTCCACGCTGCTGTACGACGACATCCGCGGCTAGACGACCTCCGCGGCAAGCGGCCCCGCCCCCGGGCGAACCAGAAGCAAAGGCAACGTGTGACTTTCCTATCCCGCCTCCAAGAGGACCTCGAGGGTGCCCGCGCCCATGATCCGGCCGCGCGCGGCAACACCGAGAACGCCCTGGCGTACTCGGGGCTGCACGCCATCTGGATCCACCGGCTGACGCACCGGCTCTGGCAGAACCCGGCCTACCGGCTGCCGGCCCGGCTGCTGTCCCAGGCCGCGCGCTTCATCACCGGCATCGAGATCCACCCCGGGGCCACGGTCGGCCGGCGCTTCTTCATCGACCACGGCATGGGGGTGGTCATCGGCGAGACCGCCGAGATCGGCGACGACGTGATGATCTACCACGGCGTCACCCTCGGCGGCCGGTCGCTGGCCAAAGTCAAGCGCCACCCCACCATCGGCGACCGCGTGGTAATCGGGGCCGGGGCCAAGGTCCTGGGCCCGATCACCATCGGACCCGACTCCGCCATCGGGGCCAACGCGGTGGTCGTCAAGGACGCCCCGGCGGACTCGATCATCACGGGCATCCCGGCGACCAACCGGCCGCGCAAGCCCGAGGAGCACAAACCGGCGGTCGACCCGGCGGAGTACATCGACCCGGCCATGTGGATCTAGCCCCCCGCGTTGGATTTCCGGCAGGCCCGGGAGGAGCAGCATGAGCTGGTCCTCCCGGGTTTTTCCCTGCTGCACGACGGCGGCTCCCGGACCGGCGGGGACACTCACCCCGGGTGCCGGTGTCAGCGGGGCGCTTCCCCGCCGTCAGCGGTGCGCTGGCGCCGGCGGTAGGCCCGGGCCTTCATGACTCCCCCACACTCCTGCATGGAGCACCAGCGGCCCGACCGGTTCCGGGAGGTGTCGTAGAAGACCCATTGGCAGTCAGGGTTCCCGCAGGCCTTCAGCCGCGACCACTCGCCGACATTTTGCGCTTCGGCAAACCGGGCTAGGAGCCCGGCCACGGCGGCGTCGACCGGGCCGGCAGCGGCAACCGGCGCCAGGTGCACGCGCCCCTGCTCGACCACCAGGCGCAGCGGCAGGGCATCGGCGATGCCCGCAAGGGGCCGGGCGTCGCCGTCGACGAGCAAGGTCCGCAGCGCGTCGCGAAGGTGCACGTAGGCCGCCGGCGCCTCCGCCTCGAGCGTGTCGACGCCATGGAAGCGGTCGTCGGTGTTCAGCAGGGCACGGAGCGGTTCCACCCCCGGCGGAGCGACGCCCGGAGCCTGGCCGAGGACGATCCACCGGTCGATCGGACCGATGGGGCCGCCACTTTTCACTGGGGAACTCTTGACCTCGGGCATGCCATCCATCATAGTCGTCACCATCATAAACATTTAGCCAGTGACGCATGGGGGCGCGGAGGCCGGCCTTCCCGCGAAAGAGGAACCCCTATGGCATCGAACGAACCGACGGCGCCGGAACCGCGTGCCCGCTGCGACACCACCGACATGCTCCACATCCACCAGATGTTCCGCAGCACCTTCGGCAGGTTCCCGGAACTGGTCGCCGGCGTCGCCGACCACGACACCGGCCGGGCGACCGTCGTGGCAGCCCACATCTCCGAAATCGGTGCCATGCTGCACCACCACCACGAGGTCGAGGACGAGCTGCTATGGGACACGCTGGAACAGCGCGCACCAGCCTGCGCCCTGCACATCGCGGTCATGAGGTCCCAGCACGCCGGCATGGGACAGCTGCTCGATGACCTCGACGCAATGCTGCCGGGCTGGGCACACGAGGCACGCCAGGACCAGCGCGAGGAACTCGTCGAGCTGCTCGGGCAGATCCGGACCGCGCTGCTGCTGCATCTGGGGCAGGAGGAACAACGCATCCTGCCCACTGCCTCGTCCACGATGTCGGCCCGCGAGTGGGCCCAACTTGGCCGCCGCGGACGGTCGGCGGTGCCACGGGACCGGACGTTCATCCAGCTCGGCTGGATCGTCGACAGCTTGTCGCAAGCCGACCGGGAGGTCTGGCTGCGCCACAACCTCCCGGCACCGATCCGGCTGGTCTGGCGGTTCCACGGCTCACGCCGGTTCACGGCCCACCGCGACCTCGTGCTCCACGGACCTGAGGAACGGATCGAACGCGGAGGCGGCGTGTCGCTGGCCTGACTGCCTGGCCGTCACGCGCCGTGGCGTGGCGTCCCGGCACCGCTGCGGAGGCAGGGCCGGGACACCTTTGGATCAGGCGGGTCGTTCGGCCGGGCTCACGGTCTTGGCCGGATCCCGCTCGACCGCGTCACCGAGCGCCTCGTCGATCCTGGTCATCAGCTCGTCCGGGATCTTCACCCCGGAGGCCTTGACGTTCTCGGCGACCTGTTCGGGCCGGGAGGCCCCGACCAGCGCGGTGGCGACGTTCGGGTTCTGCAGCACCCAGGCGATCGCCAGCTGGGACATCTTCAGGCCCAGCTCGTCGGCGATGGGCTGCAGCTGCTGCACCCGCTCGAGCACGGTGTCGTCCAGGAAGCGCTCGATCGTCTTCTGGCCGCCCTTCTCGTCGGTGGCACGGCTGCCTGCCGGGGCGGGCTGGCCGGGCTTGTACTTGCCCGAGAGCACGCCCTGGGCCATCGGCGACCAGACGACCTGGGACATGCCCAGCTCCTTCGACGCGGGCACAACCTGGTCCTCGATGACCCGCCAGAGGGCGGAATACTGCGGCTGGTTGGACACCAGCGAGAACCCGGCCTGCTTCGCCAGTCGCTGGCCCTCGCGCAACTGGTCGGCCGACCATTCGGAGACCCCGATGTACAGGGCCTTGCCGGCGCGCACGACGTCGGCGAACGCCTGGATGGTCTCCTCCAGCGGTGTCTGGTGGTCGTAGCGGTGCGCCTGGTAGAGGTCCACGTAGTCCATGCCCAGGCGGCGCAGGGATCCGTTGATGCCCTCCATGATGTGCTTGCGGGAGAGCCCGGTGTCGTTGGGCCCCTTCGGCCCGACCGGCCAGTAGACCTTGGTGAAGACCTCCAGCGATTCGCGCCGCTGCGACTTCAGGGCCGCGCCGAGGACCTCCTCGGCGGCGCCGTTGGCGTAGGCGTCGGCGGTGTCGAAGGTGGTGATGCCCGCATCCAGGGCGGCCTGGACGCATTGGGTGGCGACGTCGTTCTCCACCTGGGAGCCATGGGTCAGCCAGTTGCCGTAGGTGATTTCGGTGATCTTGAGCCCTGAGGCCCCGAGGAATCTGTAATCCATGCCACTACCCTATGCCCATAGTTACCCCAGGCAACAGGGAAAGGGCACGACGGTGAAAACTGCTGCAATCTGGATGTCCAAGGTGACGCCGCGGTTCTGGAGCCTTGATTCGAATTCCCCTGCAAGCCCAGGATGGCAACACGGCTGAATCCCGGGACTGTCATGCGACGCTGAGGTCCCGTTCCCGGATCCAGACGTTCATGTTGGCCAGTTCAGCAGGGGTCTCGCGCCGTATCAGGTTCTTCATCGCCGCGCCGACCGGGTGGAGCTTCTCCGCTGGAAAGACCGGCTGGGGCGACGGACCCGATTCCCTGGCCCACCGGGGAGCCTTGGCACCGGACTTCGCTGCGGCCCAGCGGGTGATGGCGGCCAATGTGGTCCGGTATTCCTGGTCCTTGATCCGCGGGGCACGGGTCATCATCACGGGCAGCCCCTGCGAGGCAGCTTCGTGCGCGTACTCCCCCAGCAGGCGCAGGGCGAAGTCATAGTCCCCGCAGGAGAGTACTGATTCGAAATCTTGCCCGAAGTCGCGCCCGACCTGGCGCGGGAAAGTCGCAAAAAGGTCCATGCCGAGGCTGTTGAGCACGGCAAGCGTCAGGCCGAGGGACGCGCCTGCGTGGCCGGCTTCCAGGTCGACGAGGAACTTCCGGGAGACACCGGCGTCCTGAGCCAGGGCCAATTGCGTCCAGCCGCGCATTCTTCGCGCGGCGCGGATGCGTGCGCCGACCACTTCAGGGCCCGGCTTGCATGCGTGTAGGCCACCATTGAGTCACTCATCGGTGACATGGTGCAGCGCAAGAAAAGGACGACGCCGGAACCCGGGTTCCGGCGTCGTCCTCAGTTGTGGTGGGCGGTGTAAGCCGTCCGGTACGTCGCGGCTAGTGCGTCGAGACCGCTGAGATCTCCGTCTTGTCACCGCTCCACTGGGTGTGGAAGGTGCCCTCGGCGTCGACGCGGTTGTAGGTGTGGGCCCCGAAGAGGTCGCGCAGGCCCTGGGTCAGCGCGGCGGGCAGGCGCTTGCGGCGCAGGCCGTCGTAGTACGCCAGCGAGGAGGAGAACACCGGGACCGGGATGCCCAGCTGCACTGCGGTGGCCACGACGCGACGCCAGGCCGGCACGGCGCCGGCGATCGCCTGCGCGAAGGTCGGGTCGAAGAGCAGGTTGGCCGGCTTGTCGGAGGCGGCGTAGGCCTTGGTGATGTCCTTGAGCAGCTCGGCGCGGATGATGCAGCCGCCACGCCACAGCGAGGCGATCTCGTCGAGCTTCAGGTCCCAGTCGTACTCCTCGGCCGCAGCGGTGAGCATGTCCAGGCCCTGCGCGTAGGAGACGAGCTTGGAGGCGAAGAGCGCCTGGCGGACGTCCTCGACGAAGTCGTCGCCGAGCTCGACCTGCTGCTCGTGGCCGGCCAGCACGTCCTGGGCGACGGCGCGCTGGTCGCGCTGCGAGGACAGGCCGCGGGAGAAGACCGATTCGGCGATGGCCGAGGTCGGCGAGCCCAGGTCCAGGGCGGACTGCACGGTCCAGCGGCCGGTGCCCTTCTGTCCGGCGGAGTCGACGATCACGTCGACCAGCGGCTTGCCGGTCTTGGCGTCGGTGTGGCCGAGGACCTCGGCGGTGATCTCGATGAGGAAGGAGGCCAGTTCGCCCTCGTTCCACGTCGAGAAGATCTTGGCCTGGTCGGCGGGTTCGATCCCGGCGCCGGAGCGCAGCAGGTCGTAGGCCTCGCCGATGACCTGCATGTCGGCGTACTCGATGCCGTTGTGGACCATCTTCACGAAGTGGCCGGCGCCGTCGGTGCCGATCCAGGCGCAGCACGGGTCGCCGTCGACATGGGCGGAGATCTTCTCCAGCATCGGGCCGAGCGCGTCGTAGGACTCCCTGGAGCCGCCGGGCATGATGGACGGGCCGAGCAGTGCGCCCTCCTCGCCACCGGAGACGCCGATGCCCACGAAGTGCAGGTCCTTATCGGCCAGTGCGGCCTCGCGCCGGCGGGTGTCCTGGAAGTTCGAGTTGCCGCCGTCGATGACGATGTCGCCGGCCTCGAGCAGCGGGACGAGCTGGTCGATGACGGAGTCCACGGGGCCGCCGGCCTTGACCATGATGAGCACGCGGCGCGGGGTCTCCAGGGACTCGACGAGCTCGGCCAGGGTTTCGGTGCGGATGAATTCGCCGTCGGACCCGTGGGCCTCCAGGAGCGCGTCGGTCTTTTCGATCGAGCGGTTGTGCAGGGCGACCGTGTAGCCGTTGCGGGCGAAGTTGCGGGCCAGGTTCGCACCCATGACCGCCAGGCCGGTAACGCCGATTTGTGCCTTCATCAGGACTCCATCTGTTGGGAACAGGATGAGCTGGTGCCCGGGCACGCAACGGTGCCGGACACGGCTCCGTGATTGCTCCCCACTCTAGTTCGATCCGCGCCGACAGGGCCAGAACGTGACGGCACGGTCCGAAGTTGCCGCTCCGGCTGGCGACAGGGCGCCGGCCAGATACGTATCCACGCGGACGCCCCCTCGATTGCCCACAATCTCTCCGTTTTGTTACTGATTCTACAAGTCGTGAACATTGTGCACGGCGAAACAAGGCCCGGGTGCCCTCGACGGCCGGACATGCGACGCTTGTCCCATGGATCTAGAGGTGTCGCCGACGTTGACGATTCCGGCCTCCGAGTTCAGCTGGCGGTTTTCGCGCTCCTCGGGACCGGGCGGACAGCACGTCAACACCTCGGACAGCCGGGTGGAGCTCGTGTGGAGCCCTGCCGACTCGATGGCACTGGATGAGGACCAGCGCCAGATGCTGGTCACCCGCCTCCAGCGTCGGCTCGTCTCCGGAGTCCTCACCGTGACGGCCTCCGAGCAGCGATCCCAGCTGCGCAACCGCGAAATCGCCTTGGAGAAGCTCGCGGAGCTGGTCCGTACGGGCCTGGCCCCGGAGGGGCCCCGGCGTCGCCGGACGAAACCCACCAAGGGTTCCCAGCGTCGGCGCCTGGCCGCGAAACGGCAGCGTTCCGACGTCAAGCGCCACCGGCGCAGACCACCGGCGGAATAGGCGCGGTGTCGCCTGAACATGCCCGGTAATGCTGCGGTAATGCGCCAGGGAGTTCACTGGACGGAACCAGCACCGTCGACGACGGCCGCAGGGCGCTAAGGACTTCGGATGGAAACGCCACGCCAGCATCGCCCCCACGATGGGATTTTCGTGCTGGACGCACGCGGGCAGCGCTCCCACAGCGTCGACGTGGCAGGGGGGCAATTGATCGTCGGGCGGGCTCCGGACAGCGATCTCGTCCTCAACAGCCCTGATGTCAGCCGCCACCATGCAGCCCTGACCAGAACCGATGTCGGTGTCTTCGTCCGCGACCTCGGGTCGACCGCCGGCACGCGTGTCAACGGGATCCCCATCACCGCTCCCCGGCTGCTCCGCGGCGGTGACGTCGTTGCCTGTGCCTCGGCCAGCTTCGAGTTCGAGCACCTGGGCGGCGGCCGCCTGGAGACTCCGCGGACCATCACCGATCAACACGAACCGGTGACCAGTACGCGATTCGACGTGTCCACGCAGCACGCCGGAACCATCAGCAACGTGGCGGGCAACCAGCACAACGCCTTCCCCACCCAGATACTGCACGAGCGCGAAAGCCTCCTGCGCGACATCGCCGGCACGCGGTCCAAGGCCCGCTGGATCATCATGGTCGGCTTTGCCCTGTTTGTCGTCGGATTCGCCGCCTTCGCGGCCGGCATCCTGCAGTTCTTCACCTCCCTTGGCGACTCCTTCGGCACCGGAGGCCAACCTGAGGTGCTCACCCCCTTTGGTACCGACCTCTTCGGCATCCCGTCGGGACTCGTGGGCTGGTCGGCCGCAGCCCTCGGCGCCATCCTGATGGTGGTCGGTATGGTCCTGCACATCGTTGCTTCGGCGCGTCGGAAGAACGTCGACCGCGACCTTCCGCTGCCCTGGCCCGAACCCCCTGCGAGGAGGACGACATGAACTTCAACATCGGCCAGCAAACGGGTGGGGTCATCAACAACGTCTCGGGCACCCAACGAATCACCGGCGGGCAGCACGGCGAGGTCATCTCCGTGGACGCGGCACGCCATGCCCTGCGCGAGCTGCGGGAGGCGATCGATCTAATGCCGCTCAAGGGGGACCAGATGGTGGCCGTAGCTGAACCCCTGCAGGAGATTGACGCCGAGCTGGCCGCGGAGTCCCCCGACCGCTCGATCGTCCGCCGGTCGCTCGATCACCTGACCGCGATGTTGCTCTCCGCGGGTGCCCTGGCCACGGCCGGGCAGGCACTGGTGGAGCCCCTCCGGACCCTCGCGACCTGGGTGGGGAGCTGGGGCCCATCCGTGGCCGCGTTCATCGGTGGCTGATCCGGCACGCAGGCCATTGATGGCGACGCCGGGGGTGGCCTCGATTCAGCGCGCTCCGTCGCGCAGGAGCCCCGTCACGCGCCGAGCGAAGGTCTGGCCCGGCGACGGTCCCCCGTCGATGTCCTGAACCAGGCGGTCTGCCTCGGCTTGGGCGGCAGCCCGCGTCGCCGGATCGCCCGATTCCAGCTTGGCGGCAAGCACGGCGATCTGCCGGGCTGCGGCCCGGAGGGCGGACACGGCCGCCTCCGGAGATGCGGTCAGCTCGGCGGGGTCCACGCCGGTACGCCGGGCCAGCCAGGCGACGCCGGGGCCGGGGGCGGGGGCGGCGTCCGGGGCGGGGCGTTGGTCTGCGGTCATGTTCCGTTCTCCTGCTCGATGGCCGTGATCGTGTCGGCGAAGTTGGAGCCGATCGCCAGCCAATTGCGTCGTTGAATAGCGGCCAGTGCGGCAATGGTGAGCGATTCATCGACGCCTGGCTCGGTCCGGTAGAGCATGCCCACCGGATCCTGGAGCAGTTCCTGCGGCAGGTTGCCGGTGCTTCCGTCCCAGACCCGCTCGGGCAGCACGCTGGCGAGGTACCACACGTAGGCGGCGGCCCCATGGGCGTTGTGGCCGCTGAACGCCTGGCGCAGCCACTCGTGGAAATCCTGGGTGCCAATGGTCCCGGCGGAGACCAGTTCGCCCTCGCGTTCGATCCGGAAGGCGCCGGTGTGCCCGGTCAAGGCCACCCGCTGGGTGGTCTGGCCCTGCTCCTCGACGTCGACGACGGTGGGGTGGTGGAGCACCCACGGGGTCGGTGAGCGCAGCGAGCTCTGGGCGACGACCCAACGGAACCCCTCGACGATGGTCGGCGTGGACTTGATGTCGATGGCGTTCTTGATCACCTGGGGGATGTATCCGGTGGGGATCCATTCATGGTGCCCCGGTGCGATATCGCGGAACAGGCCCTTGACGTAGTTCTTGGTGGCAGGGCTGTGCTCCCAGGTGGACTGGAACAACTCCCACGTCACTCCCAGGTACACCTGTGGGCTGACCATCGCCCGCAGGAAGGGCACCACGTCGCCGGCACGGCGAATGGCGGTTCGCACCAGGGCGTTGATCTGGTCACCGGGCAAGTCCTTGAAAAGGCCCCAACGGCTGCCGTCGGCGACAAAGGTGACGGCGATGACCTTCTCGTGGAGCTCGGCGTTGTCCTCGGCGGAGACCTTGGCGGCGCCGGTGGCCCGCATGTGGGCGGCGGTATCCTGACCCATGCGGGCCAGGAACCAGGCGCGCACGGGGTGATCGGGCTCGGGATTGAGGTTCTCGAACACGTAACTGCGGAAGGTGCCCGACGCAGCGGAGCGCGGATTCCTCTGCCTCCCGACCAGGAACCACGGCAGCAGTTCGCGCCGCGTCGCGTCCTGGGCGAGCAGGGCCAGGGCGCCATGGTCCTGGATGTCCGCGGGCCCCCAGATCGGCTCGTTGCCGGGCGGGGCCAGCTGGGGCCGGGTGATGGTGGGCATCCATTGGCCGGCGATGGTCCGCGCGTAGCTGCGCCCCTTGGCCGGCAGGTTGGCGGCGATGTCGGCCAGGTAGTCCTCTTCGGTGTGCTCCTCCCCGAAGAGCCCGATCACGGTCCGCAGCTTGTCGACCAGGGCGCGCTCGCGGGCCTCGAGCCCAGCATCGTCCGGTGGCTCGAGCTCGTCGGCGGAGTCGCGTTCGGCGGCGAGGAAGGCCTGGGTGAGCTGGTCGCCGAGTTCATCGGCGTCGTCGGCCAGGGCGGCGAGCTCGTTGACCGCAGCGGTGGCGGCGCCCTGCTCGGCCTCGGGCAGGTTGGGGATCTTCGCGCGCCATGCGGCGATCCGGCGTTCCAGTGGTTCGGGGGTGGAGGCGACCATCAGTTCGCCGGTGGTGCCACGCGTCTGGTACCAGAGCCGGTGGGATTCCCCGTCGGCGCGGAAGCGCACCGTGGTGCCCAGTTCGTCGTCGTGCCCTGTCTCTTCCTCCGCCGGGGAAGTGGTGTCGACCCCGAGGCGTGCCAGCAGGGCCCGTCCGCGTTCGGCCAGGAACCCGACGACGCGGTCCATCGCCCGGTACACCACCGCCTGGAGTCGGACGATGACCTGGGCGACCTCGTCGGGCAGCCCGCCCAGGTGGCACATGCCGGCCAGGAAGTCGATGACCGGGGGGATGAGTTGGGCCAGGGAGCGTTCGACGGCGGCGGCGAGGGCGCCGATGTTGCCGGCGACGACGTCGGCGAGGCCGTTGACGACGGTCTCGACGAAACTGAAGATCCGTGCCGCGTTGCGGAAGACCCAGGCGCAGACCTGGTAGATCATGTCGATGGCCTGGGCGATGGCCCCGACCGGGTTCAGCAGTCCGGCGACCCGGATGATGGCCTGCTGGATGAGCGTCTCCACCAGGTAGTCCACCGCGGCGTCGAGGATGGTGTCGATGAGGCTCTCGGGGGTGAGCTGGTCCTTGATGAGTTCGACGATGCCCTCGGGGCCGCGTTCGATGAGGGTGGTGACCAGCTCCCAGGTGGCCTCGATGACCTCGACGGCGGTGGGCCCGACATGCCGGACCAGGATCTCCCGCACGCGGGGCCAGGTGATGCCCATCAGTTCCAGGGCGAAGCCGAACAGGGCACCGGCGCTCAGGTCGCGGGGCATGGGGATCGGGGTCTGCAGGCCGGAGAACAGCCAGGTCCAGAAGCCCTCCAGCACGTGGCGGCCGAAGGCGTTGAAGAACTGGGTGAAGCCCTGCTTCAGGCCGGCGACGAGGTTGTTGATGAAGTTCTCGGGGTCGTCGGCGATGTCGGAGATGACCTGCTCGATCTTGGCGACGAGCGCCCAGAACGCCGCCGGGGGGATGCCGACGAGGCGCAGCAGCCCGTTGATGATGGCGCGGGCGGGGTCCTCCACGAACTCGGCGATGGCCGTGGCGACCCGGCCGATGAGCCCGCCGGCTGCCTCGCGGAGGGCCTGGACCTCGGCGTGGACCTCGTTCACGGCCTGGATGGCGCGGGCCGAGACGTCGGTGACGAAGCTGGTCTGGGCGTCGGTGGCCTGCTCTGCCAGCCCGTCGAGCATGCCGGAGAAGTGGGCACGTTGCTCCGCGGCCCAGTCCGGGAATTTGCCTTCCATGGTGGCGAAGGCATCGTCGATGGCGGTCCGCGCCCGGTTGATCCGGGCTTGGGCGGCGGCGACGACGCCGTTGACGGTGGTGGAGATCGTGCGCAGCAACGTGCACACGCCGTCGGTGAAATCAGTCTCGGCGCGGTTATAGGCCGCCGTGACCCAGTCGGGCAGCCCGGTGAGGTAGTCGCCGACGGACAACAGGGCACCGCCGATCCCGGAGTGGCGTTCATCAACCTCGCGTTGGGTATGGTCGACGGCGTCATGGAACTCGCCGGACAGTTTTTCCAGTCCCGCCTCCCAGAGCCCCATGGCGGTGGAATTGAGGTCCCGGAGGATCTCGGCGACGTCTCCGGCCGCCGCGGTGTAGATGACCTGCGCGCGGGCGGCGACCGTCTCGCGGGTGGCCTCCTCGTGGGTGACCATGCCCCCCTGCGCACCGCCGACGCGGTGGATGGTGCCGGAGCGCGAGGCCCGCAGGACATCCAGGGCCCGGGTCTGGAGTGCCGCCATGTCGGTTTGGGCGGTGTCGATGGCTTGTTGTTGGGTGTCCTGGATCGCCGCGGGGGTGGCGCTGGCCGCCTCCCCCAGCTCGGCGCGGGCCGCTCGGGTCTCGCCGAAGGGCCCATCGGGGATGGCCCGGGTGACGCGGGTGTCGATGCCGGAGGCGGCGATCCGCTGGTCGGTGGCCGCGACATCGGCCTCCAGCGAGGTGTTCTCCGGTGGGATGGGATCGGGCGCCGCCCGCGCCGCGTCGATGCCCGGGTCCCTGACGCCGGTCCGTGGCGCCTGCACGGGGGTGGGGGTGAGCGCGGGGTGGCCCGGCGGCGGAGTGGCGAGGGCGTCGAAGCTGTGGCCGACTTCCGCGGACTGGGCGCGGACGGAGCCGGTGATGGTGGCCCCGGCGTCGCGTGCCTCCTGGGTGGGGTCGGTTTCCAGGAGTTCGTCCTCGTCCTCGGGGCGGTTCTCGCGGATGGCCGTCTCGATCCTCAGGCAGAGTGCCTCGATTTCGGGGCTGGGGGCCGGGCGTGCACCCAATTCCGCGGCGAGTTCCTCCTGGGCGCGGGCTGCCGTCTCCGCCGGTGGCTCGGTGACGGCGCCGCGGGAATCGGCGACGTCGGCATCGGCGTCGGGCAAGGTACGGGCGGCCCGGGAGGCGCGCCGGGCGCCGCCGCTGACGGCTCTCCCGCGTTCGGCGGCTTGCGGGCCGAGCGTGGACGGCGCGGGTGGCATGAGCAGTTCGACGGGCACCGGGGCCTGTCCCTCGGCGGCCTGGGCGCCGGCTTCCCCGGTGCTCCCCTCCCCCGCTGCGGGTGTGGTCCCGGGGCCGGCCGGCGCGGCGGTGGTTTCGGCCGCCGTCGTCTGGGGTGCCGCGCTCCCTGGCTGGTCGGCGTCCCCGGCGGTGACCGGTCCGGCGGGGGTGGCGTGGATGATGCCGGTGTCGGCTGCCGGTGGTTCCTCCCCGGACGAGGGCTCCGTCGACGCGGGCGCGGGCCGGGCGGCCACCGGCCCCGCCAGGCCGGCCAGGGCAGCGTGGATCGCCTGGTCGAGGACCGCCAACATGCCGGGACTGTCGACGCCGTAGACACCGGGGGCCAGGAAGAGGTGGTGGTTGGAGACGAAGGCCGGAACACCTGCGGCGGGGACGTCGGGGTGGACCCGGAGCGCGCCAGTGTCGATGCCGAGGCCACGGTAGATTTCGGCCAGCCGGGCGTTGAGCGGTTCCCCGGGTGGGATCGTGTTCGCGGGCAGGTGGACGGTGGCCGCGCCCGTGCCCTGCTCGGCGTTGATGCCGGGCACCGGCGTCAGGGCGCTGCCGGCGGGCAGCGGGCGCAGGTCGACGGCCAGCGTGCTTCCCCGCAAGGCCGTTGCCGGTAGGGCCAGGGGTCGGCCGGGATGCCATCCGTGGACCTGCCAACTCATCTTGCCCAGGACCTGCCCGGCCAGGGCGAGGTTCGCCCGCAGGTGGACCTCCCCGCTCAGGCTCCCATCGGCGCGGAAGGCGGCCGTTCCGGCCAGCTCGGTGAACGGGGCCCGTCCGGCCAGCTGGACCGTGCCGCCGTCGGGCCCCCACTGGGCGCGGACGGCCTGCAGGCCTCCGGCCATGGTTCCGGGTTCCAGGTCGACGTGGGTTTCCCCGGCGGCGGGGCGCGGAACGGTGGCCAGCTGCCGGTCCGGGTGGCCTTCCCCTGCGGCCGCCGGGCCGGAGCGCCGTGTGGCGGTTCCGGGCCGGGGCGTCTCGGCCCCGGTCAGGGTGGCGACCGCTCGGGTGGCCGTGGCGGTGTTCATTCCGGCACCGTCCGGGCGGTCTTCTCGTATTGCCGGCGGATGCCCTCGAGCAGGTGCTCGGTGGTGACGACCCGGCCGTCGGCGGCGGCCAGGTAGGCCGCGTCCAAGGTGGCGTCGCGGATCTGGGCACCGGTGAGCCGGTACCGCTGGGCCAAGGCGGCCCGGTCGATGTCCGGGTCCAGCGGGAGCTCGGGCGGGGCCACGGAGGACCAGAGGCGTTGGCGCTCGCCGGGGCCGGGTTCGGGGAACTCGATCATCACGTGGATGCGGCGTTGGAAGGCCGCGTCGATGTTGGCCAGGATGTTCGAGGTGAGGACCACGATGCCGGGGTGCTCCTCGATCCGTGTCAGCAGGTAGGAGACCTCCTGGTTGGCGTACCGGTCGTGGGCGTCCCCGATCTCGGTGCGGGCGCCGAAGACCGCGTCGGCCTCGTCGAAGACCAGGATGCTGCCGTCGCGGGCGGCCCGGTCGAAGACCCGCGCCAGGGCCTTCTCCGTTTCGCCGATGTATTTGGAGACCAGTGCCGAGAGGTCGATGACGTAGGCGGGCAGCCCGGCGGAGGCCGCCAGCGCCGCGGCGGTCATGGTCTTGCCGGTCCCCGGCGGCCCGTGGAAGAGCGCCAGCAGTCCCGACGCGTTGTCGTGGTGGGTTCCGAAGCCCCAGTCATCGACGACGGTGGACCGCTGGGCGATGCGCCCGGCCAGGGCCGTCACCCGCCGGCGGGCACCGGCCGGCAGGACCACGTCGTCCAGGGTATGCACGGTGGTTAGCGGGCGGGCCGGGAAATCAGCGGTTGCCGTGGGCGGGACCGGAGGCAGGCCCAGGAGCCAGGCGGTGAGGTCGGCGCCCGGGTGCAGCCGTCCGGCCAGGTCGCCGGGCGGGTCGAGCTCGAGCAGGCCGCTGGTACGCAGCAGCCCCTGGGGCGCGAGCATGAGGGTGGCGTCCAGACGATCGGCGAAGGAGCGGCCCACGAGGTTCCGGGCGACCTCGCCGGTGAATCCGGTGACTCCGGGCCGGTCCGTCAGCGCGCCGTAGCGTACGGCGAAGCGTTCGTCGATGGCCGGCGCCAGGGCGGCCACGAGGGTGATGGCCTCGGCGGAGGTGAGGCCGGTGGAGGCAATGAGGGTCGCCAGGGGGCCCGTGCCGGCGAAGCGGCGAACGTCCGGAAGGGCCCCGCCGTCGTCGTCCAGGGACAAGGGCCGGTCGGTGGGTCCGCCGCGGCGTTCCTCCAGGCGGACGGTGATCAACGCGTCGAGGATCTCCAGGGCGCTGCGGAGTTCGGCCACGGGCGCCGGTACCGTCCCCCGGGCGCCGGCAGTGCCGTCCGGGACCGATGCGTGCGTGGGATCGGTCATCGGATCACCACCGCCAGTGCCGGGGACCAGGGAAGCTTCACCAGGCCGACCGGATAGGGCAGGTGCCCCAGGACGAGATCCAGGGGCCGACCAGCGGCGGTCAGCTTCATGGGGTCCCGGCCGGTGTCCAGCAGGCCGTCGCGCTCGATCCACTGCGCCCTGGCGAAGTCGGGGCTGGAGCGGGTGAAGCCGGGCAGCAGGGCGGTGAAACCGGCCAGCACCCCGAGGGCCGAGGCGGTGACGTCTGCCCCGTACGGCAATGGTTCGCGCTGGCGGTCGTGCGGGGTCCGGCCCGGTGGGCGTCCGGCCAGCAAGCCGATGAGCGGATCGTCCGCGGTGGCGGCATGGCCGGGATCGACGATGGCGGCCAGTGCGGCCTCGCGGACGTCCAGCACATCCAGACCGGGGTGCAGGGCCTCGGCCGCCCGGCAATGGTCCGCCAACCAGGGATAGAGCAGCACGAGTCCGCCCACCCGGGTCGGCACGGGGTCGGCGAGGCTGGGGCCGTCCAGCGCGGCCAAGGCGGCCAGGACCGCCAGCCGGTCGGGCAGGCGGTCGGGCAGGCGGTCGTTTGGGCTGTCAGGTTCCCGTCCCGGGTGGCGCCGCTGTGCCCGGGCCTCGGCGCCGCTCACGGCTCCGCTGGTGGGCGGTTCCGCCGCGGACACGGGCCGGGGATGCCCCGGGCGGTTGGATGGCTCGTCTGCGGGGTGCACGGATGGATGTTTCGGTCCGGGTGGCGGTGCAGGTTCCGCTGCTGGCGGCGGCGTCGGCCCGGACCGTTGTTCCGGTGCATCGGTGCGCCCGTGGGACGGCGGGGGTGGACCGAGCAGGGCGGCCAACCGGTCGGTGAGCCGGCGCCAGTCGGACGGCCCCAGCAGGTCCCGCACCCGGGGGGCCACGCCCGGCCCGGCCAGCGCGAACAGGAGGAGGGGGATGGCTGGACCGGTGTCGTCGCCGGCGGCCACCCAGCGGCGTGCGGCCGCCGCGACGGCTTCGGGGCCGGTGGCGATCGGCATCGGCTTCGGCATCGACGAAGACAAAGACGTCGACGCTCCGGCGGGGCCGGGCCGGGTGCCCGGTACGGTGCGTCCGCCGGTGGCCTCGAGGATGCCGGCACGGATGGACTGTGCCCACAGGATGGCGAGGGTGTCGTCGTCGTACTCGGTGGGATCCACCTCGAGGCGGACTCCGATCCGGGTCAGGGTGGCGTCGGAGAGGCCGGTCAGCGCGGCTTCGAGGGCCGGCGGCAGCGTGGTGGCCGCGACTCGGGCCAGACGCCCGGATCCGGGTCCGCGCAGCCGCAGGACGTCCACCGCGATGTCGGTCATGGCAGCGCTTCCCGGAGGTCGCGCAGTTGGGCGTCGAGCTGGTGGCCGAGTTCCGCCGACGCGCCGGAGGCCTTCACCAGGGTGCGCAGGGTGCCCAGCACCTCGAGGGCGGCCCGGGCGAGGGTGGGTTCGTCCGCGCCCGTTTCCGCGTCGGTTTCGGCGGTGCCGGCCGCGTGGCGGCGCAGCTGGTCGCTGGCGCGTTCCGCTGTGGTGGCATAGCGGCCGAAGCGGGGGTTGTCGGGGGCCGGCAGCGAGCGCATGGCCCGGATGGCCGTGTCGGCGAAGTCGGCGATGCCGGCGGCCAGGGCCGGGTCGATGGTTCCGGCGGCGCGTCCGATCACCACGTCGCCGGGCCGGTTCGGGAACTCGGGCCGTCCGATCACCACGTCCCCGGGCCGGTTGGGCAGCTTGATGGTCCCCTTGGTGATGACATCCAGCTTGCCGTCCAGCACGTCGATCCGGCCCTTGAGCGTGCCGACCTGTTTCACCTCCGATTCCAGGTTCGTCAAGCGGGAGAGGATCACGTCGGGTTTCAGGTCGGTGCTCAGCTGTTTCAGGCCCTGTTGCACGGTGCCCAGGTTCTCATCCAGCCCGCCGATGGCCTGGGTGTTGGCCTTGATGTCGACCTGCAGGCCGTCGGCCATTGAACGCAATTCGGTGGCCGCGGACTGGGCGTCCTGCGCGGCGCCGACGGCTGCCGGGAGGGCGGAGGACACAGTCCTGACGTTGTGCACCGCGGCGACCCGGCCGATGGACGTGACGGCGCCTTGGGCATCGGTGCCCAGGACCACCGTGTCGGAGGGGGCGAAGCTTCCGGCGGGGGCATAGCCGACGATGTCCTTGGCCTGGCCCGCGCCGACGACCTTGACGTCGGCGACCGCACCCAGCCCGCCGATGAACTCCTCCAGGATCGGCTGGACCTGCTGCGCGGGGTCGCCGAGGTAGTCGGTGAGACCGTAGGCCTTCTCCCCCAGGACCTCCAGGGCTGGTTGCCCGTAGATCTTGAGGGGGTCCTGCCACGTCTCGAACGGTTTCTGCCGCTGGATGTGATCGGGGACGTGGTAGTACTTCTCCGGCCACTCGGGGATCTCGTACGTGGGAGGGAAGGGGATCCGGATGCAGTGGCCCTTGAAGCGAATGGACCCCTTGGGGCAGCCCTTGGGCGGTCGGGGGTCGGGAACGGGTGTGGGTTCCGGTGGGGCATAGCCAGCCAGGAGCGCCGACAACCCGTCGCGGTAGGCACCGGCCGGGTCGGTGCAGGTGCCGCCCAGCAGCGCCTCGGTGACACCGCGCGGCGGTTCCCAGGCGTGGCGGTACGAGCAGTCGAAGAACCAGCCGTTGAGGCCCTGCTGGTGGACCCAGCCCAGCACGATGCCCGGCCGGGCGACCGGACGGTCCCACGTCAGATCCAGCAGGGACTGGACCCGCAGCAGGTCCAGGGTGGCGAAGAGGACCATGTTCAGCCAGCCGCACGTGTAGCCGGTCACTCCGGCCGGGTCGCCGGCCGCCACGCTGGTTGCCCTCAGCCGGGCGATCAACCCGGGGGCCACGAGCGGGTCGGTGCCGTTGGCCAGCCGGGTGGCGATGGCGTTGCGCAGCTTGACGTAGGAGCCCACCGGACGCGAGTCCAGGTTCAGGAACAGGGGCTTGACGTCCAGCAGGGGTTCGGCGGCGAAGTCCATCCGGCCGCCGGTGATCCGGCCCGCCACGACCTGCAGGACCACCGAGCGGGTGTGCAGTTCGGCGTGTCCGGCGCAGCCGTCCTCCCCGCACTCGGGGGTCGGTTCGATGGTGTCCGCGGCCTCGAGGACGATGCTGAATCCCCCGGCGTCCGGGTCGATGAAGTCGTAGGTGAGGTCCCCCGGCACCGGGGGCAGGCCGATGGTGTGCTCCGCGTGCAGCAGCAACGGTTCCCCGACCTGGTCGATCCCCAGGCCGGGCTGGATCGCCACGGCCGGGCCGTCGGTGACGAGCCCGCCGAGCCCGGCGTTGATCCCGAACCCGTCCAGCCGCCCCAACAGGCGGTCGCGGTGGTGCAGGAACCGGCGCAGGTCGTTCAGTTCGGCGCTGGTGAGGGTCTGCCCGTCCACGAAGACGGGGTACTGGGTCTCGGACATGGTCGTCGCTTCCCTTCGGGGGTTAGTCCGTGGTGTCGGTCGGCAGCTGGCCGACGCCGAGCCGGTCGACACCGCGGCCGGCATCGATGCACTCGTAGAGGTGGATGCCGGAGGCGTGGGATACCACCGAGACGACCGAGCAGAGCAGGGCGTTGAGGTCCCGTTGCTGGCGGTCGATCGCGGTGGCGTAGGCGGCGACGTCGTCGTCGGACGGGTCCTCGGGCAGCAGCGGGGGTGCGGCCAGGACGGGCAGCGCGGTGAACACCTCCGGGTCGGTGAAGCAGACCCGCACCTGGACGTGCGCCGGGGCGTAGCGGACGGCGAAGTCGGCGGCCTCGGCGCGGCGTTCGAACCCGGTGAAGGTGGTGGCCGGGACGAAGAGCGTGGCGGTATAGGGCTCCGCGGTGATGCCGGTGCCGGGGGCCTTGAAGTGCTCGAGCAGGTACGGCCGGCCGGCCGCGGGCAGGCCGAAGTAGAGGCAGAACCAGGACAGGAAGCCGCGCGGGGTCCCGCGCCGGCGCCAGATGCGGGTGCACCGGGCGAGGAATTCACGACGGCGGCGCACTCCGGCTTCATCCCGGGGCCAGCTGGCGGGGAAGGCCGTGGCCGACCAGCCGGCGAGCTCGTCGTACGTGGCCAGATGGTGGGCGATGAGCGCATCGGCTCCGGCGTCCAGCGCCAACCCGGTCGGCCAGCGCAGCAGGGCGTCCGGGCCCAGGCCCGTGAGCAGGTCCTCGAGGCGCTCGATCACCTGGTGTCCGAGCTCGTCGGCCAGGCCCAGGTAGGCATCGATCTGGGCGAAGGATTCGGCGTCGTCCTGGTAGACGGGCGGCAGGTCGGCGGCGATCCGGGTGTAGTCCGGGCCACGGGGCGGCAGCGGCGCGGGTTCAGGCATGGCGGATACCTCCCGTCGGGGCGTAGCGCACCCGCAGGCAGCGTCCGGCGGCCAGCACGGGAACGGAGCGGCCGGGGATGTCCAGGGCGCCGGCTCCGGCGGGGGTGAAGACCGCGTCGTCTTCGAGGCGCAACGCCAGGTTCTCCACTCCCCAGAGGTGCGGATCGGCCACGAGGGCCGCGGTGACCTCGGTGAAGCGGATGGGCTCGCCCGGCGTCCACCCGCCGGCGGGTTGGTCCGCCCGGGGCCAGGGCCCGTCGAAACCCACCGGCTCCGCGGGCGCAGGTGTCCCGGCCCGGCCGCCGGCGAAGAAGGCCGCGATGCGTTCCCGCGCCGCCTCGATGACCGTCTCGCGGGGTACCCCGACGGCGGTGACCAGCGTGGCCTGGACCAGGACCGGGACCCGTACCAGCAGGGCCGCGCCGACCTCGTCGCCGAGCAGGCGCCGGGGGGCCGCGTCGTCGACGTCCTCGCGCCACTCGGGGAACGGGGCGGTGGACTCGGGGCCGATCGCCACCGCCAGGACCTGCCGGAGGAAGCCGTCGCGCTCGCCGTCCGGGACCTGCGCCTCGAGAACCAGGGTCAGGGCACGGGCGTCGGGGTCCACGGCCACGCTGGGCAGGGTCCCGGTGGGCAGCCCGTTCCAGGCGATGCCCTCCAACCGTCCGGGAACGGCCCAGGCCCGGGCGACGCGGGGGTCGGTGCGCGCCCTCCGGGCGTAGTCGGCCGCGGTCGCCGGTTCGCAGGTCAGCGCCTGGATGGGGTGCGGGGGCCAGATGAGGCTGTGGCCGGACCCGTCTTCGAGGTCCTCGGGTGCCATCCCCGCGGCGTCCGGCGCGGCGGCCAGGGCGAGTTCGGCCTCCTCGGGGTCCAGTCCCGCGGCGGCCAGGCGCCCGCGGATGACGGCGGCGGTGTCGGCGGTCGCCGTCCGGACCTCGGCCAGCCGGTCCATGAGGATCTCCCGGGACCGCCGGCGGCGTTCGCGGCGCACCAGCGCGGCGGCTTCGGGCTCCCAGAGGGGCAGCCGGGCGGCCAGGGCGGCGGCTGCGGCGGCGTCGATGGCGGCCGCGGGTGTGCCGGGGGCCGCGGTGCGGGCGGCCTCGGTGAGGGCAGCGGCGACGGTGCCGGCCTCGTCGTGGGCGATGCGGCGGAGCATCCGGGTGCGCAGCAGGGCAGCGACGGCGGCCCGGTCCCGTGCTCGGATGACGCCGGAATAGGGCGGAGAGGACAACAGTGCCGCGGCATCGGCCGGGGATTCCGCGTCGTGCAGCAGCCGCTCCAGCTCCGCCACGAGGGGATCGGCCAGGGCATCGGCGATGGAGGTCAGCGGTGCCCGGTCCTCGGGGGTGCCGGCCGGGTCCCCCGGCTCCGGTTCGGGATCCCAGCGCCCGGCGGGCAGGGTGGTGTCCCAGTGCCGGTCGGCGTCCGGTGCCCAACCGCGGACCTCCAGGGGCCAGTCCTCGAAGCGCCGGGTCCCGGTCCGGTAGTGCAGGTCCGCCAGCGCGTAGGCGGCGGCCTCGGCGAGGGTGATGCCGGGATCCGCGGTGTTGTGGTCGGTCCAGCCCGGGGCGGCGTGGGCGGCCAGGTGCGCCAGGATGCGTGTGCGGATGTCCTCCCAGTCGGCGTCGGGGGCCGTGGGCTCGGGCCGGGTGATGGGGGCTGGCCGTCGCGTGTTCATAGCTGCTCCTGGCAGGAGAGACCGTGGTGACCGCTGGAGCAGTAGAGGCCGCGGACCGGGTTCACGTCGAGCTGCTCCACGGGGTTGCCGGCGCCGTCGTGGAGGACGAAGGTCGTGACGACGTCGACCTCCGGTTGGTGCTCGAGCAGGGCGATGAGGGTGGAGGCGTAGAGGGTCCGGCCCCACCGCGGCCCCGCGGTGCCGGGATGCAGGGCGGTTTCGAGTGCCGTGGTGACCGCCTGCAGCCCGGTCAGCGCCGCGATGCCCCGGCGCAGGAGCAGGGTCGCGGTGACGGTCACCGGGACGTAGGCGGGGCAGATCACGTGCACGGTGGCGCCGGCGGGGGTGCCGGGCGCGAGGTCCGCGGCGATCCGGGTGGCCAGGCTGACCGACGGCCGGGGGTCGGAGACAGTGGACTCGTCCGGGACGAGAACCAGGGCGATGTTGCCCGGGGCGCGGGTGGCATCGGCCCCGGTGTGGGGCAGGCACAGCACCGCGGCGACCTCCGGGAACCCCTGGCGCACCCGCGCCTCCAGATCCCAGGGGGTGATCCAGCGGTGGCGATGGCGGGTGGCGGCCGAGGCGCGGGCCAGGTAGCCGGCGGTGTCTTCGGGGGCCCGACCGGGAACGGAGGCGACGTTGGTGGCCTTCTTCACCCCGGGCACTGGCGTCAGGGTGCCCTTGATGGTTCCGGCCGGCAGGGCGCCGGCGGAACTGGGATCGGCCGCGGGGTCGGCGGCGCCGGAGGCGAACGTGGCGGTGACCGCGTCCACGTCCACCCCGGAGAGCGTCCCGAACCGCTCCGGTTGGGAACTGGCCAGGCGGATCCAGCGTCCGGTGGCGGCGGAGACCTCGGGGCAGCCGGTCGCCCACGCGGCGGGGGCGACGAAGCGCAGCAATCCGGCCTCGCGCAGCTGGTGCGTCCCATCGGCCGTGGGCAGCTGCACCCACCGCTCCCCCGCCCAGTACTGCCAGGTGGCGTCCACCCGGCCGCTCCCGGCGCAGGAGGCCGCCGAGTCGACCCGCAGGTACACGGACACGCTGGCCCCCAGGGTCGTGTCCGGCAGGTCGAATCCGATCGCTACCATGCCGGTGGACCCGAAGTCGTCGATGGCGAGCCGGAAGGGCCGGAACCGGGTCTCGGTGCCACCGGGGCGGACCTGCCGGCGCCACCCGCTGGTGGCCTCGAGGCCCTCGGCCGCGACGGGGACGGTGGTGTAGCGCAGCGTGATGGAGGAGGCGATCGGGGGCACCGGGAACGGGCGCAACCTCGGGGTGCCGTCGGCGACGGCCTGGGTGGCGAAGTCGGCGACCTGCTTCTGGTAGTCGGTCCAGCCGAAATCGCCCTCGGCCAGGAAGGCCCGCAGGTAGTGCCCGGTCTGACCGGCCACGGCGAACGGTTCGGAGGACTCCGGGGCCCCCGGCAGGTCGGTGGCGTGCAGCGTGGCGAAGCTCGGGGACGATTCGCCCACCGTGGTCCAGGCCCCGTCCTGCCGCCGTTGCCAGAGAACCGCCGGCGTGGTGGGGGTGCTGACCGAATCGGAGATGACCGACCATTCGTGGTCCACGCTCGCGTAGGCGTCGCCCAGGGCGATCTTCATCGATTGGAGCTGCTCCTGCACCAGTTGCGCCAGGTAGACGGGCACCCCGCTGCCCCCGCTGGAGGCGCTCAGCGGGGCTCCGCCTTCCTGCAGGATGCTGATGCCCACGTCGAGGGTGTCCAGCGATTTGCCCAGGGCCTCGTCGGAGCGCAGGTAGAACGCATCCCCGCGTTTGGCGGCGGCCCCGAAGGGCTGGAACTCCTTGGTGACGTCCACGGCGCCGTCGTTGTAGAAGGCGGCCTCCGGCACATACGCGGAGCGGTCGGCCACGGCCACGGTGACCCGGGTGAAGGAGAGGTCCACGGGGACGGCGGCCCCGTCGGCGAGGACGCCCTCCACCCACGGGATCTGCCCGGCGGGGGCGCCGCAGGATCCGGTGAGCCGCACCCGTACCCTCGCCCCGGCGACGTCGACGTCGGCACCGATCGCCGCGCTGGTGGTGCCGTCGGGCCGGGTCCAGCGCCACAGCAGGGCCTTCAGCCCCGCGGCCCCGGTGGCCCCGGCGAACACCACGTCGGCGTCCAGGTGCCCGCCGGTGAAGGCCAGGGCCGAGGACCGGATGCGCAGCAGGTGGAGCCCGTCCGGGCCGGCGTCGGGGCGCAGCGGGAAGTCCGGGGCGGACGCGGCCACCCCGTGCGGGCGTCCGGGACCACCCGGGACGAAGGAGCGCACCCCGGCCAGTTCCGCCCCGTGGGCGGTGAGCGTGTCGTCGCTGGCGTAGTGGCGTTCGTTGCCGAAGGCGTCGGTGCCACCACGCAGGATGGTCCCGCGTTCGAGCACCACCGGGGCGGTCTTCGGGTCGACCTCGATCCGGGCGATGATGCGGTCCGGCACGGCCGGCAGCGCGTCCAGGCCCAGCACCTGGCGCAGCCACCAGGCCCGGGTCGCCTCCCCTAGGTGTGCCAGGTGCCCGTCGAGCAGCGAGTACTCGGCGGCCAGCGCGGCCAGCAGTTCCCGGTCCGGGGCGCCGTCCGGATCCAGCACCGCACCGCCGGAGCCGTCCGGGGTGAACAGCGCCTCGCCCAGCTGCCGGTGTCGTCGAAGGGCACCAGCCGCGCCGCGGCGGCCATCGCGGCGGCCACCTGGGAGGGGGTGCGCACGGGCCGTTTCATGACGCGCCGGCCAGGTAGAAGGGCAGCACCAGGCTGGTGGGGCGCCGGTGCCGGTCGATCCGGTAGGTGATGGCGACCTCCACGCGGCCGTCTTCGGCGGGGTCCAGGCGGGCGGTGACGTCATCGACGATGACCCGTGGCTCCCCGAGCAGCACGGCCCGGCGGACGTCCTCGGCGAGGCGGTGGCAGGAGGCGGCGGTGCGCGGTTCGAAGACGTGGGCGTCGACCCCGGCGCCGTAGCCGGGGCGCATCACCCGGGAGCCGATGCCGGTGCGCAGCAACAGCACCAGTGCCTGCGCAACGTGCGCTGCGCCGTCGTTCATCTGAACCCGTGCCCTCCCGCCGGCGGCCGGCGGCAGCCAGCGGGGCGGGAAGGCCCACCCGGTTCCGACCTGGGGGTAGTCCCCGGTGGTGTTCATGCGATCACCACCGTGGGCAGCCCCACCAGGACGGCTGCCCCGCACCCGCAGGCGTCCCCGACCCGCACCGCGGGCCGTCCGCCGATGAGCACGGTGGCCGATCCGGCGGCGAACGGGGTGGCCGGCGGGTGTGGTGGCGGCGGCGGGATCGGGCAGGCGTGGAGGTCCCCGGCCACGGCGGCGGGCATCCCGCCGATCAGGACGGTGGCGACCCCGGGCCCGACGACGGTCCCGCCGTGGGCGGTCGTGTCGCCGACGCGTGCTGCCGCGGGCATGGTGTCCTCCTGACCTAGTTGAGCGTGATCGGTGTCCCCTGGGCGGCCAGGGATCCGGCGGCCTTCAGCTTCAGGGTCGCCGAGCTCTCCAGCGTCGAGGGCCCGGTGGTCTTGGCCGCGAGCTTCGTGGCATCCACGGTGAGGGAACCCTTCGGGGCTTTCAGCACCAGGTCCCCCTGCTGCGCGGTGAGTTCGATGCCGTCGGCGGAGATCCGGATCGCGTTGCCGCTCTCGCCGTGGGTGAGGGTGAGGGAGGAGTCCGCCTCGGAGAGTACCACCTGCTGGCCGGCCGCGGTGGACAGGGTCAGGCCGCCGTCGTCGCCGTCGACCAGGGACAGGGTGTGCCCGTCGGGGGTGACCAGGGTGCGCACCGCGTTGGTGTCCGGATCCACGGCCACCGGCGGCTTGGCGGCGCCGTTGTACAGGGCCCCGAGGACCACCGGGTGGGCGGGGTCCGCATCGATGAACCCGACGAGGACCTCCTGGCCCATCGAGGGCACGACGACGGCACCATACCCGTCGCCGGCATCGAGACTGGATTGCCGGGCCCAGATCCCCTCGCCCCCGTCCTCGCGCCACGGCAGGCGGACCCGGATCCGGTTCAACCCCTCGCGGTCATCCAGCCCGGCGACCACGCCGAGGGCCAGCCCGCCGGCCGCCGCACCGGGTGCCGCCGCAGCGGGTGCCGGCGGTGGGGCCAGGGCCGGCGGGGAGCCGACCTGGAACTCGGTGGTGTAGCCGGCCGGGCTCAGCCGGTGCCGGGCGGCGGTGAGGTAGTGCGGCCCGGCCAGGCGGGATCCCACGCCGGCGATGGCCAGCCACCCGTCGCAGCGCAGCCCGGGGTCCCCGGCGACGACCCCGGTGCCGTGAACGTACCCCAGCTCCGCGGCGCGGTGGGCGGCCACCGCGCGGGCATCGGCCTCGTCGGCGGCGCCGATCGTTCCCGACTCGGTGCGCGCGGCCCGCAACGGCCACCCGGCGTCCCGGACGGCCGCGGCCTGGCCGGCCCGGCGACCGGTGTCCAGCCCGGATCCGCCGCCGGAGCGTTCGGCCTCGATGGGTTCGGCGGCATCGACGTCCCAGCCGGCGCCGGTGGCGGTGTCGATGGCCGCGGTGAGGTCCTCGGTCAGGTGCAGTTCGATGATGTTCCGGGTCCACTCCAGTTCGAGGGGATCCTCGTTCGGGGCCGGCGGGCGCATCACCAGGGTGGTGCCGCGCACGTAGGCGACCCAGCCCAGGGCCGCGGCCCGTTGGCGCAGCGCCTGCCAGTCGCTGGTCCGGTCGCTGGCCCAGAAGCGGTGCCGGCTGCCCGCGGCGGCGTCGGTGCGTAGCCCGTAGTCGGCGGCGACGGCCGCGGCGAGGTCGGCATCGGTGACGTCGGCCAGCTGCCGGGAGCGGGCCGGGTGCTCCAGCAGGATGGACCGGCTGCGTCCGTCGATGCGCAGCATGGGCGGGCTGCCGGCCGGGAAATGCGCGGTCACCGAGGCGATCACCCCGTCGAAGACCCCCGTGGTCGCGGAACCATGGCCCAGGGCGACGGCGAGGTCGGCGCCGGCGGTGAACGGCCCGTCGTCGCTGTGCCGCACGGCGCGCCGGTCCGGGTCCCAGTTGTGCAGCAGCAGGATGCAGCGCCCGTGCCGGTTCACCTCCTCGTGCACCTCGATCTCCAGGATGTCGCGGGCCACCGGTGGGGCCAGGGCGGTGCCGCCGACCCGGACCTCGAAGCCGGGCCGGCCGCCGGGGGTGGCTGTGGTGCCGGTGGTGGTCATGGGGCCTCCGCCAGCGGTGGCAGCAGGAGCAGCTGCCCGGTGACCAGGGACCGCGGATTGGCGAGCCGGTTCGCCGCGGCCAGCGGCCGCCAGTAGGCGGGGTCGCCGTAGACGCGCGCGGCGATGGCGTCCAGCCGGTCGTCGTCGGTGACCAGCCAGCTCTGGTAGAGGTCCGGGGACTCGGGGCGTTCCAGGGCCTCGAGTTCCTCCTGGGACAGGGCCGTCTTCAGGGCCAGGCGGACCGTGGCCCGCAGCGGTTCCCCGGAGCGGTCGAAGAGCTTGTAGGTCACGTCGGCCTGCATGACGACGCCGCGGAACCGGAAGCTGGCCCAGCGGCAATCGACGTAGTAGGGCTCGTGGTTTTCCCCGTGGTAGCCGGTCAATTCCAGGAGGGCGTCCAGCCGCGGCCGCACGCTGCCCGGTTCCCCGGCCACCCCGGTCCCGTCCAGGAGCAGGTCGAGCTGGATCTCGTCGGCCTGCCCGCCGCCGTAGCTCTGCTGCGGTGCCGAGGTGCCCACGGACTGGGTGCTCCCGTAGGTGTTCTTGCGCGAGAAGGACAGCTCGGTGGGGTTGAACATGGCCTCCCAGACCCGCTCCGGGGAGGGCTTGTACGTCTGGTCCAGGTAGCCCTCGATCCGCAGCTTGACCAGTTCGGGCAGCGCGGAGGTCATTGGTCCCACTCCCGCCGCAGGATCTCCAGGACGCGTTCGGTGGCGCGCCGCACGATGGCCTCCTCGCGGTCGGCGTCCAGTGGGGACCCGGCGGCTGCCGCGGGCGGCGGGGGTGCCGCGACGACGAGTTCGGTGACGATCTCGTGGATGACCACGGCCATCTAGACCACCCGCCTCAGGGCCAGCCCGTGGTGGGCGATCTCCAGCGAGTCGATGGCCGCGGCCGGGGACTGGGCATCCAGGTCGGCCCCGGTGATCTTCACCGGCCAGCCGCGGGTGAACGCCCAGACGCGCACGGGGGCCAGCTCCCCGCCGTCGTGCGCCATGAGCACCACGGTGCCGTCGCGCGGGGCGATGATCCCGGCGACGAGGTACTCGTGGAACCAGTCCCAGAGTTCGTGCAGCGGCCCGGCCCCCTGGCCGAGCACCAGGTTCGGGAAGGAGGCGCGCGTCGGGAGGCGGTGGACGAACCGGTTCTCCCCGCCCTCCTGGTACTCCTCGACCCCGACCTCCCCGGAGAGCCCGGCGCAGGTGCTGAAGTTGGCCGAGGCCAGCCCGTCGATGGCCAGCACGAAGTGGGCCGTGGTGAAGGGCCGCAGGGAAGCCGACGCGGAGGCGGGCGCGGCGGCGGGGGCCGGTGTGGTCATGGCGTCACGGCACCGAGACGGAGACGCCCTCGCAGGCGAACTCGAGCTTCTCCAGCGACACGTCGGTGCCGGTGGACTTGAAGGCCGGGGCCTCGAGCTTGACCGGGAAGGCGCCCTTGACGTTCCAGGTCATCGCCGGCTCCCGGTCCTCGTTGAGCAGGCTGATGGTCACGTCCCGCCGGTCGCCGGCGCCCTGGGTGGAGGCCTTGAACCAGGTGTACAGGGCGTTGCCGGTCACGGTGGGCATGACGCCGCGGGTGAGGGTGATGTTGCCGTACTTCTGCAGGCCCGGCTGCTTGGACGTGGACTGGCGGGGGTCGGCACCGCCGCGGTATTCGATCACCTCCGATTCCACGGTGACGCCGCTCACCTCGGAGAAGCTGGCCTGCTGTTCCTCGGTCTCGCCCCAGGAGACGGTGAAGTTCAGGGTGGTCATCGGGTACATGTCTGGCTCCTTGGGTCAGGTTCTCGGCGCATCAGTCGTCCAGCCGCTTGTGGCTGAACCTGAAGACGACGAATTCGGCGGGCTTGGCCGGGGCGATCGCCACCTCGGTGATGATGTAGCCCAGGTCGATGTCGGTCTCGGTCATGGTCTCCCCCAGCCCGACGCGGACCCGGTAGGCCTGGTCGGGGGTAGCCCCGGCCAGGGCGCCGGCCCGCCACTGCCCTTCGAGGAAGTTCTCCACCGAGACCTTCACCCGGATCCAGGTCTGGGCGGTGTTCGGCTCGAACACGACCCACTGGGTGGCCCGGTCCACCGAGGTCTCGATCATGTTGAACAGCCGACGGACGTTGATGTAGCGCCAGATGGCGTCGTCGGTGGCGTTGCGGGCACCCCAGATCCGGGTCCCCCGGCCGGGGAACGCACGGATGAGGTTGACCCCGGCCGGGTTGAGCAGGTCCTGGCGGCGGGTGGTGTAGGTCCGGCTCAGCCCCACGACGCCGGAGACGGATTCGTTGCCCGGGGCCTTGTGGACGCCGCGGAGCCGGTCGGTGCGGGCCATGACCCCGGCGACGAAGCCGGAGGCCGGGACGGTGGCGAACCGGTCGGTGGAGTCCGGGTCCAGCGTGACGATGCGCAGATGCGGGGCGAACACCGCCGCGTACGTGCTGGCCACGGTGGTGTTGCGCCAGGTGAGCAGGTCGACGTCGTCCAGGTCGGGGGCGTCGAGGACGGCGAAGCGGCGGAACCCCTCACAATGCGTGACCACCTGGCCGATGAGGTCCGCCTGCAACAGCGGGTCCCCGAGCAGCAGGGCGTCGGGGCAGATGAGCATCGCCGGTTCCTCCACCTCCTCGAGCCGCAGCAGCCCGGCGCGGAAGTCGTCGTTGGCCGGGGTCCGGTCCGATCCGATCAGGTCGGCGGAGACGGAGTAGGGGGCCGAGTCCGCGGAGACCGGTGGGGCGCCGGGGCCCCGGGCGGCGACGGTGACCAGGGCCGAGACCCGGTTGACGACGTCGTCCTGGGCGAAGTACCGCGGGTGCCCGGGGCTGAGCGAGAGCCCGGCATGGGTTTCGGCGATGACGCCGCTCCGGCCGATCTGCAGGCTCCAGCGGTCGGCGACCACTGCGGCGTCCGCGACGGCGAAGAGCCCGAAGCGCGTCTGGGCGGGGTCGGTGGCGGTGCCGGAGGCGAAGCGCAGCACGTGGGTCTCCCCGCCGGCCGGGACGACGTCGGTGATGGCGGCGAAGGCGGTGCCCAGCTGCAGCCGGTCCCCCACCCGCGGGGCGAGGGCGCAGCGCACGGCGATCCCGGCGTCGGCGGTCCCCTGGACGGTGAAGGTCGCGGCGGTGTAGGTGTCCTCGCCCGCCGGGGCGGGGGCGAGGGTGAAGCCGGACGCCGTGCGGGTGGCGGTGACCGGGTCGGCGGCGGTCCCGTCGGACTTCACGCCGGTGTAGGTCAGCTGGGCCCCGGCGGGCAGGAACCCGTAGCCGGCCGCCACGTCGGCGGGGGTCAGCCCGGTCAGCGACAGGCCCGTGTCGGCGAGCAGGACGGCGGCCACGGCGGCCTCGACCTCCACCGGTCCGCTGGCCGGGGCCGTGGCCCCGGGGATGGTGAACCGGTTGGTCGTCCAGACCGACGTGCGCCCGTCGGCGACCGTGATCCGGCCCGGGGCGGCCTGCGGGTCGTTGGTCCTCAGCTCGTCGACCGTGGGGGCGGTCAGCGGCCGGTCGAAGGCGAGGGCCGACAGGGCGATGTTGGTCGCCGGCGGGGTGCCGGCGACGGAGGCGGTGGCCCGGTAGGTGGTGCGGCGTTGGACGAACGCGGAGCCCGGGACGGAGCCCAGGTTCGCGTCGGCCAGTTCCACGGTCACCGCGCGTCCGTCCGCCGTGGCCGCGGTGGCCACCGAGTGGGTGCGGGCACCGTTGGGCGCGATGGCGGTGACGACGTCGCCCGCCCGGAAGCCCTTGCCGGCGGGCAGGTGGACGCTGGTGTCCCCGGCGGCCACGGCGCCGGCGACGACGGACCCGGTGCCCATGCTGGCGGCACCGGAGGCGGTCAGGGTGATCGACGTTCCGGTCAGGGCGGTGACGGTGGCCTCGACCGGTTCCTGGACCGGCACGGCGGTCGGCAGCGGAACCAGGGCCAGGGCATCGCCCGGACGCAGCCCCGCGGTGCCGTCCACGTCCAGGGTGACGGTATCCCCGGCGGCGACCTCCACGTCGGCTCCGGTGGTCGCGGCACGGTAGAAGGTGCCGGTGGGCCGGTCGGCATCCGGGCGCACCCCGACCGTGAGGTCGTTGGCCCAGGCCCCGGGGGATGCGGCGGTGACGGTGAAACTCGGCCGGCCCGCGGCGTCCAGGACGCTCCAGCTCGCGGCGGTCGAGGGGTCCACGCGGATCACCCAGGCCGCCGGCCCGCCGTTCTCGAAGAACCCGAACACGGATTCGCCGACGTGGCCGCGGGTGGTCGGCGGGCCGAAGGCGCGCAGGTAGTCCGCCCAGCCGGTGACCCGGGTGGGCTCGAGCACTGGCCCGCGGCGCGTGGCCCCGAGGATCGCGACGACGCTGGTGGGGGCGGCGGCGATGGGTTGCGGCCCCGAGGGGACCTCCTCGGTATACACCCCGGGGGAATGGTAGGTGCTCACGGTGCCCTCCTCGGCTCGTGCTGCGTTGCTGGTTGCGGTGGGTGTCCCCGTCCCGGCACAGGGTCCGGGCGGGCTTCTCAGGTGGTGTCCACGAGGCGGATCCGGGTGGTCGTGGTGGCGAAGTCCAGGCTCAGGGTGCGCAGTGGCTGCCCGTCGACGAGCAGGTCCAGCGGGTTGAAGTCGGCCGTGAACTCCACGGCGGCGGTGCGGTAGGTGCCCGGATCGGCCTCGGGTGCCTCGAGGCTCGGGCGCGGGGACGGCCCGCTGGTGGCGCGCGCGGTGACGGTGGCCCCGGTCCGGGGGGCTCCGGTGGCGGGATCGAGGAGGCGGACCTGGAGCACCATCGGGACCGGGTGGAGGGCGACGTCGATGCGTTCGGCGCCCAGCGGCACCCTCACGGTGGCCGGCGGCCGGCCGGGGACGGCGGGCAGCACCAGCCGGGACGCGGTCGCCGCGTCGGTGACGGTGACCGCGAGCTCCGGGCTGGAGGTTGGCTCCGGCCATCCGGTGCGGGCGGTGACGACGACGGTATCGGACGTGGTGCGCACCCCCCAACCGGGCACCGGCGGATCCAGCTGGGCGGCCAGGCCGGCCAGCGGGGCGCCGGTGGAGGCGTGCAGCAGCCGCACCGCGTGCCGCAGGACGGTCCCGGTGCTCTCCAGCAGGTGCGGTGTGCCGTTCATCGCGGACCGCCGACGTAGTCGATCCGGTGTTCGCGGACCCGGCCGGAGCCCTCACGCTCGAGCAGCGGGACCGGGGCGACGTCGACCTCGTAGAACAGGGCCAGGCGCCCGGGCCGCCCCAGCGCGCTCCAGACCTGGTTGCGTTCATCCGCCGTCGGGGCCATCAGCCGGATGGCCAGCCGCCCGACCTGCCCGGCCAGCGACGGATCCAACGCGGGCGGGTGCAGGATGGGCGTGGTGTGGAAGGCCTGGACGATGCGGGCGAGGCGGGTCTGGGCCTCGTCGTGCTCGCCGATGTAGGTGATGAGGTAGTGCAGCTGCAACGACAGCGGGGCCCGGATCAGCCCGGTGGCGCCCTCGACCAACGGCCGGTTGCGCAGGTGCGGGTGCTCGGCCACGTCGATCAGGGCCAGGATGGCCTTGTTCTCCGGCACGGGGGCCGTTTCGGCCTGGGACAGCGAGTGGTGCACGACCCAGCCGTCCAGATCCGGGGTCGCCCGCTCGATGAGGTCGCGCAGCGCATCGCTGACGTCGCGGATCATGTCCACCATCCCCTCCGTGGCCACACTGATAGCACTCAGGGTGCGCTCCTGCGCTCACCGGTCCATCACCTGTGCCTCACGCGCGGCTCACCTCCGGTGGCTGCGGTGGCTGCGGTGCCGTCAGAGCCGGTACAGGCGGTCCAGGACGCGGTCGATGCTCGTGCCCAGCCGGGTCAACTCCCGGCGGGCATGTTCCAGTTCCGCGACCATGCCCGGGACCGAGAACCCCGAGGCCCCGTCCCCGCCGGTCAGCCGCCCGTAGAGCTCCAGGGTCTCGGGCATGGGGTCGGCCCCCAGCTCGGTCAGGACCACGAGCCGGCATTGCTCGAATTGGCGCTCGACCAGGTCGAGCCGGCCGGCCCCGGCGTAGGCGGTCATGACATGGCGGTGGATGTCCTCGCGCAGCGGTTCCACGGTCAGCGCCAGGTCGGCGTAACGGCCGACGGCCCCGAGGTCGCCCCGGGCACCGTGGTGCTGGATGAGGTAGTCCAGGGCGGTGACGTAGAGCGTCTCGATCCGGTGCCGGGCCGTGAGCACCCAGTCGTCGTCGCAGGCCTGGATGAGCGGTCCGCGATGCAGCGCGAGCGCCCCCTCGATGCGGGCGACCGATTCGAGGGAGAGGGTTCCCGGGGCCCGCGCCAGCACGGGGGCCAGCTGGTCCTCGAAAACGACGGCGTCGATGCGCATCTTGGCAGCGGGGCTCAACGCGAGGCACTGGTTGCCGGGGCGTCCCACCAGTTCGACCCCGGTGCGCGAACGCACCTCGGCCTGCAGGCGCCACAGGGCGGTGTTCAGCCGGCGGCGCGCGGCTTCCACGGGGCAGTCGGCGAAGAACTGTGCGGCCACCGTGGACCGCAGGCGGCCCCCGGGTGGCGAGAGGGCCAGATACGCGCACAACAGCGCCGTGCGCGGAGACAGGGGCACCGGTTGGTTGTCGACAAGCAGCATCGGGGTGCCCAGCAGATTCAGGTTCAACTCGGAATTGGACACCGCACCCCCGTTGGCCGGCGTTGACCATGCTTGAGCCGACCTTACGCCGCGCTGCGGGAGGGGGCAATGGAAGGGGCTCCTTCCCGTGGATGGGGCGTTGCGTTCGCCGTCGCGGCGGTCCTACTATAGAGAACGCAGAGTTTCCTAAATTCCAGGAGGGTTCCGATGCCCGGACCATCAGCACCGCTGTCACCGCGGGAACACGCACCGGCCGCCACGACGCACCGCCCGGTGGACGTCGCGCCCTTGGGGGACTTCGGCGCGGCCGACGTCGGGGTGGCCGGCGGCAAGGCGGCGAACCTCGGCGAGTTGCTGCGTGCCGGCCTGCCCGTGCCGCCGGGGTTCGTGGTGACGACCCACGCCTATGCCGCCACGGCCGAACGCGCGGGTCTGGAGCGCCTCGTGTCGGATCCCGGGAACCCGCCGGACCCGGCCCGGCTGCGCTCGGCGATCCGGTCCGTCGAGGTCCCCACCGGGGTGCGGGCCGGGATTGCCGCCGCGTACCGGGAACTCGGCGAGGACGTGCCGGTCGCCGTGCGGTCCAGTGCCACGGCCGAGGACCTCCCGGGTGCCGCCTTCGCCGGCCAGCAGGACACCTACCTGAATGTCGTCGGCGTCGAGGCCGTGGTGGATGCGGTGCATCGCTGTTGGGCGTCGCTGTGGACCGATCGCGCCGTCGCCTACCGGCGGGAGCGGGCGATCGATCCCGCCCAGGTGAGGATCGCCGTCGTCGTGCAGGTGATGGTCGACTCCGAGATCGCCGGGGTGATGTTCACCGCCGACCCGGTGAGCGGGACGCGGGAGCGCATCGTGGTGGACGCGGGCGCGGGCCTCGGCGAGGCGGTGGTCTCGGGACTGGTCACGCCCGACCACTATGTGCTGGATTGGCGCGGCCGCCTCCTGGACTGGAATCCCGGACGCGGCGAGGTGGTCATCCGCGCCACGCCCGGCGGCGGCGTGCAGCAGGTGGCCGGATCCGCCGGCAAGCCCGGGTTCGACGACGCCCTGCTCACCCGCGGGGAACTCGCGGAGCTGGCGGCGCAGGCCCGGAGCATCCACGCCCACTTCGGGCGCCCGCAGGACATCGAATGGGCCCTGGCGGACGGCCGCCCGCGGATCGTGCAGGCCCGGCCGATGACGGCCCTGCCGCCGGAATCCGTTCCGCTGGGGCCGATCCAGCGGCTGCAGGGTTCGATCCTCACCGAATACCTTCCCGTGCGCCCCTACCCGATGGACGTGACCACCCAGATCGCCCGCGGGCCGGCGAAGATGATGCGTGACATCGCCACGTTCTACGGGATCGACGGCGCGTTCGAGGACTACCTCCGCGAGGAGGACGGTGTCGTGGTGCAACTGGTTCCGCCCGCGCCGCATCCGACCCTCCGCGCGTTGTCCACCCCCGCGAAGCTCGCGTACCGGGCCCGCCGTTTCAAGGCCTCCAGCTGGACCCGGGACCCTCGCCAGGTCGCGTTCCTCGCCGACATCGATGCCCTCGAGTCCCTCGAGTTGGCCGAGCTGCCCTGGGAGCAGCTGCTCACCGTCCCCGAGCGGTCGCTGGCGGTCCAGGACTATTGCCGGGACCTGCGGATCGACTACCTGCCCGGCAGCGCGCTGGCCCTCCTGCGGATGCTGCTGCTCTGCGGCCTACTGGGCCGACGCGGGCTCATCGCCGATCTCCTCGGAGGCGCACGGACCCGAACCGAGGACTCCAACCGGTCGTTGGCCATGCTGGCCGAGCAGGTCCGATCGGATCCCCGGCTCCACGCGCTCGTGACCGGACGGGACGCCGCAGCGGCGCTCGCCGCCCTGTCCCGGGATGAGGGGTTCGCGGGGTTCCGGGCGGGAATGGCCGCCTTCCTGCACGAATTCGGACGCCGGGAGACCACCTCGCCGCTCCTGGTGAGCCCGCCGACGCTGGCGGAGTCGCCGGCGGTCGTGCTGGGCATGGTCCAATCCCTGGCCACGCACACGGCCCCTGGCGCGGAACCGTCCTCGCGGTCCGCCACGGCCCTGGGCGAACTGCTCGACCACCCCCTGCTGCGCGGCCGCCGCCGGCGCGAGGGCATCCGCCGGTGGGTACGGGCCGCACAGGAAGGGGTCGCCTTCCGGGAGGACACCCACTTCCACTTCACCGCGGCGCTGCCCACGCTGCGTCGTGCCCTGCTCGAGATCGGCCGGCGGCTGCACCACGCGGGCCTGCTGGAGGAGATCGAGGACGTCTTCCACCTGCGGTGGGAGGAGGTCCAGGACCTCGCCGATCCGCGGGCCATCCCGGCCGACCAGGGCGCGCAGCTGACAGCGCGGATCGGGCAACGCAAGACCAAGCGCGCCGAGCTGTCCGGCCAACCGATAATCGATCCGCTGCGGGTCTTTCCGCCCGCCGAGGCCGGCGACGCCATCGCCACCGGCACCCCGGCCAGCTCCGGGACGGCCACCGGCGCCGCACGGATCATCCGGGGCGTGGAGGACTTCGACCGGCTCCGCGACGGCGACGTGCTCGTGTGCCCCTACACCAACCCCGCGTGGACGCCGTTGTTCCAACGCGCCGCCGCCGTCGTCGTGGACACCGGGGCCGCGGCATCCCACGCCGCCATCGTCGCCCGGGAGTACGGCATCCCCGCGGTCATGGGTACCGGCACCGGGACCTCGGCGATCACCGACGGGGAGGCGATCACCGTGGACGGCGGACGCGGAATCGTCACCTCGGCCCCGCGGGGGCACTGACATGCCGGGGCAGGACGTCGACCACCGCACGCGTCCCCGACGACGCGGAGCCGCGCTCGTCGGCGCAATCCTCGCGGCGACCCGTGCGGAACTGCGCGAGGGCGGGTATCCCGCGTTGACCATGGAAGCCGTCGCCCAGCGGGCCGGCGCCAGCAAGGCCTCCCTCTACCGCCGATGGGACACCCGCGCTGCCCTCGTCATGGACGCGGTGTACGATCTCGCCCCCGTGCCCGCGGAGATTCCCGACACCGGCGAGCTCCGCGGCGACCTCCTGGAGGTCCTACGCCGGACGGCCGCCACGCTGAGCGGACCCGCCGGCGCCGCCCTGCGCGGCCTGCTGGCCGAGGCGCTCGCCGATCAGGACCGGGTCCGGGAGCTACGCGCCCGGTCCCAGGGCAGGAACCGGCAGCTCATGGCCGAGGTGCTTCGACGGGCGGCAACACGGGGCGAGGTTTCCGCCGACGCCGCGGCACCGGCCCGCCTCGACGTGGGAGCGGCACTGCTGCGCAACCACTTCCTCCTCGAGGATCGCCCGCTGGACGAGGCGGTGCTGCTCGAGGTGGTGGACGACGTCCTGCTCCCGCTCTTCCACTCGCCACGCCACGGTTCCAACTGAGCGAACCCGGCAGGCAGCCACTGCCGCCACCCCGGGAAGATGGCGCACGTCCCTTCAAAACCCGGTCCGGTGGGCCGATAATGATGCCCATGGGCGAGGAAACGCAGCCGAAGCAAGTGATCGACGACGATGGCCTGGCGATCGTCACCGCCGGTGCGGCGACCTGGGATGAGGTGGAGACGCTGTTCGGCCCCACCGGCGCCTACGGCGGCTGCTGGTGCCTGTTCTGGCGGCAGACCAACCAGGAGGCCAACGAGTCCCCGCCCGACGGGAACCACGCGGAATTGCGGCGACTGGTGACCTCGGGTGAGCCGATTGCGGTGCTGGCTCGCCGCGGCGAGACGGTCCTTGGGTGGTGCCAGGTGGCCCCGCGTGAGCAGTTCCACCGCCTCTTCCACACCCGTGCCTTGGAGCTGGGCGACGACGGGGGCCACCGGGTGTTCTCGATCGTGTGCCTCTTCGTCGACCGGTCGGCACGTGGCCAGGGCATCGCGGGGGCGCTGGTGTCCGGAGCCGTCGACCTGGCACGGCGCCACGGCGCCACCCTGGTCGAGGCGTATCCGCTGGTGCAGGCCCCCCGACGCACCGCCAGGTTGTCCTCCGGCACCGTCGATTTGTTCACGCGCGCCGGATTCCGCAGCGGACCGGCGTCGACGTCGAGCCGCACGGTGATGACCCTGCCCCTGGACCAGGAGGCGCGCTGATGGGCCCGGTGTTCCGCACGTCGTCCGGACGCCGGGTCGGCGTTCACGAACATGACCATGGCACACGGCGAACTGTGGTCCTGTGCCATCCGACGGGCGGTTCCGGCGCCGTCGATCCCGATCCCGCGCTCAGCGCCGCCCGCGGGATCCGCCTGCTGGCGGTCGACCGCCCGGGATACGGCCGTTCGGATCCGCTCGCCCGGGCCGACGACTCCGCCGTCGAGCAGGCAGCGGCCGACCTGGCCGAGGTCCTCGACGCCCGTGACGCCCGCGAGGTGGGGCTGGTGGGGTGGGGCGAGGGCGGGTGGACCGCCGCGGCCCTGGCCGCCGCCCGCCCCGAGCTGGTCTACCGGCTGGTGCTCGTGGCGACGCCGGCGCTCGACACGGCGCTGCCCTACCTGCCCCCGGAACTGCGCGCCGCGGCCCGGGGTCCCCAGGACCCGGCGCTGGTCGCCGACGCGATCCGGGGAGTACTCGGTTTCACCAGTTCCGTTCCCGAGGCGGCGGCCGTCGTCCGGGTGTTACATCGCAGCAGCGCCGATGACGCGGTCCTGGAACGACCCGGGGCGCGTGAGGCGCTGGCAACGATGGTCGACGCCGCCTACGCGCACGGCGACGCCGGGGTTCTCGCGGACCTGCTCGAGGCCCTCGCCCGGCCACCGGCCATCGACCCCGAAACCATCCGGGCCAAGACCCTGTTGTTGTACGGACAGAACGACCCCGCCGTGCCGCCACGGCACGCCACCTGGTGGAAGAAGCGCCTCCCCCACTCACGCATCGAGATCACGCCGCGTGCGGGCCATCTGCTCCTCTTCGGCATGTGGTCGCGCACGCTCTCCCACCTCGCCCCGAAGACCACGACGAACTGATGCGCACGGCCCGGGACCGCGCTCAAGCCACCGCGATGACACGGTCCGGAACCCACCGCCACGCAGGATCGCCACGCCCACGTGCTCGAACACGCCGATCTGCGCGCCGTGCCAATCACTTTGCGGCAATCCCACTACGCCCAGGGCGTCTCGATCGACGTACGGGGGCCGCATCGCTTAAAGGCTCCCCAGCATGGATGCGCACACCGAATCCGACGGTGACGTGCACGCCAGCCACACAAAGTTGAGACATTCGTAGATGTGAGATTCGGAAGTCGTGAGCCATTCCTCAAGTCGACACGAGAGGCATTTTGCGTCGCGCCAGAGAAGGCGTTTGCCGTCGCTTGAGCAGCCCTCCGGCAAGACAGTGTCGGCTTCGACCGGCCCATCGGGGTGGCTATCCGACTGCATCGCCATCTGTCCTTCGGGGTCGCAGCTGGTTTCGTTGACACTCTTTACGACAATTGCGCCGGATAAGCTGCAAACGTGCTGAGCGACTACCATTTCGACGACGTGATGGTCCTGGCCGCGGCCCCAGTCGCCGTGGCCGTGATCTGGGTTGCCCATGTGATCTTGAGAGTTCGAGCGAGCAAAAGGGCCGCAACATCCTTATGGATCTTGATGGCCGGGCTTCCAGTCGTTGCGCTGCTGTTGTTCAATTGGTCGCTCTCCATGCCCCCGGGATCGGGAATTTCTGCCCTGTCGTCTCCCCGCTTTGAGACCATGATGTGCGCCGGCATCGCATTCCTTCTTTGGGTGGCTGTGGGGTTTCTCGAACTAGTTCTCGTACTCACCCTCGGTACGCCAACGTCCCGACGTGCGCAGTTGGGCCGCACGAGGTTCGAAGAAGGGTCTTCTGAGGAGACCACTCTCAACGATTTGAGGCGTGCACTGGAAGATAGTGAACTATGAGCCTTCTGCCCTAATCACCGCCGGGCCCTACGAATAACTACGGTTGGACCAAGCAACGCATATATCGACGTCTACCTGAGCATCGACGACTAATTTCGACGTCGTGCCCACCGGGCCTTCGTCGAGAGGCACTCCACCCGCGATGAAGGCGCCTTCGATGGTGAACCGGGGGAGGCGCTCACCGCGTTCTTCAACCCAAGGCAATCGAAGAGGTGGGTCGCGTCACCCGCCACACCTCCTCGAATCGTTTGACGTGGACCAATGTGCGCCCCCGTAAATGGCACAATTCCCTGTAGAATCTGCTGGTATTGGGCAGGGGGATCATGGGGAACGACTGGATTACTCGCGTTTCCAGCGTGCGACGCGAGGTAGACCCCCAAATTTTTGCCGCACTTATCAAGATGGAAGAGCATGGCTGGAAGCTGAGGCGCCAGGGCCACAAGTTTTACGCGTACTGCCCCTGCCCTGAGCCGCCGCACAGCAAAATCAGGATCGATGGCACGCCCAAGAATCCTTCGAATCAGGCGAAAAGGATCCTTCGGGAAGCCGCTCATTGTCCCGAGCACCCCTACGACTGATGTTTCCATTTGGCAACAGGAGCTAGACTATAAGTAGTTGCCTTGAAAAGGGGGAAGCATGTCTACCTATGAGCTGCTCTTCGAGATCGCCGAGCCGTCGGAAGAGGCTCTCGAGGCGGCGGAAATCGACATCGAACTGGTTTATGCCGTTCATGGAAACACGCATCGACTCACCGTGTGGCAGGAGGCTCCGTCGCCGCTGATGGCCACGAAGACAGCCACGAACACGTTGAGAGAAGCGGGCCTGACGGTTGTCCGACTTGCGGAGGATCTGGTCAGTCGACAGGATATTGCCGAGCGCCTTGAAAGCACACGGCAAGCGGTCGGCAACTGGGTTCGGGGCGCCCGTCGCGCCGGGGCTCCCGATTCATTCCCCGATCCCTTCAGTACCGTGGCCGGCGGAATCTGGCTCTGGGGAGACATCAACAAATGGTCGAGGAACCTGGGCAAGGGTGACGAGTTCGAGTTCCCGAATAGGTGCGACTACGCGATCATCAATAATTGGTTAATCCACGACGCCCAGCGGCTCCCGATGCTGGACTACACGAACACGTCGGGCACGGCTCGGTCCGGCCGATAGATCCAGCTCGGACCTCGGTTGAACTCGAGTCCTCCTCGTTGGCACTTCGGGTGGCGACGTCACCGAAAAAAGCTAGACGCACAGCACACGCAGAATCCCCGCCATTCCGAGGTGAAAACCTGGGAAGGGCGGGGATCCGAAGCGTGGGCCCTACCGGGATCGAACCGATGACATTCACGGTGTAAACGTGACGCTCTACCAGCTGAGCTAAAGGCCCGTGCGCGGATCGAGCCTACCGGCATTCACTGGCCTGCGCCAACTCAACGTCGCCACGACGCCGTCCGCCGGCCATGCCGGCCTACGCGGGAAACTGCACGACGGCGGCGCGATAGTCCTGTTCCCGGCGAGCCTCGCCCACGTCGCTGGCGAAATGGTGGAGGACCCGGCCGCCGGCGACCAGGAAAGTCGAGCGCAGGGCGCGGCCCTGCGTCTCATCGAAACAGTCGAAGGCCCGGGCAACGGCACCGTGCGGCCAGAAGTCGGCGAGCAGGTCGAAGCCGATCCCCTGCTCCGCCGCATAGGCGCGCAGGGCGAACTTGTGGTCGACGGACACCGCATGGATCCCGACTCCGGCCTCCTCGAGTTCGGGGCGCAACCGTTCCAGAACCGCCAGTTCGGCGGTGCAGACCCGGGAGAAGGCGAAAGGGTAGAAGACCAGGAAATGGCGCCCCTGCCCCAGGCCGGCCGCGGAAATGGTCTCCCCGAACTGGTTCTGGAGATTGAAGGCCGGAACCGGCCCGCCGACCAGACGATGGGCCGGTACGGGCACTAGTTCTTGCGGCGTGCCACGAGCCGGGTCGCCGTCCAGTCCGCCGAGGCACCCTCGGTGCTGGTGACATGCAGCCCAGCGGTCGGTGCGGCTTCCTGGATCTCGGACGGCGGCACGTATCCGTCGCGGCCCGATTTCGGGGTCATCAACCAGATGACGCCGCCCTCGTCCAGCGTGGTCAGGGAATCGACCAGTTCATCGACCAGGTCGCCTTCGCCATCCCGCCACCACAGCAGCACCCCGTCGACGACCTCGTGGTCGTCCTCGGGCAGCAATTCGCTGCCGGTCATTTTTTCCAACGCATCACGGAGATTGTCATCAACGTCGTCGTCGTAGCCCAGCTCCTGGATCAGGTCCCCATCCTTGAAGCCCATCTTTTCCACAGCCGCGGTGTTGGCCGCTCCGGCGTCGCTCACGTTTCTCCTCCTACTAGTGGTTGGTACTGACCACAAGCCAACACCTTTAAACCCGTCCCATCAAGCGCGGAGCCGGTAGACACGCCGCAATCATGGATTCCCGGCACGGATTCGGCCCCCTCCGCGCTGGCCCATGGCGCTCCCGGCACCACCACGCCCACCGGCGGGTCCCGCGTAACCAACGTCACCCCGGTCACCCCGGCTACGCATCGCGGGTCAAAGACAACTACAGTGGTCGGGATGGACTGCCCGCCTACCCGGCGTGTTTTCATCGCCAGGCGGCCCTGCCGCCGCGACGCCACCCGGTCCAACAACGGGAACGTCGCATTCCCCACGCTGTTACCCGTAACGAGGAGAAGTTGGACGTGGCTGAAGAGGAACACATTTCCCACATTCGCAGTGGTTTGACCAGCCAGCTGCCGGACCGTGATCCGGAGGAAACTGCCGAATGGATTGAATCGTTCGACGATCTGGTCGAATCACAGGGCACGGAACGCGCCCAGTTCATTGTCCGCTCCCTCCTGCAGCGTGCGGGCGCCAAGAGCGTCGGCGTGCCGATGGTGACCACCACGGACTACGTGAATACGATTCCGGTGGACCAGGAACCGGAGTTCCCGGGCAACGAGGAGATCGAGCGCCGCTACCGGGCGTGGATGCGCTGGAACGCGGCGATCATGGTCCACCGCGGCCAGC
>NZ_JBGFFC010000010.1:0-90032 GCF_041679245.1 Arthrobacter sp. JSM 101049 | reverse complement strand
GGCTCTTCCCGCCCGGGCTGGCGCGGTTCATCGCCACCCGGGACCAGACATGCGCGACACCGTACTGCGATGCCCCAATCCGCCACAATGACCATGTCCTGGCTTGGGCGAGCGGGGGCAGGACCACTGCGGGGAACTCCAGCGCCAAGTGCGCCGATTGCAACTACTCCAAGGAAGCTCCCGGGTGGAGCGCGGCGAGCGTTGCCGGTCACCGGCATACCACGCTCACCACGACCCCGACGGGGCATACGTACCGCGCCCAATCACCACCCCTACCCGGCGACACCAGCTGACGTTGGCAACCTATACCAGGGGCTTGAGCTGGTGAACGCCCGGCAGCGTGGACATGTCCCCGCAGCTGAGCGCTGTCGCTATCCACAGCGAACGTTCGGCGTCCAGGTCCAGGCCTTGTTCCGAGTAGGTCAGGGCGTCCTCCACGGCACGGGCAACCGACCATCCGGTCGCCATGTCCGCATCCAGATTGGCGGCTTGCACCAAATGACGAACCCGGGCGCGGAGAGCATGCGCGGAGTCCCGCTCCGGCAAGTCACCCAGACGGTTGGCGAGCATGGGCAGAACAGCGAACTCGCGGTCTCCGACGAAGGGCTGCGGATCGATCGCCACGTATTCCCCGGTCGTCGGCCGTGCCAAGACGTTGTAGTAGTGCAGGTCGGCGTGGACCAGGAAGTCGTCGCTGTCGCGCCGGCCCACTGCACCGCGCTGCTGACAGAGTTCCAGGGCTGCTGCGAGCAGGCGCCGGGGGAGCAGCTCCGGGGCATCGGCCCACCGGGCGGGCAGTTCGTCATTCCAGCGTTCGGCGAGGGCATCGGTCCGTTCGAAACCGCCAACCCCGTCTGCCGGGGAAGATCCCTGCGAGACCCGCTGGCCCAAACGGCCCATGATGTTGCCCCAGATATCAACGGCTTCGGAGACCGGGACGGCGCCCAGGTCCCGATCCGGGTCGAGCCGCTCCAAGAGCAGGAATCCTCCCTCGTCACGGATCAGATCGACCGCTGCGATCCCAGCCCAAAGGCGCAAGGCCGCGGCCTCCGTGGCCAAATCGGGATCGGGGATCTGGTACTTGAGGGCGAAGCGAGTCCCTGCGGCATCCAGGACCGGAACCACGAGGCCGGCATGTCCTGCGAACCACGGACGTGTCGATCCCGGATCCAGGTGCAGGTTCCATCTGCTGCACTGGTTGGAAATACGCTGCCCCGCGTTCTGCAGCCAGGGCCCGCCAACAGGGGTGCGCAGGGCATTGTGCCGCAGCTGGCGAGGGAAGTCCGCCGGGTCCCACCCGGGGTTCCCGGTGTTTTGCGATGCCTGCACGATGGTTTTCAGGTGAGCTCCGGGATGGTCCCGGAGAGTTCGAAGGCCCGGTCGGCCGACCGCCAGGCTTCGGCCACCAGGGCGGTCCGAAGCGGTTGGGGGGCATCGGCTGCGGCATCGCGCAGGAGGGCCGCCAACTGTTCTTCCGCCCCAGCGACCGAGGCAAGTGGATGGGCCTTGAAATCCCGGGGTAATGCGTAGGCCGTTGCGCGAGTGGGGGAGCAGTCCGACGGCAGCAGGTCTTCCAATGTGTGTCCGAGCGCGGACGTGGTGGCTGCCAGGTCCCAACCGCGGTGGGTCGACGCTCCGGGCTGCTTGATAGCGGCCATCTGGTAGCCGTATGCCAACCGGAAGGCTGCGTCGGCGGCGGCGCGCACCGCGTGCGCAGTGGCTTCTTCTGCTGCCGTCGGCTCACCGGCCGGAGTCGAAGCAGAAGCGCCTTGCGAACCGCCCGAGGAGGAATCGCCGGGCTGGCTGTCGGCACTGCACGATCCGCTGGGAAGCTGGCTGCCGGCAGCCGTGCTCCATTCCTGGGTGGCGTCCGGGACGCCGACCTTGGGGAATTCCTCCAGGGCGGGTTGTCCAGGAACCAGCGCGGCGAGCCGCTGTGCCTCAAGGCGCTGTTCGATACCGGCACCCAGGACGGCGGCGACGTCACCCGGGGCGGCGGCCAGGGAGGACTCCAGCAGGTCATTGGCCGAGCCGGCCATCCCGAGGGCGATCTCGGCCAGGCCGGTGTCGCCGAGTACGGGGGAGTCCGGTTTCCCCGCGGTGGAGGATCCTGCGGAATTACCGGCGGGATGTGTGTCCTCGACGAGACCTGAGGCGCCGGTTGATGTTCCGTCGGCCGTTTCCTGGGCGACGCGAGCGGCCAATCCGGGTGTGAGAAGTTCCACATGGCCGCGCAGCATGGCCGCGGCCCGTTCCAACTCGCGGGCGGACGCCGGGGCCAAGGACGTGGCCGCCGCGGAAGGCTCCGCCGAGGCGGGCGCGCTGGATTCGGAGGTCCCGGAGTCATTCCCGGCTGCCGTTCCGGTCGCGAGGGCCGTCGCGGTCCGGGCAAGGTCGAGCATGTTTCGCGATGCCTTTTCCTCCGCGCCGATCTGTGCGCCATCCCCGCGGAAATCCGGGCCCCACCCCTTGTTCGCTGTCGTCCCGATGCCGACGACGATGGCAGCCACCAGCAGCAGGCCGAGCAGGCGGAGGAACAACTTAAGGCGAAAAGAGGCCCGGCGCCGTGGCGTACGGCCGTGGCTGGTGGGGGAGGGAGAGCGCTTGACCATCGAGACGATCATCCCATGGGGCGCCGGCCGGAGCAGGCCCCCTGGAGCGGTGTCGCGAGGTGCCCCGGCCCTGGGCACCGGATGCCCGGTCCCTGGGCGTGGACGGAAACGTCGGCGGGACCGGTCAATTGTCGATACTCTGGTACGCACAACATCGAATATGTGGGAGGAAGTCATGTCCGAACAGCCGGCAAGCACCCCGTCCGAAGGACAGCGGCTCAAGGAGTACCTGGAACCCACCGTTTCCGAGCACCACCTCCTCCTCGAGGATGTCGAGATCCGTTCGGGGGCCGACCACCGGACAGTCAACGTCATCGTCGATCTGATCGAGGGAACCGGCAACGTCGATCTGGACACACTGGCCGAAGTATCGCAAGCGGTCTCCGAGGCCATGGACCGCGCCCCCGCCGAGCCGGGACCGGCCTACGATCTCGAGGTCTCCTCGCCCGGTGTTGGCCGCCCCCTGACGCTTCCCCGGCATTGGCGCCGCAATGTCGGACGTTTGGTGAAGGTCAACCTCATCGGCGAGGAGAACATTACCGGACGCCTGACCGACGCCGACGACGAGCAGGTCACCGTGGTGCCGGACATCCCGGTCAAGAAGGGCATGAAGCCCAAGCAAGGTGAGCCCCGCACGATTGCCTACGGGAACATCCGGCGCGGAGTCGTGGAAGTTGAGTTCACCCGTTCAGGGCCCCTGGACAACGAAGCAGTAGAGATCGACGAGGCGCAGGAGGCCTGACATGGACATTGATATGAGCGCACTGCGACTCCTGGAATCGGAGCGCGAGATCCCGCTGCACCTGATCATCCCCACGATCGAGCAGGCCCTGGTGATGGCGTACCACAAGTCGCCCGGGGCGATCGACCAGGCCCGTGCCGAATTGGACCAGAAGACCGGCCGGGTCACGATCTGGGCGACCGAGATCGACGAAGAAGGCACCGCTGTCGGTGAATTCGACGACACGCCGGAGGGCTTCGGCCGGATTGCGGCCAGCACCGCTCGGCAGATCATCCTCCAGCGCCTGCGCGATGTCGAGGACGACAACGTCCTCGGCCAGTTCAAGGACAAGGAAGGCGAACTGATCTCCGGCCAGATCCAGCAGGGCAACAACCCGATCATGATCCAGGTGAACCTCGGCACGATCGAGGCGCTGCTGCCGCCACCCGAACAGGTCCCGGGGGAGAAGTACACGCACGGCTCGCGGATCCGCGCCTATGTCACCGACGTCCGCAAGGGGCCCAAGGGCCCCTCGATCACCCTCTCGCGTTCGCACCCGAACCTGGTACGCCGGCTCTTCGAGCTCGAGGTCCCGGAAATCGCCGACGGAACCGTCGAGATCGTGTCCCTGGCCCGCGAAGCCGGGCACCGCACCAAGATCGCCGTGCGGGCCCGAAAGGCCGGCATCAACGCCAAGGGGGCTTGCATCGGGGAAATGGGATCCCGTGTGCGGGCGGTCATGAACGAATTGCACGACGAGAAGATCGACATCATCGACTACAACGAGGACCCCGCGCGGTTCATCGCCAATGCCCTGTCCCCGTCGAAGGTCAAGACGGTCACCATCGTCGACGAAGCCATCCGGCAGGCCCGCGTTGTGGTGCCGGACTACCAGCTCTCGCTGGCCATCGGCAAGGAAGGGCAGAATGCCCGCCTGGCTGCCAAGCTCACGGGCTGGCGCATCGACATCTCCTCCGACGCCAACCCGCAGGGTCGGGTCGAGGCCGTTCGTCCCGAGTGAGCAGGGCGCCGTGCCCCATGGCCGGCGTGAAAAGCGGTAGACTGGTCTCTGGTCCGATCAGGTCCGGCCATCCCAAACCCAGGAGTTGACCTCCCTCGTGAGCTCGCAGCACCAGCCGCAGCGAACGTGTATCGGGTGCCGGGAATCGACGGACCAGGACCAGTTGTTGCGTTGGGTGGTGGAAGGAAACGGCTTGTTGGCCGTTCCGGATCCCACCCGCCGCAAGTCCGGTAGGGGTGCTTGGCTGCATCCCACGCCGGAATGTGCAGCCCGCGCCGTGAAACGGCGGGCGTTCTCCCGGGCCTTCAGGGCCCCGGTGGACGACTCGCAGGTGGAATCGGCAGTGGCCGCACTGGGTGCGCCCCCGCCGGGTGGTAGCACCGGATCAACCGTCAAACGTGAAAGCGGGTCAGAAATCTGATGGAAACCCGATGAGTGTCAAGCGATGAGCGCCTAGCTATGACTAATCAGTTATGCGCAACGATCGGCATGCCGCCTCGCGGCGGATGTCGGCCAAGCCCAAAAAAGACGGTTCGCACCCGGTAAGAAGTGAGTGCAGGGGCGGACCGAGACAGGAGAAATGTGGCCAAGGTCCGCGTACACGAGCTCGCCAAAGAGCTCGGCATCACTTCGAAGGATGCAGTGGCAAAACTGCAGGAAATGGGCGAATTCGTCCGTTCCGCCTCTTCGACCATTGAAGCGCCCGTAGTCAAGAAACTGCGTGGCGCCTTCCCCCAGCAGCCGGCCGCCAAGGCCCCGGCTGCTGCCAAGCCCGGCAACAAGCCGGCGACTCCCGCCCCGGCTGCCCCGGCCTCCGAGGCACCCCGACCTGGCGCATCGGCTGGGCCGAAGCCCGTCGCCGAGCCCACCCCGGCACCTGCTGCACCGGAAGCCCCGGCTGCCCCGAAGCCGGCAGCTGAAAAGCCTGCCGCCCCGGCCCCGGCGGCGGACAAGTCCGTCGCGCCGCGTCCGACGTCGGCCAAGCCCGGTGCCCCGCGCCCGGGAAACAATCCGTTCTCCTCTCAGCAGGGGATGCGCGGCAAGGATTCCGGCCCCGGTGGGCCGCGTCCGGCTGCCCGCCAAGGCAACCGTCCAGGTGGCCCCCGTCCGGGCAACAACCCGTTCGCCTCCCAGCAGGGCATGCGTTCGGGCGCACCTGCAGGCCAGGGCGGACCGCGTCCGCCGGCCGGCGCTGGTGGACCCCGTCCCGGGGCTCCCCGTCCGGGTGCCCCGCGCCCCGGAGCCGGCGCGCCAGGCGCACGTCCGGGTGGGCCCCGCCCAACCCCGGGCATGATGCCCAACCGCACCGAGCGTCCGGCACCGGCCGGCGCAGGACGTCCCGGCGCACCGGGACGCGGCGGCGCCCCCGGTCGCCCGGGCGGCGGCTTTGGCGGCAAGGGTGGCGGCCGCGGACGCGGTGGCACCCAGGGTGCCTTCGGCAAGGGAGGCGCCGGTCGCGGCAAGCAGCGCAAGTCGAAGCGGGCGAAGCGCCAGGAGCTGGAGCAGATGAGCGCACCGTCGCTGGGCGGCGTGAGCGTGCCCCGCGGCAACGGCGAGACCATCGTGCGCCTGCGTCGTGGTGCCTCCATCACCGACTTCGCCGACAAGATCGAGGCGAACCCGGCCGCACTGGTGACCGTACTGTTCCACCTCGGCGAGATGGCCACGGCCACACAGTCGTTGGATGAGGGTACGTTCGACGTCTTGGGCGCCGAGCTGGGCTACAAGGTCCAGGTCGTGTCCCCGGAGGACGAGGAGCGCGAGCTGCTCGAGTCCTTCGCCATCGACCTCGACCAGGAGCTCGAGGAAGAAGGCGACGAGGACCTGCGTCCCCGCCCGCCGGTGGTTACCGTCATGGGCCACGTCGACCACGGCAAGACCCGCCTGTTGGACGCCGTCCGCAAGACGAACGTCATCGAGGGCGAAGCCGGCGGCATCACCCAGCACATCGGTGCCTACCAGATCAGCCACGAGCACGAGGGCACCGAGCGTGCCATCACGTTCATCGACACCCCGGGCCACGAGGCGTTCACCGCCATGCGTGCCCGTGGTGCGAAGGTCACCGACATCGCCGTGCTGGTCGTCGCCGCGGATGACGGCGTCATGCCGCAGACCGTCGAGGCGCTCAACCACGCCCAGGCGGCCGACGTGCCGATCGTGGTCGCGGTGAACAAGATCGACAAGGAGTCCGCCAACCCGGATAAGGTCAAGGGCCAGCTCGCCGAGTATGGCCTGGTGCCCGAGGAATACGGCGGCGACACGATGTTCGTGCCGGTTTCCGCGCTGAAGAACATGGGCATCGACGAGCTGCTCGAGGCGGTGCTGCTGACCGCGGACGCCGCCCTGGACATGCGCGCCAACCCGGACAAGGACGCCCGCGGCATCGCCATCGAGGCAAACCTCGACAAGGGCCGCGGCGCGGTGGCCACCGTGCTGGTGCAATCCGGCACGCTGAACGTCGGCGACACCATCGTCGCCGGCCAGGCCCACGGACGCGTCCGTGCCATGTTCAACGAGAACGGCGAGAACCTGGAGCAGGCTGGCCCGTCCCGCCCGGTCCAGGTGCTGGGCCTGTCGACCGTCCCCCGGGCCGGCGACACGTTCCTGGTCACCACGGACGAGCGCACCGCCCGCCAGATCGCCGAAAAGCGCGAGGCAGCGGACCGCAACGCCCAGCTGGCCAAGCGCCGCAAGCGCATCACCCTGGAGGACTTCGACCAGGCCGTGGCCGAGGGCAAGATCGACACCCTCAACCTCATCCTCAAGGGCGACGTCTCCGGTGCGGTGGAAGCCCTGGAGGATTCGCTGCTGAAGATCGACGTGGGCGAAGGCGTGCAGCTGCGCGTCATCCACCGCGGCGTTGGCGCGATCACCCAGAACGACGTCAACCTCGCCACCGTGGACAACGCGATCATCATCGGCTTCAACGTGAAGCCTGCGGAGCGCGTTGCGGATCTGGCCGACAAGGAGGGCGTTGACATGCGCTTCTACTCGGTCATCTACTCCGCGATCGACGACATCGAACTGGCGCTGAAGGGCATGCTGAAGCCGGAGTTCGAGGAGGCCCAGCTGGGCACCGCGGAGGTCCGCGAGGTCTTCCGTTCCTCGAAGTTCGGCAACATTGCCGGCTCGATCGTCCGCTCCGGCACCATCCGACGCAACTCCAAGGCACGCGTCACCCGTGACGGCAAGGTCATCGGCGAGAACCTCTCCGTCGACTCGCTGAAGCGCTTCAAGGACGACGCCACCGAGGTCCGCACTGACTTCGAATGTGGTATCGGCCTGGGCTCGTTCAACGACGTCAAGGAAGGCGACATCATCGAGACCTACGAGATGCGCGAGAAGCCGCGCGCCTAAGCGCGGACCCCGTACGACGCCGGACGCTCGCCTTTCGGGCGGGTGTCCGGCGTCGTTCGTCCTACTCTTAAAGCACCAACCAGCACACTGAATCCCCAGGAGGGCATCATGGCCGATCCGGCTCGCGCGGCACGGCTCGCGCAACGCATCAAGGTCCTGGTCGCGCAGTCGCTCGGCAAGGTCGTGAAGGATCCCCGCGTCGAGAGCGTGACGATCACCGACGCCCGGGTCACCAACGACCTGCAGAACGCGACCGTCTACTACACGGTGTTCGGCGACGACGAGGCCAAGGCAGGAGCCGCGGCCGGGCTGGCCAAGGCCAAGGGGATCCTGCGCAAGGAGGTCGGCCGCAACCTGACCGTCCGACTGACCCCGACGCTCGAATTCGTCGCCGACGAGATCCCCGTCAACGCCTCGCACCTCGAGGAGCTGCTGCGCGAGGCCAAGGCCCGCGACGCGGAAGTGGCCGCCCTGGCCGCCGAGGCACGCCATGCCGGCGACGCCGATCCGTACAAGCACCCGGACGAGGACGAGGACCGGGACTAGTCGCGTCCATCGCCTCGCCGCGGCATACCGTCGCGGCGGACGGACAGCCGGCCGGGGCCGGTGGCGGCCACCCGAAGGTGGCCGCCACCGGCCCCGGCCGGTTTTGTGGTTCCATCCGTCCTACCAGACCCGCATCTTCACCAGCTTCCCGGTGGGCATCAGGGCCTCGGTGACCGCGATCAGCCTGTGGTCGGAAACCTCGATGTCGGCGGGCATAGTGGGGGTGGACACCGTCGTCGTGCGGTGCTGCCCGAGGCGGGAGATCCGGTTGCCGAACAACTCCGAGACATACACGGTTCCCCGCTCGTCCACGGCGACCCCGGTCGGCGCCTGCAGGCCGGAGGCCAGCAACTGGGTCCTGCCCGAGTGCAGGTGGGTCCGGTAGACCTTGCCGTGGCCAAGTTCCTCGCCGGGCGCTCCCGGAAGGACCGAGTAGTACAGCCAGTTGCCGCGCACCTCGATGTCGGTCGGCACCGCCTGCATCCAGTAGGTCAGTCCCTTGGCGCACTCCGGGATCGTCATCTTCATGTCCGCCGCAGCAGCGACCACGCTGTCGTCGATCTTGATCGGCTCGGCTGGGATGGTGCGTACCAGCTGGACGTGCCCGCGGTGGGAGACGTAGACGATGTCATTCGCACCCGCATCCCCGACATACACGCCGTGCCGCGTTGGTGCGGTGGAGTACGGGTGCGAGTAGACCTCGCCGCGGGACTGCAGGAACGGCGCCTGCGCCAGGCAGGACTTGCTGATCTTGCGGACCCCGTAGACCGTCCGTCCGTCGGGGTTGCGTCGCTCCTCGAAGGTGCTCAGGTCGGTCAGGGTGCGCATGTGGCCGCGGCTGTCCAGGGTCTTGACCTTCGCCGGCAACAGGGTGGATGGCGGCTCCTCCGGGTTCGCCGGCTGGTCGTTCTGCGTGAAGTAGGTGGTGCCACCGCGATAGGACACCCCTGCGATCTCCTTCCCGGGGGCCGAGACCAGGGTGCGCCGGTGTCCGTTGGCGTCGATCCTGGTCAGCATGCCCGCCATGGATTCGGCGACCAGGTAGCTGTGCCGCAGGCCGAAGGCCACCTTGAGGGGCGAGATCAGCCCGTCGGCGACGTCCACCACGCGGCTGGTCGGCGGGGAGGAGTGGCCGTGTCCATGGCCGTGGTGGCCCGGGTGGGCCAGGGCCGGTCCCGAGGTCAGCGTGATGGCAAGTGCTGCGGCGGCAGTGGATGCCGCCAGGGTACGAAATCTCATGATCATCCGATCGGGAGCGTGCCGGACATGCCGGCACGGGTGCTTGCTCCGGAGTTCGCCGGCAGGCCGCAGGGCCGGCTGCAGAGAGTCGGGTACGCCGCGCTGACGGTGATGATGCACACCCCAGAAGGGGCGGAGGGGAGACCGGCGCATCCCCCAGGAGCCTCCGCGCTGCCACGGTACGGACCCGTGCGTGGTGAAATCGTAGGACCGTGTCAAGGGGGTGTCAAGATGCCCTTCCCGCAGGTATTGCCATGAGGCAACAGGGACGCCCCCGATGCTCTGTCCCGGTCGGTACGGCACGGACTGCCGGGGCGGAAATCAACAGCGGGCCCGGGGAAAACCCAACAAGTATTTGGCATCTTGTCTTTTCCAGACGGGATTGCCGGGCCTAATCTGAATGAACTGGGATTCCTGTCAAGCACGCAAGGAAGTGTTGACTATGGGCCTCGCACACGAAACCGAGCGCAATTCGTTCGAATCGACCGACACGGCCCTGAAGCGAAATCTCTCCTTTACGCAATTGCTGTTCCTCGGCGTCAGTGCGCAAATAGGTTCCGGGTGGCTCTTCGGGGTCCTGGCGGCCGCCGGCGTTGCCGGTCCAGCCGCAATCCTCTCGTGGATCATCGCCTCGGTCCTGGTGTTCCTGATCGCCCTGACCTATTTGGAACTCGGGGCCATGTTGCCACGCTCCGGGGCCATCGTCAGGTACACCTTTTTGAGCCACGGCGCCTTCTCCGGCTGGATCATCGGCTGGGCCTACTGGCTCTCGGTCGTTTCCATCCCGCCGATCGAGGCAGAAGCGACGCTGACCTACATCGGCGGCAGGTTCCCAGAGACGGGATTGCTGACCACCGTCGACGGCCTGCAGCTTCTGAGCTGGCCGAACGGGATCATCAGCGGGTTCGTCCTGATGTTCCTCTTTTTCGCGCTGAACTTCTTCGGGGCGCGCTTCCTGGCCGAATCCAATCGGTGGGTGACCATCTGGAAAATCGCCCTGCCCACGCTGACCTTCATTTTCCTGTTCTTCATCCTCGATGGCAGCAACTTCACGTCCTATGGGGGCTTTGCGCCGATGGGCGTTCCGCCGATCTTCCATGCGATTGCCACCACGGGCATCATCTTCTCCCTCCTGGGCTTCCGACAAGCCCTGGACTTCGGTGGCGAAGCGAAGAACCCACAACGCAACGTCCCCTGGGCGACGGTCGGATCGATCGTCATCCCAGCGATCATCTATACGCTGCTCCAAGTCGCCTTCATCGGCGCCATCAACTGGAAGGACATGGGACTCGCCGGCGGGCAATGGGACCAGCTGGTAGCCGGCGGCTGGGCGGACGGGCCCCTGTTCCATGCCCTTGACTCGGCCAACATCGCGGCTCTGGCCGCCTTGGGAACCTTCCTGCTCATCGACGCGGCGGTCTCGCCATTGGCCACGGGGTGGGTCTATCTGGGCACCGGGGCGCGGACGGGATACGGGCTGGGGGTGTACAGGAACATCCCACGGAAGTTCACCACCAGCAACCGTTTCGGCATCCCGTGGCTGGCACTGCTTGTCTCGGCCGTCGTTGGCTGTGTGTTCTTCGTCCCGGCGCCCAGCTGGTACCAACTGGTCGGCTTCATCAGCTCCGCGGCGGTCTTGACCTACATCATGGGCGGGGTCGGGCTCCCGGTCCTGCGCAGAACCGCCGGTTCACTGAAGCGGCCCTTCACGTTGAAGGCCTATCGCGTCTGGTCCCCGATCTCTTTCCTGGCTGCCGTGTTGATCCTGTATTGGAGCGGATTCTCCACCCTGGCCAACGTCTTCACAGCCACGTTCATCGGCCTGCCCTTCTTCACGGCCTACTACGCCTGGAAGAGCAAGTGGATCTCCGCCGCCCCCGCGGCGGTGATCAGCGTGGTCTTCCTGATCGCGTGGGTATGGGTCGCCAGTGCCGGAGGCTGGGTCCTGAGCGGTGCGGAGGCCCAGCGTCCGGGCGGGTGGCCGTTCCCGGTGTACTACGCGGTGTTCTGCGTGCTGGTGGTCGCTTTCTGCGCCGCCTTGTGGTTGTTCAGCAGCGGGACGGGCCGTCGGCACGTGAACGCCACCTGGTGGCTGATTTGGCTCCTGTTGGCCTCGCTCCTGGTTGGCTACCTGGGCGTCTACGGTCCACTCGAGAGCCCGGTCCTGCGGTTTCCCTGGGGAATGGGCGTCGAACTGCTCGTGGGAATTGTGACCTATGTCTGGGCTGTCAAATCTGGCTTCAACACCGAAGAAGTCCAGCAGATCGTGGCCGAGGCGGAAGCCAGCGGAGGGGAGGTATCCACTGGTTCCATCTAGGTCAATTGACCACGGACGGCGTTCCCACCCGTTGCCGGTCACGGCCTGTATGCGAGACCAGCGGCCACACGCCAAACGGTCCTTCGACTGGCTGGCGTGAACGGCACAGGACCGTGCCACCTATACTGGGGACGTGAAAAAAGGTGCCAGCACAGATCAGGCCGCCGTCGGATCGGGACTGGTGATCGTCGACAAGCCGCAGGGCTGGACCAGCCACGACGTCGTGGGCCGGACCCGCAAGCTGGCCGGGACCCGCAAGGTGGGGCACGCCGGCACGCTGGACCCCATGGCGACCGGTGTCCTGGTGGTCGGCGTCAACAAGGCCACCCGGCTGCTCACCTACATCGTCGGCGTCGGCAAGACCTACACGGCGACCATCCGGCTCGGTGAGAACACCGTCACCGACGACGCCGAGGGCGAGCTCATCCAGTCCCGCATCGCCGCAGCCGTCACCGGCGAGCAGATCCGCGACGGCGCCGCCGCCCTGACCGGGGACATCGAGCAGGTCCCCTCCAGCGTCAGTGCGATCAAGGTCAACGGCGAACGGTCCTACGCCCGGGTGCGCAGCGGCCAGGACGTGGACCTGCCGGCCCGGCCGGTCACCGTGGCCCGGTTCGAGGTCCACGACATCCGCCGGCTGCGCGGCGGGAAGATCCAGGACGTCGACGTCACCGTCGAGTGCTCCTCGGGCACCTACATCCGCGCCCTGGCCCGCGACCTCGGCGAAGCGCTGGGCGTCGGCGGCCACCTCACGGCGCTGCGGCGCACCCGCGTCGGGCCCTACGACATCGCCGGCGCCCGCACCATGGAGCAGCTGGCCGACGGATTCTCTCTGCTGCCCCTCGACGAAGCGGCCCGGGCCCTGTTCCCGAACCGCGAACTCAGCGCGCACGAGGCCACCGAGCTGTCCTTCGGACGGCGCATCGGACCCAACGACGACGACGCGGCCGTCACCGCAGCCTTCGCCCCGGACGGGACCTGCGTGGCGCTGTTGAAGAACAAGGGCGAGGCGGCCAAACCCGAGATCGTCTTCGCCACCGCCTGACCACCATCGCGGCGCACACCCCGCCGCGGCCATCCGCCCGCCTGCCCCGCGCACCCAGCACGGCACGGCGTGACCACCCCAGAACCGAAAGGGACCGCCCGTGATCGTCGACGGATTCTTCATTGCCGGGGCGGTCATCTGCGCCCTGTCCGTCATTGCCAGCGTCGTCGCCACGATCCTCCGCGACTATCCCGACGACTACGCCATCATCTCGGTTGCCGCCGTCGAGCTCTTCCTCGTCGTCTACGGCTTCGCCGCGGCCATCCGGCAGGGCGGCGGGGAGGCGATCTCGGGGGAGCCGTGGGAGTTCTGGGGGTACGTGGCCACCGCGCTGTTCGTCCCGGTGGTCGCCTTCTGGTGGGCCGTGACCGACAAGACCCGCTGGTCCAACGCGGTGTTGGCCGCCGTCGGGCTCACCGTCTTCGTCATGTTGTACCGCATGGAACAGATCTGGGATGGAGCACCCCTCGCATGAACAACACCACCACGCCGGGCAGGACCGGACGGCAGGCCGGGCTCGGCCGCATCATCATCGCCGTCTACGGGATCTTCGCGATCTCCTCCACCGCCCGGGCCGGCTACCAGATCCTCACGAAGTTCGACGAGGCCCCCCTGGCCTATGCGCTCAGTGCCGTGGCCGCCGTCATCTACATCATCGCCACCATCGCCCTGGCCTCCCACAAGCCCGGCAGCTGGCGGCTGTCGCTGGCGGCGATCCTGATCGAGCTGGCCGGCGTGGTCGTCGTGGGCATCCTCAGCTTCGCGCTCCCGCAGGACTTCGCGCACCCGGCCGTCTGGTCCCACTTCGGGCAGGGCTACGGCTACATCCCGCTGGTGCTGCCGCTGATCGGGTTGTGGTGGCTGTTCCGCCACCGCGAGAGCGCCGCCGTGCCCGGTCGCTGATTCGGCAACCCGGGCCGATCGTGAATAATGGACAAGGCGCCAGCCCGGCGATCGACAACAGCCGCACCCGAAGGAGCACAGTGCACTACTGGAAAGGCCTCGAATCCGTTCCCGCGGACTTCGGGCCATCGGTCGTCACCATCGGCAACTTCGACGGCGTGCACCGCGGCCACCGCGAGGTCCTGGCTACGCTAACCGCCCTCGGGACCGAACGCCAGGCCGCCTCCGTGGCCATCAGCTTCGACCCGCACCCGGCGCTGGTCCACCGGCCGGAAACCTGCCCTCCACTGATCATGGGCCTGGCCGACCGGATCGACTCGCTGGCCGAGACCGGGCTCGACGCCCTGCTGATGGTCCACTACACCCTCGAATTCGCCCAGGCCAGCGCCGAGGAATTCGTGCGCTCCCTCATCGTCGAGCGGCTCCATGCCTGCGCCGTCGTCGTGGGCCACGACGTGCGATTCGGGCGCGACAACGCCGGGGACTTCTCCACCATGGTCGAGCTGGGGCAGCGCCACGGGTTCGACGTCATCGGCATCGACGACGTCGGCGACGCCCGCCGCTGGTCCTCCACCTGGATCCGCGAGGCGCTGACCGACGGGGACGTGGCCACCGCGAACGAGATCCTCGGCCGCCCGCACCGCATGCGCGGGGAGATCGTCCACGGAGCCGCCCGCGGCCGCGAACTCGGCTTCCCCACCGCCAACCTGTCCACCGACGCCTCGGGGATCATCCCCGCCGACGGCGTCTATGCCGGATGGCTGGTCGACGAGGCGGGCATGCGCTGGCCGGCGGCGATCTCCGTGGGCTCGAACCCCACCTTCGAAGGCGTCAGCCGGCAGGTCGAGGCCCATGTCATCGACCGGCCGGCCGAGGACGTCGGGGACTTCGACCTCTACGGCCAGCAGTCCGTCGTCGAATTCGTGGCCCGGTTGCGGCCCATGGTCGCCTACCACGGCGTCGAGGCGCTGATCGACCAGATGAACGAGGACGTCGAACGCGCCCGCGTGATCCTCGAGGGCGATCCGGCCGGTGTCTGAGGGCGAACGCCCCGCCCCGGCGACCCGGCCCGCCCCGGGTGCGCCGATCCCCAACCTGCCGGGCCGGGCCCTCGAACTCGGCGATTCCCGGCGCCGCGCCTTCGGGGCGGCCTTCGCCACCGGGGGAGTGCGCTACGACGCGGTCCGCCCGTCCTACCCGGAGGCCGCCGTCGAGTTCCTGGTTCCCGGCGGGGCCCGCGACGTGGTGGACCTCGGCGCCGGAACCGGAATCCTCACCCTCCAGCTGGCCGGACGCGGACTGCGCACGACGGCGGTGGATCCGTCGGCCGACATGCTCGACCAGTTGCGGCGCAAGTCACCGGATCCTGCCACGGTGCAGGCCCCTGCCGAGGAGACCGGGCTGCCCGACGACGCCTTCGACATGGCCACCTGCGCCCAGGCCTGGCATTGGGTGGACGTGCCGCGCGCCTCGGCCGAGACCGCACGGATCCTGCGCCCCGGCGGCCAGCTGGGCCTGGTCTGGAACCAGCTCGACGTGACCGTCCCCTGGGTCCACCGGCTGAGCCGGATCATGCATGCCGGGGACGTGCACCGCCCGGAATTCGTCCCGGAGGTCGGCCCGGAGTTCACCGGGTGGGAGTCGCTGCAGGTGCACTGGGAACAACCTGTCACCCCCGAGCACCTCATCGAGCTGGCCCGCTCGCGCAGCTACTACCTGCGCGCCGGCGCCGAGACGCGGGCCCGGGTCGAGGCCAACCTCGCCTGGTACCTGTACGAGCACCTGGGCCACGCGCCGGGGCAGCGGCTTGGCCTGCCCTACTACACCCACGCCTGGCACGCCCGCCTGCGCCCGGGCCGGTGATGCTAGACTGGTCGTTGGTGTGCGCTGCAGTCCGCGGTTGCGTGTCACCTCGCCGGCAACGGCAAACCATCTGTTCGCGGTACAACTCCAGGAGTTCATGTGGCACTCGACGCTGCTGTCAAGACCGAAATCATCAAGGCGTACGCCACCCACGAAGGCGACACGGGTTCCCCCGAGGTGCAGATTGCCGTTCTGTCCCGTCGTATTCTGGACCTGACGGAGCACCTGAAGTCCCACAAGCACGACCACCACACCCGCCGCGGCCTCATGGCCATGGTTGGTCGCCGTCGTCGCATGCTCGGGTACCTCAAGGACACGGATATCGCCCGCTACCGTGCGCTCATCGAGCGCCTCGGCCTGCGCCGCTAGCCAGCTCCACGAAAGCGGTCCTCCCGCCGGGTTACCGGTGGGAGCGGCCGCTTTCTGGCAACGGGCCCGCGCCCCGCGCCACCACCACAAGTGAAAATCGCAGGAACCAGCCATCGCGGACATTCGCGGTCCTCGGTAGTGGTCTCCGGGAACCGGCACGACGCCGGGACTCCCGTGGGCCTCGATCGAAGACCGGGTGCCCCCTCCGGTGGAACCGGGGACGATGGGCTGGCCTGCGCCAAATGAGAAACGGAGGTGACTCTCCATGGAGGGTCCCGAAATCCAGTTCGCAGAAGCGGTCATCGACAATGGCCGGTTCGGATCACGCACCGTCCGCTTTGAGACCGGGCGCCTCGCCCAGCAGGCCGCAGGTGCGGCCATGGTCTACATCGACGACGACACGTCCATGCTCTCGGCCACCACGGCCGGCAAGCACCCCCGCGAGGGCTTCGACTTCTTCCCCCTGACGGTGGACGTCGAGGAGCGCATGTACGCCGCCGGCCGCATCCCCGGCAGCTTCTTCCGCCGCGAGGGCCGCCCCTCGACCGAGGCCATCCTGGCCTGCCGCCTCATGGACCGTCCGCTGCGCCCGGCCTTCGTGAAGGGCCTGCGCAACGAGGTCCAGGTGGTCGTCACCATCCTGTCCATGAACCCGGACGACCTGTACGACGTCGTGGCCATCAACGCCTCCTCGATGTCCACCCAGCTCTCGGGCCTGCCGTTCTCCGGCCCCATCGGCGGCGTCCGCGTTGCCCTGGTCGACGACGGCAACGGCGCCCAGTGGGTGGCCTTCCCGAAGCACTCCCAGCTCGAGAACGCAGTGTTCTCGATGGTCGTGGCCGGCCGCGTTGCCGGTGACGACGTCGCCATCATGATGGTCGAGGCCGAGGCCACCGACCACGCCTGGAATCTGATCAAGGAAAACGGCGCCACCGCCCCGACCGAAGAGGTCGTGGCCGAGGGCCTCGAGGCCGCCAAGCCGTTCATCCAGGTCCTCTGCGACGCCCAGGCCGACCTGGCCGGCCGCGCCGCCAAGCCCACCGTCGAGTTCCCGGTCTTCCGCGACTACGAGGACGACGTCTACGCCGCCGTGGAGGCCGCCGCCTCCACCAAGCTGGCCGAGGTCTTCGCGATCGCCGACAAGCAGGAGCGCGACAATGCCTCCAGCGCGTACCGCGACGAGATCGTCGAGCAGCTCGCCGGCGAGGGCAAGGAGTTCGAGGGCCGCGCCAACGAGGTTTCCAAGGCCTTCGGCGCCGTGACCAAGCAGGTCGTGCGCCAGCGCATCCTCACCGAGCAGGTCCGCATCGACGGCCGTGGCCTGACGGACATCCGCCAGCTCACCGCCGAGGTCGAGGTCCTGCCCCGCGTGCACGGTTCGGCGATCTTCGAGCGCGGCGAGACCCAGATCATGGGTGTCACCACGCTGAACATGCTCAAGATGGAGCAGCAGATCGACTCGTTGTCGCCGGTGACGCGCAAGCGCTACATGCACAACTACAACTTCCCGCCGTACTCCACCGGCGAGACCGGCCGCGTCGGTTCCCCGAAGCGCCGCGAAATCGGCCACGGTGCCCTCGCCGAACGCGCCCTGGTACCAGTGCTGCCGACCCGCGAGGAATTCCCCTACGCGATCCGCCAGGTCTCCGAGGCCCTCGGCTCCAACGGCTCCACCTCGATGGGCTCGGTCTGCGCCTCGACGCTGTCGCTGCTCAACGCCGGTGTGCCGCTGCGCGCCCCGGTCGCCGGCATCGCCATGGGCCTGGTCTCCGACCAGGTCGACGGCCAGACCCGCTACGCGGCACTGACCGACATCCTGGGCGCCGAGGACGCCATGGGCGACATGGACTTCAAGGTCGCCGGCACCTCCGAGTTCGTCACGGCCATCCAGCTGGACACCAAGCTCGACGGGATCCCGGCCTCCGTGCTGGCCGCCGCGCTGAAGCAGGCCCGCGAAGCCCGCCTGCACATCCTCTCGGTGATCAACTCCGCGATCGACGCACCGGATGAAATGAGCGAGTTCGCCCCGCGCATCATCTCGGTGAAGATCCCCGTGGACAAGATCGGCGAGGTCATCGGCCCCAAGGGCAAGATGATCAACACCATCCAGGAGGACACCGGCGCCGACATCTCCATCGAGGATGACGGCACGGTCCTGATCGGCGCGACCAACGGCGAATCCGCCGAGGCCGCCCGCTCCGCCATCAACGCGATCGCCAACCCGATGGTCCCGGAGGTCGGCGAACGCTACCTCGGCACCGTGGTGAAGCTGACCACGTTCGGCGCCTTCGTGTCCCTGACCCCGGGCAAGGACGGCCTGCTGCACATCTCCGAGCTGCGCAAGCTCGCCGGTGGCAAGCGCGTCGACGACGTCGAAGACGTCGTGTCGGTGGGCCAGAAGCTCCAGGTGGAGATCACCAAGGTCGATGACCGCGGAAAGCTCTCCCTGGCCCCCGTCGTCGCCGACGAGGCCGACGCCGAGTCCTCGCCCGCCAACGCGTAGGGACGAGAACCACACATGGCATTGATTCCTCTGCCGCTTCATGGCTCGGGAATGTTCCCGTCGACCGCTGAGCAGGGTGCCCCCGGCACCGGCACGCCGATCGAGGACGGGGATCCAACCATCCTGCACGGGGAGGCCGGAGGGGCGCTGGTGCGCCGTTCCGTCCTCCCCGGCGGGGTGCGGGTGCTGACCGAGGCGATGCCCGGCCAGCGCTCGGCCACCATCGGCTTCTGGGTCGGTGTGGGATCGCGTGACGAGGCCGAGGGCCAGCACGGATCCACGCACTTCCTGGAGCATCTGCTCTTCAAGGGCACCACCCGCCGCAACGCCATGGACATCGCCTCCGCCTTCGACGAGGTCGGTGGCGAATCCAACGCCGCCACGGCGAAGGAAAACACCTGCTACTTCGCCCGCGTCCTGGATGCGGACCTGCCGCTGGCTATCGACGTGATCGCCGACATGATCACCTCCGCCGTGCTCGATCCCCAGGAACTCGAGCAGGAACGCGACGTCATCCTCGAGGAAATCGCCATGGACAGCGACGACCCGGGGGATGTCGCGCACGAGAAATTCGTCGCCGCCGTCCTCGGCACCCACCCGTTGGCCCGCCCCATCGGCGGCACCCCCGAGGCCATCCTGTCCATCGGCCGCGAGGCCGTCGTGGACCACTACCGCCGGTACTACAAGCCCAGCGAGCTGGTCATCACCGCCGCCGGGTCGCTGGATCACGACGAGGTCTGCCGGCAGGTCCTCGAGGCCCTGCGGACGGCGGGCTGGGAACTGGAGAATGGCGCCCTGCCCGAACCGCGCCGCAGCACCGATCCCGTCCAGGTCACCGGCCAGCACACCATCGACGTCATCCGCCGCCCCGTCGAACAGGTCAACATCATCATGGGCTGCCCGGGCATCGTGGCCACCGACGAACGCCGCCATGCCATGAGCGTGCTCAACGCCGTGCTCGGCGGAGGGATGTCCTCGCGACTGTTCCAGGAGATCCGCGAGAAGCGCGGCCTGGTGTACTCGACGTATTCCTTCTCCGCCGCCTACTCCGATGTCGGCTACTTCGGCATGTACGCCGGCTGCGCCCCGGGCAAGACCGGCCAGGTCATCGCGCTGCTCGGCGAGGAACTGGACAAGCTCGCCGCCGAGGGCATCACCGCGGAGGAACTGCGCAAGGCAGTCGGCCAGCTCTCCGGGGGCATGGTACTTGCCCTGGAGGACCCGGGATCGCGCATGTCCCGGCTGGGCCGCGCGGAGCTGGTCACCGGCGTCTTCCAGGACCTCGACGAGACGCTGGAACGTGTCCAGGCCGTCACCCGCGACGAGGTCCAGGCCCTGGCCCGCGAAATGGCCTCCCGGCCGCGGACCATCACGGTCGTCGGGCCCTTCGACCAGCCTGCCGACTTCGGGCTGTAGGCCGATCGGCGCGGACATCGCCCCGCCACCGCCGCGCCATACACAGAAATTCCACAGCAAGCCTCTATGCTCTAAGTGATGTGGTCTCGATCACGCCACATCGCTCGTGACATACCTTTGAGAGGCGTTGTTCCATGAAATTCGATGACATAGAGGCCTTCCTGTCGGATGTCGGCAGTGTTGTCTGGGGTCCGTTCATGCTGATCCCGCTGCTGCTGGGCACCGGTCTCTACCTGACCATCCGGCTCGGCGGCCTGCAGTTCCTCAAGCTCGGCGCCGCCCTGCGCCTGGGCATCCTCAAGCGCAAGGATGCCGGAGCCGAGGGTGACATCTCCCAGTTCCAGGCGCTGACGACGGCGCTGGCCGCAACCGTAGGCACCGGCAACATCGTCGGCGTGGCCACGGCCATCGGCATCGGCGGCCCCGGAGCGCTCTTCTGGATGTGGATGACCGGCCTGCTGGGCATGGTCACCAAGTACTCCGAGGCCTACCTGGCCGTCAGGTTCCGCGGAACTGACGCCGCAGGAGAGAAGTCCGGTGGCCCGCAGTACTACCTCGAGCGTGGGATCAAGGGCCCCCTGGGCAAGGTGCTGGGCCTGATGTTCGCGATCTTCGCCGTTTTCGCCTGCTTCGGCATCGGCAACATGACCCAGGGCAACTCCATCGCCTCCAACGTGGAGAGCAGCTGGGGCGTTCCGCCGTGGGTCACCGGCGTCGTGCTGACCGTCCTGGCGATGGTGGTGCTGGTCGGCGGCATCAAGTCCATCGGCCGCGTTACCGCCGGCCTGGTTCCGGTCATGATCGTGTTCTACGTCCTTGGGGCCCTCTACATCCTGCTGGCCAATGTCGGGCAGATCCCGGAGGCGCTGGGCCTCATCTTCTCCGACGCCTTCACCGGCACCTCGGCCGTCGGCGGCTTCGCCGGCTCGGCGATCATCATCGCCGTCCAGTTCGGTGTCGCCCGCGGTCTGTTCTCCAACGAATCCGGCCTGGGCTCGGCACCGATTGCGGCCGCCGCTGCGCAGACCACCCACCCGGTGCGCCAGGGCCTGGTGTCGATGACGCAGACGTTCATCGACACGATCATCGTCGTCAGCTTCACCGGCCTGGTCATCGTGACCACCGGGGCCTGGAAGGCCGTCGACCCGGAGACAGGCGAACAGATCTCCGCGGCCCTGATGACCGGCGAGGCCTTCACGAACGGGCTGCCCGGGGAGTGGGGCCACTGGATCGTGACCGTCGGCCTGGTGCTCTTCGCGTTCTCCACCATCTTGGGATGGTCCTACTACGGGGAACGGAACATGGAGCGCCTGTTCGGGCGCCGGACCGTGATGCCCTTCCGGGTCCTCTTCTCCCTGGTGGTCTTCATCGGCTGCACCGTCCAGCTGGGCGTGGTCTGGGCGTTCTCCGATGTGATGAACGGGCTGATGGCCCTGCCGAACCTCGTCGGCCTGCTGGTGCTCTCCGGACTGATTGCCCGCGAGACCCGGCACTACCTCAAGCACGACCCGAAGCTGGAGGCCACGAAGGAGGAGATCGAGGCGTTCATGGCCGACCGGCCGGGCTGGGATGAATGGAAGTCCGGCGATGTGATCGGCTCCAGCCGCAACTACGGCGCAGGACGCGCCAAAGTACGCGACTAGCACTCACGCCGGGACCACACTCGGCAGCAGGACGGCCGGCCACCACGAGGTGGCCGGCCGTCCTGCTGCCGGGTGGCCGACGCCCAGGACGTGCGGACCGGCGTCGGGAGTGCGGCTCAGCCGCCGGCGAAGGGCGGCAGGATGTCGATGGTGTCCTGCTCGGAGAGCCGGCGATTCCGATCGCGGGCACCGGTCTCGTTGACCAGGAAGCTGGAGCGGGAGACCACGCGCTGCAGCGGTGGACCGGACGTGCCGCCGGGGACCACCTGTGGCAGGTGGGAAAGCAGCGAACCCAGCGTTCCGCCGTCGTGCTCGATGTCGGAGAGGCTGACCTCCACCTCGGTGGTGCCGGCCGCTGCGGCAGCGGCGGCGAAGAACCTGACCTTCACTGAACCTCCACTTATCCTCCGATGGCGCTCATGGAGCGGTCGGGTTGCACGAAATCCTTCTCGCCCAGGCCGGTGTGGTCCATGCCGTGCGCGCGGGGCTTGGCCCACATGGCGGCGCGCCACCGGTCGGCGATCTGCGCGTCGGAGGCCCCGGAGCGCAGCAGCGCGGTCAGGTCCGTTTCCTCGCGGGAGAACAGGCAGCTCATGATCCGGCCCTCGGCGGTGATGCGGGTGCGGCGGCAGTCGGCGCAGAACGGTTCGGTCACCGAGGCGATGATGCCCACGGTGCCCAGGACCTCGCCCGGGGCGCCGTCCGCTCCGGCCAGGGCGCGGACGACATAGCGTTCGGCCGGGGCCCCATCGCGGGCATCGGGGGAGACGGCGAGGTCGTAGTGGGCGCGCAGCAGCGTCCGGGTGTCCTCGGCGGTGACCATGTTGGTGCGGGTCCAGCCGTGGTCGGCATCCAGGGGCATCTGCTCGATGAAGCGCAGCTCGAAGCCGCGTTGCAGCGACCAGGCCAGCAGGTCCGCGGCCTCGGTGTCGTTGACCCCGCGCAGCAGCACGGCGTTGATCTTGATCGGACGCAGCCCGGCTTCGTCGGCGGCCTCGATGCCCTCGAGCACCTTGTGGAAGAAATTCCGGCGCGTGAGCTTAGCGAAGGACTCGGCGTGGATGGTATCGAGCGAGACGTTGATCCGGGACAGGCCCGCCGCCGCCAGCGCCGAGGCCTTGGCCGCGAGACCCACGCCGTTGGTGGTCATCGAGATCGGCAGGTCGGGGTGGTCGGCGCGGACCCCGGCGATGATCTCCACGAGGTCCTTGCGCACCAGCGGCTCGCCGCCGGTCAGCCGCAGCTCGCGCACCCCGTGGGTGTCCACGGCAATGCGCACCAGCCGGCGGATCTCCCCGCCGGTCAACAGCCGTTCGGCGGGCAGCCACGCCAGGCCGTCGGCCGGCATGCAGTAGGTGCAGCGCAGGTTGCACTTGTCGATCAGCGAGATCCGCAGATCGGTGGCGACCCGGCCGAAGCGGTCGACTAGGCGCGGGTCGTCGCCCGGGGCCGGGGGCGGGATGGCGCCGGTGGTGGCCTCGGGGGCCGAGGTGCCGGGGGCGGGGACGGCCGGCAGGCCCAGGGAGACCGCACTGCGCCCGTCGCCGGACGCCGGGGTCGAGGGGGTGGTGCTGCAGGTCATGCTCCGAGGGTAGTCCAGTTTCGGGTGGAATTCAGTGGCAGGTGCGCGGTCGTCCCGGCCCGCGGGATGGGCGTATCCCGCAGGGTGCTGGCCGTTGATGCCGCAGGACGGGTATCGCCCCGCAAATGCGTCGTCTACGCTGGATCCATGACGCATCTGCGAGTTTCCGAGGCGGCGCGGTTCCTCGGGGTCAGCGACGACACCGTCCGCCGGCTCATCGACGCCGACCACCTGCCGGCCGGCCGCGACGCCGCCGGCCGCATCACTGTGGACGGGGTCGACCTGGCCGCCTACGTCCGCAGCCTGGCCAACCACCCCGAGGATCCGGCCACCGTGGCCTCCTCGGCACGGAACCGCTTGGTCGGGCTCGTCACCGCCGTTACTGCCGACCGGGTCATGGCCCAGGTGGAGCTGCAATGCGGGCCTTTCCGGGTGGTCTCGCTCATGAGCAGCGAGGCGGTCCGGGACCTGGGCCTGGAACCCGGGGCCGTCGCGACCGCCGTCATCAAGTCCACGAACGTCATCATCGAGACGCAGGGCTGAGCATGCGACCCCGTCTGCCCACAGCACCCATCGCCGCCCTGGCCGCCGCCGCCCTGCTGCTCTGCGGGTGCGCCACCGGGGGCGCGGCAGCCGACGGGGGCACCACGCCGGGTTCCGGAACCGCGGACCGGGGCACCGCCGTCGTGCAGTTTTCCGCCGCTTCGTCGCTGACCGACCTGGCGCCCGAGCTCACCGCCGCCTACGCCCGGCAGACCGGGGACCGCACGCCGATCCAGGTCAACCTCGGTGCGTCCTCGAAGCTGGTCCAGCAGGCCAATGCCGGCCAGCAGCCCGATCTGCTCATCACCGCCGATACCGAGGCCCCGCAGGCCCTGCAGCAGCCCGGCGGGTTCGAGGCGCCGGTGGAGCTGGCCGCCAACCACCTGGTGCTGGTCGTGCCCGCTGACTCGCCGATCACGCGCGCCGACCAGCTGGCCGGGGCCGGGCCGGTGGCCCTCTGCGCCCCGGCCGTGCCGTGCGGGCGCACCGCCCACGCCTACCTGGAGCAGGCGGGGCTCACGCTGGACACGGCCAGCGAGGAGGCCGACGTGCGCTCGGTGCTGACCAAGGTCACCGCCGGACAGGTCGATGCCGGCTTCGTCTACGCCACCGACGCTGCCGCGGCCGGCGACGCGGTGCGCGTGATCGCGCTGCCCGGCGTGGCACCGAATGTGTATCCGCTGCTGGTCGCCACCGACGCGTCCGCCCCGGCACGGGACTTCGCCCACTGGCTGCAGGGGGACGCGGCCGCACGGCTCTTCCGCGCCGCGGGCTTCACCCGCCCATGACCCGCATCCCCCTCTCGCCGCGCATGCTGCGGGCGACGACCCCCGGCTGGCTCTGGGTGCCCGCGGCGATCGGCCTGGCCGCCCTGGCCGGGCCGCTGGTGGCGCTGTTCGTCGCCGCGAACTGGCAGGACCTTCCCGCCCTGTGGGCCCGCGGGGACGCCCGCACCGCGCTGGGGTTGTCCCTGACGACGGCGGCGGCGTCCACGGTGGTCTGCTTCGTGCTGGGCCTGCCGCTGGCCGTGCTGCTCTCCCGGCTGCACGGGATCGTCCTGGCGCTGCTGCGGGGGCTGCTGGTGGTGCCGCTGGTGCTCTCGCCCGTGGTCTCCGGGCTGGCGCTGCTGTACTTCTGGGGCCGGCAGACCCTCGTGGGTGGCTGGCTGGAATCGATCGGGTGGGGGGTCGGGTTCAGCCCGGCGGCCGTGGTGCTGGTCCAGGTCTTCGTCTCGCTGCCGTTCTTCGTCGTCTCGGCGCTGGGCAGCATCGAGGCGGTGGACACCGACCTGGAGTTCGCCGGGGCCAACGCCGGGGCCACCTCCGGCCAGATCCTGGCCCACATCACCCTGCCGCTGGCCGCCCCCGGCATCCTGGTGGGCACGCTGCTGGCCTTCGCCCGGTCGCTGGGCGAATACGGCGCGACCATCACGTTCGCCGGCTCCGTGGCCGGACGCACCCGGACGCTGCCGCTGCAGATCGAACTGGCCCTGAACTCCAACGACCCGCAGGCCGCACTGGGCATCAGCCTGATGCTGATCGGGCTGTACCTGATCGTGCTGGTCATCGCGGGCGCGGCCGTGGGCCGGATCTTCCGCCACTGACCATCCGGCTCTGGCAGTCCACCACCGGACCTTCGCCACCGTCCCTTCGCCACCTGCCCGCGGCCCGGCCGTAGGATGGACCGCATGGACTCCAGCTTCCGGCGCACTGTCGAGGACCACCGCGCCGCCGTGCACCGCCTGCTGGCCCCGCTGGCGGACCGGCTGGGCACCGACCGGCTTCCCCTCGCCGACGCCCTGGGCCGCGTCCTGGCCGCCGACCTGCCCGCACCGCACCCGCTGCCGCCCTTCGACAACTCGCAGATGGACGGCTACGCGGTGCGCACCGCCGACCTGGCCGCCGGAGCGCCGCTGCCCGTGGGGCCGCCGATCCCGGCCGGCGCCGTGGCCCCGCCGCTGCCAGCCGGTACCGCGGTTCCCATCATGACCGGGGCGATGCTGCCCGCCGGAGCCGATGCCGTGGTGCCCATCGAACGCGCCGACCCGCCGCGGTTCCCCGCTCCCGGCACCGGGGCGGCCGTCGCCCTGCCCGCGGCCACCCCGGCCGGGCAGTTCATCCGCGCCGCCGGCAGCGACATCGCCGCCGGATCCACCGCCCTGGCCGCCGGCACGCGGCTCGGGCCGGCCCAGCTCGGCCTGGCGGCCGCCCTCGGCGTCGGCACCCTGGCGGTGCGCCGCCGTCCCCGCGTCCTGGTCCTGGCCACCGGCGACGAGGTCCGCGCCCCCGGGGAACCGCTGGCCCCCGGGCAGATCCACGACGCCAACACGACGCTGCTGGCCAGCCTGCTCACCGAGGCCGGCGCCCAGGCGATCCCCGCGGGGATCAGCACGGACGACCGGCAGGCCTTCGCCGCCGACCTCGCCGCCCAGCTGGGTCCCGCCGGCGCCCCGGCCGTGGACCTCGTCGTCACGAGCGGGGGCATCAGCCAAGGCGCCTACGAGGTGGTCCGGCAGGCCGTGGCCCGGCACGGCGTCGACTTCGGATCGGTCGCCATGCAACCGGGCGGACCCCAGGGCCTTGGCCTGCTCGAGCTGCCCGGCGCCGCACCGACGCCCCTGCTGGCCTTCCCGGGCAACCCGGTCAGCGGCGTCGTCAGCTTCGAGATCCTGCTGCGCCCGGTCCTCGCCGACCTCACCGGCGCGCCCGACCGGCACCACCTCCGCCCCCGGCTCACCGGGACCCTGGACCCGCCACCGCCGGGCAAGCTGCAGGCACGGCGCGCCGTGGTCACCACCGGGCACGACGGCGGGGCCAAGGCCACTGCCGTGGGCGGGCCCGGATCACACCTCGTCCACGCGCTCGCCACCGCCAACGCGCTGCTGCTGCTGCCCGCCGACGGCCCCGCACCCCAGGCCGGGGAACCGGTCGACGCCCTGATCTACGGAGACCTGCCATGACCGAGTCCGACACCCCGCCCCTCAGCCACGTCCGCGCCGACGGATCGGCCCACATGGTCGACGTCTCGCACAAGGCCGAGACGTCCCGCACCGCCACCGCCCAGGCGGTGCTGCGCACCCGGCCCGACGTACTGGAGATGATCGCCAGCGGCGACCTGCCCAAGGGCGATGCGTTCGCCGTCGCCCGCGTCGCCGGGATCATGGCCGCCAAGAGGACCCCCGACCTCATCCCGCTGTGCCACCCGCTGCCGCTGGCCAAGGCCACCATCGACTTCTTCCCCGACGCCGCCGCCGGCACCGTGCGGATCGAGGCGACCGTGTCCACCCGGGGAGTGACCGGCGTCGAAATGGAGGCCCTGACCGCCGCCTCGGTGGCCGCCCTGGCCCTGTACGACATGACCAAGGCCGTCGACAAGCACGCGGTCATCTCCGAGACGAAGGTGCTGGCCAAATTCGGCGGCAAGAGCGGCGACTGGACCCTGAAGGGTCCGGCATGACCGGGCCCGCGCGGCACGCCGCCGTCCTGATCGCCTCCACCCGGGCCGCCACCGGCGTCTACACCGACCGCAGCGCCCCGGTGGTCACCGAGTGGCTCACCGGGCACGGCTTCGCGGTCGGCGCGCCGACCATCGTCCCCGACGGCGAGGCGGTCGGCACCGCACTGCGCCGGCTGCTGCAGGCGGAGCCGGCGGTCATCATCACCAGCGGCGGCACCGGGCTCTCCCCGGACGACAGCACCCCGGAGATGACCGAGCCGCTGCTGGACCGGCAGATCCCCGGGATCATGGAGGCCATCCGGGCGGCGGGCCGGGCCAAGACCCCCCACGCAGCGCTCAGCCGGGGCCACGCCGGCACGGCGGGGCGCACCTTCATCGTCAACCTGCCCGGTTCACCCGGCGGCGTCGCCGACGCCCTGGCGGTGCTGGACCCCCTCATCGGACACCTCTGCGAACAGATCGAAGGCGGACACGGACATGCATGAGCCCACCCCCGAGGCGGCAGGCGTCGTCGTCTTCTCCGGCATGGCCAGCGAGGCCATCGACGTGCAGACCGCCTGGGACGCCGTCGAGACCGACGCGACCGGCGCCGTCGTGACCTTTGGCGGGGTGGTGCGCAACCACGACGGCGGACGCGCCGTCGAGCGGCTGGTCTACAGCGCCCACCCCAGCGCCGAGGTGCGGATGCGCGAACTGGCCGACGACGTCGCCTCCCGGCACCCGGGCACCCGGCTCTGGGCGGCCCACCGGGTCGGCCCCCTGGCGATCGGCGACGCGGCGCTGGTCGCCGCAGCCGCCGCCGCCCACCGGGGCGAGGCCTTCGAGGCGTGCCGCGACCTGGTCGAAGCCGTCAAGCACGGGGTCCCGGTCTGGAAGGAACAGCACTTCGCCGACGGCGACACCGAATGGGTGGGCATGGCCTGAGGCGATAACCTTGGGGGCATGACTGCACAGATTTCCGTTGCCATCCTGGGAGCCTCGGGCCGCATGGGGGCCGAGGCCGTCCAGGCCGTGGAACGCGCCGACGACCTGGAGCTGGTGGCGGCCCTTGGGCGGCAGGACCCGCTGCAGGCAATCCTCGACTCCGGCGCCACCCACATCGTGGACCTCACGGTCCCGGACAGCAGCGAGGCCAACGTCCGCTTCGCCGTCGAACACGGGATCCACGCCGTCGTCGGCACCACGGGCTGGTCCGACGCGAAGCGGGCCCGCCTGCAGGAGCTGCTCGCCGCCCACCCCGGCACCGGGGTGCTGATCGCCCCGAACTTCGCGCTCGGCTCCGTGCTGGCCTCCGCGTTCGCGGCCCAGGCCGCCAAGTACTTCGAATCCGTCGAGATCATCGAGCTGCACCACCCGGAGAAGATCGACGCCCCCTCCGGCACCGCCGTCCGCACCGCCGAACTGGTCTCGAAGATCCGCAGCGCCGCCCGAGTCCCGGCCAGCCCCGACGCGACCGAGACGGAGATGGGCGGGGCCCGCGGCGCCGACGTGGACGGGGTGCGCGTGCATTCGGTGCGGCTGCGCGGCCTCGTCGCCCACCAGGAGGTCCTGCTCGGGTCCGCCGGCGAACAGCTCACCCTGCGCCACGACTCGTTCGACCGGGTCTCCTTCATGCCCGGCGTCCTGCTGGGCCTGCGCACGGTGGCCTCGCGGCCGGGTCTGGCCTACGGCCTGGACAGCTACCTCGACCTCGGGGGCAACGCCTAAGTGAAGACCAAGCTCTGGGTCGGCGGCATCCTCCTGCTGTTCGCCCTCTACCTCTACGCCGCCTTCGCCAGCTCGGTCGCGCTCATGCGCGCCCCCGAACCGCTGGCCAAGGGCATCGGCGTCGCCGCCCTGCTCATCCCTCTGCTGGGCGTCTGGATCCTCATCCGCGAGGTCCTCTTCGGCTCCCGCAGCCAGCGCATGGCCGGCATCCTCGCCTCCGAGGGGCTGCTGCCCGAGGACAACCTGCCGCGCACCCCCTCCGGGCGCATCGTCAAGGCCGCGGCCGACGAGGACTTCGTGCAGTACCAGCAGGAGGCCACCGAGCACCCCGACAGCTGGCGCAGCCTGCACCGGCTGGCGCTGGCCTACGACGCCTCCGGGGACCGGCGCCGGGCCCGGGAGACCATGCGCCGGGCGATCGGGCTGTTCCAGGCTTCCGGGGAGGCGCGGACCACGTCCGGGGGCTGAACGCCGCCTGGATGCGTCCCCCGTCGAGTGGCCCCCGTTGGGGAGTTCAGCCCAGCCGCCCCGCGAACAGGGCAGCCTGCACGCGGGACTGCAGCCCCAGCTTGGCCAGTACCCGGGAGACGTGCGTCTTCACCGTCGTCTCGGAGATGCCCAGCCTCCGGCCGAGGGCATGGTTGGACAGCCCCTCGCCCAGGCAGCCTAGGACCTCGCGTTCGCGCTCGGTCAGCGACCCCAGCGCCTCATCAGCCGCCGCCTGTGCCGTGGCGGCCTGCGTTCCGCCGCCGCCGGCGGTGCCGCCGGCCCGGCCCGGCCGCGCGGCCAGTGCCACACCGACGATCCGGGAAGTGACCTCGGGGGAGATGACCGCATCCCCGGCATGCACCCGCTGCAACGCCGAGGTGATCTCCGCCGGCTCGGCCGTCTTGAGCAGGAACCCGTCGGCTCCGGCCTCCAGCGCACCGAACAGGTAGTCGTCGTGGTCGAAGGTGGTCAGGACCAGGACCCGCGACCAGCCGGCGCGGGTGATCTGCCCCGTGGCACGGATCCCGTCGACGACGGGCATCCGCAGGTCCATGAGGACCACGTCCGGGCGCAGGGCCCGGGCCATCTCCACCGCGCGCGCCCCGTCGGCCGCCTCGCCGACGACCGTGAGCCCGGGCTGGGTCTCGATGACCATGCGCATGCCCACCCGGATGGCAGCATGGTCATCGGCCAGCAGCACGCTGATCGCGTTGGCACCGCGGGCCCCGTTCATGCCCGGCCCCCGCGCAACAACGTCCCGCCGGCCGTGCGTTCGCCCGGGTGCCGGTCGACGCCGCCGGACCCCGGGTCGGCAGCGGGGACCGGCAACCGGGCCACCACGCGCCAGCCGCCGTCGAACCATCCGGCCTCCAGGGTGCCGCCGAGCGCTTCGGCGCGCAGCCGGAGGCTGGTCAAACCGGTGCCGGTGCCGCCGCCCCCGGACGGGGCCAGGGCCTCGGGGAGCGCCGGATGTGGTGCCGCGGCACCGGGACGGCCGTTGGTGATGGACGCCCGCAGCAGGCCGGTCCCCGGCCCGCCCTCGAGCTCGACGGCGATCGCGGCGCCGGGAGCGTGGCGGAGCGCGTTGACCAGCGCCTCGGCCACGATCCGGTAGGCAGCCGTATGGACCGGCAACGGGATCGCCTCCATGCCGGTGACCATGTTCGAGGTGGTGATCTGCAGTCCGGCGGCGACGTGGGCGGCCACCAGCGCGTCCAGGTCCCCGAGGGACCCGGCGGACTCCTCGGCTTCGCCGGCGCTGAGCAGCCGGATCATCGAGGCCAGTTCGCCCAGCCCGGCGACGCTTTCGGCGCGGACATGCGCCAGGACCTCGGCCGCCTGGCCCGGGGAACCGGTGCTCAGGGCGGCCCCGGTCTGCAGGGCGATGGCGGAGAGCCGGGCGGAGAGCACATCGTGCAGCTCGTGGGCCATGCGCTGGCGCTCGGTGGCAATGGCCAGCTCGTGCCGGCCGGCCTCGATCGTGGCACGCTGCCGGGCCGTCTCCTCCACCGCAGAGGCCCGCGCGGCCTCCGCCGCGGCGAGCCTGCGTTCCTTGCGCAGGTTCGACGCCCACTCGACCGGCAACAGCAGCGTCAGCCCCAGCAGCAGCGCCGCGAGCACTGCCTGGCGCAGGTCGCCGGTGGCCGCCAGCACGACTACGGACGCGGCGGCTGTCAGGGCCAACGCGCCGATCTCGGTGGCACGCGAGGCCCGGTCCCCGGCGAAGAGCACCAGCGAGAACGCCGTCTCCCAGAACAACAGCAGGCACGAGGTCTGGCCCATGAGCAGCAGCACGATCCCGGCCGTGCCGGTCCCCGCGGCCATTGCGAATGGGGCGCTGCGGCGCAGGGCGATGGCCAGCGACCCGGCGACCGCCACGGCGGGCCACCACGCCACCACCTCCGGCGGGACGGCCGACCAGCCGCCGCCGGAACCATCCACCGTGGCCAGCAGCCACATCAGGGCCGGGTAGCCGACGACCAGCAGCAGGTCCTCGCGGCGGACAGCACGCAGCGCGGCCACCAGGGCTCCGGATGGGTTCTCCATGGTCCCATCGTGCCCGTCCGGGCCCACCGATCCAAGGCGGCCACCCCCCTGGATGGCACCAAAGGATGACCGAGGATGCATCGAAGGGCCGACGCGCCCGGGGTCCCGGGCAGGCCAGTCTGGGACCATGACGACCGACAACCTGCTCAAGCTCCTGGTCCTGGCGCTCATCGACAGCACCAGCATCGGCACCCTGGTGATCCCCGTCTGGCTGCTGCTGCGCCGCGACGCCGCCCGGATCGTGGGCAAGGTCGGCGTGTACCTGGCGGTGATCGGGGTCTTCTACTTCCTGGTCGGGGTCCTGATGCTCACCTCGGCCCACGGGGTGCTCGACGCCTGGGGCGAAGGCGCGCGCACGTTTGCTGACTCCCGCCCGGCGCACTGGCTGGCCCTGGCCGCCGGCGCCACCCTGTTGTGGTTCGGCCTGCGGGACCTGGTCCCCGGACGCAGCGCCGGGGGCAGCTACGGGGGCGCCATGGCCAGGGCCTCCGGCGCGCTTCCGGCATCGGTTCCCCGTTCCGGGCCGGGCGCAGCCGGGCACGACGGCGGTGCCCCCGTGGCGGGCGCCGGCACCACCGGCGGCGGCCGGGAACCGGACGCGCCGTCCGTTGCCAGACCGGCGCGCGCCCCCGGTCGCACCCCTGGTGGAACCCCGGCAGCCGCTGCCCGGGCGCAGGCCACCGAACAGCGGTGGGGCGCCCGGATCGGTAGGGCCCTGACCACTCCGTGGGGGCTCGTGGCCCTGGCCTTGACGGCCGGGCTGCTGGAGCTGCCCACGATGCTGCCCTACGTGGCCGCCATCGGGGTGCTCACCGTCGCGGGGCCCGGCAGCGCCGCGTCCATCGCCTGGCTGGCGGCGTACTGCCTGGTCATGCTGCTGCCGGCGGCGCTGCTGCTCGTGGCCCGCGTGCTGCTGGCCGGCACCATCGAGGGGCCGCTACGGCGGCTGGGCGCCTGGCTGGGCAAGGCCTCGGCGGAGGCGGTGCTGTGGATCATGGGCATCGGCGGGTTCCTGCTCGTGCGCTACGCCCTGCAGGGTCTGTGAACGCGCCGCGGACCGGTCGTGAAAGGACGCGGACCGCGTTGCCCTGGGTCAACGGGGGCAATGGGTCAGTGGGGCGTCCCCGCGGCTGCCCGGGAGAGGGTGTGGACTGCGGACTCGAGCGGCCCGCGGCGTCCGGCCCACTTCAGGGCGATGCCGATCAACAGGGCACCCACCACGAAGCACAGGTACACGCCCAGCCGCGGCATCCCGGCCGTTGCCGTGCTGAGCAGGTCCAGCACCACCAGGTGGCCCGTGTAGAGGGTCAGCGTTGCCGACCCGGTCCCTGACAGCGGCCACATCAGCGCCTCGCCGACCCCGCCGAGCATCGCCGTCAGGGCCATCGCCAGCAGCTGGCAGGCGCCCAGCACCGCAATGGCGGTGCCGCTGACGTGCAGCAGGTCCAGCGGGGCGCTGCTGTGCGGGGCGGAGAGCACGAACCACCAGGGGGTCGATTCGACGCCGGCCAGCCCCCGGCCGGACTCCAGGGCCGCGGACAGCGGCAGCCCGTTGCCGCCGGTGACGGCGCCAAGTGCCTGGGCGGCATCCGGGGTGGCCCCGATGACGGCCCCGGAGAGGGTCCGGGCACCCCAGGCGAGCGCGGCGCCGCCGAGGGTGAAGGCCAGGGCCACCGGCGGGGCGGCGATCCGGCACCGCCCCAGGGCCAGTCCCAGCAGCACGAACCCGGTCCACACGAGCACCGGGTAGTAGCCGGTGACGAACAGGTCGGCCAGCAGCGTCGCCGGGCGCAACAGGTCCAGCGGGCCCGGGGAGGCGCCGGTCGTCGGGGGCACGACGTGCGTGGACACCCAGGGCAGGACCAGGTACCAGGCGACCGGGGCGAGCAGCAGCCAGCCGGCGGCCCAGCACCACAGGGCACGCGTGCCCAAGCCCAGGAACGCCGTCGTGATCAGGAACAGCAGCCCGTAGTGCACCAGGATGACCGCGACATTGGTATCCAGCGCGCCGGCGCCGAACCCGATGAGGGTGATCAGCAGGGCACGCACCGCCACGGAGCGGCGGTCGCCGGTGAGCTTTGCGCCGGTGTGCGGGGTGTGGCCGCCGGTCAGCAGGGCCAGACCGACCCCGGCGAGGATCGCGAAGATGGCCGAGGCCTTGCCGGCGAACCACACGGCGACCCACGTCGCCTCGACGCCGTCCGGCCCGCCGTTCTGGACCAGGGGCATGATGTGGGTGCCCATCATCCCCAGCAGGGCCAAGCCGCGGGCCACGTCGACTCCGGCGATCCGCCCGGCCGGGGCGGTCGTGCGCTTGCTGGGCATGGGCTCCTGGCCTGTCGGTACGGGGAATGCGCGGGGCGCGGGGCCCGCCGTCGAATATACCAAGCGCCCGGGCCGCGAGGTCGCTGCGTCATGTTGGTCACGCGGGGTGCGGGACTGCGGAATTCGGCGGTGCCACGGGGTAACGTGGGGCCATGCCCGACACGCAGTCCAACACCCCGCGCCACGATTACCCCTTCGGCACCCTGGGGACCGCCATGGTCACCCCCTTCTCCTCCGGAGGCGGAGCCGACCTCGAGCAGGCTGCCGCGTTGGCGACCCGGCTGGTCGACGACGGCTGCGATTCGCTGGTGGTCACCGGCACGACGGGGGAGACCTCCACGCTGACCGACGAGGAGAACCTCGGGATGTTCCGCGCGGTCGTCGAGGCCGTGGGGGACCGGGCCAAGGTCATCGCCGGGTCGACGACCAACGACACCGCGCACTCGATCCACCTCTCACGGGCCGCGGCCAAGCTCGGCGTCCACGGGCTGCTGGTCACCGCGCCCTACTACAACAAGCCCAGCCAGGCCGGCGTGCGGGCCCATGTCGAGGCCATCGCCTCCAGCACCGACCTGCCCGTCATGGTCTACGACATCCCCGGCCGCGCCGGCATCGCCATCAGCGCCGAGACGCTGATCCGTCTGGCCGAGCACCCCAACGTCGTGGCCCTGAAGGACGCGAAGGCCGACTACCAGTCCACCACGCGGGTGCTGGCCAACACCGACCTGCACGTCTACTCCGGCGACGACGGATTGACCCTGCCGCTGATGGCCATCGGGGCCAAGGGCGTCATCTCGGTCACCGCGCACGTCGCCACCGCGCGGTACCGCCGCCTGGTCGACGCGATGCTGGCCGGGGACCTGGCCACCGCCCGCGCCCTGCACTTCGAGCTCGACCCGGTCCAGCGCGCGGTCATGTCCCACATCCAGGGCGCCGTGGCTGCCAAGGCCATCCTGCACTGGCAAGGCGTGCTGCCCAACGCGAAGGTGCGGCTGCCGCTTGTGGAGCCGACCGTGGAGGAGGCCGCGCCGATCCGCGCCGACCTGGCCGAGGCGGGATTCGACCTTTAGGAAGGGAAACCCTCGATGTCCGACACCGTCGTCGCCCCGGCCGATGCCGCCCGCCTGAGCCCCCCGCCCCCGCTGGCCGATGGCGCACTGCGCGTCGTCCCGCTCGGCGGCCTGGGGGAAATCGGCCGCAACATGGCCGTCTTCGAGTTCGGCGGGAAGCTGCTGATCGTCGACTGCGGCGTCCTCTTCCCCGAGGAGGACCAGCCGGGCGTCGACGTGATCCTGCCGGACTTCGGCTACCTCCGCGATCGGCTCGACGACGTGGTCGGACTGGTGCTCACCCATGGCCACGAGGACCACATCGGGGCCGTGCCCTACCTGCTGCGCCTGCGCGCGGACATCCCGCTGATCGGCTCGCAACTGACCCTGGCCCTGGTCGAGGCCAAACTGGCCGAACACCGCATCACCCCGGTGCTGGTCACCGTCGCCGAAGGGGACCGGCAGGTGTTCGCCGGCTTCGACTGCGAATTCGTCGCCGTCAACCACTCGATCCCCGACGCGCTGGCGGTGTTCATCCGCACCGCGGCCGGAACCGTCCTGCACACCGGGGACTTCAAGATGGACCAGCTTCCCCTCGACGGGCGGATCACCGACTTGCGGGCCTTCGCCCGGCTGGGGGGGGAGGGCGTGGACCTGTTCATGTCCGACTCGACCAACGCCGACGTCCCCGGGTTCACCACGGCCGAACAGGAGATCGGCCCGGTGCTCGACGGCCTGTTCGGCCGGGCCGGCAAGCGGATCATCGTCGCCTCCTTCTCCTCGCATGTCCACCGGGTCCAGCAGGTCCTCGACGCCGCGGCCGCCCACGGGCGCCAGGTCGCCTTCGTTGGCCGGTCCATGGTCCGGAACATGGGCATCGCCGCCCGTCTGGGGTACCTGGAGGTCCCGGAGGGGATCCTCGTGGACCTCAAGGACGTCGACCAGTTGCCGGACGAACGCGTGGTGCTGATGTCCACCGGTTCCCAGGGTGAACCGATGGCGGCGCTCTCGCGGATGGCCACCGGGGACCACCGGATCGCCGTGGGCGCCGGGGACACCGTCATCCTGGCCTCCTCGCTGATCCCGGGCAACGAGAACGCCGTCTTCCGGGTGATCAACGGGCTGATGCGCCTGGGCGCCGACGTCGTGCACAAGGGCACCGCCAAGGTCCACGTCTCCGGGCACGCCTCGGCCGGGGAGCTGCTCTACTGCTACAACATCATCCGCCCCCGCCACGCCATGCCGGTCCACGGGGAGACCCGCCACCTGTTGGCCAACGCGCGGATTGCCGAGCAGACCGGGGTTCCGGCGGCGAACATCCTGCTCACCGAGGACGGCTCGGTCGTGGACCTGCACGACGGCGTCGCCCGCCAGGTCGGGCAGGTCGAGTGCGGGTTCGTCTACGTCGACGGCTCCGCGGTGGGCAGCATCACCGACGACGACCTCAAGGACCGCAGGACCCTCGGTGAGGAGGGGTTCATCTCGGTCATCACCGTCGTCAACCGCCAGACCGGGACCATTGTCACCGGCCCGGACATCAACGCCCGCGGGGTCGCCGAGGACCAGCAGGTGTTCGAGGAGATCAAGCCGAGGATCGCCGCGGCGCTCGAGGAGGCGGTGCGCAACAACCCCACCCACACCACCTACCAGCTCCAGCAGGTCGTCCGGCGCACCATCGGGGCTTGGGTGAGCCGTAAACTCCGCCGCAAGCCGATGATCGTGCCGGTCGTCCTGGAGGCCTGAGGGCGTGTAAATCCGGGGCTCGAGGGCCTTGACCCTGTACCGTTACGCGTATGGCGACCCGTACTTCCCCCACCCCGACGAAGGCCTCCGGCCGCAAACCGGCGGGCAAGACCCCGGCGCGCGGAAAATCCGGGGCCGGTGCGTCGCGCCAGGGTGGCAAGGACCAGGTTGCCGACCAGGACCTCGCCCTGCCGCTGCGGGCGGTCCGCGGGCTCTGGATGGGCCTGGCCCGCATGGTCGGCGGCGCCTTCCGGAAGATCGGCCAGGACGTGCGTCCGGACCGGGACGTCCGCCGTGACGGGACCGGCCTGTTCCTGGTCGTCGTCGCCGCCATCATCGGCAGCGTCGAATGGTGGGGGCTGCGCGGCATCGGCTGGTACGGCACCACAGTGCACAACATCGCCGGCGGAACGCTGGGCTTCATGGCCTCGCTGCTGCCGCTGGTCCTGTTCATCGGCGCCTTCCGGCTGTTCCGGCGGCCCGAGGAAAACCGGGCGAACAACCGCGTGGCCATCGGCCTGACCCTGGCCACCATCTCCGGGGCCGGCATCGCGCACATCGTGGCCGGCCTGCCGGCACTGAACGCCCCGTTCGAGGAACTCTGGGCCGGCGGCGGCGTGGTGGGGTTCCTCGCCAGCGTCCCGCTGGCGGGACTGCTGACGCGCTGGGGCGCGTTGGCCGTGATGATCGTCCTGGCGTTGCTGAGCCTGATGATCATGACCGCCACCCCGTTCCGGCACATCCCGGCACGCATCCGCCAGGGCTACGAGTGGATCATGGGCCAGCCCGAACCCGGGACCGCACCGTTCGACCCCGAGGATCCCGAACACGACCAGAGCTACCTCTACGCCGACCGGACCCGCGACCGCGGCGAGGGCAAGCCCAAGCGGAGCCGGCGCTTCGGCAAGGCCGCCCGTGCACGCCAGCGGGTGGAGGAGGCCGAGGCAGCCGCCGCGGAGGCGCTCTCCGGCGACGAGGCCTACGACAAGGCCGTCATCCACGACGACGACGAGGCTCCGGCCACCGCACCGGAACCGACCATCCCGCCCGGCGTGCGCCGCCCCACCGCCGCCGAGAAGGCGATGGAGAAGGTCAAGAACGACGTCGGCCTCGGCGCGGGCTCCGAGAGCGAACCGGCCACGGAGGCCCTGGACACGACGGCGATCAACGGCATGCTCGCCGGGGCGCCGCCGGCCGGCGCAGCCGCGTCGAACGTGCCCTCCAACCCGGTCGCGCAGCCGGCCCCGCTGACCCCGATCCCGCAGCGCACCGAACAGCTCCAGCTCTCCGGCGATGTGGCCTACACGCTGCCCAACTCCGAGTTCCTGCCGGCCGGGCCCCCGGCGAAGGAGCGCTCGGAAGCCAACGACGCCGTCGTCAGGGCCCTGACCGACACGCTGGACCAGTTCAAGGTCGACGCCCAGGTCACCGGCTTTAGCCGCGGCCCCACGGTCACCCGCTACGAGATCGAACTGTCCCCGGGCACCAAGGTCGAACGCGTCACGGCCTTGTCCAAGAACATCTCCTACGCGGTGGCCTCCTCGGACGTGCGGATCCTCTCGCCGATCCCCGGCAAGAGCGCCATCGGCATCGAGATCCCCAACGCCGACAAGGAAGTCGTCGCACTTGGCGACGTATTGCGCTCGAACGCGGCCCGGAAGACAGAGCACCCCATGGTCATGGGTGTCGGCAAGGACGTCGAGGGCGGATTCGTGGTCGCCAACCTGGCCAAGATGCCCCACATGCTCGTCGCCGGCGCCACCGGCGCGGGCAAGTCCTCGTTCGTGAACTCGATGATCACCTCGATCCTCATGCGCGCCACCCCGGACGAGGTGCGCATGGTCATGGTCGACCCCAAGCGCGTGGAGCTGACCGCCTACGAGGGCGTCCCGCACCTGATCACCCCGATCATCACCAACCCGAAGAAAGCCGCCGAGGCCCTGCAGTGGGTCGTGCGGGAAATGGACACCCGCTACGACGACCTGGCGAACTTCGGGTACAAGCACATCGACGACTTCAACAAGGGGGTGCGCAACGGCAAGGTCGTCCCGCCCGAGGGCTCCAAGCGCATCCTGAAGCCCTATCCCTACCTGCTGGTGATCGTCGACGAGCTTGCCGACCTCATGATGGTCGCCCCGCGCGACGTCGAGGACTCGATCGTGCGCATCACCCAGCTCGCCCGTGCCGCTGGCATCCACCTGGTCCTGGCCACCCAGCGGCCGTCCGTGGACGTGGTCACCGGGTTGATCAAGGCCAACGTGCCCTCGCGCATGGCGTTCGCCACCTCCTCGGTCACCGACTCCCGCGTGGTCCTGGACCAGCCGGGCGCCGAGAAGCTGCTGGGCCAGGGCGACGCGCTGTTCCTGCCCATGGGCGCCTCCAAGCCCATGCGCGTCCAGGGTGCCTGGGTCACCGAATCGGAGATCCACCGGGTCGTCGAGCACGTCAAGGGCCAGCTCACCGCCGTCTACCGCGAGGACGTGGCCGTCGAGGCGCCGAAGAAGGAGATCGACGACGACATCGGCGACGACCTCGAGGTCCTGCTGCAGGCCACCGAGCTGGTGGTCACCACGCAGTTCGGTTCCACCTCGATGCTCCAGCGCAAGCTGCGCGTCGGCTTCGCCAAGGCCGGCCGGCTGATGGACCTGCTCGAATCGCGCGGCGTGGTCGGCCCGTCCGAGGGCTCCAAGGCCCGCGACGTGCTGGTCAAACCCGACGACCTGCCCGCCGTGCTGGCCGCCATGCGCGGGGACACCGCCCCGGCCACCGCGCAGGAGGCCCCGCCCGCGGAGGCCGCCCTGGTCGAGAACGCCAATGCAAACCACTACGGCACCGACCTCGTCGCCGAGGACCTCGACTCCCGTCCTCAGGCTACCGACTACCACGACGACGACGATGGCTCCGGTTCCGAGGACGCCTGGAACCTCACCGGACGGTAACCTGAAAACGTGACTGAATCCCCGGCGGACCCCACGCCCCAGCCCGTCCCGACCCTGAACATCGCCAACGTCCTGACGACGTTGCGGATCATCATGGTCCCGTTCTTCGTCTGGGCGCTGGTGGCCGACCACGAGCAGCACGGAGTCCTCCGCTGGGTGGCCGTCGCCCTCTTCGCCCTGGCGATGTACACGGACAAGCTCGACGGGGACCTGGCCCGCAGCCGGGGACTGATCACCAACTTCGGCAAGATCGCCGATCCCATCGCCGACAAGCTCCTGCTCGGCGCGGCGCTGGTCACGCTGTCCTGGCTCGGGGAATTGTGGTGGTGGGTCACCATCGTCATCCTGGTCCGCGAACTGGGCATCACCATCCTGCGCTTCGCCGTCATCCGCCGGGGGATCATCGCGGCATCGCGCGGCGGGAAGCTCAAGACCGTCACCCAGACGGCCGGGCTGGGCCTGCTCCTGCTGCCCATCACCCCCGAGATCGGCTGGCTGTCCGTCGTGGCGCTGGTCGTCATCCTGCTGGCCCTGGTGATCACCGTCTACACCGGCATCGACTACATCATCCAGGCTGCCCGGATGGAACCCGCCCAGGGCCACGGGCAGCAGCAATGAACGACGGCGAACGGCACACCGCCGCGGAACGGATCGTGTCCGAGGGGACGCGCCGGGCGCTGACCGTCGCCACGGCCGAATCGCTGACCGCAGGCTGGATCGCCGCGGCCATCGCCGACGTCCCCGGGGCCTCCGCGGTGCTGCGCGGGGGAGTCGTCGCCTACCACAACCAGGTCAAGCAGGACGTGCTCGGCGTCGACGCGGGCCTGCTGGAGGATAAGGGCTCGGTGGACCCGGAGGTCGCGCGCCAGATGGCCGAGGGAGCGCGCCGGGCCTGCGGAGCCGACCTCGCGGTGTCGAGCACCGGGGTCGCGGGCCCACAGGCCCATGACGGCAAGGACGTCGGCACCGTGTACATCGGGTACGCCTCCGCCGGAGGCAGCGGTTCACTCGAGCTCCACCTGGCAGGTGGCCGCCAGAGGATCCGCGCCAGGGCGCGCAATGCGGCGCTGGAGCAGCTCTGCACGCTGCTCGCTGGAAAGGCCGCGTCCACAACGGCCCCGTAGTGCTGGCAGTGTGGGCCCCGTTGTGGCTAGGGTGGGGGCATGGGAACAAAACAAGGATCCCGTGAGTTGAAGAAACTACAGGGTCCACACCCGGACCCCACCGCCAGGAGCTTCCTGGTACAGGATCTGAAGGAGTAAGGCGATACACATGGTCAAGCAACCCGTATCCGTAAACGGCGTCGTCCGTTGGCGTGATGTGGGACTGACAGAAGATGCCCATCGCGAGCACAAGGAGCCCAAAATGGTAGTACTCCGCCACGAGATCGGAGACGTCCTGCGGGATGTCCGCCAGCGTCAGGGCCGGACCCTGCGCGAGGTCTCGCACAACGCGCGCGTTTCCCTTGGTTACCTCTCCGAGGTGGAGCGTGGACAGAAGGAAGCATCGTCCGAATTGCTCTCATCGATTTGCGGGGCGCTTGATGTCCCGTTGTCCCTCATGTTGCGCGAGGTCAGCGACCGCGTAGCCATGGCCGAGGGCGTTGACATCCCGGACACCGTGCCGTCGGATCTCACCAACCAGTTCGCCACGGTCCTTCCCGAGGACTGGACCGAGGCCCTGCCGCAGGACATGGCCCCGTCCCACTAGCCACAGGTGTCGGAGCGCGACCCGGGATCCGGGTCCGCATCCGGACGTCAACGAGAAAGGGCAGCCGCCGACGCGGCTGCCCCTTTCTCGTTGGTCAGCCCCGCTCGTTGAGGTAGGAGCGGTTCAGTTTGGTCAGCAAATCCGCCAGTGTCTGGAGGTCCGCGTCGGGCCAGTCGGACAAGAGGTCGCGGAAGATCTGCTGGCGGGAGATCTGGGCGGTTGCCAGTTGCCGGGCTCCGACCTCGGTCAGGGTGATCGACTGGGCCCGTCCGTCCGTTGGATCGGCCACCTTGGTCAGCACGCCGAGGTCCTCGAGCATCTTGACCTGGCGGCTGACCGATGGCTTGCCGACACCGATCTCGGCGGCCAGATCCGTCAGCCGGAGGCTGCCGCGGCGCTGGAGGGCGGCGAGCAGGCCGTAGGCGCCGGGCTCCATGTCGGGATGAACCTGCTTGGCCACCTTGTTGCCGTTGGAGCGTGCCCTGCGCCAAAGGAAGCTCAGTTGCTCCTCCATGTCGTGGATCGCACGGGTCCGTTCGGCATCTTCGCCGGGGCCAGGTTCGCTCATGGCACCATCTTAGGGTCGGAAGGACAACATCGTGGAAGAATGGTCGACGTGAGACTTAGTGACTTCTGGCGGTTGATGGACGACGAGTTCGGCTCGGGGTATTCCCGGGTCCTCGCCTCCGAACTGGTGCTCGGTGAACTGGACGGCCGCAGCGCCCGGGACGCCCTGGATGCAGGTGTCGAACCCCGCAAGGTGTGGTTGGCGATCTGCGAAAAGCAGGATGTCCCCGTATCGCGTCGTCTGGGCCGCGACATCGCGCCCAAGAGTTGATCCGCCATGACACGCCGCATTGTTGTTCGAATATGTGTTCGGAGAAGTTGTAGGCTGTCAGCAGAGACATGACACGGGGCAGTCGCCGGTTCTCCACAGGAAAGCCGGCGCGCGCCAAATTGTCCGGCGTGGCGCATACCGTGTGAAGCAGGACGACAACAGGCCGATACGGCCACAAGACAACCGAGGTGAATGATGGCCGCAGCAATGGACCGCGAAAAGGCTCTCGAATCAGCGCTGGCGCAGATCGACAAGCAGTACGGCAAGGGATCGGTCATGCGCCTGGGCGACGACACCCGCGCCAAGATCGAGGTCATCCCCACCGGCTCGATTGCCATGGACATCGCCCTGGGAATCGGCGGGCTGCCGCGCGGCCGTGTGGTGGAGATCTATGGCCCCGAATCCTCGGGCAAGACCACCGTGGCGCTGCACGCGGTGGCCAACGCGCAGCGCAATGGCGGGATCGCAGCCTTCATCGATGCAGAGCACGCGCTCGACCCCGAATACGCCAAGAAGCTCGGCGTTGACACCGATGCCCTGCTCGTCTCGCAGCCGGACACCGGTGAGCAAGCGCTGGAAATCATGGACATGCTCATCGGCTCCGGTTCGCTGGACATCATCGTCATCGACTCCGTCGCCGCCCTGGTGCCGCGTGCGGAAATCGAAGGCGAGATGGGTGACAGCCACGTCGGCTTGCAGGCCCGCCTGATGAGCCAGGCCCTGCGCAAGATCACCGGACGCCTCAGCCAGACGAAGACCACGGCCATCTTCATCAACCAGCTGCGCGAGAAGATCGGTGTCTTCTTCGGCAGCCCCGAGACGACCACGGGTGGCAAGGCCCTGAAGTTCTATGCGTCCGTGCGCATCGACGTCCGGCGCATCGAGACCCTCAAGGAGGGGACGAACCCGGTCGGCAACCGCACCCGCGCGAAGATAGTCAAGAACAAGATGGCCCCGCCGTTCAAGCAGGCGGAATTCGACATCCTTTACGGTGTCGGCATCTCCCGGGAAGGCGGCCTGATCGACATGGGTGTCGAAGAGGGCTTCGTCAAGAAGTCCGGTGCGTGGTTCACGTACGACGGCGACCAGCTGGGCCAGGGCAAGGAAAATGCCCGCAAGTTCCTGCGCGACAACCCAGATCTGGCCGACGAGCTCGAACGGCGGATCAAGGAAAAGCTCGGCATCGGTGCCACTCCCGGGGAACCAGGCGATCCGCAACTGCGGGCCGTCGGCAACGACTCCTAGCCGGGCCTGATCGAACTGCAGCCCGGCATGGGGAACCAGGCAGATGACTACAGCGGGCTCACGGGTGCCGGCGACGGAACCGTGGGCTCGCTGTTCCCCGGTGGTTCCCCAGGGGAAGCTTCCGGGGAAGCGACGCGCCCCGGTCGACGGCAACGGCGGGGCCGGACGGCCGATCCGGACGGGACGGGGGACGACTCCGCCGCTTCGGGGGAGCCGTCGGCGGGCACGTCCGGTGGAGGGCCAGCGGACACGGACCCGGAGGCCTCGGCCCGGGCGATCATCCTGCGCCAACTCACCGGGTCACCCAAAAGCCGCCGGCAACTCGCGGACAAACTCGCCGAACGGGACGTTCCCGCCGATGCCGCACGGCATGTTCTGGACCGCTTCGAGGAGCTCCAGCTCATCGATGACGCCGCCTTCGCCGATGCGTGGGTCCGCAGCCGCGCGCGGACCCGTGGACTGTCCCGCCTCATGTTGCGACGCGAGCTACGGGACAAGGGCATCAGCGATGAACTAGCCGACGCCGCGCTTGAGCAGGTCAGCTCCGACGACGAGTTCGAGATGGCCCGCGAGCTCGTGGAAAAGAAGGCCAGGACGATGCCGGCGGGGCTTGACCACGACAAGGGCGTGCGCCGGTTGGTGTCCATGCTCGGCCGCAAGGGCTACGGACCCGGTATCGCTTTCCGGGTGGTCAACGAGGTCTGGCCCGCGCAGCGGGACTGAGGCGCGGTGCCGGGAACCGGTGGATTCCCGTGGCCGGTGGTCCATTCGGTACCCTTGGGGGGTGAGTTTGACCATTCCCAGCACTGATTCCCCCGTGGACCCGACGGCCCCGACGCGCAGCTACGAGGTCCGCACCTACGGCTGCCAAATGAACGTCCATGATTCGGAGCGGTTGGCCGGTTTGCTCGAGGACGCGGGCATGGTCGCCCAGGACGATCCCGCGCAGACCGCGGACGTTGTCGTCTTCAACACCTGTGCGGTCCGCGAGAACGCCGACAACAAGCTCTACGGCAACCTCGGCAGGCTGGCCCATGTCAAGGAAGAACACCCGGGCATGCAGATCGCCGTCGGCGGATGCCTGGCCCAGAAGGACCGGGAGACCATCCTGCGCAAGGCGCCATGGGTCGACGTCGTCTTCGGCACGCACAATGTCGGCTCGCTGCCCACGCTGCTCGAACGGGCCCGCCACAACAACGAAGCCCAGCTGGAGATCCTCGAATCCCTGGATGTCTTCCCCTCGACCCTTCCCACCAAGCGGGACTCCGTCTACTCCGGCTGGGTGTCGATCTCCGTCGGCTGCAACAACACCTGCACCTTCTGCATCGTCCCCTCCTTGCGCGGCAAGGAACGCGACCGGCGCCCCGGTGACATCCTGGCCGAGGTCCAGGCACTCGTCGACGACGGGGCCATCGAGGTCACGCTGTTGGGCCAGAACGTGAATTCGTACGGCGTGGAATTCGGGGACCGCCTGGCCTTCGGGAAGCTCCTGCGGGCCTGCGGCGAAATCGAGGGCCTGGAACGCGTCCGGTTCACCAGCCCCCATCCGGCGGCCTTCACCGACGACGTGATTGCCGCGATGGCAGAAACCCCCAATGTCATGCCGCAGCTGCACATGCCCCTGCAATCGGGCTCGGACAAGGTGCTCAAGGAGATGCGCCGGTCCTACCGGTCGAAGAAGTTCCTGGGGATCCTCGACCGCGTGCGCGAGCGCATGCCCGAAGCAGCCATCACGACCGACATCATCGTCGGTTTCCCCGGCGAGACCGAGGAGGACTTCCAGGCGACCCTCGACGTCGTCGAGCAGTCGCGGTTCTCCAGTGCCTTCACGTTCCAGTATTCCCAGCGCCCGGGCACACCCGCTGCGGAGCTGGCCGACCAGCTGCCCAAGGACGTCGTCCAGGAACGCTACGAACGGCTGACTGCCCTGCAGGACCGGATCTGCGCAGAGGAGAACAGCCGGCAGGTCGGTCGCGAGGTCGAGGTGATGGTCACCGCGCAGTCGGGCCGCAAGGCAGAGCAGACCCACCGCCTCTCAGGCCGGGCCAGGGACCAGCGGCTGGTGCACTTCTCCGTACCCGAGGCAGCCGAGCAGCCACGTCCCGGGGACCTCGTGACCGTCACCATCACCGAGGCCGCCGCCTTCCACCTCGTGGCCGACCCGGCGACGGCGGCGGACTACCAGCTGCGCCGGTCCCGGGCCGGCGACGCGTGGGACCGCTCCCAGGCAGAATCCTGCGGCGCCGGGACGGCCCCGGCAGCGGCGAACGGCAACGGCGTGTCCCTGGGGATGCCGGCGCTGCCGCCCCGTGCCTAGCATGCGGCCCCGGCCGGTCATTGCGCTGGTCGGCCCGACGGGGACCGGCAAATCGGACGCAGCCATCGGCCTGGCCCGCGAACTCGGCGGGGAGATCGTCAATGCCGATGCCCTGCAGTTCTACCGCGGGATGGACATCGGCACCGCCAAACTCGGCGTGGGAGAACGCGGCGGCATCCCCCACCACCTGCTCGACATCCTGGACCTCAGCGAAGAAGCCAGCGTCGCCGCCTTCCAGGCGCAGGCCCGCACGGCCATCTCGGCCATCCAGGAGCGGGGCCGGCTGCCGATCCTCGTCGGCGGTTCCGGACTCTATGTGCGGGCAGCGCTCGACGAACTCGAGTTCCCTCCCACCGACCCAGCCGTCCGCCGCCGATTGGAGCGGGAAGCGGCCGACCACGGTACGGCAGGGCTGCACCAGCGCCTGGCTGCGGCAGACCCCGCCTCCGCAGCCCGGGGACTCGACGATCGCCGGCTGATCCGCGCCCTCGAGGTCCACGAAATCACCGGGCGGACCTTCAGCTCCTACATGCCCGAGCGGAAATACCAGCAGCGGAGCCTTCAGCTCGGCCTGGACCTGGACCGGCCGCTCCTGCACCAGCGTCTGGAGCGCCGGGTCCGGACCATGCACCAGGCAGGGCTCCTCGGCGAGGTCGAGCGGCTGCTGGCCCAGGGGCTGCGCGACACCAAGACCGCGTCCCGGGCCATCGGCTACGCGCAGTTCACCCAGGCACTCGACGGGACCTGCACCATCGAGGAGGCCATCGAGGCCACCACGGTCGCCACCCGCAGGTTTGCCCGGCGCCAGGTCACGTGGTTCCGCGCGGACCCGCGCGTCCGATGGTTCGATTCCACCGACCCGTGCCTGGTGGACACCCTCTCGGCCGCCGTGCGGGACTTCGAAGGTCCCCCGGCCACGTAGGCTAGGACCATGAGCATCAAGGTCCCCGAACAGCACGCCGAACGACTCCGGGAACTCTCCGGTTTGGCCTTCACCAAGGGGCACGGGACAGGAAACGACTTCATCCTTGTCGCGGACCCGGCGAACGCGCAGGACATCCTCCCCGAGCAGGTCGCCGCGTTGTGCGACCGCCACCTGGGGCTCGGGGCCGATGGCCTCATCCGCGCCGTCCGCTCCGAAACGCTGGCCGAAGGCCGCGCAGTGTTGGCGGAGAACGGCGACGCCGAATGGTTCATGGACTACCGCAACGGCGACGGGTCGGTCTCCGAGATGTGCGGCAACGGGGTGCGGGTCTTCGTGCACTTCCTGGTCGCACGCGGACTCGTGGCCCTGGACGACGGCGAAGCGCTCGCCATCGGAACCCGCGCCGGGGTGAAGATCATCACCCGCTCGGCTGCGGGCTACGCCGTGGACATGGGCCCGTGGGAATTCATCTTCCCGCATCAGGCCGACGAGCGGGCCCTCGACTCGGTCGTCGACGCCGGGATGGAAGTGCCCCGTCCGGGCCTGAGCGTGAGCATGGGCAATCCGCATACCGTCGTGGCCGTTTCCGAGGCCGTCGAGCTCGACGAGCTCGACCTGCACCGGGCGCCGGTGGTGGATCCCGTCCCCGAACACGGAACGAATGTGGAGTTCGTGCTGCCGGCCGATCCCCTGGTCACCGATGGGGTCGGAGCGATCCGCATGCGCGTCCACGAGCGGGGTGTCGGGGAGACCCAGTCATGCGGTACGGGTGCCTGCGCAGCCGTGGTGGCCACCCGGCACTGGGCCGGTGGCGTCGCGGCCGAACGGTGGGACGTCCGCGTGCCCGGCGGCACCGTATCCGTGGGATTCACCATCGCAGCGGATGGGCGCGAACATGTGGTCCTCGACGGTCCGGCGGTGTTGGTGGCCGAAGGCGTCGTCGCCTAGCCCGCCACCACCGGCTCGTCACGCGCTGCCTCGACGGCACGGTCCACGCGCAGGATGCGGAACGACTTGGCCGTCGAATGCCGCGAGACGGCAAGCCCCTCCGGCAGTTCGCGCGCCAGCCACGACTGCAGGGAGTCCGAGCCGAGGTTCTTCTGCACCACCAGCCACGCCGTTCCCCCCGGAGCCAGGCGGGGCAGCCAGTGGAGCAGTATCTCGTGCAGGACGTCCTTGCCCACGCGGATCGGGGGATTGGACCAGATGGTCTGGAAGCGGGCTGCTTCCGGAACGGCTTCGGGTGCGGAGGCCACGACGTTTCCCAGTTCCAGCGCGGAGGCATTTTCCCGGGTGAGCTCCACGCTGCGCTGGTTCACGTCGACCGCGTGGACCGTCGCCGCGGGGGACGCCAGGGCCATCGTCAGGGCCAGCGGGCCCCAGCCGCACCCGATATCCAACAGATCGCCTTCGGCCGCAGGCGCCGGAACGCCGTCGAGCAGCACTGCGGTGCCCTTGTCGATGCCATCCGGGCTGAAGATGCCGCCGGCGGTGCTGAGGGTCCGTTCCGTCCCGCCGAGGACCACCCGGACGCGCTTGCGGGTGAATGGCGTTGACGGCTGTGCGCTGAAGTAGTGGTCCGAACCCATGTGTGGAAGATTAACGGGCCCGGGGCGCCAAGGCGAATTGACGCGATCAGGGTACGCGTCCCGGAGTGATAGAGTTCTCCCAATCACTCACGACTTTCCGCCGCGCGGGCATTCGGCCGCTGGAGGAAATCCTCGACGTGTCGGGGGAGCCGACTAGAATTGGTGGCAGCACCATCAAAGGGGAACATGACCACTCACAACGAGCCCAATCCAGACGACCGCGACCTGCCCGAGGACGAGATCCAGTCCGTCATCGAACGCATCCTGGCGTCCGACGATGCCGCCGGCCGCGCCACGGGCCGGACGGCAGGGGCCGGCCAGTCCGCACTAGGCGGACGCGCGTTGGCACTCGGCCGCGATGCCGAGGAGCACTCGAGCGCCGACGGGGAGCAACGCGACCTGGCAGAGCGCAATGCACTGCGCCGGGTTGCCGGGCTGTCCACCGAGCTCGAAGACGTCACCGAGGTCGAATACCGGCAACTACGCCTGGAACGCGTGGTCCTGGCCGGGATCTGGACCGAGGGAACCGCCCAGGAAGCCGAGAACTCCCTGCGCGAGCTCGCCGCGTTGGCCGAGACCGCAGGATCCGAGGTCCTCGACGGCCTCGTCCAGCGCCGCCTCAAACCAGACCCGGGAACATTCCTCGGGTCGGGCAAGGCCCTGGAGCTGCGCGACATCGTGGCCAGCACCGGTGCCGACACCGTGGTCATCGACTCCGAGCTCGCGCCGTCCCAGCGCCGCGCCCTCGAGGACATCGTGCGGGTGAAGGTCATCGACCGTACCGCGCTGATCCTTGACATCTTCGCCCAGCATGCCCAGAGCCGGGAGGGCAAGGCCCAGGTCGAGCTCGCCCAACTCGAGTACCTGCTGCCGCGCTTGCGTGGCTGGGGCGAATCGATGTCACGCCAGGCCGGCGGACGGGTCGGCACCGCCGGCGGCGGCATCGGATCACGCGGTCCCGGCGAGACCAAGATCGAACTGGACCGCCGACGCATCCGCGACCGCATGGCCAAGCTCCGCCGCGAGATCAAGGGCATGAAACCGGCCCGCGAGGCCAAACGCTCCAACCGCAAACGCAACGCCGTACCCGCAGTTGCCATTGCCGGATACACGAACGCCGGGAAGTCCTCCCTGCTGAACCGGCTCACCGACGCCGGCGCCCTCGTCGAGAACGCGCTGTTCGCCACACTGGACCCCACCGTCCGCCGGACGGAAACCGACGACGGCCTGGGATACACGCTCGCCGACACGGTGGGCTTCGTCCGCGCGCTGCCGACTCAGCTGGTGGAGGCGTTCCGGTCCACGCTCGAGGAGATCGCCGACGCGGACCTCATCCTCCACGTGGTCGACGCATCGCATCCGGACCCGGAGGGTCAGATCCACGCCGTCCGACAGGTCCTCACGGAAGTCGAGGCCCAGGACATTCCGGAGATCATCGTCTTGAACAAGGCCGATATCGCCGATCCCTTCGTGGTCGAACGCCTGCGCCAGCGCGAACCCAACCACGTCGTGGTCTCCGCCCGGACGGGCGGCGGCATCCCGGAACTGCTGGACAAGATCAGCGCGTCCATCCCGCGGCCCGACGTCAGCATGGATTTGCTGATCCCCTACGACCGGGGCGACCTCGTGAACCGCCTACATGGCACGGATGCGGAAATCCTCGCCACCGAACACACCACGGAGGGAACCCACATGTCCGTCAAGGTACGCGGCGGCCTCGCCGCGGAACTGGAGCAGTTCGTCGTCCATGGCTGAGGTAGAGGACGTCGTCGCCCTCCTGGACCGAGCCGTCGAGGGCATGGGCGGGCAGAGCCGGCCAGGCCAGCATGAAATGACCAAACAGGTCGTGGAGTCCCTCGACAGCGGACGCCACTTGCTGGTGCAAGCCGGTACGGGAACCGGCAAGTCCCTGGCGTACCTGGTCCCGGCCATCGCCCATGCGCTCGAGTCGGATAAGCCGGTGGTGGTCTCCACGGCGACGCTGGCTCTGCAGGCACAGATCGTCGGACGCGACGTGCCCCGGCTGCTGGAGAACCTCGACGACGAGCTGCTCCGCCGCCTCGATGTGGCCCTGGCCAAGGGCCGATCCAACTACGTGTGCAAGTACAAGCTCGGGGGAGGTTACCCCGACGACGACGAAGGCGCCCTGTTCGCGCTCGACGACCAGGGTTCCGCCCGCCCGCTGACAACCGGCGGAGGTCCGACCTCGGCTCTGGGCCAGGAAGTCGTGCGGGTGCGCGAGTGGGCCGAGGAAACCGAGAGCGGAGACCGCGACGACCTGGTCCCGGGCGTCAGCGAACGCGCATGGCGACAGGTCTCGGTCACCGCCATGGACTGCCTCGGTGCCCAGAAGTGCCCGATGGCCGAGGAATGCTTCAGCGAATTGGCGCGGAAGAAGGCCGGTGAGGCAGACATCGTGATCACCAACCATGCAATGCTTGCCGTGTCCGCATTCGAGGGGCTGGCGGTGCTCCCGGAATTCGACACGGTGATCATCGACGAGGCCCACGAACTCCAGGACCGGGTCACCAGCTCGGTCACCCGGCCCCTGTCGGCGGCCATGGTCACCGCCGCCGCAACGGCCACCCGGCGCAACTGCAAGGGAGTCGCCGTCGAGGCCCTGAGCCAGGCGGGCAAGTCCCTGGCAGCTGCCCTCGAGGGCGTTGCGACCGGGTTGCTCCCCAAGGGGCTGAACGAGGGCCAGCGGGCCGCTGTGGCCGCGGTACGCGAGGCCGCCCGGGTTGCCCTCTCCGATTCCAAACCCGCAAATGGCGATACGGCAGACGGCGGACGGCAGATGGCCCGGTCGCAGTTGATGTACCTGGTGGAACAGTGCGACCGGCTCGATGGACCGTCCGATGAACGCGAGGTGGTGTGGATATCACGCCAGGGGAGCTTCACCCCGGGCGCCGGATACACCGCGGCGGACGACACGGCCCCGGCAACCATCAATGTCGCACCACTGTCGGTTGCCGGCAAGCTGCGCGAGGGGTTGTTCGATGGGCGCACCGTCATCCTGACCTCGGCCACCCTGGCCATCGGCGCCGCCTTCGAGCCGGTGGCCGGATCACTGGGCCTGCTGGGGGAGGGCGCCCCCGCGTGGACCGGCGTCGACGTTGGCAGCCCCTTCGACTACGCGCGGCAAGGCATGCTCTACGTTGCCCGGCATCTGCCCAAGCCATCCCGCAGCCTCGCTCCGGAGGCATTGGATGAGTTGGCGGACCTGATCGATGCATCCGGCGGCGGAGTGCTGGCACTCTTCTCCTCGCGGCGCGCCGCCGAGGAGGCCACCGAAGCCCTCCGGCCGCGTGTGGCCCCCGATATCCTCTGCCAGGGCGAATCGAGCATGTCCTCGCTGGTCCAGCAGTTCGCCGACGAGCGCGATACGTGCCTCTTCGGCACCATGACCCTGTGGCAAGGCGTCGACGTTCCCGGTGACTCGTGCCGGCTGGTCGTCATCGACCGGATCCCCTTTCCCCGGCCGGACGATCCGTTGTCCACCGCCCGCAGCCGGGACGTCGCCCGGCACGGAGGCAACGGCTTCATGGCCGTCTCCGCCTCCCATGCCGCAGTCCGGCTGGCCCAGGGCGCGGGTCGACTGATCCGCTCCACGGCCGACCGCGGCGTGGTCGCCGTGCTGGACTCCCGCCTGGCCACCGAGCGCTACGGGAACTTCCTGCGCGCCTCGCTTCCTCCGATGTGGGCTACGACGGACAAGGACGTCGTCCTCGGTTCGCTGCGCCGCCTGGCCGCCGGAAGCGCATGAAAAGGCAGGGTCCTCCGTCGGCTGACGGAGGACCCTGCGGACATGCCGGGATGGAGTGCAGCTAGATCGAGCGCATCACCGAAACGACCTTGCCCATGACTGTGGCATGGTCGCCGAGGATCGGTTCGTACTGGCGGTTCTGGGGTAGGAGCCAGGTATGCCCGTCACGCTGGCGGAAGGTCTTGACCGTGGCTTCGTCGTCCAGGAGCGCCGCCACGATATCGCCGTTCTCGGCATGCTGTTGGCGGCGCACGACCACCCAGTCCCCATCGCAAATCGCAGCCTCGACCATCGAATCGCCGCTGACCTTGAGCATGAACAACTCACCATGGCCAACCAGCTGGCGGGGAAGCGACATGACGTCCTCCACGGACTGGTCCGCAAGGATCGGCCCACCGGCGGCGATTCTGCCGACCAGCGGAACCCTCGCGACATCCGCGGATTCGTCGGTCCCGATAATCGACAGGGAGGGGCGGGGCTGGCCTGAGAGACTCTCCGGCACCTCCGCCGGTCCCGCCTCGGGGCCGGCCGCACCCGCGATGGTGTCGTCGCCGCGCTGCTGTGCCTGCAGGACCTCCATGGCGCGCGGGCGGCGCGGGTCGCGCCGGATATAGCCGAGCTTTTCCAGTTGTGACAACTGGTGGGTCACGCTGGACAGGCTCGCCAACCCGACCGTGTCACCGATTTCGCGCATCGACGGAGGATACCCCTTGTCGGAGACGGCGCGCTGGATCGTGTCGAGGATTTGCTGTTGCCGATCCGTCAGTTTCTTGGGCGCCTTCTTGGGGGCCGGATTCTCCGCTGGGCTCATGGTCCATCCCGTCCTGGTCGATCGCCGGCGTACCGGAAGTTGTGCGCAATATGTCGGATGCGGCTGGTGGACTCTCGTCGTGCGGCCGATGGTTCCACTCTATGCGACCCACTCGGTTCGTTCAAAGGTTTATTCGAACGTGTCTCGACATTCTTCGTACATAGATGCTAAAAATGATGAAAACATTCGAAGATGCATTCGAAGAAGGGCTGATGGCCCGTAAGCAGGTTCCCGCTACGGCGGGCCGACAGGAAGGCAAGACCATGGCGCAAATCGCAATCGCAGCCCCGGTGTTCGTCGGAGCGGGCCGCACCGGTGTCCCGTCGGCATCCAAGCGGGCACGAGGCCCGGAGGCGTCCCCCGCACCCCTCCAGCTGACCCGTCGCGGCCGCTTTATCCTGATCGGACTGCCGCTGATGCTCGCTGCCACGGCTGCCATCGTCCTGGCGGGCATCTTCACTGCACCGGTCATGGCGTCGGGAGCTGCGGAAACCAGGCCCGTCGAGGCGACTACGGTTTCCGTCATGGACGGGGACACCATCTGGGAGCTCGCCGCCGAGTTCGCCCCGGAGCGTGACCGCCAGCAGGTCGTGGCCGAAATCACCGAAATGAACGACCTGCGCGGCTCCGTGCTCGTTCCCGGACAGGAGATCTTCGTCCCCACCGGTGATTGAGGCCGGAATATGACCCCAGAGCTGCCCGTGATTCCCGGCATGGGCCATGGGCCAATAGAATGGTGCGGTGAGTAATCAGCTGGAAAAACTGGCCAAGCTGCCGCTGCGGGACAACCTGCGTGGCATCGAACCCTACGGCGCGCCCCAACTCGATGTCGCCGTCCTGCTGAACGTCAACGAAAACACCCATCCCCTCCCGGAAGCCGTCCGCCAGGCCATCGCCGACGACGTTGCGGACGCGGCAACCGGCTTGAACCGCTATCCGGATCGGGAATTCACCGAACTGCGCGAGCGTCTCGCCGCGTATCTCGGCCACGGTCTGAGGCCGGAAAACCTCTGGGCCGCGAACGGCTCCAACGAGGTGCTGCAACAGATCCTGCAGGCCTTCGGCGGCCCCGGACGCACCGTGATGAGCTTCCCGCCGACCTACTCGATGTACCCCCTGTTGGCCAGCGGCACCGACACCACCTACATCGCCGGTGAACGAAGCGAGGACTTCCAGCTCACCGCGGCCTCCGCCGCCCGGCAGGTCACCTCCGCGGCCCCGAACATCGTCATCCTGTGCTCCCCGAACAACCCCACCGGGACCGCATTGGGCCTCGACGTGGTCGAAGCCGTGTACGAGGCCGGACGGGCCAGCAACTCCATCGTCATCGTCGATGAGGCCTACGCCGAATTCGCCCTGGCCGGCACCGAATCGGCACTCACCCTGATCCCCGGCCGGGAACGCCTGATCGTCACGCGGACCATGAGCAAGGCCTTCGCCTTGGCGGGCGCCCGACTCGGCTACCTCGCCGCCGCCCCGGAGATCGCCGACGCGCTTCGGCTGGTCCGGCTGCCCTACCACCTCTCGGCGGTCACCCAGGCCACCGCGAACGCGGCCCTCAAGCACGTGGACGCGCTGCTGGCCACTGTCGAGGACATCAAGGGCCAGCGCGACCGGATCGTCGCCGAGCTGAAGCGGCTGGGCCTGACGCCGGCCGTCAGCGACTCAAATTTCGTCTTCTTCGGCGGCCTCGAGCACTCGGGCCACGTCTGGCAGGGTTTGCTGGACGCCGGTGTGCTGGTCCGCGACGTCGGAATCCCCGGGCACTTGCGTGTTACCGCAGGCACCGAAGCCGAGACCACGGCCTTCCTCGAAGCGCTTGAAGCGCTCGTGGGTGGCACCGCCCGTCCTGCCCCCGGGCTGGAAGGCTAGACTTAACCCCCGGGTGGTCCGAGTGCTGCCCGTTCCCCCACACCAAAGGATTGTCTGTGTCTGCAGAACTGCCCAGCGGCCGCCGTGCCCGGTTGGAGCGCACCACGAGCGAGTCCACCGTCGTCGTCGAACTCGACCTCGACGGAACGGGCGTCGCGAACATCAGCACCAGTGTCCCGTTCTACGACCACATGCTGACGGCACTGGCGAAGCATTCACTCATCGACCTCACCGTCCAGGCGACGGGGGACACCCACATCGACGTGCACCACACCGTTGAGGACGTGGCCATCACCCTGGGGGAGGTGCTGCGCACGGCCCTGGGCAACAAGGCGGGAATCCGCCGGTTCGGCCAAGCCACGATCCCGCTGGACGAGGCACTGGCACACGCCGTCGTCGACATCTCGGGACGGCCCTACCTGGTCCACGGCGGGGAACCGGCCGGGCAGGAGTACCACCTCATCGGAGGCCACTTCACCGGATCGCTGACGCGGCATGTCTTCGAGGCGCTGACGCTCCACGCGCAGATCTGCCTGCACATGCGCGTCCTGGGCGGCCGCGACCCGCACCACATCGTGGAAGCCCAGTTCAAGGCGTTTGCCCGGGCGCTCCGGGAAGCCATCGAACCCGACGTCCGCACCGGCGGTGCGATCCCCTCGACGAAGGGGGCCCTGTAGATGCCGGGCCCACGCATCACCGTGCTGGACTACGGGTCGGGAAACATCCGATCCGCCGTCCGCGCCCTTGAACACGTCGGTGCGGAGGTCACCCTCAGCCGCGCGGCGGAGGACATCCGCGAAGCCGACGGCCTCGTGGTCCCCGGGGTGGGTGCCTTCGCCAGTGTCATGCAGGCTCTGAACGACGTGGGGGCGGGGCCCCTCATCGGCCGTCGCATCGCCGGCGGAAGGCCCGTTCTGGGCATCTGCGTGGGCCACCAGGTGTTCTTCGACGAGGGTGTGGAACATGGCATCCGCACCGCTGGATTCGGCGAATGGCCGGGGACCGTGGAATTGCTCAAGGCTCCGGTGGTGCCCCACATGGGGTGGAACACCGTCGAGGCGGCCCCCGGTTCCCGCCTCTTCGCCGGCATCGAGGACGAGCGTTTCTACTTCGTGCATTCCTACGCGGTGCAGACGTGGGATTTCCCCGTCGCCCAGCCGCGCATGACGCCCCCTGCCGTCACCTGGTCCGAACACGGAAGCCGCTTCATCGCCGCCGTGGAGAACGGGCCGCTCTCGGCGGTCCAGTTCCACCCGGAGAAATCCGGCGACGCCGGGGCACAGCTTCTGGCCAACTGGCTGGGGACGCTGGCCTGATGTGGAGCATCGTCCTCATGGCCCTGGGCGGCATCCTGGCCGGCGGGGCTCTGTCGCTGCGCCAGCAGAAGGCCCACATCTCCTGGATCATCACCGCCTGGGTCCTGGCGGGCATGGCATTGCTCGCCGCCTACGTCCTGACCCTGAAGTAGACGACCGGGCCGGCGCAGCGCCACGCGAGCCCGACCCGACCACCCCCGACGACCGGAGACCACCACAGTGACCACGACCAGCATCCTCGAACTCCTGCCCGCAGTGGACATCGCCGACGGCCAGGCAGTCCGCCTCGTCCAAGGCGAGGCCGGCAGTGAAACCGGCTACGGCGACCCCCTCGACGCCGCCTTGGCGTGGCAGCAGGACGGTGCCGAATGGGTGCACCTCGTGGACCTCGACGCCGCGTTCGGCCGGGGGAACAACACCGAGGCCGTCTCCAGGATCTCCCGGGAGCTGGGGATCAAGATCGAGCTGTCCGGGGGAATCCGCGACGACGAGTCCCTTGAGCGCGCCCTCGCGTTCGGTGCGGCGCGCGTGAATCTGGGAACCGCCGCGCTGGAGGACCCGGAATGGACGGCACGGGCGATCGCCCGCCACGGTGAGAAGATCGCCGTGGGGCTGGACGTGCGGGGCACCAGGTTGGCCGGCCGCGGCTGGACCAGCGAAGGCGGGGACTTGTGGGAGGTCCTGGCCCGCCTCGAAGACGCCGGATGCGCCCGCTACGTCGTCACCGATGTGACCAAGGACGGCACCCTCCGCGGGCCCAATGTCGGGCTGCTGCGGGAGATGTGCACCCGCACCAGCCGTCCGGTCATCGCCTCCGGTGGCATCTCCAGCTTGGAGGACCTGCGGCAGTTGCGCGCCCTGGTGCCCGAGGGCGTCGAGGGGGCCATCGTGGGCAAGGCGCTGTACTCGGGGCAGTTCACGCTGCCCCAGGCCCTCGACGTCGCAGGCCGGAAGTAGCCCATGTCCGAGGCGGATGCCACCGGACCCGATGCGGGCTCTGCCCCCGATGCCCCCGCCCGGCCGATCGGACGGCACCTGCCCGGGCATATCGAGGCCGCATTGCGCCGCTCCGGCCAGCCCACGGACTCTGCTGGCCAGCCGTGGGCGGGGCGCGACCTCGCCGGCGGGGGCAATCCGCTGCACAACTTCGACCAGGACGACGGCGAGCCGGACTCCGGGTACGTCGCCGCCATCGCGGCCCTGAAATCGGGAACCGGCGACGAGGTGGACGTCCATCGTGCCCTGGCTAGCGCCCGGCTTTTCGTCCCGGTCGTGGCCACGCTGGCCGACGGCGGCATCGGGGAACACGGCTTCGCAGAGGACAAGGAAGCCGACATGGCCCTGGTGAGCATCAAGGCCCCCGACGGACGCCCCGCATTGCCGGTCTTCAGCAGCGTGGACCGCCTGCAGGCCTGGCATCCGGACGCACGACCGGTCGCCGTCTTCGGACCTCGTGCGGCCCTGTCGGCCGTTGCGGAGAAGGCCCAGCTGCTCGTCATCGATCCCGGGGCCGAAACCACCTTCGTCGTGCGTCGTCCCGGCATGTGGGCCCTGGCTCAACAACGGGAATGGACGCCCAGCTATGCGGACGAGTCGCTTCTGCCGGTCCTGCAGGCAGCCGCAGATGCGGACCCGGTGATCACCGGCCTGGCCGCCGCCCCCGGCCCCGGGGTCGCCTCCCGCACCGGCGACGGAGCGGTCATCCCCGGCGGGGGACCGGGGCCCGAACTGCGCCTCAACGTCTCCCTGCGCCCCGGTCTGTCCCAGGACCAGCTGGCGGCCGCCCTCCAGCGGCTCCAACGCGTGCTGGGTGCCGACGTGGAATTCGCCGCCCGAGTCGACTCGCTCGAACTCGGACTGCAGGGGCCCGCGGCGCAGGCCTGATCCACCGGTCCCGGCAGCCGAGCCGATACCGCCGGCCACGGCACCATCGGCCCTGACATGGAAAAGGGAGGCCACCGCGGCTTCCGCGATGGCCTCCCGGGCGTGCAGGAGGGGTCAGTTCACCGGACCGGTGAACTTCTCGCCCGGTCCCTGCCCTGGGGCATCCTGGATGGTCGAGGCCTCGCGGAAGGCAAGCTGCAGCGACCGCAGTCCGTCGCGCAGCGGGCCGGCATGCTGGGATCCGACCTCGGGGGCGGCAGCCGTGATCAGTCCGGCGAGGGCGGTGATCAGCTTGCGCGCCTCGTCGAGGTCCTTCAGCTCCTCGGCGTCCTCGCCCTCGGCAAGACCGCATTTGACCGCCGCGGCGCTCATCAGGTGAACGGCGGCAGTCGTGATGACCTCGACGGCGGCTACCTCCGCGATGTCGCGGACATGGTTGGTATCGCCGAAGGAGGCGTCCGGATTGGTTTCAGGGGTACTCATGCTGCTAAGCTTTTCACAGACCGACTGGTTTTGCTTAGTCCGTGTGTCCGGCCCGAAACGGCAGGATGGTTGACGAAGATCGAACCAGTACGCAAGTGGAGGCCTACTCCCACCCGCAGTAACCGCGCAAGGTTGCCGGGTCACTTCGGTACGGAACGCGAGTTCCGCGGCGTGCGAGAGCATCCGCACCGATTCTCAGGCCTCCAACTGCCCGGCAGCTGGAGGCCTTCTCCATGTCGCCGGTGGTTCTCGACGACGAACAGCAGGAGTGACACATCAGCGATCCACGCATTAATGATCGAATCCGCGTCCCAGAGGTGCGGCTGGTTGGACCCAATGGCGAACAGGTGGGCATCGTCCGCATCGAAGACGCATTGCGTCTGGCCGCGGAGTCCGACCTTGATCTGGTTGAGGTGGCGCCGACGGCAAAGCCTCCCGTGTGCAAGTTGATGGACTTCGGCAAGTACAAGTACGAAGCCGCCGTCAAGGCGCGCGAGGCCCGCAAGAACCAGACGAACACGGTTCTGAAGGAAGTCCGTTTCCGGCTCAAGATCGACAAGCACGACTACGAGACGAAGACGGGCCATGCCCTGCGTTTCCTGGGCGCCGGCGACAAGGTCAAGGCCATGATCCAGTTCCGCGGGCGCGAGCAGCAGCGCCCCGAGATGGGTATCCGCCTGCTCAACAAATTCGCCGAGGACGTTGCATCCGTGGGGGTTGTGGAATCGAGCCCCCGCATTGATGGCCGCAACATGGTCATGGTCGTCGGACCGCTGAAGAACAAGGCCGAGGCCAAGGCCGAAGCCCGTCGCCAGGCGCAGCGGGAGAACGACAAGGCCAAGGCATCGGCCGTGAAAGAAGGCCGCGTCGACACGTCGGGCGATCAGCCTGCCATGACGCAGTCCATGGGTGACAACCTCCCGGACGAATTCAAGGCGCGTTTGGCCAAGGTCGAGGCGGACAACGCCGAGCAGGCGAAGGCCGATGAGGCAGCCGCAGCCGCAGAGGCCAAGGCAGCGGCAGAGGCCAAGGCAAAGGCCGCGGCAGAGCCCAAGGCGGCAACGCCGAAGGCAAGCGCGGAGGAGCCCACGGCGGCGACGCCGAAGGCCGAGTCCAAGCCCGCGGCGAAACCCGCGGCTGCAGCCAAGCCGGCTGCTGCTGAGAAGCCTGCAGCAGCGCCGAAGCCCGCCGCGGCTCCGAAACCGGCCGCCAAGCCGGCGCCGAAGCCGACGGCTACCCCCAAGCCTGCTCCGAAGCCGGCACCACGCAACACCGCGAAGCCGCGCCCGGGCAAGTAGCCCGGTGTGGTCCGTCCCCCGGGGCGACGCAGATGACCCACGGGTTTCCAGTCCTGGAAGCCCTCAAGATCCCCGGTCCGACAGGGCAACGGGAGCACGTAAGGAGAACGGCGGACATGCCGAAGTTCAAGACCCACAGTGGAGCCAAGAAGCGCTTCAAGCTCACCGGTAGCGGCAAGCTCAAGCGCCAGCAGGCCAATCGCCGCCACTACCTGGAGCACAAGCCCTCCAGCCTCAAGCGCCAGCTCAAGGGTGACCTGATCGTGGCCAAAGCGGACACCAAGACCATCAAGCGGATGCTGGGCCTCTAGGCAGACGCACCGGGAGCCTGGTGTTCCCAACCAACCACGGAGTTCCCCCGGAGCGGCCGCCGCATGGCAGGCCTACCGAGGGCTAGATATTAAGGAGTACACACGTGGCACGTGTGAAGCGGGCAGTCAACGCCCACAAGAAGCGTCGGGTCGTCCTCGAGCGGGCCAAGGGCTACCGCGGTCAGCGTTCGCGCCTGTACCGCAAGGCCAAGGAGCAGCTGCTCCACTCGTTCGTCTACAGCTACGGCGACCGCCGCAAGCGCAAGGGTGACTTCCGTCGCCTGTGGATCCAGCGCATCAACGCTGCATCCCGCGCCAACGGCCTGACCTACAACCGCCTCATCCAGGGCCTGAAGGCCGCCGAGGTCGAGGTCGACCGCCGCATGCTCGCCGAGCTCGCCGTCTCCGACGCCAACGCCTTCGGCGCACTCGTCCAGGTCGCCAAGGCAGCCCTGCCGGCCGACGTCAACGCCCCCGCAGCCAAGTCGGCCCCGAAGGCCGCCGCTCCGGCCGCAGCCCCCAAGGCAGCTGCTGCCCCACAGGCCGCCAACGATGGCGAAGGCGTCGTGAAGGCCGTTGACGGCCAGGATGCCCCCGAGGGATACGTCATCAAGGGCAACCAGTCCAAGAAGTACCACGTCCCGGGTTCGACCTGGTACGAGCAGACCCAGCCGGAGTTCTGGTTCAACTCCGTCGAGGCCGCCAAGGCCGCAGGCTTCGAGCCGGCCGGTGGCGAGTCCCGCCAGCAGTTCTCCAAGTAGGCAGGACGGCATCGGCGGGCCATGGGCCCGCCGGTCCCAGGGGACGGAATCCCGAGTGGATTCCGTCCCCTGCGCTGTTTAACGAGCCGCGGCATACCGGCAAGCTCCTGCCGGCCGACCCGCCGCCCGATCCCGATAAGGTATTCCACATGGATGCAGCCGAGCCGGACATGACCAACCCACGCGCCGACCGGGTCAAGGATGTTGCCCGGCTGGCCACGCGCCCGGGCCGCACCAAACGGATGGCGTTCCTGGCCGAGGGGCCACTAGCGGTCCGCGAGGCGCTCGCCAGCCACGACGAGGCCGCCTCCGCGGGCCGACGCGGGATCGTCCAGGAGGTCTTCGCGACCCCCGAGATGCTCGAGCGCCACCCGGAACTGGGCGTCCTGCGGGACGGGGTGCGGCTGCGCACCGCCAGTGCCCAGGTGGTGGCGGCCATGGCCGACACCGTTACCCCACAGGGTGTCGTCGCGGTGTGCCGCATCCCCGAAACGACCCTGGACGACGTCTTCTCGAAAGGTCCCCGCCTGGTGGCCGTGCTGTGCCGCATCCAGGATCCCGGCAACGCCGGGACCATCCTGCGCGCTGCCGACGCCGCCGGAGCCGACGCCGTCGTGCTCATCGAAGGCAGCGTCGACATCTACAACCCCAAGGCGGTCCGGTCGACCGTCGGATCGGTCTTCCACCTGCCCATCGCCACCGCGGTGCCCTTCGGGGAGCTGGTGGAGGCGGCAGCGCGCGCCGAAGTGCAACTGCTCGCTGCCGACGGCTACGGTGCCGTGGATCTCGATGCGCTGCAGGATGCCAGCGCCGGCCGTCGCCTCGCGGCCGGTGACACCGCCGTCGTGCAGGATGCACCCCGGCTGGAGGATGCCACCGCCTGGCTCTTCGGCAACGAGGCGCAGGGGTTGGCCGAGTCCGAACTGGCCGCCGCGGGACACCGGGTCGCGGTGCCGCTCTACGGGGTCGCCGAGTCGCTGAACGTCGGCACGGCGGCGACGGTCTGCCTCTACGCCTCCGCGCGGGCCCAACGCCGTGCAGGCCAGCTGCCGACGACAGCGGGGGATGGCAGGCCCGCCGGCGCGTAGTAGCGTGTCGAATGGACCATCCCGACGGCGCACGGCGCCACGAGAGAGGCGGAAACATGGCAGCATCCGGTGGAAGCAAGGCGGTCATCGCGGCCCTGACGGCCAACCTGACCATTGCACTCTTCAAATTCGTGGCCTGGCTGCTCACGCAGTCCTCGTCGATGCTGGCCGAGGCGATCCACTCGGTCGCCGACTCAGGGAACCAGGTGCTTTTGCTCGTTGGGGGCAGGCGGGCCAAGCGCCAGGCCAGCCCCGAACACCCCTTCGGGTTCGGCCGGGAACGCTACATCTACGCGTTCATCGTCTCCATCATCCTGTTCAGCGTCGGCGGTCTGTTCGCCCTCTTCGAGGCCTACGAGAAGTTCAAGGACCCCCATGGCCTCGAGGGACCCTGGTGGTGGGTGCCGCTGGCGGTCCTGGTCGGGGCGTTGATCGCCGAGGGGCTTTCCTTCCGCACGGCCGTCCGCGAATCGAACCACGTCCGCGGCACGTCCGGCTGGGTCGAGTTCATCCGCCGCGCCAAGTCCCCCGAATTGCCGGTCATCCTGCTCGAGGACTTCGGCGCGCTGCTCGGCCTGTTCTTCGCCCTGCTCGGCGTCGGGTTGACCCTGTTGACCGGCAATGGGCTCTTCGACGCCGCGGGAACGGCGATGATCGGGCTGCTGCTGGTCTGCATCGCCGTCATCCTGGCCATCGAGACCAAGTCCCTGCTACTGGGCGAGTCGGCGTCCCGCGAGAACATCGCCAAGATCGAACAGGCGATCACCTCGGACGGCACCCCGATCATCCACCTCAAGACCCTTCACCTGGGCCCTGACGAGATCCTGGTGGCAGCAAAGATCGGCATCGCCGGAGGGGCCACCGGCGAGCACATCGCCCACGCAATCGACGCCGCCGAAATCCGCATCCGCGACGCGGTGCCCACCGCGACGATGATCTACCTCGAGCCCGACATCAAGCGTCCCGCCGGCGGCGACGCCCGGACCGGTGCCGCCGCGGAGGGGGACGGGGGACGATGAACGCGCTGAAGCAGATCGTGGGCGCCGCCCTGGTCGATTCGCTGGAATCGCCGAGCCGGCTGCTGGCCGCCCGGCGATCGGGTCCCCCGGCGCTGGCCGGGCAGTGGGAATTCCCCGGCGGAAAGGTCGAACCCGGCGAGTCCTGCCAGGATGGGCTGCTGCGCGAGGTGCGGGAGGAGCTGGGCGTCGACGTCGAGCTGGGCGCGGAGGTCCGCGGTCCAATGGACCAGGGCTGGAAGCTCGCCGGGCCCGCCGCCATGCGCGTGTGGCTGGCCGTCATCACCGACGGGGTCCCCGAACCCCTCGAGGACCACGACGAGCTGCGGTGGGTGGACCTGGCGGCGGATGCCGTTACGGACCTGCCGTGGATCCCGGCCGACCTGCCGATCCTCGAGGCGCTCCTGGCCGAGCATGCCGGTGGGGAGCCGGCACCGGCACGACCGGCCGGCACCCGGCCATGATCCTGCTGACCGGATTCGAGCCCTTCGGCGGGGACCGCGCCAATCCGTCCATCGGGGCGGCGCGGCGGGCTGCCGAACTGCTCAACGACACCGGTCAGCCGGCGACCGCCGTCGAACTGCCCTGTGTCTTCGCCGACGCCCCGGCGGCGCTGCGCTACGCCATGGACGCCTACCGGCCGGACCTGGTCGTCTGCACCGGGTTGAATGCGGCGGCCGACGGCGTCCGGCTCGAGCGGGCCGCCCTGAATCTGGTCGATGCACGCATCCCCGACAACGCCGGGGCACAGCCGGTCGACGTGCCCGTGGTGCCGGGAGGACCGGCCGCGTATTTCACCACGCTGCCGGTCAAGCGGGCCCTGGCGGCCCTGCGGGACGCGGGCGTGCCCGTCCAGGTCTCCCACAGCGCCGGGACCTATGTGTGCAACCAGGTCTTCTATGCGCTGATGCACGCACTGGCCGATGACGCGGGCGGCACCCGCGGCGGGTTCGTCCACGTCCCCCCGACCGGCGCGGACGGCGCCGACCCCGAACTCCTGGCCCGGGCACTGGTCCTGGTCGCCCGCGAGGCCCTCGACCATGCCACGGACATCAGCCTCGCGGCCGGGACCCTGGCCTGAAGCGGGCGAGGACCGGCCGAAGTGGACGGGGCGGTCGTTCGCGGTACCCGCCATCAGCCAGTCCGGCCCGTCGTTCGAAGACGTTGCGCGAGGCCGGGTCGCCGGTCCGGAGCCACGAGTAGCCCGCGGCGAGGGCATACAACGGCAGGAACGGCAGGCCCAGGCACAGCGCGTACTGCGTGCAGTGGCGTGCCTCGTGGTCGACGAGGCCCGGGCGGCGGGAGGCGTCGGCTTCGCCCCGGAACAGGACCACGTTGCCCACCGTGAAGGCCGCCGCCACCGGGAGCCGCGGGCGGTAGCCCAAGGCGAAATGCAGGCCGCGGCCGCCGTCGACGACCCGGCATCCGGAGGCGCGGGCGAGGAGCAGCCCGCAGGGAGTCGCGAGGTTCAGCCAGTTCGCGACCGCCCGCCAGCGCGCGCCGTCAATCGTTGCCACCTGACTTCTGCACCCCGGTCAGGAAATCGGCCACGAGGGGTCCGGCTGTCTGGGCCCCGCCCTGGCCCTCGGCGACGAACGCGGCGACAGCCAGGTCTCCCTGGAAGGCGATGACCCATGCGTGGGCGTTGTGGTCGGCGTCGTATTCCGCCGTGCCCGACTTGCCGTAGACCGTGGGGCCGGGGACGCGCTGCAGGTCCGCCAGGGTGCCGTGCGTGACGGTGCCGGCCATCATCTTCTTCAGCTCCGACGCCTCGTCGGAGGTGAGCTTCTTCTCCGGTTTCTCCGCCGCATCCGGCTTCGGGCTGGCGATCAGGTGCGGCGAGACGGTCTGCCCGGCGGCCACCGACGCGGCCACGGTGGCCATGCCCAACGGGGAGGCCTGGACCACTCCCTGTCCGATGCCGTTGGCGGCGAGGGTGGTTCCGGTCGAATCATCCGGGATCGAGCCCAGGAACGCCGCGCTGCCGGTGGCCGGGGTGGGGGAGAGGCCGAGCGAGGCGCCTGCGGAGGTCAGCTGCCCGGCCTTCATCCCGGAGGCTCCCTGGACGAAGACGGTATTGCACGATTGGGCGATGGCCTCCGAGAGCGGGATGGTCCCCAGCTTGGCGCTCGGGTACCCGTCGTAGTTCTTGAACTCCTTGCCGTCCACGGTGGTGGTTGCCGGGCAGTCGACCTTGCTTGCCGGCGTCGTGCCCTCGCGCAGCATGGCCAGCGCGGTGATGACCTTGAACGTGGAGCCCGGGGCGTATTTGCCGAGCATTGCCGTGTTCAGGCCGTCGCCGGCCGGGCCGGATGCCGCAGCGAGGATCGCGCCGTCGGAGGGCCGGATCGCCACCAGTGCCGAGGTCGGATCGACCTCGGCCAGGAGCTTCTCCGCCAGTTCCTGCCGGGCCGGGTCCAACGTGGTGACCAGGTTCTTGCCGTCGACCGGGTCGCGGTGGATCAGCTGGCGGACCTGTTCGTTGGACGAGTCGTAGACATCCACCGAGTATCCGGTCGTTCCGGCGAGCAGGTCGTTGTAGGTCTTCTGCAGGCCCGAGAGCCCCACGACGTCCCCGGCCTTGGTCTTGCCCTCGGACTTCTTGATGACCTCCGCGGTCGCCTGGCCGACGCTGCCCAGGATCGGGCGTGCAAAGGTCCGGGTGGGGGCGAGGGGCTCGGCATCGGGAATGGCCCGGCCGCCCGGGATGGCCGTGATCTTGGCGTCGGTGGCGGTGCGGTCCGCGTTGTCGCGCAGGGTGATCGCCTCGACGAAGGCCTTGTCGCCGGCGCCGACGACGCGGTCCGCGTAGGCGGCGGCGTCGATGTGGACCAGCTTGGCCAGCTTCTTCGCGGCACTGGCCGCCTGGCCGTCCTCCAGGCGCGTCTTGTCGATGCCGACGTGGACCACGGGCCGGTCCTTGACCAGGACCTGCTTGTCGGCGCCGCGGATCTGTCCCCGGTCGGCCTTGCGGGTCGTCAGCGCGACGTACTGGCCCTCCTCCAGCCCGGGCAGGGCGATCGACGGATCGTACTGGACCTCCCAGGACTTCGCCTCGGCGTCGTAGCGGAGCGTGGCCGTGGTGGTGTATTGCCACTCGGTGCCCGCCTCGTCCATGGCCCAGTCCGTCCTGAAGGTCGCGGTGGCCGTGGGGGTGTCCTGGTCCTCGGCGGACTGCACCGATTCGACGGTGGTGCTGTGCTTCAGGTCCCCCAACGGGGCGAACGCCTTCGACACCTCGGCGGAGGCGGTGCCGGGATCCGTGCCGTCCAGCGGCACCGAGGAGAAATCGTGGCTGTCCAGGGCCCGGGCCAGTGCCTGGGCGGTGGGCTCGGGGTTTGGAACCTGGGGGGAACACGCCGATAGGCTGGCCAGGGCGAGTGTGGACAGGACGGTCGTCAGGGTCAGGCGCCGGGCTACATGCATGATCGCCATTATTGCCGGGGCGTGGAGTGGACCACAAGGCAGCGCAGGTCCACGCATCCGGAGCCGACCCCGCCCTGACATGCATTCGGGCCCATGCGGGCGAACTACTAGACTGGTTGCAGAAACCGGACACCACCCTCGTGAAAAGGCTGCCCACTGCCATGCCAGAACCCACCCCACCCACCGGTGGTTCCCCCGAGGCCGCGACCACGGCCCCGCATCCCACCGACGAGGCCGCCGTCCAGGCGGCGGTCGACGCGGCCCTGGCGGACTTCGCCTCCGCCGGCGACCTCGAGGCCCTCAAGACGGCCCGGCTGGCCCACACCGGGGAGAAGTCCCCGCTGTCGCTGGCCAACCGCGCGATCGGCCAGCTGGACAAGTCGGAGAAGGCCACCGCCGGCAAGCTGATGGGCGCCGCCCGCGGCCGCGTCAACAAGGCGCTCGCCGCACGGACGACCGTGTTGGAGGAGGAACACGCGGCCCGCATCCTCGTCGAGGAAGCCGTCGATGTCACGGCGGCCCCGCACCGCCGTCGTGCCGGTGCCCGGCACCCGCTCTCCACCCTGTCCGAGCGCGTATCCGACATCTTCGTGGGCATGGGCTGGGAAATCGCCGAGGGCCCCGAGGTCGAATCCGAATGGTTCAACTTCGACGCCCTGAACTTCGCCCCGGACCACCCGGCCCGCGAAATGCAGGACACGTTCTTCGTCGACCCGCCCGAATCGCACCTGGTCCTGCGCACCCACACCTCCCCGGTGCAGATGCGCTCGCTGCTCGAACGCGACCTGCCCGTCTACGTGCTCTGCCCCGGCAAGACCTTCCGCACCGACGAACTCGACGCCACCCACACCCCGGTCTTCCACCAGTTCGAGGGCCTGGCCGTGGACAAGGGCCTGACCATGGCCGACCTGCGCGGCACGCTGGAGCACTTCGCCCGGCAGATGTTCGGCGCCGAAGCCGCCATCCGGCTGCGCCCGAATTTCTTCCCCTTCACCGAGCCGTCGGCCGAGATGGACATCTTCCACCCCGGCGCCAAGGGCGGACCGGCGTGGATCGAGTGGGGCGGCTGCGGGATGGTGCACCCCAACGTGCTGCGCGCCGCGGGCGTCGACCCGGAGGTCTACTCCGGTTTCGCCTTCGGCATGGGCATCGAGCGCACGCTCATGTTCCGCAACGACGTCCCGGACATGCACGACATGATCGAGGGCGACATCCGCTTCAGCGAACACTTCGGGATGGAGATCTAGACATGCGCATTCCCCTGTCCTGGTTGCGCGAATACGCGCAGGTACCGGCCGACGCCACGGCCGAAGACGTCATGGCCGACCTGGTGAAGGTCGGCCTCGAGGAGGAGGACGTCCACCGTCCCACCGACACCATCTCCGGGCCCATCGTGGTGGGCCAGGTCCTGTCGCTGGTGAAGGAACCCCAGTCCAACGGCAAGACCATCAACTGGTGCCAGGTCCGCGTGGTGCCCGAGGGCCAGCCGCAGACCCTGACCCACGAGGGCATCGACCCCTCGGGCGTGCAGGGCATCGTCTGCGGCGCGCACAACTTCACCGAGGGCGACAAGGTCGTGGTGACCCTGCCCGGCGCCGTGCTGCCCGGGGACTTCGCCATCAGCGCCCGCAAGACCTACGGCCACCTCTCCGCCGGCATGATCGCCTCGGTCCGCGAGCTGGGCATCGGCGAGGACCACGACGGCATCCTGGTCCTCTCCACCCTGGGGCTGGACCCCGAGGTCGGCTCCGACGCCATGGAGCTGCTGGGCCTGTACGACCAGGCCGCCGAAATCAACGTCACCCCGGACCGCAGCTACTGCTTCTCGATCCGCGGGGTGGCCCGCGAATACGCCCATGCCACCGGAACGTCCTTCACGGATCCGGCCGCCGGCATCACCGTTCCCGCCGCCTCGGGGCCCGGATACCCGGTGCGGATCGCCGACGACGCCGGTGCCTACGCGGCGCCGGGCTGCGACCGCTTCGTCGCCCGGACCGTCACCGGCGTGGACGCCACGCGCCCGACCCCGCCGTGGATGGCCTCGCGCCTGCGCCTGGCCGGGATGCGCTCGATCTCGCTGGTCGTGGACATCTCCAACTACGTGATGCTCGAGCTCGGCCAACCCCTGCACTTCTACGACGCCGACGCGCTCCGCGGTGACATCGTCGTGCGCCGGGCTGCGGCGGGCGAGCAGCTGCAGACCCTGGACGACAAGGTCCGCACCCTGCACGAGCAGGACGTCGTCATCGCCGACGACCGCGGTCCCATCGGCGTCGCCGGCGTGATGGGTGGTGCGGAGACCGAGGTGTCCGCGACGACCACGCGCGTGCTCATCGAGGCGGCGCACTTCAGCCCCATCGCCATCGCCCGCTCCCGCCGCCGCCACAAGCTGCCGTCGGAGGCGTCCAAGCGCTTCGAGCGCGGCGTCGACTGGGAGGTCGCCGACGAGGCCGCCCAGCGGGCCGTCGAGCTGCTCGTCGAGCTGGCGGGCGGCACGGCCGATGACACCGCCACCGATGCGGGCACCCGGCCGGAACCGGCGGTCATCGACCTGCCCGAGGGCTTCGCCTCCCGGCTGATCGGCGTCGACTACACCCCCGAACAGGTCCAGGCCACGCTGGCGGATCTGGGTGCCACCGTCGAGGAGGTCACCGGCGGACTGCGCGTCACCGCGCCGTCCTGGCGCCCGGACCTGCGCATCCGCGAGGACCTGGTGGAGGAGATCGCCCGCCTCGTCGGCTACGACAAGATCCCCGCGACCCTGCCGGTGGCCCCTCCCGGCCGCGGACTGACCCGCACCCAGCAGCAACGCCGCCGCGTGCTGCAGGGCCTGGCCGACGCCGGCCTGGTCGAGGTGCTCAGCTACCCGTTCGCCTCCGCGGCGCAAAACGACACGTTCGGCACGGCGACCGCCGGGCAGGACGTGGCCGCGGTGAAGCTGGCCAACCCGCTCTCGGCCGAGTTCGGGTTCCTGCGCACGAGCATCCTGCCCGGGCTGCTGGAGACCGCCCGCCGGAACCTCTCGCGCGGGTTCCGCGACCTCGCCGTCTACGAGGCCGGGCTGGTGTACCTGCCCGGGGACACGCTCGGGACGCCGGCGATCCCGCCCCTGGGCGTGCGTCCCTCCGACGAGGTCCTGGACGGGCTGGATGCCGGCCTGCCTGACCAGCCCCTGCACATCGGCGCCGTGCTCTTCGGCCACGACGCGGCCCCGGCCGCCGGCTCCACGCCGCGCGCCCATGACTGGGCCTCGGCCCTGGACGTGGCCCGCCTGGTCGGGGACATCCTCGGCGTGGAGATCGTCGTCTCCCAGGGAGGCCACCAGGCGTTCCACCCGGGACGCACCGCAGCCCTGTCGCTGCGCACCGGCGAACACCTCGGCTTCGCCGGCGAGCTGCACCCGAAGCTGCTCGCGGAGCTGGACCTGCCGGCACGCACCGTGGCCATGGAGCTCGACGCCGACGCCCTGTTCGAGGCCGCAGCCGACCTGGTCGTGGCCCGGCCGCTGTCGACCTACCCGCTCTCCACCCAGGACGTGGCTCTGGTCGTGGACCGGGACGTCGTCGCCGGGGACGTGCTGGAGACCCTGCGTCTGGGCGCTGGCGAGCTGCTCGAAGACGTCGCCCTGTTCGACGTCTACCAGGGCCCGGGCATTGAGGAGGGCAAGAAGTCGCTGGCCTTCGGCCTGCGCTTCCGCGCCGCCGACCGGACGCTGACCGCCGACGAGGCCTCCGCGTCGCGTGCTGCGGCTGTCGCCGCGGCCGCCGAGAAGTTCGGCGCCATCCAGCGCTGACCGGCATCGGATACGACGACGGGGCAGGAGACTCCCAGCCGGGAGGTTCCTGCCCTGTATGCCGTCGGCGGGCTTTCCCGGGCCGGTCTCCGTGGTCCGGGGGGCGGCTCAAGCACCGGGCGGATCCGAGAGGTCGGCAACCGTCGCGTTGACGCAGGGGCACGGGGGACATGCCCAGCGTCAGCAGAATGTGCTAGGTTCTAGACATCAGACATCGTCCCCCTCTGAGCTTCGGCTCAAGGGGACGATTTTCGTTCCGCGGTGGACGGTGAAGCGTGGATTACACGAAGGAATTTCAAGACCGCAGAGAGCTCCTCCAAAGACTTGAAACCATGGGCCTTGAAGTTCCAGACCGTCGGGTTGCGCTCGATTGCCTGACGCGTGTGGGCTACTTCCGCTCCGCTGCCTATCGGTATGTGTTCCGCGAGCATCTCGCACCGGAAGACGTCGACGAACGTCTGCGTCAGTACAGAAGGGACACTTATGTCCCGGGTGCCAGTATTGAACACGTGATGAAGCTGGAGGCATTCGACTTTAAGCTGGGGCGCGTTTGCCTGGAAGGACTACTGGACTTCGAAGTTCGGCTGAGGGCGTCCATTGCCCACACCCTCGCAGCCAAGGACGTCGCGGCACATGTGTCGGTCGAGTGCCTCGATCGGCAGAAATGCAATCAGCCAAAAGGTGAAACTACCAAGTTTGAGGCTTGGGTTGAAACTTGCCGTCAGGCTGTTCGAGCGGCGGCCGAAGATGAGGATTTCCTGACACATCACTTGTTGAAATATCCACGGCAAGAGGTTCCCGTTTGGGCTGTGACTGAGGTTTTGAGTTTCGGCAGCTTGCCTTATCTCTTTGATCTCATGGTTTCATCAGACGCACGGGCCGTTGCTCAGTCTTTTGGTTTCACGCATCCGCGAATGTTCGGAGTCGTCATTCGCATGATGGTCGATTTTCGAAATGCAAGCGCCCATGGCCCACGTCTTTTCAACAGAGTATTCAAGCGCGCATTTTCCTTGGGCCCCCACCAGACGAGTGGGGACATGCTGGAGCATCTACTCGCCGCTGAGTTCACTGCAACGCCGAAACCGAAGCAGCGGCTATATATCTATGCAGCCTGTTTGGCGTTCGTGCTCACGTCGCACTCCAGCGGCTCGGCATGGCCCCTGGCCTTCAAAACACAGTTGAGAAAGTTCCACGTCGACGTGCGTGCCGAAGATGGAGCTGATCTCGTATCGCCATACCTCAGTATGGGATTCCCCCGAAACTGGGAAGATTTGGCGTTATGGAAGCCCAACACCTGACGACGATTGCGGAATAGCCGCCGACCTCGCGTGAAAGGTGAATGCGGCGCTGAGAATCTGGTCACGCGGCGGCTTCAGACCACTGGCGGGTCCGAGAGGTCCGCGACCGTGGCGTCCAGGGCCCGGAGCGCCTCGTCGGCGTCCAGGGTCAGGCCCACGCCGTGCGCACCGCCGCCGATCGAAATGGTGCGTCCGGTCATCTCCCGGTCCGCGTAGACCGGCAGCGCGCGGGCGGAACCGAACGGGGTGATCGTCCCGCGTTCGTACCCGGTGACGTCCTTCGCCTCGGCGGCGTCGGGCATGGAAAGCCGGTTGGTGCCCAGCAGGGCGCGCAGCTTGGGCCAGGAGAACGTCCGGTCCCCGGGGACCAGGACGAAGACGTGGTCGTCCCCGCTGCGGCGGATGACCAGGGTCTTGATGAGGTCGCGCGGGTCGATGCCGCGGGCCGCGGCGGCTTCGGCGAGGCTGTTGACGCGCCCGTGGCGGGTGGCCGATACCTCGAGTCCAGCGGCGCGGGCCGCTGCCGCCGCCGCGCCGTCGGCGTCGGCGGTGGCTTCCGGTGCCGTGGCTTCCGGCCCTGTGGCCTCGGAGCCGGCGGCCCCGGCTGGCTCCGCTGGGGATCCGCCGGGGGTGTCCTGCGTCGTGCCCGCCAGGCGGTAGCCCGAACCGTCGGGGGAGCGGGACACCAGCCCGGCGTCGACGAGGTAGCGGCGCAACGCCACCGGGTCGGCGGTGAGGTGCCCGAGCCGGTCGGTGGCCTCCGCTTCGGAGAGCTCCTCGGCGGGGGAGAGGGCCTGCTGGGCGGCCCACTCCAGCAGCTGTCGGCGCGGGCCGGGCTTCGCCGGGTAGGTGTGGATGCGGCCCTCGCGAACGAACCGGTCGACGACGTCGTCGCCTGAGGAGGGGCGGACGCCGGCGGCCGGGGCGGCGAGCAGGGCACGCAACCCGGCGGCATCGACCCGCCAGCCATCCTCCCCGTCCGCGGCCAGCAGGCCCGCGGCCGCGAGCCGGGCCAGCCCCTTCTCCCGCCGCCGGTCCGGGACCGTCGTGCCCTGGCGGCGTGCCTCCGCGGTGATCACCTCGGCCAGCAGCAGCCGCTGCTCGGCGTTGGCCAGTGCCGCCAGCACCGGGCGCCAGCCATCGGGGGCCGGCTGCGCCCCGTCGTCGTTCCCTGTCATGGTCAGCTGCGGACCTCTCCGTGGCCGGGGACCAGGATGACCTTGCCGGTGGTGGCGCGCGATTCGAGCGCTGTGTGGGCGGCTCCGGCGTCTTCCAGGGCGAAGCGCTCGCCGACGTCGACCTTCAGCGTGCCGTCGGCGACGAGTCCGAACAGCTCGGAGGAGCGCCAGGTCCGTTCGTCGGCGTCGAGCAGGAAGTCCACGAGCTTGGGCCGGGTCACCGTCAGTGATCCGTGGGCATTGAGCTGCTGCAGGTCGAACGGGGGGACCTGCCCGGAGGCCCCGCCGAACAGGACCAGGGTGCCGCGCGTGCGCAGGGCGTCCAGCGAGCCCTCGAAGGTTTCCTTGCCGATGCCGTCGTAGACCACCTCCACGCCGCGCCCGCCGGTCAGCTCGCGCACCCGGTCGGGGACCTCGTCGTAGGCCAGCACGTGGTCGGCCCCGGCGGCCCGGGCCAGCTCGGCCTTCTCGGGGGTGGAGGTGGTGGTGATGACCGTGGCGCCGCGGAGCTTGAGCAGCTGGATGAGCAGCTGGCCGACCCCGCCGGCGCCGGCGTAGGTCAGCACGGTGTCGCCGGGCTGGACGCGGTAGCTGTTGTTGATCAGGTAGTGGGCGGTCATCCCCTGCAGCGGCAGGGCGGCGGCCACCTCGTCGGAGACGCCCTCGGGGACGGGCAGCGCCTTGTCCGCGTCGAGCAGCATGTACTCGGCGTAGCTGCCCGACCCCTCGGCCGTGGCCACGCGGTCGCCGACGGAGAACCCGGTCACGTCCGGCCCGGTCTCCTCCACGGTTCCCGCGCCCTCGGATCCGGGCACGAGGGGATAGGAGACCTGGTAGACGCCGGAGCGCTGGTAGGTTTCAATGAAGTTGACCCCGGCTGCGGCGACGCGGACCAGCAGCTGGCCGGGCCCGGGGACCGGCCGGTCGACCTCGACGCGTTCGAAGACGTCGGGGCCACCCGCGTGGGGGACCTGCAGGGCATAGGGCATGGTGGACTCCTTCGTGTGCGGTCGTTGACCTCACTGTAGGCCGTCCGGTCGGCAGCCCGCAGCCCGCGGCGACACCGGAACCCGCGATGAATAATTATTAGCCATAGTGCATAACTTCGTTGTAGACTGCCCCCATGAGTATTTCGGTAGCCGTTTCCGGGGCCAGTGGATATGCGGGCGGCGAGGTGCTGCGCCTGCTCGCCCACCACCCCGACGTGACCATCGGGGCCATCACCGCGCACAGCAACGCCGGCCAGCGGCTCGGGGCCCTGCAGCCGCACCTGCACGCGCTCGCCGACCGCACCCTGGTGGACACCACCGCCGAACAGCTGGCCGGGCACGACGTCGTCTTCCTCGCCCTGCCGCACGGGGCCAGCGCGGCGATCGCCGCGCAGCTGCCGGCCGACACCCTCGTCATCGACGCCGGGGCCGACCACCGGCTCGAATCCCCGGCCGCCTGGGAGAAGTTCTACGGCGGGGACCACGCCGGGCACTGGCCCTACGGGTTGCCCGAACTGCCCGGCCACCGCGCGAAGCTGCGCGGCGCCACCCGCATCGCCGTCCCCGGCTGCTACCCGACCTCCGCCCAGCTGGCCCTGGTCCCGGGCTTCACCGCCGGCCTGCTCGAGGCCCACGACGTCGTCATCGTCTCCGCCTCCGGGACCTCGGGGGCCGGCAAGTCGCTCAAGCCCCACCTGCTCGGCTCCGAGGTCATGGGCGGGATGAGCCCCTACGGGGTGGGCGGCGGACACCGCCACACCCCGGAAATGGAACAGGGCTTCGGCGCCGCCGCCGGCGAACCGGTCAGCGTCTCCTTCACCCCGACCCTGGCCCCGATGGCCCGCGGCATCCTGGCCACCGCCACCGCACGCGTCAAGCCCGGCACCGACGCCGCGACGCTGCGCGCGGCCTGGGAGGCCGCCTACGCCGACGAGCCCTTCGTCCACCTGCTGCCCGAGGGCCAATGGCCGGCCACCAAGGCCGTCCAGGGCTCCAACCACGCCACCGTGCAGCTGGCCTACGACGAACACGCCGGCCGCGTCATCGTGGTCTGCGCCATCGACAACCTCGTCAAGGGCACCGCCGGCGGCGCCGTGCAGTCCATGAACATCGCCCTGGGACTGCCCGAAACCCGCGGACTCGAACTGGAAGGCATCGCACCATGACCACCCCCGCAGGACACCAGCCGCCAGCCGCCGCGCCCGCCGGCCAGGGCGTGACCGCCGCCTCCGGCTTCCGGGCCACCGGCGTCACCGCCGGGCTCAAGGCCTCCGGCACGCCCGACCTCGCCCTGGTCGTCAACGACGGACCACTGAAGCACGCCGCCGCCGTCTTCACCTCCAACCGCGTCGCCGCGGCCCCGGTGCACTGGTCACGCCAGGCCATCGGCGACGGCCGGGCCGACGCCGTCATCCTCAACTCCGGCGGCGCCAACGCCTGCACCGGCCCCCAGGGCTTCCAGAACACCCACGCCACCGCCGAGGCCACGGCCGCGGCACTGGGCATCAGCGCCGGGGACGTGCTGGTCTGCTCCACCGGGCTCATCGGCGAACAACTGCCCATGGACAAAATCCACGCCGGCATCACCGCCGCCTCCACCGCCCTGGGCGAGGGCTCGAGGAACGACGGCGGTGCTGCCGCGGCCACCGCGATCATGACCACCGACACCGTGGCCAAGCAGGCCGGCTTCGCCGGGACCGGATACGTCATCGGCGGCATGGCCAAGGGCGCCGGAATGCTCGCCCCCGGGCTGGCCACCATGCTCGTGGTCATCACCACCGACGCGGAGCTGGAACCGGCCGAACTGGACACCGCCCTGCGCGCGGCCACCCGGGTCAGCTTCGACCGCGCCGACTCCGACGGCTGCATGTCCACCAACGACACCGTCATCCTGCTGGCCTCCGGGGCCTCCGGCACCCGCCCCGACACCGCCGAATTCACCGCAGGGCTCACCGGGCTCTGCACCGACCTGGCCCGCCAGCTCATCGCCGACGCCGAGGGGGCGGCCCACGAGATCAGCATCCGCGCCTTCAACGCCGCCTCCGAGGACGACGCCGAGGAAGTCGCCCGCGCCGTGGCCCGGTCCAACCTGTTCAAGACCGCGATCTTCGGCCAGGACCCCAACTGGGGCCGCGTGCTCTCCGCCGTGGGCACCACCGGCGCCGCCTTCGAGGCCGACCGGCTGGACGTGGCCATCAACGGGGTGCAGGTCTGCCGCTCCGGTGGCATCGGAGAGGACCGGTCCCTGGTCGACCTCTCCGGCCGGGACGTGCTCGTGGAGGTCAACCTCAACGCCGGCACCACCGAGGCCACCATCTGGACCAACGACCTCACCCACGACTACGTGCACGAGAACTCCGCATACTCCAGCTAGGACGACCATGAACACCGAAACCCCCGCCGGCCCCCCGGAAACGCTCTCGGGCGATGCCTGGGACACCGCGCACCGCAAGGCCGAGGCGCTCATCGAGGCGCTGCCGTGGATCCAGCACTTCGCCGGAACCACCATGGTCGTCAAATACGGCGGCAACGCCATGGTCAACGACGACCTGCGCCGGGCCTTCGCCGAGGACATCGTCTTCCTGCACCACGTGGGGATCCACCCCGTCGTCGTCCACGGGGGAGGCCCGCAAATCAGCTCCATGCTCGAACGCCTGGGCATCGAGTCCGAATTCCGCGGCGGTCTGCGCGTGACAACCCCCGAGGCCATGGACGTCGTGCGCATGGTGCTCACCGGCCAGGTCGGACGCGAACTGGTCGGCCTGATCAACTCGCACGGCCCGTATGCGGTCGGGCTCTCCGGCGAGGACGGCGCCCTGCTCCGGGCCGTCCGGACGGGGACGGTCGTCGACGGCGAGGCCGTGGACCTCGGCCTCGTCGGCGAGGTCACCGGCGTGGAACCGCGCGCCCTGGTCGACCTGCTGGGCGCCGGGCGCATCCCGGTCATCTCCACGATCGCCCCCGAGGTGGGGGACGACGGCGAGCCGACCGGCCAGGTGCTCAACGTCAACGCCGATACCGCCGCCGCCGCGGTCGCCTCGGCCCTGGGGGCCTCCAAGATGGTCATCCTCACCGACGTCGAGGGCCTCTACTCGGACTGGCCCGACAGGTCCTCGCTGGTCTCCTCGTTGACGGCCACCGAACTGCGCCGGCTGATGCCGCGGCTGGAATCGGGCATGATCCCCAAGATGGAGGCCTGCCTCCAGGCCGTCGAGGAAGGCGTCGAACGCGCCCACATCGTCGACGGGCGCCAACCCCACTCGATGCTGCTGGAGGTCTTCACCTCCGCCGGCGTCGGCACCCAGGTCGTCCCGGAGGAACAGCCATGAGCACACCCGCACCGCAACCCGAGCACGGCACCGGCACACCGCCGTCGTACCCGCTGGCCGAGGCCGGCGAACTGTCCCAGCTGCAGGGCCTGCACTCCGCCGAGCTCACCGAGCGCTACAACGCCTCGCTGATGGGCGTCTTCGGCACCCCGCAACGCGTGCTGGTGCGCGGATCCGGCTGCGTCGTCTGGGACGCCGATGGACGCGAGTACCTGGACCTGCTCGGCGGCATCGCGGTCAACGCGCTGGGCCACGCGCACCCGTTCCTCACCTCCGTGGTCTCCAGCCAGCTGGCCACCCTGGGGCACGTCTCGAACTTCTTCACCAGCCCCACGCAGATCGCCTTGGCCGAGAAGCTGCTGGCGCTGGCCCAGGCGCCGGCCGGGTCGAAGGTCTTCTTCGCAAACTCCGGGACCGAGGCCAACGAGGCCGCGTTCAAGCTCGCCCGGCGCAACGACGGGGCCGGCACCGGCACGCCGCGCACGCGCATCATCGCGCTCGAAAACGCCTTCCACGGCCGCTCGATGGGCGCCCTGGCCCTGACGTGGAAGCAGGCCTACCGCGAGCCCTTCGAACCGTTGCCCGGGGGAGTGGAATGGGTGCCCGCCGGAGACGTCGAGGCGCTGCGCGCCGCGGTCGACGAGAGTGTCTGCGCCGTCTTCATCGAACCGATCCAGGGCGAGGCCGGGGTGCGCGGCTACCCCGAGGGCTACCTGCAGGCGGCCCGGGAGATCACCCGCGCTGCCGGCGCGTTGCTGGTGATCGACGAGGTCCAGACCGGCATCGGCCGGACCGGGGCGTGGTTCGCCTCCGAGGGCATCGAGCCCGATGCCATCACACTGGCCAAGGGCCTGGGCGGCGGCTTCCCGATCGGGGCCCTGCTGACCTTCGGGGAACGGACCTCGTCCCTGCTCTCGGCCGGGCAGCACGGCACTACCTTCGGCGGGAACCCGGCGGCCACCGCGTCGGCCCTGGCGACCCTGCATGTCATCGAGACCCAGGGGCTGCTGGCCCACGTCCGCGAGATGGACCAGCTGCTCACCACCGGGCTCGGGGCCCTCGATTTCGTCTCCGATGTGCGGGCCCACGGCCTGCTCGTCGGGTTCGACCTGGCCGCCGAGGCCGCCCCCGCCGTGGTGCGTGCCGGGCTCGAGGCCGGTTTCATCCTCAATTCCACGGGACCGGCGTCGCTGCGCCTGGCCCCGCCGCTGATCGTCACCGCCGGGCAGCTGCAGCGCTTCATCGAAGCCCTGCCCGGGCTCTACGCCACCGCCACCGCACAGGAGAACCCCACGTGAGCACCCCCACCGTCCGCCATTTCCTCGTCGACACCGACCTGACCCAGGCGGAGCAGGCCGAGGTCCTGGACCTGGCCGCGGCAATGAAGTCCGACCGCTACGGCTACCGGCCCTACGCGGGACCGCAGACCGTCGCGGTCTTCTTCGACAAGACCTCCACGCGCACCCGTGTCTCCTTCGCCGCCGGGATCACCGAACTCGGCGGATCCCCGCTGGTCATCAACGCCGGCGAATCGCAACTGGGCCACAAGGAGTCGATCTCCGATTCGGCCCGCGTACTCTCGCGGATGGTCTCCACGATCGTCTGGCGCACCTACGCCCAGGCCGGCCTGGAGGAGATGGCCGCCCAGAGCGACGTCCCGGTGGTCAACGCGCTCTCCGACGACTACCACCCCTGCCAGCTGCTGGCCGACCTGCTGACCATCCGCGAACACAAGGGGGCCCTGGCCGGGCTCTCCATGGCCTACCTGGGCGATGCCGCCAACAACATGGCCAACTCCTACCTGCTGGCCGGGGTGACGGCGGGCATGGACGTGCGCATCGCCGGACCCGAGGGGTACCTTCCCGACGAGGCAGTGGTCACCGCCGCCCGGGCCCGCGCCGCCGAGACCGGCGGATCGGTGACGATCACCACCGACGCCGCCCAGGCGCTGTCCGGAGCCGACGTCGTCGCCACCGACACCTGGGTCTCCATGGGCCAGGAGGACGAGAAGGCCCAACGCGTGGAGCTCTTCGGCGCCTATCGCGTCGACGAGGCGGCCATGGCGCACGCCGCCGACGATGCGATCGTGCTGCACTGCCTGCCCGCCTACCGCGAATACGAGATCGCCGCCGAGGTCATCGACGGTCCCCAGTCGGTGGTGTGGGACGAGGCGGAAAACCGCCTGCATGCCCAGAAGGCCCTCATGGCCTGGCTCATGGCCGCCTCCGGACAGGCCGAGGTCGCCGGCATCGGGGACGGGGCCCGACGATGAGCGTCCCAGCGGGCAGCCAGCCCACCACGAAGATCGCCCGGCAGGCGCGCATCAAGGCCATCCTCGGCGCCGGGTCGGTGCGTTCCCAGGCGGAGCTGGCCTCGCTGCTGGCGGCCGACGGCGTGCAGGTCACCCAGGCCACGCTGTCCCGGGACCTCGTCGAGCTCGGAGCCATCCGGGTCCGCGGGACCGAGGGCGGACTGGTCTACGCACTGCGCTCCGAGGGCGGGGACCGTGCCCCCCAGACCGGCATCACCCAGGAGGTGCTGGATGCCCGCCTGGCCAAGCTCTCGGCCGACCTGATCGTCACCGCGGAGGCCTCGGCGAACATCGTGATCCTGCGGACCCCGCCCGGGGCGGCCAACTTCCTGGCCCTGTCGATCGACCACTCGGTCATGCCCGACGTTCTGGGCACCATCGCCGGGGACGACACCGTGATGCTGATCACCCGCGATCCCGACGGCGGCGCCGACGTGGCCGCGCGCTTCCTGGAGCTGGCGAACCCGCAGTAGCAGGGGCCGCAGTAGCAGGGCGCCGCACTCGTGCGCCGGGGCCTTGTCCCCGCGGCCCTTGTCCTCGCCGGCCTGATGTGCAAGCATTTACTTGCACATCAAGTCCGGCACCTGCCGGGCACCGACGAGAGGCCAGGGCCATGGACGAGAACCTTCCCGACAGCATCACCCGTTCGATCGACATCGACGCGCCCGCCGAGCGCGTCTGGGCCCTGGTCTCGGAACCGGGCTGGTTCATCAACGACGGCGAGTACCGCGTGCACCGCATCGAGGTCGACGGGGGCGTCGCCACCGTCCACGATCCCGTCCACGGGGCCTTCGCCCTCCGCACGGAAACGCTGGAACCACCGCGCTACGCCGCCTTCCGCTGGCTCGGCGGCACACCCGGGGGAGGAGCCGACACCCAGGAGGCGACGCTGGTGGAATTCCGCATCGAGGACCTGCGCGGGGGCGGTGTGCGGCTAACCGTGACCGAGAGCGGCTTCGCGGGCCTGCCCGGGAGCGCGGACGAGCGACGGCGCGCCGTCGAGGAGAACAGTGCCGGGTGGGACCAGGAGCTGCAGGTGGCCCGCAGCCACCTGGCGGCCGCGTGAGCGGTCCCGGCGCGGCGGCGGTCTTCGCGGCCCTGGGCGACCCGGTCCGCCAGCGGCTGCTTGATCTGCTCGCCGCCGGCCCGGCAACGGCCTCCCAGCTGCACCCTGCAGTAGGCATCACCCGGCAGGCGGTGGCCCAGCAACTGGCGGTCCTGCAGGACGCGGGACTGGTCTCCCGGCAGCGCCACGGCCGGGAGGTGCGCTTCGCCGTGGTCCCCGCGGGCCTGGCCCCGGCGCGGGAGCACCTGGACCGCCTGGGCGCGGCCTGGGAGGACCACTTGGCCGCCATCAAGCGGGCGGCCGAGGGCTATGCGGCCGGGGCGGGGCAGGTCCAGGGCCAAGGGCGCTAGGCGACCGGCGCCGGCGGGGTGGTGTCGCCGTCGTTCCCGTTCCCGAGGTATCCGTCGATCAGTTCGCGCATGGCGGGCAGGTCGAACATCTCGGTGACGGCCAGGGCGTTCTGCTGGCCGAGCCGTGGGTCGGCGCCGGCCTCCAGCAGGAACCGCGTCAGCTCCTCGTTCTGCCGGAACACGGCGCAGGTCAGCGCCGACTGGCCCTTGTCGTTGAGCCGGTCGACGGTCGCCCCGCGCTCGACCAGGGAGCGGGCCAGCTCGTTGTGGCCGTTGTAGGAGGCCAGGATCAACAGCGTGTCGCCCTTGTGGTCGGTCAGGTCCGCCGGCAGCCCCTGCTCGATCAGTGCCAGGAGCTTCGCGGCTTCACCTTGACGGGCGAGGTCGAAGGTGGAATGAAGGAAAGCCAGTTCCTCGTCGGTGAGTTCCGGCGTCGGCTGGTCTGCGGGCTGTTCTGCTGGCTCGTTCATGGTCGCCAGCCTACCGGCCATCGGAGCGCACATTGCATAGGCTGCATAATTATGTAGACTAATGAATAAGAAACGAATATGCCGGACGCGGAGCAGCGCCGGTCCCCATTCCCAGAGGAGAACACCGTGAAGGAACGCATTGTCCTGGCCTACTCCGGCGGCCTGGATACGTCCGTGGCCATCGGCTGGATCGGCGAAGCCACCGGCGCCGAGGTCATCGCCGTGGCGGTCGACGTCGGACAGGGCGGGGAATCCCTCGAAACCGTCCGCGACCGCGCCCTGGGCTGCGGCGCCGTCGAGGCCTACGTGGCCGACGCCCGCGACGAGTTCGCCAACGAGTACTGCATGCCCACCCTGCAGGCCGGCGCCCTCTACCAGGACCACTACCCGCTGATCTCGGCGATCTCCCGCCCGGTCATTGTCAAGCACCTGGTCACCGCCGCCAAGCAGTTCGGCGCAACCACCGTCGCCCACGGCTGCACCGGCAAGGGCAACGACCAGGTCCGCTTCGAGGTCGGCATCCAGACCCTCGGCCCGGACCTGAAGTGCATCGCCCCGGTCCGCGACCTGGCCCTCACCCGCGACAAGGCCATCGACTACGCGGAGAAGAACAACCTGCCGATCGAGACCACCAAGAAGAACCCGTTCTCGATCGACCAGAACGTCTGGGGCCGCGCTGTGGAGACCGGCTACCTCGAGGACATCTGGAACGCCCCGACCAAGGACGTCTACAGCTACACCGATTCCCCGGAGTTCCCGCCGGCACCCGACGAGGTCACCGTCACCTTCCGCGAGGGCATCCCGGTGGCCATCGACGGCGTGGCCGTCACCCCGCTGGAGGCCATCGAGCAGATGAACCGGCGCGCCGGCGCCCAGGGCATCGGCCGGATCGACATCGTCGAGGACCGCCTGGTGGGAATCAAGTCCCGCGAGATCTACGAGGCCCCGGGCGCCATGGCCCTCATGGAGGCCCACAAGCACCTCGAGAACATCACCGTCGAGCGCGAGCAGGCCCGCTTCAAATCCACCGTCTCCCAGCGGTGGAGCGAACTGGTCTACGACGGCCAGTGGTTCTCCCCGCTGAAGCGCTCGCTGGACACGTTCGTGGCCGACACACAGCGTTACGTCAACGGCGACATCCGCATGGTCATGCACGGCGGGCGCGCCGTCGTCGAGGGCCGCCGCTCGGAGACCGGGCTGTACCGCTTCGACCTGGCCACCTACGACACCGGCGACGCCTTCGACCAGTCCAGCGCCCGCGGGTTCATCGACATCTTCGGCCTCTCGGCCAAGGTCGCCACCGAGCGCGACGAGCGCGTGGCCGAGGGCAAGTAGCCATGCCCGAGGCACACGGCACCAACGAGGGCGCACTGTGGGGCGGCCGGTTCTCCGGCGGCCCCGCGGACGCCCTCGCGGCCCTGAGCAAGTCGACCGACTTCGACTGGCGGCTGGCCCGCTACGACATCGCCGGCTCCCGCGCCCACGCCCGCGTCCTGCACACCGCCGGCCTGCTGGACGAGGCCGAGCTGCAGGGCATGATCGCCGCGCTGGACCAGCTCGAATCCGACGTCACCGACGGCACCTACACCGCCGCGGACTCCGACGAGGACGTGCACGGTTCGCTCGAGCGCGGCCTGATCGAACGCGCCGGTCCGGCACTGGGCGGCAAGCTGCGCGCCGGACGCTCGCGCAACGACCAGATCGCCACGCTGGGACGGATGTTCCTGCGCGACCACGCCCGGGTCATCGCGGCCGGCGTGCTGGCCACCATCGACGCGCTGATCGAGCAGGCCGAAGCGCACCCGGAGGCGGCCATGCCGGGCCGCACCCACCTGCAACACGCCCAACCGGTGCTGCTGGGACACCACCTCCTCGCCCATGCCTGGGCCCTGCTGCGCGACGTGCAGCGGCTGGCCGACTGGGACCGCCGCGCCGCGGTCTCCCCGTACGGCTCCGGCGCCCTGGCCGGATCCTCGCTGGGGCTTGACCCGAACGCCGTCGCCGCCGACCTGGGCTTCGATTCGGCGACCTGGAACTCGATCGACGGCACCGCCGGGCGCGATGTCTTCGCCGAGTACTCCTGGGTTGCCGCGATGATCGGGGTGGACCTGTCCCGGATCTCCGAGGAGGTCATCCTCTGGGCGACCAAGGAGTTCTCCTTCGTCACGCTGCACGACTCGTACTCCACGGGCTCGTCGATCATGCCGCAGAAGAAGAACCCCGACGTCGCCGAGCTGGCCCGCGGCAAGGCCGGGCGCCTGATCGGCGACCTGACCGGGCTGCTGGCCACGCTCAAGGGCCTGCCGCTGGCCTACAACCGGGACCTGCAGGAGGACAAGGAGCCGGTGTTCGACGCCACCGACACCCTGGAGCTGCTGCTTCCGGCCGTCTCGGGGATGATCGCCACGCTGGAGTTCAACACGCCGCGCATGGCCGAGCTGGCCCCGCTGGGCTTCGCCCTGGCCACCGACATCGCCGAATGGCTGGTCCGCCAGGGCGTGCCGTTCCGCGACGCGCACGAGCTCTCCGGAGCGGCGGTCCGCCAGGCCGAATCGCGCGGTGTCGAACTCTGGGACCTGACGGACGGGGAATTCGCCGCGATCTCCCCGGAGCTGACCCCCGCGGTCCGCGAGGTTCTGAGCACCGCCGGCTCGCTGGGTTCGCGCTCCTCGCAGGGCGGCACGGCGCCATCAGCCGTCGCCGCACAGCTGGCCGCACTGAAGGAGCAGCTGGAACCGCTGCGCGACTTCGCCGCCTGACCCGGCACCACCACCACAGCTACCGCCGTCGTCCCCGCTGGACGACGGCGGTAGTCTGCTGTCATGACACAGCCCACCACCACGTCGCTGGCCGCTGCCGTCCACGACGCCACCGCCCAGGCCCGCACCGCGCTCGGCGCGCTCGCCTCCGGGGACTTCGCCGCCCCGTCCTCCCTGCCTGGCTGGAGCAACGCCCAGCTGCTGGCCCACCTCGACGGGGTGTCCCGCGCCCTGGCCCGGCAGCTGGCCTACGCCGCGCGGGGCGAACGCATCGGCTTCTACGACGGCGGGGTCGACGGCCGCAACGAGCGGATCGAGCTGGGCGCCCTGCAGCAGCCCGCCGCACTTGCGGCCCAGGTCCGCCAGGGGCTGGACCTGCTCGACGAGGCCATCACCGACATCCCCGCCGGCGGCTGGGACGCCGCGACCAGCTTCCGCGGCGAGGGCACCGTCACCGACTGCGTGCTGGCCGCCTGGCGCGAGGTCCTCATCCACGCCACCGACCTGGGCACCACGGCGACGCTCGCCGACTGGCCCACGGAATTCTCGGCCCACCTCTTCGACTTCCTGTCCCTGCGCGTGCCCTCCGATGCGCGCCTGCTCCTGCAGCCCACCGGACGCCCGCCCCTGACGCTGGGCGACACACTGGGCGAGGGGGCCACCGGCTACGTCGTCACCGGCATGGAGTTCGACCTCGCCGCCTGGCTCGCCGGCCGCGAACCCTCCGGGCCGGTCCGCGCGACCGCCTCGGCCGACAGCGTCGACCTGCCCGAGCTGCTGCCCTGGCCCTCAGGGCTGGCCACCGCACCGTGACCGGCACGGACCCGCAGCTGGCTCGCACCGCACTGGAGGTGGCCCCGCTGCTGCTGGGCACCGTGCTCACCGTGCACCGGGACGGGTCAGCCGTCGCGGTCCGGATCACCGAGGTCGAGGCGTACGAGGGCGAGTCTGACCCCGGCTCCCACGGTTTCCGCGGCCGTACGGCCCGCAACGCCTCGCTCTTCGGCCCGCCCGGGACGCTGTATTGCTACTTCACCTACGGAATGCACCACTGCGCCAACATCGTCTGCGGCACCGAGGGCCGGGCCTCGGCGGTGCTGCTGCGCGGCGGGGAAATCGTCGCGGGGGAGCAGAGGGCCCGGGAACGACGGCGGAACCCCGCCCGGGCGCGGGACCTCGCCAATGGCCCGGCCAAGCTCGCCCAGGCGCTCGGCCTGGACCTGTCCAGCGACGGGATGCACCTCGACACGCAGTACCCCGGCACCAGGCCCGCGGGGACCGGGCACGACGGCGGTGCCTCCCCGGGACCCAGGGCCACCCTGTCGCCGCTGCCCGCCCTGGCGCCGTCGGGGGTGAAGACCGGACCACGGGTCGGCGTCGCCGGCCCCGGGGGCAGCACCGACTACCCCTGGCGGTTCTGGCTCGACGGCGAGGAATCGGTATCGGCCTACCGCGCGGCCACGCCGCGTCGCCGCAGGAAACCGGCTGGAAGGGCTGCCGGCACCGACTAGAGTGGATGGGTGCATTCCACGACCGAGACCATGCCCGAACTCCTGGACCGCCTCTGTGCGATCGTCCCCGACTACCCGCAGCCCGGGGTGTCCTTCAAGGACCTCACGCCCGCCTTCGCCGACGCCGAGGGGTTGCGGCGGATGGTGGACGAGATCATCGCGCCCTTCGCGGGGACCTTTGACGCCGTGGCCGGCCTCGAGGCCCGGGGCTTTGTCCTGGCCGCCGCCGCTGCCTATGCCAGCGGCACCGGCATGGTGACGATCCGCAAGAAGGGCAAGCTGCCGCGGGCCGTCCATTCGGAGGAGTACACCCTCGAGTACGGCACCGCGACACTGGAACTGCACCGCGACGACGTCGCACCCGGCACCCGGGTCCTGGTCCTCGATGACGTGCTGGCCACCGGCGGCACCATCAGCTCGGCCGTGGCCCTGCTGCAGAAGGCCTCGGCGGAAGTCGCGGGCATCGGCGTCGTGCTGGAGCTCGAAGCGCTCGGCGGACGCCGGCGCCTGGACGGGCACCACGTCGTGTCGCTGCAAAAAGTCTGAGCACCACGCGCCAACGGGGGACCGGGCAACCGGTAGACTTGTCGGCCTGCCATTTCGCACCAGGAGGATTCCATGCCGCAGTCACCCTCACCCGCGCCAGAACTCGAGCGGGAGCGTGCCTACGTCTCACGGCTGTACCGGCGCCTTGATGCGCTGCGCGCGGAGAAGACCGAGCAGCTGGCCCGGGTCCGGCGCGGCGGGGCGCAGGGATCGCTGCAGAACATCTCCGAGCGGGATTCGTTCGCGAACCTCTACGAGGACCGCCTGGCCCAGTTGAACGCCGTCGAGGACCGCCTCGTGTTCGGCCGCCTCGACCTGGAGGGACCCGGCGATAATGGCGACGCGCCCAGCCACTACATCGGGCGCATCGGGATGACCGACGAGGACCAGAGCCGGCTCCTGGTCGACTGGCGCGCCCCCGAGGCCGGGGCCTTCTACCAGGCCACCGCCTTCGAACGCCACGGCGTGCGCCGCCGCCGCCACCTGATCCTCAAGGGCCGCAACGTCGTGGCCCTCGAGGACGACGTGCTGGACCCCGAACTGCTGGCCGAGGGAACCTCCCACCAGGGCGAGGGCGCGCTCCTGGCCGCCCTGTCCAGCCGGCGGACCGGCCACATGGCCGACATCGTCAGCACCATCCAGGCCGAACAGGACCGCATCATCCGCTCGCCCTTGCCCGGCGTCCTGGTCGTCCAGGGTGGCCCCGGCACCGGCAAGACGGCCGTTGCCCTGCACCGGGCCGCCTTCCTGCTCTATGAACACCGCGAACGGCTGAAATCAGCAGGCGTGCTCCTGGTCGGGCCCTCCACGGCCTTCATGCGCTACATCGAACGCGTCCTGCCGTCCTTGGGTGAAACCGGGGTTGTCATGTCCTCCGTGGGGCGGCTGATGCCCGGCATCAACGCCGTGCCGGAACACGATCGCGAAGCCGCGCGCATCAAGGGCCAGCTGGGCATGGCCGAGGTCATTGCCCGGGCGGTCGCCAACCGCCAGCGCGTGCCCAACGGGCCCCGCCGGGTGGTCGTGGAGGGAACCCCGCTGACGATCACCCCGCGCCAGGTCCGCCGCGCCCAGGACAAAGCCCGGGCCACGGGCAAGTTGTACAACGAAGCGCGGGCGACATTCGTCAAGGTCATGCTGCGCGAACTCGCCGACCAGTTGCAGGAGAAGCTCGAGGAGTCCTCGGGCACCGGCAACGCGGCCGACCGCTCCTACCTGTTGGAGGACGTCCGGGCCTCCCGGGATGTTCGCATCGCCCTGAACCTCTGCTGGATGCCCATGAGCGCGGAGAAGCTCGTCGGCGACCTCTATTCCAAGCCCGAAATCCTCGCGGCGGTAGCCCCCGAGATGGCCTATGCCGAACGCCGGGCCCTGCTGCGCGGTGCCGATGCTCCGTGGACCGAAGCCGATGTCCCTCTCCTGGACGAAGCCGCCGAACTGCTGGGCGCGTTCGATGCCTCGGTCGGGCGGGAACAGGCCCAGGCCGAGGCGAGCCGCAAGCGCGATCTGGCGAATGCGGAGCAGGCGCTCCAGAACGTCAGCGCCACGTTGGCGGAGATCGGCATCGACGGCTCCGTCAGCGCCGAGGAACTGGCGAACCTCAATGAGGAGACCGGACAGCGTCTCAGCGCCGCCGAACGGGCAGCCAGCGACCGCAACTGGGCCTACGGGCACGTCGTTGTCGACGAGGCCCAGGAACTCTCGCCGATGCAATGGCGCCTGCTGATGCGCCGGTGCCCGCTGAAGTCCTTCACGGTGGTCGGAGATATCGCCCAGGCCAGCTCGGCCGCGAGCGTCGGTAGCTGGTCGGCGGCGATGGAGCCGTTCGTCGGAAGCCGTTTCACGCTCGAGGAACTGACCGTCAACTACCGGACCCCCGTCCAGATCGCCGAGGCAGCAGCGCGCATGGCCCAGGAAGCGGGTCTGGCGGTGTCGACGCCAAAGGCGGTGCGCGACGGGGAATGGCCCCCGGTGGTCGACCGCATCGGGACCGGGGAGCTGGTCTCCGCCACCATGGCCGCCTTGCCCACCGAAATCCGCATCGCCGACGGGGGGCTGGTTGCCGTCATCGTCCCGACCCACCGGATCGACGACGTGCGTGCGACCGTCGTGGGCGAATACGGACGCCGCGTCGGCAGCGGCTCCGGGGCCCTGGACCAGGACATCGTGGTCACGACAGCCACCCAGGCCAAGGGACTGGAATTCGATGTGGTCCTGGTCCTCGAGCCCCAGGAGATCGTCGAGGAGGCGGGGGGCAGCGTGGGGGACCTGTACGTCGCGATGACCCGGGCGACCCAACGGCTGCATGTGCTGGCCGAAGGCAACATTCCCGCCGGAATCGAATCCGGGGACTGATCCACGGTGGCATGCTGCTAGGTTTAATTGCGTGTCAGTCAGTGAATTGAATCCCGCGATTGCGGGACAGCAGAATGATCCCTCCTTCCCCAACATCTGGCAGGAACTGAAGTGGCGTGGCCTGGTCCACGTCTCCACGGACGAAGCCGAGCTGGAACAGATGCTCGCGGGGGAGCCGATCACCTATTACTGCGGATTCGACCCGACGGCGGCCTCGCTGCACCTGGGCAATCTCGTCCAACTGCTGAACATGCGCCGGCTGCAGTTGGCGGGACACCGTCCCCTGGGCCTGGTCGGTGGCTCCACCGGCCTGATCGGTGATCCACGACAGACGGCCGAACGCGTGCTGAACACCAAGGAAACCGTCAACGAATGGGTGGGCCGCCTACAGCGCCAGGTCAGCTGGTTCCTCTCCACCGAGGGCCACAACGCCATGCGGATCGTGAACAACCTGGACTGGACGGCGCCGATGAGCGCCATCGACTTCCTGCGTGAGATCGGAAAGCACTTCCGTGTGGGCACCATGGTCAAGAAGGACATCGTGGCCTCCCGCCTGAACAGCGACGAGGGCATCAGCTACACCGAATTCAGCTACCAGATCCTGCAGGGCATGGACTACCTGGAGCTCTACCGCGAGTACGCCTGTCGGCTGCAGACGGGTGGATCCGACCAGTGGGGAAACCTGACCAGTGGAACCGAATTAATCCGCAAGGTCGAAGGCGCCTCGGTGCACGCCTACGGCACACCACTGATCACCAACTCGGACGGCAGCAAGTTCGGCAAGAGCGAGGGCAACGCCATTTGGCTCGATGCCGAGATGTGCAGCCCCTACGCCTTCTACCAGTTTTGGCTCAACACCGCCGACGCGGATGTGGTCAACCGCTTCAAGGTGTTCACCTTCCGTACGCGCGAGGAAATCGAAGCCATCGAGCGCGAACTGGCGGAACGCCCCTTTGCCCGGGCCGGCCAACGGCAGCTGGCCTACGATGTCACCTCTCTCGTCCATGGAGAGGAAGCCACGGACAAGGTCATTGCGGCTTCGGCTGCGTTGTTCGGCCAGGGTGCGCTCGAGGAACTCGACGAGGACCTGCTGGTGGCGGCAACTGCTGAATTGCCCAGTGCACAGGTTTCCGCGGATGCGCTGTCGGTGATCGACCTGCTGGTGGCCACTGGGTTGTCCGAATCGAAATCCGCTGCCCGCCGCACCGTCGGAGAAGGAGGTGCCTACGTCAACAACCAGAAGTTCTCCGACGTCGATGCAGTTGTTGAACCGGCGGCCCTGCTCCATGGCCGCTACCTGTTGTTGCGGCGCGGCAAGAAGAACCTGGCGATGGTCGAAGTGACCTCCTGACTCGCAGGGTCTGCCCCGGGACCGCTGGCCGGCCCGGCACGGGAGAAGGCCGGTCCGTCGAGACGTGAATCACGTCAGACGGGCCGGCCTTCTTGCTTGCCGGCGGTCGAAGAATGGGGGGCGCCGCAGCGGCAAAACCCACGGAGTTCCGGGGATCCGGGGCGGTTGCCCCATGTAGGAGGGCCGGGACAAGCCGATTTGCGGACACCGCCCGGCGCGTGTAGTGTTTTCTCTTGTCGCCGCCGCTACTGCAGCGGACACGGGAAGCGAAAGCCTCTCGGACAGCGACCGAACCCCTTCAAATATCCCGATGATTTCGAGCGTCTTTTGCACGCCTCGAACCGGGAAAATGAGGGCGGGGAGGCCGAATGGTCGAAATCAAACCGAAAACCTCGATTTGACAACGAACAAACGGACGAATAAATTAGATATGTAGCAACGAAAGAAAAGCAAAAAGAAAACGAATTGAAAGATTCGAAGATTGCTCGGAATCGTTAGCTGTCTGTTGTTTGAGAACTCAATAGTGTGCCATGTTTGTTGACACCGATTTTTTATGAATTGGTGAATGGTTTTTGGTGGGTGCACCCCCGTGTGCCTGCTGAGGACAGTTTGCCGGGATTCTTGTAACTTGGTGCA
>NZ_JBGFFC010000009.1:0-95036 GCF_041679245.1 Arthrobacter sp. JSM 101049 | reverse complement strand
TGCACCAAGTTACAAGAATCCCGGCAAACTGTCCTCAGCAGGCACACGGGGGTGCACCCACCAAAAACCATTCACCAATTCATAAAAAATCGGTGTCAACAAACATGGCACACTATTGAGTTCTCAAACAACAGACGCTTCCAACTTCCACAACCCGCCATCCGGCCGGCCGCTTCGCTCTGGAGCAACTTGTCTAACTTACCCGTTCGCTTCGTTCCGGTCAAATCGACCGTTTCCTCAGTTTTCCGGAAGTCTGCGCCGTCCCGTTGACTTCCCCGTGGAGAAGTTTTATTGGCGACCGGCGCGGGAAATAACTATACCCACATCCAGCCGACTTCGCCAAATCGCGAGCTTTCCCCGGTTCCGGTTCTCCCAAAACCCCGAATTTCCGCGGCCAGGGGCCCTTCGGAGGGGTCGTTTCCCACCCTGCGGGCGACCTGGCCCCACTGTGTGCTGCACCACGTACGGGCGCTGCCCCTCTGGATCCCGTGAGGGGCAGCGCCCGTACGTCAGTTCCTGGCCCCCGGGACGAGGTAGATGACGCCCAGCGGCGGAAGGTCGACCGTGGCCGAGGCCGGCTGGCCGTCGAGCTCTGGGCCGTCGGCGCGGATCGTCCCCGGGTTGCCCACTCCGGATCCCCCGAATTCGGTCTCGTCGGTATTGAGCACCTCCGTCCACTCCCCCACTTCCGGCAGTCCCAGCCGGTAGCCCAGGTGCGGCTCGCCGGAGAAGTTGGCCACGCACACCAGCTCATGGCCCTGGGCGTCCCGGCGGATGAAGCTCAGGGTGTTGCCGGCCGATTCATGGTCGTTGATCCAGGCGAACCCGGCCGGGTCGTTGTCCAGTTCCCAGAACGAAGCCAGCTCCCGGTAGATCCCGTTCAGGGCGCGGACGGTGAGCTGGACGCCGCGGTGCTGGTGCGTGTCGGCCACCCACCAGTCGAGCCCATACTGCTCGCTCCACTCCCCCTCCTGGGCGAACTCGGTGCCCATGAAGATCAGCTGCTTGCCCGGATGGGCCCATTGGAAGGCCAGGTAGGCCCTGACCTGTGCCAGCTGGCGCCAACGGTCCCCCGGCATGCGCCGCAGCAACGATCCCTTGCCGTGGACGACCTCGTCATGGCTGATGGGCAGCAGGAAGTTTTCCGTGTAGGCGTAGACCATCGAGAAGGTGATCTTGTGGTGGTGGTAGGAGCGGTTGACCGGGTCCTCGGACATGTACTCGAGCGAGTCGTGCATCCAGCCCATGTTCCATTTCAGCCCGAAGCCCAGTCCGCCGCCGGAGGTCGGTGCCGTCACCCCGGGAAAGGCCGTGGACTCCTCGGCGATCATGGCGATGCCCGGGTTGGCCCGGTAGGCAGTGGCGTTGAGTTCCTGCAGGAAGGAGATGGCCTCCAGGTTCTCCCGTCCGCCGTGGACGTTCGGTTCCCATCCGCCGTCTTCGCGCGAGTAGTCCAGGTAGAGCATGGAGGCGACCGCATCCACGCGTAGTGCGTCGATGTGGAACTCTCCGAGCCAGTAGAGGGCGTTGGCGACCAGGAAGTTGCGCACCTCATGGCGGCCGAAATCGAAGACGAGGGTCCCCCAGTCCGGGTGTTCGCCGCGCCGCGGGTCGGCATGCTCATAGAGCGGCTGGCCGTCGAAGCGGGCCAGCGCCCATTCGTCCTTCGGGAAGTGGGCGGGAACCCAGTCCATGATCACGCCGATGCCGGCCTGGTGGAGCCGGTCGACGAGGTAGCGGAAGTCGTCGGGGTGCCCGAAGCGCGAGGTGGGCGCGAAGTAGGAGGTGACCTGGTAGCCCCAGGATCCCCCGAACGGGTGCTCGGCGACGGGCATCATCTCCACGTGCGTGAATCCCTGCCAGGAGACGTACTCGCTGAGCTGGTCGGCCATCTGGCGGTAGTCCAGGCCGGGCCGCCAGGAGCCGAGGTGGACCTCGTAGACGCTCATCGGCCCTGCGTGCGGGTCCCGTGTGGCACGGGTGGACATCCACTCGTCGTCCTGGAATCCGTAGGAGGACTCGACGACGATCGAACCGGTCAGGGGCGGGACCTCCGCGTAGCGGGCCATCGGGTCGGCCTTCTGCCGCCAGTGTCCGTCCTGGCCCAGGAGCTCGAACTTGTAGACGGAGCCGGCACCGACGCCAGGCAGGAAGATCTCCCAGACCCCTGAGCGCCCCAGCGAGCGCATGGCGCTGGCCGTGCCGTCCCAGCCGTTGAAGTCACCGACCACGCGGACGGCCCGCGCGTTGGGCGCCCAGACGGCGAAGGCCGTTCCCTCGCAGTCACCCAGCGCCGTGTGGTAGCGCTGGATCCGGGCTCCGAGGACCTCCCAGAGGCGTTCGTGGCGTCCCTCCCCGATGAGGTGCAGGTCGATCTCGCCGAGGGTGGGCAGGTAGTGGTAGGGATCGTCGACCCGGGTCGGGGCCGAGTCGCCGTAGGCGACCTCGAGCCGATAGTCCGGGACGGTGCCCTCGCGTCCGGGTGGGGTGGGCACCGCGGCGACCCAGACGCCGTCGTGCTCGTGGTGCATGTCCCAGCGTCCGGCTTCGGTGACGAGGGCGACGGATCGGGCGAGCTTGCGCAGGGTGCGGACCGTGACCGTCCCGTCGTCGCCGAGGTGGGCACCCAGGACCCCGTGGGGCGCGTGGTACCGGCCCTGGGCGACGGCGGAGAGCACCTCGGCGGATACCGGCCGCGGCGATGTACCGGCCGCTGCCAGTTGGGCGGCGGTGGCGTGGGGCTGGTCGTCGCGGGGTTTTTCGGACGGGTTCTGCATGGCTGAAAGGACCTCCTGGACCGCCGATGCCGGTACCTGTTCCCAGGACGGCCGGTTCTGCTGTTCGTACACGACTTCGTACAGGGCCTTGTCCAGCCACAGGGCCAGAAAGAGCGGCGACTGGATGTCGATGGCCTCCCCCGATTCCTCACGGTACCCGCTCAGGAACGCCTTCCGGGTGCGGGCGGACCATTGGCGGGCGGCTTCGTGCCGGTCCTGCCCCGGTGCGGCCGCCGAGGGCGCCGATCCGGACGCCGGGCCATCGGGCACGGACCGGGTGGCCATGCCGGCGGCGTAGTCGAAGGAGCGCAGCATGCCCACGACATCGCGCAAGGCCACGTCGTCGCCACCGCGGTCCGCGGCGGTACGCAGCGGCTCGCCCTCGAAGTCCAGGACCACCCAGCCGCGCTCGCCCACGGCCAGGACCTGGCCCAGATGCAGGTCGCCGTGGATGCGCTGCAGCAGGGGAAGCCGTCCCAGGGCGCCCAGCGACTCGAGGACCTCGCTGAAGGCATCGGCCAGGGCACCGTCCGCGGGTGCGGCACGTTCCCATCCCCACAGCAGGCGGCCGCGCAGCGCCTCGACGAAGGCGCGGGTCTGGTCCGGGGTGGCCTCGACCGTGGGTGCCACGGAGCGCAGGTCGCGGTGCAGGCGGGCCACGACGCGGCCGAGTTCGGTGGCCTCTGCGGTGAAGTCGCGGTTTTCGATGGCCGCCGTGCTGGCGGTGCGCCAGGCGTCGACGGATCCGCGCAGGAACTCCCGGACGACCGACAGCGTCCCGGTCACCTGCCGGTCGCCGACGCGCCAGTTCCCGTCCAGGCTGCCCAGCGAGCGCGGGACCTCGTGCGATCCCGCGTCCGAGAGCAGGGTCCCCAGCTCCACGTCCGGGTTGGCCCCGGGCAGCGGGACCCGGAAGAACTTGATGATCACCGGGCCGGACGCGGTCTCCAGGACGACCGAGGTGTTGGACTGTTCGCCGTGCATGACGCGCAGGGATCCGGGCTGGACCCCGGGCACGGCCATCATCGCCGCCCAGGCGTCGACGAATTCCGGGTCCTGGGTCGCGTCGTAGGCCAGCCAGTCGCCGTCGTCGTCGGTGACGGGCTGGCCTGCTGACGCGCCGAGGGAGTCAACCGTGGGCCGGTCCAGCGTGGCCACGGGGTCGCCGGCCGCGTTATGTGGTCTGCGGTGCAGGGACAGCGGGACGTGGATGACCGTCTCCTCCACGGGCGGGGCGTCGTCGACTGGTCGTGAAGTTCCCTCGTCCGTGCTGCCGACGGATCGGACGGCCAGCAGCACGCTGAGCATCAGCACCTCCGGATCCGGATGCGCGATCGGCACCGTGCCGACGACGGACAGCGTGGATCCCCCGGCCGGGGCCGGACACCAGCGCTGGGTTGCCAACCACGGACGGAGGGCGTCGGTGAGTCCTGTGTCGCCGCTCATCGCCGGGCATCCACGGGATCGACGACCGGCAGGGTCGTGGTGGCGGCGGCGTGGACGTCGGATCGCGCCGAGCGCAGCCGCAGCCAGAAGAAGCCCTGAGATCCGAGGGTGATGGACAGGCGTCCCGCGTCGGAGACCGGCGGGAAGATCCCCCCGCCGAAGACGTCGCGTAGGCCCCGTCCGGCGTAGTGCGGCAGGTCCAGCTCGGTCGCCACCGGATGCTGGGACAGGTTGTAGATGCACAGCAAGGTTTCCCCCTCCTCGGGTTCGTTCTCGAAGGCCGGTGCCGTCGGGGCCGGTGCGCCGCCGCGGCGGGATGCGGTGTGGTCGGTCGTGGCCGTCCCGCGCAGGAAGGCCAGGACGCTGGGGGCCGAGGCCGGGACGTTGCGGTACCCGCCCAGTCCGAAGACCGGGTGCTCACGCCGCACGCCCAGGATCTGGCGGACCCAGTGCAGCAGGGAGCCGCTGTGGTCCAGCTGCTGCTCGACGTTGACGTTCGTATAGCCGTAGACCAGTGACTGCACCACGGGCAGGTAGAGCTGGCCGGGGTCGGCCGAGGAGAACCCGGCGTTGCGGTCCGGCGTCCACTGCATCGGGGTCCGCGAGGCGTCGCGGTCATCGAGCCAGATGTTGTCGCCCATGCCGATCTCGTCGCCGTAGTACAGGAAGGGGCTGCCCGGCAGCCCGAAGAGCAGCGCGTAGAGCAGCTCCAGTTCCGCCCGCGAGTTGTCCAGCAGGGGCGTCAGCCGGCGGCGGATGCCCACGTTGGCGCGCATCCGCGCATCCGGGGCATACCACCCGAGCATCGCCTCGCGCTCTTCGGGGGTGACCATCTCCAGGGTCAGCTCGTCGTGGTTGCGCAGGAAGGTGCCCCACTGGCTGCCGGCGGGGATGCCGGGCGTCTGGTCCATCGCCTCGATCACCGGCGCGGCCAGCTGGTCCCGCAGGGCGAAGAAGAGCCGGGGCATGATCGGGAAGTGGAAGCACATGTGGCATTCCGGCTCCTCCTCCGTGCCGAAGTACTCGACGACTTCCACCGGCGGCTGGTTGGCCTCGGCGATGATGACCCGTCCCGGGTACTCGGCGTCGACCAGCCTGCGCAGCCGGCGCAGGAAATCGTGGGTGGGCGGGAGGTTCTCGCAGTTGGTCCCCTCCTCCTCGAACAGGTAGGGGATGGCATCGGCGCGGAACCCGTCCACGCCCAGGTCCAGCCAGTAGCGCACGACGTCGAACATCGCCTCGTGCACGCGGGGGTTCTCGAAGTTCAGGTCGGGCTGGTGGCTGAAGAAGCGGTGCCAGTAGAACTGCCGCCGGATCGGGTCGAAGGCCCAGTTCGACTCCTCGGTGTCCACGAAGATGATCCGCGCCTCCGAATACAGTTCATCGGTGTCGCTCCACACATAGAAGTCGCCGTATTCGCCGTCGGGTTCCCGGCGCGAGGCCTGGAACCAGGGGTGCTCGTCGGAGGTGTGGTTCATCGGCAAATCGATGATGATCCGCAGGCCGCGTTCGTGGGCCTCGGCGACCAGGCGCCGGAAGTCGCCGATGGTGCCGAATTCGTCGAGCACGTCGTAGTAGTCGGAAATGTCGTAGCCGCCATCACGCAGCGGGGACTTGTAGAACGGCGGGATCCAGAGGCAGTCCACGCCCAGCCACTGCAGGTAGTCCAGCTTGTCGAGCAGTCCGGCGATATCGCCGCTGCCGTCCCCGTTGGCGTCCGAGAAGGCCCGGACCAGCACCTCGTAGAACACCGACTTGCGGTGCCACTGCGGGTCGTGGGTGAGACCCGGGACGTTGAGCTGGAACGGGTTGGCCATCAGGTTCCCCGGCGGATATGCAGGATGTGCACGGGTTCGACGTGCGGGTCCAGGCGCACGTAGTTGTGTTCGGACCACTGCCAGCTCTGGCCGGTGAGCAGGTCGTCCACCGTGAAGCGGCCCTCCGCGTCGAGGTCCTGCTCCCGCAACTCCAGCGCCTCCAGGTCCAGGCTGACAGTGCATTCCCGGGCCCCGTGCGGATCGGTGTTCACCACGACGATGAGCGTGTCGATTTCCTGGCCCGGCAGCGGACCCACGGCGGGTTCGGCGGCGGTGGCCTGCGCCGCACCGGGTCCGGCAGCCGCCGTCGTGCCCGCGGGGGCCGGGATGCCCACGGCATCGCGGCGGCGGGACTTCGAGTAGGCGATTGTCGCGTCGTCGGTGGTGGCGTGCACGACGAGGTTCTGCAGTTCGCCCAGCGCGGGGTGGTCGGCGCGGATGGCGTTGAGCCGGCGCAGGTAGGGGGCCAGCGAGCGGCCCTCGGCCTCGGCGTCGTCGAAGTCGCGGACCTTGTACTGGAACTTCTCGTTGTCGATGTACTCCTCGGCCCCCGGCCGGGCGACGTGTTCGTAGAGCTCGTACCCGGCGTAGACGCCCCATAGCGGGGACGCGGTCGCCGCCAGCGCGGCGCGGATCCTGAAGGCCGCCGGACCGCCGAACTGCAGGTACTCGGTGAGGATGTCGGGGGTGTTCACGAAGAAGTTCGGCCGGAAGAACGCCGAGGTCTCGCGGGAGACCTCCGTGAAGTACTCCTGGAGCTCCTCCTTGGTGTTGCGCCAGGTGAAGTAGGTGTAGGACTGCTGGAACCCGGCGCGGCCCAGGGCGTGCATCATCGCCGGGCGGGTGAAGGCCTCGGCCAGGAACACCGTGCCCGGATGCTGCTCGTTGACCTGGCCGATGAGCCACTCCCAGAATCCCACGGGCTTGGTGTGCGGGTTGTCGACGCGGAAGATCCGCACACCGCGCTCGATCCACAAGGTCACGATGCGCAGGATCTCGGCGCTGAGCCCCTGCGGGTCGTTGTCGAAGTTCAGCGGGTAGATGTCCTGGTACTTCTTCGGCGGGTTCTCCGCGTAGGCGATGGTGCCGTCGGCGCGGGTGGTGAACCACTCCGGGTGCTCGGAGACCCACGGGTGGTCCGGGGAGGCCTGCAGCGCCAGGTCCAGGGCGACCTCCAGGCCCAGGTTGTGCGCTCGATTCACGAATGCCGCGAAGTCCGCCGGGGTGCCCAGGTCCGGGTGGATGGCGTCGTGGCCTCCCTCGGCCGAGCCGATCGCCCACGGCGAGCCGGGATCCTGTTCGCCGGCGGTCAGCGTGTTGTTCGGGCCCTTGCGGAAGGTGCGCCCGATGGGGTGGATCGGGGGAAGGTAGACGACCTGGAACCCCATCCCCGCCACGGCCTCCAGCCGATCGGCGGCGGTGGCGAAGGTGCCCGAGGTGTACGTGCCGGTGTCCGGGTCGAAGCGGGCTCCCTCGGACCGCGGGAAGAACTCGTACCAGGCGCCGCGGCCGGCCCGTTCGCGTTCGACCAGCAGCGGAAACCTGCCGCCGCCGGTGACCAGGCGGCGCAGGGGCCGCTGCGCCAATTCGGCGGTGGCCGCCTCGGCCGAGGCGGCGGCCAGCCGCGTTTCGGGTGGCAGGGAGGGATCGGCCAACGTGGCGGCGACGGCTTCCAGGGCCGCCGGCTCCGGCGACGCGGCGGCCGCCTCGCGGAAGAGCAGCGTCCCCTCGGCGAGCATCAGCTCGGCGTCGATGCCCGCGGGGACCTTGATGCCGGCGTCGTGCTTCCAGGTGCCGATCGGGTCGTCCCAGGCCTCGACCTCGAAGGTCCAGTCGCCCTCGCTGGACGGCCGGACGGTGCCCAGCCACTCGTCGAGCCCGGGGGCGCCGGGACGCATCGGCACGCGCTGGCGCTCGATGCCATCGGGGTCGTAGAGCACCGCCTCGACGGCGAGCGCATCATGGCCCTCGCGGAAGGCAGTGGCCTTGACCAGGACGTCCTGCCCGGCGATGGCCTTGGCGGGGAAACGCCCGCCTTCGATGACAGGGAAGACGTCGGTGACGGGGATGCGGCCGAATCGGGCCGTGCGCCTGGTGCTCACCCTGTAGACGCTAGCCAGTCGGCGGCCCAAAAGCCAAGGTTTTGAGCCGCGGTGCCGATCTGTGACCTTCCACGATCGCCGTGCGGTCACTTTCCGGGCAAGGGTGCCCACCCGGCACGGTTCTAGGCTAGCGTTCAGCGTGTGAAGGCCATTCGACGTTTTACCGTCCGCACCGTCCTCCCCGAGAACATCGCCGGTCTGGGGCCCCTGGCCTCGAACCTGCGGTGGTCCTGGCACCGACCCACCGCCGAGCTGTTCCGCGATTTGGACCCCGCCGGCTGGGAGGCCGTGCGCGGGGACCCCGTGGCTTTGCTCGGGCGCTTCGACCGGTCGCGGCTGCTGGAGTTCGGCGCCGACGCGGAGCTGGTGGGGCGCATCGCGTCCCTGGCCGCGGACCTGGCCGACTACCTGGCGCACCCGCGGTGGTACCAGGGGCTCGAGGGCGCCAAGCCGGCCTCGATCGCCTACTTCTCCCCCGAGTACGGGATCACCGCAGCCCTGCCGCAGTATTCGGGCGGGCTGGGGATCCTCGCCGGGGACCACCTCAAGGCCGCCAGCGACCTCGGGGTGCCGATCGTGGCCGTGGGCCTCCTCTACCAGGCCGGGTACTTCAAGCAGTCGCTCTCCCGCGACGCCTGGCAGCAGGAGTCCTACCCGGTCCTGGACCCGCACGGGCTGCCGCTGACGCTGCTGCGCGAGCCGGACGGCTCCATTGCCAGCGTGGTGCTGCCACTGCCCGGCGGGCGCGAGCTGCACGCGCACATCTGGCGGGCCGACGTCGGCCGGGTGCCGCTGCTGCTGCTGGATTCGAACATCTCCGCCAACGACGACGCCGCCCGGTCCACCACCGATCGGCTGTACGGCGGCGGCGGGGACCACCGGCTGCAGCAGGAGCTGCTGCTGGGCATGGGCGGGGTGAAGGCCCTGCGCGTGCACGCCCGGCTGACCGGCGCCGAGGCCCCCGAGGTCTTCCACACCAACGAGGGCCACGCCGGGTTCCTGGGCATCGAGCGGATCCGCGAGCTGATGGACGACGGGCTGGACTTCGACACCGCCCTGGCCGCGGTGCGCGCCGGCACGGTGTTCACCACCCATACGCCCGTTCCCGCGGGGATCGATCGGTTCGACGCCTCCCAGATCGCGCACTTCCTGGACGCCGGGCTGGCCCCGAGCGTGCCCACCGAGGCGGTGCTGGCCCTCGGGTCCGAGTCCCGGCTGGGCGGCAACGACGAGACGTTCAACATGGCGGCCATGGGGCTGCGCCTGGCCCAGCGCGCCAACGGCGTCTCCAAGCTGCACGGGGAGGTCTCCCGCGGCATGTTCGCCGGGCTCTACCCGGGCTTCGACGCCCCCGAGGTGCCCATCGGCTCGATCACCAACGGCGTCCACGAGGCCACCTGGGTGGACCCGCGCGTCGCCGCCTACACCGGGGGCCAGGCCACCGACGGGGCCGACGACGATGCCCGGCTGCTGGCCCTGCGCCGGGAACTGCGCGTCCAGCTCATCGACGATGTCAGGACCCGGTTGCGCGCCTCCTGGAAGGACCGCGGGGTCGCCGAGGCCGAGCTGGGCTGGACCGAGTCCGTGCTGGATCCGGACGTGCTGACCATCGGCTTCGCCCGTCGTGTGCCGACCTACAAGCGCCTGACGCTGATGCTCCGCGACCCGGTTCGGCTCAAGGCGGCCCTGCTGCACCCCACCCGGCCCATCCAGCTGGTCATCGCCGGCAAATCGCATCCGGCCGACGAATCCGGCAAGCGGATGATCCAGGACCTGGTCCACTTCACCGACGACCCGGAGGTCCGCCACCGGATCGTCTTTTTGCCCAACTACGACATGGCGATGGCCCGCACGCTCTTCCCGGGCTGCGACGTCTGGCTGAACAACCCGCTGCGCCCGCTGGAGGCCTGCGGCACCTCGGGCATGAAGGCGGCGCTGAACGGTGCGCTGAACCTGTCGGTGCTCGATGGCTGGTGGGACGAGATGTACGACGGCGGCAACGGCTGGGCCATTCCCACCGCACCCGAGGGGGCCTCGCCGGAGGAACGCGACTCCCTGGAGGCCGCGGCCCTGTATGCCCTGATCGAGAATACCGTCGCCCCGCGCTTCTACGGGCAGGAGGAGGAACCCGCCGCGGGGGCCGCCGGGCCCTCGACCCGGTCCGACGACGGGGTGCCCCGGCAGTGGCTGGGCATGATCCGCCACACCCTCGCGGTGCTGGGCCCGCAGGTCTCGGCCGCCCGGATGGTCAAGGACTACGCCAACGCGCTGTACCTGCCCGCCGCTGCCGCCGGGCAGCTGGCCGCCCGGGACGAATTCGCGGGGGCCCGCGAGGTGGCCGCCTACGCACACCGCGTCACCGCCGCCTGGCCCGGCGTGGCCATCGAACACGTCGATTCCCTCGACATCGAGGCCGAACCCAGCATCGGCGACACCTTCCGGGTCAGCACCTACCTGCGCCTGGGCGGGCTCGCCCCCGCGGACGTGCGGGTGGAGGCGGTCCAGGGCACCGTCGGCGACGGCGACGAGCTGCTCGAGACCTCCGCGCACCGCCTCGAGCTGGCCGAGGAGCTGGGCAACGGCCGGTTCCTCTACCGTGGCGAGCTGCTGCTCGAACGCCCCGGCGCCTTCGGCTACGGGGTGCGGGTCGTACCGGAGCATCCGCTGCTGGCCGCCCACACCGAACTGGGGCTGGTCACGACCGCCGGTTGATCCGCACCCGGAGGCCGGCCGGCGGCCTCAGGGGCGGGTCGTGCCCGGGCCGTCGCAGCGGTAGATGGTGATCGAGTTGCCTTCGGCCGTGTCCAGCTCGCCGGTGCCGAAGACCGCACCTTGGCGGTGCGGCGCCCGGGCCCCGGTGCCGTACCGCAACTCGAAACGCGTGGCCTCGGGCGCCCTGCCGCGGAAGTCGCGCAGCGAGACCGCCTCGGGCAGGCGGATGCTGCGGTCGCCCAGGTGGCCGTTGAACACCACCAGCCCGTCGATGCTGCCCGAGGTCGAGCCCAGCAGCAGCTGCACCAGCCGCGTCGAGCCGTCGGTCCATTCCTCCTGGCGCATGGGCGTGCCCTCCGCATTGAACCAGAGCAGGTAGGAGCTCTCGGCGATCGTGGGGTACACGAACGGCTGGTGCTGCAGGAACTCGCGGCGGATCTTCGCGAAGGCCTGGGTGTGGCGGAGCATGGCCGTGCCGAAGGCGTCCGGGCTCCAGTCCAGCCAGGACAGCTCGTTGTCCTGGCAGTAGGCGTTGTTGTTGCCCCGCTGGGTCTTGCCGAACTCGTCGCCCGCGGTGATCATCGGGACCCCGAGCGAGAGCAGCAGGGTGGCCATGACGTTGGAGGCGGTCAGCAGGCGGGCTGCCGCGACGGACTCGTCGCCGGTGTGGCCCTCGACGCCGTGGTTGTGGCTGCGGTTGTCGTCGGCCCCGTCGCGGTTGGATTCGCCGTTGGCCTGGTTGTGCTTGTGCCGGTAGCTGACCAGGTCGCGCAGGGTGAACCCGTCGTGGGCGGTGACCAGGTTCACCGAGGCCAGCGGTCCGCGCCCGGAGGCCGCGAAGGTCTCCCGCGAGCCGGAGAGGACGCTGGCCAGCCGAGCCACGGTGGGGGCGGCACCGCCGTCCTCGAGTGCGGCGCGGCCGGCGACCCAGAAGTCGCGCACGGTGTCGCGGAAGCCGTCGTTCCAGTCGGCGAAGCCCGGGGGGAACCGGCCGGTCTGCCAGCCGTCGTGCCCGAGGTCCCAGGGTTCGGCGATCATCTTCACGTGGGAGAGGACCGGGTCCGCGGCGATGGCCTGCAGGAACCGGTGGCGCGGGGTGAACCGGTTGTCCTCGTCGCGCGCCAGCGTGACGGCCAGGTCGAAGCGGAACCCGTCGACGTGGTAGTCCTCGACCCAGTGGCGCAGGGAGGCCAGGGCCAGGTCGATGACCGGCTGCGAGGAGAAGTCCAGGGTGTTCCCGCATCCGGTGGTGTCCACGTAGTGCCCGGCGGCATCCTGCCGGTAGTACGAGCTCTCGCCGAGCCCGCGCCACGAGTACGTCTTCTGGCCGGGCCCGCCCTCGGCGGTGTGGTTGTAGACGACGTCGAGGATGACCTCCAGGCCGGCCTGGTGCAGCAGCCGGATCATGCCCTTGAGCTCGTCCCGGATGGCCTGCGGGCCGGCGGCGCGGGCCGCGGGGCTGGCGTAGGCGGGGTGCGGGGCGAAAAAGCCCAGGGTGTTGTATCCCCAGTAGTTGGGCAGCCCGAGGTCCTGCAGGTGCGGCTCATCCAGGTGGACGTGGATAGGCAGCAGCTGCACCGCCGTGACGCCCAGCCCCAGCAGGTGCCCGATCATGGCCGGGTGCGCCATGCCGGCGTAGCTGCCGCGCAGTTCCTCCGGCACGTCGGGGTGCAGCATCGACTGGCCGCGCACGTGCGCCTCGTAGATCACCGTGTCGCGCCATGGCACGTCCGGGGCCGCGTCGCCGCCCCAGTCGAAGTCCTCGGCGACATGCACGCCCCAGTAGGCCCCGCCGTCGTCCTCGAGGACCGCGCGGGCATAGGGGTCCAGCAGCAGCTGCCCGTCGGCCGGCAGCACCGCATCGCGGGACCAGAACGCGTAGCTGGCCCCCGGGCGCAGCATCGGGACCAGCCCGTGGTGGGTGCCGTCGTCGTCGGCGTGCAGCCGGGCCACCGCCCGGTCCCCCGCGGGGTCGGTGTAGTGCACGTCCACGGCCTCGAGGTCCGGGGCGAACACGGAGACGTTCACGGCATCGTCGGGTGCGCCGGCCGGGGGCGCGGAAATGCCCAGGGGCATGGCGGCAGAGGGACCGGCGGCCGCCTGGGGGGCGGTGCGCACAGCGTCAGCGGGCTTCTTCACTGGCGCGTGCGTCCTAGGCCGTCCGGAGGCGGGACACCTCGTAGAGGGTGATGCCCACGGCCATCGAGGCGTTCAGCGATTCCATGGCCGATTCGATCGGGATGGAGACGATCTGGTCGCAGTTCTCGCGCACCAGGCGCGAGAGGCCCTTGCCCTCGGACCCGACGACGATGCACAGCGGTTCGGTGGCCAGGGCCAGGCCGGTCAGGTCGACGTCGCCATCGCCGTCGAGCCCGATCACGTACACCCCGGACTGCTTCATGGCCTTGAGCGTGTTGGTCAGGTTGGTGGCGCGGGCGACCGGCACGCGGGCTGCGGCGCCGGCGGAGGTCTTCCAGGCCGAGGCGGTCATGCCCACCGAGCGGCGTTCGGGGACGATCACCGCGTGGGCGCCGAAGGCCGAGGCCGAGCGGATGATGGCCCCGAGGTTACGCGGGTCGGTGATGCCGTCCAGGGCGATGAACAGCGGGGTGTTGTTGATGTAGCCCTTCGACGCCTTGGCCAGCGTCTGCTCCACCGTCTCCAGCGCGTCCGGGTAGTCGTAGGGCGGCACCTGCAGGGCCAGGCCCTGGTGGATGGCCTCGTCGGTCATCCGGTCCAGTTCGGGCTTGCCCGTCTCCATCACGGGCAGCCCGCGGTCGGCGGCGAGCTTGAGGACCTCGCGGACGCGGTCGTCGACGTCGATCCGGATGGCCATGTAGAGGGCCTTGGCCGGGATGTCGGCGCGCAGGGCCTCCAGGACCGAGTTGCGGCCGGTGACCATCTCCTCGGCGTTCTTGCCGCGGCCTGCGCTGCGTCCGACGGGGCGCGCGCGGCCGGTGCCGGGCTTGGCGGCGGCGCGTTCGGCCAGCTGCTTGTTCCGGTAGGCCTTGTGGTAGGTCCGTTCCTCGGCCTTGGGGGTGGGGCCCTTGCCCTCGAGCGCCTTGCGGCCGTGGCCACCGGTGCCGACGGTGGGGCCCTTCTTCTTCTTCGGTGCGCCGCCGTGACGCTTGGGTGCTGCCATGGGATGGAATCCTTGAGGTTGGTGGGGTCGGGTCCGCGCAGTCGCGATGCCCGGCAACCCCCTATTTTACAGGTGGAACGGTTTTTTCCGGACCGGCGGCTATTTCAGCGACCAGCGGGCGCCGTCGGCCGAGTCCTCCACGACGATCCCGGCGGCGGCCAGGGTGTCGCGGATCCGGTCGGCCCGCGCCCAGTCCTTCGCGGCCCGGGCCTCGATGCGTTCGGCCAGCTGCGCCTGCACGAGCGTGTCCAACGCCTCCTGCGCCGCCGGCGATCCGGCGCCGCTGCCGCCGGCCGCCGCATCGTCCAGGCCGAGCGTCGAGGTCATGGCCAGCACCTGTTGCAGCGCCACGTCGGCCTCCCCCAGCTCGCCGGCGGCCAGCGCCTTGTTGCCGCGGCGCACGCTCTCGTGCAGGGCGGCCAGGGCCTGCGGGACGTTCAGGTCGTCGTCCATCGCCGCGGCAAAGTCCCCGGTGACCGCGAAGTGCTCCATGTCGACCTCGAAGTCCCCGCCCGGGGCGACCTGGTGGATCCGCTGCAGCGCGTTGGAGGTGAACGTGTCGATGCGCTCGACGGCGGCCGCGGCCTCCTGCAGCGAAGTGGGCTTGTAGTCCAGCTGGGAGCGGTAGTGCGCCTGGCCCAGGAAATACCGCACGACGCGCGGCGAGGCGGTGGCGAGCATCTCCTCGGGTGAGATGGTGTTGCCGACCGACTTGGACATCTTCTCGCCCTGGTACGTCACCATGCCGTTGTGCATCCAGAAGTTCGCGAAGTCGTCGCCGGCCGCGGTGGACTGGGCGAGTTCGTTCTCGTGGTGCGGGAAACGCAGGTCGAGGCCCCCACCGTGGATGTCGAACGCGCTGCCCAGGTACTTCCCGGCCATGGCCGAGCACTCCAGGTGCCAGCCCGGCCGGCCCCGGCCCCAGGGGCTGGGCCAGGAGGCGGTGGCCGGGTCGGTATCCTTGTGTCCCTTCCACAGGGCGAAGTCCCGCGGGTCGCGCTTGCCGCGGGGGTCGGCGTCGGGGGCCGCCTGCATGTCCTCGACGCGCTGGCGGGTCAGGGCGCCGTAATCCGGGTAGGAGCGTACGTCGAAGTAGACGTCGCCGGAGCCGTCGGTGGCGGGGTAGGCGTGGCCGGCGTCGACGAGCCGGGCGATGAGCTCGTGCATTTCGGTGATGTGCCCGGTGGCGCGGGGTTCGTAGGTGGGTCGCCGCACGCCCAGGGTGTCGTAGGCCAGGGCGAAGGCCTGCTCGAAGCGGTAGGCCAGTGCGAACCAGTCCTCCTGCTCCAGGTAGGGGTCCCCGCCCTCGAAGCCGGGGGCGAAGGAGGCCGCGGACTTCTCCAGGATCTTGTCGTCGATGTCGGTCACGTTGCGCACCACGTCCACGCGCAGCCCGCGGTATTCCAGCCAGCGCACCAGGATGTCGAAGGCGATCGCCGAGCGGACGTGTCCGACGTGTGGCATACCCTGGACCGTGGCACCGCAGTAGTAGAGCCCCACGCGCCCCGGTGTCAGGGGAACGAAGTCCCGGACCTGTGCCTGCTTGGTGTCATAGAAACGGATGCTCACCCAGCAAGATTAGCCGACGCGGGATAGACCAGGGCGGTGGCGTAGGCGGTGATGCCCTGCCCCGACCCCTCGTAGCCGAGACCGTCGGAGGTGGTGGCGGTGACGGTGACCGGTGCCCCGGCGGCGGCGGTGAGCGCGGCATCGGCTTGGGTGCGGCGTGGCCCGAACTTGGGGCGCCGGCCGACGAACTGGACGGCGACGTTGCCGATCTCCCATCCGGCCGCGCGCACCAGCCGGGCCGCCTCGCCCAGCAGCCGAACCCCTGGGGCGCCGGCGAATTCGGGCCGGTCGGTGCCGAAGTGGGTGCCCAGGTCGCCGATGCCGGCGGCGGAGAACAGGGCGTCGCAGGCGGCGTGGGCCACGGCGTCGCCGTCGGAGTGCCCGGAGAGCCCGGCCTCGCCGGGCCAGTGCAGCCCGGCCAGCCAGAGGCCGCGCTCCGGGTCGGTGGAGACGGCGTGGACATCGATGCCGATGCCGGTGCGCGGGATGAGGGGGCGGTCGGCCATCAGTGCTCCTGGGTGGGGGTCCGTGGTGTCCTGGCGGGCCAGCACGGCTTCGGCCAGCAGCAGGTCCAGGGCGGTGGTGATCTTGAAGGCGGCCGGATCGCCGGGGACCACCAGCACCGGGTGTCCGGCGCGTTCCATCAGCCCGGCGTCGTCGGTGATCGCCGCGGCTGCGGCCCGGTCCCATCCGGCGGCCAGGTCGTGGGCCGCGGCCAGGGCCGCGGCGTCGAAGCCCTGCGGGGTCTGGATGGCGCGGAGGCCGGAACGGTCCGGGGTGCCGGTGACGACCGCGGCGTCGGGGATGTCCAACGCGGCGGCCGCGGCCGGGTCCACGGCCTTGATCGTGTCGGCCACCGGTACCCCGGGAACGACGGCGGTGCCTCCTGCCGCCAGTGCCGCGGCGATGCGGGCGAACACGGCGGGCGGGGTGAGGCAGCGGGCGGCGTCGTGTACCAGGACGTGGTCCACGATCCCCAGGGCTGCCAGGCCGGCTCGGACCGAGTCGTTCCGCTCGGCTCCGCCGGGCACGGTGGCCACCGGGGTTCCGGAGCGGTCCGCGGCCGCGCGGCAGACCCGGTCCAGCCGGTCGTCGCCGGGCGGCAGGACCACGACCAGCTCATCGGCGACGCCGGAGTCGATGACCCCGCGCAGGGCGTGGTCCAGCAGCGTCTGCCCGGCCAGCGGAACGAGGGCCTTGGGCATGCCGTGCCCGAGCCGGGTCCCGGAGCCGGCGGCGACCACGACGATTCCGGTTCGCTGGCGGCCAGGGGTGGGTGCTCTCACGCGTCCCACCTTACCGGCGGGCAGGCGAAAGGCCCGCCCACCTGTCGGTGGACGGGCCTCGTGCTGTGCATCGGCTGTCTGCCGTTCCGGTTCCCCGGAGCGGCGTCGGCAGCTAGGAGGCGAGCACCTCGTCGAGGACGCTTTCGGCCTTCTCCTCATCAAGCTTCTTGGCCAGCGCCAATTCGCTGATGAGGATCTGCCGTGCCTTCGAGAGCATGCGCTTCTCGCCGGCCGAGAGTCCGCGGTCGTTGTCGCGGCGCCACAGGTCGCGGACGACCTCTGCCACCTTGACGACGTCGCCGGAGGCCAGCTTCTCCAGGTTGGCCTTGTAACGGCGGGACCAGTTCGTCGGTTCCTCCGTCAACTCCGCGCGCAGGACGTCAAATACATGTTCCAGGCCCTCCTGGCCGACGACGTCCCTGACGCCGACCAGATCCACGTTCTCAGCCGGAACCTCGATTGTCAGATCTCCCTGGGCGACCTTGAGCTTGAGATACATCTTCTCTTCGCCCTTGATCGTCCGCATCTTGATTTCTTCGATCATCGCCGCACCGTGGTGAGGGTAAACAACCGTTTCGCCAACCTCAAAAACCATCTGGATAAACCCCTTTCCCGGAATCAAGTTTATCACGAATTTGGCTCTATTACCGGCGCGTTGCCCGTCATCGCGGGGAAGGAGGGCCATAATCCGCCCTTGCAATTCCGGGCGTTGCTGCTATCGCGCGGGCCGGCTGAGGCGTGGACGGCGACCGGGCAGGGTCGCACCGCCGGCTACGCGGAGTCATACTTTTGCCCGGGGACCGATTAGGCTGGGAGCAACGCTATTTTTCTGCTCCGGCGCGGAACCCACTCGTCCGCACTGGTGCGACAACACCAGAGATAGAACCTTGTAGAGGAGTTTGTGCCGTGACCACCGCACAGAAGTTCCGCGGCCGCCGTACCGCGACCGCTGCCGCCATCGCCCTGCTGGCGGTCGGCATGACCGGCTGCAGCGCGGTGAACCTGCAGGCCACGACCATGCAATACTCCGCCTCGGATGGAATCGTTTTCAACGTCGCCGATGCCCAGCTGCGCAACATGATGCTGGTGACCGGCGCGGAAGGCGAACCGGCCCGCCTGATCGGCAGCATCGTCAACGACACCGACAAGTCCATCTCCGTGGAGCTGACGGTCGACGGGAACTCCACCACGGTGGACGTGCCGAAGAAGACCTCGCTGAAGCTCGAGGACGACGCCAACAAGGTCGTGCTGCCCAGCGCCGGCGCGGCACCGGGTTCGCACGTCGAGGCCACGGTGACGTCCGGCGGCAACAGCGTCTCCGAATCCATGCCGATCGTCAACGGGGCCCTTCCGGCCTACCGGCCCTTCATTCCCAGCGGCTACGACGAGTCCACGGTCGAGCACCTGCAGCCGACCGAACCGATCCTCGAACCGGAGAAGTAGGCACCACCAAGACCACCGACGACGGCGGTCGGATCCCCTCGGGATCCGGCCGCCGTTCTTGCACCCGGGCCGGCATGCACCGCAGTCGTGCCATCGGCGTCGTGCTACTGGCCCCGCACTCAGGCCTCGAACTTGTAGCCCAGCCCGCGCACGGTCACCAGGTGCACCGGTGTGGCCGAGTCCGGCTCGATCTTCGAGCGCAGCCGCTTGACGTGCACGTCGAGGGTCTTGGTGTCCCCGACGTAGTCCGAGCCCCAGACCCGGTCGATCAGCTGCCCGCGGGTGAGCACGCGGCCGGCGTTGCGCAGCAGCATCTCCAGCAGCTCGAACTCCTTGAGCGGGAAGGACACGGCTTCGCCGTGCACGGTGACGGTGTGCCGCTCGACGTCCAGGCGGACCGGACCAGCCTGCACGGTGGCGGCCACCAGTTCCTCGGGTTCGCCCTGGCGCCGCAGCACGGCCCGGACCCGGGCGACGAGCTCGCGGGCGGAGTAGGGCTTGGTCACGTAGTCGTCGGCGCCCAGTTCCAGGCCCACCACCTTGTCGATTTCCGAGTCCTTGGCCGTCAGCATGATGACCGGGACGCTGGAGCGCTGGCGCAGCTGCCGGCAGACCTCGGTGCCCGACTGGCCCGGGAGCATGAGGTCCAGCAGCACCAGGTCGGCCCCGCTGCGGTCGAACTCGACGATGGCGTCGAGGCCGTTGTCCGCGACCTGGACCTCGAAGCCCTCCTTCGTGAGCAGGTATTCCAACGGGTCGCTGAGCGACTCCTCGTCCTCGACCACCAGAATGCGGGTCAAATTCGGCCTCCTTGTTGTGTGCCGCGATGTGCGCGCACGGTATCGGTCTGCGGGGCGGGTCCCGGGACGGCGCCGGTGCTTGCCGGTTCGCCGGGCTGTGAGGTGGCGTTCTCGTGCCGGGGCATGCGCACCGTAAAGGTGGAACCCTGCCCCGGCTGGGACCACAGCGTGATTTCGCCGCCATGGTTGGAGATCACGTGCTTGACGATGCTCAGGCCCAGGCCGGTCCCGCCGGTCTGGCGCGTCCGGGCGGCATCGACCCGGTAGAAGCGCTCGAAGATGCGTTCCTGCTCCTCGGGGGCGATGCCCGGGCCCTGATCGGTCACCGCCACCTGGACCAGCCCGTCGCGCGAGCGCACGCCGACACCGACGTTGGTACCCTCCGGCGAGTAGCGGATCGCGTTGTCGATGAGGTTGCGGAACGCGGTCATCAGCAGGTCCCGGTCCCCGAAGATGCGGTCCTCGGTGTGGCCGCCGACGGTGATGGTGATGGATTTTCCCTCGGCAGTGAGCTTGTTGCGGTCCACGGCCTCGGCGACCACCCGGTTCACGTCCACCGGCTGGCCCTGGAGCACGACGTCGGTCCCCTGCAGGCGGGAAAGCTCGATGATGTCCTGCACCAGCGCCGACAACCGGTGGGCTTCCTTGTCCAGCCGGGTGGAGAACCGCCGGACGGCGACCTCGTCGTCGGCGGCGCCGTCGATCGCCTCGGAGAGCAGCTGGATCGCCCCGACCGGGGTCTTCAGTTCGTGGGAGACGTTGGCGACGAAGTCGTTGCGCATGGCCTCGGTGCGGGTGATCTCGGTGCGGTCGTCGGCCAGCAGCAGGATGTACTCCTGCCCCAGCGGTGCGACCCGGACGTGAACCACGATGGTCCCCTGGCCCAGCGGGCCCAGCGGCAACTCGAACTGGCGTTCCTCGATGACCCCATCGGAGCGTACGCGGCGGGCCAAAGCCAGCAATTCGGAGTGGACCATGGTGTGCCCGCGGACCAGCCCGTAGGCATAGGCCGCCGGGTTGGCCCGGACCACCCCGTCGATGTCGTCGACCACGACGAAGGCCCGACCGACCACGGAGAGGATCTCGGCGGCACCGTCCGGAAGGGTCGGTTCGCCGACGTCGGCGACCGCCTCGCGCTGCAGCCGGCTTTGCCGGTAGGCGAGCAGTCCCACGACGCCCAGCGCCAGGCCCACGATCCCGGCGACCACGATCATCAGCGCGTCATCCACGCCTCTAGGGTAGCCCGGCCCCCGGCGGCCGCAGCGCCGAAATGACGCCCCTGCAGCGCCCATTCACGCAATGTTCACGCACGGGCGGCCCGAAGTTAAGGTAGGGGTGGCACAGTGGATCCCACAATGCCCGTTCCCTGCCCAGCAGCACGGGATCACAGCGAAGAAAGGACGCCCAGTGCGCAAGGTTTTCCAGGCGGAGCTGCAGACGATCGGCGAGGAACTCACGGAGATGGCCACCCTGGTGGCTGACGCCATGGAGCGAGCCCACACCTCCTACGCCGAGGCCGACACCGAGGTCGCCCAGGAAGTCATTGCCGCGGACGCGCGCGTGGACTTCATGCAGAACCAGCTGGACGAGCGGGCGATCGACGTGCTGGCCCTGCAGGGGCCGGTGGCCTCGGACCTGCGCATGATCGTCGGTTCGCTGCGGATGAGCGCCTCGCTCGAGCGGATGGGCGACCTGGCCCGGCACATCGCCCAGCTGGCCCGCCTGCGCTTCCCGGCCAACGTGGCCCCCGAGGCGGTGGCGCCGGTGTTCGCGGAGATGGCTGGCCTCGATGTCCAGATCGCGCGGAAGCTGGTCACGCTGCTGGAGACCCGCGACCTGGAGATCGCCGCGGAGATCGTCGCGCTAAACACCCGCATCGATGACCTGCACGCCAGCGTCTTCAAGATCGTCGCCGACCCGCAGTGGGACGAATCAGCCCCGCGCACCGCCGACGTCACGCTGACCAGCCGCTACCTGGAGCGCTACGGGGACCACGGGGTATCGGTGGCCCGCAAGGTCAACTACCTGGTGACCGGCGAATGGGAACCGGGCAGCTCCGCGCTGTAGCAGCCGTGCTGACAGGGAGGGATGAAGGTACGCCGGCAATGGCCGCGGACCGGGAGTCAGGCCTCCCAGACGGCCGCGGTCGGGTTCCACTGCAGGCCGGCAGCGGTTCCATCGCAGGCGGGCAGCAGGAACCGCTTCGTGGCCTCGACCGCGACCGTGAAGTCCGTGGTGTCGCGGCAGGCGGGGACGGATCGTGCGATGGCACCGTATTGCCTCGACCAGGTCGCCGGCGGGTCGAAGTCGGGCTTGCCGGTTAGACCGCGGAAGTCCCATTGGGGTGGACCATGTCGAGCAGGCCAAGCATGAGGTTTTCCCCGTCGCTGGCGTCGAGCCGGCCCGTGACGCGGTTGAGCTGCCCGGCCAGCTTCCCCATGTCGAGGATCCCAGCATGGAGTCCGTCACGGATGGCCGTGGCCACGTGGCTCTGGTCATGCCCTCCCCGCAGGAGGTCAAGAATTGTTCGCTCCGGCGTCGTAGTGGGAAGCCCGTCCACGAGTGTGACCTCGTCGGGGTCAAGCGGCAGGCGGTGCAGCTTGACCCGGCGGCTGGTCTGCTTGCGCTTGGGGGTGGTCAGCTCCGGGACCGACGGGTCCAGGTCCCCCATCCCGTGCAGTGCCGCGGCGGATGTGTGGGAGGCCACCGCTGCCTCGATGCGCATGTGGATGCGCTCCTCTGCCGTTGCCTTCGGGTCGAAGCTGAGCCATGCCTCATGGAGGTCACGGTGCTCGTCGATGGTGTGGGACATCGCGTAGACGCCCTGGCCCACGCGTTCGAGCACGCCTGTCCCTGCCAGGCGGGTCAGCTGCATCCGTTCGACACCAGCCAGTGCTGCCTGTGCGGTCGTGAACATCCCCCACTGCCCCACAGCGAGGTCAGCCAGAATAGCCACAACGTTCCTTTTCATACTTCGGTTGTATCGCCCAAGGATACAAATGAAGACCACTACTGGTCATGGACTTCGACGTGCTGCTCCGTGCAAAGATGACGGAATGCTGGAGGACTTCGTCAAGGGATGGAGCCAGGGCAGCAATGCTGGTCTTTATGAGCTGGAAAATACAGACCCCAGTGGTCTAGCACGGGACCTGTGTAGGACCTAGGCTGCTCCGTCTCGCCGTGGCGACGGACGTCGAGGGCGATGCCCGGCAAAGATGCGATTCCCGGTGCGACTCGGTGGGAACCCACATCGGACGGCTCCCACGCGGCCCTGGCTACCGGGGCCACCCCACGCTTCTGGATCCGGCAAGGCCAGGACCTGTACCGGTATTCGCCGAAGCTACTCGAAGCCGTTGGCACGCTGCCCGACGGGTGCGTCATGGACGGGGAGACGTTCACGCGCCGCTGTCTCGACCGCGGGCTGACCAGCCATGTCGCTTGCCTCGTCGTCGTTCAAGGCCACCGCCAGCCCATTCCCTTGCTGAACCGCTTGCGCGCCTTCAGGCAACGGAACGACGACGGCGGGACCGGCTGGCGCGAGCGCGCCGGCTGGTCCCGCCGTCGTCCTGGATGGTGCCGGCGCCTACCGGGAACCCGGCGCGGTCGGCCCGGGGACTACTTGCGGCCCTGGTTGGCGACGGCCTTGATCGCGTCGGCGGCGGCCTCGGCGTCGAGGTACCGGCCGCCGGCGGTGACCGGGGTGAAATCCTCGTCCAGTTCGTAGACCAGCGGGATCCCGGTGGGGATGTTCAGCCCGGCAATGTCCTCGTCCGAGATGCCGTCCAGGTGCTTGACCAGGGCGCGCAGCGAGTTGCCGTGGGCGGTGACCAGCACGGTCTTGCCCGCCTGCAGGTCGGGGCGGATGGCCTCGTTCCAGTACGGCAGCAGGCGCTCGAGCACGTCCTTGAGGCATTCGGTGCGCGGGGCATCGTCGCCGAGGTCGGCGTAGCGGCGGTCGCCGATCTGCGAGAACTCGGAGTCGTCGTCGAGCGGCGGCGGCGGGGTGTCGTAGGAACGCCGCCACTGCATGAACTGCTCCTCGCCGTATTCGGCCAGGGTCTGCGCCTTGTCCTTGCCCTGCAGGGCGCCGTAGTGGCGTTCGTTCAGCCGCCAGTCGCGCCGGACCGGGATCCAGGACAAGTCGGCGGCCTCCAGCGCCAGGTTGGCGGTGGTGATCGCGCGCTGGAGCAGCGAGGTGTGCAGCACGTCGGGGACCAGGCCCTCGGCGGTGAGCAGCTCGCCGCCGCGCACTGCCTCGGCGCGTCCCTTCTCGGTCAGCGGCACATCGACCCAGCCGGTGAAGAGGTTCTTTTCGTTCCAGTCGCTCTGCCCGTGGCGGAGCAGGATGAGGGTGTGCGTCATGCGTTTCATCCTATCGGGCGTGAAGTCCGTTACTTTCCCCCGTGACCGGTCATGAAGGCCCCCGCGGCGGCCTTATATTCATTTCCGTGGTGCAAAAGGCTCAGCGGCTTGGCGGCCGGCACCAGGCCGGGCGCCCCCTGGGCAACCCCACCCGCGGCACCACGAATCCGAACCGCATGCGCCGGGTCGACCGCTGGATGACGGGCACCCAACACTTCCGCCTGCGCCCCGACGTCACCGGCGCACCGCCGATCTGCGTGGACCTGGGCTACGGGGCCTCGCCGCGCACCGCCGTCGAATACTTCCAGCGCCTGCGAGCGGTGAACCCCCAGGTCTCGGTCGTGGGACTGGAGATCGACCCCGGCCGGGTCCTGGCGGCGAAGCTGATGGAGGTCGAGGGGCTCGCGTTCAACGTCGGCGGCTTCGAGGTGCCCACCGAGCGCAATCCGCTGCTGATCCGGGCCTTCAACGTGCTGCGGCAATACAACGAGGACGATGTCGCGGCCATCTGGAAGGGCCTCGCGGCGCGGTTGGACCCGCGCGGGCTGCTCATCGAGGGCACCTGCGACGAGATCGGCCGGGTCAGCACCTGGGTCGGGGTGGCCCCGGACGGCCCCCTGACCTTGAGCATCTCGGTCCGGTTCGGGGCGATCGGCCGGCCCAGCGAGGTGGCCGAGCGGCTGCCCAAGGCGCTGATCCACCGCAACCATCCCGGCGAACGGGTCTACGATTTTCTGGCTGCGGCCGACGCGGCCTGGCTGGCGGCGGCACCGCTGGCCCCTTTCGGCCAACGCCAGCGCTGGATCGCCATGTGCCGGACTCTGCGCACCGACGGGTGGCCCGTGCACGACGGCGTCTCCCGCTGGAGGCTGGGCGAACTCACCGTGGACTGGGCCTGCGTGGCCCCGCGGACCGGCGCGCTGGCACGGTAGCCTGCGGCCCCGTTGGCCGGCTGGCCCGGCGGTTTTAGTAGTTGAAGTACCCCGGGGAGCCCTTGCCGCTGACGGCGGGCCGGACGTCGGCGAGGTAGACGCAGGAGATGCAGGCGGCGATCAGCTGCAGGAATCCGGCGCCGCCGGAGCCCAGGAACGTGAAGGCGCAGACCACGGCGGAGACGCCGGTCATGCCCAGCCAGAAGCCCTTGGTGCGCTTGTTCTCGCGCTGGTAGTTCGGTGCCGGATGGCGCACGGCATCAATGAAGGCCCACAGGCCGAGCACCAGGGCCGCCAGGCTCAGGACCCGGAACAGGACGATCTCAAACAACAATGCGGTAGCCACCCCGCCAGTCTAGGCGACCGGTCCCCGATCCGGGGCTAGCGTGTCGCGCCCAGCGCGGCGTCCAGGTCCCGCCACAGGTCCTCGACGTTCTCGATCCCGACGCTGAGCCGGATCAGGTTGGCCGGCACCGAGTCCGGTTCGCCGGGATGGCGCCGCCGTCGTTCGGCCAGGGACTCGACCCCGCCCAGGCTCGTGGCCGGCGTCCACAGGGCCAGCGCCGCCAGCGCGGCCTCCGCCGCCGCTTCTCCCCCGGCCACCGTGATGGCCACGATCGACCCGAACCCGTCCATCTGGGCGGCGGCACGCGCATGCCCGGGATCCGATTCCAGCCCCGGATAGCGCACCGATTCCACCGCCGGATGCGCGGACAGGCGGCGGGCCAGCTCCCTGGCGCTGGCCTGGGAGCGTTCGACCCGCAGCGCCATCGTGCGCAGCCCGCGCAGCGTCAGCCAGGCCTCGAACGGCCCGGCGATCGCCCCGTGCAGCGATCGGTGGGCATGCAGCCGGGCCCGCAGGTCGGGATCGCTGGTCAGCACGGCACCGAGCACGACGTCGGAATGCCCGCCCATGTACTTGGTCGCCGAATGCACCACGACGTCGGCGCCCAGTTCCAGCGGGCGCTGCAGCAGTGGGGTGGAGAAGGTGTTGTCCACGACGGACAGCACCCCGGCGGCGCGGGCGGCGGCGGCCAGGGCCCGCACGTCGGCGACCTCGAGCATCGGGTTGGTGGGGCTTTCGAGCCAGAGCAGGTCGGCACCGTCGAGCAGTGCCACGGTGGCGTCGGTGTCCTCGACGTCGGCCAGGCGCACGGTCAGGTTCGCCCGGGTCTCGAGGTCGGCCACCAGCGACAGCGATCCGTTGTAGCTGTGCCGGGGCACCACGATCGTCCCGCCCAGCGGCACCAGCGACATGGCCGAGGCCACCGCCGCCATCCCGGAGGCGTAGACCAGTCCGGGCATGGCCGCCGATTCCAGCTGCGCCAGCGCGTCCTCGAGCGGATCCCACGTCGGGTTGGAGAACCGTCCGTAAACCCGTTCCCCGGCCCCCGGGGTCCCGGCGCCGAAGAACGTCGAGGAGAGCACGATCGGCGAGTTCACCGGTGCGTCCACCTCGCGCGGCGGGCGCCCGGCGGCAACGACGACGGTATCGGGGGCAAGATCCTGGGGGTGTGAAGGGGCCATGGCAAGATCGTAGACCGCACCCGGCCCGGGCCCCGAAGCCGCGACAGCGTGTTACCGCTGCCGCGACAACGGGTGGCCGGCCGCCGCCGGCGCCCCCTGCGCCGCGTCCGGGCCGCCTGCGGGATCGCACTTGCCGATAGGCTTACCGGGTGAATCAAATGCAGCGCGCGCCCGGGGCCCTGTTCGTCGTCCTCGAAGGCGGCGACGGCGCGGGCAAGTCCACGCAGGCGGCCCTGCTGGCCGGCCACCTGCAAGAGCACGGCCGCGACGTCGTGCGCACACGCGAACCCGGCGGCACCCCGATCGGCGAGAAGCTGCGCTCCCTGGTGCTCGACCACGGACACGGCGAGGTCGACGCCCGCACCGAGGCGCTGATGTTCGCCGCCGCGCGGGCCGCCCACGTCGAACAGCTCATCGTGCCGGCGCTGGCCCGCGGCGCCACCGTCGTCTGCGACCGCTACATCGACTCCTCCGTGGCCTACCAGGGCACTGGCCGTGGCCTGGGCACCGACGAGGTGCTCGCGCTGAACCGCTGGGCCACCGGCGGGCTGCGCCCCGACCTGACGATCCTGCTCGACGTCGACCCGCAGGCCGGCCGCCACCGCCGCACGGCCGGCGCGGCGGCCGAGGACCGGCTCGAATCCGAACCCGACGACTTCCACGCCAGGATCCGCCAGGCCTTCCTGGACCGGGCCACGCACGATGACGGTGCCTACCTGGTCCTCGATGCCTCCCTGGGCGTCGACGAACTCGCCGGCAGGATCGCCGCCGCAGTGGACGGAATCGGGCAGGCGGCGGGGTCGGCCCCATGAGCACCATGGACACGCTGCGGGGGGTCTGGGCCGACCTGCCCGGCCAGGACCAGGCCGTCGACGCCCTCCGCCGGGCCGCCGCGCTCGGCGCGCCCTCGCATGCCTGGCTGTTCACCGGCCCACCGGGGTCGGGGCGGTCCAATGCGGCGCGCTCCTTCGCCGCGGCCCTGCAGTGCGACGTGGCCGATCCGGAGGCCCGGGGCTGCGGTGCGTGCCGCCCCTGCCGGATGGTGATGGCCGGCACCCACCCCGACGTCTCCCTCATCGCCACCGAGAAGGTCGCCTACCAGATCGATGACGTCCGCGAGCTGATCTCCAAGGCCCAAGACCGCCCATCGTCGGGGACGTGGCGGATCATCATCGTCGAGGATGCCGACCGGATGACGGAGCGGACCACCAACGTGCTGCTCAAGTCCATCGAGGAGCCCCCGCCGCACACCATATGGATCCTGTGCGCGCCGAGCCCGGCCGACGTGCTGGTGACCATCCGCTCTCGCTGCCGGCCGGTGACCCTCGGGGTGCCGGCACGCGAGGCGGTGGCCGAGCTGCTGGTGCGCCGCGACGGGTTGACCCCCGAGCAAGCCGATTTCGCGGCCCGCGTCTCGCAGAGCCACATCGGCATTGCCCGGCGCCTGGCCCGGGACGAGGGGGCCCGGCTGCGCCGGGACCGGACCGTCCGGTTGCCCCTGCGGCTGGGCTCGGTCTCCGATGCGGTCATCGCCGCCGGGGACCTGGTGGAGCTCTCGACCGCCGAGGCCACGGCCTCGGCGGAGGAGCGCGGTGCCGCCGACACCGCCGCCCTGCGCGAATCCCTGGGCCTGGAGACCGATGCCCCCGTCCCCCCGCAATTGCGCAGCCAGTTCAAGGCGCTCGAGGAGCTGAACAAGCGCCGGGCCAAGCGCGGGGTCAACGACTCCCTGGACCGGGCGCTGATCGACCTGACCACGTTCTACCGTGACGTGCTGACCCTGCAGCTCTCCACCGGCAGCGAGCTGGTCAATGCCTATCTGGAGCGCGAACTGGGCGAGGTCGCCCGGCGTTCCACTCCCGAGCAGACGCTGGCGCGGATCGGCCACATCGCCGAGGCCCGCCGCCGCATCACCGCGAACGTCCAACCGCTGTTGGCCATGGAGGCCATGATGGCCGGCCTGCTGCCGGCCAGAAACCAAGGAGATCCCCAGGCATGACCTTCCGATCCCGACGGCTGCAGTGGGTGGCCGCCTTTGCCAGCTGCCTGCTGTTGCTTTCGGCCTGCAGCACCGGCCAGTCCGCCGACCCGGGCACCGAACCCGATGCCGCAGCGTCCATGCCCGCCGCGCCGGAGGGCCTGGAACGCTACTACACGCAATCGCTGGACTGGACGAGTTGTTCGACGTCGTTCGAATGCGCCGACGTGGAAGTCCCGCTGGACTATGCCCACCCCGAGGGCGATTCCATCCAGCTCGCCGTGGTCAAGATGGAGGCCCCCGGAAAGGCGCAGGGGACGTTGCTGGTCAATCCCGGGGGACCGGGTGGTTCGGGGGTCGACCTGGTGATGAACGCCGGATCGCTGGTCTTCTCCGAGGACCTGCGTGGCGCCTACGACGTGCTCGGCTTCGATCCGCGCGGCGTGAGCCGTTCCGCACCGGTCACCTGCCGCACCGACGCCGAACGCGACGAGGCCAGAACGATCGACATCGACACCTCCACCGCCGCCGGGCTGGCCGAACTCGAGGCGCAGAGCAAGGACTTCGCCCAGGACTGCGCCCGGAAGACCGGAAAGTCGCTGGGCTTCGTCGACACCGTCAGCTCCGCCAAGGACATGGACATCCTGCGCGCAGTCAGCGGCGACCCGAAGCTGGACTACCTTGGCTTCTCCTACGGCACCAAGCTCGGGGCCACATACGCCCAGCTCTTCCCCCAGAGCGTCGGCCACATGGTGCTCGACGGTGCCATGGACCCCTCCCTGGACAACGAGGAGGTGACACTGGGCCAGGCGGCGGCCTTCGAGAAGGCCATCACCACCTACCTGGAGGACTGCCTGCGTCGCCAGAATTGCCCCTTCGACGGCGACGTCGACCAGGCGCGCAGCCAGCTCCAGCAGCTCTTCGATTCCGTCGAGAAGTACCCCATGACCGCCCAGGACGGACGCGAAGTCGGCATCACCGACTTCGTCAACGGCTTCCTGCTGGCGTTCTACGACGACGCCTACTGGGACCAGCTCACTGCAGCGCTCAACGCAGTCATCTCGGGCGATCCGACCAAGATCCTCGAGATGGCCGACATGAGCGCGGGCCGCAATGCGGACGGGACCTACACCGGCAATTCCACGGCGGCCTTCACCGCCATCAACTGCCTGGACTACCCGGTGGACACCAGCATCGAGGGGCAGCGCCGCGACGCGCGGGAATTGGCCAAGGCCTCCCCCACGATCGGCAAGTACCTCGCCTTCGGCGGGATGGCCTGCCAGGACTGGAAGTACGAACCGACCGGCCACCCGGCGCCGGTCTCGGCCCCCGGCGCGGCTCCGATCGTCATCATCGGCACCACCGGAGACCCTGCCACCCCGTACCAATGGTCCAAGGCGCTGAACCAGCAGCTGGAGTCATCGGTCCTGCTGACCTTCCATGGGCAAGGACACACTGCGTATGGCCGCAGCAACGAGTGCATCGGCAACGCCGTGGACGATTACTTCGTGGATTCGACGGTCCCCCAGGACGGACTGCAGTGCTGATGTGCCGGGGCCGACGGGCCCGTTTTGACCGGCGGCGAAGCGCTCCTATAAACTAACTGCTTGTGGCCCGCGTGGCCGCGTTGCCTCCTTAGCTCAGTTGGTAGAGCGTTTCACTCGTAATGAAAAGGTCGCCAGTTCGATTCTGGCAGGAGGCTCTGAAGAAGACGAAGGCCGCTTCCCCTGCAGGCAGGGGAAGCGGCCTTCTCGCTGTCTGGTCCTCAGGGAAGGCCTGCGCTGAGCAGGTAGGCCCCAAACTTCAGGAGAAACCCGAGGATGCCCGTGGCACCCAGGGCGAGCGCCGCTCCTGAGCGCGCCCTGCAGTTCGGCGTCCGGAGGCCCATGATGCCCGCCACCACCGCAACCAGCTCCAGGACGATGATGACTCCCCAGGCGATGGCCGGAAACATGAAGACATTCTGGTAGTCGCCCCGGGCCGCCGTCTGGGTGACGATCACCGGCGTAAGGAATGAGGTGGCCCAGGTGAACACCACGGCGATCAGGGCCGCGACCAGCGCGACCATTCCGGCCCTCGGCGGTCTCCGATCAGGACGCGAGGACTCCGTCGTCGCTGTTTCCGGGGACATCTCTCGGTTGCTCATCACCAGAGCCTAGCGAATTGCAGTCGCAAGGTCGACGCAGGTGTCAAACAGGTTTCACGCGTCGGGATCCTTCATTGACACGGACCTGCGCGGTCCCGCTGGAAGGGCCAAGCAGAACGGCCCGGCGTTCCAACGCAGCTGCGAGGGTGGCTCGGGAACCCCCGGCCCGGATAGGCTCGCGCCATGACCGAATCGCCAGATCCCTTTGAACCGATATTCTCCGCCACGTGGAGCTGGATCATCGAGCGGCTGGGCAAGTCCAGGGTTCGGGAACTGACCGGCGGCCTCGAACCGAGCGACGGCGCCATCCGCATCGGCTACCCCGCGGCCGTCGAAGCGCAGGGACAGGTCAACTGGCATGTGTGGAATGAGGATGATCCCCGCGAATGGAGCGCCCACGCGCTCGTCGACAGGGCGCTGGGGGAATCTCTGGAAGCCGAGTACCTGCAAGGCCCCATCCCCGAACCCATCGCCCGGGCGGCCTTGGACGCCGAGGACCGCCCGTAACCCCCTCCGGGCGCCGGGTGTCGGCCTGCCGGATGTCGGGAAGGCCGGCCACCACGTCCCCGTGCCCCACGCGAGAGGCCCGTCACCTCATCGGTGGCGGGCCCCTCGGCAGCCGTCCTCGGCGGGCTGCTTGCTACTCGAAGTCGCTCACCGCGGGATCGGCGCCAATGCGTCCTGCATCACCGCGGTCCAGCCCGTTGATGGCGACGATGTCCTCGTCGTCCAGGGTGACGTCCAGGGATTCCCAGTTCTCCACGATCCGCGACGGCGTCTCGGACTTGGGGATCACCACGTTGCCCAACGCCAGGTGCCAGGCGATGACTACCTGGGCGGGGGTCGCCCCGTGCTTCGCGGCGATGTCGGCAAGCACCGGGTTGGACAGCAGGTCAGAGCCCTGGCCCAGTGGGGACCAGGACTGGTGGACGATGCCACGCGCGGCCTCGTACTCGCGCAATTCCCGCTGCGGGAAATACGGGTGGGTCTCGACCTGGTGGATCGCCGGGGCGACGCCCGTGGCCTCCTCGATCTCCCGCAGGGCCTCGATGGTGAAGTTGCAGACGCCGATGGAGCGCACCCGTCCGGTCTTCTGCAGTTCGACGAGCGCCTTCCACGTCTCCACATGCTTGCCCTGTTTCGGCTGCAGCCAATGGATGAGGAACAGGTCCAGTGTGTCCAGGCCGAGGCGCTCCAGGGAAGCGTCGAAGGCGTCGAGCGTCTGCTGGTGGCCCTGGTCGGAGTTCCAGACCTTGGTGGTGATGAACAGGTCGGCGGGATCAATACCGGAGGAGGCGATGGCGCGCCCGACACCGGCCTCGTTGCCGTAGATTCGTGCCGTGTCGATGTGGCGGTAGCCGGCCTCGAAGGCCAGTCCCACGACCTTTTCCGCGACGTCGTCCTTAACCTTCCACACGCCGTAGCCGAGCTGCGGGATGGTGTTGCCGTCGTTGAAGGTGGTCACTGGTGATTCGTAGCTGGTCATCCGCCCATCCTGCCACCGGAATCGGGGCGCCCGGGACACGGCGGGACCTGCTCCGCGCTGGGCGAACGCGGGCAGGTTCAGCCGAGCCGAGCCAGGGACTGCTCGGCGGCCCGGACGCCGTCGACCACCAGGTCGGCGCGGAAGGCCACGTTCTCCAGGCCGGCCGAGTTGTAGCCCCACCGCTCCCCGTCGAGGCGGGCCATCGCTGCGGCTTGGGCAGCGGCGGCGAGGTCATTGGCCGCCTTCGACAAGGCGCGGTGGACGTCGGCGTGGGAGCCGGGGATATCCGTCCCTGCACTCGGCCGCTGCCGGTGGGCCCCGGCGCACACGGCGCGCACGCGCGGTTCCAGGTCGGCCAGGTGGTTGGCGATCATCACCAGCGCGTTGTAGAGATCGTCGTCGTTGATGCCCTCCAGGACCTGGTGGAAGCGGTCCAGTCCCCGGGTGAAGCGGTCGTGGGCGCGGCGCCAGACCCCGTCGCCGAGTTCCCGGTCGTCGCGGCGGGCACCGCGGATGCGTGAGACCCAGCCCATGTTCAGAGGTACTGTCCCGGTCCGCCGTCGGCATCGCCGCGCGCCTGGGCGCCGCCCTCCGCCTGCCCGGTGCCGACGCGTTCGGGTTCACCGTGTTCGTTGATGACGATGCCCGGGGCCACCTCGGTGCCGGGCGGCAGCTCGCGCAGTTGGATGCGCTGGGCGAGCTGTTGGCTGGCCAGCTGCTGGGCCGCAAGTGCGGTCTGGATGCCGTGGAAGACACCTTCGAGCCAGCCGACCAGCTGGGCCTGGGCGATGCGCAGTTCCGCGTCGGAGGGGGTCTTGCCCTCGGTGAAGGGCAGCCGGATGCGGTGTAGTTCGCCGGCCAGCTCGGGCGAGAGCCCATCCTCCAGCTCGACCACGGAGCGCTCGTGGATATCGGCCAGGGTGGCCCGGGCCTCGGCGTCGAGCGGCGCGGCCTTCACCTCGTCGAGCAGTTGCTTGATCATCGAGCCGATGCGCATGACCTTGGCCGGTTCATCGACGAGCCCCTTGACCGTGAAGGCCTCGGGCGTGCTCGCCGCGTCACTGGCCCCGGGGTTCTGGGGGTGCTGCTGCCCGTGATCGCTCATGCCACCATCTTGCCATGGAGGGCGGCGGTGCGGTCCCGGAGGTCGGGTCCGCACCGCCGTCGTCCATCAGCAGCAGCGCCCTTGCGGGTTGCGTTCCTCCCAGTCGTATTTGTCCTTCCAGAACTGGCGTTCGGACATCGGATCGCACCCTGGGTGCGTGGCGGCATGGTGGTCGAGGTAGCGGCGATACGCGTCGGCGCCCATCATGCCCTCGAGGTACCAGCGCACCGTGCCCAGGCTCCGGCGGACGGCGGGGAACAGCGCGGTGGCCATGTCAGTGCCCGCCGCCCAGGGTTGCGCGGTGTTCGGCCGGGACCTCGTTCCAGCGTGCCTGCAGGTCCTTCTCCGCAGGGCTGGAGATAATGCCCGAGGGGGCGTAGATCCGCGATTCGACGCGCGGGTCCTCGGTGTCCACCGATGCCGCCGGGTTCCGGTGGGCGCGGATCGTGGCGATCACTGCGGTGATCATGACGATGATCGACAGGACCACGAACACGATGGACAGGGTGCCCTGGACACCGGTGTTGCGCACCACTGCCTCCATGGCCTCCACGCTGTGCGCGTTCCCGAAGCTCTCCTTGCCCTGGGCCAGCGCCTCCTGGTAGGCGTTGTGCTGCGCCCAGTAGCCGACCTTCGCGACCGGGGAGAAGATCTTCTCCCACGAGGCCCAGATGGTGATGACGGCGGTGAATGCCAGCGGCACTGCCACGATCCACAGGTAGCGGAAGTTGCCGCGCTTGGCGACGATGGCCAGCACGACGGCCAGGGCGATGGCCGCCAGCAGCTGGTTGGCGATGCCGAAGAGCGGGAAGAAGGTGTTGATCCCGCCCAGCGGGTCGGTCACCCCGAGAATGAGGATGTATCCCCAACCCGCCACCATGATCGCGGTACACAGCCAGGCGCCGGGGCGCCAGGAGGTGTCCTTGAACTTCGGGATGAAGTTGCCGATGGTGTCCTGCAGCATGAACCGGGCCACGCGCGTTCCGGCATCGACGGCCGTGAGGATGAACAGCGCCTCGAACATGATGGCGAAGTGGTACCAGAAGCCCATCATCGCGGTGCCACCGAACCACTGGTGCATGATGTGGGCGATGCCCACGGCCAGGGTCGGTGCGCCGCCGGTGCGCGAGACGATGTTTTCCTCGCCGACGTTGGCCGCCAGGTCGGTGAGCATGTTGGGCGTCAGGTGCACGCCGGTCAGGCCCAGGCTGTTGACGAACGCGACGGCGGACTCGACGGTGCCGCCGGTGGCCGCCGAGGAGGCGTTCATGGCGAAGTAGACGCCTCGGTCGATCGAGATCGCCGCGACCAGGGCCATGATGGCTACGAAGGACTCCATCAGCATGCCGCCGTAGCCCAGGAAGCGGGTCTGCTTCTCCTTCTCGACCATTTTCGGCGTTGTGCCCGAGGAGATCAGCGCATGGAAGCCCGAGAGCGCGCCGCAGGCGATCGTCACGAAGAGGAACGGGAACAGCGACCCGGCGACCACGGGGCCGTCGGCGCGGCCGGCGAACTCGGAGAACGCGGGAACCGAAATGGTCGGGCGCACGATGATGATCGCGACCGCCAGCAGGCCGATGACGCCGATCTTCATGAACGTGGAGAGGTAGTCGCGCGGGGCCAGCAGCAACCAGACCGGCAGGATCGCGGCGATGAAGCCGTAGACGATGATCGACCAGGCGATGACAGGGCGGTCCAGGTGGAACAGGGCCGAGCCGAGGTCGGATTCGGCGACCCACCGGCCGGAGATGATGGCGAACATCAGCAGGACGAAGCCGATGATCGAGATCTCCAGGACCTTGCCGGGGCGAATGAAGCGCAGGTAGCAGCCCATGAACAGGGCGATCGGGATGGTCAGCGCCACCGAATAAACGCCCCAGGCGGACTCGCCGAGGGCGTTGACCACGACGAGGGCGAGGATGGCCACGATGATGATCATGATCGCCAGGGTGGCGATGAGGGCGGCGGTGCCACCGATCAGGCCGAGTTCCTCGCGGGCCATCTGGCCCAGCGAGCGTCCGCCGCGGCGCATGGAGAAGAACAACACGAGGTAGTCCTGCACGGCCCCGGCGAACACGACGCCGACGATGATCCAGATGGTCCCGGGCAGGTAGCCCATCTGGGCGGCCAGGATGGGGCCCACCAGCGGGCCGGCACCGGCGATGGCCGCGAAGTGGTGGCCGAAGAGCACCCGGCGGTCGGTGGGCATGAAGTCCCGGCCGTTGGAGTTGTACTCGGCCGGGGTGGCCCGGGAGTCGTCGGGCCGGGCGATCTTGTTCTCGATGTACTTCGCGTAGAAGCGGTAGAACACCAGGTACGTGCAGACGGCTGCGAAGACGAACCAGATGGCGTTGATGGTCTCGCCGCGGGAGATCGCCAGCACGGACCAGGCGACGGCGCCCAGCAGCGAGATGGCGGCCCAGAGCCCGATCTTGCCCGGGGTCCAGCGGCGTTCCTCCGCCTGCGCGACCTCGGGGTCGACCGCGCTGGGCGGCAGCTCCTGCGCCGGGATGGACGGTTGCTCATTCATATGGGTTGCCCCTACTTTCTCCAAGGATGCGACGCGGGCGGCCGTGGCATCTTCCCTGCGTGTCCGTCCTCCGCCTCACAGGTTATCCCGTGGGCGCCGGCACCTCGTGGAGGCCCGCGCAGGTCAGGTGGTCAGCAGGATCTTGCCGCGGTGTTCGCCCGAGTCGAAGTGTTCGTGGGCCCGCGCTGCCTGGTCAAGGGGAAAGGTCTTCTCCACGACCGGGCGGACCGTCCCGGATTCGACCAGCGGCCACACCCCGGTGCGGACCCCCTCGACCACACGGCCCTTGGCCTCGACGTCGCGGGCGCGCAGGGTCGTGCCGATGACCCGCAGCCGCCGGGTCATCAGCTTGGCCAGGTTCAGCTCGGCCTTCGCCCCGCCCTGCAGGGCGATGACGACGAGGCGTCCGTCCTTGGCCAGCACGTCCACGTTCCGGTCCAGGTACTTCGCCCCCATGATGTCCAGGACGACATCGGCCCCGTGCCCGTCGCTGAGCTGGTGCGTCCGCTCGACGAAGTCCTCGTCGCGGTAGTTGATCCCCTCGAGGGCGCCGAAGCCGCGGCAGTACTCGATCTTCGCGGCGCTGCCCGCGGTGACGACCACCTTCGCCCCGCGGGCGGTGGCCAGCTGGGTGGCCATGGTGCCGATGCCGCCGGCCCCGCCATGGACCAGCAGCCATTCCCCCTCGGCCAGATCGGCCTCCATGAACAGGTTCGACCAGACGGTGCAGGCGACTTCGGGCAGCCCGGCCGCCTCGACCAGGCCGACCCCGGCCGGCACGGGAAGGACCTGCGGTGCGGGTACGGCGACGTAGTCGGCGTATCCGCCGCCGGCGAGCAGGGCACATACTTCGGTGCCGTCGTCGTACCCGGTGACGCCGGGGCCGGAGGCGGCGATGGTGCCGGAGACCTCGAGGCCCGGGAGGTCGGAGGCGCCGGGCGGCGGCGGGTAGTTCCCCATGCGCTGGCTGACGTCGGCCCGGTTGATCCCCGCGGCGGCGACGCGGATGAGGACCTCGCCCTCGCCGGGAACCGGGAGGGGGCGCTCCACGACGCGGATGACGTCGGGGCCGCCCGAGCCGTCGTATTCCACGGCGCGCTTCGTTGCGGGCAGGGTACTGGAGGTGGTTGGGCTCATGGTCGGGGTCCCTTCGCTGGGCTTCTCGGTGTCCTGGGGGCTTCTCGGTGTCCTGGCCCGACCCTACCGCGCCGTTTTCCGCGCCGCCTGCCCCTCACGTATAGTTCTGGTGTCTGGAAGGTTGTCCGAGCGGCCTAAGGAGCTGGTCTTGAAAACCAGTGTGCGGCAACCCCGCACCAAGGGTTCAAATCCCTTACCTTCCGCGTTGATACAGGGAAGCCGACCCCAAGGGGTCGGCTTCCCTGCTGCGTTTAAGAGCGGCCGACGGCGTCCTCCCCTGGGGAAGAGGCCGGGGCAGAGCCGGCGCAGGAGCGTCCCCCGCAGGCCGGTGGTATCCGTCTGCCAGAAGGCCCCCGGGTAGACCAGGGCGCCACTGATCGGCCCGGTGCGGGCGGCGCCGGTGTCGTGGACCATGAAGGCCGCATCGGGAATGCGCACGGAGGGTTTCGTGTAGCCGGCAGGCCCCGCCGGGATGAAGCCCAGCCGGGGATAGAACGCCGGCTCGCCCTCCAGGAACACGAGCGGACAGCCTGCCCGCCGGGCTTCGGCGAGCGCGGCGCGGACGAGGTCCTGGCCGATGCCGTGGCCCTGCCAGGCGGGGTCGACGGCCAGCGGCGACAGGACCAGGACGTGGTGCAGTTGCTCGAGCCCGTCGACGTAGGCCCGGGTCATGCCGATGTGTCCGACGATGGTTCCGGGGGTTTCGAGGGCTGCGGAAACCTCGGCCACGAGCTCGAATCCGCGGTCGGCGTCCCACCAGGCGCGCAGCACGTGGACCAGGTCCGCGACGGCGCGGCCCTCGGCTGCGCCGAATGCCGCGTCGACAACTGCTGAAATGACCGCCTGTTCGGAGGCCACCGGGTGCCTGATCCGCCATCCGGTGCCGGTGCCGGTGCGTCCGGCGGCTTGGGTGTCCGGAGGTCCTGGTGCCATGGGCCGATGCTAGCGGGGCGGGGGCTTTCCGTCACCCGGGGTCTACCCAAGTGTCACCCGCACCTGTTTCACTGGTGGGCATCACTCCGCGGTTCAACGACGAACCACCATCAGAGAGGGAACCATCGTGAGCACATCACGTACCCGGGCCGGGCTCTGCCTAGCCGCCTGTACCACCCTGGTCGCCAGCACGGTAGGGGCGGTGCCTGCCCTGGCAGCGCCCGGCGAGGCGACAGCAGCCGGGGGCACCGGCGTCGTCATCAACGAGGCCTACCTGTCCGGCGGCAGCGCCAATGCCGTCTACCAGGACAAGTTCATCGAGCTCTACAACGGATCCGACGCGCCGGTGTCGCTGGCGGGGTGGACGCTGCAGTACCGCTCCAGCACCGGGACCGGGGCCACCAACACCTCGGTCGGGCTTTCGGGCACCGTGCCCGCCCACGGCTACTTCCTGGTCGGCGGCGGGAGCAACGGCGCCACGGGCGCCGAACTGCCGACCCCCGACCTGGCGACCTCGTTCAACCCGAGCGGGACCAAGGGCACGATCGTGCTCTCCAGCCAGGGCGAGCGGCTGGACCTGCCCACCGGGTCCGTTACCGGCAACCCGCAGGTCGCCGACCTGCTGGGCTACGGCTCCTCCAATACCTTCGAAACCGCTGCCGCGACGGCACCGTCCAGCAACTCGGACCCGAAGTCGCTCGAGCGTACCGACCACGCCGACACGGACGACAATGCCGCGGACTTCCATCTCAACGAGGCCCCGTCCCCGACGGCCTCCGGCGGGACGGCACCTGACCCGGGCACGGACCCGGATCCCGTGGACCCGGTCAACGTGTCCATCGCCGAGATCCAGGGCACCGGCGACAGCACGCCGCTGGACGGCCAATCGGTCACCACCCGCGGCGTGGTCACCGCCGCCTACCCGACCGGTGGCTACGACGGCTACTACCTCCAGACCCCGGGCACCGGCGGCGATGCCGGGTCGGCCGCCTCCGACGGGCTGTTCGTCTACTCCCCCGACACGGTCAACGAGGTCTCCGTCGGCGACTACGTGGAGGTCACCGGGACGGCCGGGGAATTCTACGGGCTGACCCAGGTCAGCGTCCGGGCCAACGGGGCCACCGTGCTCACCGAACCGGCCGAGGCCGTCAAGCCGCTGACCGTTGCCTGGCCGGCGGCCGACGACGAACGCGAAGCCTATGAGGGCATGCTCTGGGACCCGTCCGGGACGTGGACGCTGGCGGACAACTACGCGCTGAACGGCTACGGCGAGCTGGGTCTGGCCTTCGGCACCTCGACGCTGGTTCCCGGCGCGACGACCCTGCCCCAACCCACCGATGTGGCACCTGCCGGATCGGACCGCGCGGCCGCCGTCGAAGCGGAGAACCTGGCCCGGTCCGTCATCCTGGACGACGGGTCGACGGCCAACTACCTGGGCGCCGACGTGAACAAGGACATCCCGCTGCCGTACCTGGCCGCCGGGACCCAGGTCCGCGTCGGGGCGCCGGTGGACTTCATCGGCAACGTCATCCTCGACTACCGGCACGACGCCTGGCGCTTCGAGCCGCTGACCCGGCTGACCGGCGCGAACACCACCGACCAGCCCGCCGCCTTCGGCGCCACGCGCACCGCAGCGCCCGAAGACGTCGGAGGCGACGTCCGGATCGCCACGTTCAACGTGCTGAACTACTTCACCACCACCGGGGACCAGCTCTCCGGCTGCTCGTTCTACACCGACCGCGACGGCAATCCGATCACCGTGCGCAGCGGCTGCGATGCCCGGGGCGCGGCGAACGCCGAGAACCTGGAACGCCAGCAGGCCAAAATCGTCGCCGCCATCAACGGCTTGGACGCCGATGTGGTCTCGCTCGAGGAGATCGAGAACTCGGCGGCGTTCGGCAAGGACCGAGACACTGCCCTGGCCGCCCTGGTCGCCGCGCTGAACCGTGCGGTCCCGAAGCCGGGCAAGGGCCCTGGCAAGGGCCCTGGCAAGGGACCGCAGACCTGGCGCTACATCCCGACCCCGGATGCGGTCCCCGCCGACGAGGACGTCATCCGCACCGCCTTCATCTACCGCAAGGCGGCGGTGAAGCCGGTCGGGTCGTCGGTCATCCTGGACGACGAGGCCTTCTCGAACGCGCGTCCGCCGCTGGCCCAGGCGTTCACCCGCGCCCGGGGGCCGAAGCATGACCGCTTCGTGGCGATCGTGAACCACTTCAAGTCCAAGGGTTCCGACCCCGCAGACGGTTCCGGCAATGCGGACCGCGGCGACGGACAAGGCGCCTGGAACGAGGCCCGCGTGGCCCAGGCCGGCGCCCTGGTCGACTTCGCCGAGACGATGAAGCGCGCGGCAGGCACCGCCAAGGTCGTGCTGACCGGCGACTTCAACTCCTACACCCAGGAGGACCCGATGCAGGTGCTCTACGCCGCCGGCTACACCGACCTCGGCTCGAAGACCGGCAAGCAGTCCTACCTCTTTGCCGGCCGCACCGGGTCGCTGGACCACGTGCTGGTCTCCGACGCCGCTGCGCAGGCCGTGACCGGGCAGGACATCTGGGACATCAACGCGGACGAGCCGATCGCCTTGGAATACAGCCGGTACAACTACAACGTCACCGACTTCTACGCACCCGATCCGTACCGGGCCTCGGACCATGACCCGCTGGTCGTCGGGCTGGAGCTCGACGGCCCGGGCCACGGGAAGGGCCGGCACTAGGAACCGGCCGCACGAGCAGGGGCCGGCGCCCGACACGACCCACGTGTCCGGGCGCCGGCCCTCGTCGTGTCGGCGGCGGACGGGGAACTCCATGGGGTGCCATTGACGGTAGTGTGCGAGACACACTACCGTTTCAGCCATGAGCGACGATGAGGTCCTGGCCGGACACCTGCAGGAGCTGCGCCGCGGCACCGTGGTGGTGGCCTGCCTGGCCACCCTGACCACCCCGGGGTACGGGTATGCGCTGCTCGATACCCTCGGCCGGGCCGGACTCGCCGTGGATGCCAACACGTTGTATCCGCTGTTGCGGCGGCTGGAAAAGCAGGGCCTGCTCGAAGCGCAGTGGAACACCGAGGAATCCCGGCCCCGCAAGTTCTACCGGACCAGCCGCGCCGGAACCGAACTGCTGGAGCAGATGCTTCTCGAATGGCAGTCCCTCCACGACTCCATCACCGCCCTGCGTGGCGGCACCCCCGCATCTCCGACCGAACACTAGGAACCATCATGGCCACCCTCTCCGAACGCTATGTCGCAGCCGTCTCGCGCCGCGTCCCGGCCGCCCAGCGCGCCGATGTCGAGCTCGAGGTCGCGGCCGCCGTGGACGATCTGGTCACCGCCCGCCGCGAGGACGGCAGCGAACCCGCAGTTGCCGAACGCGAGGCCCTCCTCGAGCTCGGCGACCCGGTCCGCCTGGCCGCCGGGTATTCAGGTCGGCAGTTGCAGCTGATCGGCCCCGGGCTCTACCCGGACTACGTCCGCCTGCTGGCCATCCTGCTGGGAACGATCGTGCCGGTGGTGACGATCGCCGTCTTCCTGGGGACGCTGTTCTTCAACGGGGACCCGGGCGAGACCGCGTCCGCCACGGTCCTGACCGCGCTCTCCACCACGGGCCATGTGCTTTTCTGGACGACGGGGGCCTTCGCCCTGGTCGAACGCGCCGGAACCACGAGGAGCCCAGTGGACTGGAGCCCGGAGATGCTGCGCGACCTGCCGCAGCAGGGGCCCGCCCGGCTCGGGGACACCGCGGCCTCCATCGTCCTGCTGGTTGGAACGGCGGCCTACCTCGTCTGGCAGCACTTCCGTTCCCCGATCCACGATGCCGAGGGCAGCGCGGTGCCGCTGCTGGACCCGGCCCTGTGGGCGTTCTGGCTGCCGTACCTGATCGTGGTGCTCCTGGCCGGAGCCACCCTGGAGTGGCTGCGCTACCGTGCGCGCGGCTGGACGTGGGCGTTTTTCACCGCCAAGGCCGTCATCGACCTGGCCTTCGCCGTCCCGGTCATCGTCCTGGCCGCTTCGGGGTCCCTGTTCAACCCGGCCTTCACCTCGGCCGTGGACTGGTGGCCCGAGGCCGGTGGGCCGGTAGCGGTCATCGTCCTGGCCTGCACCGCCGGCGTCTTGCTGTGGGACATCGCCGACGCGGCCCGCAAGACGCCGCGGGACCAGCGGGCCCTGCGTGACCTGCGCGCCGGCGTCAGTCCAGCGCGGCCATCCTGAGCAGTTCCGTGGCCACGGCGTCCGCATCGCCCAGGGTGCGGGCGCCGTCGTGCCATCCCGCGCCGGCCTCCGCGGCGATCGCCGTGCCCCACTGGACGCTGGAGAGCTGCAGCCCGAGCACGAAGACCCCGCGGTGCGGCACCCCGCCGCCATCGACGAGCCGGTAGGGTTCCCCGACCACGTCGAACCCCGAACCGTGGACCTGCTCGCCCTCCGCGGTGCGCATGGGGCGCGGCCGGGCCAGGCCCTCGGCCTGCAGCTGCTCCAGCAGGGGCGATGCGGTCTGCGCCACCCGGTTGGCGGGCATCATCGCCTCGAACATGTGGCGCGCGGTGACCGGCTCGTCCTGCACCCAGGGCGAGGACGCCGCGAAGTACCCGGCCTCCTCGTCGAGTGAGAACACCGGGTCCGGCCCGATGAACTGCACGACGCCGGCACGCGCCAGGGCCACGAGTTCCTCGATGCGCTGCAGCGGCGGACCGCTCGCCAGGCCCTCCACCAGGGGCTCGAACCAGCGGCCGAGCTCCTCCAGCCGGCTCGCGTCGTCGAGCAGGCCCTCGGCCACGAAGCGCTTGACGATGCCGCGGCCGGCATTCAACGCGCCGATCGCCATCTTCAACGGGTCGTCCTCCCCGCGCGCCGACGAGGCGGCGTCGGCCTCCAGGTACTCCAGCACCGCCGCCTGGTAGGCGTCGTGGCCGACGAAGCCGCGGTCGGCGAACGGGTGGCCCAGCCCCGGGACGTCGAGCCAGGCGGCCCCGGGGGCGGCGCGTTGGACCAGTTCCCGGGCGACCGTCCGCCAGACCTCCTGGCCGTGGACGTGTGGGGCATCGAGTACGTCGTCCAGCTCCGTGAGGAACCCGGCCGGGTCGTCGAACAGTCCCGGGTCCACCCGGACCAGCGTCGCGTAGTAGGTCCGCAGCACGTCGCGGTGCAGCAGCGGCCAGATGTGGGCGTTGAAGCCGACCTTGCCGCTGGGTTCGCCGGGCGCACCGTCGGCGGCGAGCTCGTGGACCGCGTCGAAGCCCAGGTGGCGCAACGACACCGACAGCGGCAGGTAGGTGTCGATGCACGGCTTCGCCCGGTACGGCGCACCGCGGCGGGAGGCTGCGTGCAGCCGGGGCTCGCGTCCGCTGGGCCGGTACTCCAGCGCGCGTCCGGGGCCGGCGCCGGTGCCCTCGAAGCGGCCACCCCGGCCCACCGTCAGCGCGGTCATGGCGTCGAAGAAGTTCAGCCCCAGTCCGCGCACCAGCACCGGCTCGCCTGCGGGGTAGGCGCCCCAGTCGACGTCGGCCGGCACGTTGGGCCCCTGGTAGTGCAGTCCGACGGCGGTGGCCCGCTCCCCCGCGGCCCGCTGCTGCGGATTCGCCTGCGCCGGGACGTGCCCGACGGCGAGCACCACGGCCTCGGCCACGAGTTCGCGCGGGCCTTCCTGCGCGGTCCCGTCTGATGCGGTTCCGGCGAGGACCAGCCGGTAGCCGTTGGCCTCGCGGTGCAGGGCAACCACCTCGTCGCGGACCACCCGGAACGAGGCGACGGCCGGATGGGAGGCGAGTTGGTCCCGGACCTGCGCGAAGACATGACGCAGGTAGGCCCCGTAGAGGGCCCGGCCCGGGAAGCCCTCGGACGGCAGGGCCGCCAGTTCCGCCCGTTCGACGTCGTCCAGGTCGGCGCCGTCGCCGCCGGAGGTCCGGAACTGCTCGAACGTGAGCCCGGCCCCGCCGCCGGGCCCCCGGGCCGGGGCGACCGTGGGGAACAGCGCCGGGGTGTTCATCAGGTAATAGCGCGGCTGCCCGGGCGCCCAGACGTGGCCGGGACCGGGCTCGCAGGGGTCCACCACCGTGATGTCCAGGGGCCGGCTCGCCTGCACCGCGTCGGCGTCCGCGGCGGCAGCGTGTTCGTCGAGCCGGGCCAGCAACCGTTCCAGGGCCGAGGTCCCCCGAGGGCCGGCACCGACGACCACGACGCCGAAAGGGGTTGCTGCCATCTGTGCTCCTTCGCGTTCGCTGTGCGGGATCCGCCCCGAGGCCCCGCCGATCCGCAGGCTGCCCGGGCTTCCCAGCGTACCGCCCGGCACGGGACCGGCACGGCCGGCTCGTAGACTGTGCCCATGGACAGCACCGCGGACGCCCCACCGGCCCTTCCAGACACTGCCGAACCGCACGACCCCTGGCTCTGGCTGGAGGACATCCACGGCCAGCAGGCCCTGGACTGGGTCAGGGGCCGCAATGCCGAGACCGAGGCGATGCTGCACGACGACGGCTACCGGGCCCTGGAATCCTCGCTGCTGGAGGTCCTCGACGCGGACGACCGCATCCCGATGCCCACCAAGCACGGCGCCTTCTACTACAACTTCTGGCGCGATGCCGGCCATCCCAAGGGCCTGTGGCGACGCACGAGCTGGGAGTCCTACCGCTCGGACTCCCCCGACTGGGAGGTCCTGCTCGATGTCGATGCGCTCGCTGCGGCCGAGGGGACCGATTGGGTCTTCGCCGGCGCCCAGCTGCTGCGCCCGGACGACGGCGCTCCCTACCGGCGCGCGGTGGTGCGCCTGTCCCCCGACGGCGGGGACGCGGTCGAGGTGCGCGAATTCGACCTGGAAACCGCCGGCTTCGTGCCCGGCGGGTTCAGGCTGCCGGCCGGCAAGACCCGCGTCGCCTGGGACGGCCCCGATGCCTGGTACGTGGCCACCGGGTTCGGCGAGGGGTCGCTGACCCGCTCCGGCTACCCGCGCACCGTCCGCCGGATCGAGCGCGGCACCGACCCGGCAGCGGCACCGGAGGTCTTTGCCGTCGATCCCTCGCACGTGTTGGCCCAGGTTTCCGTCGACCAGACCCCCGGGTACCGGCACGTCACCGCCACCGACGTCATCGACTTCTTCAATACCCGCACCTCGCTGCTGCGCGAGGGACGCTGGGTTCCGGTCGAGGTCCCCACCCACGTGCGGGTCGACGTCCACCGCCAGTGGCTGCTGTTCCGGCCCCAGCAGGATTGGGAAAGCGAAGGGCGCACCGTCCCGGCCGGTTCACTGGCCGTGGCACCGGTCGACGCGTTCCTCGCCGGAGACCACACGCCGACCCCGGTCTTCACCCCGGATCCGGCCACCTCGCTGCAGTCCGCCTCCTTCACCGCCGACCACCTGCTGCTGACCGTGCTGCACCACGTCTCCTCGCGCGTCCTGGTGGCCGACCCCGCCGCTGGATGGCAGCTGCGTCCACTGGAGATCGACGGCGGCGCGCACCTGGACCTGTCGGTGGGCGCGGTCGACGAGGACGACCCGGAGACGGCGAACGACTACTGGCTCGTTGCCAGCGGCTTCCTGACCCCGCCGACCCTCTCCCGGGGCACCCTCGGTGCCGGCGCGCCGGTCGAGGTCAAGTCCTCGCCCGCACGCTTCGATGCCACCGGCCTGGAGGTCCAGCAGCATTTCGCCACCAGCGCTGACGGGACACGGGTTCCCTATTTCCAGGTCGGCCCCGTGGATCTGGCGCACGACGGCGGCAATCCGGTGCTCATGAATGGCTACGGTGGCTTCGAAACCAGCATGACGCCGTCGTACTCCGGGGTGGTGGGCCGGGCCTGGCTGCGCCGGGAACCTCGTCCGCACCGCGAGGGCGTCTACGTGCTGGCCAACATCCGCGGCGGGGGCGAATACGGGCCCGCGTGGCACCGTGCCGCCCTGCGGGCGGAGCGGCCACGTGCCTACGAGGACTTCGCCGCGATCGCCCGCGACCTGGTGGCCCGCGGTCTCACCCGTCCCGAACACCTGGCCGCCACCGGCCGCAGCAACGGCGGCCTGCTGGTGGGGAACATGCTCACGCGGTACCCGGAACTGTTCGGCGCGATCTCCTGCGGTGTGCCGCTGCTGGACATGCGCCGCTACACACGCCTGTCCGCCGGGCATTCCTGGATCGCCGAATACGGGGACCCGGACCGGCCGGAGGACTGGGAGTTCATCCGCGGGTTTTCGCCCTACCACCTGCTCGACGACACCCTTGCCGCCGGTACCCGCTTCCCGCAGGCGCTGATCTGGAGCGCCACGAGCGATGACCGCGTGGGCCCGGTCCAGGCACGCAAGATGGCGGCGAAGATGCTCACCGCCGGTGTCCCGGGCATCTGGTACCGCGAGTCGTTGGAGGGCGGCCACGCGGGGGCCTCGGACAACCGGCAGAGCGCCGAGATGCTGGCGACCAGCTACGAGTTCCTCTGGCGCGCGGTGGTCGGCGAGGCGCGCTTTTGAAATTCGGGGGCAGTTATCGGTAGTCTTGGGGGGCTGCATTGCAGCGCTGGAGACGTGCCAGAGCGGCCGAATGGACTTCACTGCTAATGAAGGGTCGGGGTTAAACTCGACCGGGGGTTCAAATCCCCCCGTCTCCGCTGAAAAACCCCTAGCCCGCTAGGGGTTTTTTTGTGCCTACTTCTGGCCGAAAGCGGTCAGCAGCTGCTCGACCATGTCCACGGGCAGGCCCGTGTGGCGGTGCACGATCTCGGCGGCGCGTCCCACTTCCCCGGAGCGCATGAAGCCCAGGAACCGGCCCTTGTCCTCGCCGGGCAGGTCGCTGGCGCTGAACTGCACGTGCCCCTGCGGCCCGTCACCCTCGAAGCTGAAGTCGGAGATGTTGTCGCCCATCGACGCCGGATCGCCGTCCACCGGCGCCGTCTCGAGCAGCTGCTGGATGGAATCGCGTTCCAGCCCGGAGAACTTGGCCAACAGGTCCGCCGCCCCGTCGAGGTCGTGGTCGCGCAGCAGCGACTGGAATTGGTCGAACTCAGCTGGCGGCAGCTCGTCGGTGCCGAATTCGCGCACCTCGCCGTCCTGCTCGGCCGAGATCCGGAAGTTCGAGGTCTTGCGGCTCGCACCGCTGCCGAACTTCTCCGCCCACTCGTCGGGAATGGTGAACTCCCCGCCCGGATCCTGCAGGTCGCCGGACACCGCTGCCGGATCCCCGCCGGAGGCGGCGGGTGCCTGGCCTGCGGCGGGTGCGGGTGCCTGGCGGTCGCTGGGGGTTTCGCCGGCGGTCTGGCCGTCGTTCCGCGCCGGGCCGTGCCCGTCCGCCGGCTCGTCCGCCGACGCTGCCTGCGCCGTCGCCTCCCCTCTCGGCGTCGGGCCGTCCTCCGGCGTCCCGGCGTCCGCGTCGGCGATCGTCTGCGGGTCCCGGTAGACCTGTGGGTGGGCCTCGAGACTGCGCACGGCGATGATGCTGGCCTTGACGCCGTCACCGGTAGCCGCGCGGTATTCCTGCACCGCCCCCATGAAGTTCCCCTGGGCCAGGTGCCGGTAGACGGCGCGGTGCGCCTCGGCCCCAAGCTGTCCTGCGGCGCGGCGGGCCGACTCGGGTCCGGTGGCCGCATTCACCTCGGCGCTGGTCTTGCGGCGCAGCCGCGTCAGCAGCCACCAGCCCAGGGCGATGAGCAGCAGGGGAACCAGGACCCACAACAACGTCTCCATGGTCCAAGTCTAGGGCGTGGGCCGGCCCCGTCAGCCGGAAACGGCCAGGACGAAGGGCAGGACCGCGTTGGCCCCGGCGTCGTGCAGTACCCGGGTGGCCTCGGTCATGGTCCACCGGCTGTCCACATAGTCGTCGACCAGCAGGACCGGCCCCTGCAGGGCCGCCAATTGCGCCGCCAGATCGGGGCCGACGGCGAGCTGGTCCCAGACGGCGGCGAGGCGGAACGCACTGTTGCCGCCCGATCCCCCGCGCGGTCCGCCATGGGGGTAGTCAAGGGTCCCCAGGTAGGGCAGCTGGCCGATCCGGGCGATACCGGCGGCAAACGACCCGACCAGCTGGGGCCGGGTGCGCGAGGGCATGCCGACCACTGCCGCGGGCCGCTCGGCCCAGTCCCATTCCGACAGCACCTGCACGCAGGCGCGCAGCATCGCGTCCTCGATGAGCGCGTCGACGACCTGTTCGGCCGAGGCCGCCAGCAGGGTCCGCAGGCGGGCTCCCCAGCCCAGGTCGGTCAGCCGGGCCAGGGCCCGGCCCGGACGCGCCTGGTCCGCCGGTTTGATCTTGCCCTTGAGCGGGACGCCGAGCCGGTCCATGCCGCCGGGCCACATGGCGCGCGGCTCGAGCTGCACCCCGACCCGGCCCAGTGCCGCCTGGGACCGGTCTCGGGCCTGGTCGCCGATGGCGTCGCTGTACCAGGGGCCGGCGCAGTTGTCGCAGCGCCCGCAGGGCGCGGCGGCCGGGTCGTCAAGCTCCCGCGAGAGGAACTCCATGCGGCATCCGGCGGTGGTTTCGTAGTCGAGCATCGAATTCTGCTCGTCCACCCGGGCAGCGGCCACCCGGGCATAGCGTTCGGCGTCGTAGGCCCAGGGTTCGCGGGTGCGCACCCAGCCGCCGCCGACGCGTTCGACGGCGCCGTCGACTGCCAGGACCTTGAGCAGCAGCTCCAACGGGGAGCGGCGCAGGTTCACCCGGGCCTCGAGCGCCGGGACGGATACGGCGCCACCGGCAGCCTCGAGTTCGGACAGGACCGCACGGGCCCGTTCCTCGTCCGGCATCGAGGAGGTGGCGAAGTACCGCCAGATCTCGCGGTCCTCCGGCCCGGGCAGCAGCAGCACGTCGGCGTTGTCGGTGCCGCGGCCGGCACGGCCAACCTGCTGGTAATAGGCCACCGGCGAGCTGGGCGCCCCAACGTGGACGACGAACCCGAGGTCTGGCTTGTCGAAGCCCATGCCCAGGGCGCTGGTGGCGATGAGCGCCTTGACCTGGTTGTCCTTCAGCGCCTGCTCGGAGGCCGCCCGTTCCTCCGGATCCGTGCGCCCGGTATAGGAGCGCACATCGTGCCCGGCCTCGCGCAGCAGCCGGGAGATGTCCTCGGCAGCCGAGACGGTCAACGTGTAGATGATGCCGCTGCCGGGCAACTCGTCCAGGTGGGTCAGCAGCCAGGCCAGCTGCAGGCGCGGGCTGGGCAGGCGCAGCACGCCCAGCCGCAGCGACTTGCGCGCCAGGGCGCCGCGCAGGGTGAAGACCTCCCCGCCGCCGACGGCCAGTTGTTCCTGCACGTCATGCACGACCCGTTCGTTCGCCGTGGCCGTGGTGGCCAGCACCGGGACGTTGCCCGGCAGCGCGCCGATCAGGTCCCGGATGCGGCGGTAGTCGGGCCGGAAGTCGTGGCCCCAGTCGGAAATGCAGTGCGCCTCGTCGATGACCAGCAGACCCATGCGGGCCACCAGGTCCGGCAGCTGCTGCTCGCGGAAAGCCGGGTTGTTCAGCCGTTCCGGCGAGACCAGCAGCACGTCCACCTTGTCGGCGTCGAGCTTGGCGGTGATCTCCCGCCACTGCACGGCGTTGGCCGAGTTGATGGCCTCGGCACGCACCCCGGCCCGTGCCGCGGCGGCGACCTGGTCGCGCATCAGCGCCAGCAACGGGGAGACGATCAGCGTCGGTCCGGCACCACGGGCCCGCAGCAGCAGGGACGCCACGAAGTAGACGGCCGACTTTCCCCAGCCGGTGCGCTGGACCACCAGGGCCCGGCGTCCGCCGTCGACCAGCGCCTCGATCGCCTCGAACTGCCCCTCGTGGAACTGTGCGTCCGGGCGCCCGACGAGCCGGCGCAGCACCTCGGTGGCGTCGTCGTGCAATTGCCTGTTCCGCGTTTCAACCATGCCCCCAGTATTCCAGCGCCCACCCACGGGTGGACACCGGCGCCCGGCCCCCTGTGGATTCATCGCGTACGCAAGGGACTACCGGCTATGCTCGAACGCGTGAACGACGCGATTGATCTCTCCCAGTCCTTTAAGGCCTATGACGTGCGCGGCATCGTCGGCGAAACCATCACCGAGGAGGCCGTCGAGGCGGTCGGCGCGGCTTTCGTGGACGTGTTGGGCCTGGCCGGGAAGCGCGTCCTGGTCGGCGGGGACATGCGCCCCTCCTCCCCTGCCTTCTCCGCGGCGTTCGCGCGCGGCGCCTCCTACCGCGGAGCCGACGTCTCGCTCCTCGGGCTGATCTCCACCGACGAGCTCTACTTCGCCTGCGGCAATTTCGGCGCCGCCGGCGTCGTATTCACCGCCAGCCACAACCCCGCCCAGTACAACGGCATGAAGATGGCCAAGGCCGGCGCCGTCCCGGTCTCCTCGGACACCGGACTGTACGAGATCCGCGACCTGGCCCAGACCTACCTCGTCGAGGGCCTGCCGGTCTCCGGCGACGCTCCCGAGGGCGCCATCGACACGCTCGACGTGCTGGCCGACTACGCCGCCTACCTGCGCTCGCTGGTGGACCTGTCCGGCATCCGGCCGCTGAAGGTCGTCGTCGACGCGGCCAACGGCATGGCGGGCATGACCACCCCGGCGGTCCTGGGCGACACCCTGCTGCCGGGGCTGCCGCTGGACATCGTGCCGCTGTACTTCGACCTGGACGGCACCTTCCCCAACCACCCGGCCAACCCGTTGGAGCCGGCGAACCTGAAGGACCTGCAGGCCGCCGTCGTCGAGCACGGGGCCGACATCGGCCTGGCCTTCGACGGTGATGCCGACCGCTGCTTCGTCATCGACCAGGCGGGCGCCCCGGTCTCCCCCTCGGCCATCACCGCCCTGGTGGCCCGCCGTGAGATCGCGCGCGCCCGGGCCGCCGGCGAGGACACCCCGGTCATCATCCACAACCTGATCACCTCCCGTGCCGTCCCGGAACTGGTGGAGCACGACGGCGGCCGCCCGGTGGTCACGCGCGTGGGCCACTCCTTCATCAAGGCCGTCATGGCAGCCGAGGGCGCGGTCTTCGGCGGGGAGCACAGCGCCCACTACTACTTCCGCGACTTCTTCAACGCCGACACCGGCATGCTCGCGGCCATGCACGTGCTGGCCGCCCTCGGCTCCCAGGACCTGCCCCTGGGTGAACTCGCCGCGGAGTACGAACCGTACTTCTCCTCCGGAGAGATCAATTCCGAGGTCGCCGACAAGGACGGCGCCGTCGCTAGGGTGCTGCAGGAGTTTTCGACGCAGGACACCGTGGTCGGTACGCTGGATGGGACCACGGTGAGCGCGACGGACGGATCCTTCTGGTTCAACCTGCGTCCGTCCAACACCGAACCCTTCCTGCGCTACAACGGGGAAGCGGTCGACACCCAGACCATGGAACGCGTCCGAGACGCCGTCCTCACCACCGTCAGGAGCCAAGCATGAGCGAGAACCCCCCGGAGAACCGGCTGGCCGAACTCGGCGACGCAGCCCACCAGGACCTGAACAAGGTCCTCGGCACCGCCTTGGGCGTGGCCCGTGAACAGCTCGAGACCCAGGGCGTCTTCCTGCCCTTCGCGATCGGCCTCGAGCCCGACGCCGAAGAGGACGGCGAGCTGCGCCTGCTGGCCGTCCAGCCGCCCGAAAACGAGGAGGACCCGGAGGCGGACATCGACGCCGAGGCGATGATGGAGGACCTCGTGACCCTGCTGGCCGGCCAGCGCGAACAGTTCACCGCCGTCGCCCTGGTCTCCGACGTCACCTTGATGCAAGAGGACCGGGACGCCGTCCACGTCCTGGCCGAACACAGCCTCGGCGGTGCCGTCGCCGTCGTGCAGCCCTACACCCCGCCGGCCGCGGAGGGCGGGGACTGGACGTTCGAGGACCCCGCACCCGAGCCGGGCGAACTGCAGATCTGGGCCTGATGCCTGCCCTGCGGCGATGAGGATCAACGCCTTCCCGGATGTCTGCCTGCGGATTCTCATGCTCCTGGCCGCCCGCCCGGAGCAGCAGCTGACCAGCCGGGACATCGCCGCGGCCATCGGCATCCCCTACAACCAGGTCAGCAAGGCGGTGCTGCGGTTGGGGCAGCTGGGCCATGTCGACGTCCAGCGCGGCCGCACCGGCGGCGTGCGCATCAGCACCGCCGGCCTGGATGCGCGGCCCGGGTCGATCCTGCGCTCCCTGGACGAGCAACCCGACGTCGTCGACTGCACCCGGGAGGACGGAACCAGCTGCCCGCTGATCGCCGGTTGCCGGCTGCGCACCGCCTTCGGCCGGGCCCGCGAGGCGTTCTACGGCGAACTGGACGCCACCACCATCCGCGAACTCGCCGCGTCCCCGACTCTGGCCCGGCTGCCGCTGCCGCGGATCCCGTAGCGATTTGCACCCGAGTTCTACGCCGTGTAGAACTAAAGCATAATACTTGCCGATCAGGGGCAAGTAATCGACTCCAGGAGATCCGATGCTCTCAGAAACATCCCGCCCCGTCATCGAAGCCACCCTGCCCGTCATCGGCGAGCGGATCGGCGAGATCACCAAGAAGTTCTACGCGGGCATGTTCGCCGCCCGGCCGGAACTGCTCGACGGGTTGTTCAGCCGGGCGAACCAGCAGAACGGGGCCCAGCAGAAGGCCCTCGCCGGCAGCATCGCCGCCTTCGCCACCCACCTGGTCCAGCACCCCGAGTCGCTTCCCGAATCGGTGCTCTCGCGCATCGCCCACAAGCACACGTCGCTGGGCATCCAGCCGGAGCAGTACCAGATCGTCTTCGAGCACCTCTTCGCCGCGATCGCCGAGGACCTGGGCGAGGCAGCCACCGACGAGGTCGTCGCCGCCTGGAGCGAGGTGTACTGGCTGATGGCCGATGCGCTGGTGAAGATCGAGAAGGGCCTCTACGCGGAGCAGGCCAACGACCGCATCTACGCCCCGTGGCGGTTGACCAGCCGCGAGTCCGTGGGCACCGACTGCGTCACCTTCCGCTTCGCCCCGGTCGACGACACCGCCGTCACCGTCGCCAAGCCGGGCCAGTTCGTGAGCATCCGCCTGCCCTTGGCCGACGGGCTGCGCCAGGTCCGCCAGTACTCGCTCTCGGACGCCGTCTCCTCCACCACCGAGCGCGTGCTGACCACCAAGCTCGACACCGGAGGCGAGGTCTCCCCGTTCATGCACGCCACCCTGGAGGTCGGGGACATCGTCGAGCTGTCAAACCCCTATGGCGACATCACCCTGGACATGGAAGGCGGCCCGATCATCATCGCCACCGCCGGAATCGGCTGCACCCCCAGCGCCTCGGCCCTGCAGTCCCTGGCCGAGCTCGAGTCCGAGCGCCAGGTCCTGGTGCTCCACGCCGAGCAGCGCGAGGACAACTGGGCCCTAAAGGAGCAGATGCGCTCCGCGGTGGACCAGCTGCCCAACGCCGAGCTGAAGCTCTGGCTCGAGGACGTGAGCACCAAGTCGGAGGACACCGCCGCCGCCGAGGGCTTCATGGACCTCACCGGCGTCGAGCTGCCCGCCGACGCGCGCATGTACCTGTGCGGGCCGCTGCCGTTCATGCGGGCCGTGCGCAGCCAGGCGATTGCCGCGGGCATCCCGGCGACCAACATCCACTACGAGGTCTTCGGTCCCGATCTCTGGCTGGCTGCCTGACCCCACAGACTGCGGAGGACGACGGCGGGGCGCACTGGGGAGGCGCGGCACCGGGGGAACTCCGCACCATGGGCGGCCCGTGATCTGGTTTTGGCCAGGTCGCGGGCCGTTCCGCTCCGTTCCGTTCCGCTCCGCCCGCAGGGTGATTCGGGCCTCGGGTCGCGGCACCTGTGCGGGCCCGACTTTTCGTGCCCGCACCGATCAGTTCCCCGCTGGGAGCCCGGGGACCGGTTCCAGCCGCGGGTGGATCTCGCCGCGCTCGATCCAGGCGCGCACCATGGCGTTGAAGAACAGCGGGTCCTCGATGCTCCACTGGTGGTGCATGCCCGGGGCCAGGCGGAAGACGGTATCCGGACGCACGGCGGCCACATCGGCGAACCCCTTGCGCACCACGGACGGCTCCCGCGAGCCGGCAACCATCAGCAGGCGTTCCGCGTAATCCCCCAGCCCCTCCGGCAGCCCGCCAGCGGCGACCTCGTCCAACATGGCCTTCATGTTCTCCGGGCGCAGCGTCAGCCCATGGTCGGAATAGATCCTGCGGGCGTTGCCGGGGATGCCGTACGCCCCGGCCTGGACCTTCCAGAACCATTCGGCGTCGCCGAAGCGCAGCTGGGCCGCCGCCGACATCCGGGCGCCGGCCCCCAGCGGCCGGGTGGAGGCGCCGGAGAACAGGGCGCTGGCAAACAGCTCCGGATGCCGGGCGATGGCCCGCAGCCCAATCATCCCTCCGAGCGAAAGCCCCACCAGGTGGACACGTCCGTCCTCGACTTCCTCGGCGACAAAGGCGGCGACATCGTCTGCGGCGCTGTCGAGCCCGCGCCAGTCCTCCTCGGCCCGTGCCCCGAAACCGGGCAGGTGCGGGGTGAAGACCTGGTACGCCGGGAACGCCTTCACCTGCGGGTCCCACATCCAGTTCGCGACGTTTCCCCCGTGCAGGAACACCAGCGTCTGGGCCGGCTTGCCATCGGCGCGCGCCCGCAGCGGGCGGTGGATTTCCGGATAGCCGGCAGGATCGAGCCGGTCGACGGCGTCGTTGCCGCCGGCTGCCTGCGGGGTGGTGGGGCGCTCGCTCATGGCAGGTTCCCTTCGACGCGGTCCAGCCAGGACAATTCGGACTCCACGTGCACGATGCCGTGGTCCAGCGTGGCGGCCATCAGGTAGCCGCGGCGCTCGGCCAGGGCCGCGTCGTCGAGTTCGGCACGCAATGTCCGGTAGGACGCGTGGAGTTCCTCGGCTTCGGCGCGGCGGGCGGCGAGCAGGGCCACGATCTCGTCGCGCTCGAGTCCACCGGCGAAGAAGATGCGGCCCAGGAACGGTTCGCGGGCGGGTTGGCGGTCGAGCCCGCCGGTGAGCCAGTCCTGCAGGGCGGTGCGGCCGGCCGCGGTGATGTGGTGTTCCTGCCGTGCCGGGTAGTTCTCCTGCGGAACGGTCCGCACGGTCGCCAATCCGCTGGTGACCAACTGGGACAACGTGCGGTAGATCTGGGCCTTGTCGGCATTCCAGAAGTGGTTGATGCTCGAGTCGAAGTGCTTCTTCAGGTCGTAACCGGTCATCGGCGAGAGGCTAAGCAGCCCGAGGATCAAGCGTGCGAGGATCATGCCTCCATCATGCCAGTCTGCTAGGTGAAAAGTCGCCCATGCCCTCGGCGTGTGGATCACCGCCCGGTTCCGGACCACGCACGACGGCGGGGAGCCTACCCGGGTGCCGGGTAGGCTCCCCGCCGTCGGGGTGGGCGTCCTGCTAGGCCAGTCGCTGCTTCAGTCCCGCCAGTTCGTCCTGCAGCGAGCGCGGCAGCGATTCCCCGAAGTTCGCGTACCACTCCTCGATGCCGGCCAGTTCCTGCTTCCACTCCTCGGGGTCGACGGCGACGGCGACCTCGACGTCCGCGGCCGTGAAGTCGTCCAGGCCGGACAGGTCCATGGATTCGCCGGTCGGCACGTAGCCGATCGGGGTTTCGCGGGCGTCGGCGGTCCCCTCGATGCGCTCGATGATCCACTTCAGCACGCGTGAGTTGTCGCCGAACCCGGGCCAGGCGAAGCCGCCCTCGGGCGTGCGGCGGAACCAGTTGACCAGGAAGATGCGCGGCAGGCGCTCCGGGTTGGCCTTGGCCTCGATGGAGTCCCAGTGGTTGAGGTAGTCCCCGGCGTCGTAGCCGATAAAGGGCAGCATCGCCATCGGGTCGCGGCGGACCCGTCCGACGGCACCGGCGGCGGCGGCGGTCGTCTCCGAGGAGAGCGTGGAGCCCATGAAGATGCCGTTGGTCCACGAACGGGCCTCGGTCACCAGCGGGATCGTGGTCTTGCGGCGGCCGCCGAAGAGGATCGCGTGGATCTCGACGCCGTCCGGGTTGTAGAACTCCTCGGCGAGCATGTCGATCTGGTTGATCGGCGTGCAGAAGCGCGAGTTCGGGTGGGCCGCGGGGGTGCCGGACTCCGGCGTCCAGTCGTTGCCGAGCCAGTCGGTCAGATGGGCGGGGACCTCGTCGGTCATGCCCTCCCACCAGACGCCGCCGTCATCGGTGAGGGCGACGTTGGTGAAGATCGAGTTGCCCTTGGTGATGGCGCGCATGGCGTTGGGGTTGGTCGCCCAGCCGGTGCCGGGGGCGACGCCGAACAGGCCGTACTCCGGGTTGACCCCGCGCAGTTCGCCCTCCTTGCCGATGCGCATCCAGTTGATGTCATCGCCTAGGGTCTCGGCCTTCCACCCCTCGACCGTCGGGTCCAGCAGGGCCAGGTTGGTCTTGCCGCAGGCCGACGGGAACGCGGCGGCGACGTTGTAGCTCTTGCCCTGGGGGCTGGTGAGCTTGAGGATCAGCATGTGCTCGGCCAGCCAGCCCTCGTCGCGTGCCATGACGGAGGCGATGCGCAGGGCGAAGCACTTCTTGCCCAGCAGCGCGTTGCCGCCGTAGCCGGATCCGTAGGACCAGATGGAGCGGTCCTCGGGGAAGTGCACGATCCACTTCTCCTCGTTGCACGGCCATGGCACGTCGGCCTGGCCCGGCTCCAGCGGGGCACCCACCGAGTGCACTGCCGGAACGAAGAACGCCTCGGTGGCCTCCATCTTGCGCAGCACGTCGTCGCCGATGCGTGCCATGATGCGCATGGAAGCGACCACGTAGGCGGAGTCGGTGACCTCGACGCCGAATTGCGGCTTCTCCGCGTCCAGGGGTCCCATGACAAACGGAATGACGTACATGGTGCGCCCACGCATGGACCCCTTGAAGAGGTTCTGCAGGATCGGGGTCATCTCCTTCGGGTCCATCCAGTTGTTGGTGAACCCGGCGTCCCGCTTTTCGGTCGAGCAGATGAAGGTCCGCTCCTCGACCCGGGCCACGTCCTTCGGATCGGAGAAGGCGGCAAAGGAATTCGGGAACTTCGCCTCGTCGAGTCGGACGAGGGTCCCGGCGTCGACCAGCTCGCCGGTGAGGCCGTCGACCTCCTCCTGGCTGCCGTCGACCCAGTGGACTTGGTCCGGCTGCGTGAGCTCCACGATGTCGGCAACCCATGCGAGTAGCTTTGCGTGGGTCGTCGGTGCCGTCTGACGCTCCGCGTCGAGGACCGTCTGATCGGAGCGCTCGCTCATGTCCATTCCCTCCATTGGGCTGTTGCTGGTCTTATCGATGCTATGGCTCGACCACGCGGACCGGGCAGCAGTGCTACAGCGGCACAGCCCCACCGCCCGGGTGGAGCAGCGCATTTCCCCGGAATCCCGGGGTTCATCTTCTTCACTATGTGACGAAGGTCACATAGACCGGTCTATTCGAATGAGTCACGACTGTGCGGTGCAGCACGTTCACCTGGTCCGATTTTGCGTCGCGCCCCGGTGTCTGTATAGTTATTCGAGGTCAACGACGTGGTCGCGGACCGAGCGCCCATAGCTCAGCTGGATAGAGCGTCTGTCTACGGAACAGAAGGTCAGGGGTTCGAATCCCTTTGGGCGCACCAACAGAAAGGCCCCGCTTCGGCGGGGCCTTTGGCCGTTCCGGGGCTTGTCGCGGCGACGCCTCCATCAAGCACGCACTGTAGTTTCAGCAGGCAGGCACTGCCGGAATCCGCACCCCGACCCATTGCTTGGCCAGCATTCCCCGAACCACCCCCTCTCGGTGGATCCCGGCCTTTCGGCCACCCGCACCCATCCAGCACGGCAGGGCACGCCCCGGGGCCCGTCCCCGGCCCCGGGACTGCAGCAGAAACAGGTCGCCGAGTTCGACCCCGCCCCCTTCCGGAAGCAGGCGCCTGGATTGCCTCGACGTCCGGCATTGCGCCGATCGAGCGTCGCCGCGCCGACCAGCGACCCTTCCGCGGCGGCACGCGACGGAAACCACACGTCCACTAATTGAACTGACCGGTCAGTTTGATTTAAGCTGGAAGCATGCTCATTGCAGACGGACTCTCCATCGCCGGTCGCCACGCGCCGCTCGTCGAACCCACCAGCCTGACGGCCGCGCCCGGCGAACTGCTCCTCGTCCACGCCGAACCCCAAGCCACCCGCACCGCCCTGTCCCTGGGGCTCAGCGCCCGCATGCGGCCCGATTCCGGCGTGGTGGCGTGGGAGGGTGACGCATCCCTGGCGGGCGTCCGCCGCATCAGCATGATCGTGGACTCCCCGGAGATCAACGAGCCCGAATCGCACGTGAAAGTCAGGGACCTGGTCGCCGAGGACCTGGCACTGCACCCCGGGCCCTTCTGGCGCCGCAGCAGCATCGACGCATGGCTCGAACGGCACCGCTTCACCGAACTGGCCGGGGAGTACCTCGACGCCATCGACCCCCTGGACCGCCTGCGTATCCTCACCCATCTGGCCCTCGAGGAACACCAGACCGGCCTTCTGGTGTGCGACACCCCCGACCGCCACGGCATCCCCGACGCCGACTGGGTCGACCACCTGGCCCAGACGGCCGCGGGGCGGCGGCACCCGGCACTCATCGCCGTCGTGGGCACCATCCCCGAAGGCTGGTCCGGCCGCGTCGCCAAGGCCGGCCGCGACAACCTTCCCGACCCCACGGAGATCCCCGCGTGACCACACTTCGCCTGGCCCTGTCCGAACTCAAGCGCATGACCAGCGGCGTCCTGCCGTGGATGGCGATCATCGCCATGACGCTGGTGCCACTGCTCTACGGCGCGCTCTACCTGTATGCGAACTGGGACCCCTACTCACATCTGGACAACGTCAAGGTGGCGCTCGTCAACGAGGACCAGGGGGCGCAGCAGGACGGCAAGGAGCTGCACGTCGGGGACGAGGTCGTCGATTCCCTGCTCGAGGACGCAACGTTCGGATGGCACGTGGTGGAATCCGAGTCCGAGGCGGAAGAGGGCGTGCGGACCGGGGAATACGCCTTCGCGATGACCATTCCCGCAGATTTCTCGAGCAACCTGGCCTCCCCCGAGGACTTCGACGCAGCACGCCAGGCCATCCTCCAGGTCACCACCAACGACGCGAACAACTACATGGTCGGCACCTTCGCCGACAAGCTCGCCGGCGAGGTCCACAACACCGTAGCCAAGGAGGTGGGCACCGAGACGGCCGATACCCTGCTGACCGGCTACGGGCGCATTCACTCCCAGATGGCGAAGGCAGCCGACGGCGCCGGGGACCTGCACGACGGCACCGTCAAGCTCGACGACGGCATCGGCACCCTCGCGGAGGGGGCGAAGGAACTTGATGCCGGGGCCGGGAAGCTGGACGCTGGGGCACGGAAGCTCCAGGACGGCACCTCCTCGCTGGTGGCCGGCGAGCAGAAGCTGGTGACCGGCACCGGCGCACTGGCCTCCGGCGCCGGGGACCTGCACGACGGCGCCGACCGCCTCTCCAGCGGGCTGGGAACCCTAGAATCGAAGACCGCGACGCTGCCCCAGAAGACGCGCCAACTCGCCGACGGGGCGGCCTCGGCCAACGCCGCGGGCAAGGAGCTGGCCACTGGTGCCGACCAGGTGGCCGACGGCAACGAGGAACTCAGCGCCAAGGTCGGCGGGGCCGTCGACACCATCAAGGCACTGCAGTCCGATGCCGACCAACGCCTGGACGACACGGTCCAACAGCTGATCGACGACGGCGTGATCACGGCCGAAGACGCCGAAGCCGCCCGCGCCTCCGTCAAGAAGCTCGCCGCCGATTCCGGGGTCACCGCCCGGGCCGAGCAGACGAAGAAGGAACTGCTCACCGCGCAGTCGCAGATCGACCAGCTCGCCGCCGGTTCCCGCCAGGTCGCCACCGGAGCCTCCCAGCTCAGCGGGGGGCTTGGCACCCTGGCCAACGGCGCCGACACGCTTGCCGATTCCACGCCCGCCCTCGTCGGCGGCATCTCCGACGCGGCCGATGGGGCCGGACAGCTCTCCTCCGGGGCCGGGAAACTAGCCGGAGGAGCCAACACCCTGCTCGCCGGCCAACAAGATGCCCTCTCCGGGGCGAAACAGCTCGACACCGGAGCCGCATCGCTTGTGGACGGAATCGGATCGCTCCAGCAGGGCACCACGGACCTGCGCGGCGGCATCGACGAGCTCTCCTCCGGGGCCGACCAGCTGGTCGACGGCTCGGGGACGCTGGCCGACAAGCTCTCCGACGGCACGGACCAGGTCCCGAACCCCTCGGACCGGCAGAAGACGCAGGTCTCGAACGTCATCGGGGACCCCGTCTCGGTCGCGAACACCGACCAGGCCAGTGCCGCGACCTACGGGGAAGGACTGGCACCCTTCTTCATGACCCTGGCGGTGTGGATCGGCGCCTTCATCCTGGTGCAGATCATGCGGCCGGTGACGCACCGGGCGCTGGCCTCGAATGCGGCCAGCTGGAAGATCGCCATCGGCGGATGGCTGCCCTTCCTGTTCCTGTCGATGGTCCAGGCCACGGTCCTCTACGGGGTGGTGCTCTTCGGCCTCGGCCTGCAGACCGCGCACCCCTGGCTGACCTGGGGTCTGTTCCTGGTCGCCAGCATCGCGTTCACCGCCCTGGTCCAGGGCATCTGCGCCCTGCTCGGCACACCGGGCAAGCTCGTGGTCCTGGTCCTGCTGGTGCTCCAGCTCGTGTCGGCCGGCGGCACCTTCCCCTGGGAAACCACCCCCGACCCCCTGCATGTGGCGCACAAGCTGCTGCCCATGGGGCACGTGATCACCGGCCTGCGGCACCTGATGTACGGCGCATCGCTCGATGGCCTGCTCCCGCTGGTCCTGGCGCTGCTGGGCTACGCGGCCGTCGGCCTGTTGATGAGCGTGCTGGCGGTGCACCGCGGCAAGACCTGGACCCTGAAGACGCTGCACCCGGAGCTGGCGGCATGACCGGGCGCCAGCGCGTCCGCGCCACCGACTCCAAGCACCGTCTCTTCGCGGCCTCCATGTCGCTGATCGGCGAGCGCGGCCACCACAGCGTGACGGTCGACGAGATCGCCGCAGCGGCGGGTGTGTCGAAGGGGACCGTGTACTACAACTTCGGGTCCAAGGCCCAGCTGATCGGGCAGCTGATCCGCTTCGGGGCCGATGTGCTCTTCGAGCGGCTGGAGGCGGGCGTGGCGAATCCCGATCCGGTCGCCGGGTTCCGCGACATGGTCACGGCCTCGCTCGAATTCATGGAGGCCTACCCCTCCTTTGCGCAGCTGTGGGTCAGCGAGCAATGGCAGTCCCGCAGCGAGTGGGCCGACACGTTGGAGGAGCTGCGCGAGGAGATCATCGCGGTCATCCGCACCGCCTTGGACCGCCTGCGCACCGCCGGCGGCCACCCGGCCGTGGAACGGGCCGACCCCGCGGCACTGGCCACGGCCATTTTCGGCGCCGTGCTGATCATGGGACGGGACCGCCAGGTCTTCCACCCGGAGCGCGGCATCGGGCAGTGCGTGGACGCCGTGATGGCGTTCGCCGCCGTCGGCTGATCCCGCGCTACGGGCGCGGGACGACGAACCCGGTGACACGGGCGTCGCGGCCGTCGAGCTCGGCCCAGGGCTTCTGGGTTTCCAGCAGGGTCAGCCCCAACGTCGGATAGCGCGTGGCCAGCTCCATCACCGGTTCCTCCTCCGACTCCACCGAGGCCAGCGCCATGGCCACCTCCTGGACGGTGGGCAGGTGTCCGAGCACCAGCAGCGTGGACACGGTCTCGGGGGTTTCGTTGATGAGGGAGACCAGCTGCGTCGCCGACGCACCGTACACGCGGGAGTCCTGGTACGGCGTCGGGCCCTTCTCCCCTAGCTCGCTGGACACCCACGCGCACGTGGAGCGGGCGCGCAGCGCGTCCGAACACAGGATGTAGTCAGGAATCCACCCGTTCGCCATCATCCAGGCGCCTGCGGACGGGGCCTCCCGTGTGCCGCGGGTGGCCAGCGGCCGGTCGTGGTCCGCGACCCCGAAGGGGAACTCGGCCTTGGCATGGCGCAGGAGCATCAGGCGCTTCAGGTGGTGCTGGCTCATGGATCCAGCTTAGGTGCCGGCACACCCCGCAGAGAGCACGACGGCGGTGCCCCGCCGAAGGGGGCACCGCCGTCGTAGTGGTTCCTGCTGGATCAGATGCTGTACTCCGGGGCGGCCCAGACGATGACCTCGGGGTGCTCGTAGAAGCGGTAGCCCTGCCCGCGCACGGTGCGCACGGTGTTGGCCAGGCGGCCGAGCTTGGAGCGCAGGCGGCGGATGTGCACGTCGATGGTGCGCTCGTTCGGGACCTCTTCGGCGTTGCGCCACAGGTTGGTCAGCAACTCGTCGCGGCCAACGGTGCGGGCGCCGTTCTCCACCAGGTAGTTCAGCAGCTCGAACTCCTTGAACGTGAGGTTCAGCGTCTGCCCGTCCAGGTGGACCTCGCGGCGTGAGAGGTCGATCAGCACGCCGGAGGGGCGGGTGGCGGCCGGCTGCTGGCGGGCCGTTTCGGTGCGCGGGCGGCGGGCCACTGTCGGGTCCCCCAGCGCCTGGCGCACGACGTCGATGCTCTCCCCCGGGGCGTTGGCCGGGGCCAGCGCGACGGCGGCGTGGGTCTGGGCGTCCGGTGACAGGCTCTGCAGGTACGAGCGCACCTGCGTGGCCAGCTTGCCCAGCGACGTCCCCTGGTCCTGGGCAGTGGCCTCGTCCAGGCCGACGTAGAGCACGAAACCGCGGGCCTCGGTGTCGCGTTCGACGGCCTGCGGACCGGGCGTGCCGTTGCCCGCGACGACGGGGGTGGGGGCGGTGAGCGGGTGGCGCTCCTGCGGCGACGGGACAGCATGGAGCTGGCGGTACCCCTGCGGGGCGCCGTACTCGCCGTGGACGCCTTGGCGCTGGGCTGCCGCTGCGCGGTTCTGCGCGTTGCGGATGGAGATGTGGACGTATCCGGACGTGACGGACATGGTGGAACCTCTAACTGTGCGAAAAGTCGGTGAACTGTCTTTGGGGAGCTGTCCGGGGCGTCGTGGAGGTGGCGACATCCGGATCAGCCGTGCTTCGGATCTTCTGCTGGTGGGAAGAAGCTAGGCCGACATTCGACAACAGCTGCGCGCACGTCCGACTCCATGGCCCCAACGGGGGCCGGTGGCCGCGAGTGCTGCTGGATCGATGTTCACGGGACCAGTCTTGCCGTAATAAAACGAACCCGCAAGTAATATTCATCGCATCTGTCCACATACTGAGACGAAAACGCTTCTTTGTGAGTTGATTCACATTGTGCACATTTCTGAAGTGAACCTTTTGGATGCGACGAGGTGGGCAACGAAGGGCGCTTTGGGTGTTCGATCTGACCACCCGAAGACACGAATGAGAACCCTAAAACGAAGTATGCATAGTTATGCGTGACACCGGCTTTCGGGGGTCATGAGCTTGACTATCCGGGGGCCGCGGTGGGCGATTCGGGCGTCGTGCTGCGGGGATGCGCCGGTACTGTAGGAGGCACGGGGCTCACAGCCCGGTCACAGCTTCATCCCAGCCCGGCCCTATAGGTGCAGAGGAGTATCGAATCATGACCAACTCGCAGTTCTCCCCGAACCAGCTCCCGCGCCTGGAACATCCCGATGGCACCCCCATCCGTGCGCTCGTGGTCGACGACGAGCCCTCGCTGGCCGAACTGGTCAGCATGGGGGCGCGGATGCTCGGGTGGCAGGTCAAGGTTGCCGGCGACGGCCCCTCCGCCGTCCAGGAGGCCCGTTCCTTCAGTCCCGACATCCTCGTGCTGGACTGGATGCTCCCCGGCTTCGACGGGCCCGAGGTGCTGCGCAAGATCCGTGCCTTCCAACCCGAGGTCCCGGCCCTGTTCCTGACCGCCAAGGATGCGGTGGAGAACCGAATCGAGGGCCTCTCGCTCGGTGGCGACGACTATGTCACCAAGCCGTTCAGCCTCGAAGAGGTCCTGCTGCGGCTGCATCGGCTCGTCGAACGCTCCGGAGCAGGCAAGGCCGACGCGGCCGAACTCGTGGTCGGGGACCTGGTCATGAACCTGGACATGCGCGAGGTCAGCCGCGGCGGGGACGTCGTGAACCTCACCGCCACCGAGTTCGACCTGCTGCACTACCTGATGGAGAACGCCCGGCGCGTGATGTCCAAGAACCAGATCCTGGACAGCGTGTGGCAATACGATTTCGGCGGCCAGGCCAACATCGTCGAGCTGTACATCTCCTACCTGCGCAAGAAAATCGACGCCGGGCGCGAGCCCATGATCCACACGGTCCGCGGCGCGGGGTATGTCCTGAAGCCCGCGCCGTGACCTGGACGGTCCCACCCAAGCCCACGAACCCGCCGACCCGGCCCGACCACCGTCCCGGCGGGCAACCGGGCCAGCGCTGGTCGCTGCGTGCGCGCATGCTGGCCGCGCTCATCGCGCTGCTGGCCCTGATCTGCATGGTGATCGGCATCTTCACGCACACCGTGATGCGCAACAGCCTCTACGGGCAGCTGGACGAACAGCTCCAGCAGGCGTCCAACCGCGCCGCCAGTTTCGACGGCAAATCGGATGGCCAGGGCAACGACGTCCCCGATCCCCTGAACGCCCCCGGGCAGGGCTCGGGGACGCTGAACGCCCGCATCGTGGGCAACACCATCCTCATCGGCGGGGTCCTGGACCGGGAAACCGGAGTGCGCCAACAGCTCAACGAGAAGGATGCCCAGCAGCTATCCACTGTCGTCCCCGACGAAGCCCCGGTGAGCAAGGACCTCTCCGTCGGCCGGTACCGCCTCATGGCCGTGACCGCACCCTCCGGCCCCTCGACGGAACACGGCGGCGCCATCCTCATCACCGGCCTGCCGGTGGAAAACACCCATCGCACCCTGGTCTCGCTGGACATCACCATGTTGCTGGTCGCGTCCTCGGGGCTGGTTGCCACCGGCCTCATCGGCTCGGTGATCGTGCGCAGGTCGCTGGTCCAGCTTGAACGCGTCTCGGCTGTTGCCGGATCGGTCGCCGAACTGCCCCTGGACGCCGGCGAGGTCCGGCTGGCCCAGCGCGTCATGCCCTCCGATGCCGAGCCCGGCACCGAGGCCGGGAACATGGGCCACGCGTTGAACGCCCTGCTGGACAACGTGGAGTCGGCGCTGGAAGTGCGCCAACGCTCGGAGGAACGGATGCGGCGCTTCGTGGCCGACGCCTCCCACGAGCTGCGCACTCCCCTGGCCGCAGTGCGCGGCTATTCGGAACTGGTCGCGGCCACCGAGCAACTCAGCGCGGATGGCCGTACCTCGTTGGGCCGCGTGGTGGAGCAGAGCCACCGGATGGGATCGCTGGTGGAGGACCTGCTCCTGCTGGCCCGGCTCGACGAGGGGCAGCAGTCGACCGCCGTCGATGTCGACCTGAGCCAGCTGGCCATGGAGACCTCACGGGACTTCCGGGTCGCGGCCCCCGCCCACCGGTGGCGTCTCGTCCTCCCCGACGAACCCGTCGTCGTCCGCGGTGACACCGCCCAGTTGACGCGGGTGCTGAACAACCTGCTCTCCAATGCCCGCAAGCACACGGCCGAGGGGACCACCGTCGAGACCCGCGTCGCCCGGTCCGCGGACGACCGGTACGCCATCCTCACGGTGGCCGACGACGGCCAGGGCATCGATGCCGAGTTCCTCCCGCAGGTCTTCGGACGCTTCACCCGCGCCGACGACGCGCGCTCCGGTGCCGAGGGGACCGTGGGGCTGGGCTTGCCGATCGTGCGCGGGATCGTCGAATCCCACGGCGGCACAATCAACGTCTCGAGCCGTCCCGGGCACACCGAGTTCGAAGTCCGGCTGCCGCTCGCCTTCGACCTGCCCCCGCGCCCGGACCAGCCGCCCCAGTCCGCCGTCTAGCTGTCCACGCAGGATCCGGTCATGCCGGTCGGCGGCTTCAAGGGCTCGGGGGCTGAGCCGGACCGCTCACAGGCCGATGCCCTGTCCGAGTTCCCGGGCGGGGCTTGATGATCGCAGCGGACTCCTCGGAGCCGATCTCGCCGGCAGCTACTCCTACCGCCAAATCGAAAAGCGCCGCCTCAGAAGCCCTCTCAACGTGTTCGTTCATCCGGAGGAACATGATCATCACGGTCAGGCCTGTCCGCTTGTTGCCGTCCAGCAGCGGCTGGCTTCTGAGGACGGACTCGAGGAGAACGGCGGCCTTCATCCCCAAGAACGGGGAAGTCTCTTCCCCGATGATCCGCGTCGCAGGCCGGGCCAAAGCCGAAGAGAGCATTCCGGCGTCGCGCACGTGGAAACCGAATCGGTTGACCACATGCAGGGCGTCGTCGAGACTCAGATCCCGCGTCACGCATCTTCCAGGCGGCGCAGGAGTTCCGCATGGTCGGCGACAACGGAATCAAGAATCTCGTCCAGCCTCGACGCCGGGAGTTCCCTTCGACAACCAGCTCGGCGCCATGAAGCAGAAACGCGCTCTGGGACGCTAGGAGGCACCGCCGTCGTACAGTGTTTTCTAGTGGGCGCGGTTTTCTAGTGGGCCAGCCCGTAGAGCCGGTCGCCGGCGTCGCCGAGGCCCGGGACGATGTAGGCGTTCTCGTCGAGCTTCTCGTCGAGGGCGGCGAGCACCAGGTGAACGCGGGAGTCGTCGCCGTAGGACTCCTCGAGCCGGTCCAGGCCCTCGGGCGCGGCGATGAGGCAGATGCAGGTGACGTCGGAGGCGCCGCGGTCGAAGAGGAACTTGATGGACTCGATCAGCGTGCCGCCGGTGGCGAGCATCGGGTCCAGCACGAACACCTGGCGGCCGGTGAGGTCCTCGGGCAGGCGCTCGGCGTAGGTGACGATGTCCAGGGTCTTCTCGTTGCGGGCCATGCCCAGGAACCCGACCTCGGCGGTGGGCACCAGACGCGTCATGCCCTCGAGCATCCCCAGGCCGGCGCGCAGGATCGGCACGACCAACGGGGTGGGCTTGGCGAAGGCCGTGCCGGTGGTGGTGGCGACCGGGGTGTCGACCTCCACCTGGACGGTGCGCACCTCGCGCGTGGCCTCGTAGGCCAGCAGGGTCACCAGTTCGTCGGTGAGCTGCCGGAAGACCGGGGACGGGGTGTTCTTGTCGCGGAGAACCGAGACCTTGTGGGCCACCAGCGGGTGGTCGACTACCTGTACGCGCATGCCCTAAAACTACCAGCCCGCCCCGGGCGCTCGGCTACTGTGGGAGCGTGATCCGAGATGATGCGCACCACGCGCGGTGGATGGGGCTGGCCCTCGAGGAGGCCCGCGCGGCGCTGGCAACCGGCGACGTGCCCATCGGCGCGGTCGTCATCGGCCCCGACGGAACGGTCGTCGCCACCGGCCGCAACGAACGCGAGGCGACCGGGGACCCCACCGCCCACGCGGAGGTCGTCGCGATCCGCTCCGCCGCCAGGGCCCTCCGGGATTCCGGGCACGACGACGGCTGGCGGCTCTCCGAGTGCACCCTGGTGGTGACCCTGGAACCGTGTGCGATGTGCGCCGGGGCGATCGTGCTCTCCCGCATCCCGCGCGTCGTCTTCGGTGCCTGGGATGAGAAGGCCGGCGCCTCCGGGTCGGTGTTCGACGTGCTGCGCGAGCCGCGCCTGAACCACTGGGTCGAGGTCTTCCCCCGCGTCCGCGAGGCCGAGTGCGCGGCCCTGCTGACCGGCTTCTTCGCTGACCTCAGAAAGTAGCCTTCCCGCCATTGACCGGCGGCCCGCCACGGCGGAAAATGCGACACAGGACCGGGCGAAGGGTCCCGGCCACTGCCTGAGGTGGAGCCATGGCGCAGCACGCGATTGACGTGTCCGACTACCGGCAGCTGGGGGAAACGATCGGCGGCGGCATTGTCCTGCCCGATGATGCCGACTACGACGACGCGCGCGCGGTCTGGAACGCCATGATCGACAAGCGGCCGGCGGTGATCGTCCGCGCCGGATCCGTGGCCGATGTCGCCCCGGCGCTGGCCTTCGCGCGCGATCACGACCTGCTGATCGCCATCCGCGGCGGCGGGCACAACGTCGCCGGCCACGGCACGGTGGACGGCGGCCTGGTGCTGGACCTCGCCGCCTGCAACGACGTGCACGTTGACCCCGACACCCGGATCGTGACCGCCGGTCCCGGTGCCACCCTGGCCGATCTCGACGCCGCCACCGCACCGCACGGACTGGCGGTCCCCGTCGGCGTCATCTCCGCCACCGGAATCGCCGGGCTGGCACTCGGCGGCGGCTTCGGGTGGCTGACCCGCGCGCATGGGCTGACGGCCGACAACCTCGTGGCCGCCGAGGTCGTCACCGTTGACGGCCGCACCGTCAGGGCCAGCGCCACGGAGAACCCCGACCTCTTGTGGGCGCTGAAGGGCGGCGGCGGGAATTTCGGCGTCGTGACATCCTTTTCGTTCAGTGCCCACCCGTTGCCCACCTCCGTGTTGTGCGGGAACCTCGTGTACTCCGCGGCGAACTGGACGCGGGCCCTGCGGGCCTACGCCCGCTGGACGGAGGACGTGCCCGATGAGATGACCTCCATCGTCACGTCGCTGACGCCGCCGCCGGACTGGGAGCTGGGCGCCGAACCGGTCGTCGTTGTCGGTTTCGCGTGGGCGGGCAGCGAACACCAGGCCGGCCAGGACTGCCTGGACCGCCTCCTTGCCGCCGCCCCGCCGGACGTCCCGGACGTCGCCCGCCTGCCGTGGCCGCAGTGGCAGTCGTCCCTGGACGCGTTCTTCCCCCGGGGAGTCCGGGCCTACTGGAGGAACACCGGCCTCAACCGGCTGGATGGGGACGCCGTCGACGTCATCACCCGTTTCGCCTCCCAACAGACCTGGCTGGGCACGGCCTTCGACATCCACCACATGGGTGGGGCATTCGGGCGCGTCGACGAACACTCGTCGTCGTTCCCGTCGCGGAACGCCCGCTACTGGATCAACATCTACGGTTTCTGGAACGAAGCCGCCGACGATGCGCACCACGTCGATTTCATCAGGTCCCTGGACACGGCGATGCGCCCCTTTTCCAGCGGGGCGCAGTACCTGAACTTCATGGGGGCCGAAGCCGACAACCCGCTGGTCCCCGGCGCCCCGGCGAACCAGCCGTCGGTCTACGGTGAGGCGCAGCTGGCCAGGTTGCGGGACGTCAAGCTCGCGTACGATCCGGCGAACCTGCTGCGGCTGAACCACAACATCCCGCCGACGTTGGCCGGCGCATAGGACCCCCACGTGGCGGTCGTTCTGCCGGTGGCGGCACGCTGCTGCTCCCGGCAGCACGGCGGCGACAGGAACACCGGCCGCGCAGCACGCTGGTGGCATGAGTGAACAACCAGAAGCCCGCAGCCTCTTCGACCGCCACATGCGCCAGCACCTGTTGATGCACCGTGTCCTGGTCCTCGACGGCCCCCTCGACGACGACAACGGCACCATGCTCGCCGGCCAGCTGATGGCCCTGGCCGACGACAACCAATCGGACATCTCGCTGTGGATCAACTCCCCCGGCGGTTCCGTCCCCTCCATGTTGGCACTGCGCGACATCATGCGGATCATCCCGTGCGACGTCTCCACGCTGGCCCTCGGGCTGGCCTGCTCCGCCGGGCAGTTCCTGCTCTCCGCCGGAACGCCGGGCAAGCGACGGGCCCTGCCGCGGGCACGGATCCTGATGCACCAGGGCTCGGCGGGCATCGGCGGGTCCTCGGCCGAGGTGGAGGTCCAGGCCAACGACCTGCGCCACACCCGGGATACCGTCCTGGGGCTGATCGCCGAGGACACGGGCCAGCGGGTGGAGCGGATCTTCGAGGATTCGCTGCACGACCGCTGGTACACCGCTGCCGAGGCCCTCGAGTACGGCTTCATCGACGAGGTGGCGGACTCCTATGCGACGATCGCACTGGCGCGGAACCGCCATGCGGGGCTGGGGGTGGAACGATGAGCAGCTACACGATCCCCAACGTCGTGGCCCGCAACGCCAACGGCGAGCGCATCATGGACGTCTACTCCCATCTGCTGACGGAGCGGATCGTCTACCTGGGCACGGCCATCGATCCTGGGGTGGCGAACGCGCTGATCGCCCAGCTGCTGCACCTGGACTCCGACTCCCCCGGCACGCCGATCGACCTGTACATCAACTCCGAGGGCGGCGACCTGCCGTCGATGCTGGCCGTCTACGACACCATGCAGTACCTGAAGTCCCCGGTGTCCACCATCTGCGTCGGCCAGGCGATCGGTGCCGGTGCCGTGCTGCTCACCGGCGGTGCCGCCGGGCGGCGCATGATGCTCCCGCACGCCCGCGTGGTGCTGCACCAGCCCGCGGGCCAAGGGCGCGGCACGATTCCGGATCTCATCCTGCAGGCCGATGAACTGTTGCGGACCCGCGGTGCCGCCGAGCGGGTGCTGGCCCGTCATACCGGCAAGGACGTCTCGGTGCTACGCGCTGATACGGACCGGGAACGGGTGTTCACCGCGGAGGATGCGCTCGCCTACGGCCTCGTGGACGAGGTGCTGGACCGGCAGCTGTCGGCTCCCCTGGAGCTGGGCCGGTAGGTGGGGCAGTGCGCCATGCAGGTCAGGCTGCCAGGGCGAGGACCGGCTGGGAACCGAGATCTGCCGTCGTACCCGCGGAGGATCCAAAGGCCGGGTAAGCCACGGTGGAATAGCCCCGCTGTCCGGTGGAGGTCAGGACCTGGACCGGTGCCGAGGCGTGGAGCTCGGCGGCTACCTGCCAGGTCAGGTCCAGCAGGGTCGTGCCGAGCGCGCCGGCGACCGCGGCGATCATCTCACTTGAGGGTTCCTTGATTCCGCGCTCGATCTCCGAGAGGTATTGCGGGGAGATGCCGGCGAGACGCGCGATATCGGCCAACCGGTCGCCGCGAACGGTACGCAGCAGCCGGAGGCGCCGGCCCAGAACCACCCGCCACAGCGGTTCGGGCGACCCTTGTTCGTCATTGATGTGGCGTCCGGTGCGGAAGGTGGCATCTCGTTGCAGGTCCATGCCTCACCGTAGGCCCGGCAGGCCCCGGCATGTCACCCCATTCTGCTGCAGGCAGAGCGGAACCCGTTTTGGGCTGACCCGACGTCGTCCGCTACAGTAGTGCAGTCTGGTGACGTGTCCGAGCGGCCGAAGGTGCAACACTCGAAATGTTGTTTGGTGAAAGCCAACGTGGGTTCAAATCCCACCGTCACCGCCACTGAAAAGGCGTCTACATCGTTGAATGCACAGCGTTGTAGGCGCCTTTCGCTTTGCCGGATTACGTGTTTGAACGCAGTTTGAGCACCACTCGTTGTGATGCAGCGTGATCCAATGCGCTTCCCACAGATGCTTGTCGGCGACGAAGTAGCATCTGTACATCGCTCGCCGCGAAGTTATATAGTGGTTTATATAAACCCAAGGAGGCATCATGGCCCTCACCTCTATCGACATCGACCGGGACGAGCTCAAGCAGGCCAAGCAGCTAGCTGGGACCACCTCGAACCGTGAGACCGTTGATCTTGCCCTCCGGACACTGATCGCAGTCCGCCGGCAACCTGCCGCCGTTGAGCGCATCATCTCCCGCCGTTTCGAGCCGAGCCAGATCGACGCCCCAACAGTAAGCCCGCCTGCCCAGTCACCTGCGCCTTCTGAAAACGGCGCTGCGTGACGACCTACCTGGTCGACAACAGCATCTGGCAGCAGGCCGGCACCAGTGCCGCTATCGCGCAGCGGCTCAGGGAAATCTCCACTCAACACCTCATCATCACCTGCCCGCCCCAGGTGCTGGAGTACTGCCATTCGGCACGATCGCACGAGGAGTACCTGGAGCTCAGAGGGGACATGGACGAGCTGCTGGCTGCATGGGAGCACCCGGCCGAAACAGCCGCACTCGACGTCCAGCAGGCCCTATGCGCCAACGGGCTGATGCGCGCTGCGGCGGCATTCGATTGCCTCATCGCGGCGTACGCCGTCGCCAACGACGCCGTCGTCCTGAACTGCGACCAGGACTTCGGCTACATCGCGGCCGCCACGGGCGGAGTCGTTCGCCAGGAATACGTCGCAGCATAGGCGAGGGCCTGGGAGTCCAGCGCGAGGATGACGCCGGGCGACGACTTCCAGCGCCCGCTTCAGCGCGACGAGTCCAGGTAGGCCGGAATCCGGGCAAGACCTCCCGGCGGTCGTTTTACCGGTCGAGCTTCGCGACCGTGAGCAACAGGACCGAGTCCTCGAGTGCCTCGATGGAGTTCACCCCCGGGGGAACGACGATCAGGTCCTGGTCCCGTCCCTCCCACTTCTGCTTTTCGGCGACCAGGCAGACGCGCCCCTTCAACACCATGACCGTGGCTTCGCCGGGGTTCACGTGGTCGTCCAGCTCCTGACCGGCGGTTAGCGCGATCACCGTTTGCCGCAGGACCTGCTCATGACCGCCGTAGACGGTGCTGGCGCTGCGCCCGCTGGCCACACGGTTCGCCGTCTCCAGGTGCTCGCGCCCCAGCGCGGTGAGCGAAAGCTTCTTCATCGTCGACCTCCTGGCGCCATCCTACCTGCCCGATCAAACCGGTTGTGATCCAGGGCACATCGGGGAGGGTCGTGGTTCAGAGGTAGCCCGGATTCCGCTGGATCATCGCCTGCGCCCGGTGCCACCCCAGCTGGTCATAGAAGGGGGCCACGCCGTCGTCGCATACCAGGTCGATCGAGTACAGGTCGGCAAGTTCGTCCTGCATCCGCCGCACGAGCACGCTGCCGATTCCCCGCCCCTGGGCCTCGGGAAGGACCTCGAGCCAGGGGATGAACGCGGTGGCCACACCGTCGGAAATCGCCGTGATGAAGCCGACCACCCGGCCCGCCTCCAGCGCCACCAGCGCCCGGTAGCTGCCGCGCAGCACCTGCAGGTGCTTCTCCGGCGACGGCGGCGACGGCCACCCGACGAAGAACCCGCCAGGCAGATCAGCGGGGACCAGCCCCGACACGTCGAAGGTGTAGGTGGTCTCCGGTGGTGCCGCGGGTGTCATGGTCCGTCCTGTCGATCGGTGGTCGTGCCGGGCGCGGGGGCCGCCAGGCGGTCCCGGCGGACGTGTCTGACCGTGTGGAAGACCCGGTGGGCCAGGGCGACCAGGGCGGCCCATGCCAGGCCGAGGACCCAGGCGACGGCAACGTCGGTGAGCCAATGGTGGCCGAGGTAGACGCGGCTGAGCCCGATGAGCACGATGTAGGCGGCACACCCGGCGATCATCAATGCCCGGGCCGCCCGCTTCTCCAGTTCCAGGAACCACAGATAGGCGATGACCGCGATGATGGCGGTGGCGTTGAGCGTGTGTCCGCTGGGGAACGAGGGCGAGGTCTCGTAGGGCGGGACGGCATCGGCCAGTTCGGGTCGGGCGCGGCCGATGAGGTTCTTGCCGGCGACCGTCATGGCCAGCGAGCCCAGGGCGGCGGCGATGATGAGCAGCGCCGGACGCCAGGACCGGGAGGAGAAGGTCAGGGCGATGATCGCGACCACGGCGAGGATCGGCATGCCGATGGTGCCTCCGGTGTCCGTGAACCAGGTGATGACCGTGTTCAGTTCCGGGGATCTCCAGGTCATGACCCAGGCGAGCAGGGGGTGGTCGAATCCTGCCAGGTCGTCGGCTTCCGCGACGCCCTCGTAGATCTCCGCTGCCAGCGCTGTCATGACGACGACGAAGGCGGCACCGATGGCCAGCGTGATCCACATGGCCCCGTACGGGCCGAGTCGGGACAGGAGGTGCTCCGCCGTCGTCCTCAGTGGACCTGTGGGGCGCCCGTCCCGTGGGGACGCTGGAGGTGGGGCCATGCTGAAAGACTAGTCGCATGACACTGCGCATTCTGGCCATCGGGAAGAAGCACGAGTCGTGGGTGGCGGACGGGATCGAGCGCTACGGCAAGCGGATGAAGAAGCCCTTCGACGTCTCCTGGCAGCTGCTTCCGCATTCGTCCCGCGAGGGCGATGCCGCCCGGACCGAGGAATCCGCGCGCATCCTCGCCAAGGTCTCCGCCCAGGACTACCTCGTGCTGCTGGATGAGCGGGGGACGAACATCGACTCCCCCGCCCTGGCGCGGACCCTGCAGCGGCCGCTGGACACCTCCCGCACCGTGGTACTGGTCATCGGCGGGGCCTACGGAGTGGACACCCCGGTGCACCGGCGGGCGGACTTCACCTGGAGCCTGTCGAAGCTGGTCTTCCCCCACCAGCTGGTGCGGCTCATGCTGGCCGAGCAGCTGTACCGCGCGCAGGAGATCGCCGGGGGGCGGCCGTACCACCACTCGTAGGGCGGCGGGCCGCCCTCGGCCACGGGAAGGGGCCAACCCGTCGGTGCTTCGGCGTAGGCTTTCAGCGATGGCAGATCAGCCCCCGGCAGCCCAGGTCCTCGAGAGGTTCACGCCCGCCACCCGCGAGTGGTTCACGGGCGCCTTTGCCGCGCCAACGACCGCGCAGCTGGGGGCCTGGGATGCCGTCTCCAGCGGCGGGAACGCCCTGGTGGTCGCGCCCACCGGCTCCGGCAAGACCCTCTCGGCGTTCCTGTGGGCCCTGGACGGGTTCATCCGGCACGGCACCGGGCAGGCCGAGCTGCCGTTGGAAGCGCCCGCCGGGCCGACGGCGGCCGGGAAGAAGCCCAAGGTCCCCAAACGCCAGACGCGGGTCCTGTACATCTCACCGCTGAAGGCCCTCGGAGTGGACGTCGAACGCAACCTGCGCGCCCCGCTGATCGGCATCACCCAGATGGCCAAGCGGCTCGGGCTGCCCGCCCCCGAGATCACCGTCGGCGTCCGCTCCGGGGACACCCCGCAGAACGAGCGGCGCAAGCTGCTCTCCACCCCACCGGACATCCTCATCACGACCCCGGAATCGCTCTTCCTCATGCTCACCTCCCGGGCGAGGGAGACCCTGGCGTCCGTCGACACGGTGATCCTCGACGAGGTGCACGCCGTGGCCGGGACCAAGCGCGGCGCACATCTGGCCGTCTCGCTCGAGCGCCTCGACGCGCTGCTGGCGAAGCCGGCGCAGCGGATCGGGCTCTCGGCGACCGTGGAACCGCGGAACGAGGTGGCCCGGTTCCTCGGCGGGAACCGGCCCGTGGAGATCGTTGCCCCACCCTCGGAGAAGACCTGGGACCTGACGGTCACGGTCCCGGTGGAGGACATGACGGACCTGCCGGCCGCGGCGGCGGCCCACGACCTCGGCGAGGCCTCCGGGCTGCAGCCGCAGGCGAGCATCTGGCCGCACGTGGAGGAGAAGATCGTCGACCTCATCGAGGCGAACCGCTCCACGATCGTCTTCGCGAACTCGCGGCGGCTGGCCGAACGGCTGACCGCGAACCTCAACGAGATCCACGAGGGCCGGCAGGAGCTCGAGGGCTTCGACCCGTGGGCGAGGCCGGTGGAAGGCGACGGGAGCGGCTTCGGGGGCACCGCCGTCGTGCAGGGGAAGGCCGGTGCGGCCGCACCCCCGCCCGCGCCTGCAACCCCGCCGAAGCAGGCTCCGGCGCAGATCATGGCGCAGGCCGGGACGTCCTCCGGGGCGGATCCGGTGCTGGCGCGCGCCCACCACGGGTCCGTGTCCAAGGACCAGCGCGCGATGATCGAGGACGATCTGAAGTCCGGGCGGCTGCGCTGCGTGGTGGCGACGTCGTCGCTGGAGCTGGGCATCGACATGGGGCTGGTGGACCTGGTCATCCAGGTCGAGTCCCCGCAGTCGGTGGCCTCCGGGCTGCAGCGGGTGGGCCGCGCCGGACACCAGGTCGGCGAGGTGTCCACCGGCGTGTTCTTCCCCAAGCACCGCTCGGATCTGGTCAATACGGCGATCACGGTGGAGCGGATGCGGGCCGGGGAGATCGAGGCGCTGTCCATCCCGGCGAACCCGCTGGACATCCTGGCGCAGCAGACCGTCGCTGCCGCCGCGCTGGGCGAGGTCGACGTGGAGGAGTGGTTCGACGTCGTGCGCCGTTCCGCCCCGTTCGCCGCGTTGCCGCGCTCCGCGTTCGACGCCACCCTGGACCTGCTGGCCGGGAAGTACCCCTCCGACGAGTTCGCCGAGCTGCGCCCGCGGATCGTCTGGGACCGCGATGCCGGGACCCTGGCCGGACGGCCCGGCACCCAACGCCTGGCGGTGACCTCCGGCGGCACCATCCCGGACCGCGGGCTGTTCGGCGTCTTCCTCATCGGCACCGAGGAGCAGGCCAACGGCGGGCGGCGCGTGGGCGAGCTCGACGAGGAGATGGTCTACGAATCCCGGGTCGGCGACGTCTTCGCGCTCGGGGCGACCAGCTGGAAGATCGAGGACATCACCCACGACCGGGTCCTGGTCTCCCCCGCGTTCGGCCAACCCGGCAAGCTGCCGTTCTGGAAGGGCGACTCCCTGGGCCGGCCCGTGGAGCTGGGGCGCGCGCTGGGGCGGTTCCGCCGCGAGGTCGCCGGGGCATCGGAGGAGGATGCGGCGGGGCGGTTGGGCACGATTGGGCTGGACGCGTGGGCCGCGGCGAACCTGTCCGGCTACCTCCGCGAACAGCAGGAGGCCACCGGGGTCATCCCCAGCGACACGACGCTGGTGGTCGAGCGGTTCCAGGACGAGCTCGGCGACTGGCGGGTGGTGCTGCACTCCCCGTTCGGACTGCCCGTGCACGCTCCGTGGGCGCTGGCCGTCGGCGCCCGGCTGCACGAGCGCTACGGGCTGGACGGTTCGGCGATGGCCGCCGACGACGGGATCGTGCTGCGCGTGCCGATGATGGACGACGAGCCGCCCGGGGCAGAGTTGTTCCTCTTCGACCCGGACGACGTGGAACGGATCGTCACCAACGAGGTCGGCGGATCCGCCCTGTTCGCCTCGCGGTTCCGCGAATGCGCCGCCCGCGCCCTGCTGTTGCCGCGGCAGAACCCCGCCAAGCGCACCCCGCTGTGGCAGCAGCGCCAGCGCTCGGCCCAGCTGCTGGACGTCGCCCGGAAGTACCCGTCCTTCCCGGTCATCCTGGAAACGGTCCGCGAATGCCTGCAGGACGTCTACGACCTGCCCGCCCTGCGGTCCATCGCCACCGACCTGGAGGGGCGGGGGCTGCGGATCGTGGAGACGATGACGCGCCAGCCGTCGCCGTTCTCCCAGACGCTGCTCTTCGGCTACGTCGCCCAGTTCCTCTACGAGGGCGACTCCCCCCTGGCCGAGCGCCGGGCCGCGGCCCTGTCGATCGACCCGACGCTGCTGGGCGACCTGCTGGGCCGCACCGAACTGCGCGACCTGCTGGACCCGAACGTCATCGCGCAGACGGAGGCCGAACTGCAGCGCCTGGTCCCGGGCCGCCGGCTGCGCGGCGTCGAGGGGGCCGCGGACCTGTTGCGGCTGCTCGGGCCGCTGAGCGTGGAGGGGCTGGCTGCGCGGTTGCGGGCGGAGACCGCTGCAGCAGACGCCGATTCCCCCGGGGACGGGCCGTCGGCGCCTGAGTTTCCGCCGTTATCCGTGGCCGAAACCGGCGAAATCTCGGACACGTTGGTGCGCACCAACCGCGCCCTGCGGCTGAACCTGGCCGGAGAGCCCGTGCTGGCCGCCATCGAGGACGCCGCCCGGTTGCGGGACGGGCTCGGCGTCCCGCTGCCGATGGGCGTCCCGCTGGCCTTCATCGAACCGGTCGCCGACCCGCTGGGCGACCTCGTCGGGCGCTATGCACGCACCCACGGCCCCTTCACCGTGCCCGAAGCCGCGGCCCGGCTGGGTCTGGGCACCGCCGTCGTGCTCTCGGTGCTCAAGCGGCTGGCCACCGAATCGCGGGTTGTCGAGGGCGAGTTCCGTCCCGCCGACGGCAACCGGGCGGCGGGGACCCCGGCAGCGAGCGAATGGTGCGATGCCGAGGTGCTGCGGCGGATCCGGCGGCGGTCGCTGGCGGCACTGCGGGCCGAGGTCGAACCCGTGGACGACGCCACGTTCGGGCGGTTCCTGCCGGCGTGGCAGTTCGTGGGCGAGGAACTGCGCGGGCTCGACGGCGTGGCCACCGTGATCGACCAGCTGGCCGGGGTGCCGGTGCCGGCGAGCGCGTGGGAGTCGTTCGTGCTGCCTGCGCGGGTGCGAGACTACCGGCCGGGCATGCTGGATGAGCTGATGGCCACCGGCGAGGTGCTGTGGTCCGGGGCCGGGTCGCTGGCCGGCAACGACGGCTGGATCAGCCTGCACCCGGCCGCCGATGCGGCGCTGACGCTCACCCCGGACGCGGATTTCGAACCGACCGGCCTGCAGGAACGGATCCTCGGGGTGCTCGGCACCGGCGGGGCCTACTTCTTCCGGCAGATCACCGAGGGGCTCGGGGTGACCGGCGAGGACGCCCCGGTGCTGGCCGCGTTGTGGGAGCTGGTGTGGGCCGGGCGGATCGGCAACGACACGTTCGCCCCGGTCCGCGGGCTGCTCGGGGGCGGGAAGACCGCCCACAAGCCGCGCGGTGCCGCCCCACGGGCCCGCTCCCCGCGGCTGGGGAGGATGCGCACCCCGCGCGGGCCCGGGATGCACCACACTGCCGCCGGCGCCGGGGGCCTGCGCCCGACGGGGCCGGGAGCGCAGGCGGCGGTGCCGTCCCTGCCCGCGGCGGCCGGGCGCTGGTCGTTGCTGCCGGCCGCCGAAACCGACCCGACGGTGCGTGCCCACGCCGGGGCCGAGTTCCTGCTGGACCGCTACGGGGTGCTCACCCGCGGGTCGGTCGTGGCCGAGAACGTGCCCGGCGGCTTCGGCATGCTCTACCGGGTCCTGGCCCGGCTGGAGGAGGCCGGGCGGACCCGGCGCGGCTACTTCATCGAGCACCTCGGGGCCGCCCAGTTCTCCGTCCCCGCCACCGTCGACCGGCTGCGCGGGCACGTCCGCGATGCCGAACTGGACGCGGCGGGACTGGCGGCCGGCGGCGGGGCGCGGGTGCCGGCCGCCGTCGCCCTGGCCGCCACCGATCCCGCCAACCCCTATGGCGCCGCCCTGGCCTGGCCCGGGCTCGCCCCCGGGGACGGCTCCGAGGTCTCCCCCACGGGCCAGCGGCCCGGGCGCAAGGCCGGTGCCGTCGTCGTGCTCTTGGACGGGCGGCTGGGCCTCTACCTGGAGCGCGGCGGCAAGACCGCGCTTGCCTTCACCGACGACCCCGCCGAACTGGCCGCCGCCGCCCGCGCCCTCGTGGCGGCCCTGCGCACCGCGCGAGTGGAGCGGATCGCGCTGGAGAAGGTCAACGGCCAGCGGATCCCGGAGACCCCGCTGGCAGTGGCGCTGCTGGACGCCGGTTTCCACTCCTCGCCCAACGGGCTGCGGTTCCGCCCGTGAGTCGTCCGGCGGGGACCGGTATAGTGTGATCCACTCCACAAAAACGTGAGGCGACGAAGGATGTGACCGGCTGTGCCAGAAGGCGACAGTGTCTATCGTGCGGCGCGCCGGCTCGATGCGGCGCTGAGCAACCGCCCCCTGCAATCCAGCGATTTCCGGGTTCCGGCCTTCGCCACGTTGAACCTGGCCTCGCACACGGTCAGCTCGGTGATCTCCCGCGGCAAGCACCTGCTCATCCGCGTCGCGGACGTGAGCATCCACTCCCACCTGTCAATGGACGGGCACTGGGACGTCTACGCCCCCGGTGAGCGGTGGCGGGCCCCGGCCTTCAAGGCACGCTGCGTGCTCAAGAACGCCGACTTCCAGGCGGTCGGGTTCGAGCTCGGCTTCCTGCGGGTCATCCGCACCGTCGACGAGCAGGAGGCCGTCGGGCACTTGGGCCCCGATCCGCTCGGTGCCTCGTGGGATGCCGACGAAGTGCGGCGCCGGCTGGAGACCATGCCGGAGCGGCCCATCGCCCTGACCCTGCTGGACCAGCGGGTCATCGCCGGGCTGGGCAACATCTATCGCTCCGAGCTGATGTTCCTGCTGCGCCTGCACCCGCGCACCCCCACCGGGCAGGTGCCCGACGCCGACCACCTGATCGACCTGTCCCACCAGCTGCTGCACGCCAACAAGGACCGTTCCCGCCGCGTGACCACGACCCCGCCGATGCGCGAGCAGTACTGGGTCTACGGGCGGGCCGGCCGGCCGTGCCTGCGCTGCGGCGGCACCGTCGAGCACCGCAAGATCGGCCAGCCGCGCCCGCCCGCCGGGCTGGGCCGGCTCGACGCGGCCGTGCCGCTGGGCCGCACCCCCGGGATCGTGCACGACGGCGACCCGGGCAACCTCCAGCTCAAGCCCCGGCCCCAGCAGGCGGTCCAGGACCCCCGGGACCGCGGCATGGACCTGAACGAGCGCGACGTGTACTTCTGCCCGGTCTGCCAGCCCGACCCCCGGGCCTGACCGGGCCCGCCCCCGGCGGCGCCCGCTTCACGTCCGGCTCCCGCGCTGTCTCCCGCGCGGTCCCGGGACGCCGCGGCGCGTGGGAAAATGGCGGGATGGCCATGCAATCCCCGCTTCCCGTGCGCAACGGCGTCAACGCGACCCGCCTGCGCATCCCCCGGGAAGGCCCGTGGGCGAGCGTCATGGACTACATGCTCGAGCGCTTCGGCCACGTGGACCCCGAAGGCATCATCCGGCGCTTCCAGAACGGGGAAGTCGTGGGCCTCGGCGCCGAACCGCTGACCCCCACCACCCCGCTGGGCGTGCACGACTTCCTCTGGTACTACCGCAACCTGCCCGACGAACCGCGCCTGCCGGTCACCGAGACCATCCTGTTCCAGGACGAGAACCTGCTGGTGGTGGACAAGCCGCATTTCCTGCCCACCACCCCGGGCGGACGGTTCGTGCAGGAATCGGCGCTGGTGCGGCTGCGCAACCGGCTGGGCCGGCCGGACCTGATCCCCATGCACCGCCTCGACCGCGCCACCGCCGGGGTCATCCTCTTCTCCACCAACCCCGCCACCCGCGGTGCCTACCAGATCCTGTTCGAACACCGCCGGATCGAGAAGGAATACCGCTGCGTCTCGGCGCTGCCCACCGGATGGGGCGAGACGGTTCCCGGCTCCGGGCACGACGCCGGTGCCCCCGACGGTGCTTCCGGCACCTCGCTGGGCGCTTCCGGCACCTCCCGCCCGGGCCGCCACGGCGAGGACGTCCGGCACGTCACCGGGGACCACCGGGCCACCGCCGCCGACTTCCCGCTGGAGTACCGCAACAGGATGGCCAAGGAAAAGGGGCACCTGCTCGCGTTGACCCAGCCGGGCGAACCGAATGCCGAGACGCGGATCGACCTGCTGCGCACCGGGGTGAGCGGGGGCACCCACGCAGGAACCGCCGTCGGGCTGTTCCGCCTGCGCCCGCATTCGGGCAAGACGCACCAGCTGCGCGTGCACATGGCGGCCCTGGGCCTGGGCATCGTCAACGATCCGTTCTACCCGGTGCTGCTGGACCAGGCTCCCGACGACTACGCACGCCCGCTGCAGCTGCTGGCGCACTCGATCTCGTTCACGGACCCGCTCTCCGGGCAGCCGGTGTCGTTCACCTCCGAACGGAACCTGTGCGAATTCCCGGGTCGCCCCGCCTGAACACGGCAGATGTCGCCCGTGTTACCCCACGGTGCCGGAGGACAAGGTGCTGGTGGGGGTCACAATCCGGCCACAGCCGGGGGGCGGCGGCGTTGCGCCTGCTCCTTCGCGTCGGTCCCATTGGGTACGCTTGGAGCGGTGGTATGGGGAGGAATCATTGCCATGAAGTTCAGCGGTCAATAAGGGGATTCCACGTCATGACAGAAACACGCCAGGAGACGTCCGCCGCCTCCGAGGCGCTGCAGCGACTGCGTGCCACCCAGCCGGCCACCCCCACCGCGGCCGCTTCCGCCGACGCAGCCCCCTCCTCGAACGCCTCCCCGGACGACGCCCCGGGAAAAGCCACCCAATCCACCGCTGACGGGAAGGCGGCCCCGGAGACGACGGCGCCGGCCCGGGTTGAACACACGGGGCTGCCGCCCAAACCCCTGCACGCCCCGGAGGGGACCGTCGACGAGTCCGCCGCTGCCTCCCGGCACATGGCTGCTCCCGGTACACATGGCCGCGTCGAGGACGAGAACGCCACCGTCCGGTTGAATTCCTGGCTCGACGGGCTGGAGGCCCCGAACTGGAAGGCACTGGCGGGCCGCACACGGGCCCGGGCCCGGAAGGCCATCTCCGCCCAGCGGGGCAACGCCCGTCGGCGGGCCGCCACCCGCGAACAGGCCCGCCAGGAGAAGTCCCGGACCCGGGCCGAGCGCGAGGCCGCCGAACGTGCCGAGGCGGACGCCGCGGCCGAGCGCCAGCGCGCCGCGGAGGAAGCGGCACGCCTGGCCGCCGAGGAGGCCGCCGCGCAACAGGCCGCCGAGGAAGCCGCCGCCCGCAAGGCCGCTTCCGGAGCCGACTTGGAATCACTGGTGGAAAGTGCCCGCGAGGCCATCGTCGATGCCGCGGCACACCCGATTTCCCGTACCTCCGAGGAGCTGCGCAACACCAGCCCCTACTGGGTCGACGACGAGGGCCCCATCTACGTCCCGCCCTACAACCTGCCCTCGCGCGATCCGGACCCCGAGGAGACCCGGCAGGACCTCATCCGGCGCGTCGTCGTCTCGGCCACGGCCGTCGTGTCCCTGATCCTGGGCTTCCTGGGACTGGGGTGGTTCGGCGGGGCCACCGCGCACTCCGCCGCCGACTCGCCCTTCCGGCCGCGCCATGCCCTGCTGGCACCGGGCATCGACTCGTTCATGATCTGGGGCGTGCTGTTCATCTGGATCGTGCTGTATGCGATCTACCAGTGGCATCCCAGCCAGCGCTCGTCCTACCGGCAGCGCGAGATCGGCTACCTCACCGCCGGGGCCGGCCTGCTCGGGGCCCTGTGGCTGGTGTGTGCCCGGGCCTCACTGGTCTTCGTGCCCGTGGTGCTCTCCCTGGCGCTGGCCGCCGTGCTCGTCTATGCCGTGCGGCGCATGAACCAGCGCACCGCCCGCTCGACCCTGGAGCGCGTCTTCGTCGACGGCCCGGCCGCGTTGTACATGGGCTGGGCGCTCGTGCTGGTGCCGGCCACCTTGAGCATTGCGCTGACCGAGGCGGGGGTCCGCCTGTTGCTGCCGGCATCGTGGTGGGGCGTCCTGGCGGTCGTGGGCTGCACGTGGGCGGCGACGACCCTGTCGATGTCCGAGCGCGGCCGCATCGTGCTGGCGCTGGGGTACGCCTGGGGACTGTTCTGGATCATGCTCGACCGCCTGATCGGCCCGCTGTTCTCCACCCCGGTGGCCCTGATCTGCGGGTTGTGCGCGTTCATCGTCCTGCTGGCCACCGAGAACCGCCGCTACCAGATCGGCCACGCCGAGCGCCGTGCCGCCCGCGGCCAGCGCACCGAGTTCTAGACCGGCGACCAGCGCCCGCGGACCCGGCGCAGCACCACCAGGTTCCGCGTCCGCGCCACCTGCTCGACCCCGGCCCGCATCAGGGCCGCAGCCGAGCGCGCGAGCCCTGACTCGGCGTCGTACTCCTCCTCCTCCTCAACGGTGAAGCGCAGGGTGATGCGCGGGACGCCGCCGACGATGTCGAGCTGGTTCGCCTCCACATGGTGGCGGGAGGCCAAGGTGGCGACGGCCGTGTCCATGACCGCCTCCGGCGGGTGGCCGGGGCGCAGCGCGAGGATGTTCAACTGGACGCGGAAGGAAGGCACCGCCCCAGCGTAATGCGCGGCGTCGCCTTCCGGGCAAAACCCCGATGCCCGGGCGGGCTACCCGGGGGCGGCGTCAGGCGATGGCCGAGATGCCCGTGACCGCGCGGCCGACGATGAGCTGGTTGACGTCGTGGGTGCCCTCGTAGGTGTAGACGGCCTCGGCATCGGAGAAGATCCGGGCCATGCGGTGATCGGTGACGATCCCGTTGCCGCCCAACGCAGCACGGCCCAGCGCGACCGATTCTCGCATCCGCTCGGTCGTGAAGGCCTTGGCCAGCGCCGCCTGGTCCATCCGCTCGGTGCCGCGTGCCTGGGCGTGGGCGACCTGGACCATCAGCGCCATCGACGCGGTGGCGTTGCCCAGCATGGTCGCCAGCTTCTGCTGGATCAATTGGAAGGCGGCCAGCGGGCGGCCGAATTGTTCCCGCTCCAACACATAGGCGCGGGCCACATCGAACGCGGCCAGTTGTTGCCCGACGGCGAGCCAGCCGACCATGATGCGGCTGGAGCGCAGCAGCTGGTTGGTGTCGGCGAAGGATTCGATCCCGGGGAAGCGGTCCGCTTCCGGGATGCGCACGTCCTGGAGCCGGACGTCGGCGTTCTGGACGGTGCGCAGCGAGATCTTGTTCTCGATCCGGGACGTGGTCACCCCCGGCAGCGACGTGTCCAGGATGAACCCGCGCACGGTGCCGGTGTCCTCGTCGAGGGCCCAGAGGAGCATGTGCTCGCAGAACGTGCCGTTGCCGATCCAGCGCTTGGCCCCGTTGACCACCCACGTCTCGCCCTCCCGGCGGGCCCGGGTCTCCATCCCCTTGGCCACGTCCGAGCCGTGGTCGGGTTCGGTCAGGGCGAAGGCACCGGTGGTGCGCAGCGCCGCGGCGTCGGCCAGGTAGCGTGCGCGTTGGTCCTCGGTGCCGAAGTCGTAGAGCGATTCGACGAAGAGGTCGTGGTGGATCATGAAGAACGTCGCCAGCGAGGCATCGGCCCGGGCCAGCTCGGCGATGAGCAGGCCGTGGAAGAGGTGCGAGTACCCGTGGCGGGTCGGCGTGCTCACGCCCAGTGCGCCGAGCCCGGGCAACAGGTGGAAGGGAAACTGCTCGGCGGTCCACCACTGCCCGGCATGCGGGGCGACGTGTTCGGCCACGAAGGCGCGGACCTCGGCGAGCTTGGTGCGCTCGCGCTCGTCGAGTTGGGCCTCGATGTCGAGGAAGTCGGGCCCCGGAAGCGGGCGTTCCGCCCGGGAGGAGGGACCGGCGTCGTGCTGTAGGGACATGGGGGGCGGCCTATTTCGGGGCCATGCGGATGGCGCCGTCGAGCCTGATGGTCTCGCCGTTGAGCATCTGGTTGGCCACGATGTGCTCGACCAGGGCCGCGTATTCGGCCGGCTTGCCCAGCCGCGAGGGATGCGGGACCTGGGCGCCGAGCGAGTCCTGGGCTTCCTGGGGCAAGCCGGCGAGCATGGGCGTCTCGAAGATGCCCGGGGCGATGGCCATGACGCGGATCTGCTGGCGGGCGAGCTCGCGGGCCAACGGCAGGGTCATCGCGGCGACCCCGCCCTTGGAGGCGGCGTAGGCCGGCTGGCCGATCTGGCCGTCGAAGGCGGCGACGGAAGCGGTGTTGACGATGACCCCGCGTTCAGCGGTGCCGGTGGCCTCATCGGTGAGCGGTTCGGTCGAGGCCATGGCCTCGGCGGCCAGTCGGATGACGTTGAACGTGCCAATGAGGTTGATGGACACGACCTGCTGGAAGGCGGCCAGGGGCAGGACCCCGTCGCGGCCCAGGACCTTGCCCGGGGTGGCGACACCGGCGCAGTTGACCACCAGGCGCAGCGGCGCGAGGTCGGAGGCGGCCTGCACGGCGGCACGGACCTGGTCCTCGTCGGTGACGTCGGCGCCGGCGAACCGGGCGCGCTCCCCCAGTCCGGCGGCGACGTCCTCGCCGGCGGAGCCGGGCAGGTCGAGCAGGACCACATGTGCCCCGGCGTCGTGGAGTTTCCGGGCGGTGGCGGCACCGAGGCCGGACGCCCCACCGGTGATGAGGGCCGAGGCCCCGGCGATCTGCATTGATCCTCCCAACGGGCGGCTGACGCCGACCGGTTAATGGTTGCTAACTCAAATCACACTGTAGTGGCTCGGCCGCCGACACTCCACCCCCACGGGTCGTAGGATGCGTGCATGGAATCCTCATCCGGCGGCCGGCCGTTCCTGTTGATCTCCACCCGCGACGACCCGGTCGCCGCCGAGGACGAGGTGCGGGGCTTCCTGGCCGCCTCCGGACTCTCGGCCGGCGAGCTGGCCGTCCACGCCCTGGATGCCGCGCCCCTGCCGCAGGACCTCGATCCGGGCGACTACTCCGGCATCCTGCTGGGTGGCGGCCCGTTCAACTCCTCGGACGATCCAGCCAGCAAGTCCATGACCCAGCTGCGCGTTGAATCAGAGCTCGCGGCGCTGTTGGATGTGCTCGTCGAGCGGGACTTCCCGTTCCTGGGTGCCTGCTACGGGGTCGGGACGCTGGGGACGCACCAGGGAGGAACCGTCGACCGCGCCCACGCCGAACCCGTGGGGACGACGCGGGTGGAGCTGACCGCGGCCGGCGCGGCGGATCCGATCACCGCCGGCATGCCGCGGCGCTTCGAGGCCTTCGTGGGCCACAAGGAGGCCCTGTCGCGATTGCCCGCCGACGCCGTGCTGCTGGCGACCTCGGCCACCTGCCCGGTGCAGATGTTCCGGGTCCGCACGAACCTGTACGCCACGCAGTTCCACCCCGAACTCGACGGCGACGGGCTGGCCACCCGCATTGCGGTCTACCGCGACGCCGGGTACTTCCCGGCGGACCAGGCCGACGGGCTCGCCCGGCTCGCCCGATCTGCCGAGGTCTCCTGGCCCTCACGGGTGCTGCAGAACTTCGTCCGGCGCTACCGGTGCTAGGACGCTGGAGGCAGTGGCCGGTGGAGGTGCCATGGACGCGGGACGTCCCGACAGCGGGCAGCCCCGTGTGGGAACGGCTGGCCCGGCTGGTCGATCAACGCGGCCTGCTGCTACATGGATCCCGGACGCCGGGGCTGGCCACGCTGGAGCCGGCCGCGCCGTTGGACCGCGGGCCCGATGTCTACTCGAAGTCCACGGCTGTTTTCGCCACCGAGGACCCCACGTGGGCGATGGGCTACGCACTGCGGGACGAGTCCTGTCTCCGGCTGCTCAACGCGTGTTTCCACCCTTTGGCTGCCGACGGTTCGTGGGGACCGCGACGGATCTTCTTGTCCTATGCGCGTCCGGCCAGCGGGACGCCACCCCTGTCGCGGGGCGTGGTCTACGCGGTCCCGCGCGGACCTTTCACCCGGATGCCCCCGCATGACGATCCCGCCCTGGGCTCCATCGTCGAGTGCCAGTGGATCGCCACCGATCCGGTCCCGGTGATGGTGGAAATAGTCGTGGAGCCCCTGGACATGCCTTTCGCCGTCCGCACCCATGACCACGACCGGGTCAGCGCCGCCATGGACGCCGACCCCAGCGGATTTCCCTGGCTGGATGCGTAGCGCTGTAGTTGTCCCGGACGTGTCTAGACCCCTTTCCGCGTCCGTTTCGGCGCCTCGGTGAATCCTGGCTGGGCGTACGGCGCCTGCCCGCGCTCAAGCATCTCCACGAACTCGGCGGCCTTGCGGACCTTGGATTCGGGGCGCTTCAACGTGTGGATCCGGTAGTAGAGGGCATACCGGTTGGTCCCGTTGAGCCGCCCGCAGGCCTCTTGGGCCACCGGGTGTCCCTCCAGGGCCTCGACGAGTTCCGGGGGCAGCTGGGCACTGGCAGGCCCGGAGTAGGCGGCCTCCCAGCGCCCGTCCGTGCGGGCAGCCTGCACCTCGGCGGTCCCGGCAGCGGTCATCCGCCCTTCACCGGCCAACCGGTCGACGAGCCGGACGTTGATGGCCGACCAGGCGCTGCCGGGTCGCCGCGGGGTGAACCGCAGCAGGTAGCTCTCCTCGTCCCGGCTGCCGGCCTGGCCATCGATCCAGCCGAAACACAGGGCCTCGTCCAGCGCCGCGGCCCGGGTCAACCCGGTCACCGTCCCGCCCTTCTTGTGCAGCACCAGCCGGACGCCGGGGCTGGAAGCATGGTGCTCCTCGAGCCATGTCCGCCAAGTGGCAGCGTCGGGAAGCAGCAGTTCGGGCAGTGGGGTGGCCATGCGCACCATTCCAGCAGAACGGACGCCAGCAGGTCTAGACGACGACCAACTAGGTTGCTAGCATCCTAACCATGATCCACGACCCGTCACCCGATCCGGACCGCAAGGTCCAGTTCAACGTCTACCTGCCCGCCGACCTGGTCCGCGAGGTCAAGCACGCCGCGATCGACGCCGGTACCTCGCTTTCCGCGTACGTCGCCGACGTCCTGTCCGACCACCTGAAGGAGAAGAACTGATGCTGCGCGTCGCCCCCATCCTGTTCACCGACCACCCCGACGACTGGGCCGCCCTGCTCGCTGCCCTCGGCCTCGAGGCGGCAGTGCAGGCCGCCGGCTGGCAGGAATTCGACGCCGCCTCCGGCCGCCTCCGCCTCCACGCCCCCGACGCCTCACATCCCGCCGGCACCGCCCGCCTGGCCTTCGAGGTCGGCGACCTCGACGAGTTCACCCGGCGCACCCGGGAAGCGGGCACCGCCGTCGTGCTCTCCGAGGAAGGCCACGGCCGCACTGCCACCATCACCGGCCCCGACGGGCTCTCCTTCATCGCCACCGTCGAGGCCGCCCGCCCGGAACCGGCGACCGCCGATCCTGCACTGCGGGTGCTCGCCCTGTGGATGACGCCGGACCCCGACGGCTCCGCAGCCATCCTGCGGGCCATCGGCGCCCGACCCGAGATCGCCAGCGACACCGGCGGCTGGATGCAGTTCCGGGCCAAGAACGGCGGCCTGGTCGCCACGCATTCCGGCTCCACCGCCGCCGCCGTCCCCAGCTTCCAGTACGACGGCGACGTTCAGGTCCTGCACGCACGGCTCCTGACCGCCGGGCTGGCTGCGGACCTCGTCGACGAATCATATGGGCGCACCCTCCGGGTCCCCCACCCGGACGGCGGGGAGGACCTGTGGGTGAATGAGGCCCAGCAGGACCTGTACGGATACCACCGCGTCGACGGGTAGCTGCCGGGAAAGCCAGGGGCAGCCGGGAGGCGCCGGGGGAATAGCGCCACCGGGGCCGGGGTTGCCCATGGACGTGACTAGACTCTTCGAACCCGTGACCCTGTCCACCCCCGAGGGCCCCGGCCTGGACCTGCGCAACCGCACCGTGCTCGCCCCGATGTGCGAGTACTCGGTCACCGCAAAGGACGGCATCCCCCACGCCTGGCACATGGTGCACCTGGGAGCGCGGGCCGTCGGCGGCTTCGGGCTGGTCTACACCGAGGCCACCGCAGTCTCCCCGGAAGGCCGCATTTCCGACCAGGACACCGGCATCTGGAACGACGCGCAGCGCGACGCCTGGGCCCCGATCGTCGACTTCATCCACTCACAGGGCGCCGCCGCCGGCATCCAGCTGGCGCACGCCGGCGCCAAGGCCTCGACCTATCCGGCACTGCCCGGGGCCGCCCGCGGGACCGTTCCCGCCGCCGAGGGCGGCTGGCAGACCCTGGCCCCCTCGGTAACCGACGCCCACGGGCTGGACGCACCTGCCGAGATGACGGTCGAACAGATCCAGGCCTCGGTGCGCGACTGGGCCGATGCTGCCCGCCGCGCGGACGAGGCCGGCTTCGACGTCGCGCAGCTGCACGCAGCGCACGGCTACCTGATCCACCAGTTCCTCTCCCCGCTGACGAACCACCGCACCGACCAGTACGGCGGAAGCTTCGAGAACCGCACGCGCTACGCCCGCGAGGTCATCGCCGCCGTGCGCGAGGTGTGGCCGGCCCACAAGGTCCTGGGCCTGCGGATCTCCGGCGAGGACTGGGTCGAGGGCGGCTGGCGGATCGCCGACACCGTCCGGTTCGCCGGGCAGGCACGCGAGCTGGGCGCCAGCACCTTCGATCTCTCCAGCGGCGGCATCGGCGCCTTCCACGGCCCCAGCGGACCGGGCTACCAGGTGTCGCTGGCCACCGCCGTGAAGGAGGCGCTGGCGGGCACGGATGCGTTCGTGACCGCCGTCGGGATGATCACCGAGCCCGCCCAGGCCGAGCACATCCTGGTCACCGGGCAGGCCGACGGGGTCAGCATCGGGCGCGCTGCACTGGTCGAGCCGTACTGGCCCGCCATCGCCGCCCGCGACCTGGGGATCGGCCGGGACGAAAACCCCCGGGCACCGCAGTACTGGCGCGCCGCCTGGTAGATGCCGGACCGGGCAGGTACCGGCTGCGCGCCACCCTGCCCGGCAGGCGGCACAGCTGCCCGGGTTTCCGTCGCTTCGCCGCGCGTTTAACGACGGAAACCCGGACAGCCGCCTCCGCCGCGGGCCGGCGCCTGGGGCCCGTGCGCTCCGTGCGCCGGCAGGCCCCCGCCGGCCGGCCGGCCCGGGCTACTCGGCGCCCTCCGTCTCCTTCGTCCGCCGCAGGAACAGGCTCAGCACGATCAGCGACAGGCTCACGATTGCCGCGGCGAGGAACCCGTGCCGGAAACCCTGCACCTCGGCTTCCACGGCCGACGCACCGCCCAGCGCTGCGCCCGCCGTCGAGGAGGCCATGATGCCCACCAACAGGGCCGTGCCGGCCGCTCCTCCGAGCTGCTGCAAGGTGCTCAGCACGGCCGAGCCGTGCGAGTGCAGGCGGTGCGGCAGCGGGTTCAGGCCGGTGGTGAACGCCGGGGTAAAGATGAACGCGAAGCTCAGCGACATCGCCAGGTGCAGCACCAGCAGCCACCAGATCGGGGTGTCGCTGGCCAGCTGCGAGTAGGAGAACATCACGGCGGCCAGCAGCACGGCCCCGGGGATCATCAGCGGACGCGGACCGACCTTGTCGTACATCCGCCCCACGAACGGGGCGAGCAGCCCCATCAGCAGGCCGCCGGGCAGCAGGAGCAGCCCGGTGCCCAGGGTGTCGAGCCCGCGCACGTTCTGCAGGTAGATCGGCAGCAGGATGATCACCCCGAACAGCGAGACCATGGCCAGGACCATCAGGATCAACGCGAGCGTGAAGTTGCGGTAGGTGAACGGGCGCAGGTCCAGCAGGGCGCGGTCCGTGCGCTGCAGGCGCAGCTGCAGGAGGGTGAAGGCGGCCAGCGCCACGACCGCCACGGCCAGCGCGACCAGGGCACCGGCGTCGGGCCCTTGACCTGCGCCCTCATGGCCGCCGCCGATCTTGCTCAGCCCGTAGACCAGTCCGCCGAAGCCGGGGATGGCCAGCAGGATCGAGGGGATCGACAGCGGCGAGCTGCCGGCTTCGGCGAGCCGCGGCAGGCGGCGGGCTCCGGCGAACAGGGCCACCAGGGCGATCGGCAGCACGATCAGGAACATGAACCGCCACGGCAGGTATTGCAGGATCAGCCCGGAAATCGTCGGGCCGATGGCCGGGGCCACGGAGATCACGATCGACACGTTGCCCATCACCGTCCCGCGCCGCGTGGGCGGGACCAGGTTCAGGATGGTCGTCATCAGCAACGGCAGCATGATGGCCGTGCCGCAGGCCTGGACCACGCGGGCCCCGAGCAGGACCCCGAAACCCGGCGCAATGCCGGCCAACAGGGTCCCGGCGGAGAACAAGCCCATGGCCATCAGGTACACGGTGCGCATGGAGAAGCGCTGCAACAGGTAGCCGGTGGTCGGGATCACCACGGCCATGGTCAGCATGAAGGCCGTGGCGAGCCACTGCACGGCATCGGCGCTGACACCGAAGGCGACCATCAACTGGGGCAGGGCAACGTTCATGATCGTCTCGTTGAGGATCACGACGAACGCGGAGACCAGCAGCACGCCGATCGTCATCTTGGCAGCCGGATCCAGGCGTCCTTCGGGTACGACGGCGGCGCCCGCGGCGGCAGGTTGTCCCGGGGTCACCGGGTGGTCATCGGAAAGCACAAGAGGTCCTCTGGTTGGTCGTCCGCGGACGAAGCCGTGGCCGAGGTACATCGACGGTGGGAGGATGCCCGGGAAAGTGATCGGGTCTTCCAAACCACCATAAACCAGCCGGTGGCCGCCGGTATTCCCCGGTGGCGCATCCCACACGCCCGTTTCCGCCAATCCGGCTCCGCCCGGGATGGGACCGTGAAGTGCACCGGCGGATGCGATAGACATGGGGGTATGAACGTGCGCACCCCGGACCCCTACCCCGGCTGGCTCTCCGACGAGGATCTCTTCGAGGCCCGCCAGCGCCTGCCCATCCTCTACGTGGAGGCGATCCCCGTCCGGTTGGACCCGCTGGGATACGTCAACGAGGTCGGCCTGCTCTACACCGCCGACGACGCCGGGCAGTTCACCCGCACCTTCGTCTCGGGCCGGGTCATGTACCGCGAGACGATCCGCGCCGCCCTGGTGAGGCACATGGAGAAGGACCTGGGCCCGATGGCCATGCCGCAGCTGCCGCTGAGCCCTGTCCCGTTCACGGTCGGTGAGTACTTCCCCTCCCCCTCGGAGACCGGCCTGACCGACGAGCGCCAGCATGCCGTCTCGCTGGCCTACGTCATCCCCGTCCGCGGCGACTGCAGCCCCCGCCAGGACGCCCTCGAACTGACCTGGCTGACCCCGAGCGAGGCGCTGAGCCCGGCGATCCGCGACGAGTTCGCCGGTGGGCGCGCCAACATCCTCCGGCAGGCGCTGGCCCATGCGGGCTGGTGCGAGTAGGAGGTGGCAGTGCAGCACGACTACATCCGTGCCATCCGCGCCGAGAAGGTCGGCCCCGGCAACCGGTTCATCACCCGCACGGGCACCCCGAGCCTGCCGGTGGCCAGCACCCGGACCGTCCCCGACAGCTTCGGCACCCCGGCCTTCGTGGAGGCCACGCTGGAGAGCGGCCAGAAGGTCACCATCGCCTGCGGCTCCACCATCCGCGTGCACACCGCCGAGCCGCCGCCCGAGGCCACCCTGGACGAGTTGACGGTGATCCCGGTGGAGGAGGGCTCCCCGGAGTCCGTCCTGATCGAGATCGCCCGCGAATACCCGTGGGACCAGCGCGTGCTCGCCCCCATCGCCAAGCTGTCCCGCGGCTTCAACCAGAAGTCCGGGGCGCAGCTGGAGGACGTCCGCGACCTGGCCCACCTGCTCTTCGTCGAGCTCGACGACCGGCCCAATGTCTGGCGGGCCCTCGGTGTGCTGACCGAGCTGCCCTTCGACGGGAACTTCGGGCGCTGGAAGTCCATCCAGTCGGCCCTGGCGATCGCCGCGTACCTCTCCGCCTCCGACGGCGATCTCGAGGCGGCCCGCCGCTACTCCGAGTCGCTGCGGGTCGCCGACCACCTCGAGGAGGACCCGCTCAAGGCCAAGCTCACCGCGGAGCTGCGCCAGCGCCAGCTCGACGAGCCGAACCTGTTCGATCGGGAGATCCACCGGGCCACTGCCGCCCGGGATGCAGCGGCCATCCGCTCGTGGCGGATCCAGCGGCTCGATGCCCTGCTGTATCTGCTGGCCCATGGCGGCTCGCGCACCCTCGGGCGCGAGGAGCTGCAGCGGATGATCGACCACGAACTGGCGACGCTGAGGTCCCTCGATGCCCCGGACGACGCGGATCCGCAGGACACCGAGGACGACGGCGGGGCACGCGGCTGACGCTGCTCCGTCGCCGCGGCCTCGGCTCAGCCGGCGGCGGCTCAGGTGGCGACTTCGCCTGCCTGCATCCGGCGCCGCAACGCGGATCCGGCCAAGGCGACGGCCACGCCGATGACGGAGCCGATCACGGTCTCGAGCATCCGGTCGTAGAGCAGCTGGGTGCTCATCCCCGCCATCAGCGCGGTGCCGACCAACGCCAGCGGGGTGACGCAGACCTGTGCCCAGAAGTAGTTGCGGGTGATCAGCATTTCGGCGCAGAACTGGGCGAGCCCGAGGAAGAGGATGATCGCCCACGGGTTGGGGTTCGCGACGATGATCACCGCCATGACCGCCAGCCCGGCGATCGTGCCGAGCACACGGTGCAGGCCCCGGGCGATGCGGTGGCGGGTCGTGTGCCCCACCAGCGGGACGACGGCGGCGACCATCGCCCAGTAGGGGTGCCCCGTGCTCAGCACCCCGGACATCAGCAGGGCCGCGCCGCCGGCCAGCCCGGCGGCCAGCAGGTAGCCCACCGATTCGATCCGGATGGCCGTGCGCACCCCGGGGGTCAGCGGCCGCGGCCCCGAGCCGGTCCAGCCGGTGCGCCGGGAGGGGGCGATCTGCCCGAGCTGGCCGATGCAGATGCCCAGCACGATCGTGCCGATCGCCGTCGCCATCGAGAGTCCGAAACCCGGCACGCTGGGGATGGAGGCGATGGCGGCGAAGCAGAAGATGTGGAACAGCGAGCCGGACGGGCGCAGTTGCAGGAACCCGGTCGCCAACGAGCACGCCCAGGCCACCAGCGTGGTCAGTCCGACCACCACCCACCCGCCAGCCACCGTGTCGTGGTCGATGAGGAATTCGTTGGACGCCCAGGACGCGGCCATGACGGCCAGGAAGAGCGCGCCGGCGCGGGTCTGGGCCCGCAGCCTGTCGCGGTGGGCGGGAACGCGGCCGAAGATGTTGGTGAACGCGCCGAAGATGGCGAAGATCGCCAGGTCCAGGCGGTCGGCGGCCAGCAGCACGGCCAGCGGCAGGAACACCCCGAGCCCGCAGCGCACCCCGATCCACGGGTCCTTGTCGCCCGGCCCCAGCACCAGCAGGCGGCGCAGCGTCAACGGGTTGTCCACGGGCCACCTTTCGGTTCATGGTCAAGTTCATTGGCTTCGGCCCATGGGCCGGCTGGTTGGGATGGGGCACGACGGCGGTGCCTCGCCTTCCCTTCCACCCTATGACCCGTGCCCCTGCCGCGGACCCCAATTCGACGGTCCGTTCGTCACAGTCACCGCGTGGGATGGGGCAAAATGGTGGGGTGCCTGCCACCGATCCCACCGCCGATGTGACCACCGCCGCCCCCGAACCCGCCGGGCATCCCCGCCAGAAGGACTTCTCCTTCGAGGTCGGCACCCGCATGGCACGCGCCGACGGCTCCCCCGGGCTCGGCCGCACCGGTGTCATCCGCACCCCGCACGGGGACATCCGGACGCCGGCGTTCATCGCCGTGGGGACCAAGGCCACCGTCAAGGCCGTGCTACCCGAATCCGTCGCCGAGCTCGGCGCCCAGGCGGTGCTGGCCAACGCCTACCACCTCTACCTGCAGCCCGGTGCCGACATCCTCGATGCCGCCGGCGGCCTGGGAGCCTTCATGAACTGGCCGGGCCCGACCTTCACCGATTCCGGCGGCTTCCAGGTCATGTCGCTGGGCTCGGGGTTCAAGAAGGTCATCGACATGCAGGTCTCCACCGCCGACGGCGGGGATGACACCGTCGCCCCCGGCAAGGAACGCCTGGCCAACGTGGACGAGGACGGCGTCTGGTTCAAGTCCCACATCAACGGCGACCGGCACCGCTTCTCCCCGGAGATCTCGATGGGCGTGCAGCACCGCATCGGCGCGGACATCATGTTCGCCTTTGACGAGCTGACCACGCTGCACAACTCCCGCGGCTACCAGGTCGAATCGCTCGAGCGCACCCGCCGCTGGGCCGAACGCTGCCTCGCCGAGCACTTCCGCCTCACCGACGAACGCGCCGGCAAGCCCTACCAGGCCCTCTTCGGGGTCATCCAGGGCGCCCAGTACGAGGACCTGCGCCGCAAGGCCTGCACCGACCTCGCGGCCATGCCCTTCGACGGCTTCGGCATCGGTGGCGCGCTGGAGAAGGAGAACCTGGGCACCATCGTCGGCTGGTGTGCCGGGGAGCTGCCCGAGGACAAGCCGCGGCACCTGCTGGGCATCTCCGAACCGGACGACATCTTCACCGCCATCGAGAACGGCGCCGACACCTTCGACTGCGTCTCCCCCACCCGGGTGGCCCGCAACTCGGCGTTCTACACCGCCCACGGCCGGTTCAACCTCTCCGGCACCCGGTACCGCGACGACTTCACCCCGCTGCAGGCCGGCTGCGACTGCTACACCTGCACGCACTACACGCGCGCCTACATCCACCACCTGTTCAAGGCCAAGGAGCTGCTCAGCCACACGCTGATCTCCATCCACAACGAGCGCTTCGTCGTCTCGTTGGTGGACCGGGCGCGCGAGGCGATCGAGGACGGCACCTTCGCCGAGCTCAAGGCCTCCACGCTGGCCGCCTACTACGCCGGGCAGCCTGACCCGCAGGGGCTCTAGAGCCAATGCCATGAAGTTAAACGTCCACCGCTGAAGTCAAGCCCTTGTCGGCTTCGGCGCTCGGTGGCATGTGGCGCATTGGCGGTGGCACAACCCTGGACGCGGGAACTTGTCTTAAAA
>NZ_JBGFFC010000008.1:0-101284 GCF_041679245.1 Arthrobacter sp. JSM 101049 | reverse complement strand
CCAGCTGCTGGCCTCCGGCGTCTCCGTACCCTGGGCCCTGGAAGCCCAGCAGATCCTCGCCGACGAATGGGGCGTCTCCGCCGACGTCTGGTCCGTCACCAGCTGGAACGAACTGCGCCGCGACGGCCTGAAGGCCGAGGAAGAGGCGTTCATGCACCCCGGTGCCGAGCCGCGTGTGCCGTACGTGACCCAGAAGCTGGCCGGGGCCACCGGTCCGGTCGTGGCGGTCACGGACTTCATGAAGGCCGTACCGGACCAGATCCGGCAGTTCGTCCCGAACGACTTCGCGACCCTGGGCGCCGACGGCTTCGGCTTCTCCGACACCCGCGCCGCAGCCCGCCGGTTCTTCAAGATCGACGCCCACTGCGTGGTAGTGCAGGCACTGGAGATGCTCGGCCGCCGTGGCGAGGTCGACCGTTCGGCCGCGTCGAAGGCGTTCGAGAAGTACCGGATCGACGACGTCAATGCCGGCACGTCCGGCAACGCGGGCGGCGATTCCTAGCCAGCTCCGCCCCGGCACCGAGTGCCCCCGGCAGCCTGTCCGCAGGCCACCGGGGGCACTCGTCTTTTGTAGTCTTCCTCCAAAATGGAGCCGTGGGCCACCAGTGCGTAGGCTGGGTCCATGACAGACGAGCGTCCGGGCACCGGATCCACCCGCATCCGCCCCGTGCGCCAGCCCAAGGCCAGCCCCGAAACGCTGAAGCGGCTCAAGTCCCATCTGGGGATCCTCTCCACGGTCGCCCTGAAGCACCTGGACCAGTCCCTGCCCTGGTACCGCGGGCTGCGCCCCCAGGAACGAGCCGCGCTGGGCCTGGTGGCCCAGAAGGGCATCGCCTCCTTCGTGTCCTGGTACGAACGGCCCACGTCCCCGCAGTGGGTGCTCACCGACGTCTTCGGCACCGCTCCCACCGAGTTGACCCGCTCGATCTCCCTGCAGAAGGCCTTGCAGCTGATCCGCACCATCGTCGAGGTCGTGGAGAACCAGGTCCCCGAACTGGCCCCGGACGCCGAGCAGATGCAGTTGCGCGAGGCCGTGCTGCGCTACTCGCGCGAAGTCGCCTTCGCCGCCGCCGACGTGTATGCGCGCGCCGCGGAGTCGCGCGGTGCCTGGGACAGCCGGCTCGAGGCACTGGTCGTGGATGCCGTACTGCGCGGGGAAAGCCCTGACGCGCTGCGTTCGCGCATCGCCGCCGTGGGCTGGACCTCGCAATCCGGCATCCACGTCATCGTCGGCAGTGCCCCCGAGGACGCCGGGGCCACCTTCGTCGGGGACCTGCGCCGGGTGGGCCAGCGCGTGGCCAAGGACTGCCTCGTCGGCATCCAGGGCGACCGCCTGATCCTCATGCTTGGCGGAGTGCGCGAACGCGAGGCAACCTTCGCCCGGCTCGCCGAGTACTTCGGCCCCGGCCCCATCGTCTACGGCCCCGAGGCGCCGAGCCTGCGCGACGCCGCAGCCAGCGCCCATGCCGCCTTCGAGGGCATCGCCGCGGCCCGCGCCTGGCCGCTGGTCCCCCGCCCGGTTGCCGCCGACGACCTCTGGCCCGAACGCGTCATGAACGGGGACGCCGCGGCCCGCACGGCCCTGGTCAACGGGATCCACAAGCCGCTCGAGCGCGCCGGGAACGGCCTCATCGAGACGCTGTCCAGCTACCTGGCCCTGGGCCATTCCCTGGAGGGCACCGCCCGGGAATTGTTCGTCCACGCCAACACGGTCAGGTACCGGCTTAAACGCGTCTGCGACGTCACCGGGTGGGATCCACTGGTCCCCCGCGAGGCGTTCGTCCTGCAGACGGCACTGGTCGTCGGGCGGTTGGACACCGGCGAGTCGTTGTAGGATTCCTCTAAAGCGACCCGTGCAGCTTCGTGCCGCAAGACACCCGCCCATTTCCCGATCTTTGGAAAGCTGGAATAGTGCTAGCTATCGTGTGCCCCGGACAGGGCTCCCAGACCCCCGGATTCCTCGCCCCCTGGTTGGAGGTCCCCGGCGTCGCCGACCACCTCCAGCAGCTCTCCGACCTCACCGGGCGCGACCTGGTGGCCCACGGCACTGTCTCCGATGAGGAGACCATCAAGGACACCGCCGTCGCCCAGCCCCTGATCGTCGCGGCCGGCTTGATTGCCGCACGCGCCCTGTTCGGCGGGGCCGACGGGCAGCTGGACCTGCCGGCTTCCGCCGTACTTGCCGGACATTCGGTGGGCGAGATCACCGCCACCGCGTTGGCTGGCGCCCTGCCCGAAGCCGACGCCATGGCCTTCGTGCGCGAACGCGCCAACGCCATGGCCGACGCCGCAGCAGCGACCCCGACCGGCATGGCCGCAGTGCTCGGCGGCGATCCGGACGAGGTGGCAGCCGCCCTGGCTGCGGCCGGCCTGACCGCCGCCAACGCGAACGGCGGCGGCCAGACCGTAGCGGCTGGGACGCTGGAGCAGATCGAGGCACTGGTGGCCGCACCGCCGGCCAAGGCGCGCGTCATCCCGCTCAAGGTCGCCGGCGCCTTCCATACCGAGCACATGGCCCCGGCCGTGGGAGTGCTCGAGGCCCTCGTGCCGCACCTGCACCCCCACTCCCCTTCCGTGCCGCTGCTGAGCAATTACGACGGCGGGGCCGTCGCCAGTGGCGAAGCGAACGTCTCCAGCCTGGTCGCCCAGGTCTCGCGACCGGTCCGGTGGGACCAGTGCATGGAGACCATGGCCGCCATGGGCGTGACGGGCATCCTCGAACTCCCGCCGGCCGGCACGCTGGTCGGCCTGGCCCGCCGTGGCCTGAAGGGCGTGCCCACCCTGGCGCTGAAGTCCCCCGAGGACCTGGACGCCGCCCGAGACTTCATCAACGAACACGGCCGCCAGGCCACCGGAGAGGACAAGGACTAACGTGAGCGCAGTACTGACCCAGAACACCGCCCGGGAATTCACCCGGATCATGGGCGTCGGCGCGGCACGCGGCGACGTCGTGGTGACCAACGAGGACGTCTGCCAGTGGATCGACTCCTCCGACGAGTGGATCCAGAAGCGCACGGGCATCGTGACCCGGCGCCGCGCCGACGCGGAGACCTCGCTGCTGGACCTGGCTGAGACCGCTGCCCGCGGGGCCCTGGCCAACGCCGGGATCGACGGATCACAGCTCGGTGCCGTCATCATCTCCACCGTGACCTCCCCCTACGCCACGCCCTCTGCGGCCGCGGCCCTCGCCGACCGCCTCGGCGCCACCCCCGCCCCGGCCTTCGACATCTCCGCCGCCTGCGCCGGCTACTGCTACGGCGTGGCCCAGGCAGATGCACTGGTCAAGTCCGGTGCCGCCGACTACGTGCTGGTCGTCGGGGCCGAGAAGCTTTCAGACATCATCGACAACCACGAGCGCACCATCTCGTTCCTCCTCGGTGACGGTGCCGGCGCCGTGGTCATCGGCCCGTCGGAAACCGCGGGCATCGGCCCCTCGGTCTGGGGTTCGGATGGCAGCAAGTGGGACGCGATCGGCATGACCCATTCGATGCTGGACCTGCGCGACGTCGCTGTCCAGGCAGAAGAGGACCCGGAGGGCAACGCCCTCGTCGCCGAGACCGAAGCGAAGCTATGGCCGACCCTGCGCCAAGACGGCCAGACCGTCTTCCGCTGGGCCGTCTGGGGCATGGCCAAGGAAGCCCAGAGGGCCCTGGACGCCGCCGGCATCACGGCCGATGACCTGTCCGTGTTCCTGCCCCACCAGGCGAACATGCGCATCATCGACGAGATGGCCAAGCAGCTCAAGCTGCCCGAGTCGGTGGCCATTGCGCGCGACATCGCCGACACCGGCAACACCTCGGCCGCCTCCATCCCGCTGGCCATGCACCGCATGCTGGAGGAGCGCCCGGAGCTCTCGGGCACCCTGGCCCTGCAAATCGGTTTCGGCGCGGGCCTCGTCTTCGGCGCGCAGGTCATCGTCCTGCCCTAGGCTGTTGACCGGACAACACTAGAGTTCACCGTCCTGCGGGGCGGGAAATAAACGTCGGGAGAGTCCCGGCACAAAAGAAAGGGAGCCTCATGGCTAGCAACGAAGAAATCCTGGCCGGCCTTGCCGAGATCGTCAACGAAGAGACCGGCCTGGCCACCGACGCGGTTCAGCTGGACAAGTCCTTCACGGACGACCTCGACATCGACTCCATCTCCATGATGACCATCGTCGTCAACGCCGAAGAGAAGTTCGATGTGAAGATCCCGGACGAGGAAGTCAAGAACCTCAAGACCGTCGGCGACGCCGTGGACTTCATCGCCAACGCCCAGGCCTGATTCCAGCCTGACCTTTCCCCAGGTGGCTGCGGCTACCGAAACGGGAAGCCATGGTCTTCGGGGTGGCCCGCCGGCATCGGCGGGCCACCCCACCACAACCTCCGGCGGAACGGCTTGTTCCCGCCACCTGTAATCCAAGACAGAGAGTATGTTGATGGCTCGCAAAGTAGTAATCACCGGCCTCGGCGCGACAACGCCGATCGGTGGGGACGTCCCCACCCTCTGGGCCAACGCCCTGAAGGGTGTTTCCGGCGCCCACACCATGACCGATGAATGGGTTGAGCAGTACTCGCTGCCCGTGCACTTTGCCGCCAAGGCCTCGTCACCGGCTGCCGACGTCCTCTCCCGCGTCGAACTCAAGCGCATGGACCCCTCCACCCAGTTCGCCGTCGTGGCGGCACGGGAGGCCTGGAAGGATTCGGGCATCGAGGAGATCGACCACGACCGCCTGGCCGTCGCCTTCGCAACGGGCATCGGAGGCGTCTGGACGCTCCTCAACGCCTGGGACACGCTGAAGGAAAAGGGCCCGCGCCGCGTCCTGCCGATGACCGTGCCCATGCTGATGCCCAACGGACCGGCCGCCGCAGTCAGCCTCGACCTGGGCGCCCGTGCCGGCGCCCACACGCCGGTCTCGGCCTGCGCGTCGGGTACCGAGGCGATGCACCTGGGCCTGGACCTCATTCGCGCCGGGAAGGCCGATGTCGTCATGTGCGGCGGCGCCGAAGCGGCCATCCACCCCATGCCGCTGGCCTCGTTTGCCGCCATGCAGGCGCTGTCCCGGCGCAACGACGATCCGGAACATGCCTCCCGCCCCTACGACGTCGACCGCGATGGCTTTGTCATGGGTGAGGGAGCCGGCGCACTGGTGCTCGAGGCCGAGGAACACGCGCTGGCCCGTGGCGCGCACATCTACGCCGAGCTGGCCGGTACCTCGGTCACGGCGGATGCCTACCACATCACCGCTCCCGATCCCGAGGGCCTGGGCGCCACCCGTGCGCTGAAGGCGGCGATGTTCGACGGGCTGATCCAGCCCGAGGACGTCGTGCACGTCAACGCCCACGCCACCTCCACCCCGGTCGGCGACAAGCCGGAATACACGGCCCTGAAGGCAGCACTCGGCAACCAGCTGGAGAACGTGTCGGTCTCCGCCACCAAGTCCCAGATGGGCCACCTGCTAGGTGCATCCGGTGCCGTCGAATCCGTCCTGACGGTGCTCGCGGTGCAGGAACGCAAGGCGCCGGTAACCATCAACCTGGAGAACCAGGACCCTGAGATCCCGCTCGACGTCGTGACCGGCAGCCCGCGCGAATTGCCGTCGGGGAACATCGTTGCCCTGAACAACTCGTTCGGCTTCGGTGGGCACAACGCCGTGGTGGCGATCCGCAGCGTCTAACGCAGCCCCACTTACAACTGAGGCCCGCACCGGAAACGGTGCGGGCCTCAGTTGTTGGCTGCCATCGAGCTGGTGGCGATTAGTCGACTGGAGGACAACTCATCGGGTGCTAGCTCGACTGTCGGGAGAGGATCGGTGATGGGGCGGTCCGTGATTGACGGTGTGGAGGTCAGCCGACCTGGTGCAACCAGCGCACCGGAGCTCCTTCGCTGGCGTGGCGGAACGGCTCGAGTTCCTCGTCCCACGCCTCGCCCAGCGCGAGCGAGAGCTCGTGGTAGACCGCTGCCGGGTTGCCCGCACCTTGTTCGTAGGCGAAACGGATCCGGTCCTCGCCGACCATGATGTTGCCGGCGGTGTCGGTGGTGGCATGGAAGATGCCCAGCTCCGGGGTGTGCGACCAGCGGCTGCCATCGACTCCCATGCTCGGTTCCTCGGTGACCTCATAGCGCAGGTGCGCCCAGCCGCGCAGCGCGGAGGCAAGTTGGGCACCGGTCCCCTGGGGGCCGGCCCAATGGACCTCGGCGCGGTACATTCCGGGCGCGGCGGATTGCGGCGCCCAGTTCAGATCCGTGCGGTCTTCGACCACGGATCCGATGGCCCACTCGATGTGCGGGCACAACGCCGTCGGGGCTGAGTGTACGAACAGTACGCCCCGGGTCATGGGTACAGGCATGCCATCCTCCAGTTCCTGTTGGTACGTCTTCCCCAACGACCACAGTCACTTCCGAAGGCTTTCACATGCTGCCTGACATCATTGTGCATGATTCCGCGGTGAATCGCCACCTTGACCTGCGGTGTTCCGCCCGTGTCCGGTGTGATCCGACGGTGTCAGGCCCGCGGATGGGCTTGCTGGTAGCTCGTACGCAGCCGATCCACGGAGACATGCGTATAGAGCTGCGTGGTGGCCAGCGAGCTGTGGCCCAGCAGTTCCTGGACCGTCCTCAGGTCGGCGCCGCCATCGAGCAGGTGTGTCGCCGCCGTATGACGCAGCGCGTGGGGGCCCCGGGCGGCCGTGTCCCCCAGGCCGGCCAGGGCACGTTCGACCATGGCCCGCACTTGGCGCTGGCCCAGGCGTGCTCCACGTTCCCCCAGGAACAACGCAGGGCCCGAACGATCGAGAACCAGTTGCGGCCGTCCGCGGGAGAGCCAGTTGCTCAACGCCTGGTGGGCTGGTTGGCCGAAGGGAACTGTACGCTCCTTGTTGCCCTTGCCCAGGACCCGTAGGGTCAACCGATCATGGTCGATGTCATCGATGTCCAGTCCGGTGAGCTCACCCACCCGGATCCCGGTGGCGTAGAGCAGCTCCAGGATGGCGTGGTCCCGCTCGGCGACCGCCCGCTGTCGGGCGGTTGGTTGCGGCGGGTCCGTGGTGGTTGCCGCACCGGGTTCCGGTGCCACAGGCTTCCTGGCGCCGTCCGATTCCGACGGAGCGGGCACCGCCAGCTGGTGGCTGCCTCGCTCCGGGTGGTCCATGTCGAGCAGGCGACCCACCTGTGCGGTCTGCAGGACGTGCGGTAGCCGTTTCGCGTTTTTCGGCGACCGTAGTCGCAGTGACGGATCCGTGGCGATCAGTTCCTCGCGCACGGCCCATCCCATGAACGTCCGGACTGCCGCCGCATGCCGCGCCAGCGTCGATGGTGCCTTCCCCGTGGCCTGCTGTTCACCCAGCCAGAGCCTGAGCGTTGCCAGGTCGATGTCCTCCAGAACGCGGACATCGTGGCGTCCAGCGGCGAACTCGAGCAGGGCGGAAATGTCCCCGACATAGGCCCTGACGGTGTGCTGGCTGCGGGAGCGCTCCAGCGACAGGTACCGCTCGAAGCCGTCCACTGCCGCGTCGAATCCTGCGGGCCATGGTGTCCGGCCGTGGGGTTCGGGCGCCAGTTGGCGTGGGCGCGGCGAAGTGGTCATGGCACCAGCTTCCCGCGTTGGCACCCGGAGGCGAAGCAGCCACGCCGGGGCCCGGCTCCTCAGGTGGGTCGTCGCCGCCGCCAACCGTTCGGCGATTGTTCTGCCAGTCCCCGGGCCTCGAGTCGGCTGAGGCCTCCGAGGACAGCGCCGATGCCCAATCCGGAGACCATGGCCAGCTTGTCGGGGGCCGCCGCCTGGCGTAGTGGCAGTGCATCCATCAACAGCAGGTCCTGGATGTCGAGCCCGTCGTGGGCCCGCGCGTCTGCGTCGCCGCCGTGGGGGCTCCACGTCATGGCAGGATCCGCGTCGCCGGTGATGCCGAGCAGTTCGAGTGCCTCGGCGGCATCGGTCACCGCGACCGCTGATCCTTCGCGGAGCAGCCTGTGGCATCCGGCCGAGTTGGAGGACAGCACCGATCCGGGGACGGCACCGACGTCACGGCCGATTTCGCTGGCGCGGCGTGCCGTGGTCAGCGCCCCTGAGCGCCAGCGTGCCTCGACCACGAGCGTGGCGCCGCACAGGGCGGCGAGGAGCCTGTTGCGCTGGAGGAATCGCCACCTGGTCGGGGCGGTCCCCGGGGGTACTTCGGCCAGGAGCAGGCCGGTGGACTCGACGCGGCGGAGCAGTTCGTCGTTGCCGGCCGGGTAGAAGCGGTCCAGGCCCCCGGCCATGACCGCGATGGTGGCCGGTCGATCCGCTGGGTGCCCTGCCCGGTTGGCCTGCAGTGCTGCTTCGTGGGCACGGGCGTCGATGCCGTAGGCACCGCCGGAGACGATGGTGATCCCGCGTGGGACCAGATCGGCGACGAGTTCATAGGTGACGTGCCGGCCATAGTCGGTGGCATCACGGCTGCCCACCACGGCGAGCAATGCTTCAGGGCCGGGGAGGTGGCCCGGCCCGGCCGTTCCACGCCACCACAGGCAGAGGGGCGCACTGAGGCCGAGGTCGTTCAATTGCAGCGGCCAGGCGTCGTCTTCCGGGACGAGCAGGTCCCCGCCGAAGCGCCGGATGGTGGCCAGGTCCCGCTGCGGCCCGGCTGGGTCCATGCGTGGCCTCCACCGTTCGAGACCGGCGTCGAGGCGATGGGCGCCGCGCTTGCCCGCATCACCACCGAGCAGGTCGGCCACCGCCTGCTGTTCGGTGGCCGGCGCCGTGCCGGTGCTGGCGGTGATCAACCGGTAGGCCTCGACCGGTCCCGCGACGGCCACCAGCGCGGTGCCGGTCAGGTCGTTGGGCTCCATCAGGCGCGCCAGGCCGGCACGGGCCAGCAATATCCCGGGATCGGTGCTCATGCGATGCCTCCTTGCGCATGCTGACGCAGCTGCAGGGCCACGTCGAGGTCTGCGGGGCGAGGGGAATCCTGTCCGGAGAGATCACTGATCGTCCAAGCCAGGCGCAGGACCCGGTGGAGTCCCCGCACGGTCAGGTGGCCTTGCTCGAGTTGCCGGTCCGCGCTGGCGGTGGTGGATTTCGGCAGGGCCAATTCACGGCGCAGGACGGTTCCGGGAAGGTCGGCGTTGCGGGTGAATCCCAGCGGCTGCAGGCGCCGGCGTTGGGCCACCCGTGCAGCGGCCACCCGTCGTCTGACCATCAGGGTCGTCTCTTCTCCCCGACCCGCGCGGAGGTGGGTGGCATTGACGCGCGGCACCTCGATCTGCAGGTCAATGCGGTCCAGGAAGGGACCGGAAAGCCGGTCGAAGTAGCGGCGGCGCTGCATGGGGCTGCAACGACATTCAATGGCCTTGCCACTGGACAGCCCGCAGGGACAGGGATTGGCGGCGAGGATGAGCTGGAAGCGTGCGGGATAGGTCGCCGTCCCGGCGGCGCGGTGCAAGGTGATTTCGCCGGATTCCAGGGGCTGCCGGAGTCCGTCCAGGGCCTTGGCATTGAACTCTGGGGCCTCGTCGAGGAAGAGCACACCCCGGTGGGCCCGCGAAGCGGCACCGGGACGTGGCAGGCCCGCTCCCCCGCCGATGAGCGCCACCATGCTCGCGCTGTGGTGCGGGCTCTCGAACGGTGGTCGACGCAGCAGGCGATCCAAGCGCAGGCTGCCCCGCTGCAGCGAGTGGATCGCCGTGGCTTCCATGGCCTCGGCGTCCTCGAGGTCCGGCAACAAGCCCGGCAGGCGTTCGGCCAGCATGGTCTTGCCGGCGCCCGGAGGTCCAACCATCAGCAAATGGTGACCACCGGCTGCAGCCACTTCCAGAGCGAACCGGGCCAAGGGCTGGCCGATGACCTCGCCCAGGTCCGGAGTCTCGGTCGTGCGGCCCGGGGATGTGGTTCCATCCCCGGCCCCCTCGTCTGACCGGGTCACCGGGACCGTGGACTCGGGTGGCGGCACCACGGCCTCATGGGCGCCGTAGGCGGTCATGACCTCGGCCAGATGGCGGTACGCGGTAATGCGGGCGCCGGGGACCAAACGGGCTTCGGCTTCGTTGCCGGCAGCGACGACGATGTCCGGGCGTCCGGCCCGGACTGCCGCCATCACCGCCGGCAGGACGCCGGGGACCGGGCGCAGGGAGCCGTCCAGCCCCAGCTCGGCGATGTAGACGACGCCCTCGGGATTCTGGATGGTCCCGGCGGCGGCGACGGCTGCAATGACGATGGCCAGGTCGAACGAGGAACCGCGCTTGGGCAGGGACGCGGGGATGAGGTTCACGGTGATGCGGCGCGGGCTCAGCGCCACCCCGGAGTTGCGCGCGGCCGAACGGATCCGGTCCCGCGCCTCGATCAAGGAAGCGTCGGGGAGTCCGAGGAGCAGGAACGAGGGCAGTCCCCCGCCGATGTCGGCCTCGACCTCGATGATGTGTCCGTTCAGCCCCACGAGCGAGACCCCGGAGGCACGTCCCAGGCTCACAGGGTCACCTCCGGGTAGTAGGCGAATTCCGGGTCTTTCCCCGGTGCGGTGAGGACGCTGACGACGTCGACGCGCCGGCGCTGGCGGACGCAGCCGTTCTCCCGGCACCAGGCGCTGGCAAGGCGGTGCAGGCGCAACAGTTTGCGCGCATCGACCGCCTCCGCCGGATGGCCGAAGCCCAGTCCCGAGCGGGTCTTGACCTCCACGGCGACAATGATGCCGCCGTCGACCGCGACGATGTCGAGTTCACCGGTCCGGCATCGCCAATTGCGGGCGAGCACCCGCATGCCACGGTCGGCGAGGAATTGTGCGGCGAGCAGTTCGCCGGTATTGCCCAGCTGCTGGTTGTGGTTCATCTGGCACCTCCACGTCCACTCTCGGTGGTCGTGGCGGGGTCCGGAGGGGGCAGGTGGATGGCTGTGGACAGCCGGGTGCCGGAGGCGCTTGTGGAGGAGCCGAGGAGCCCGGGAGACAGCTGCGGAAGAAGACCAGACTGCGCTCAGCCGGCGGCCAGCCGCCAGAGGGAGGTGGTTTCGGCCGAGCGCGCAGCATGAAATGGATCGCCGGCGTCGTGGGCGCGGCGGTGGCTCGGGCGGGTGTCCAGCCGGTCGATGACGCGCAGGCCTGCGGCGGCGATCCAGCCCAGCAGCTCGTCGCGGCTGCGCAGGCCCAGGTGTTCGGCCAGGTCGGAAATGACCAGCCAGCCTTCGCCGTCGTGCTCGAGGTGTTCTGGCAGTCCGGTGAGGAAGGCGCGGAGCATGCGGGATTTGGGGTCGTAGACGGCCTGGTCGAGCAGGGTGGTGGCGCTGCCGGGCAACCAGGGCGGGTTGCACACGATGAGTCCGGCGCGTCCGGCCGGGAACATTTCGGCGACCTCGAGGCCCACGCGGTCGGCCAGGCCGAGCCGGGCCAGGTTCTCGTGCGCGCAGGCGATGGCCCGGGCGGAGAGGTCGGTGGCGGTCACGTGCCCGAGGCCGCGGCGGGCGAGGATGGCGGCGATGACCCCGGTGCCGGTGCCGATGTCGAACGCGGTGTTGGTGGGCGGCAGGGGGGCCCGGGCGACGAGGTCCAGGTATTCCCCGCGTACGGGGGCGAAGGTGCCGTAGTGCGGGTGGATGGTGGCGTCGAGGGCGGGGACGAAGACGCCGCGTTCGCGCCATTGCTGGGCGCCGAGCACGCCGAGCAGGTCCTGCAGCGGGACCACTGAGGGTTCGTTCACCGGTCCGTGGGCGTTGGCCCAGGCGGTGGAGATGTCGGGGGCACGGCGCAGCGGCACCGTGGGAACTGCCGGGCCCGCGGGGCCGGGGCCGAGCGGGACCAGCAGCGTGGCCAGGAGGCGGGAGCGGTGGGCGCGGGCCTGGCGCAGCCGGTAGAACCGGGCCGCGGTGTCGGCCGGGTCCGTCGGGTCCGTGGGATCACCGCTTTCCGCGGCACGAGGAGCCCGTGGTGCGGGGATGCGGCGGCCGAGCGCGCCGAGCAGCTGGCGGGCGTTGTGGTAGTCGCCGGCCCAGAGCATCGCGGTTCCGCCGGTGGCCAGCCGGTACGCCTCCTGGGCGGTCAGCGAGTCGTCCACCACGATGCAGCGGGCCGGGAGCGTTCCGGAGCCGAGCCAGCAGGCGCTGCGGGCGGCATCGCCGTCGTGCCAAGCCAGGCGAGCGGCCGCGGGGGCGCTGTCGCCCGCGACGCTGGTCCCGGGCGCGCTGTCGGCCGTCATGTCAGGTGCCCAGTCCGGCGTCCTTGGGGAGCGTGAGCTCGTCGGACTTGGCCAGTTCCTCGACGTTGACGTCCTTGAAGGTGATGATGCGGACGTTCTTCACGAACCGGGCCGACCGGTAGACGTCCCACACCCAGGCGTCCTTGAGAGTGACGTCGAAGTAGACCTCGCCGTCGGCCGAGCGAACCTGCAGGTCGACGTCATTGGCCAGGTAGAAGCGCCGCTCGGTCTCCACGACATAGCTGAAGAGGTTCACCACGTCGCGGTACTCGCGGTAGAGCTGCAGCTCCATGTCGGTCTCGTAGTTCTCGAGGTCGTCGGCACTCATCGTTTTTGCCTTATCTCACTGGTCAGGGGGTCTGCCCCCAGCCTAATGGCTCTGCGGGGTCCGCTGGCGTCGTCTGGGGGACGGGGGCCATGTGCGAGTGGTGCGCGCGGTGCGGCGCCCGGCGCCTGCCCGGAACCGCAGATGCCCGACTTCCTGTCGCTTTCGGGCCGGCAAACCCGCTACAACCCGTGCAGCTACCCGGTCTTCCCACCGGTCGGCGCCGGCCGCATCAGCTGGCGCCGGCGGCGTACACCACCGGGTCGACCCCGTCAGCGGTCCCCAGCGGGCCCGGTCAGCCGCCAGCTGCGGCGGTGGTAGCTGCTCGCCCCGCTCTCGACGATGGCCTGGCGGTGGGCCGCGGTGCCGTAGCCCTTGTTCACCGCCCAGCCGTACCCGGGCTCCAGCTCGTCGTAGGTGGCCATGAGTGCATCGCGTTCGACCTTGGCCAGCACGGAGGCCGCGGCGACCGAGAGGCACGTCAGGTCCCCCTTGATCCGGGTGGTCACCCGCGCCCCGGAGGCATCGAAGGGGCAGGACGGGAGGGAGCCGGTGGCGAACAGGTCCTCCTGTTCGGGGGCGGAGAGCCAGTCGAGGTTCCCGTCCAGCAGCACCGCGTGCGGCCGGGCGGTGGCTGCCGCCGCTTCCCACGCCCGGTTGCCGGCCAAGCGCAGGGCGGTGACCAGGCCGTGCTCGTCGATCTCCGCGGCAGAGGCGTGCCCGACGCCCCAGGCGGCGGCCCACTCGCGGATCACAGGGACCAGCTCTTGGCGCACGGCGGCGGAGAGCAGCTTGGAGTCGCGCACGCCCTCGAGCAGCGCGGCGGCGGCCGGGTCGATGACCACCATGCCCACGCTGACCGGGCCGGCCAGGGCGCCGCGGCCGACCTCGTCGCAGCCGGCGACCAGCCAGGGGTCACCGGTGCCGGTGCCCAGCGCGGCGGCCAGGGCCAGCTCGGCCTCGAGCGTTGGCGCGGCGGCGGCCGGACTGGCGGCCCTCGGGCGCGCAGCGCCAGCGGTACGGGCCGGGCGCTTGGCGGTGCGGGTGGTGGCCACGGCTACTGCCCTGCCCCGTCTGTACCCTCTGGGCCGTCGGTCCCGTGGACTCCGTCGGCCCCGTCCGTTCCACCTGTACCGTCGGTACTGCCGTTGCCGGGCGGGACGTCGGCGAAGACCTCGTGGTGGCCGTCGATGGTGCCGAAGCGGTCCAGCGGCCAGGCGCGCAGCACGGCCTTGCCCTCGACGGAGTCGATGTCGATGAATCCGCCCTGTACGTCCCTGTGGAAGCGCGAGTCGGCGGAGGCGTTGCGGTGGTCGCCCATCACCCACAGCTTGCCCTCGGGCACGGTGACCGAGAACGGCTCGTCGGAGGGGGCGGCGCCCGGGTAGAGGTACGGTTCGGTGATCGGGACGCCGTTGACCAGCAGGTGCCCGTCGGCGTCGCAGCACTCCACGGTGTCCCCCGGCAGGCCGATCAGCCGCTTGACCAGGTGCTGGTCGGCCGTATCGGGCACCAGGCCGATGAACACCAGCGCCTCGGTGAGCGGATTGGTGGACGCAGGAGGGGCCGCGCCGAGCCAGCCGAGCTCATCGGAAAAGACCACCACGTCGCCGCGGTGCAGGTCGAAGGGGCCGGGGACCAGCAGGTTCACGAAGATCCGGTCGTTGATCTCCAGGGTCTGCTCCATGGAGCCCGACGGGATGTAGAAGGCGCGGAAGAAGAACGTCTTGATCACGAACGAGAGCACCAGCGCGATGCCGACGACGATGAGGAACTCGCGGATCCAGCCCCAGAGCGGGTTGCGGGGCGCACGGGCCGTGGTTCCGCCGTCGTGCCCTGGGGTGCCAACCGGCTCCTGCTCGCTCACTGCGCTGCCTTTCCCACGATGTCCCGGGCCGCGTCCGCGGGCCAGATGATGCGTTCGACCCGGCCGATGACGCGGTCCACGGGGATCATCCCGCCGCCGGGCGCCCCGAGCAGGGAGCGGGAGTCGGCCGAGACCGACCGGTGGTCGCCCATGACCCAGATCCTGCCCTCGGGTACGACGGCGGTGAACTGCTGTTCGCTGGGGGCATCCCCGTCGTACAGGTAGGGTTCGTCGACCGGTGTGCCGTTGACCAGCAACCGCCCGTCCGCCGCACAACAGCTTATGGTGTCCCCGCCCACGCCCACGGCACGCTTGACGAAGACCGTGTCGTCCCCGGCCAGGCGCAGGGCCCGCAGCAGGTCGTCGAGGACGCTGTCGGACTCGTAGGGCAGCAGGGAGCCGCGGCCATCGAAGACGACGACGTCACCGCGTTCGATCGGATGGCCGCGGTAGGCGGTGCGGTCCACCAGCAGGCCCTCGCCGGGGTTCAGTGTCGGTTCCATCGACCCGGAGCCGATGTAGTAGAAGTCCAGCAGGGTGGCCCGGACGATGATCGCCGCGATGGCAGCCAGCGCCAGGGCGACCACGACAAGGCGCCAGCCCCGAAAACGGGACCGGCGCCTTCCCGGGCCGCTCGGCGGGGCCTGCGGGCCTGGATAACTCGTCACGATCGTGGACGGGGCCGTGTGGCCCCGACGCCCATCGGCTCTACTTGGAGCCGAAGTCGCGCTTTTCCTTGATGCGTGCTGCCTTGCCGTGGCGGTCGCGCATGTAGTACAGCTTCGCGCGGCGGACGTCACCGCGGGAGACGACCTCGATCTTTTCGATGATCGGCGAGTGCACCGGGAAGGTACGCTCCACGCCGACACCGAAGGTCACCTTGCGCACGGTGAACGTCTCGGCAACGCCGTGGCCCTGGCGGCCCATGACGTAGCCCTGGAAGACCTGGACACGGGTGTTCTTGCCTTCGACGATGTTCACGTGCACCTTGAGGGTGTCACCGGTGCGGAACTCGGGGACGTCGCTGCGCAGCGATGCCGCGTTGACGGAATCGAGAATGTGCATTGGATGCTTCTCCTTGGGCGGATGCCACAGGTCACCTGCCTTCGACACGTTCGCGCGGCCGCGGCACGATGGCCGCGGAAACCGCTCGAACGGAGTGTGGTGAACCGGTCGGACGCTGGTGCGCCGGCCGGCTGCCTGACTGTTGGCGCGCTCCCCCTGTGGCAGGGGCGCACCCAGTAGACGCAATCACCCATTTTGCCACATGGACCAGTGACCGGCGTAATTGCGGAAAAGGTAGAATCTGGATTCGGCGCGAGTCAACCGATGCCCCGGGGCGGTAACCACCGCTAGACTCGCCCACAATCACACTCGCATCATTCCACGGAGGCCCACCCATGCCGGAACGCCGTTCGCTTAGACCTCGGATCACTGCCCTTGCCCTGGCCGCTTCCCTAGCCATCCCCTTGGCCGGTGCCGGGGCGGCCGGCGCAACACCGGTCGAGGACGACGCGTCGACGACCGCCAGCCCGGCAGCGCGCGGCACGGTTCCCGAAACCTCTCCAGAGGCAGCGGCCAAGGCCTTGCTGAACTCGGCGTTGGAACCCGCAACGCCAGAAACCTCCCGGCAGAAGAGCGCCAAGCCGAAGGCCGAACCGAAAGTCGATCCGCAAGCAGCCAGCAAGGCGGCCCAGGCGATCGAATCCGAACTGAAGTCCGACCAGGACGTCCACGCCGACGAGCGCGTGGAGCTGTCGGAAAAGGCCTTGGACGCGGTGGGCATTGAGGCCCTGGACGCGCAGCTCGGGCAGGGCCTGCGGAGGATCGAGGAGTCCGGCGACCCGCAAGCGCCCACCGTGGAGGAACTGGAGATGCTCGGCGAGGCTACGGCCGAGCTGGCCGAGACCTCCCCCGAAGCACCCGCTGCGTCCGATGAACCGGCGGCCGCGCCCGCCGGGGCCTTCGCCGCCGATACTGCCATTTACTCCGCCAGCACCCAGGGTGCCTTTTCGGCTACCCCGACTGCCCTCGCCGTCCCTGCGTCGTGGGAGGACCTTCGGACGTGGCGGCCACCGGGCGTGCTCGGCGTCGACGTTTCCCACCACCAGGGGGACGTGAACTGGTCCTACACGCGGAGCCAAGGTGTTCGGTTCGCCTACATGAAGGCCACCCAGTCGTGGCCGTCCGGTGTGTACAAGGACCCGAGGTTCTCCCAGAACTACTCGGACTCCTACAACCGGGGGATGATCCGCGGCGCCTACCACTTCGCCATGCCCGCCCACTCGTCCGGGGCCACGCAGGCCAAGGAGTTCATGGCCAATGGCGGCGGCTGGTCGGCCGACGGCAAGACCCTGCCACCGCTGCTGGACATCGAGTGGAACCCCTATTCGTCCTCCACCTACCCGGCAGGGAAGGGCGATGACTGCTACGGGATGACGCCGCGCCAGATGGTCAGCTGGATCAAGGATTTCGGCGCCACCATCAAGGCCTCCACCGGCCGCTTGCCCATGATCTACACGGCGCGGGCCTGGTGGGACGAATGCACGGGTGATTCGACCGCCTTCAAGTCCTGGCCCCTGCACGTGGCGATGTACCCCAAGTCCGACGTCCCCGAGAACCCCCGGGAACTACCCGAGGGTTGGACCACTTTCAACATGTGGCAATACACCTCCAACGCCAACCTGATCGGATCCGGCCAGAACACCGACGCGAATGTCTGGAACGGCGACCTGACCTCGCTACGCGATTTCGCCCGGAACCGGCGCTCCACCCCATACCGGCTCACTACCGACTACCTCGGCAATGGGGACGTCTGGCCCACGCGGATGGCACCAGTGCGGATCTACGGCTCCACACGCTTCGATACACCGGTGAAAATCTCGCGCCGAACGTTCCCCTCGGGCGCATCGACCGTGGTCATCGCCTCCGGGGAAAACTTCCCGGACGCATTGGCCGGTTCGCCGTTGGCCACCCTGAAGAACGCACCGTTGCTGCTGACCCGGAAGAACTCGCTACCGTCCTCGGTGGCTAGCGAACTGAAGCGGCTGGACCCGGATCGCATCATCGTCTTGGGAGGGCCCATAGCCGTAAGCAACGCGACCGTCTCCGCTCTGAGGGCCTACGGCCCGGTCCAACGAGTCGCCGGCAATAACCTCTACGACACCAGCTCGAAGATCGCCGGCAATTGGAACTCCGCGTCGACGGTCTTCGTGGCAACCGGTGAGCGTTTCGAGGACGCCATGTCATTGGCCGCCGTGGCGGCCGATCGGAAAGCCCCGATGTTGCTGACGCGCAAGTCCGCCGTGCCCTCGACCACACTGAACCAGCTGAAGCGGCTGAAACCGTCCCGCGTCTACCTCGCCGGCGGCACGCTGACCATCTCGGATGCCGCCGTAGCCCAGATACGCCGGGCGCTGCCCAATGCCCGCGTCGTCCGCTACGGTGGTCGAACCCTCTATGACACCAGCGCCCTGATTGCCAAGGCCTTCTGGTCGCGTGGCTCGCAGCGGCAGTTCATCGCAACGGGATCAGACTTTCCCGATGGCCTCACCGGTGCGGTGATGGCCGGATACAACGGGGCGCCGCTCCTGCTCACCCGGAAAACGTGCATGCCGTCCTCGGTCTCCAAGGCGCTGGTATCCATGGAGGGCTGGACCAACGTGCTCCTCGGCGGACCGCTCGTCCTCGATTCGGACGTCGCCTACAAAGACGGCGGCGAACCGAACGTCTGCTGATCCCCGCAGCGCCTCCGCACAGGACTGCTCCCCCAGTATCTGGAACCACGGTGAACCCATCGATTCCAGATACTGGGGGAGCTTTTCTGTTGTGCGCCGCCCGTCGTCGGCCTGCCCAGAGCGCAATCAGCGTGGCCGCTCGGAGCTACTCTCCCGGCTTGTCCACGATGCGGCCATCCTCGATCATGAAGCCTGCATGCCACAGGGTGTCGCGGTCGTGGCGGTTCAACGTTGATGGATCCAGCACACGGATCAGATCCGGACGGCGGGCGGCGGTGCGTTCGAGCTGCCAGGCCCGGCGGGTGCGGGCGATCTTGCCGTGGTTGCCGTTCAGCAGCACCTCGGGGACTTCACGGCCCTCCCAGACGGCGGGTTTGGTGTACACGGGATACTCGAGCAGGCCCTCGGAGTGCGACTCCTCGATCAGGGACTCCGGGTTGCCCACGACACCGGGGACCAGCCGGCCGATGGCCTCGATCATGGCCAGCACGGCGACCTCTCCCCCGTTCAGGACGTAGTCGCCCAAGCTCACGGGACGGACCTCGTAGTGTTCGGCGGCGTATTCATAGACGCGCTCGTCGATGCCCTCGTAGCGGCCGCAAGCGAAGACCAGGTGATCGCGCGTCGACAGCTCCTGGGCCATGGCCTGGGTGAAGACCTCGCCCGCTGGTGAGGGCACCAGCAGCAGTGGGCGCGAGTCGCCATCATCCGCTGCCGGGATTTCCGGGGCCACGCCGGCGATGGCGGATAGGGCCTCGGCCCACGGCTCGGGTTTCATGACCATGCCGGCGCCGCCACCATAGGGGGTGTCGTCCACCGTCCGGTGCCGGTCGTAGGTGTGCTCGCGCAGGTCGTGGATGCGCACGTCCAGCAGACCGTCGCGCCGGGCCTTGCCGATAAGCGAGATGTCCAGCGCCTGGAGGTACTCGGGAAAGATGGAGACGACGTCAATGCGCATGCGTTTAGGCCTTGCCGTCTCCGCCGTTGCCCGCGTCGTCGCGGTTGAGCGTGAAGAGCCCCTCCGGAGGCGTGAGGCGGACATGGCCGGCCTCGGTATCGACTTCCGGGACGATGGCCTCCACGAACGGGACGAGGACCTCTTCCCCCTTGGTGTCCTCGATGATCAGCAGGTCCTGGGCCGCGTTGGTCCGCAGGCCAGTGACCTTGCCGACGACCGCGTCGCCGATCCGGACGGTGAGCCCGACCAGTTCGTGTTCGTACCAGGTATCCTCATCGTCCTCGTCGAGGTCCTCGGTCTCGATGAACAGCCGCGCACCGCGCACGGTTTCCGCGGCGTTGCGGTCGGCGACCTCTTCGAACGCGACCAATAGGATCTCCTTGTTCCATCGTGCGCCCTCGACGGTCAGGGCCTTCACCGGGCCGGCCTCGACGTCGAACACAGTGCCGGGTTCGAAGCGGGCGCCGGGGGCGTCGGTCATGAGCTGGACGGTGACCTCCCCGCGGATGCCGTGGGGCTTGCCGACGCGTGCGACCTGGAGGCGCATGGATACTCCTTGGGACAGGGGGACGTTCTCTAACGATCCTACGATGGGCTTAAAGCGTCCGGCCCCGCACCGGTGACGGTGCGGGGCCGGGGCTGCCGTGCCGGTCGGCGCGGCGGGGACTCTGCGACCTGGCCTAGCGGCGGCGGTCGGTGTCGACGACGTCGACGCGGACCGGTTCGCCGTCCGAGAGGGCGGCGACCACGGTGCGCAGTGCGCGGGCGGTGCGGCCCTGCCGGCCGATGACGCGTCCGAGGTCGTCGGGGTGGACCCGAACCTCGAGCGTGTCGCCTCGGCGATTGGCCTTCAGGGCGACGGCAACGTCCTCCGGGGAGTCGACGATGCCGCGGACCAGGTGGTCGAGAGCCTCAGCGAGCATGGTTACTCGGCCTCGGTGGCTTCTGCCTTCTCGGCGTCGGCTTCCTCGGCGGGGGCCCCTTCGGCCTTGTCGGCCTTCTTGGTGATGGCCTCGGGCAGGATGACCGAACCGCGGTCGGGGGCCACGTAGGCCTCCTTGTCGGCCTTGGTCTTCAAGGTGCCTTCCTGGCCCTCGATGCCCTTGTACTTCTGCCAGTCGCCCGTGATCTTGAGCAGGGCTGCGACCTGCTCGGTCGGCTGGGCACCAACGGACAGCCAGTACTGCGCACGCTCGGACTTGACCTCGATGAACGAGGGCTCCTCGGTGGGGTGGTACTTGCCGATCTCCTCGATGGCACGGCCGTCGCGCTTGGCGCGGGAGTCCATGATGACGATGCGATAGTACGGGGCGCGCGTCTTGCCGAAGCGCTTGAGTCGAATCTTAACGGCCACTGTAGTGGTCACTCCTGTATCTGATACTGGGCGAATCCGCGGTTCTGCACCCGTGGGGCGGGCCATAATGCGCGGCTTCTGAGGACACGATGCACACGCGGAGAGAGGGGCCACGTCGATCGAGTACCGTCTCATTATGCCAGATGGGATCGACGGGCGCGACCTGCGCCGCGCGTGCCGGAGCTAGCCGATCGCGATGCGCAGCCGGTTGCGCCAGGGATCCTCGAAGCGCAGCTCGGATCCATCATGGTGGTTCTCGATGCCGGCGAACCGCAGTCGGTCGGCCACGGCAGCGACGTCGTCCGCACCGGGAACGCGAATGAGCACCTCGCCCAGCCCCAGGGTGTCCTTGCGCGGTCCGGCGCCGCGGCTGTTCCAGACGTTCATGGCCATGTGGTGGTGGTACCCGCCGGCGGAAACGAACAACGCCTGGCCGTGCCATCCGGCGGTCTCGGCGAACCCGAGGGTGTCGACGTAGAAGTCGCGGGCGACGGTCGTGTCGCCGACCTGCAGGTGGACGTGGCCGATCTCGGCGGCTGCCGCAGCGAGGCCGCCGGCGGCCTGCTCGGTCAGGTGGCTGCGGAGATAGTCGTTGGGGCTCAAGGCCAACGAGTCCATCTGCACGGTCGAACCGGTCCAGCTCCACTGCTCCCGCGGGCGGTCCCAGTACAGTTCGATGCCGTTGCCCTCGGGATCGGTGAAGTAGAACGCCTCGGAGACCAGATGGTCGGCGCTGCCCGCAAAGCGGCTCTCCGGGTGCTGCGCCGCTGAGGCGACGACCGCCGCCAGGGACGAACGGTCCCTGAAGAGCAGGGCGGCATGGAACAGGCCGGCCTCGCCGCGCCCGGGCAGGATCAGTCCGTGGCGGTCCTCAAGCCGGAGCAGCGGCTCGTTGATCCGCCCTAGCACGACGCCGGCAGCATCATCGGCAAGGACCGTCAGGCCCAGCGCAGTGCGGTAGTACTCGGTCATCTTGGCGAGGTCGCCGACCTTCAGGGTCAGCGTGCCCATCCCGAGGCCGTCGGGCAGCAAGTCGGCGGTGCGGGGTTCCGGTGCGGCGGAGGTCATGGGGTGCTCCTTCAGGAGGATTGGCAGGTCTTCTTCTGCTTCCATGATCTCATCATTTACTTTAAACTTCAATAAAGGTAGGCAGGCAAGGCTACCGCTTGGCGGCCGTCTGAAGCTGCGGTTTGGCTCGTTCGTCCGGGAGCTGGATGAGGATTGACCGTGATGGGTCGTTGACGATGAACCCGTCGACGCCAAGGGAGAGCAGCTGAGGGTCCTTGAAAACAACGTCGTCTCCCCAGGCCCAGACGACTGTGTCCTGCTCGTGGGCGCGTTCGCATAGTTCATTGGTGATCGCATCCGAAGCGACGCCGAGCGCATACACACCGGGGATGATTTTCGGAGTGCCCTTTCCGGTCAACTGAACGACCTTGAATCCGGCCGCTGTCATGCTCTCTGCCTTACTCCGCTCGAAATCCTGCAGGATCACCTGTGAGCGGAATGGCCGGAGTACGTCCATGAAGGTCCTGAGATCCGTGGCCCCCTTGCGTTCGATCATCAAGACACGTTCCGTGCCTCCGAACCGTTGCAGCACTTCGTCTAGGAATACCGGCGGCTGAGCCGGACCTCCTTGCGGATCGGCGATACGCAGTGCCCGCCACTGCTGCGAGTCCAGATCCGACACCCGGGCCTTGGAGTTTGTGGCCACGCGGCCCACGGACGAGTCGTGGAAGACCACTAGCCGGCCGTCCCGCAATGTCCTCACGTCCATCTCGAGCACGGCATGCGGATAATTCCTCACAATGGATTCAAAGGCCACCATGGTTGATTCGGGGTACAAGGCGAGCCCACCCCGGTGCGCTGCCATGGCGGGGTATTCGATCGACGCCACCGCATTTCCAGGCGCCGCTGCTCCGGCCCCCTTGCCGGCGCATCCCGCGGCGGATGCAACCACCAAGCCTCCAGCCGAGACGATCAGCGATCTGCGCGACAAAGACATGTGCAGTCCCTTCATTGGCTGCTACTGGCCCTGAGAACGACGAATGCGAAGGCCGCTCCCGTCGTGCCGAATGTTTATTGGGCCGGCGCCGAATCGCGATTCTTGAGCCCCGGGACGGGAGCCGTCTGGGGAAGGTCAGGCATAAGGTTCCGCGGCGGCTGCCGGTTGCCGGGCACATGACGCGGGGTCACGTCGCGGCCGGTCTCGAGTTCAGTCACACCCCCGAGTTCCAGGGCCCGCACGGCGGCAGCCGCGCGTTCGGCATCACCCGGTGGCAGCAGGACCGGCAGCTGTTCCAACGGGCAGAACCTGACCTGGAGCAGACCCCCATCGGCGGTGAACCGCTCGACGTCGGTCACCCAGGTGCCGCCGTCGTACACCAGGAATTCGGTGCCGGTATCGCCGTCACCGGCAGCCTGGGTACCAGCGACGGGACGGAAGTCGTGGACCAGGACGCGGCCCATCGTCGGCTCGAGCGCCAACCGGGAGAGCACCGAGGCAGCGGCGCCCCGTGGCCCCATGCCGGATCGCACGGCAGCAGCGGGCAGCACCCAGTCGGGCTCCGAGTCGTCCCCGTAGCTGGCCTCGTTGATCCCGGCCGAGTCCTTGACGGTCAGCACCGCGCCGTCGGAACGCCGGACCAGGATCGAGGCGTAGGCACGGTGCTTCCACCGGGCACTGAGGAACCCATCCAGTCCCTGCACAACAGACATCAGCCGCTCCCGCCGCCGCGCCTATTTGCCCAGGAACTTCTCGAAGCCCTTGGGCAGGTTCAGGTTCGACGGGTCGAAGTCCTGGTTCGCCTGCTGGCCGAAGGCGGCGCCGCTCCGCGCGGAGGGGGTGGCCGACGTGCGGTTCTTGGCCTCCAGTTCGGCCTGGGCGGCCTTGGCCGGGTTGCCGTACTTCTGCTTCTTCTTGCCGCCGCCCTTGCCCTTCTTGGCACCGCCACGGCCGCCGGGCATGCCGGGCATCCCCCCGCCGGCTGCCATCCGCTTCATCATCTTCTGCGCCTCGCCGAAGCGTTCGAGCATCTGGTTCACCTCGGAGACCGAGGTGCCCGAGCCCTTGGCGATGCGGGCGCGGCGGGATCCGTTGATGATCTTGGGGGCGACGCGTTCGTGCATGGTCATCGAGCGCACGATGGCCTCGATGCGGTCGATCTGCCGCTCGTCGAACTGCTCGAGTTGCTGCTTGGAGATCGCTGCCCCGGGCATCATGGAGAGCATCTTCTTCATGGAGCCCATTTTCTTGATCTGCTGCATCTGGGACAGGAAGTCCTCGAGCGTGAAGTCCTCGCGGTCGGCGAACTTCTTCGCCATGCGCTCGGCTTCGCCCTTGTCCCAGTTCTGCTCGGCCTGCTCGATGAGCGTCATGATGTCGCCCATGTCCAGGATGCGGCTGGCCATGCGGTCCGGGTGGAAGACCTCGAAGTCGCCCAGGTTCTCGCCAGTCGAGGCGAACATGATCGGCTTGCCCGTCACCGAGGCGACCGACAGGGCGGCACCGCCGCGGGCATCGCCGTCGAGCTTGGACAGCACGACGCCGGTGACGCCGACGCCGTCGTTGAACGCCTGGGCGGTGTTCACCGCATCCTGGCCGATCATCGCGTCGATGACGAACAGGACCTCGTGCGGGTTGACGGCGGCGCGGATGTCCGCGGCCTGCTGCATCATCTCCGCGTCGACGCCGAGGCGGCCGGCGGTGTCGATGATGACGATGTCGTGCTGCTTCTGCCGGCCTTCGGAGACGCCGTTGCGCGCGACGACCACGGGATCGCCGGTGGCTTCCTCGAACTCGGAGGAGACACCGGGGTGCGGGGCGTAGACGGGCACCCCGGCACGTTCACCGTTGACCTGCAGCTGCTTGACGGCGTTCGGGCGCTGGAGGTCGCACGCCACCAGGAGCGGGGTGTGGCCCTGGGCCTTGAGGTACTTCGCGAGCTTGCCGGCCAGGGTGGTCTTGCCCGCGCCCTGCAGGCCCGCGAGCATGATGACCGTCGGCGGGACCTTGGCCAGGTTCAGCCGGCGGGTCTCCCCGCCGAGGATCCCCACGAGTTCCTCGTTGACGATCTTGACGATCTGCTGCCCCGGGTTCAGTGCGGCACTGACCTCGGCGCCCAGCGCACGCTCCTTGACCTGGGCGGCGAAGGCACGCACCACGGGCACGGCGACATCGGCGTCCAGCAGGGCCCGTCGGATCTCGCGGACGGTGCCATCGACGTCGGCCTCCGTGAGCCTGCCCTTGCCGCGCAGGTTCTTGAACGTCGCTGTCAGCCGGTCGGAGAGTGAATTGAACACGGGAGCTGGACTACTTTCGTGTGGATGGCTACGGGGAAACCCCGCGGGACTCGACTTCCAAGGTTACCAAGCCCCGGCCAGCCCGGCGGCACCGAATCACTCCGGGCAGACAGGGCGCCGCCGGGGATGGCAAGCTAGGGACCGTGAGTGAAGCGAAGAAAGCCCATGTCAAGACACTGCTCATCCTGGGTGCCTCCGGCGACCTGACCGGCCGGCTCCTCTTGCCCGGCCTGGCGCAGCTGATCGCCACCGGCCGCGAGGCTGACTTGGTGCTCGTCGGTGCCGGCTCGACGGACTTCAGCGCGCAGGACTGGAAGGACCGCGTCTCCAGCGTGTTCGCCGAGGCCAAGAAGAAGGCCACCGGAGACGGTGCCTCCTACCTGGACCGCATCGCCGAGGCGACCCGCTATGAAGGGTTGGACGTCACCGCGCCCGGCGAACTGGGCAAGTTGCTCGCCACGCTGGACGGTCCAGTCGCACTCTACTTCGCCTTGCCGCCCACGGTCAGCCAGAAGGCCTGCGAGGTCCTCACGCCCGAGGAGGTCCCCGAAGGCACCACCCTGGTGATGGAGAAGCCCTTCGGCTCGAGCGCCGAGTCGGCCCACGCACTGACCAGGACGCTGACCCGCCTGGTCCCGGAGGAATCGATCCAGCGGGTGGACCACTTCCGGGGCAAGGCCACGGTGTTCAACATCCTGGGCCTGCGCTTCGCGAACCGCTTCCTGGAACCGCTGTTCAGCGCCGACCACGTGGCCAAGATGGAGATCTTCTACGACGAGGACCTGGCCCTGGAATCGCGGGCCGGCTACTACGACCATGCCGGCGCGCTGCGGGACATGATCCAGTCCCACCTGCTCCAGATCCTGGCGCTGCTGACCCTGAATGCCCCCGCCACCCTCGGCGAGCGGGACCTGCGCGACCACATCGGTTCGGTCCTGCGGGCCACGAAGGTCCCCGCCGACTACGCGAAGAGCACCCGCCGGGCCCGGTACACGGCCGGCACCAGCCGCGGCCACGAGGTGCCGGACTACGTCGACGAGGACGGCGTGGACGCGGCCAACAATACGGAGACGCTGGCGGAAATCGAACTGCGGATCAACAACGCCCGGTGGGCCGGGGTGCCGTTCCTGCTGCGCTCCGGCAAGGCCCTGGGGTGTCCCCGCAAGGAAGCGGTCATCACCTTCAAACCCGTCTCCCACCTGCCCGAGGGCTTCACCGGAAACGACTCCCCCACCCGGCTGCGGATCGGGTTCGGTCCCGACACGCTCGAGCTGGAACTGGACGTCAACGGACCCGGCGACATGTACCAGCTGGACCGGATCGGCCTGGCCGCGCAGCTCAACAGCCCGGACCTGCTCCCCTATGGCGAAGTCCTCGCCGGGGTGCTGGCCGGGGACCCCACCCTGTCCGTGCGCGATGACACCGCCGAGCAGTGCTGGCGGATCGTCGAACCGGTCCTTGCCGCCTGGGAGAACAACGAGGTTCCGCTGGAGGAGTATCCCGCCGGGTCCAACGGGCCGGAGAACTGGCTGACCACGCAGGAGGTCCGGCTCGAACGGGCCCCGAAGGCCGGGGAGTACCCGGGGACCGCGTTGGACGAGCAGGCCCCCCCGACCGCCGAAGGCTAGACGGCGGCGTCCCCGCGTTCACCGGTCCGCACGCGGACCGCTTCCCGCACCTCGGTGACCCAGACCTTGCCGTCGCCGGCCCGCCCGGTGTTGGCCGAGGCCACCAGCACGTCCACGACGTCGTCGGCCCGGTCGTCGCCCACCAGGATCTCCACCCGGACCTTGGGCAGCAGGTCGATCGTGTATTCGGCGCCGCGATACACCTCCGTGTGGCCGCGTTGCCGCCCATACCCGCTGGCCTGGCTGACGGTGAGGCCCTGGACGCCGTAGCTTTCCAGTGCGTCGCGGATGATGCCCATCTTCTCCGGGCGGATGATCGCGGTGATCAGTTGCATGGCTAGGCCCTTTCCGTGGTGTTCTGCAGGTGGCTGGAGGTGGCGGGGTGCGGGACGAAGGACCCGGTGGTGCCGAGGCCGCCGAACTCGTAGCCCGTCTCGGCGTGCTCCGCGAGGTCGATGCCGGTCTCCTCGGCCTCGGCGGTGATCCGTAGGCCCACGGTCTTGTGGAGGGCCAGCCCGATGACCGCCGTCATGGCGCCGGTGTAGGCCATGCACACGACGACGGCAACCAGCTGGCTGCCCAGCTGCGCGGGCCCGCCGCCGTAGAACAGGCCCCCTGCGGTGTCCTCGCCGGGCAGGGCCAGGAAACCGAGCGCCAGCGTTCCCACCAGGCCGGCGACCAGGTGCACGCCCACGACGTCCAGGGAGTCGTCGTAGCCCCAGCGGTACTTCAGCCCCACGGCCAGGGCCGCCGCCACCCCGGCCACGAAGCCCAGGGCGATGGCCCCCACCGGGGACACGTTGGCACAGGCTGGGGTGATCGCCACCAGGCCGGCCACGACGCCGGAGGCCGCCCCGAGGGATGTCGGGTGCCCGTCGCGGATCCTCTCGATGGCGATCCAGGCGAGCATCGCGGCGGCCGGGGCCGCCAGCGTGTTCACCCAGATCAGGCCCGCTTCCTCGGCCGTCCCGGCGGCGCCGCCGTTGAAGCCGAACCAGCCGAACCAGAGAAGGGCTGCGCCGATCATGACCAGCGGGATGTTGTGCGGGCGCTGGCTCGGGTCCTTCCCGAAGCCCCGGCGCTTGCCCAGGATCAGCGCAAGCACCAGCCCCGCGACGCCGGCGTTGATGTGCACCACCGTGCCCCCGGCGAAGTCGATGGCCTCGCCGGCCCACGAGCCGATGGCCCCGTCCGGACCGAGCAGGCCCCCGCCCCAGACCCAATAGGCGATGGGCACGTAGACGACCGTCGTCCAGATCGGGGCGAACGCCAGCCAGGCACCGAACTTGGCCCGGTCGGCGACCGCCCCGGAAATCAGGGCGACCGTGATGATGGCGAACGTTGCGCCGTATCCCACGCCGATCAGGGCGTCCGACCCGACCAGGGACGTCAGCCCGAAGGCGGTGAAGGGGTCGGCCACCAGACCGCCCAGCCCCGTTCCGCCGCCACTCATCGAGTAGCCCCACAGCACCCAGACGACGCCGACGGCGCCCGCCGACGCGAAGCTCATCATCATCATGTTCAGGACGGCCTTGGCGCGCGTCATGCCTCCGTAGAAGAAGGCCAGTCCAGGGGTCATCAGCAACACCAGTGCCGCACAGGCCATCATCCAGACGTTACCGGCAGATAATTCCATCGCAGGTCCTCCCGAGGCGATCCCGGCGGGTCCATCCCGCCTGTGCCTCAAGAATTCCGTGTCCGTGTTTCACGACGGGGTGCGCTGCGGTTTCGCCGCCGTTACAAATCCCGCTGCCAGGTAAGGGGCTGGTTCCCGCCCGGTTACGGACATGTTTCGGGCCCCGCACCCAGGAGGGATACGGGGCCCGAAAAAGCGGTCCGGGACCGCTGTGCGCTAGTCCAGCAGGGCGTCGACGAAGTCCGCGGCATCGAAGGGCGCGAGGTCGTCGGGGCCCTCCCCCAGGCCCACGAGCTTGACCGGGACGCCCAGTTGGCGCTGAATGGCCACGACGATGCCGCCCTTGGCGGTCCCGTCGAGCTTGGTCAGGACGATGCCGGTCACGTTGACGACCTCGGAGAACACCTTGGCCTGGTTCAGCCCGTTTTGCCCGGTGGTGGCATCCAGCACGAGCAGGACCTCGTTGACGGCCGCCTGCTTTTCCACGACGCGTTTGATCTTGCCCAGCTCGTCCATCAGGCCCACCTTGTTCTGCAGGCGGCCTGCCGTGTCGATCATGACGACGTCGACTTCCTGCTCGATGCCGGCCTTCACGGCTTCGAAGGCGACGGAGGCGGGGTCCGCCCCGTCGGCGTGGGAGCGCACCGTGGGTACGCCGACCCGGGCACCCCAGGTGGCCAGTTGTTCGGCGGCGGCGGCGCGGAAGGTGTCAGCGGCTCCCAGGATGACGTCCTTGTCCTCGGCCACCAGGACGCGGGCGATCTTGCCGATGGTCGTGGTCTTGCCGACGCCGTTCACCCCGACCACCATGACGATGGACGGGCCGGTCGGCTGGCGGTCGGAGACGATCGAACGATCCATCTCCGGGTCGACGAGCTTGATCAGTTCGGTGCGCAGCATGGTCCTGACCTGGGCGGGATCGCGGTGGCCCTCGACCTTGACGCGCTCGCGCAGCGCGTCGACCAGTTCCTGGGTCGGCTCGCTGCCGAGGTCGGCGAGCAGGAGCGTTTCCTCGATCTCGTCCCACACGTCCTCGTCGATCTTGTCCTGGGACAGCAGTGCCAGCAGCCCCTTGCCCAGGGCGTTGTTCGACTTGACCAGCCGCGCGCGGAGGCGGGCCAGTCGACCGAGCACCGGGGCCGGGACGTCGACGGCGACCTCTTCGCGGCCCAGCGTGTCCTCCGGGGCCGGGAGGGTGTCAACGCCCGTGACGCCGTCCACATCCTGGGCGGGGGCTTCGCCCGGCCGCACCAGCGTGTCGGTCCCGGTTCCGGGAGCCGGATCATTGGGGTCCCGCGTCGACGTATACGTCCCCGGGGGCGTCTTGCGCCCACGCAGGAAGAAGGCCGTCCCGAGACCGATGACAAGGACCACGACGACGACGATGGCAATGATCAGGAGGGTATCTGTAGGCACGGCTCCAGTTTCTCACAGACTAGGCTGGTGGCTTGATGAGCACACCTTCCCGCGCGCCGGAAACGCTGACGATACCCCGCGAGATCAAGGTCCTGATCGCCGCCGCCTTCGTCATCGCCCTCGGCTTCGGCCTGATCGCCCCGATCCTGCCCCAGTTTGCCAAGAGCTTTGACGTCGGAGTGGCGGCCGCGGGATTCATCGTCAGCGTGTTCGCGCTCACGCGCCTGGCCTTCGCGCCGGTGAGCGGACGCCTCACCTCCGCCCTCAGCGAGCCGCCCGTGTACGTCGGCGGCGTCCTGATCGTCGCCGTGTCGACCATCCTGTGCGGTTTCGCGCAGGACTACACGCAACTGCTGGTCTTCCGGGCGGCCGGCGGACTCGGATCGACGATGTTCACCGTCTCGGCCATGTCGCTGATCGCGCGGCTGGCCCCGCCCGAGATCCGCGGCCGCATTTCCGGCTACTACGCCGGCTCGTTCCTCATCGGCAACATCGTGGGACCCGTGGTCGGCGGCTTCCTCGCGGTCTTCGGCTACCGGCTGCCCTTCTTCATCTATGGGGGCGCGCTCATCGTTGCCGCCGCCATCGTCTACCTCTCCCTGTTGGGCGTCCGGTCGTCGGCCAAACGCGGACCACGAGATTCCAGACCCGCCATGCTCTTCACCGAAGCCCTGCGCAGCCGGGTCTACCGCGCGGCCCTGGTCTCCGGCTTCGCCAATGGCTGGTCCAATTTCGGGGTCCGGGTTGCGCTGGTCCCCCTCTTCGCGGCACAGGCCTTCGACGACGGCGCGGCGCTGGCCGGGTTGTCCCTGGGCCTGTTCGCCATCGGCAATGCCGTCGCGCTGACCGTGGCCGGGCGGGTGACCGACCGGCACGGCCGCCGCATGCCGGTCCTCGTCGGCCTGACCATCGGCTCGCTGGCCCTGGCCGGCATTGGACTGGCCGACCATGAGGTCCTGTTCATCGCCTTGTCGATCATCGCCGGGGCGGGCATTGGATTCATGAATCCCGCCCAGCAGGCCGCCGTCGCCGATGTCATCGGGCGCGACCACAACGGGGGCAAGGTGATGGCGGGGTTCCAGATGGCGACGGACTCGGGGGCGATCCTGGGGCCCGTAGTCGCGGGTTTGATCGCCGACAGCTGGGGCTTCGGGTGGGCCTTCGGCATCACCGGGGTGGTTGGACTCGTTGGAGCCGCCGCCTGGTGGACTGTTCCGCGGACACTGCCCGAACACCGCTGAGCAACCCTGCCGGCCGCCCGTCGACCGGCCGCGGGTGCAGCCGGTGAACAGGAGGCAGCAATCAGCCGTCCAGGGCCTCCAATACCTTGGGGGCCAGATACGGCGCCAACGTCGCGGCGTACGTTGCCGAGACATGAGACCCGTCGAAGTACGTGACCACACCGCCGTTGGCCCCATAGCAGCGGTCCTCGCGGCAGAAGTGGTCGTTGAGATCGGCGGTATCGATGCCGTGTCCCAACTTCTTCGCCGCGGCATAGAGCGGGTCCTCGGGCACCCAGGTGCCGCGGCTGCCGGAACAGTCGGCGATGTTCTTGAGGGGATTGGCCAGGCAGTCCGGAATCGACTTGAGGGTGTCCTCCGGGAACGGCGTGTCATGCAACACCAGGAGATTGGTCTTCTCCGCCAGCCATTCCTTCAGCAATCCCTCGTAGCCGTGCTCGAGGCCGGATTGGACGGTCTTCTGGGTCGAGCTGGCGACCCCATGGACGTTGCGCGTCGTTGCGATGACCAGGTCGAACTGGTTCCCGCTGGTGGCTTTCACGGCCCGCTCCCCCCACGCCCGGCAGGCCTTGCTGCGGTCCGGTGTGAAGTCGAGGTTCGCATCGATGGGGCACAGGAAGCGGCGGTGAACGTGGTGATCCGCAGGTCGTGCTTCTTGGCGATCTCCCGCAGTGCCGGAACCCATTGGGCCGCGTGCGAGTTGCCGACGATGGCGACGTCTCGTGAACCGGTGCCGTAGACACAGCGGCTCAGTCCCTCGTAGGGCGAATGCTCCAGGCATCCGTCCGCATAGATGTCCGACTTGTCGTCCCCGGCCACTGCCGGTTCCGGGACCAGCTGATTCCGGGTGACGGGCGGGCAGGCCGATGCTGGCAGGTCAAGGGCGCGGGCTCCCGTGCATGGGTCCGTCGACGTCCGTGCTTCGGCCGCCCGGGCCATGGACGTCTCGGCCTGCTGGACCACCATCGCGATCGGCACCAGGGCAAGTGCGGCAACGAGGCCCATGGATCCCCCGGCCAGGACAAAGCTGCGTGGCGTCTTGCCGAGCAGCCGTGCGTTGCGGAAGCGGTCCTCCACGTACACTTTCGTCAGGGCCGACAGCACCAACGTCGCCACGACGATGACCACCGAATCCACCCAGCCGGTCCGGCCGTTGCCAACGAAGGGGATCAAGGCAACGAAGGGCCAGTGCCACAGGTAGATCGAGTAGGAGGCGTCCCCGAGCCACTGGACGGGACGGAGACACAGCCAGCCCGTGGGCGACCACCGCGACTCGCTGGCGGCCCAGATCACCAGCGCGGCACCCAGCGTCGGCGCCAGGGCAGCCGCGCCCGGGAAGGACGTATCGGGAGTGTAGGCCGTGGCGGACCACAGGATGAGGGCCAGGCCCGCTCATGCCACCAGGATGGCGGTGCTCCTGCCTGGGCGCAGCAGCGGGCCGACGCAGGCCAGGGCTGCGCCGATGCCCAATTCCCAGATCCTCGTCGTCGTCACGAAGTAGGCAGCAGCCGGATCGGCATGCGTGTAGTACAGGCCAATGGCGAAGGAGGCGACGACGACCACGAGGATCGCCCCCGTCACGCTGGCGCGGCGCTTCCATCCGAAGTGCGCGGCGAGAGCCATCACCAGCAGGATCAGCAGGGGCCAGAAGACGTAGAACTGTTCCTCGATGGACAGCGACCAAAAATGCTGCAGTGGCGATGCTGCCTCTTCGGCCCCCAGGTAGTCCGTGGAGCCGGTGGCCAAACGCCAGTTCTGGAAGTAGAAGGCCGAGGCAATGGCATCCCAGGAGATGCTGCGCCACCGGCTTTCCGGGGCCAGCGCCCACGTCATCGCCAGCGTTCCCAGGATGACGACGAACGCCGCCGGCAGCAGACGCCGGATACGGCGGGCCCAGAATTGGCCCAGGAGCCGCAGGTTCGTCGGCGGCTTGGAGAGCAGGTGGCTGGTGATCAGGAACCCGGAGATGACGAAGAAGACATCGACCCCGACGTACCCACCGGTGACCGCTTTCGGCAGCAGGTGGTACACCACGACCAGCGATACGGCGATCGCCCGCAGGCCCTGGATATCGGCCCGGTATCCGGGCTTGGTGGGGTTTTCAGGTTTGTTGCTACGGATTGCAGTCGGCCTCCGTTCGCCCCCTGCTCGAATGTGGACATGTGATTTGGTCGCATTCCAGAATAACGGGGCTGGTCCGCCCCGCCGTTATCGGGGACCGGGTCGGGACGTGGGAAGTTACTGGGAACTGGCCATCCGGCCGTGCTGGTCGCGGGATGCGCAGTCCCCGCGGTTATGCTGGCTTCTGCCCATGACGAGGATCAGTTCGAAGGGACATGCATGAGCTCCGCCACAACCTCCGGCCCCACCACGGTGGGGGTCCGCCAAACATGGATCGACCAGGCCCGGTGGATCGCCATCGTGCTGGTGGTCATGGGCCATGCCGTGGGGCAAATGCGGTCGGAGAGCGGCTTGGCCATCGTCGTGTCGAATTTCGTCTACGTCTTCCACATCCCCGTCTTCGTCATCCTCGCCGGCTGGGGCGCCCGCCGCGCGGAAGCGGGCGGCAAGACGTTGGCCAAGATCTGGTGGCAACTGCTGCTGCCGTATCTCATTTTCCAGGTGGTCGCCTTTGCCCTGGGCTGGTTCCTGGAAGGCGATGACCCCAGCTGGTCCTTCACGAACCAGACCTTCGGGCTGTGGTTCCTCGTCGCCCTGGCCGGCTGGCGCCTCATCGGCCCGTGGTTCCGGGGCATCCGCTGGGCTGTTCCGCTGACCCTGCTCATAGCGCTTCTGGCCGGCCTCAGCCCCCATATCGGCAGCTGGCTCTCGCTGTCCCGCGTCCTCTTCTTCCTGCCCCTCTTCGTCGCCGGGCCCTACCTGGTGGACCTGGTGGCCGCGTGGCGACGCCGTGTCATGCTGCGGGTCGGAGCCGGCATCTATCTGTTCGCGCTGGCCGTGGTCGTCTTCGTGCTGGGCAAGGACTTTTGGCGTAGTCCCTTCCTGGGCAAGTCCTCCTATGAGGACCTGGGGCAGGGGAATCTCGCTGGCATGGCCGTTCGGCTGGGGGTCCTGGTCCTGGCGACCGTCAGCGCGACGGCATTCCTGCTGGTGCTGCCCGGCACGCCGGGTGCCCCGACACGGGCCGGACAGTGGATCGCCGAGGCGGGGCGGCACACCATGTACCCGTACCTGCTCCACCTGCAGGTCCTGACGCTGGTCGGCCTGACCGAGTGGAAGACCTGGGGCCAGCCCTCCGTCACGACGGGGCTGTTCATCCTCGGGGCCCTCGCGGTCTGCGTCCTGTCCGAGACCAGGCTTGTCAGAACCGTCTTCAAGCCCCTGGTCGAACCGAGCGCCCTGCTACCCCACCGCCGGTAACGGCTGGCGAGTTGCCAATCACCGCCCCGCTCACGGGGTGCGGCTGGTGCCGAGCCGCTGGCTGATGACCTTCGTCACCCCGTCGCCGCGCATGGAGACTCCGTAGAGCGCGTCGGCGATCTCCATGGTGCGCTTCTGGTGCGTGATGATGATCAGCTGGCTCGCCTCCTGCAGTTCCCGGAAGATCGTGAGGAGCCGGCCCAGGTTCGTGTCATCCAGGGCCGCCTCGACCTCGTCCATCACGTAGAACGGTGACGGCCGGGCCTTGAAGATCGCCACGAGGAGGGCAACCGCGGTGAGGGACCGTTCCCCACCGGAGAGCAGCGAGAGCCGCTTGATCTTCTTGCCGGCCGGCCGGGCCTGGACCTCGATGCCCGTGTTGAGCATGTCCTCCGGGTCGGTGAGGACCAGCCGACCTTCGCCGCCGGGGAACAGGGTGGCGAACACGGCCTCGAATTGCCTCGCCGTGTCGTGGAAGGCCTCGGTGAAGACGCGTTCGACGCGCTCGTCGACATCGCGGATGATGTCTAGCAGGTCCTTGCGGCTGGAGGTGAGGTCCTGGAGCTGGTCCGCGAGGAACCGGTGCCGTTCTTCCAGGGCGGCGAACTCCTCCAGGGCCAGGGGGTTGACCTTTCCCAGCGAGGCCAGGTCCTTCTCGGCCTTGCGCAGCCGTTTCTGCTGTTCGGCCCGGTCGAATGGCCTGCCCTGCTCGATCGGGACGCCGTCCTCGTCGACGTCCTGGCGAAGGGCGGCCCACTTGTCCGCCTCCTGCTCGGGCTGGGGAACCAGCAGATGCGGCCCGTAGTTCTCGACCAAGTGCTCCGGCGTCATGCCCAATTCCTCCACGGACCGGGCCTCGAGGCCCTCGATGCGCATCCGCTGCTCGGCCCGTGCGAGTTCGTCCCGGTGGACCGTGTCGGTCAGTCCGGCCAGCTCCGTGGACAGCTCGACGCCGCGCGCACGTACGTGGCCCAGGCGGGCTTCCGCCTCATCGCGCTCGACGACGAGGCGGTCGCGCTCGGCGCCGGCCCCGTCCAGGGAGTCCTCGATGCGCTCGAGGGCAGCCTCGACGGCGCTTCCAACCGCCGCGGCGCGCGCTGCCTGGCGGCGCCGTGCGGCGGCCCGCCGTTCGGCCTGTTCGCGGTTGCGGCGCTCCGTGGCCGCAGAACGCAGCAGCGACTCCCGGCGGCTGCCCAGATGGCCCACCTGGTCCTCGCTGCCGCGCAGCGCCAGACGGGCTTCGAGTTCCTCCTGCCGGGCGGCGGCGGCTTCCGCGTCCAGCCGTTCACGGGCGGTGTTGTCGGGTTCCTCGTCGGTCGGTTCCCGGTGCGCCGCAGCGAGGCGTTCCTCCAGCTCGGACAAGGCCAGCTCGGCCGCCTCGCGCGCGTCCGCGGCCGTGGCCATTTGCTGTTCGGCGCGTTCGGCTTCGGTCATCGATTGGCGGATCGTGGAGCCGAAGGTCGCCAGCTGTTCCGCAACCCCGGTGATGCGCGCATCCGATTGGTAGAGCCGTTCCAGGGCTGCTTCAACGGCTTCCGCTGCTGCATGACGGCGGTCCTCGGCCGCTGCCCGTTGGAACCGGAGCTTTTCGTAGGTTGCCGTGGCGGCGTCGAGATCGGCAGTGGTGGCGTCGATGGCCGCCTGCTGCTCGAGCAGGGAGGAGCCGGAGTCCGTGCCTCCCGCTGCACTGGTCGCGGTGTGGACGTCGCCGGAGCGGGTCACCACCCGGAGGTGGGGGGCTCCGGCCAGGATGGCGGCGGCGTCTGCGGCGGAGTCGGCAACGGCCACCCCGGACAAGAGGGCGTGGACCGCATCCTCGAGGCCCTCCGGGGCCGGTTCGTGGACGCCCACGAGCTCGGCAGCCCACCGGGCGCCCGCCGGCAGCTGGCCGGTCGCTTCCTGGTGCCGTCCGCTGCCACCAGCCCTCCCGCCGTGTGGCAACGAATCCTGTGGGAAGACAAGGTGGATGCGGCCGGCTTCCTCTCCGCGGACCGTTTCGAGGATCGTGAGGGCCTGCTCGCCGGATCGGGCGCTCAGTGCTTCCGCATAGGGACCGAGGGCGGCTGCGACGGCCGTTTCATACCCGGGCAGGACGCGGAGGTCGGCGCTGATGCGCCCCCGGATGCCCTCGTGTCCGGCGGCGAGGATCTGCTCGGAGGCGTCCTTGCGGTCCATGCCCGCCTGCAGCGCCTCGGCCCTGGCCTGCAGGGCGGCGCGCTCGCGCTCGGCGGCCCGCTCCCTCCCGGAGACGTCCTCGAGTTCCGCCGCGCAGGTGGCCAACAGGGTTTCGGCGCGTTCGTGGTCGGCGTCGAGGTCCTCCTCGGAGTCCTCGACGCCGCTGGCCTGCTGCTCAAGCTCCGTGTACTGCAGCCGGGCTGCCGCGGCCCGTTCACGGGCCTGCTCTGCCGCCTTGCGCAGCCGGGCCAGTTCGTCCTCGAGTGTTTCAACGCGGCTGCGCGCCGAGCCGACCTTGCCGGCCAGCTTGGCCAGTCCTTCCCGGCGGTCGGCTGCGGCGCGCATCAACGTGGTCACACGTTGCGCCTCGGCTGCGGCCGCCGTTTCGGCGGCCGTGCGGCGGGCGATGGTGTCCTCCAGCCGGGCCGAGAGCATGTCGCGCTCGTGTTCGATCGCCTCCAGCTCGGACTGCAGCCGCCTGGCCTGGTCCTCCATGCGGTCGGGGTCGCGTGATGTGTCATGGACGACGTGTGCCTGGGCGGCCAGGTTCCGTTCCCTTTCACCGGCGAGTGCCCGGAGGGCGCGGAAGCGCTCGCGGCTCGTGTTCAGTGCGTGCCAGGCTTCGCGCGCGGCATTCACCTCGGGGACGATCCGTGCCACGGCGGCCTCAAGGTCTGTTTGTTGTTGCTTGACCTCCTGGACCGTCCGCTCAACCTCGTCGCGGCGCTCCCGCAGGCGGCGCTCGTCCTCGAGTTCGCGGGCCAGCGACTCCCGCAGGGTGACCAACTCGTCGGCCAGGAGCCGTGAACGGGCATCCCGGACCTCGAACTGCACCGATTGGGCGCGGCGGGCGACCTCGGCCTGCTTGCCCAGCGGGGTCAGCTGCCGCCGGACTTCGCCGGTCAGGTCCTGGAGCCGGGAAAGGTTTGCCGCCATCGAATCGAGCTTGCGGACCGTCTTTTCCCGCCGTCTGCGGTGCTTGAGCACACCGGCGGCCTCCTCGATGAAGCCGCGGCGTTCCTCCGAGGTGGCGTGCAGGATGCGGTCCAGTTGTCCCTGCCCGACGATGACGTGCATCTCCCGCCCCATGCCGGTGTCCGAGAGCAGTTCCTGGATATCGAGGAGCCGGCAGGACCGGCCGTTGATGGCGTACTCGGATCCGCCGGCCCGGAAAAGCGTGCGGGTGATGGTGACTTCCGAGTACTCGATCGGCAGCGCGCCGTCGGCATTGTCGATGGTCAGCGACACCTGGGCGCGGCCCAGGGCCGGACGCCCCGAGGTGCCGGCGAAGATGACGTCCTCCATCTTGCCGCCACGCAGGCTCTTGGCGCCCTGCTCCCCCATGACCCATGACAGGGCATCGACCACATTGGACTTGCCCGAGCCGTTGGGCCCGACGACCGCCGTCACGCCGGGTTCGAATTCAAAGGTCGTCGCCGAGGCGAACGACTTGAATCCGCGGACGGTCAGCGTCTTGAGGTGCACGGGTGACTTTCAGCTGGATGGACGGGAGGTCGGATGCCACTAATCTACTGGGTCATGGCTGTCGGCGTGGGTTTGCCACACGATGGGTGGAATGTCACAGGGCCCATTCATGCCGCACGGTGAATGTGCGGGAACCGTGGGGCAGCGTGCATAGTTAACGGTTGGAGAGTCTTCGCATCGGTGGATGCGTCGGCGGCACACGGATCCGATTTGGACGAAGGCTGGATATTGAGCGGCAATGCAACGTTTCGACACACGAACTCGGCGATTCTCGCCGTCAGCAGTGTGGAGGCACCCGTCGTCGTCACGTCCAGTGAGTTCGACAAGCGACTTGAACCCAGCCTGAAGCGCCTGCGCCTGTCCAAGAAGCTCCTCGAGCGCGTTGCCGGCGTCAGCGAACGCCGCTGGTGGCCCGAAGGCACCGGTTTCGACGATGCCGCCGTCGACGCCGGATCCAAGGCCCTGGCCGAAGCAGGTGTCGAACCGCACGAGATCGGCCTGTTGATCAACACCTCGGTCACCCGCACCAACCTGGAACCCTCCGTCGCCGTGAAGGTGCACAACGGGCTGGGGCTTCCGTCCTCGGCGATGAACTTCGACCTGGCCAATGCCTGCCTCGGCTTCGTCAATGGCATCACCCTGGCGGCGAACATGATCGACTCCGGACAGATCTCCTACGCCCTCATCGTCGCCGGCGAGGATTCGCAGATCGCCCAGGAACCGACCTTTGACCGGCTCAACCGCCAGGACTCGACCCGCGAGGACTACCTGCGCGAATTCGCCACCCTGACCCTGGGCTCCGGCGCCGCGGCCGCCGTCATCGGCCGTGCGGACGAGCATCCCGGCAGCCACCGGATCCTCGGCGGGGTCTCGCGGGCCGGAACCGAGCACCACGAACTCTGCGTCGGTGGTCCCCAGGGCATGTACACCGACACCAAGGGGCTGCTGGACAACGGTTTGAAGCTGGTGGTCGATGCCTGGGATGAAGCCCACCAGGACGGCTGGAACTGGGGGTCGATGGACCGCTACGTGACGCACCAGGTCTCGAATTCCTACACGAACGCGATCATCAAGGCCGTCAACCTCGTCCGGGACCGCGTCCCGATCACGTTCCCGAAGTGGGGCAACGTCGGGCCGGCCTCACTGCCCATGACGCTGGCCCAGGAGACCAATTCGCTCAACCCCGGGGACCGTGTCCTGTGCATGGGCGTGGGGTCGGGGCTGAACACGGCGATGCTGGAGCTGGCGTGGTAGGTCGGAGCTGGCCCGGGGTCCGCCCCGAATTCTCCCGATACCTCACCATCCCCTCCACCGCTGGTTGCGACCGCCCGGGCACCACGCACCGCTGGCACGTGCTGGACAACGGGCCGGTCCTGGAATCCCATGGCGCCACCCCCGCCGGCACCATCCTCGCCGTCCATGGAAACCCCACCTGGTCCTACCTCTGGCGCAGCGTCGTCGAGGCCGCCACCGACGCCGCCACCCCATGGCGCGTGGTCGCGGTCGACCAGCTCGACATGGGCTTCTCGGAGCGCACCGCCACCTTCCGGCGCCTCGAGGACCGCGTCACCGACCTCGGCGACCTCACCGACGCGCTCGGTCTCCGCGGTCCCGTGGTCACCCTCGGCCACGACTGGGGCGGCATCATCTCGCTGGGCTGGGCCACCCGGCATCGCGACCTGCTGGCAGCCATCGCCCTGACGAACACGGCGGTCCACCCGGCGGGCTTCTCCCTGCCTCCGGCGCTGCGCCTGGCCTTGCACCCGGCGGTCCACCGGTGGGGAACGCAAACGTCGCCCGCATTCCTGAAGGTCACCCATTCCCTGGCCCATCCCCCGCTGGACCCGGCGGTCCGGGCGGCCTTCAGGGAGCCCTACCGCACGGCAGCCGACCGTGCCGGCGTCGCCCACTTCGTCGCCGACATCCCCTCGCGGCCCGGGCACCCCAGCTGGCCGGCGCTGGACACGATCTCCTCGGGGATCAGGACGCTCGGCGTCCCGGCCCTGCTGATGTGGGGGCCCCGCGATCCCGTGTTCTCCGACCGCTACCTGCGCGACCTGCTGGACCGCCTGCCCCAGGCCGACGTGCACCGTTTCGAAGGGGCCGGGCACCTGCTGCCCGAGGACCGCGACATCGCGACGCCCCTCCTGGCCTGGCTGGGCTCGGCCATCCCCGCCGACGTGGCCGCGGACGCGGGCTCACGGCACGACGGCGGTGCCTCCCCAGGGGATCCCGCACCCGGCCGCCCAGCTTCCGGGGCTGACAGCGGCTTCCGCAGCATGCTGGCCGAACTCGATGCCCGGCGCGATGACCACACGGACGCCGTGGTGGACATGCTCGCCGCCGCCGACGGGCTCCGCCTCTCCCATGCGCTCTCCTGGTCCTCCCTGGCCCGGCGGGTCGACGCCATCGCCCACGGCCTCGCCGGGCTTGGCGTGCGACGCGGGGACCGCGTGAGCCTCCTGGTTCCCCCGGGTGCCGAACTCACCGCCCTGATCTATGCCTGCCTGCGGCTGGGGGCGGTCATCGTGGTCGCCGATGCCGGATTGGGTACCCGTGGCCTCGGCCGGGCCATCCGCGGTGCCGGCCCGGCCTACCTCATCGGGATCGAGCGCGCCCTGATCGGAGCCCGCGCGCTGAACTGGCCGGGCCGGCGCATTGCCGTCGGGGACCTCTCCCCCGCCAAACGGCGGCTGCTCGGTGTCGTCGCCACCGTCCACGAGCTCGAGCAAGCCGGAACCAGCGCGGTCGAACGAGGAGCCGCCGACTTCGAGCCGGTCGATCCCGACGCCGACGCGGCCGTGCTCTTCACCTCCGGATCCACCGGCCCGGCGAAGGGCGTCGTCTACACGCACCGACGTCTCGCGGCGATGCGGGACACCCTGCAGGCGACCTACGGCCTGAAGTCCGGGGACGCCCTGGTGGCCGGATTCGCGCCGTTCGCGCTGCTGGGCCCGGCCCTGGGGGCGGTCTCGGTGACCCCCGACATGGACGTCACGTCGCCGCGGACTTTGAGCGCCTCCGCACTGGCCGATGCCGCCGCGGCGATCGGCGCCACCGTCGTCTTCGCCTCCCCGGCCGCGCTGGTCAATGTCCTGGCCACCGCCGGGAAGCTCAACGCAACGCAGCGCGGGTCCCTGGAGCGCGTGGAACTCCTGCTCTCGGCCGGGGCCCCGCTCGGCACCGGTTTGCTCCGGCAAGTCCAGCAATTGGTTCCCCAGGCCCGGGTCCACACCCCCTATGGCATGACCGAGGCCCTGCCGGTCACCGACATCAGCCTCGAGGGGATCCTCGACGCCGGCGCGGGCGACGGCGTCTGCGTGGGCCGGCCCGTGGCCGGAGCCCGCGTCGGCATTGCCCCGCTGGACGACGACGGCACGGTCGGCCCGAAGTTGACCGAGGCCCCCGGCGTGCTGGGCGAAATCGTCGTTTCCGCCGCGCACGTCAAGGACCGCTACGACCGCCTGTGGATCACCGAGCAAGCCAGCGCCCTGCATCCCGGGTGGCACCACACCGGGGACGTGGGCCACCTCGATGCCGAGGGCCGCCTGTGGGTCCAGGGGCGTCTCGGCCACATCATGACCACCCCCGACGGCGTCCGGACCCCCGTGGCCGCCGAATTGGCCGCCGAGTCCGTCCCGGGCATCCGCCGTGCCGCCGTCGTCGGCATCGGGCCGGCCGGGACCCAGGCGGTCGCCGTCGTCGTCGAAACCGAGCCCGGGGTCCGCCGCCCCGGCCTCCTCGACCCGGTGGCGACCGGGCAGGTGAGGAGCGCCGTCCTCGAGCAGACGGGCCTCCGTGCCTCGGCCGTCCTGGGCATCCCGGACCTACCCACGGACATCCGCCACAACTCGAAAATCGACCGCACTGCGCTTTCCGCCTGGGCGGACGCGTTGTTGTCCGGCCGGAAGGGGATCCGGCCATGACCGGCCCACACACCGGCGGACACGTCCTCGTCACGGGGGCCAGCGGCATGCTCGGCCGGGCAGTTGCCGCCGAACTGCTCTCCCGGGGGCACCGCGTCCGGACCTTCCACCGTGGTTCCGCGATCGTCCCGGGGACGGAACCGGTCCGCGGATCCATCACCGACGCCGCGGCCGTGGGCCGGGCCGTGGAGGGCGTCGACGCCGTCGTGCACCTTGCCGCGAAGGTGTCCTTCACCGGCGAATGGGACGATTTCGTCGCGACGAACATCACGGGGACGCGTCATCTGCTCGACGCTGCCCGCAGCGCCGGCGTGCCCCCGGATTTCGTCTACGTTTCCTCCCCGTCGGTGGCCCACCACGGAGCCTCGATCGTGGGCGAAGCCGCGGGCGCCGCCGATCCCGCCGCCGCACGTGGCCACTATGCCCGGTCCAAGGCTGCTGCCGAATTGCTGGCCCTGGCCGCCGATGGCCCGGGGTTCCGGGTGGCCGCCGTGCGACCGCACATCGTCTGGGGCCCCGGGGATACCCAACTGGTCGAGCGCGTCATCGACCGGGCCCGTTCGGGTCGCCTGCCGCTGCTCGACGGCGGAACCGCGCTGATCGACACGACGTACGTGGACAACGCGGCCGCCGCCATCGTCCAGGCCTTGGAACGCATCGGCGCGGCCCGCGGACGCCCCCTGGTCGTGACCAACGGCGAGCCGCGTCCGGTCGGTGAACTGATCTCCGGCATCTGTGCCGCCGGTGGTGTCCCCGCTCCCCGGTTCAGCGTGCCCGGCTCGGTGGCCCGGATCGCGGGGACGGCCATCGAGCGGGCGTGGGTCCTCGGGCTCCGCCGGGGATGGGTCCACGACGAGCCGCCGATGACCGGGTTCCTGGCCGAACAGCTCTCGACGGCCCACTGGTTCGACCAGCGGGCCACCCGGGACCTGCTGGACTGGAAGCCCGCCATCTCCCTGGATGAGGGCCTGTCACGGCTGGCCGCATACTACGGTGGGGTGGCTCCGAGCATGAAGCGTGCCGCAAGCACGACCAACGCAACCTAGAAAGGCCGTGATGGCTTCCCTGGAACAGATCGATTCGTGGCCGGTGCCGCATGCGGCCGCGGCGGTGCTCGACAGCTCGGGGGCCATCCTGGCCCGGCACGGCGACATGCGGCGGATCTTCCCGTTGGCCTCGGTCACGAAGCTGCTCTCAGCCTATGCCGTGCTTGTTGCCCTGGAGGAAGAGGCCCTGGCGTTGGATGCGGCGGCGGGCCCGGACGGCTCAACGGTCCGACACCTGTTGGCCCATGCCGGCGGTTACGAGTTCTCGTCCGATACCGTCCGCGCAGCCCCGGGCACGCGCCGGATCTACTCCAATACCGGCTTCGATGTCCTGGGCCAAACCCTCCAGCGCGAAGCGGGGATCCCCTTTGCCGAGTACTTGTCCGAGGCGGTCCTGCAACCGCTGGGCATGGAATCCACGAGGTTGGACGGTTCCCCGGCAGCCGATGCCGCGTCGACCGTGGAGGACCTCTGCCGCTTTGCCGCCGAGCTCCAACACCCCACCCTCGTGGCCCCCGCCACGTTGGCCGAGGCGACGTCCGTCCAGTTCGCCGGGCTGGACGGCGTCCTGCCCGGGTACGGACGCCAGAAGCCCAACGACTGGGGCCTGGGGTTCGAGCTGCGCGATACCAAGACCCCGCACTGGACTGGAACCGGGAATTCGCCGAGGACCTTCGGGCATTTCGGGCAATCAGGCACGTTCCTCTGGGTGGACCCGACAGCGGGGCTGGCCTGTGTGGTCCTGACCGATCGCGACTTCGGCCCCTGGGCCACGGAGGCCTGGACGCCCTTCAACGATGCCGTGCTCGAGGCATTCGCCCGTTAGCCGGGTCCACCCGGCCTGGCTGGGGATCCGCCCCTTGAGGCGGACCCCAGGCGGGGCAACTGGACGGCTTCGCCCGGACCCGATTTCGGTCAGCTGTCCGTGCGCAGGCTGAGCGCGCGTTGGGGCGTGGCAAAGGGCACCGAGCTGGCCTCCTCGGGGAAGCCGACGCGGAACATCGCCGCAAAGTCCGGGCCGACGATGCGGCAGAAGACGTCGAGGAATTCCTCGCTGTCACCCACACCGGCCGCCAGGGACGACGCGTCGAGCTTCACGGTGGCCAGCAGCGATCCGGCGGAGGTTTCCACAATCGAGGCGGGAATGCTGGACGCAGGCCCGGCGGAACGTGGAACGACCATCGCCTCGACGGCGACCTGTTGCTCCACCGCCGGCCCGCCTTGTTGTTTCCATCCGGCGCGCACCACCAGTTCCAGGATTCCAGGCCGCCACCAGACGATCTCCTGGACCTGCAGGGAGAGGGCGCGGACGTCGGTCCGCTGGCGGCGCCGGCTCCAGGCAGCGCCTACGGTGTCCAGCCAGCGGTCGACGATGGCACGCTTGCCAAAACGCTCGGCACGTTCCCAGGAACCACGGCTCAAGCGAGCCGCGAGATCGTCGTCCGTGCACAACCGCACGATGCAGGATGCGGCGGCATCGATGTCACCGGGTTCGACAAGGTACCCGCTGACGCCGTCTTCGATGATGTCCCGGGGGCCGTACCGGATGGCGTAGGACACCGGTGGGCACCCACGGCCCTGGCTTTCCATCAAGGCCAGCGGCTGGCCCTCGTTGCGGCTGGTCAACAGGGAGAAGCGGGCGACGTCGAACTGGTCGGCGGCATGCGGGATATGCCCGCGCAGGTACACGGTTTCCTCTAAGCCCAGCTCGGCGATCAAGTCCAGCAGCTCGGCCTCGTCCGGGCCCTTGCCGTAGATGTCCAGGGTGGCGTCCGGGAGCGTTTCGCGGACCTTCGCCATCACACGGATGGCCTGCTGGAGGTTTTTTTGCGGTGCCAACCGCCCCAGGAGCACACCGCGCTGGGCGGGCCTCCCCGCGAAATCGGGCAACGTATCCGCACGTTCCTTCGGGTTGGACACCGTGAACAGGTTCGTGGTGCGGCCGAAGCGCGCCTCGTAGTCGTGGCGCTGCTCATCCGTCAGGAACACGATCCCGTCCCAGTCGTTGACGGAGGAGAGGATCGGCTGCTGTCCGGTCGCGATCTTTCCCCGGACCGGGTCGCCGCCGGCAGCGACGTGGGCATTGTGCAGGACCATCAGCTTGATGATGTTCTCCCGGCGCAGCGGGGCAATCACTTTGCTGGCGAAGGCGCTATCGACGATGACCGTCGTGGGGTGTCCCCCAGCGAGTTCCACCATCCACTCGCGGTAGAAATCCGCTGCCTTCGTCCAGCGCCCGACAACCTCGCCGCGATCGGTGACCAAGGTCAGGAGTCGCCCGCTCTTCTTCCCGTCGGCGTCGGTGGGGTACTCATCGTAGAGGAAGGCGGTGCCGTTTGGCCGCAGGTACTCCCGCCAGGAAACGGTCTTGCCGTCCTCGTGGAAGGTGGTGCGGCAAAACGGGGTTCCGTCGTCGTCGAGGTCGTCGCTGGTCGCGCCGGCGGCCAAGCCCCCGGCCGCCTGGAACCGTTCTGCAGCGCCGGGGGCCTCCAGGGAGGCCTCCCGGTAATAGGCAAAGGGGTTCAGGACAGTGACGTCCGTGGTGGTCTTCCCGTGCGAGCGGAGGGTCTGGAGTTGCCGGTCGTAGCCCGCCCGCGGTTCGAAGGTCAGGATGGGTGCGACAATGCCTGACTCTTCCAGGAAGATGCAGGCGCGGTACAAGGACATCGTGGTCATGCCGCCGAACTCGTCGGCGATGCCCCACAATGCCATGAAGTACCGCATGTCGGCGGGGGGTCGTGGGCCGGTCATTCTGCCCCCTTCTTGAAGCTCAGATTGCCGAACTTGGTCGGGTAGGCGCTCCAGCTCCCGCCGCCTGCGGGAAAGTGGACACGTTGCGCCTCGTCCTCCGGTCCCCCGGCACGCCGGAAGTAGACATCCGAAAACCCCTTCGCCCGGCTGGGGGAAGCATCGTCGATGGTGGCGCTGATCCGGAAGCGGCCACCGCTGCCATCGGTGACCTTCGCCGGGATCCACTCAATGGACTGCTCGTCGCGCCTGCGCAAGCCGATCTCGAATTTCGGACGCAAAAGCCGGGAGATCCTTGACCCGATACCTACTGTCCCGATCACGGCCAACGCCCCACTCTTGTCGAGGGCAACCTTCTCCAGGTTGAAAGAGCCGATCTTGTCCACGAATCCCCTGTCGCATACTGTCCCTTGCCAGCCGTTCTGGCACTTCCCAATAGGCTACCGGGGCCGACGGCCTGGGCACGATCCATTGGGGGTTCCTGCCGGACGGTAGAATCGACAGACACCGATTCCCCACCACGGAGGACAGTTTGCCCCGCCCCGAACTTTCAAAGCACGAGTTGGTCCGCAGCGCCCGAGCCGAGGCCAAGAAACGCCTCCGTCCCGTTGCCCAGACCATGCTTCCGGTCCTGGAACGGCTGGCAGGTCCCAAGCCCGCAGCCCCGGAGCAGGCCAAAACGATCCCGGCCAAGGTGTCCACGACGCCCAGCCAGGACTCCGACGCATTGCGGTCCTCGTTGGCCCTGGGGAAGGCCTACCAGGAACCGCTGTTTGCCGAGGTGCGCCGGGCCATTGCCGACGGCCACGGCCAAGCGGTGCTCTCCAGCGCCCTATCCCCGGCCTCCGGCATGTCCGGGGATGATGTTTCCCTGGCCGTCGAAGGACTCGCCAAGCTCCAGATAAGCGGCTATCCAGCAGCCTGGTCGGCATTCAGGCGGATCAGCGACGACAACGTCATCGATGCCGTGGCCGAGGAATACTTCATGACGGCCTTCCGCGAGGACACGCGGCGCGCCACCGAACTGCTGAAGGCCACCGTGGACCGCGGTGCCCACCGTGCCTGGCCCGCCTCGGCGCTGCTGCACGTCGCCCAGGAGGCATTCGCGGCCGGGGAGCTTGACCTGGCGCGGGATCTCGTGGACGTCGGGCTGGCCCGACCCCGCCGTTCCCTAAGCGGGCAACAACGCCGGGAAATGGAGCGCCTGCTGACCTGGTTCCCGGGCGGGTCGCGCCGGGCGCCGCAGCCGGTGCCCACCGACGGGATCAACTTCGGGTTGCTGGGATACCAGCAGCCCCATGGCTGGTCGCGCAACGTGGGCGACTACATCCAAACGTTGGCCTCGATCGGCCACATCCTGCGGCACGACAACCTCGAGCTTCGCGGAGACGGCGACCTCGTTGATTTCCTCGACAAGCTGCGCAACGACGTGAAGACGGAACGCAAGCTCCCGGGCAACGGCGCCAAGCTCAACCTCGTGGAGGTCTACCGGGACGCCAGCACGCTCCAGGACATTCCCCCGTCCACCTGGGCCCTGGCTTTCGGGTGGTTCATGCACCCCATGTTCGGACAGGGATCCAACTTCCCTTTCCACGAAAACCTCCGGCCCATCTTCGTCTCGTTCCATGTGAACAAGCCCTCGATGCTCACCCCCGAGGCCACAGACTACCTGCGCAATCACGGGCCGATCGGATGCCGCGACTGGCAGACCGTGGCGTTGCTGCGCGCCGCCGGCGTGCCCGCGTTCTTCTCCGGCTGCCTCACCACCACAGTGGATACGGTGTTCCGGCGCGACGGTGCCGACACCCGGACCGAGACGGTCTATGTGGATGCGCCGGTCACCGGCGAGGGAACCGTCCTCAAGCAAACGCAACCGGACATGTTGAAGATGTCCTTTGCCGACAAGCTGGCCACCGCGCACCAATGGGTCCAGCGGTACCACGAGGACTACAAGCACATCGTCACGTCCCGGTTGCATTGCTTCCTGCCTTCGCGCTCGGTGGGCTGCGACGTCGAGTTCCTGCCCAAGAACCGCTCGGACGTCCGTTTCGGCGGCCTGATCGACACGGACGACCAGGCCTTCAACGCCATCCGCGATGGCATCCTGGACAAACTGGCCACCGTCTTGCCCCTGATCTTCGAGGGACGCGATGAGGCCGAGGTGTACGCCGCGTGGGCCGAGGCCTGCGCACCGGCGATGGCAGAGGCGGACGAATTCATGAAGCGCCTCCCCGCGCGGCCCATGGACCGGACGCTCATGGAGCAGGTGGATAGCGCGTCCGGGGAACTGCAGGCAGGCCAGCGCCCCGAGGCCGTCCAGGTGGTCGTCGACCTGGCGCCGGCCGAGTGTCCCCACATCGGGAAGCTGCTTGCCTCGCTCGCGGCGGTCGTCGACGGTCCGGTCGATGTCTGGATCGTTGCCCTGGGCGGCGGCCAGTGGAACCCGCCCGCGGTGGACGACTCGCTCCTGCGCATCCACCTGGTCGGAGCGGACTCGCCCGTGGCCCGGGCGCTGGCGCCCGTCGTTCCAGCGGCATCACTGCAGGCGGCCGTCCTGTCGGCACTGCCCCACGTGCTCCGCCAGGCGCCGCGCGTCTTGCTGCTGAGTGGTTCCGCAATGATCCGCGGGGATATCGCAGAGGTGGTGGCCCGGGATCTGGGCGATGCGCCGGTGGCCGCCTTGGCCGAACACCGCAAGGGCAGGACCAGTGGGTTCCACCTCATGCGCGCCATTTCCCAGCGCCATGGCGATGACAACGCCCGGGCCTTGGAGTTCGTTGCCGTGTCCCACGCGCAGAATGACTTCGAATTCGCCGTGATGGACCCCTCGGTCGCCGTGCTCGATACGGGGAAGTACGGGGAGTTGGACCTGGCCACCCGGATGGTGGAACTGCTGGCCAACTATGCGGTGGACTTCTCGGACGCCGTGAACATCACGATGGGCGGGCGCCACCAGGAGCTGGACGCGTCCGAGGTGTACAGCCCGCTGGCACCGGCCGGGGAGCAGCCGCGTCTGGTCAGCTGGCGCCACACGCAGAAGCCCTGGAACAACGAGCATGTGCCCTTTGCCCCGGAGTGGGCCGCGCTGTAGGCGCCGCCGGACCTACCAGCGGGCGTTTCGCGGCGCCCGCTGGCAGGTCGGGCAGGTGTAGGACGAACGTCCCATGAACGGGTCGCGGCGGATCAACGTCGCCACTCCCCCGTGTTCGCAGCGCCGGCACGGCAGCCCCTCCCGGCCATAGGCGTTCAGGGAACGCGAGAAGTAGCCCGAGGCGCCATTGACATTGACGTAGAGCTTGTCGAAGCTTGTCCCGCCAGCTTCCAGGGCGCGGCCCATGATCACCTGCAGGGCCTGCACAAGGCGCGCGCTCTCGGGCCTGCGCATCGTGTCCGTCGGGCGTGCAAAATGCATGCGGGCTTCCCACAGGGCCTCGTCGGCGTAGATGTTCCCCACGCCGGAGACAAGGTTCTGGTCGAGGATCGCCCTCTTGATGTTGGTGCGGCGCGCCCTGAGCCGCCGATGGAAGGACTCGACGTCGAAGTCCGGGTCCAGGACGTCGCGGGCAATGTGGGCGGCCGCCTGGGGTATGAGCAGGTGGTCCGCCCCGAAGCCGCCCGGGGCGGCATCGGCGGTCGGCACCATGGGCGAGAGGAACATGCCGCCGAAGATGCGCTGGTCGACGAAGCGCAGCTGGCCAGGCCTGCCGGCGGCCCCCTCCAGATCGAGGGTCACCTTGAGGTGCTTTTCGGCGGGGGCATCGGCTTCCTCGACCAGAAGTTGGCCGCTCATGCCCAGATGGGTCACCAGCGCCGTGCCGACGGGCATGCCGTGGAGGGGCATCCAGAGGAATTTGCCGCGCCGTACGGCCGCGGCGATGACGGTTCCGGTGAGGGTGTCGGCGAAATCGCCGGGTCCTCCCCCGTGTCGGCGCACGGAGCGCGGGTCGTGGACCCGTACCTGGGTGATGCGGCGGCCTGCAACCCACGATTCGAGGCCCCGGCGGACGACCTCGACCTCGGGCAGTTCGGGCATCGGCTAGCGGCCTACGGAGGTATCCGAGGGCGCCCCTGACCCCGTGGGCACCAGGGAGCGGTAGGACACCGCAGCTGCTTCCTGTTCGGCTTCCTTTTTGGACGGGCCCGTGCCCGTGCCGTAGGCGGTTTCCCCGATGTTCAGGGTGGCCTCGAAAACGCGGGCGTGGTCCGGGCCCGTGCCGGTGATGACGTATTCGATGGTGCCCAGCTTGCGCGAGGCGGCGATTTCCTGGATGGCGGTCTTCCAGTCGGTGCCGGCACCGAGCTGCTCGACGTCGTCGAGCAGCGGGCCCACCAGCCGCATGACCAGGGCACCGGCGGCGTCCGGCCCTTCGCTGAGGTAGGTGGCGCCGATGAGGGCTTCCATCGTGTCGGCCAGGATGGAGGACTTGTTGGCTCCCTGGGTGAGCCGTTCGCCTTGGCCCAGAAGGATATGCGGGCCGACGTCGAGGCCGCGGGCGATGCCGGCTAGGGCGCGGGTGCTGACCACTGCGGAGCGCCGCTTGGCGAGGTCTCCCTCGGGCAAGTCGGGATACGTGCGGTACAGGTGGTCCGTGACGGCGTAGCCCAGGACCGAATCGCCGAGGAACTCCAGGCGTTCGTTGGTGGGCAGGCCGCCGTGCTCATATGCGTATGAGCGGTGGGTGAGCGCAAGACGAAGCGTCTCGGGGTCGATGGAGACCCCGAGACGCTTCAAAAGCTCTTCTGGTGAAGGCATCAGACGTTGTTAGGCGTCTGCTACCTTGCGCCCCTTGTATTCAAGGAACAGCTCGGTGCCGGCGGAGTCGGTCACGACCTTGGCCTGGTGTGGCAGGCTGTAGGTCACGCGGCCGTTCTCAACGGTCTTGACCAGGTTGGGCGCAGTTGCCTTCCACTGGGACCGACGGGCGCGGGTATTCGAGCGGGACATCTTCCGCTTGGGAACAGCCACGGCTAACTCTCTTCTCTCTCGACTGAATCTGTACTCGATGCCGCATCATCTGCGGCGGTGCCGGCCAGCCCGGAAAGGGCCGCCCAGCGGGGATCTAGGATCTCGTGGTGGTGACCGGGTTCGTCCGCAAGGCGGATACCGCATTCGGCGCAAAGGCCTTGGCAGTCCTCCCGGCACACCGGCTGGAACGGCAGTGCGGTCACCACTGTGTCCCGGAGCACCGGCTCCAGGTCGATGCAGTCATCGACGATCTGGTGCTGGTCCACGTCCTCCTCGTCGGGCAATTCATTGCCCTCGAAGAAGAACAGCTCCTGTATGTCGGACTCGAGGTCGTACGCGATGGGCTCCAGACACCGGCCGCATTCCCCGGAGACTTCCGAGTATGCCGTGCCGGAAACCAAGATTCCCTCGTGTACGGCCTCGAATCGAAGATCCAGATCTATGTTCGATCCCTCTTCGATTCCGATCAGTGCCGCCCCCATTTCAGGTGGAGCGGGCACGGTCCGTTCAAGAGTCTTCATGGAACCGGGGGGACCCCCGAATTCCTTGGCCGAGAAGACCAACGGCGAGCTGCGATCGATTCCGTGTGACGACGGACGATCTGAACGCTTATCGCTAATGAGTACTCCTGTAGAACAAAGACCGACATTACATCATAGCCCGACGATGCGACCCCGCCCAAACCAGCGGCGCGCCCCGGGGGTCGCTGTCGCCCTCTGGAGGTCTAACCTTCGACGCCCAGTACCCGGTCCACGACACGGCGGGCCGCGTAGCCGTCGTCCAGGGGGGCAAATCGCCGCACGAAGTCCTCATACCGCCCGTGGTCCTGCCTGTCGCCGTCCAGCGCCGCCCGCAGGGCGGTGAAGAACTCCTCCTGCGTCTCGACGACCGGGCCGGGGACCTCTTGCAGGTAGTCCAGGTAGAAGCCGCGCAGGGAATCGCGGTATACCTCGAGGTCGTAGGCATAGAACACGATCGGGCGCCGGAGGGTGGCGTAGTCGAAGAAGACCGACGAGTAATCGGTGACGAGTACGTCGCTGACGAGGTAGAGTTCCTGGATTTCCGAGTAGCGGGAGGCATCGATGATGCGCTCACGAAGTTCCTCGGGGATTTCGATGGCGTTGGCGACGAGTACATGCATGCGCAGCACCAAAACCGTGTCCTTGCCGAACCCCCGGTCGAATTCCTCGAGGTCGAACGGAAGCTGGAAGGTGAACCGGCCGCGGCCGTTCGACGCGTTGTCCCGGAAGGTCGGTGCGTAGAGGACGACTTTCGCCGCGGGATCGATTCCCAGTCGTCCGCGGACGGACGACACCCGCTCTTCGAGGCCAGTGCCGAAGAAGACGTCGTTGCGCGGATATCCTTCCTCGACCACTTTGCCGTCGTAGGCAAATGCGCTGCGCATGACCTCCGTGGCGTAGGGGCTGGGTGACAGCAGGTGGGTCCACTGCGAAATCGCGCGGTCGACCCGCGCGAGATAGCCCTCGTCGCGCCCGTGGATCTCTTCCAGATCGTGGAGCATGTGCTTCAACGGTGTCCCATGCCAGGTCTGCAGGTAGGTCGCATTCCGTCGCCGGGTCATGTAGAAGGGGAGGTTCTGATTCGTGATCCAGTAGTTGGCCCGGCCCAGGTACCAGAAGTAGGACGGCGAGAGCCGCTTGACGACCCGGGTCTGCGGATCCGGGAACTCCTGGCGGCCGGAGTAGATCCATACCTTCGGACGGGTGTCTCCGCGACGCAGCAGTTCCTCGTAGAGGTAGCGCGGCGAATCGGCATATTGTTTGCCCAGCCCCGATTCGAAGACCATCAGCCCCCGCTGCATGGGGAATCGTTGGACGAGCCGCTGCATGGCCTTCATCACCGGGAAGTAATAGCGGTTGCGCCGCAGGCGGTTTTCCACGCGGTCCATGAGCTCCGAGGAGGCCACCGTGGAAACGGGCCCCCGGCGGTGCCGCGCGGACTCCACCGCATCGAACACCCGGGCGCAATTGTTCCGGTCCCGGTGGTCGAGGAACTTCTGCGCGCGCCGGCGGGATTCCTCGGTCATACTCAGGTCGCGGTCCAGCGCCTTCCGGAGCTGTTCAAGCAGGCGCGGGACGGTCAAGCTGATTTCCCCGGGCAATTCCCGGTCCAAGTCGAGATGCGAGCCGTTGGCTCCGAGGAACCTGCCCCGGTCGAATTGCAGGTAGAAGACCGGCCGATCAAGGAAGCTGAAGTCGAATCCGACGCTGGAATAGTCGGTGACCAGTGCGGCGCTCTGTTTCATCAGTTCCTGGACGTCGATCTCGCCCTGCGCGACGACGCGCGCCGGCGCGGTCTCGAAATGGGACCGGAAGCGCTGCATGTTGGGGTGTAGGCAGAAGACGACTTCAAGTCCTTCGGCGTCGACCATGGCGGCCAGCTCCGGGCTGTGGAGGAACTCGCTCCAGGTGCGGAGGTACTCCGATTCGGCGAACATCTCGTCGTTTTGCAGCCAATCCCGCCACGTGGGTATGACGAGAAGCTGCCGGGGCCGGAGCTGGACATCACCGGCGAAGAGCGAGTCATACCGCGGCAGCCCGGTGACGGCCGTTTCCTCGATGTCATACCCGAAATCGCGCACGATGTATTGCTGTTCCCGTGCCGATGACACCAGGAAGAGATCGGTGGAGAAGCCGGCGGAACGCTTGCCGTAGTTGGGAACCATCCATTTGGTGCCCATCACCCCGTGTTGCAGGAACACCCGCGTCCCGTGGGCCTTGTGCTTGAAATCAGGATGTCTGGTCGGGAAGAGGTACTCCGCGTGATGGGTGCTGATGAACCTGTCGGCCTGCAAGGCGACGACGAAATGTTCGCGGCTGCCCCACTCCAAGACATGGTCCACCCCGTCCAGGTTCCGGACTTCGGGAGAAGTGTGGTCGATGACATAGTAGGCATCGATTTCCGGGTGTTCCCGGCGCAGGTACCTGAAGAAGTGCAGCCCGTTGTCCTGGGCCTTGTAGGGAAGTTCCCCGACAAGCCAGACGGGACGACGCCGCCCCCGGGCCGCGAGGTCCAGTGCCGGGTTGAATTCCTCCAGGGCGCGGAAGGCGTCCGTGTCGACCACCTCGAGGATGAGGGAAGTAGCCTTGGCCTTGAAGGTGAAGTACGGCGTGACGACCAGTGTCTGCCCGCCCCGGACCACTGTCCCCGAGCGGCTGGTGGTCCGGACCGCATAGGGGGTCCTGTTGACCCGGACGCGTACGGGCTCATCGGATTCGGCGAGTACGAATTCCCACCACAGGTCGTAGTTGTCGGCGTTGGAGACCAGCGACCAGTCCGTTGCACCGAAGTCCAGTTCGGCAGAGAAGTTGTAGTGGCCACGGCCGAAGTCCGCCGACGTTTTCGCCTGGTCGAGGAGGAATTCCGCCCGGCCGGCGACCAGATGCCGGGACCGGCGCCCCTCCACGAGCAGGCGAGCCTGCAGGATGCGGCTGTGGCGCGTCCGTGCGGATCCTTCGATACGGAGCTTTCCCCCGGATGCCGTGATCAGGTGGGTCAGCGTCTGGATACCGGGTTTCAGCGGCCGGTTGATGGCCAGGGCGAGATACCCCTTCCGGTTGATGTAAGGCCGGACAGAACCGTGGACGCTCCGCGTACCGGGAAGTGCCATCGCGGTCGTGTGGGCGAACCGGGCGACGCCGCGGTGGTAGGTCACGGGGGTGGAGGGATCGATGTCCCCCGCGTCGACCAGCTTCCTGAGTTCGCCCTGTGTGAGCAGTCCCCCACGTCCCGGGATGGCAATCCTCGAGGCGCCCGGGACGATGGACCCGGCAGTCCCGGTGAATTTCCAGTACAAGCTCGCCGTCCCGCTGGTCACGACGCGTTCGGTGGCGGACCCCGTGGTCGTGTCCCCGGTGCCGGTCGCGTCTGCTGCCTCGTCTGCCGCGTCGTCCAGCGCGGGCAGGATCTCCGAGGATTCGGCGTCCGGAGCGGCATTGTCGGTGTCCCGGGTCTTGGCCGCCTCGATGTCCTCGCCCTCAGGCCAGGACATGGTGTTCCAACCCAGCAGCACCGTGTCCAGGTTGACGCTCGCCACACAGGCCGCCCCGTTGCCCCCTTGGCCGGTCACATCGAGCTGGCCTTCCGCGACCAGGGCCTGGCCCGCCCAGACGACCAGCCCCTGCGGCCGGAGCCCCCCACCGAAGCGTGCCGCGAGTTCCAGCCGCGTCCCGGCCTGGGCATAGCCGATCGAGTCGTAGTCCGCGGCCGGGGTCGCCCGCTTCCGGCGCGAACGCAGGCGCGCTGCGCGTGCCAGGGCCTTCTGCAGGGAGACCGCTCCCTTGTCCAACGCGTTATTCACTCGGGTCCTCATTTCGCCGTCGTGTCGAATTCTGCCATCTGACTGCGGGGGAAACCCCTGCAGCACTGATTCACTGCTTGGCGGCTGTGTCGAGCTCTCGTCCCAGGGGCGCTGCCAGGGTCCGGGCATAGGTAGCCGTGATATGCGACCCGTCGAAGTAGGCGACGACCCCTCCGATGACCGCAGGGCACGTGCCGTCGATGCAGAAATAGCGTTCCATGTCCACGACGTCCACCATCGGGGAATCCATTTCCTTGCCCGCCCGGGCCAGCGGGTCCATCCACTTCCACTCCTGGGGCGTGCCGGAGCATGCCGCCTGGTTGTCGGGGTTTTCCGCCAGGCAATCGGGGATGTTGGAGATTTCGTTGCCGGGGTACGGGACGTCGCGGATCACCGTGACCGGTGTGCCACCGGCGGTCCATTTCTTCAGGTAGGAGGCGTACCCCTCCGCTGCCGGCTTCTCGGTTTCGGCCCACGACTTGCCCAGCAGCGGCACCGATTGCCGTTCCGAGGTAATGATCCGGTCGAATTGGCCATGCGCTGTCTGGTCCAGGACCCACTGGCCGTACCGGTAGCAGTTCTCCGCCTTGGCGGCGGTATCGAATTGCTGGCGCGCGTCCGAGGGGTTGCATCGCGAGACGAGGTACGTGGTGATGGTCCACCCCTTTTCCTCGGCGATCTTCCGCAACGCGGGCAGCCAGTGCCCGGCATGGGAGTTACCGACGAGTGCCACCTTCGTCGGGCCGTCACCGTAGGTGCAGACCGGGTGGTCCTTGAAGGGCTGGTTGGACCAGCAGCCATCGGCGTAGGCGGCCGACTTGTCATCCTTGGCCAGCGCAGGCTCCGGGATCATGGGTCCGGCATTGTCGGGCGGGCATTCGCTGAATCCCTTGGCGGCCGCGCGGGCTCCGAAGCAGGGGCCTGCGTTGGCCTCGGCGGCGGCAGCGCTTTCTGCGGCCGCATCCGCCCTGAGGTTGCTTTCGAACACGATGGCCCCGCCGATGACCAGGAGAACGACCATCCCCGCGGCGGCAAAGCGGTAGGCGGCCCCAACCTGCTTGATGATGCGCGTGAACCGGAATTTGTCTTCCACGAGGGTCTTGGTCACGCCGGCCAGGACGACGGACAGGACCAGGATGGCTGCCTTGTCCAGCGGACCCAGCGAGCCGCTGGCCAAGGGCAGGAGGGCAATGATCGGCCAGTGCCACAGGTAGACCGAGTAGGAGATGTCACCGAGGTATTGGACCGGCCGCAGCCCCAGGATGGGGGCAGGAGACAGTCCGCTTTCGGGCTTGGCCCAGAGGATCAGCGCGGTCGCCGCGACGGGCAAGAGCGCCTGGTAGCTGGGGAAGGGGGTCGAGCCCGTGTACGACAACCCGGTCCAGACGATGCCCGCGATGCCCAACCACGACAGGACAGCGCGGGTCGTGCGCCTGCCCCAGAAGCCGGTGGGTGCCGCAATGACTGCGGCCAGGCCTCCGAGGGCCAGTTCCCACATCCGGGTAGGCGTCACGAAGTAGGCGGGGCCGGGGTTTGCTGCGGTGAAGTACACCGAAAAGGCCAGAGACAAGACCACGACGCCGAGAATCGCCCAGCGGACCACCTTCGTGAGCTCGGTCGCCCGGCGTGCGGCCATCCACGCCGCGACGCCGATGATGAGGGGCCACAGCAGGTAGAACTGCTCCTCGACGGACAGGGACCAGAAATGCTGCACGGGGGAAGCGGCATCGTCGGCAGCCAGGTAGTCCACGCTGGTGGCCGCCAGCGCCCAGTTCTGGACATAGAAGGCCGCGGAGACGATTTGCCATCCCGCGTCCTTCCATTGCGTCTCCGGGGCCAGGATGCGCACGGCGACAGCGGTTGCGGCCAGGACCACAAAGGCAGCAGGCAGCAGGCGGCGGATCCGCCGCGCCCAGAAGGCCGCGAAGTCGGCTCCGGTCCGTGGGGGTGCCTTCATCAGGTGCGACGTGATGAGGAAACCGGAAATGACGAAGAACACGTCAACCCCGGCGAATCCCCCGGTCAGGCCGTGTGGCCACAGGTGGTAGACCACCACCAGGGTGACCGCGAGAGCACGGAGCCCCTGGATGTCCGGACGGAACCCGCGTATCGCGGCGGGTTTGGCCACCGGCTGCTGCTTTTTCGTGGTTGGCATGGTTGCGGCCACTAGTACTGACCCTCGATTCCGGTCGACTGGCGGGCGGTGGGCGGTCCTGCGGGTGCAAGTTCGTGCACGGACCGTAGCGGAAAAGCCCGGGGCAGGAAGTGCTCCAGCATCCTCGCGGTTTCCCCGGACCGACCTCGGCTGTTCCCGGCTTGGACTTCGTTCAGGCAAAAGGTTTGCGGCAGTCCCCCGCGCAGCATCCGCAGCAGTCTGAGCTGCGAGTCATCGTGCGAAATGTCGGTGTATGCGTAGCCGATCTGCGACTCCACTGCTGATCCCAGGCACAGCCCGTAATAGTGCGCCAAGGACGACGGGATGGACAGGTCGGTCGGGCTGCGGAAGCGCGCCGCGGTCGTCCGGGCGGTCGCTTCCCGGTGCTCTGCGGCGATCAGCTCAAGTGTCGAGCGCCGTTGGGCGTGGGGCGCATGCTTGAATTTCCGCGAAACCGTCCTGCCGAACGTGGCTTCGATGATCTCCCGGTTGTTCTTGGCTGCGACGTCGACGGGGAGCTCCTCCTCCCCCTCGCTGCGGATGCCCTGGCTGGAGAGGAAGAAGCGGGGTTGACCTGCGGGCGTGAAGAAGTCGGTGGGGCTGACGGGCTGGCCGAGGAAGACGTCGTCGTTCATGTAGATGAAGTGTTCAGCCAACCCGGGGATCCTGTGGAGCTGGGCTTCGATGGCATGGGAGTTGAAGGTCGGCAGGTTCGCCGGGTCCTCGAAGATCTCGGAGTGGTCCACCACGTGGATCCTGTCGTCGGCGGCCTCGAGCCAGCTCGGCCGCTGGCCCGCCGTGACGATGAAGATCCTGCGGATCCAGGGGGCGAAGTATTCGACCGAGCGCAGTGAGTACCGCAGTTCGTCGTGGGTGGCGAAACGGCCGTCGTCGTTGGAGGTGCGGATCAGGGAGCCGCCCATCCGGCTTTCCGCGGCCTGTCGTTGACCTTGCCAGTGCGGGTCCGTTCCGTCGACCCAGGTGTAGACGAGGTCGACGTCGAAGCAGGCTTCCAGCGCATCCTCGAACGCCGAGGTCGATTCCGGGGCCGGGAGGGCCAGCCGGGCGGACAGGGAGCGATCGATGGAGTCGTGGCCGGTGGTCCGCATGCTGAGGGAGAACGCCTGTCCCCCGTCCGCCAGTGGGCTGGACTGGATGACCTGCAGCGGCGAGGATTCCACGGCGCGGTGGATGCCGTCGGCCGTGATGGCCTGGGGTTCGAGCACCTGGACCGGCACGCCTTCGTGGACGGCGGCGCGGTGGGCGATCGACGATTCCTCCAGCATCCGGCGGAGGGCCACGACGTTCGCCCGGCGCAGCTCTTCGGCTGCCGGAAGGGGCCCTGCCCCCGGCTGGGTGCGCTTCGGCCCCCGGGTTTTCACCAAGAGGGGTGCGGCCTTGCGCAGCAACCCCGGAGGGATCTTTCCCGCGGCCGCGCTGCGCCAATTCCGCATCTACTTCCTTCCCGAATCACGTTCATCGTGCTCTCCCGCCCCCGGTTCAGCAGTCCAGATTAGCAGGGCAAGCTCCGTAAACACCTAAGCTGGGTGCCATGTCAGCGCTCGAACGACTCCCCCGGCTCGCCCACGCGGCACTCCAACGGCTCAACATGGCCCTCAAGGCACCGCGGGCCAGACGCTCGCTCGCGGGGGGTGCCCCCGAGGCCGGGATGCCGGTACCGTTCGTCGTGTATTTCGCCGATGTCCCCTCGAGCGCCTACCAGCTCCGGCAGTGGTTGCTCCCCCTCGAGGCCTTGGATGCGGACGGCGGGCCCGTGGCCCTGCTGGTTCGGAACCCCGAGGTGGCCCTGGCCTTGCAGCCACAGACCCGCCTCGCAGTGGTATTCGCCCCGGAGGCGGCCGGTGTCGAACGGTTCGTGTCCTCGCATGACGTGCAGGTGGTGTTCTATGTGAACAACAGCCAGAGCAACTTCACGACGCTGCGCATCAATGGTCCGGTCCACGTGCACCTGAGCCATGGCGAAAGCGAGAAGAGCTCGATGTATTCAAACCAGCTCAAGGCCTACGACTATGCATTCGTCGCCGGGGATGCCTCGGCCGAACGCATCCTGGAGAACGTCATCGGCATCGACCCGTCACATCTGGTCCGCATCGGCCGGCCCCAGCTGGCCGTTCCGGCATCGGCAGGCGGCGGCCGGCCCCGGCCCGGTGTCCGGCGTACGGTTCTCTACGCCCCCACGTGGGAGGGCGATGGCCCCAGCATGGCCTATGGATCGCTGGTCACGCATGGCGAGCAACTCGTCACGACCCTGTTGGCGGACCCCCGGGTCCGGCTGGTCTTCCGTGCCCACGCGAAGTCCGGGTCCCAGTCGTTGCACTACCGGCAGGCCCTCGCACGCATCAGGCACCAGCTGGCCACGGACCAGTCCCGTGCCGCCGGACACGCCATCGACCCGTGGGATGACGCCGTGGAGAGCATCGCGCGCGCCGATGTCGTCGTCACCGATGTCTCCGCCATGGCCATGGACGCGCTGGGCCTCGACAAGCCCCTCGTACTGTGCCTCCAGCCCGGGCTGCCGGCAGGCCCACTGAAATCCCACGTGGCCACTTGGGCGGTGCGGGTCCCCGGGGATGCCGCAGAGCAGCTGATCGGGCTCGCCGATTCCCCGGTGCCGCCTGAGCAGGCGGCCTACCGCGGACACGTCTTTGCCACGGACACGCCGGTGGAAGCCGTCGAGCTGTTCGTCCGGGAAGCCCTGAAGGCGGCCGAGCGGCGCGCGGGCACGGCAGCCTGACTGCTGTCGGGGGTGGTCCGCGCTAGCGGACGGCCGCCACCATGTTCTTGTGCGCGGTCCAGGCCAGTTCCCGGCCGGCGTCGGCTGCACGCCGCTTCACACGCGAGGACCGTGCCTGCGCAAACGCCGCGGGGATCTGGTCAAGGGTGACGGCATACGGCATGGCCTGGTCCCAGGTTTCCGCGTAGACCGCGGTCTTTTCCCGAGGGTTGGCCGTTTTCCAGCTCTTGGAGAGGCTGAGGCGGGGTAGGCCATAGGAGCCGGCGATGATCCGGCCGTGGAGTGAGGTGCCGATCCAGCCTTGCGATTGGCGGATGGAGCGGGCCAGGTCCAGCGGATCCCGCGAAGGGGAAATCGTCACCTTTGCCTCCGGGGCCAGCCGGCTGCAGGCGTCGCGGATCGACTCGTACCCCGCCAGCGAATCGTGCCCGGGGGCCAGACCCGCGACGAAGAGGTGGATGTCCCAGCCGGTCCGGGCGCTGATCGCCACGAGTTGGGCGGCGATGGCCTCTGCTCCGGCCGAGCGGACGTAGGTGTCCGCGGCGTGGAAGCAGAAGTACGGTTCGGAGGCGACGTCATCCCCGGGAAGCAGCACGCCGATGCTGTGGACCATGTCCGGCCCGAGGCTATGCTTGATCCCGTGTTCGGCCAGCAATGCGCTGGAGGCGCGGTCCCTGACGGTGATGGTTTCCGCCACGGCGATTTTCCCGATCACCCGGTCGCGTTCCCCGGGCTTGAGCCGGTTCACCGCCGAGACGCCGACGGAATTGAGGACCTGGCGGGCGCCGGCGTTGAGGCTGAAGTCCTGCAGGGTCGGCACGTAGGCCAGGTCGGTGTCGATGTCCGAGCTCAGGGAACGCCGGATGGCGCTGCGCCCCGCGGGGCTGGCTGCCTGGTAGACGGCGAGCATTCCGGGACTCAGGGAGTAGTTGTAGGCCGCGCCGAGGCTGACGCTGCCGATTTCACCGCCGACGGTCCACACCGTGTCGTAGCTGCGGGTCTTGAGCAGGGGGCCGTATGCCGGGATGTACCGGCCGAAGATCGCGCTCATGTCGGCGGCCAAAGGCGCCGCCGCGGTGACGTGGTCGGTGGGCAGGTAGCGTTCGGTCATCAGCAGGAACAGCAGGTCCCCGAAGTTGTCCCGTTCATAGGCCCCCACGAGCAGGACGTCGTGGGGGGTCCGCTGCGCGAGGGCAGGTCCGTTGGGTGCCATGGCCGGTCACCGTCCCTTCCGCAGGCGGCGGGCGGCTCGACCGGCGGCGCGCCGGGCGCGCTGGCCGGAGGGGCTCTCGGCCAGGGTGCGGCCTGCGGCCAGCAGGTCGCGGACCAGCTGGGGGCGGGCGTCGACGGTGGCCGGGAGCGCTACCGCCGGTTCGGGGCCTGGTCCGTCCAGCAGGGGGGCGCTGCGGCGCCCGTTGAAGACCGCCCGGCTCCCCTGGAGCCGGTGGGCGACGCCCTCGACCCGGAGCACCGCCGTCGTTCCGCGGTTTTCCAGGGTGGCGGGGACCTGGCCGGTGGCTGTTTCGAGGTGCCCGGCAATCCGGGTCGGCCCCGCCGCGTGCACCCGGTGCAAGGTGACCTCCGTCGCGGTTGGCCGGCGGACCACGTCCGTTGCACCGGGTTGGGCGGTGCCGACCACGGTGCGCACCGACGAGCCCAGGTCCAGGGCCAGGTAGCCGGGCTTCGTGCGGTAGGCAATGGCCTGGCGTCCATGGTGAAGGGCGGCACCGTGGGGCACGGGTTCGACCTTCAGGCGGTGCGTGGCGGTATAGCCCAGTTCGGGCAGCCGGGCGAAGACGTCCCACACGGCCTCGGGGAGCTTGTCCCCGAAGGCCGCGGTCTGCGGGTCGAGCTGCGCGGTGAATTCGAAGCCGACCACCGTTGCCCCGTCGACCTTCCAGCTCACGACGTCACCGCGGGAGGGGAGGAACCAGTCGACGCTGTCCGTCCGGTCGCGGATGACCAGGTGCGGCACGGCCCGTTCGAGGTCTCCGGTCACGTCGGCCACCGCGTCGGGCAGTGCCTCGAGGAGGTCGGCGGGGAGGTCCCGCCGCAGGCCGCCGTCGGGGGTTTCGACGAAGCGCACGGGCAGCCCGTCCCGGTCCACGAGCGTTCCGTTGCCCCGGATGTCCAGGGTGCCGTTGCGCCAGCGGACGTCGGTGGCCTTCATCTCCAGCCGCATGCCGCGATCCAGGGCCGACAGCGCCAGCAGCGCATCGAAGCGTCCGGCGCGCAGCAGGTGCGAGCGCAGCCGATCGGCGGCGCTGAGCAGGGCGTCGAGCTCGGGCGGGAAGTACGGCAGCAGCTCGGTGAACTTGCGGTCCAGGCGCAGCCGGTGGGTCGCGCCGTAGGTCGAGTAGATCCCGGCCAGGCGTTCGAGGATGCGGCTGCGGTACCACCGCACCAGCAGGTGCTTGCGCTTCTCGCCGCCGGCGGGCAGATCGAGCAGCGGTTGCAGGGAGGCCTCGAAGTCGTTCCAATACGACTCGAAGTCGAAGCCCTTCTTGTGGCTGTTGTCTTCGTAGAGCATCCATCGGTAGCACGGGTAGCTGGCGAAGATCCCGACCGCATCCGTCGTGGCCCAGACCCACGCGTTGAAGCTGAAGTCCTCCAGGCGGACCTTGCCCTCGGGGAAGGCGATGCCGTGTTCGTCCAGGAACGCCCTGCGGTAGAGCTTGTGCGGAGTGATGCACTGGATGACCGTCGGCGTCCACTCCGCCAACCGGTCCACTTCCCGGCGCCAGGCACTCCAGCCCGGCGCGCTCCAGCCCTCGACGACCTCCTTGGGGTGGACCACGTCGAGCCGGTGGGCGCGGGCAAAGGCGGCCATCCGCTCCAGCGCCTCGGGGAACAGGTAGTCGTCGTGGTCGGCGTAGAAGACGTACTCCCCGCGGGCCGCGGCGGTGCCGACGTTGCGTGGCCTGCCCGGCCAGCCCGAGTTGGCGATGGTGTGGACCGACATGTAGCTGCGCTGTTCGGCCAGCCGGCGGAGCCGGTCCAGCGTCCCGTCGCTGGAGCCGTCGTCGACGAAGATCGCCTCGAACTCGTCGTGCGGCAGCGACTGTGCATCCAGCGAGGCGACGAGGCCGTCGAGTTCGGGGGGCGAGTTGTAGGCGGCGACCACGACGCTGACCTTCGGGGCCTGTGCCGGCATCAGGCTCGACCTGCCGGGGCAGGCGCCGCCACGTCGGACCACCGGTGGTGGACCCGGGCACCGGGCAGCGACGCCATGGACTCGTGGTTCTCCGGCTGTGCCCCGATGGCCCGGTAGAACCCGTCCATGGCCATCCTGTTGTAGGACTCGGCGTCGAAGTCCGCGACCGGGACCTGCCCGTCGAGGTAGGCGACCATGCCGGCGGCCAGCTCCTCGTCGCGGAACCCGGTGATGTGGCCGCTGCCGTCCGGCAGGGCACTGTGGACGGACCCGAACGCGGTGCTGACCACGGGCAGACCCAGGATCTTGGCCTCAAGGATCACCATGGGCTGCCCTTCGTAGTCGCTGGACATGACGAAGCAGTCCGCCTCGTGCATGAGCATGTAGGGGTTGCGTTGTTGGCCGGTGAACACGACGGCGTGGCCCAGGCCCATTGATTCGGCCAGGGCACCAAGTTCCTGGCGCAGGGGTCCGCTGCCGATGATCATCAGCCGGGTGTCCGGCCGCTCCGCATGGACGTGGGCGAAGGCCCGGATCATGCGGGCATGGTTTTTCTCCGGCGAGAGGCGCCCGACCGTGACGAATGTCGTGGCGTGGGCGCTGTCGGCCGGGAAATACCGGCGCAGGGTCGCTTGCCGTTCGGCCAGCCGTCCGATGTCCTGCGGGTCGTAGGTCCTGGACAGTTCGAGCAGGGCGTCGTGGAGGTTCGGCGCGGCAAGGGACACCGGCTCGACAGCGCTGGCCGAATAGTCCTCGGGATCGAGGGTCCCCATGCGCCGGACCTTCACGGCGTTGCACGTATTGACGGCCGACGTGAACTTCTCCGGTGCGGCCCGGCTCGCAAGGTGCTCGCGATTGACCAGGTTGAGTTCCGGCGAGACGGACACCAGCCGGTCGAAGTCCTTGTAGGTGGAGAAGACGCCGGTCAGGTGCTTCTTCAGGGCCTTCTGGCCGGCGACTTCCCGCTCCGCGTCCGCCGCAAGGTCGTTGTGCAGCCAGATGGTGTGCTGCTTGGCACGGCCGCGCAGCAGGATGTAGTCCCAAAAGGGCCCGTAGCCGCTGAAGTCCACGATGTAGTCGAATTCGGCGTCGCCGAAGCAGCGGTGCCATTCGCGGTCCCACACCGTGTCCGGCGTCTCCCGGTAGTCGCCCGGCGCCAGCCCCGTTTCCAGCATCTCCCGGTATTTGCGGCGCCCCAGGAAGCCGGTGGTGTGCCCGCCTTGCCGGGGCAGCAGGCGCACGCGGGGGTTGATCGCCTCGGCGTTTGCCTTCTTGTCGGCCTGGCGCGAGTAGGAGTAGAAGGCGCTCACGTCGAAGCGGTCGTGGTCGATGTTGTCCAGGAGGTTCAGCACCGAGGTGGTGATGCCGTTGGAGGCCATGCCCCCGAGGTAGATGAGAATGGACTCCCGGCCATCGCCATGGTCGGTTCGCACCCCGGCAGCGTCGGTGCGTCCACGGAAGACCACGTCGATCAACCGGTCGGTCGCCGAGCCATCCTCGTCGGCGCAGTAGCGGCTGCGGGCGGCCGTGTAGGCCGCGGACAGCACCGGCTGCTCGGTGAAGGCGCCGGTGGCCTCCATGCTGGCGGCCAGCCCGGCGATCGTGGCGGCGGTGGGGCCGGGCAGGTCCTCGGGAGCGGTGTAGCTTCCGCGGTCCCGTTGATAACCCTGCGCGTCCGGGGTGAAGAAGTAGACCGGGCGGCCGGTGGCCAGGAAGTCGACGTAGATGCTGGAGTAGTCGGTCACCAGGATGTCGGTCAGGCCCAGCATGACGTTCGTGGGGATGCCGTTCGGCACCAGGTAGCCGGCGATGCCCGGCAGGTCGCGGGCGGCCCGGTAGACGACCTGGTGGACCTTCAGCAGGACCCGGAACCGGCTCGTGTCGATCCGTGACTCCAGGTCACGCACCTGGTCGAGCAATTGTGCCGCGTCGTTGGCCGGCGAGTAGAACGACGCGCCTTTCCAGGTGGGGGCGAACAGGATGATCCGGCGGTCATCGGGGACGACTCCGGAAGCGTGCAGGTCCCGCTGGGCCTGGCGCCGCGATTCCGCGTCCGGTTGCTGCCGGTCGATCCGGGGGTATCCCCCGGTGATGAGCGTGCCACGGTAGATGTTGCCCATCTTGTAGGCCCGCAGGTACATGTCCGCCATGGCCTCGTTGGCGGCCACCAGGTAATCGGCCTGCAGGAAGTTCCGGACGATGTTGCGGGTGTCCGGGCTGCCGCCTTCCACGTCGTAGCCCATGGTCTTCAGCGGGGTGCCGTGCCAGGTGTTGATGTACTTCTGCCCGGCGCGCTTCACGAACTGCCAGGGGAAGGTCGCGTTGTTGACGAGGTATTCCGAGCTGGCCAAGGCCGCGAAGTAGGCCGCGGACTGGTATTCGACGAATTTGACGTTGCCGTACCGGCGGTAGCGGTCCACCAGCTCGGAGTGGGAGTCGACGGCGGACAGCACCCAGATATGGGTGAGGGATGCGAATTCCGGGAGCTCCAGCAGCCGGTGGAACAGGGCTTCGGGATTGCAGAGCATTCCGTTGCCCGAGAAGGACTCGTAGAGGACGGTCCGACGCTTCAGCGGCTGGTTCAGGGCGGCCGCATGTATTTCGGCCCGGACGGCTTTCCGGGCTCGTTCGGCGAACTTCTTGGTCTGTTCTCCCAGTGCCATATCGGCCTTCCACGGTCACGCCCCCACGCCGTCGGGACTGAAGCTAGCTCAATTCCTTGACGATCTGGCTGAGGCTGTCCAGGGTCTTCTTCAATTCAGCGACATGGCGCTCGTCGAAGGCACTCAGGATGCGCTTCATCTCCGTCGTCGAAATGCCGCTGGTGCGCGGCAGGTACACCACCTCGACCCGGTCTTCGAGGTCGTCGAACTTTCCGCGCCAGTCATCGCCGATCCCGAAGACGTCGACGCCGTACTTGTCGATGTCCAGGCGCTTCTGTTCCCAGTTCTCCTCCGGGATCGCCTCATCGACGTACCGGATCGAACGCACGATTTCGATGCGTTGGTCGAAGGGGACAATCGGCTTCTTGCCCTTGATCGCATTGAAGTCATCGGTGGAGACACCGACGATTAGGTGGTCCCCTTTTTCCTTCAGGCGCTTCAGGATGTTCAGATGCCCGATGTGGAAAAGGTCGAAGGTCCCGTAGGTGAGTACGGTCTTGGTCATGGGTCAACCTGTCATCCGGGTACGGTGGTCCATGATCACTCTAGACGACGGGCCCGCGTCGTTCACCGACCGTTCAGGCCGTGTTCTGCCGCGGTGGACGCTCAGATGACGGGAGGCCGGCCGGCCAGGTCATCCGCAGATGGGTGCGCCACGAGAGCTTGGGACGCGGTTGCTGGTACCAGGGCGAGGTCCGGTAGCCGGAGAGCAGGCCCGCCAGGTGCTGGCGCAGGCCGTTGGGGTCGTTGCGCAGCCGGATGAGGTTGATCAGCGTCCACGATCCGACATACAGCCAGCTGAAGGGCCAGCGCAGGTTCCTGCGGGCCAGCCACACGCGGTTGCGGGCATTGAGCCGGTAGAACTCACCGTGCCGGCGCGGGTCGACCACCGGATGGCAGACCCGCAGGTCGCCCGCATACCAGACGCGGTGGCCGGTATCCCAGACCCGCCAGGCCAGTTCGATGCCTTCGTGGGCGTACCAGAACCCGCCAGCCCACCCGCGGGTGGCCTCGAAGACCGACCGTGGCAACAGCAGGCAGGTTTCCCCCACGTGGAAGATGTTGCTCGACTCCCGGGCCGTGCGTTTGTTCAGTCGGGGAATCCAGCGCCGGGGCGATTCGAGGTCGTCGGGATCGGCGATCCGCGGCATGAGCATGCCCATGTCGGGGTATTTGCTGAACCGCGCGGCGGCTTCGGACAGGAAGTCGGTGTCCGGCAGCCACGAATCGTCGTCGAGGAACAGGATGAACTCCCCGCGCACATGGGGGACCCCGGCATTGCGCCCGGCGGGGATCCCGAGGTTCTCCTCCAAGTACACCGGGGTGAAGCCCGCAGGCAATCCGCCGGGCATGGTCGCCGGGTCCCACCCATTGCCGACCACGGCGACGTCGATGTCGACCCCCTGCTGGAATTCCAGGGAGGCGAACGCTCGCCGGAGCTCCTGGGGGCGGTCCCCCATGGTGAGGATGACTACGCCGATGGTCGGCGGGGTGCTCAGGGTGCCGCGCTGGGCCAAGGCGATCTCCTACGCGCTCAGTCTGGACGAGGCCATGGTGGCGGTGAAATGCCCCAGGTTCACGAACATGGTGACGGGGAGCAGAGCCCACAGCAGCCAGCTTTCGGCCAGTCCCGGCTGTGCCAGGACGGCCGAGATGATCGAGGCGGCGAGCACCAGCAGGCTCAGTTCCACGGCATGCAGCAGCCGGTGGAACGGAAGGAACCGCGCCGCCCGGCGCAGCTTGCCGAGCACGGACGTGGCGGGGATGGCCCGGGCCTCCCCCGTGTCGGGCAATTTCCCCAGCCCCGCCATGCCGCGGGCCGCGTGGACCATGAGGCTGAGCGAGCGGTTGAGGACCAGCAGCAGCGCGACCAGTGCACCGATGAACAGGATGCGGTAGTCCAGGCCGGCGGCGTCCCCCCGGTCCCCGAGGGCGATCCGGAAGGCCAGGGCGATGGGCAGCAGCGCCTCGGTGGTGTGGTGCCCGACCATGTCGATGAAGATGCCCTTGGGCCCCTGCGTCTGGCGCCAGCGGGCGACCTCGCCGTCACAGCAATCGAAGTACAACTGCAGCTGCGAGAGGACGACGGCGAGCAGCGGCCCCCAGATCCCGGGGATGAACAATGCGGCGGACATGGCCCAGCCGGACAGGATCATCAGCCCGGTCACCCCGTTGGCGGTGATCGGGGTCCGGATCAGCAGGGCGGTGAGGTAGATCGAGATGTGGCGCAGGTACAGCTCGGCCGTCCAGTGTTCGGCGTTGCGCCGGGCGCGGACCTCTGGCGGCTGGCACACGGCACGGAGCTGGTCCAGCGTGGGCCGTGGGGGGCGGTCCTCGACGATCACGTGGTCCTCCTGCACCGTCCGCGGCCGGTGTCGACGGTGTTCCCCGAACCCCGCAACCGGCCGCGGATGAAGCCCGCGGCCCAGGGGAAGTGGATCGTGGGCAGCACGCGCGCCAGCAGCAACCGCTGGGTCGGACGCAGGTGGTCCGTCGTGGCTGCGGCGTAGCCGACCAGTCCCGCGTAGACCAGCGGCGCCACGCGGAAGCCCCGCAGGAGCATCCCCTTGACCGGCCCGGCATCGGCCAGCGGGACAAACCAGGCCAGGCCACCCACCGAGGACGCCAACAGGGCCGCCGGCGGGAGCAGATGGCGCAAGGACTTTCCCTCGGGGTGACGGCGTGCCAGTTCCCCACGCCACACGCCGGAGGCATAGCTTTGCGCGGCCAGGGGCCCGAAGTCCTCACGCGGGAAGTAGGCGGTGCTCAACTCGGGGTCGAACCAGATCTTGTGCCCGGCCTTGCGGATGCGCAGGCACAGTTCCCAATCCTGGCCGCGCCACAACGATTCGTCGTAGAAGCCGACCTCGTCGAAGATGGAGCGCCGGAAGATCCCCAGGTAGGCGGATTCGGCTTCACCTTCGGGTGCGCCGGCGTGGTAGGCGGCGCCACCCAGGCCGTAGCGGGAGTTGTAGGCGGCGGCAACGGCACGCTGGAGGTCGTTGCGGCCGCGGGCAGCCATCAGGCCCCCGACGTCGGCGGCCCCCGTGCGCAGCAACGTCGCGACCCCACGGCGTGTGTAGTCGGGCGCGAGGATGCTGTGGGCGTCCACCCGGATGACGACGGGCAGGCGGGTCGCCTTGATCGCCAGGTTCAGCCCGATGGGCGTCCGGGACGCCGGGTTGTGGACGTAGCGGACACGGGAATCCGTCGCCGCCATGGATTCGACGATGCGCGTCGTGTCATCGGTACTGGGTCCCAGGGCGAGGACGATCTCCTGCTCGCCGTCGTACTCCTGTCCGAGGATGCTCTCGACCGCTTGGCGGACGTAATCGGCCTCGTTGAGCACCGGCATCACGTACGAGACGCCGGGGCTCGCCTCGCGCTCCATCACTTGCGCCATTCGCGGTAGGCGGCGATGACCTCTGCGGGTTCGCCGTCCATTTCGAGTTTCCCGTGGTTGATCCACAGCGCGCGGTTGCACGTTTCCTTGATCGATTTCATGGAGTGCGAAACGTGGAAGACGGTACCCGCGTTCTCCCGGATTTCGCGGATCTTCGCCTCGCTGCGGCGGTGGAAGCGGGCGTCGCCCACCGCCAGGGCCTCGTCGACGATGAGGATGTCGTGCTGCTTGGACGCGGCGATGGCGAATTTCAGGCGGGCGGACATCCCAGAGGAATAGGTGCGCATCGGCAGGTCGATGAAGTCCTCGAGTTCGGCGAAGGCGATGATGTCCTCGCGCAGCCGTTCGATCTCATCCCGGGTGAACCCCAAGGCAAGTCCGCCGAGGGTGATGTTCTTGTCGCCCGAGAGGTCCGGCATGAGCGCGGCCCCCACGCCCAGCATGTTGGGACGGGAGGAAGCGTAGACGGCGCCCTGGGAGGGCGGTGTCAGGCCCACGATGGCCCGCATCAACGTCGACTTGCCGGAACCGTTGGGCCCGATGATGCCGATGGACTCGTTCTCGTAGGCCGTGAAGGAGACCCCCCGGAGCGCTTCCACGGAGCGCATGCCGCGCACCTGTGTGGACATGAGCCGGCGGAGGCCGGCCTTCCCGGCCTTCTTGCCGCTGGAAAAGACCTTGTAGGTGACGTGGAGGTCATCGACGACGACGACGGGCTGGCGGCCGTTCTCGTCGGGTTGCAGGAGTTCGGGGCGGGGCTGGTTCAGGCCTCCTGCAGCGTTCACGTGGACCGGCTCGTTCACGTCGATCTGGTCCACGATCTGGGGACGCTGGTCGTGCCGATACCGGCCGCCTGGCCCGGGGGTGTTCAGTCCGGGGGAATCAGTTGTCTCGGCCATAACGCTCCTCTGCGGTCCAAAAGAATACGATGCCGAAAATGGCGACGGCGACGGACCAGACGACCACCACCACCCACGCGTGCAGGCTCGGGAAGGCGACAGAGTCCAGGATGGATCCTCGGGCGATTTGCAGCACCTGGTAGACCGGATGGAAGTCGAAGACCCGGATCATCCAGGGCCATTGGTTCAGGATCCTGTCGACGCTGAACAGCACGCCGGAGGTGTAGAACAGGATGCGGGTGAAGATGGGCAGCAGGTGGGTCAGGTCCCGGATGTGCACGGTCAGCCGCGCGCAAATCAGTGCCACGCCCATGTTGAAGACGCTGAAGATGGCGATCAGCGGAATAATCAGCAACCAGCTGGGTTTCGGATAGGCCCCCAGGATCGTGCAGTAGATGAACATGACCAGCAGCATGGGCATCAGGGAGAGGAACTGCTCGATCACGGTGGAAAAGGGCAGGGTTACCCGGGGGAAGGACAGCGATTGGACCAGCGATTGGTTGCTGGTGATGGCCTTGGCCCCCTGGTTCATCGAGGAGCTGAAGAACTCAAAGAGGAAGACGCCGATGACCACGAAGATGGGGAAGTCGGCAGGCCGGCTCGAGCCTTGCAGCAGGCCGAAGATCAGGCCGTACATCAGGGCGTTCATGGTCGGCTTGAAGATGATCCACAACATGCCGAGGCGGTTGCGCTGGTTGGTCGCCTGGATCCGGCTCTTGGCCATTTCGAAGGCGAAGTCGCGTCGCGCCCAGGCCTGGCGCACGTAGTCGAAGAAGTGCGGACGGGCGCCCACCCGGTGTAGGGTCCGCGGGCCGTCCTGCTGGGCCACAGTCATCTATGCGCTTCCTCAGTGGTTGTTGTTCCCGGTCCGCGGTGGCGGACAGGGGAATTCCGATTCTACGGGACGAGCGGGGCCAAACGGCGGACTTAGGGAGTGCCGGGAGCCACACCCGAGGACGTCGCGCTGCCGGCTTCCGATTCCTCCGACAGGTACGACTTCATGGTGTCGGAGCGCAACGCCCGCCCGACGCGGTCGATGGCTTCCTGGTCCTTGAGCACGATGGATTGCCCGTCCGCCGAGCGCGAGGTTCCCGCGGTAGGCAAAGTGAAGGAATGGACGTCGTTGGGCCGAAGGTCCTTCAGCTGGAGGCCGAGACCGGCGATGGTCTGGGCATCGAACGTCTTGTCCAGGGTGAGATAGGGGGAGACCTTGTCGATGACCTGGTACAGCGTGGCGGGGTTGGTCAACGTCTGCGCGGCGAGCATCTTGTTGATCACCGCGTCGAGGAACTTCTGCTGGTTCTTCACCCGCTGGTAGTCCCCGGAAACGAAGGACTTGCGTTCGCGCACGAACCGCAGTGCCCGGTCGCCCTTGAGGTTCAGTTCGCCCACCGGGTAGAAGTAGTCCGTGTCGTTGGCGGTGAAGGCGATGTCGTTCTGCACGGTGACGCCGCCCAGTGCGGTCGTCAGGTCCCGGAAGCCCTGGAAGTCGATGACCGCCACGTGGTCGATCTTGGTGTCGAAGAGGCCCTCGAAGGTCTGCACCACCAAGGGGACGCCCCCGAAGGCCATGGCCGCGTTGATCTTGTTCATCCCGTGGCCGGGGATCTCCAGCCAGGTATCGCGCATGACCGACATGACGTAGACACCTTCGCGGTTGGCCGGGATGTGGACCAGCATCATCGTGTCGGATCGTTGGCCCGTCCCGCCGGACTCGATGACATTGCTGGTGACCTGGTTGGCGCCGCCGAAATCGGCTCCCATAAGCAGGATGTTCATGGAGGCGTCTCCCGGATCCTTGACCGGCCTTCCCTCCTCGTCCGGGAACGCCGACTGAAGTGTTTCGGTCTTCCCGTCGAAGGTATTAGCGAGCGTGAACACGTATCCGCCGGCGACGACCGCCACCAGGACAACGACGGAAGCAACGGCGATGAGGATCGTTCGTGCCCGGTGTTTCTTCGGTGGCGCCATGCGGCGCGGGACATAGCCCGATCCAGGTTGCGTGCTGTTCAAAAAATTCTCCCTGCGTGCGCTGGAGCCACGCCCATGGGGTGGCTGCCGTTGGCGCGCGGATTCGGTTCCGTCGCTTCGACGCCCGACAGCCTAGCTCCCGAATCTGGGAGCCCGCTGTGGGGACGCCGTGCAAGAAGTCTAGCGGTCCAGGTCCGCGACGAATTCCTTAAGCCAGGGAACCAGCCGATCTCCGATGTCGTGGCGTTCGGATGCGAGGCTGATGACCGCTTGGATGTAGCTGAGCTTGTCGCCGGTATCGTAACGCCGTCCGCGGAACACGACGGCGTGGACGCCGCCTCCAATTTCCTCGGAGCTGGCCAGTTCCTGGAGTGCGTCCGTGAGCTGGACCTCGTCTCCGCGACCGGGTTCGGTGCGTTCGAGGACTTCGAAGACACTGGGGTGCAGGACATATCTGCCGATGACAGCCAAATTCGATGGGGCTTCCTCCGGCTTGGGCTTTTCCACGAGCCGGTTGACCTTGACGTAGTCCTGGCCATCGACCGGGGTCACGTCGGCGCAACCGTAGGAACCCACCTGGGACGGGTCCACTTCCATCAGTGCGATGACCGATCCCCCAGTCTCCTGCTGGACGCGGATCATTTCGCTGAGCAGCTCATCGCGCTCGTCGATCAGGTCGTCACCGAGCAGTACCGCAAATGGATCATCGCCTACATGCCTCTTGGCGCGGAGGACTGCATGGCCAAGACCTCGTGGATCCCCCTGCCGTACGTAATGGATCTCCCCGAGCTCTGTGGCTTCCTGGATCAAGCGGAGTTTCTCGTCGTCGCCCTTGTCGGCCAGGACCTTTTCCAGACTGGGCACGCGGTCGAAGTGGTCCTCCAGTGCGCGCTTGCTGCGTCCGGTGATCATCAACACATCGCTCAGCCCGGCCTTGGCAGCCTCGGCGACGACGTACTGGATCGCCGGCTTGTCAACGACAGGGAGCATTTCCTTCGGCATGGCCTTGGTGGCGGGAAGGAAGCGGGTCCCCAGACCCGCGGCGGGGATCACCGCTTTGGTGATGCGTTGTGTCTCAGTCATGACTTTGACTCTACAAGACTGGCCGCAACGATGGATAGGACGACTACCGGCCGTTGCGGAATCGGTTCACCACCGAACGGGGCAGGTATTCGTCCACGTCACCGCCCAGTCCCTGGACTTCCTTGATGAGCGACGACGAGATGTGCGAGTACCTGTTGTCGGCGGACAGGAAGACGGTCTCGACGCCGGTCAGGTGGCGATTCATCGCGGCCATGGGCATTTCATACTGGTAATCCACCACGGACCGCAGCCCCTTGACGATGGCATCGGCCCCGATCTCGCGGCAGAAGTCCGCGAGCAGTCCGTCGCCCATGGGCTCGACGGTGATCCCGGCCAGTCCCGACAGGGTCTCGCGTGCCATGGCGATCCGCTCGTCCTGGGCGAAGCGGTACTTCTTGGCATAGTTGGTGGATACGGCGACCACGACCTCATCGAACAAGTTGCTGGCTCGGGCGATGATTTCCACGTGGCCCTTGTGGATGGGATCGAAGGATCCGGGGCAGACGGCACGGCGCATACCTGCAATCTACCAACCGTGGCCCCGTTGCCGGTCACTAATCGTCACCTGGGGCGCGTCCTTGTCATACTGGTGCCCATGTCCCCTAGTTATCCATGGCAGCGCACCGCTCACGGCGCGAACCTTCTCGGCTCCGACGGCCGTCTGGCGGCGACGATCTTCGAGGAGATCACCGTCCTGGCAGCAGAACACGGCGCCATCAACCTCGGGCAGGGCTTTCCGGATACCGATGGCCCGGATTTCATGGCAGAGGCAGCCGCAGCCAACATCCGCTCCGGACACAACCAATATGCCCCCGGTGCTGGCATCCCCGAGTTGCGGGAAGCCATTGCGGCCCACCAACAACGCTTCTACGGGCTGGTTCCGGATCCTGCCTCCGGCGTCGTCGTGACTACGGGCGCCACCGAGGCCATTGCCGCTTCCGTGCTGGCCCTGGTCAATCCAGGCGACGAGGTCTTGACCTTCGAGCCGTTCTACGACTCCTACGGGGCAGCCATTGCCCTGGCCGGGGGCGTCCACCGCACAGTTGCGCTGCGGGCGCCGGACTTCCAGCCCGACCCGGACGAGCTCGAGCGCGCGGTGACGGGCAGAACGCGGATGATCCTGCTGAACAACCCCCATAATCCGACGGGTACCGTGTTTGGTCGCGGGGTCCTGGAACAGATCGTGGAGCTGGCCCAGCGCCACGATGTCCTCATCGTGTCCGACGAAGTCTACGAACACCTCACCTTCGGCGTGTCCCATGTCCCCGTTGCCTCCCTTGACGGCGCCTGGGAGCGGACCCTGACGATCTCGTCTGCTGGAAAGACCTTTTCCTTCACCGGGTGGAAAGTGGGCTGGGCCACCGGGCCGGCATACCTGGTGGCGGCGATACGCACCGTCAAGCAGTTCCTGACCTACAGTTCCGGACCTGCGTACCAGCCCGCCGTGGCCGAGGCACTGAAGTTACCGGAGGACTACTTCAGCGGGTTCGCGGAGGATCTCGGGGCTCGGGGACGGCAGCTGGCCGATGGTCTCGAGGCATCGGGCATGGCCGTATACCGGCCACAGGGAACCTATTTCGTGGTGGCGGACGTCGCGCCGCTGGGGTTCGACGACGCCGCGGTCCTGGCCCGGCAAATGCCCGCAACCGTCGGCGTCGCGGGCATTCCACTGTCGGTGTTCTGCCATGAGGAGGGTGCCGAGGCGACGCGCACGCTCCTCCGGTTCGCCTTTTGCAAGCGGCCCGAGGTGCTCCGCGAGGCGACGCAGCGCCTTTCGTCCCTGCCGGAGACCCTCAGCAGATGAGTGGCGGAGGCGACGGGGTCCGCCGGCGGTGGCTGGCCGGGGTGGGCCAGCATGCCAGCCTCTCACCGGATACCTGGGTTCCGGGTGCCTGGGTGCTCTCGATCGGCGGTGCCGAACAATCCCACGTGAACCTGGCCGACCCGACGGACATCTTCTACGAATACCTGCGGCGGCTCGCCAACCATCTGGACCTGATCACCGAGCCCGGGACACCGTTGGATGTGCTGCATCTCGGTGCCGGCGCCCTGACGCTCGCACGCTATGTGGAGGCGACGCGGCCGGGCAGCGGCCAGCTGGCGGTGGACTCGGAACGCGAGTTGTTGGGGTTCGTCACCGAAAACCTGCCGGTCTCGGAGCCGGCCCGGCTGCGGCTGGTCATCGACGATGCCCGGGACGTCCTGGCCTCCCAACTGCTGGAGGAACGCTTCGACGCGATCGTCTTGGACGTTTTCGCCGGGGCCGATGCCCCGGCGCACCTGCGCGAGCCGTCCTTCCACGAGGAGCTCCGGGCGCAGCTGAAACCAGGGGGCATCTCGCTGGTCAATGTGGGCGATGACCCTCCCCTGGCATTCGTGCGGGAACAACTCCGGGTCATGGAGGCCGCCTACCGCCAGGTCACCGTCGCCGCGCCCTCCGACTTGTTCGGCGGCCGGTTCCCCGGAAACTTCATCCTCATGGGCACCGATGCTCCGTGGAACGACGAGCGGATGGACGCCCTGCGCGCTCTCGGCCCACACCCCGGCAGCGTGCTATCCGGCGTCGGCCTCGACGGGTTCCGCAAACCATAGGGTCGTCTCTCCGTACTTCTTCGACGATGTCGCCGCCAATCCGGCCGGCCAGACCGGTTCGGGCGATCGGGTCGACCGCTCCAGCACGACGAGGGAATCGTCGTTCAGGACCGGGACCAGGGACTGCAGTGTCGCGGCCAGGTCGTCCTCGGTCAGCGGGTAGGGCGGATCCATGAACACGAGGTCCCATCCGCGTCCGGAGTCCGACTCGGCGGCCAGGAAGGTGTTCACTGCTCCGCGCCGCACGGTCACGGTCTCGTTGCGCAGGTGCCGGTTGACCACTGCGGCGTTGGCCTGGCATATCGCCAGCGCCTTGGGCGCCTGCTCCACGAGGACGACGGCGCGGGCCCCACGGCTGGCTGCTTCCACTCCGAGGGCACCGGAGCCCGCGTAGAGGTCCAGGACGCGTGCCCCGTCCAGCTCGTCGCGGCTTTCCAGCCGCGAGAAGAGTGCTTCCTTGACCCGGTCGGTGGTGGGGCGGGTGGCGTCCCCCGGTACCGACCTGAGTCCCAGTCCCCCGGCCGTGCCGGCAATGATGCGTCCCATATCCCCTATCCCCGTTCCAGAAATGCCTGCATGTCATCATCCACCCAGTCGTGCACCATCTGCCGCAAATCCGGGTACGCTGCCAGGCCGCCGAGGCTGTCCACGATCTCCTCAGCATCGGTGCGGGCCGCTTCGATGATCTTGCGGTCCCGGACCACCCGGAGGATTTTCAGGGTGTTCTGCCCGCCGGACTGGCGGGACCCAAGGACGTCCCCCTCCCGGCGGTCGGCCAGGTCGAGTTCGGCCAGCGTGAAGCCGTCGGTGGTCGCGGCGACTGCCTGCAGCCGTTTCAACGCCGGGTGTCCGGCCGGGAGCCAGGTGGCCAGCAGGCAGGTTCCGGGCAGGCCGCCGCGTCCCACGCGGCCGCGCAGCTGGTGCAATTGGGACACACCGAATGATTCGGCGTCGAGGATCACCATCGCCGTGGCATTAGCGACGTCCACCCCCACCTCGATGACGGTCGTGGACACCAGGATCTGGGTCTCCCCCGATTCGAAGCCGGACATGGCCTCGGCCTTCTCCTCGCCGGACATGCGTCCGTGCAGCATGCCGATCCTGACGCCGGCGAACAGGTCCAGGCCGGTGATGTGCCGGTACATCTGCTCCACGGTTGCCTTCGACGGACCGGATGCGCCCCCCGCGCCGGAGGGCTCGCCCCAGGCACCTGGCAGGGTGGAGCCGTCGTCCTCCGGCCAGGCCGGGTCCATGTCCTCTTCGGCCGCCTGCTCGGTGATGCGCGGGCAGACCAGGTAGACCTGGTGGCCCTTGTCGGCTTCCTCGCGCATCATGGCGAAGAGCCGGTTGCGGTACCGCTCGTCATTCAGGTTCGCGACGTAGGTGCTGATCGGGGCCCGGCCGGCGGGAAGTTCCGCCAGGCTGCTGATTTCCAGGTCCCCGAAGGCCGTGATGGCCACCGTCCGGGGGATGGGGGTGGCTGTCATGACCAGCATATGGGGCTGCAGCTTGCCCTTGGCCCGCAGCGTGTCGCGCTGCTCGACGCCGAAGCGGTGCTGCTCGTCGACGACGACCAGCCCGAGCTCGGCGAAGATGACGTTCTCCGACAGCAATGCGTGGGTGCCGATGACGATGCCGGTTTGGCCGGAGGCCACCCGCAGGAGGACCTCCTTGCGGCGCGCTGCGGGCATGGATCCGGTGAGAAGGTCCACGCGGGTGCCGTCGGGGTCCCCGTCCAGCTGCCCGCCCCGGCCCAGGGCACCCAGCATGCGCGAGATCGAGGCATAGTGTTGTTGCGCGAGGACCTCGGTCGGCGCCATGAGCGCGGTCTGCGCGCCGGAATCGATCACCTGGAGCATGGCACGCAGGGCAACGACGGTCTTGCCGGAGCCGACTTCACCTTGCAGCAGCCGGTTCATCGGCCGATCGCGGGCGAGGTCGGCGGAGATCTCCAAGCCGGCGGTCACCTGTCCTTCGGTCAGCGTGAAGGGCAAGGATTCCTCGAACCGGTTGAGGATGCCGTCCACACCGCCGACGCGCGCCATGGCAGGCTGCCGGAAGCGGTGGGCCCGTCGTTCGGCCAGGGCCAATTGCAGCACGAGGGCCTCGTCGTAGCGGAAGCGCCTTTTGGCAGCTTCACCGTGGGCCACGGTCTCGGGCGCATGGACGGCGTGGAGCGCGCGGGCCATGCCCGGCAGCTGATGGCGCGAACGCAGGGAGCCGGGCAGCGGATCGGGGTAGGCCTCGGCGGTGACGCCGGCCAGGACGAGGTCCATCATGGCTCGGATGGCCTGGCTGGGTACGACCGCCGTGGCGGGATAGATGGGGATGGGCCGTGGTTCGGCCTCGTCCGCGGTGTCGAGCAGCGCATATTCTGGTTGCGCCAGCTGGAGGGACTGTCGGTATACGCCGACCTTGCCGCTGAACATGGCCACGGTCCCGGGAGCGAGGTCCTTGGCTGCCTTGTAGCCGTTGAAGAACGTCATGGTCAACCGGCCGTGGGCGTCACCGAGTTCGTCCTCGACGGAGACCTGCAACAGCATTCCCTTGCGGCGTTGCATCCTGCGCTGCTCGGAGGAGACCACCCGGGCGACGATGGTGACGGCCTCCCCGAACGGGAGTTCGTCGATACGGGTCAGTTCCCCGACGTCCAGGTACCTGCGGGGGAAATGGTGCAGCAGGTCCCCGCAGGTCGCATAGGAAAATGCCTTCGCCAAGGCAGCCGCCGGCTTGTCCCCGACGGCGTTCCGCAGCGGCGTGTCGGGTCCGAACGAGGTCGAATCAGGCATCGCGGGTGCACAGGTCTGTGATCGAGACGTTCACCGGGTTTCCTGCCTCGCGGATCGCCTGCAGGGCATCCTCGGCTTCCGGGACGTGGACGTGGACTCGCCACCGGTAGCCCTCGGCACCGTCGTTGACGGCACTCATGACCACCGAGGTCCCGATCGAATCAAGCTTCGCCCGAAGGGTGGCGGCATTCAGCGCGTCCAGCGCGATGGTGCACATCACCTCGACCCCGTCTTCGGCCGGCGAGTCTGCGTGGATGTGCGGGTCCTGGATCCCATAACCGTGCAACGGCGTGTACCGCGATTCGTCGATCGCTTCCCCGGTGACCGCGGCGACGAGTGCGTCGAGCACCAACATCATCCCCACGGCCCCGGCGTCGACGACCCGGGCGTTCGCCAACGCGCCGAGCTGGTTCTCGGTGCTGACCACCGAGGCACGGGTGGCAGTCTGCATCGCGTCGAGGACTTCGCGCAATTGGGCACGGCTGGACGCGTCGGCCGTTGACTCGGCGACCGCCGCGGCTGCGGCCTGCGCGGCCGCGGCGACGACGGAGAGCATGGTCCCCGGGACCGGGTCGCTCAGCGCGGACCAGGCCCGGACCCTGCCGCTCTCGAGCCCCGCCGCGACCAGCGGCCCGGTCAGTCTCGGATGGCCCCGCAGCGGTTCCGAGAAGCCGAGCAGGAACACGGCCAGCAGCGTTCCCGAGTTTCCCCGCGCCGATTCCATGCCGGCTCGTCCGGCGGTGGCCAGGTACTCCCCCAGGTCATCGGTCTGCAGGACGGAGACGGCGTCGTGTGCCGTGCGGGCAGTGAGGTAAAGGTTCGAACCGGTATCTCCGTCGGCCACCGGGAAGATGTTGATGGCGTCGAGGCGGTCACTGTGGTTTGCCAGCGAGCCCACCATGGATTCCAGCCAGGCTACCGCCCCGGGAACCCCGGTGGTGATCTTGGCAGTCATGTTCGTTCCCCTCACGGGATGGTCAGAGTCCGTGCGTGCGCACGAATTCGTCGACGGTGTCATCCTGCAGCGCCGCGGCCAGCTCGTCGATGGCGTCGTTGTCGGGAAGGACGATGGATTGGCCGTCGTTGGAACGTCCGACGCCGAGGTTGGGCAGCGTGAAGAAGTGCAGGTCGTTGCCCCGCACTCCAGCCAGGGAGAGACCGAGTTGCCCCAGTTCCGCGGCGTCGAGGGAGTCGTCGACGGAGACATACGGCGAGAGCTCGTTGACGATGTTGGAGATCTTGACCGGGTTGGTCAGGGTGTCCCGGGCCAGCAGCTTGTTCACGACGGCCTTGAGGAAGATCTGCTGGTCCTTCACCCGCTGGTAGTCGCCGTCCTTGAACGACTTGCGCTCACGCACGAACGCCAGCGCCTCTTCCCCGTCCATGTGCTGCATTCCGGCGGAGAAGGAGAAGTCGCGGTGCCCGTTGTTGGTCGTGAACCCGATCGGCACGTTGATGTCGACGCCGCCCAAGGCGTCGGTCAGTCCCTTAAAGCCCTCCATGTCGATGGAGGCAACGTGGTCGATGCGCGTGTCCAACAGCGTTTCGATGGTCTGCACTGCCTTGGGGACGCCTCCGTAGGAGAAGGCTGCATTGATCTTGTGCGTTCCCTTGCCGGGAATCGGCACCCAGGTGTCGCGCATGATCGAGGTGACGAAGACGTCCTTGCGGTCTGCGGGAATGTGCACCAGCATGATCGTGTCCGAGCGGCCGGCGTTGGGCACTCCGGCGAGGTTCTCGGTTTCCCCGGATCCGCCGCGCGAGTCGCTGCCGAGCAGCAGGATGTTCTTCGCTCCGGTGTCCGATTTCTCGGGACGGGCGGATTCCGCGGGGAAGGCCGATTCGATGGTCTGGCTCTTGGTGTCGAAGCTCTTGGCCAGGGAGAAGAGATATCCTCCCGCGACGACCGCTGCGATCACGACCAATGCCAGCAGGGTGATGATGGTCGCCCGGACCGGGTGCTTCTTCTTGCGCTCCGATTGCCCGTAGTCATAACCCATGTTGTCGTCTGACATGTCAGCCTTTCCTCGCCATACTTGCCGTCCCATCCTAGCGGTGACCAGAAGCGATACAGTGGATGGGTGCGTTTGCTTGTTGATTCCCGTGCCCGCCGCCGAGCGGTTGCCGCCCTCGCCGTGCTTTTGTCGGGGTTGGCCTTGTCGGCCTGTTCGGCGCCAGCCAATGTCGAGCCCGCTGCGGATGCCTCCAACCCGCGGTGTGCCGACATGATGGTGACGATGCCGGACGAGTTGGCCGGCTATAAGCTACGCGACACTACCAGCCAGGCGACCGCCGTTTGGGGGGATCCGTCCAAGGTGATCCTCCGGTGCGGGGTGAATGTCCCGGGCCCCACTACGGATCCGTGCGTGTCGGTGAACGGCGTCGATTGGGTGGCCAAGGAAGGCGACGTGGCGTGGACCCTGACCACGTACGGGCGGGACCCGGCCACCGAGGTCCTCTTCAATCCCGACGAGGTCCCGTCCAGTTCCGTCCTCGCCGAGCTCGCGAGCGCCGCGCAACGGATTCCCGCGGACGGACAGTGCAGCACGCTCGACAAGTCCGAAGACCTGCCGTAGCGCCACCCCGCGAACGCGGTCGGGTCAGCGCAGCCCGGTGCGCCGGTTCAGCGCCAGCCAGATGAGTTCGTCCACCAGTTCCGCGTAGCCGAGCCCGGTCTCGTTCCAGATCCTCGGGTACATGCTCACCGGAGTGAACCCCGGCATGGTGTTGATCTCGTTGATGACCCACCGGCCGTCGTCTGTGTAGAAGAAGTCGACCCGCGCCAGCCCCTCTCCGCCGATGGCGTCGAAGGCGGTGGACGCGAGTGCACGGATCGCCTCCACCTGCTCCGCCGGAAGGTCCGCGGGGCAGCTGAGTTCGGCTGCTCCCCCGTCGACGTATTTGGCGTTGAAATCGTAGAAGGTGTCCGCTCCGGCCGTCACGGCAATCTCCCCCGGCAGCGAAGTGCGGGGCGCTGCGGATCCGCGGCCTTCCAGGACGCCGCATTCGATCTCGCGGCCGGCGATCCCCTGCTCGATAATGACCTTCGGGTCGTGCTCGCGCGCGGCGTCGATGGCCTCGATAAGTCCGGCCTCGTCGGCGACGCGGCTGACCCCGACGGAGGAGCCGGCGCGGGCCGGTTTGACGAACAGCGGGTACTCCAACCGGGCCAGGCGTGCCAGGCAGGCACCGCCGTCACGCTGCCATTCCTTGTCGGTCATGACCTCGTAGGGCCCGACCTCCAACCCGGCGGCCGCGAAGGCCAGCTTGGCGAAGTGCTTGTCCATGCCGATGGCGCTGGCCGCGACTCCTGAGCCCACATAGGGGATGTCGGCCAGCTCGAGCAGTCCCTGGACGGTCCCGTCTTCGCCGAATGATCCATGGAGCACCGGGAAGACGACGTCGACGGATCCCAGGCTGCGGAAGGCGCCGGAGGCGCTGTGCCCGATCAGTTCGCTGCCGCCGTCGGTGCGGGAGAGCTGGAGCGATTCGGAGCGCGGTTCGATCTCCGGGGCCGTACCCGAGCTCAGCGACCAGGACTCGGGATCGGCTTCGGTGATCGTCCATTGGCCCTGGCGGGTGATGCCGATGGGCACGACGTCGTACTTCGCCGGATCGAGCACCCGCAGGATGCCTGCGGCGGTCACACAGCTCACGGCGTGCTCCGGGGAGCGGCCACCGAAGAGCAGCGCGACCCGTGTTTTGGCGGCGTTGTCCTGGCTCATGAGGCCTCTCCTTCGGATTTCAGTTCGCGGCCCAGCAGCCGCTCGGCCATGTCGGAAACGGTGAGCTTGCCTTCCAGGACCATGACGACGGCTTCGGTGATCGGCATCTCGACCTCGGCGCTCCGGGCCCGGTCCAGCACGGCGCGCGCGGATTTGATGCCCTCGGCGGTCTGGGTCATAGCCTCGTTCACTTCCTCCAGGCTCAGCCCGTTGCCCAGGTGCCTCCCGGCAGTGCGGTTGCGCGAGAGCGGCGAGGAACAGGTGGCCACCAGGTCGCCGAGACCGGCCAGCCCGGACATCGTCTCGAGCTTCCCACCCACGGCCAGGGCCAGGCGCGTGGTCTCGGCGAGGCCGCGGGTGATGACCGATGCCTTGGTGTTGTCTCCCATGCCGCGGCCGTCGCAGATGCCCACGGCCAGGGCGATGACGTTCTTGACGATGCCGCCGATCTCCACGCCGACCAGGTCAGTGTTCGTGTAGGGGCGGAAGTATTCGGGCGAGCACGCGTTGGCGATCCACGCTGCGGTGTCCTCGTTCGGGCAGGCCACGACGGAGGCCGTGGGCTCTTCCCGGGCGATCTCCATGGCCAGGTTGGGTCCGGAGACCACGGCGATGGCGTCCCGGGGCCAGGCCAGTTCCTCGGCGATCACCTCGGTCATGCGGGCGTCGGTGTCCCGTTCCAGGCCCTTCATGAGCGAAACGATGACGGCCCCGGCCGGCATCAGGTGCCGGATGTCGCGCAACTGCCGCCGGGCCTGCTGCGCCGGGACGGCCAGGACGACCAGGTCGGCGTCTGCCAGGACGGCGGCGGCATCGGAGGAGGCCGTGATGTTCTCCGGGAGCCGGGTGTCCTTCAGGTACGTGGTGTTGGTGTGTCGGGTGGTGATTTCCTCGGCCACCTCGGGCCGACGGGCCCACACCTGGACGGCGGTTCCCGCCTCGGTGCAGGAATCCGCCAGGACCTTGGCGAAGGTGGTCCCCCAGCTTCCGGCGCCCAGGACGGCGATCTTGCGTGGTGCTGGCCTCATCGCGTGCTGCCTCCCGCTGTGTCGTCGTCGTCGGCCGGTTTCTCGTCGATGGACAACCTCCCGGTGGAGGATTGACCGTGTTCGCTGGGGTCCCAGCGGGTGGGCGGCGGGGTCTCGCCCCGGAGGGAGGCCACCTGCGCGGTCAGGGCGTTCATGATCCGGGTGGTGGCCTCGTCCAGCACGGAACGGGTCAGCGGGAGATCCCGCAAGTCGGACAGGTCGACGGGTTCCCCCACTAGGACGCGGACGCGCTTGCGCGGCAGGATCTTCAGGGACTTGCCGTAGCGCGGCAGGACCTGCTGGGCGCCCCAGTGCGCGATCGGCACCACGGGGGCGCCGGTCTGGAGGGCCAGCCGGGCCGCACCGGTGCGTCCGCGCATGGGCCATTCGTGCGGATCACGGGTGAGGGTGCCCTCGGGGTAGATGATGATGACGTCCCCGGCATCGAGCACTTCCCGGGCCACGGCGAGGGAGCCGTTGGCGCTGGAGGAGGACCGGGTGACGGGGATCTGGCGGGAGGCGCGCAGTGCATTCCCGAGCACCGGAACCTTGAACAGCGATTCCTTCGCCAGATACCGCGGCAACCGGCCGTGGTTGTAGAACGCGTGGCCCACCACCACCGGATCGATCTCGGTGACGTGGTTCGGGCAGGCGATGAAGCCGCCTTCCGGCAACTTCTCGAACCCCGTCCATGTCTTGGCCATCAGCAGGTTCATCAATGGCCTGGCGATGCCCGCCATCACCCCGAAGACCAGGCGCTGCCCGGGTTGTCCCTTCATCGGCGCCCTAGGCGGTTTCGCTCAGTACGGTTTCGCCGATTTCGACGCGCGCGCCGAGCCCCTGGAGCTTGTCCAGGAACTTCTCGTAGCCGCGGCTGATCAGCTCGATGCCGGTGACATGGCTGGTGCCCTCGGCCGCCAGGGCGGCGATCAGGTGGGAGAACCCGCCACGCAGGTCGGGGATGTCGATGTCCCGGCCGACCAGTTGGGCCGGCCCGGTGATGACGGCCGAGTGCTGGAAGTTGCGCTGGCCGAAGCGGCATGGGACGGCTCCGAGGCATTCGCGGTGCAGCTGGATCGTGGCGCCCATGCGCACCAGCGCATCGGTGAAGCCGAAGCGGTTCTCGTAGACGGTCTCGTGCACGATGGACACTCCGGCTGCCTGGGTCAGGGCCACGACGAGGGGCTGCTGCCAGTCGGTCATGAACCCGGGGTGCACGTCGGTCTCCAGGACCAGCGGCTTTAGTTCCCCACCGGGGTGGAAGAAGCGGATGCCGTCATCGTGGACCTCGAAGTCGCCGCCGACCTTGCGGTAGGTGTTCAGGAACGAGGTCAGGTCCTGCTGGTCGGCGCCCTCGACGTAGATGTCTCCCCGGGTGACCAGCGCAGCGGAGGCCCAGGAGGCGCCCTCGTTGCGATCCGGGATGGCGCGGTGGTTGTAGCCGTGCAGCTCGGCGACCCCTTCGATCCGGATCACGCGGTCGGTCTGCACCGTGATGATGGCGCCCATCTTCTGGAGCAGGGCGATGAGGTCCATGATCTCGGGCTCGACGGCCGCTCCGGCGAGTTCGGTGATGCCCTCGGCGCGGACGGCGGTCAGCAGGACCTGCTCGGTGGCGCCGACGCTCGGGTAGGGCAGGGTGACCTTGGCGCCCTTGAGTCCGCGCGGGGCGCTGATGGCGATACCGTTCGGGCGCTTGTCCACGACGGCGCCGAAGTTGCGCAGGACGTCCAGGTGGAAGTCGATGGGGCGGTCGCCGATGCGGCAGCCGCCCAGGTCGGGGATGAATGCCTCACCGATGCTGTGGATCAGCGGGCCGCAGAAGAGGATCGGAATCCGCGAGTCGCCAGCGTGCGCGTCGATCTCGTTCGACGGGGCGGTCTTCGCACCCTGCGGATCCAGGGCGAGGTCACCGGACTCCGGGTCCTTGGTGACAGTGACGCCGTGGATCTGCAGCAGGCTCGTGACGACCTCGACGTCCTTGATTTCCGGTACGTTGCGCAGCACCGATGGCGTGTTCCCGAGCAGCGAGGCGACCATCGCCTTCGGCACCAGGTTCTTGGCCCCCCTGACCTTTACTCTCCCCTTCAGCGGCACTCCGCCGTGGATAGTCAGGACCTTGCCCATGTATCAAAACCTCACACTTGTCTGGTTCTTCGAAATCTCCGAAGGTTCCCGGTAAGCATACAGCCACGACCGGCTGCGCCCCCGGAACGAGGGGCCGTTCCAGGGGCGCGATTCGCGGCCAGCGGAAGGCCTCGCCGGCACCGTTCAGGAGCGCCGGGCCGGCAGGGTCGTGGGCTTCCAGCTGGGCCGTGTGGCCTCGAAGTCGGTGATGTCCTGTTCCTGTTGCAAGGTCAGGCCGATATCGTCCAGGCCCTCCATGAGGCGCCACCGCGTGTAGTCGTCGATCTCGAACGGCGCGGTGATCGATCCGCAGCTCACGGTCCGCGATTCGAGGTCGACCGTGACCGTGGTGCCGGGGTGGTTGTCCAGCTCCTTCCAGATGAGCTCAATGTCACCCTGGGCGACCTGGGCGGCGACCAGTCCCTGCTTGCCGGAGTTGCCGCGGAAGATGTCGCCGAAGCGGGAGGACAGCACGGCACGGAAGCCGTAGTCCTTCAGGGCCCAGACGGCGTGTTCTCGGGAAGAACCGGTTCCGAAGTCGGGGCCGGCGACCAGGACGGAACCTGCGGCATAGGCCTCCTGGTTCAGCACGAACTGCGGGTCCTTGCGCCACCGGGCGAAGAGGGCGTCGTCGAACCCGGTGCGCGTGATGCGCTTGAGGTAGACGGCGGGGATGATCTGGTCGGTGTCGACGTCGGATTGGCGCAGCGGGACGCCGATGCCGGTGTGGGTGGTGATCTTTTCCATGTCTGTTGTCCTTACGCTGCCGCGGCGGCTGCGCCGTCGATCGGGTCCAGGTCGGAGGGCGAGCTCAGGGTGCCGCGGACCGCCGTGGCAGCGGCAACCAGGGGCGAGACCAGGTGGGTCCGGCCGCCCTTGCCCTGGCGTCCCTCGAAGTTGCGGTTGGAGGTCGAGGCGCACCGTTCGCCCTCTGCCAGCTGGTCGGGGTTCATGCCCAGGCACATCGAGCAGCCGGCGAAGCGCCATTCCGCGCCGAAGTCCTTGAACACCTGGTCCAGCCCCTCGGCTTCGGCCTCCAAGCGCACCCGGGCGGATCCGGGGACGACGATCATGCGGATGTCCGGGTCCTTCTCGCGGCCGCGGATGATATCGGCCGCGGTGCGCAGGTCCTCCATGCGGGAGTTGGTGCAGGACCCCAGGAAGACGGTGTCGACCCGGATGTCCTTCATGGGCGTGCCGGCGGTCAACCCCATGTAGTCCAGCGCCCGTTCGCAGGCGGCGCGGGCGTTCTCGTCCTCGAAGTCCTCGGGGGCGGGAACCGGCTGCGAGAGGGAGACGCCCTGGCCGGGGTTGGTCCCCCAGGTGACGAAGGGCTCGAGGTCGTCGGCGTTGATGTTCACCTCGGCGTCGAAGGAGGCATCGTCGTCCGTGCGCAGCGTCTTCCAGTACTCGACGGCGGCGTCCCAGTCCGCGCCCTGCGGGGCGTGGGGGCGGCCCTCGAGGTAGTCGAAGGTGGTCTGGTCGGGGGCGACCAAGCCGGCGCGGGCCCCGGCTTCGATCGACATGTTGCAGATGGTCATGCGGGCTTCCATCGACAGGGACCGGATTGCCGAGCCGCGGTATTCCAGCACGTATCCCTGTCCCCCGCCGGTGCCAATCTTGGCGATGACGGCCAGGATGATGTCCTTGGACGTGACGCCGGGGCGCAGTGTGCCCTCGACGTTGATCGCCATGGTCTTGAACGGCTTCAGCGACAGCGTCTGGGTGGCCATGACATGTTCCACCTCGGAAGTGCCGATGCCGAAGGCCAGCGCACCGAAGGCGCCGTGGGTGGAGGTGTGGGAATCACCGCAGACCACGGTGACACCGGGCTGGGTCAGTCCGAGCTGGGGGCCAACCACGTGGACGATGCCCTGCTCCTTGTCGCCCAGGGAGTGGAGGCGCACGCCGAACTCGGCGCAGTTGGCGCGCAGCGTCTCGATCTGCGTCCGGGACGTCACGTCGGCGATGGGCTTGTCGATCTCCAGCGTCGGGGTGTTGTGGTCCTCGGTGGCGATCGTGAGGTCAGGGCGGCGCAGGGGCCGGTTCGCCAGGCGGAGTCCCTCGAAGGCCTGCGGGGATGTCACCTCGTGGATCAGGTGCAGGTCGATGTAGATGAGGTCGGGACGCTGGGCATCGCCCTCGCCGCCGCCCTTGTGCACCACGTGGTCGTTCCAGACCTTTTCGGCCAGCGTCTGCGGCTCGCGGGCCGGCTGTTCCGTTGACGACATGTCGGTTTCCTCCTGAAGTAATGCCTCGATACAAGGAAACCACCGGCTCCGTGCGGGGTGCCAGCACTTGCCCGTGCATCTCAAATGTTGAGACGGTAGTATCAGAACATGGACACACCCAGTGGAGTCGGAGTCATCGACAAGGCAGCCCTCGTGCTCGACTCGCTCGAGGCAGGACCCATCAGCCTGGCCCAATTGGTGGCGGCGACCGGCCTCTCCCGACCGACCGTGCACCGGCTCGCCCAGGCATTGGTCCACCACCGGTTGGCGGCCAAGGACATCCACGGCCGCTTCATGCTCGGCAGCCGTCTCGTCGAGCTCGCCTCCGCAGCCGGGGAGGACCGGCTGATCGCCGCCGCCGGCCCCCTGTTGATCCAGCTGCGCGATGCCACCGGCGAGAGTTCGCAGGTCTTCCGCCGGCAGGGCGACCACCGTGTCTGCGTGGCCTCGGCCGAGCGGCCCGTCGGCCTGCGCGACACCATCCCCGTGGGGACGCAGCTGTCCATGAAAGCCGGATCCGCCGCCCAGGTGCTCCTCGCCTGGGAGGACCACGAGCGCCTGCTCCACGGGCTCAACCACGCGCGCTTCTCCCCCACCATCCTGGCCGGGGTACGACGGCGGGGCTGGGCCCAATCCCTCGGCGAACGCGAGCAGGGCGTGGCGTCGGTCTCCGCCCCGGTGCGTGGGCCGTCCGGCCGGGTCATCGCCGCGGTGTCGATCTCCGGCCCCATCGAGCGCCTGACACGTCAACCGGGCAAGGAGCATTCGGAGATCGTGTGCAGGATCGCGGCCCAACTGAGCGAGGCGCTGAAGAAGCCTGCCTCGTAGCCGTCCCCGAATTCGCGGGGATCAGTACGGCCAACTCCATCCACCGTTGCTGTTGGGGTCGTAGACAACCGTTCCGCTGTCGTACGGGACATCGAGCACGATCTTGCCGGTGACCTTCTGTCCCGGGTTCACCAGCGCCGGTGCCAATTCGTCCTCGCCGAGGCACCCCCAAGCCGATTCGGAGGCGACCTCCCGGTCAATCACGCCGGTGGGTCCCGTGACCGAGAAGGCCTGGGACACGAGCGGCATGAACATCTCGTCCTCGGTGCCGGCAACCTCATGCGCGACATCACGATCCAACGACGCCTCGACATCGAGGATGAGGAAGGTCCCGTTCTCGGGAGTCAGCCGGAAGCTGCCGACCCGTGCGGGGCAGTCCTTGGCGGCCGTGATCTTGGTGATCGCCAGGGAAAAGAGCCGATCGCCCTCGTCGTTGGCCAGGACGGCCGCTTCGCCGACGTTCTTCTCGACGTTGTCCATGGTGTCCGTGGTGACCGTGGCGCCGCTGGTGGGATCCACCTCCATGGCCTCTGGTCCCTGCTGCTCGAGCCCCGGCCCCTTGTCCGACTGGGCGGCCACAGTTCCGAGTACCACCGATCCCGCCAGGACGACGGCGCCACCGGCAACAAAGAGGGTGCGCTTGATGTTCATGGTCTCAGTACCTCTTCAGGTAGTCGCCGGAAGCCACGGGGATCCCCGACTTCTTCATGTAGCTGGCCATCTTCTTGGAGGCAACGTAGGCCCACACCCTGGCACCGGAGGCGTCGGTGACGAGCTTGCGGTTGTAGTTCTGGTTGTCCAGCGGGTTCGACGGATCGAACCGCTCCCAGCTGTCCATGTTCCTCAGCGTCGAGGTATGCAGCGACGGCTTGAACCTCATCCGTTCGACGACGACCCGTCCCTTTGTTGTCCCGGGGACCATGTAGGACCACCAGGTCTTGTCCCGGCGCAGGTAGAGGTTGTGGCCGACGACGGTGGTCCTCTTCTCGGACGAGGTCTTGCCCCTGATCAGGAAGTAGGCCGACTGCCCATGCCGCAACGTCCCGTAGACGGCAACGTCGTGTCGATCGTGGGAGGAGAGATAGGTGTTCTTGATCCATCCGGTGCCTTTGGAGGTCTTGACGTTGGACCATCCGGATCGGGTCGCGAGAAATTGCACGCGCTCCCAGGCCGGAACGACGCCCAGGGAACGATGCCGGGTACCGACGCCGGTACGCACGTTGACCTTGCTGGTGGCCCACCGGTAGACTTTCGGTTTGGGGGTGCTCACCGCCTTTTTGGTTAAACCCGCTGATCTGACCCAGCCGGCGCCGGCGGACGACTTGACGTAATCCCAGCCAGTCGTGGAGCGGAACCATTCGACCTTGGTGTTCTTGCCGAACGTCGCCGTCTTCCGGCCACCCTTGCGGGTCGAGGCGTACGCCGGGACGGTTTTCTTGGCCCATCGGTACGATACGGCGGGCTGTTTGGTCGACAAGGACGAGGCGGGGACGTATCCCGTCTTCGTCGAGTGTTTGACCTTGCGCCACGCCCCAGTTCCTCCGAGGTACACGACCCGGGTCCGTCGCTGCAGGCCGGCCAGCGCGCTGGAGGCGGTGGACTTCGACCTGTACAGGGGCGTAAAGGCGCCGATATAACGGTATGCGACCTTCACAGACGACTTGGCCGTGGTGGACTTCAGGAACTTCGAGCTGACCCAACCGATCTTGCCCGCTGCCTTGACCTGCCACCATGTCCCGGATTTCCGGCCCGTGGGGACGACGTGGGTCCCCTTTTTCAGGACCTTCAGGCTCCGGTGTTTGGTGGCGGCCCCGGCACGCAGGTTCAGGTTGGCCGTCGTGCGGACAGTTTTCACCGCAGTGGCCCGAGCAACACTCAGCCCTGCGGCGACCGGGGAAGTCGCGGGCCTCTGCGGCGCCACGGACATCGTCGGGGCTCCCTGTTGCGACGCTGCAACCACGGCCGTTCCCGAAGCGTGCGCCGGGATGACGGGTGCACCCAGGAGAACCAGACTCAGGACGACGCCGATTCCCTGCCTGAAGCGGCGCCTTCGCCGCTCACCGACGCTGGCGCCGTCGATCACGCGACTGCGCGGAAACCAGTACCCCCATGCCCCATAACAGGACCTCTCCCCCATATATCCAGCTGTACGAGCAAACCTGGAAAGCAGATTAGCCCACAAATGGGCGAATGCGAATTCTATCCACCGAAGTGGTCGAAGCCTGGTCCACGGAAGGCTTCACGCGCCTCATGGAGTGGCAGGGAATCCAGGAACAAGAGCGGGGCGGCCATGTCTGCGTCTTCTGTAGGCTCCCCGGTTTCGACAACGGTGCCGACAGTGTGGAAGCCTGCCGGAATCGTTGCGGTTCCCGGGAAGCACGCCAGCAGGCCATGGTCTTCTCCCCCGGCCAGCATCCAATCCAGGGGATCGCCACCTAGCCGCTCTGCTGCAGCCGCAACGTCGATTCCCCGGGACGACATGTCGGCTCGCAGTCGAAGGAGCGCTGCCGAGTCCAGGTCGATGGAGACCGAACTGGCACGGGCCATGCGTCCGCCGTCCCTGACGAGTCCATCGGAGATGTCCATCATGGCCGTGGCTCCGGCCGCGGCCGCGGCCGGACCCGCCCACAGCGGCGGGCGTGGGCGACTGTGCAGCGAGACAAGGTTCCGCGCGATATCGTCGAGCGCGGCGTGGGGCAGGTCGGCTTCCAGCAGGGACAGGCCGGCGGCTGCTGCTCCGAGGACGCCGCACACGGCCACGACGTCGCCTGGACGCGCGCCGCTGCGCAGAACGGCAGGCCCTGTTAGGGACCCGGTGAGGGCAGCCGTGATCGACAGCTCCCCGCCCGAGCTCAAGTCCCCGCCGGCCAGGGCACAGCGCGAGGCTCCCAGCTCATGTAGGGCCGCGGTGAAACCGTCGGCAATGCCTTCGGCCCATGTCACCGGGGTGGCCGGAGGCAGCGTGAGGCTGATGACCGCTGCGGTGGCCACGGCGCCCATGGCGTTGACGTCGGACAGGTTTTGGGCCGCCGACTTCCAGCCGACGTCGTACCCCGTGCTGTGGTAGCCGCTGCGCCAGAGGAGCCGGAAGTCCTGGTCCTGGACGAGGGTGTCGACGGTGAAAACGAAACGGCCGCCGGGTGCCGCGATCACGGCGGCGTCGTCGCCGGGACCAAGCAACATGTCGGCACCCCGGAGCCGGGGCAGGATGCGGGCCAGGAGCCCTGCCTCCCCGATTCCCGCGACCGTAGGATCGGTGTCGTTCTGGGGTTTTTCAGCCACGGGCCCTCCGTACGGCGTCGGCAAAGTCGTTGAAGCGTTGGATCTCGGCGGCCACCGGTTCGGCAACCGCGCGGTGGGCAGCCTCGGCGATAGCTGCTGTCAGCCTCTTGCAGCGCTTTCTCGAAGCCGACCGCCCCGGTACGTTGGAGCGACTGTGTGAACGGATCATCCGCTACAGGCAGCACTACAACCACCGCCAGCCGCATAAGTCCCTGAACCACTCGACCCCACACACTGCTGCCCTAGTCCGCCTCTACAAGTTCATCTAAGTCGCGAATCCGGCGGGCCGGGACGCCAGCGTAAAGCGTGTTCGGCGGGACGTTCGATGTGACTACAGCTCCGGCGGCGATTACAGAGTTGTGACCAATACGGACGCCGCCGAGGATGGTCGACGACCCGCCGATCCAGCATCCGTCACCGATTACAATTTCGTCAACTCTATTCTTGCCAGCGCGTTTACGAGTTGACCCGGGGTCGTGGGAATCAGTTAGGAAACGACAAAACGGCCCAATATTAACATTCTTCCCAATTGTGGTATGGCTTCGTATATATGCATCGCGGTTTATGAATGTACCCTCCCCGATGCTAACGGGCCCAAAAATCTCGCTTCCTCGGTATATCTTTGTATACGGTTCGATGAGTACCTCGCTGCCAGGGCCGGCGAAAACGCTTGCCCTTGGGTCAATGACGCAGCCTTTACCGATTCGAGCGAATTCTGTACTACGCTCAGGCGTTCCTACCAGAGTTCGCAATGCCTCGAGCTCTCGCTTCATCGATGCAATCTCCGTCCGCAGAGACCGGACCACCTCTGGGTCGTCCATGCCTATCTCGGATCCGTTGCCACTCATACAGTCTCCACTAGAAATCATATGAAGAACCTGTCACTGGACATACGACCATTGCTTCGGCCTTCATAGCCGCCAGACTTCCAAATCAAAATGCTTTCGGCCGCGTAACCCAAATTCTGGGTCATTCCGCATGGCGTCACATCGAAAGAGCGCTGAAGAGCAACGCGTCCGACACGTCTTGGCTTCTTTCCGATTCAACCACGGTTCTTCCCGCGTGCTGAACAGAGCGATAGTTATCCTCGTTCAGGAGAAAGTCAAAGTCGTCTTCGAGGCTTCGAATTGGCGCCTTACCGAATGGATAATCTCCGAAGTTTGACCACAAACCAATGCGAAGATTGCGCCCGAATTGGAAACCGACAATGCCATGTTTTCCGGCTCCGAGGCACGGTGTTCCAACAGCGAGACTTTGCAGGGCACCGCGCCCCGCACCCACAGTAAAGACCGCTTCTTGCATCAACAACGGAACTTCGTCGCTGTCTTTCCACCCGGTGAATTCTACAGAAATGTTATCTGTCTCTGTCACAGCAGTGTTCAAAGATACTTCTGCAAGTGTGCGTTCAGGCCCATCCCCAACAACTACTATTCGCCAGCGCAGCGGGCTCTCGACTTCTTTGATCCGTTCAATTAGTCGGAGCAACGCTTCGATTTGACTTCGCTTATCGGCATCAATTCGCGACGCGACCACAATCGTTGCCGTTCCGTCTTTGATTTTTTGAGCCAACGGTATCGGCAGTAGAGCGAAGCGATCAGAGGTAATGCCGTTGGGAACAACGTGAACTCGCCACGGTTCCACTTTGCAAAAATTTATAAGAAAGTCAGCAAGCGACGTGGTGACGGCAAGAAACGCCTCCACCTTATCCCGCCACTCATACGCCCCGTCCGAATAGTATCCGTGGAACATCACAAAGACAGGCTTTTCACGGTGCGAATTCACGAATAAGGCGAGTTCCCTTGATTTCTGGGGCTGGGCGAGAATCAGATCATACTCAACATGCTCGCGAATCAACGATGCTGTCGGCATCCAGTCTTCCCAGTCCACCTCTATTACTGCCAAGCCTCGATCGCGAGCGCGCTCTGAAATAGTACCTGGTCGCAAAACTAAGGTAACTTCGTGGCCAGCCAGTTTTAGTGCCTGTGCACCGGCTAGCACGTTCTCGTGCAAGCCTCCCCACTCGGCCACGGTAAATGCTGGAAGAAGTATCGACTTTCCCAACGAAATCATGCCTCCTTGATCGAGTCGAACGAGCCAACATGTTCATGCTGATCCGGACAATTCAAACGAAGACCGGTACTGGCCAAGAGTCGATCAATTTTCGGTCGATTGCGTAGACTCCCACAGAATCTGCTTGGCAGCTCGATTGAATTTGCTACTAGGTCTTCAGCGAACAGAACTCCAGCTGCCAAATACGCCGCTCCGGGGTGCCCACTTAATTCACTGAGGAGAAACGCATTGCTAGCAACCACAAAGCGCCCTAGAGAGGATAGGCTTCCCGCGAAAGAATCACTGCCTAGAACCGTCATACGAACTTCAGTCCCGTTTCCGGGGGCAAATGCTGCGGGGGACGTTCCAAGATCGCATGATAGATCGATTGCGATCCTTCCGAGGCCGTCTGGAATAGGCTTCGGACCGTAGTCAATAGGTGCTGGCACAACCCAGGTCGGCTCACAATAGGCAATTATCGAAGTGGCTGTCTCAGCTCCCACCTGTTTCGGAAATTGGAATTCGCCAGCGACCCAGGGCGCCCATACAAGTGTTGAGGCAACGGCTAGCCGATCTTGCGAAAGGCTCAAAGGGGCTGCATCCATCCAAAATTCTGTAATCGGAGGATGGCCATCGTACCGATGCACCTCAGCCACGCGCAATCCGGAGCGTCCGGATTGCTCTGCTACCCATTCGATTTTCATGCTGTAGCCTCAACTCGCGGCAATAGGGTGTCCTTGAGACTCTCGTACGCGTCCTTTTGCGATGTAACCAATTTTAAATCTTGGCACGGATACAACTTCGAGAGCTTTCGATACGCGTCGATGCCCGATGCAATTTCGGAGAACGTCAGAATTACGACCTTCATCTGGTGCTGAGCGTCTGTCACCGAGTGAATCAGCCTACTCTTTGCGACGCCGCGAACGGAAACTGGCAGCACGAACGGCTCCTCACCTGTCGGTATCAGCAGCGAAACGCCTTGCGAAGTCGGCAACGTAGCGTCCAAAAGTCGCTGAATACTTTGCAAAATTGCTCTCGACGTTTCGAGCATAGGATGCAGGGGCCGCACCTGACCTTCGACTTTTCGCGTAGCAGTGACGGAAACATTTAGGCCTAAGCCTCGCAACTGGACAAGGTCATCAAGAGAGACGTCTGAGAATTTAGCGTAATGCGAGATGATCGAGCCGGTGACCTCCATCTCCGTCAAAATGTAGTCGACATTCCGGACCTTACCAAGACGGATAGCGAAATCTTCAATGTCACCACGCACTTCCAATTGCCGGTTCACCAGATGATCGGGGAGATATCGAAGTAACGCCGCATCCAAATTGTCCTTTTCAGCTATTTTGGGCCACGGTTCCTTCTTCGCTGCTTCATGCAATTCCTTCCGTCCTTCGACGGACGCGGGAGTGTGGATCATGAATCTACTCAGCTTGGCGGCAACCTTCTGATTGGAACCATCAGTTTCTGTCACCTGTCCGGCGTGGACCCTTCGCAGGAAGAGGATCTTTCCGGTATGTACCCATCTGACGCCAGCACGCATCATTCGAAGCGCGAGGTTGTTATCTATCGCGCTAGTGATTGACTCGTTGTACCGGAAACTCCTTATTAGTTCTGTCTCAACTAGCCACGTAGAATGACCTGGCGCTTGGCCAGTTAGAAACGAAGTCGTTGGAGCGAACGCTTTCTTCGATACGTGCAAGAAGAATTCCCCCGTCACATCGTCGAAGTTGGCCCAAGACCCAAACGTGGCTTGAACACCCTGTCTCATAGCGGACAGGCTGATTTGCAGTCGTTCGGGAATCATCAAATCGTCATCATCATGTACTGCTGTGTAGAAGCCCCGAGATTCATCGGCAGCGCGGTTTCGCGCTGCGGAAATTCCTGCGTTTTCTTGATAGAAATACCTAATGCGGGGGTCATTGAAGGATGCCACAACGGCCCGTGTTTGGTCCGTAGACCCGTCGTCCACAACGACGATTTCAAAGTCCTGCATGGTCTGGAGTAAGACAGAATTGATGCTTGTCCGCAGGAACTCAGCGCGATTGTAAGTAGCAATTGCTACTGAAACTAGCGGACCCGCGGAGCCAGGGTATTCCCAATTCAGGACATTGCGAAGAGTCGTTGGGTCGGTATCCACGATCTTTCTATTGAAGTCGACCGCGGCTTTTCCCTGAACGCTTCCATCAGCGACATTACGTGAAGACGGATGCCACATGTGGTACATGCGGACCGAATCATCCTCAATCCAGATAAGGCGATAACCTGCACGCTGAATTCTCTTGGCGAAGTCCATGTCTTCCCCACCATAAGTGTGCATTCTTTCGTCAAGACCACGCACACGATCGAACGCTGCACGAGAAACAGCCATCATTCCCCCCATTCCCCAGCGCGGCCGGAGACGGGCGCTAGAGGCAAACGCGCTCCAGTCGAACCCCAATTCGCTGATCCGAGAGGCGTCATATCCGGTTGGAAGATCTCTGCACTGAAGGACTACCGACGTCCACGGATCATCCAAAACGCGCTGGGCGATGATTTCCATTGACCGAGGGCTGAAGAGCATATCGGCATCAGTAGAAACCAGCACCTGACCAGAAGCGAGTCCGAAGCCTGCATTCAACGCGCGCGCACGCGACCAGGTCCCGTCAGTCTGTGTATACCGGTAACGTGCACCGGCCCCCCTTGCAGCCATCTCATTTGTTTCGGGGTCGGAGGAGCCGAAGTCTGAAACAATGACTTCCCCTTTAAGGTCACCAAAGGAGGAGATAATCGACTCGATGGAGAGCCTGAGCCGATCTACCCCCCAGTCCTTAAAGCCGATTACAACAGAGACGTCAACGCGTTGTGAATCCACTTACTTTTGCACTTCCTTTAGTACCCGTCCAGTAATTTGCAGACTGGGTTGATCAAAATGAATGGCGGCGTACGAGTACCAGATTTCAGAGAACTCAACGTACGAAGCTTCTGCTAGCTTCCACGGCGAAATGCTGAGCTTCACCCTGCTCACCGCACGGCGCGACCTAATTGTCTTCAATTTGATAGCGCCTGATTGAGATGTTTGGGGAAGATAGACAAAGGCGGCACCGAGTGTTTTGGATACCGACCAGTCTAGTTCTTTTGGTCCTATTTCATTTCCGGACACATCGAAGCACTCCGCTGTTACGACGTACCACCGATCGGAATTGATGATCCCATCTACTGTCACGAAGAGATCAATGGTGTGAGTCGGCAGCTCCGTGTTGAGCTCATAGAGCGCCTGAGGTAAGTTCTTCACGTTTTCCTTTACAACTTGTAGTTCATTCCCCGCAACAATTACTAGGAGGTCTTTTCGAACCTAAAGGCGGTCGACCTTCCGAGTCGTTCGTGAAGAACAAGTTTGCCGTGCTCATAGTCTTCGCGCAGCCAGGACTGTGCAATGGAATACTCAACTTCGCGGTCTACGTCATCCAACACGATGTATGCGCCGTTAGAAAGCAGGGGTGCGAAGTAGTGCATGGCGGGATAACGAGATCGTGGCGCAACTCCGCCGGGCGGTCCGTCCACAAACAGCAAGTCAATGCCCGCTCGAAAGCGCGGAGGCCGCTCCAAGTCATACCAATGGCCCGTCGCGTATTCTGTCGTCTGCTCATTCAACGGGGCAAACTTAAGTTCCACACACTCGTTCAATCCGTGCACACTAAGGCGTTTCTCTGTTAGAGACAGAAACTTTATATCGTGTTCAACGCTTACTAATCGGCCGCTCCGACGCTTTTGCAACGCGTACGCCATCCATAGTGTCGCAATACCACTACCAAGCTCTACGACCTCAGGACCTTCGGGGTACTCGAGTATCTGCTCAACGAGCCACGCTATAGTCTCGTATGTCGCCGCCCACCCACCCGCTGGCCTAATCCGTGCCGTCGGCTCCAAGATCGAATATAGATAATTCATCGAATCAACTTCGCGGGGAATGTCCTGAGCAACGGTACGCAGTTGCCTGCTCAAAGCTGACACTTGATTGTCAAGTTGGCTAAGATCCCGGGCTAAACTTGACTCAATTTCTTCCACAGGTCCAATCCAACTCTCTAGAGGCTAGCCATCATTTGTGAGTTTCTTCCGTCTAGTGCGGGACGTCCCATGCCTCTGTACTTCCACCCGGCGTCGCACCAAGAAGCACTATCCAGGACGTTCCGGCCATCGATTATGATTCGGGCTGCAGTCTTCGTGGCTACCGTAACCGGATCAAGGTTCACGTATTCAGCCCATTCAGTGACCAGCACTACTAGCTCGGCACCTTCCAGAGCTTCTTGGGTACTTTCCAAATAGTGGAGCTCGGGGAAACGCTTCCTAGCATTATTAATTGCAAACGGATCAGTAACTGTCACCGCAGCTCCCTGAAGCTGTAGTTGAGCCGCGACCGACAGAGCGGGGGAATCGCGCACATCATCGGAGTCTGGCTTAAAGGAAGCCCCGAGCATCGTAATGCGCTTGCCAATAAGAGAGCCGCCGAGGACTTCTCTAGCTAGCTCAACAAGCCGGCTCCTTCTACGCATATTGATGTTGTCGACTTCTCGGAGGAACGTGAGCGCCTCATCCGCCCCAAGTTGTCCTGCCCGAGCCATGAATCCGCGGATATCCTTCGGCAAGCACCCGCCGCCAAAGCCCACGCCTGCATTGAGGAACTTTCGTCCGATTCGCTCGTCTAGTCCAATAGCGTCGGCGAGAACCTTAACGTCCGCTCCGGCGACTTCGCAAACCTCTGCCATTGCATTAATAAAAGAGATCTTAGTCGCCAAAAAAGAATTCGCGGATACCTTCACCAGCTCGGCCGTCGCGTAATCCGTCACAATTCGTGGAACGGAGCGAAGCAGTGCGTCTGCATACACCTCGTCCAATCGCGCAACTGCTTCATTTTCCTCGTCAGAGGTAACAGCGCCATATACTAACCGATCCGGCTGCAGCGTATCGTTTACTGCGTGGCCTTCTCGTAAGAATTCGGGATTCCAAATAAGTTCGGCTTCCGGTGCTAGCGACCTCAGTGATTCTGCAAGGCGACCAGCTGTACCTACCGGGACAGTCGATTTTCCAACTACAACATCGGCGGGGTTTAAGTATTTCGCGAGTTTAAAAAAGGCATCTTCTACGTAGCTGAGATCTGCGGCGTACTCGCCTTTGGCTTGAGGGGTACCTACGCAAATAAAGTGCACTTGACTGCCCTCTACGTGAGAGATATCAGTGGAGAAAGTCAAACTTCCAGCGGCTTGGGCTTCGTGAAGGAGCTCTGGCAGTCCCGGCTCGAAGAACGGCGCCTCTGAGTTTTGTAGCTGGCGAACCTTATTCTCGTCCACATCTATGCCAACAACATCGTGTCCTAGCTTCGCCATGGCAGCCGCATGCACGGCGCCCAGATAGCCACACCCAATTACGGAAATGCGCACAGTTCCCCCCTCGTCAAAGTCGATTGTGTAAATAACACACGAGCCTGAGAATATCACCCGCCCTTCCTGACAGCCAAAATACTCAGGCGGCCGAGGGGGCCACCCATTTTCTATGACTCCTCGTCTTCGAAGAGCTGGTGACGATCCGAATGCAGTTGAATTCAAGACCGTGGCTATGGGCCCAGCCCCGTCTACAAACAGGTCGCCAGCCAGGAAGCCGGCCTCTGTGGCAAGGTCCGCCCGTGACGACGCTGGCCAGACTTCTGGTTCGACCCGTCAAATGCATGCAACGAATGGTCCCGATTCTTCAGACCGCCGCCGTTCCCGCGTCGACGGTGGCCCGCTAGCTACATGCCTCGAGTACCAGGCGGCCGTTGGACGCACGGTGTCGATGTCGCGTGCTCGACGACGCGGCCTCAATAACTCGGGCGTATCAGCGAAGAAATTCACTGCGAGTGTCCAGAGCGTTCGTGCCGCGGACTTCGACGCTCTGGGGCCCAACAGCATTGAGTGATATCTCGCTATTATTGCAGGAACTTGCTAAACCCGTTCGGATCCGGGGTCACAGAGACTCTTTATCGTGGACGTCCTTACCGCTGCAGGCCTCCGTCCCGAACATCCCGGTTGCGATTCCTATACCTTCCAAAAAGCGTTCGCTAGTCGGCGGCTCGTGCGTGGCTCCTGCATCATAGGTGATCACCTTTAGGCGATCGAGGGTTCCGTACTTCTCCAAGGCATTCCGGAAGGGGACGAAATGCTGTTGATGGTGAAAATCGTGCACGTTCGTGAAGTAGATGATCCTAGTATCAACGTCTTGCTCATAACGCTTTATGGCGGACAGGCGATCGCCCAAATGAACCGTCCAGTCAGTGCGGCCAACTTCAATAGTTGGCCGCTGCTCAAGAACCTCGGGCAACACCGTCTTCAGAAAATGTTCCTGGGCATACGTGCTGCCATTAGGCAGGACATACTTAGCTACCTCCGTCTGGGGGTTAAACACGAGTGCTATGGCTTCCGGTAGAAGTGCAGCAATCTGAAGCGCAGCGAATCCTCCGCCTGACGAGCCGGATAAGATTATCCGTTTGGCTCCAATTCTTTTAGAGATGTCCGAAATAACTGCCGCAAGGACGGGATAAAGATCAATGTCGCGCGTGCCTGCAAACCATGCCAACTGAAGCTTCGGATCCAACGCTAGAAACGGATCCGCGAAATATAGGGCGCTGTGTGCTGTGGCCTGGAGCGTGCGAAGGCGTTCGAATCTCGGCAATGTGAACTTATTGCGGTTTAGCGCGCCGTGAAAAGAGACGATTAGGACATCGGATTGTTTATTCTCCAACAATAGCTCGAGGTCTAGGCCCTTGTCTAAAGGTCGCCGATATAGATGAATGCCCGCAGCGGGTGAGACCTCCATGCCCGAGGAAATGTACTCATAGTGAAGTTCCCTGGTGGCTTCCCCAACCACCGAAATGGTATCCAGGCTGCGTATTGGTCTTGCTGGAACTCCCCCGACGACGACATTAGCTGGCACATCACTCGTTACAACTGACCCAGCGGCCACAATCGCACCCGCGCCGATTCGTACTCCTCCAAGAATCGTGCTGGATGCTCCAATCCAGCAGCCATCCTCTACGTCGATGCCTTTGAATGTTGGTTTGCCAGCCCTCTTTCCCGGACCACCAATCTCATGGCCGTCAGTGATAAATCGAACAAAGGGTCCAACGAACACTCGATTCCCTATGGTCGTATTGGCTCGAACATAGGCGTCTCTGTTGAGAAGACAACCTTCACCGATTGAAACGGGCCCGTTAATCTCCGCATTTCGAAAAATGTTGGTGTTCGCTCCAATATGGATCGGGGATTCTTCCGTAGACCACAAAGTAGCGCCGGCTGCCACCTTTGCACCGGGCCCAATACGCGTCGAGGTCTTTTCAAATTGATCTCGGCGCTCCAAGCGCTTAACAGTCTCCGACAACCTCTTTACTTCAGCTTTAAGAATCGCGATATCGCTCTCCAAATTTGATGTCATCGCACAAACTTACCAGCGGATTTCTCGCGCCTTCGGCCACCGATGTGCCACGCTCATGACCCGGGCCCGACCATCGTGATCTGTTCACCCATCTTCCCAGCGGATCGCCCGGGCCGTGATCCCCTTGGCGGTCTAGGAATTGCGCCGGCCCGGTTGGACGGAGGCAGCATCTGCGCTGCCCTCACGGTCTTGGTTTCTGCCGGCGATGCCATGACGGCTGAACGCACGCGGGACGTAAACGCCCGTCCCCAAGGCCTTGAGCCCAGTGCAGATTACCGGGGGCCTTGATAGAGGGAACGCGACGAGGAACTGGCGCGCTCCGTGGCCCAGGCCGTGTTAGGCGTCTTGTTGTTTGACCGCGGGGACGTCATCATCGGCGGCGAGCGGTCTTTTTTCGGGGAAGTCTTGATCTAGTGCCGTCGGCGGCGTCAGGCTGACGATGACTGGTAAAGACGAACGG
>NZ_JBGFFC010000007.1:0-106021 GCF_041679245.1 Arthrobacter sp. JSM 101049 | reverse complement strand
CTCCGGAACTTCTTCCATGACCCCACTCTTCCACCTGCCACCGACACTTTGGCCGTCCCGGGTTGGCCGGTGGACAGGACCGATGGGAATCGAACCTGTGAGGGGAAAGAAGCCGCGCGCGTCCGGGCCAGGGCAGTGACCCTGGTGCGGCTACTACCCTGTCACGGGATACCTGTCCGGGGAATGGAACCGCGGGTATGGGAGCAATAGTGCCTGCGGAAAGTGAACCTTGGGGCGGGCACAATAACCGGGCCCAGGGGGTCTCCCGCCGGAGGCTGTTTGCCCGGATATGGATAGGCGATCTGCGCTGTCCTCGGCAGGGGCGGTGACACCCGCGGGGCCTTCCAAGGATCCACATGGCCGGGATGGACGCCGGTACACGTTAGGGGTCTTGGTCGGCGTATTCCTGATTTTCATGGGCCTTGCTTTCCGTGGCTGGATGCCGTGAGCCGGCCTTTCGTGGTTCTGGTCGTCGGTGGGCTCGAAACCGCCGTCCCGGACGCTCCGGGCCGGTAAGGCATCGATGGCTTGGACCGCGGAGGCGACAGCGGAATCCACCATCGTTACCGCCGTCGGAAATTGACTGGAAATTGACTCGCCATCAGCTATGATGATCTGGATCACACCTACCGTCCGTTCGGTCGGTAATGCACCACGCGCGAAGGCGCCCAACACGGGAGTACACATGTCCCCATCCGCAGCAGCAATTCCCGCCGAAACGCGGCGTGAAGAGCGGAAGGTCCTCGCTGGGACCCTCGTCGGAACCACCATCGAGTGGTACGACTTCTTCATCTACGCCCAAGCCGCCGGTCTGGTCCTCGGCCCGCTGTTCTTTGCCCCGCTGGGTGAAACCGGCGCCCAGCTCGCGTCCTGGGCCTCGATCGGTATCTCCTTCCTGTTCCGCCCGCTCGGCGCCATCGTCGCCGGACACCTGGGCGACAAGCTGGGGCGCAAGAAAATGCTGGTCTTCACCCTCATCATGATGGGCCTGTCCACCTCGCTCATCGGCATCCTGCCTACCCACTCCCAGATCGGGGCGACCGCCGCGATCCTGCTGATCTTCCTGCGGGTGCTCCAGGGCTTCTCCGCCGGCGGCGAATGGGGCGGGGCGGCCCTGATGTCGGTCGAGCACGCGCCGGACAACCGCCGCGGCTTCTTCGGCGCCTACCCGCAGATCGGCGTGCCCTGTGGCATGATCCTGGCGACCTTCACCATCTGGATCCTCACCACGGTAATCGGCAACGAGGCGTTCCTGAACTGGGGCTGGCGGGTTCCGTTCCTGTTCTCCATCGTGCTGATCATCGTCGGCTACATGATCCGCCGCTCGGTCGAGGAGTCCCCGGTCTTCGCTGCCCTGCAGGAGCGCAAGAAGGAATCCTCCGCACCGCTGGGCCAGCTGTTCAAGCACAACACCCGCGAGGTCGTCCTCACCGCGCTGATCTTCATCGCCAACAATGCCGCCGGCTACCTGCTCATCGCCTTCTTCGCCACCTACGCCTCCAAGACGCTGGGCATGGAACGCGGCCCGGTCCTGCTGGCCACCACGCTGGCCTCCTTCGGCTGGCTGATCTTCACGATGTATGGCGGCGTCCTCTCCGACAAGATCGGCCGGGTGCGCACTTTCCAGATCGGCTATGCCCTGGTGGCCATCTGGTCGATTCCGATGTGGTTCCTCATCGACACGGCCAACATCTTCTGGTACTTCGTCGCCCTGTTCGGCCTGACCGTCGGCCTGGGTCTGTCCTACGGCCCGCAGTCGGCACTCTACGCCGAGATGTTCCCGGCCCGGGTGCGCTATTCCGGCGTCTCGATCGGCTACGCGCTCGGCGCGATCCTTGGTGGCGCCTTCGCCCCGCTGATCGCCGCGGTCCTGCTCTCGAACACCGGGCACTCCTGGAGCATCGGCATCTACGTCGTGGTCATCTCGATCATCTCGCTGGTCGCCGTGTCCTTGGTGAAGGAAACCCGCGGGGTCGACCTGCACGTCGAGCACCACGCCAACCACGTGGAGCCGTAACCCCGGCAGGAGCACTACAAAGAAGTACGACGGCGGCCGCCTCACCCTGGTTTCTGGGTGTGGCGGCCGCCGTGTGCCAAGCGCAGGAATCGGATGGCCACGCGCGGCTATCCGCCGAGGACCCGCAGGACGTCCTCGTCGGTGAGCTGTTCGTACCCCGCGTAGAAGGCGCCAACAGCACCGAACTGCTCCGGTTGCCGGGGGCAGACCACCTCGTCGGCGAGGCTGGCCAGTTCGGCGCAAACCTCCGGGGGGCCCACGGGGGCGGCGACGATGACGCGATCCGGGTAGTGCCCGCGCATCACCTGGACTGCGGCCTGCATGGAGGCGCCGGTCGCGAGGCCGTCGTCGCAGAGGATGACGGTCCGGTCGGCGACGTTGATGCCCCGACCCCGCAGGTAGGACTGTTGGCGGCGTCGGAGCTCCGCGGATTCGCGGTCGCGCACTTCGTTGAGGGCTTCTGGGTTTCGCTTCTCGGGCGGAAGGGAGGCGATGATCCCGTCCATGCGGACTTCGGTCTGCTGCGGTCCGTGGGCGGCCAACGCCCCGAAGGCCACTTCCTCGTGGCCGGGGACGCCGAGTTTGCGGACGATGAGCGCATCGAAGGGTGCCCCGATCGAGCGCGCCACGGCCGCGGCAATCGGGACGCCTCCCCGGGCGAGCCCGAGGACCACGACGTCGGAGCGGCCATGGTAGGCGGTGAAGTGCGTTGCCAGCTCGCGTCCTGCGTAATCCCTGTCGGTGAAGGGCCGTGGTGCCCCGGATACAGGTCCCATGCCTCCAGTGTGGACGGGATCCCCTGGGGAGACCACCCCCAAGCCACCGTGCCGGCTCGTGGAGATTCGGTGGGAAGGGCTGCGGCTGGGATGCTGTGGTGGTGACCGTCTACCTCGAATGCACCACGCGAACCGCGATGCCGCAAGCCCAGCTCTTTGACCTGGCCCGCAACATCGACGCGCATCGGGCCTCGATGGCGCGGTCCCGCGAGGAGGCAATCGCCGGGGTCACCTCGGGCCTTATCTCGCTGGGAGAGGAGGTGACGTGGCGGGCACGGCATTTCGGTGTCCCGTTGACGATGACGAGCCGGATCACCCAGATGGAGTGGCCTGACCGCTTCGTCGATGAACAGTCCAAGGGGCCCTTTCGGCGCTTCCGCCATGTCCATGAATTCAGCCACGACGCAGCAGGTACGGTCATGATCGATCGCATCGAGTTCGACGCGCCCTTCGGTCCTCTGGGGGTCCTCGTCGAGAAGCTGGTCCTGGCCCGCTACCTCCGGCAGCTCATCGAGTCCCGGAACCGCCACCTCGTCGGGCATCCCGTAGACGGGTGATCCGGCAGGGTGCTGGTTGCCCGGCCGGGTCACTGGACAGCGGTGCCAGCAGGGCTGGAAGATATCGAATGTAGCGGACGTCGGCGCACCGGTGACATAACCCGAGGAGACACATGCCAGCGTCCCCGCAATCCCCGTCCATCGAACCGCTCGCCCGCGCACTCGAGTGCGTAGGAGAGGTGATCTCCGGTATCGGCTCCGGGCAGTGGACCGCGCCGACCCCCTGCACCGAGTGGAGTGTCCGCGACGTGGTGGCGCACCTGGTCGGCATGAACCTGGTCTTTGCCGCGATGCTGGGTAATGAAGCGCCGCCTGATCGTGCGGTCGATCCCCTGGGGACCGATCCCGCCGCCGCCTACGCGTCGTCCGCGGCGAAGCTGCAGGGGACCTTCGGCGAACCAGGCGTCCTCGACCGTGTCTACAGCAGCCCGCTCGGCGATGCCACCGGTGCCGAGCGGATGCAGATCCGCCTCTACGACCTCATGGCCCATGGCTGGGATCTGGCCCAGGCAACCGGCCAGCCGTTCAACGTACCGGACGACCTGGCCGGCCCGTCGCTGGAGTTCGCCCGGAGCCAGCTGGCCTCCCAGCAACGGTCCGGCCGGTTCGCGCCCGTCCAGCCCGTTCCGGACGACGCCCCGGCCATCCTTCGCCTCGTTGCCTTCCTCGGGCGACCGGTTCGGGAACACGGGCCGGCATAGGGCACGTCCGCAGGGCGCTGCGGACCGGCAGCGCCGTCACGCGCCGCCTCCAGAAGGACGTTCGCCGAGGCAACAAACCACTGGGTCCAATGTTTGAATAGGCGGGTGACACCACATTCTTCCGCCCCCGATGCTGCCACCGAACCGGATCCCGGACGGTGGCGCATCCTGGCCGTCCTGCTGACGACCATGTTCATGTCCCTGGTGGGCGTGAGCATCGTGAACGTCGTGCTGCCCTCGATCCAAACCGGGCTGCACGCCGACGACACCGACATCCAATGGGTGCTCTCCGGATACGCGCTGACGTTCGGCGTCGTCCTGGTGGCGGCGGGCCGGGCCGGGGACATCGTCGGACGGGCGCCGATCTTCCTGGCCGGCGTCGTCATCTTCACCCTGTCCTCCGTCGGCGCCGGGCTGGCGCCTGATCCCCTGACGCTGAACATCGCCCGCTTCATCCAGGGGCTGGGCTCGGGATTGCTCAACCCGCAGGTGGTCGGGATGATCCAGCACCACTTCCGGGGACGTGAACGCGGGCGGGCCTACGGTGCATTGGGCAGTGTCGTGGGCGTGTCGGTGGCGATCGGACCACTCCTCGGCGGGGTGATCATCCAGCTCTTCGGAGCCGAGACCGGGTGGCGCTGGACGTTCCTTGTCAACGTCCCGGTCGGCGTCGTTGTCGTCGTCCTGGCCTTGCTGTGGTTCCCCCGGCCGTTGCTGACGCGGAGGACTGCGGCTGCGCCGTCCGGTGGGGTGGAGCCGATCGTGGATGCGACCGAGCCGGAGGTGGCCGCCCGGGGCCGGGCGCGGCGGGGCGGGCCGCGGGAGCGGGACCTGGATCCGATCGGCGCCCTGCTGCTGGGCTTGGCCGTGCTGGCGCTGCTGCTGCCGTTCGTGCAGGGCAAGTCGACGGTATGGACGTGGATGCTGCTGCCGATCGGACTGCTGCTCGTTGCCGGCTGGCTGGCCTGGGAGCGCCGCTACCGCGATCGCGGCCGCAGCCCGATGGTCGACCTGCACCTCTTCCGCACCGGCAGCTTCACCTTCGGCACGCTGATTGCCGGGCTGTACTTCCTCGGGGTGACCAGTGTGTGGGTGCTGGTGGCCCTCTACCTGCAGAACGGTCTGGACATGACTGCCCTGCAGACCGGCCTGATGGGGCTGCCGGCGGCGTTGACCTCCGCGGTGGTCTCCAACTGGGCGGGCAAGCGCGTGATGGACTACGGGCGGCGGATCGTCATCGCGGGGATCCTGTCCTCGCTGGCCGGTCTGGGCCTGAGCATCCTGGTGATCCAGCTGAACGCGCACGTCGGTTCCGGCATCTGGTGGCTGGCCGCGGCGCTGGTGTTCATCGGCATCGCCCAGGGGGCGGTCATCTCCCCGAACCAGACGCTGACCCTGGCCGAGGTGCCGTTGCGCTATTCGGGCAGTGCCGGGGGTGTGCTGCAGACGGGCCAGCGCATTGGCACCGCCGTTGGCCTGGCGCTGGTGACCGCCATTTTCTTCGCCGTGCTCGAATCCAGCGACTGGCAGGCGGCCTTCACCACCGGGTTCTCGGTGATTGCCGGCGTCGTGCTGGTGACCCTGGTGGTGGCCCTGGCAGACGAACGGCGGCGCAGCAGGCAGTGACCCTGTGGGCCATGACCTGCAACGCCGCCGTCGTCCCGAGTGGACCATCGTTGCCGGTGGGCCGGTTCCCGGGGGAGCCGGCGTCGTACCGGATTGCCGCTAGAGCTGGTGGCCCATCTTGAAGCCGACCTCTTCGGCCGGCTCGTTCTTCAGCGCATCGCCCGGGGCACGGGTGTAGGAGAAGCCGTCGGCGCCGACCGTGACGGCCATCTCCGACTTGTCCTCGCGGACCGTGACCTCCTGCGGGTTGCCGTCCAGGTCCAGGACCAGGGAGGCCTCGGTGTACCAGGAGGGCACGACCGGGTTGCCCCACCAGTCGCGGCGCTGGTTGTCGTGGACGTCCCAGGTGATCGTGGGGTTGTCCGGGTCGCCGGTGTAGTAGTCCTGCGTGTAGATCTCGATGCGGTGGTCGTCCGGGTCGAGGATGTAGAGGTAGAACGCGTTGGAGACGCCGTGGCGGCCGGGGCCGCGTTCGATCCGGTCGGAGATGCGCAGGGCGCCCATCTTGTCGCAGATCTGGATGATGTTGTGCTTCTCGTGCGTGGCGAACGCGACGTGGTGCATGCGCGGGCCGTCGCCACCGGTCAGGGCGGTGTCGTGCACGGTCTGCTTGCGGTGCATCCAGGCGGCGTAGGTGACGCCGTCGGAGTCCTGGATGTCCTCGGAGACGCGGAAGCCCAGTCCCTCGAGGTACTCGCGGCCGCGCGGCACGTCGGGGGTGACCTGGTTGAAGTGGTCCAGGCGGACCAGTTCGCCGGCCGAGTAGAGGTCGTAGCGCTGGTGCAGGCGCTCGACGTGCTCGACGTCGTAGAAGAACTCGTACGGGAAGCCCAGCGGGTCCTCCACGCGGACCGAGTCGCCGATGCCGCGCACGAACCCTTCCGTGCGGCGTTCGGTGCGGCAGCCTAGCTCCTTGAAGTACGCCTCGGCGGCGTCGACCTCGGCGGGGGACTTCACCCGGTAGGAGAACGCGGCGACGGCGGCGACCGGGCCCTTGCGCAGCACCAGGTTGTGGTGGATGAACTCCTCGAAGGAGCGCAGGTAGATGGCCGTCTCGTCCTCGTAGGTCACGTGCAGGCCGAGCAGGCCGACGTAGAACTCGCGGGACTTCGCCAGGTCGGTGACGACGATCTCCATGTAGGCGCAGCGGACGATGTCCGGCGCGGGGACCGAGGTGGTGGTGGTCTTGGTGGTCATGATGGTTCCTTAGCGTGCGGAGGGGAGGGGGAGGGGCTAGCCGTCGATGGTGGCGGCGTCGGCCTTGCCGAAGACGGGGTTGTGGACCTCGCCGAGGTTGATGTGCACGGCCTGCTGGTCCGTGTAGAAGTCGATGGAGCGGTAGCCGCCCTCGTGGCCCAGCCCGGAGGCCTTCACGCCGCCGAACGGGGTGCGCAGGTCGCGCACGTTGTTGGAGTTCAGCCACACCATGCCGGCCTCGACGTCCTGCGAGAAGTTGTGCGCCCGCTTCAGGTCGTTGGTCCAGATGTAGGCGGCCAGCCCGTACTTGGTGTTGTTCGCCAGCGCCAGGGCCTCCTCGTCGGAGTCGAACGGGGTGATCGCCACGACCGGACCGAAGATCTCCTCCTGGAAGATCCGCGCATCCGGGGACACGTCGGCGAAGACGGTCGGCTGGATGAAGTTGCCCTCGGGGAACTCCTCCGGGCGGCTGCCGCCGGCGACCAGGCGGGCCTCGGACTTGCCGATCTCCACGTAGGAGGCGACCTTCTCGTAGTGCTCCGGGTGGACCAGGGCGCCGACCTCGGTGGCCTTGTCGTGCGGCAGGCCGACCTTGACGCGCTGGGCCTGGGCGGCGTAGCGCTCGACGAACTCGTCGTAGATGGCCCGCTCGACCAGGATGCGCGAGCCGGCGGTGCAGCGTTCGCCGTTCAGCGAGAACACGCCGAAGATGGTGGCGTCGATCGCGGCGTCCAGGTCGGCGTCGGCGAAGACGACGGCGGGGGACTTGCCTCCCAGCTCCATGGACAGGCCCTTGAGGTACGGGGCGGCGTTGGCGAAGATGAGCTGGCCGGTGCGCGATTCACCGGTGAAGGAGATCAGCGGCACGTCGGGGTGCTTGACCAGCGAGTCGCCGGCGAAGCCCTCCTCGCCGAAGCCGTGGACGATGTTGAACACGCCCGCCGGCAGGCCGGCCTCCTCGAAGATGCCCGGCCACAGCGATGCCGACAGCGGGGTGAACTCGGCCGGCTTCAGGACCACGGTGTTGCCGGTGGCCAGCGCCGGGCCGAGCTTCCAGGACTCGAGCATGAACGGGGTGTTCCAGGGGGTGATGAGCCCGGCGACGCCGATCGGCTTGCGGTTGACGTAGTTGGCCTGGCGGCCCGGGACCTTGAAGGCGTCGTCGTGCTGGGCGACGATCAGGTCGGCGAAGAAGCGGAAGTTCTCCGCGGCGCGGCGGGCCTGGCCGAGCGCCTGCGTGATCGGCAGGCCGGTGTCGTAGCACTCCATTTCCGCGAGCTCCTGGCCGCGGGATTCGACGATGTCGGCGATCTTGTGCAGCACGCGGGAGCGTTCGCGTGGCAGCATGGACGGCCACGGGCCGTTCTCGAACGCGTCCTTGGCGGCGGCGACGGCGGCATCGACGTCGGCGACCTTTCCGGAGGCGGCCTTGATGTAGGACTCGTTGGTGACCGGGTCGAGGACGTCGAAGGTGTCGCCGTCGATGGAGTCGACGAGCTGGCCCCCGATGTAGTGCTGCAGGTGGGTGGGCAGGTTCTCCGGCACGAAGTGCTTGCTCATGGTGTGTCCTTTCGTGGTGGTCGAAACCGAGGATGAATGGTCCGGGTGGGTCAGATGGCCGAGGGCGGTTGGCCCGCGGCGGCGAGGTAGGCGTTCAGCGTGTTGGTGCGGTGCCGGCGGGCGGCCTGCTCGATCGCTGCGGCCGGTGCACCGGCGGCGATGAGGTCCAGCAGGCCGTCGTGCTCGGCGACCGAGTGGTGCGCCCGGCCCGGGACGTGGTCGAACGAGGAGGTGCGCATGGCGTTCAGCCGCGCCCAGCCGCGGTGGACCAGGTCCAGGATGTGCGGGTTCGGGCAGTTCTCGTACAGGGCGGCGTGGAACTGGTTGTTCAGCTCCGTGAACCGGCGCGGGTCGAAGTCGGTCAGCGTCTGGCGCAGCGACTCGTTCACCGCCCGGGCCCGGGCCAGGTCGGCCCCGCCCAGCAGGGGCGCCGCCAGGGCCGTGGCCGCCCCCTCGATCACCGCGAGCGTCTGCATGGTGTGCAGGTACAGCTCGGTGTCGATGGAGGCGACGGTGGCCCCGACGTTGCGTTCGAACAGGACCAGGCCCTCGGCTTCGAGCTTGCGGATCGCCTCGCGCACCGGGACCACGCTGCAGCCCAGTTCGGCCGCGATCGTCCCGAGCACCAGGCGGTACCCCGGGACCAGGGCCCCGGAGGAGATCCGTTCGCTGAGCAGGGTGTAGGCCTGCTCGGATTTGCTGATGGCCATGGTCGAGGGTCCTAGTCCTGCACGACGGCGGGGCTCTGGCCGACGGTCGAGTTCCCGGCGGCGAGCCACTCGGCGTACTTGGCCTTCCACGCGTCGTTCATCGGGAACAGGCCCTCGACCTGGTGGCCCTGGCGGACCTGCTCGAAGACGTACTCGTCCTTGCGCTCCTGCTCCAGGGCCTCCTCGGCGACCTGCTCGGCCATCGCCGGCGGGATCACCAGGATGCCGTCGTCGTCGGCGACGATGATGTCGCCGGGCTGGACGGTGGTCCCGCCGCAGGCGATCGTGATGTCGGTGTCCCACGGCACGTGCTTGCGTCCGAGCACCGCAGGGTGCGATCCGCTGTAGTAGGCCGGGATCTCCAGTTCGGTGACCGCGGTGAGGTCGCGCACGCCGCCGTCGGTGATGATCGCCGCGGCGCCGCGGACCTGGGCGCGCAGGCCCAGGATGTCGCCCAGGGTGCCGGAGCCCTTCTCGCCGCGGGCCTCCATGACCAGGATCTCGCCCTCGTTGATCGAGTCGATCGCCTGCTTCTGGGCGTTGAACCCGCCGCCGTGGGACTTGAAGAGGTCCTCGCGGTTGGGCACGAAGCGCAGCGTGCGGGCGGTGCCGATGACCTTGCGGCCGGTCTTGGTCGGCTGCAGCCCGTCGATGGAGACGTTGTTCAGCCCGTGCTTGCGCAGCGTCGCGGAGATGGTCGCGGTGGCCACCGCGTTCAGCTTCGCCTTGAGCTCGTCGGTGAGTACGACGGCGGAACCGGGCCGGGTGCCCCCGGCACCGGCCGTCCCGGTGCCGGCTCCGGGGGAGAGGGCACCGGCGGCGGCGGCCGCCTCCTCGGAACCGTAGGCGTCGATGAGGTCCGCGTCGGTGAGGCGGGGCTGGTTCCCGAAGGCTGCCATCGCCGTCGTGCCCTGGGTGACCGGGGTGGACAGGCGGCCGGTGGTCAGGCCGGAGGCGGTGTCGTCGACCTCGACCTCGACGGTGTCGCCGGGGACGATGACCGAGGAGCCGGCGGGGGTGCCGGTGAGGATGACGTCGCCGGGCTGCAGCGTCATCAGCTGGGAGAGGTCCGCGACGATGCGGGAGAAGTCGAAGATCAGCCCCGCGGTGGTGTCGTCCTGGACCAGCTCGCCGTTGACCCAGGTCCGCAGGCGCAGCCCTGCAGGGTCCACGGAGGCCGCAGGCAGCAGGGCAGGGCCCATCGGGGTGAAGCCGTCGCCTGACTTGGAGCGGATGTTCGAGCCCTTGTCGGCGTACTTCATGTCGTAGACGCCCAGGTCGTTGGAGGCGGTGACCCAGCCGACGTGGGACCAGGCGTCCTCGGGGGCGACGCGGCGGGCCGTGGTGCCGATGACCAGGGCGACCTCGCCCTCGAAGGCCAGGGCGCGGGTCTCGGCGGGGCGTTCGACGGCCGTGCCGGAGACCGAGAGCGAGGAGGCGGCCTTCATGAAGTAGGACGGGTGCTCCGGGGTGCGGCCGCGCTGGGCCGCCCGGGAGGCGTAGCTGAGGTGGACGGCCAGGACCTTTCCTGCGGCGTCCAGCACCGACTGGTCCACCGGTGTCGTGCTGGTTGCGTTGTTCGGCTCCATCGCCACGGTTCCTCCTGTGATGTACGAAATCGTATACGATTCATCATGCCGTGTGGAGCCGGTCACGTCAAGGGGGGCGAGGGGGAGGTGTTGCGGATGCCACCCCAGGGACCGGATCGGCCGGCCGCGGGCTCCCGGCCCGCAACGGCGTCCCGGGCTTTTCCGCGCGCTTGCACGCCTCGCTGGCAGTGCCGTGCCGGCCTTCGCCGGTTGACCCGCTTCGACTTTGCCCGTAAATTGCCTACGAGAGGCAACAATAAACTCTGCGGGTTTCGTAGATGGTTGAGCGCTCGAGTTGCCAACCGGGGGATGAGTCTGCCTATTCTTAGGGGTGGTTCAGCAGCGGGCCGATTGGTTCTCCAAAGGAGCAGCTTGAGCCCCCAGAATGCCGCACCCAGTTCGTCGAACTGCCACTTGCCCCACCCGGCGGGTCGCCTTTCATCCACTTCGACGTCTGCAGAGGTGGCCTGATCATGCCCATCGTCGTCGAAAACAACAGCAGGCTGTTCCAGTACCAGATCTTCAAGGCCGGGGAACTGGCCGGTTTCGTGCAGTATGACATGGACGGGGCCGACATGCGGATCCTGCATACGTCCATGAAGCGCTCCTTCAAATCGGCCTTGCTGACGGACATCCTCATCCACCACGTCCTGACGGAGGCGCACGCCAGCCGGCTGGCGGTCCTTCCCTATTGCCCGGCCGTGCGGACCTTCATCACCGAGCATCCGGAGTTCACCGACCTGGTCCCCTCTTCCTGGCAGGACCGCATCCCCTTGCCGGGCCACGAGATGTCCGGCGACGGCTCCAAGATCCCCCTCGACTTCGTCCGGTTGACGGGGTCGCGACGGGCCCGGCACCTGGCGACCACGCCGCAGTCGCGGGACGTCGCGCAGTACCTGCGCACCGAAACGGCGGCGATCCCGGTGGTCATGGAGCACCTGCAACCGCTGGCCGGTGAACCGGGAGACCCGGCGGAGGCGGGCGGCCAGGGAGACGTCGCCGCCCAGGAGGACGCCGGCGACCGGGCGGACGCCGGGGCCGATGTCCCGGAGCCCGCCCAGAGCTGAGCCCCGCCAGTGCTGATCCCCCAGGGATGAGCGCCGCCCACGGACGAGGGCCGGTGGTTGACCCGGGCCGTCCCGCAGTACGGGGCGGCCCGGGCAGCCATCGGCCGCATCGTCGGCCGCTGTCGCCTCCGGCTCAGCTGATGCCGAGCCGGAACCAGCCGGCCCACCCCCCAGCGCCGTTCCACCAGGTGCTGTAGACCTTGCCGTCGAACCCGACGGCAAACACGTCGAGCTGCTCCATGACCCGCGAGAGCGCGGTCACCGTGCTTCCCGGCGCTGCCACGCCGCCGGAGACGTTGAACCAGCCGGCCCAACCCGTGGTGTCGTGCCACCACGTGCTGTAGATCCGGTTGTCGGTGCCGACGGTGAACAGGTCGAGGTGGTTGCTGTAGCGGGCCACCGCCGTCACCTGCGATCCCGGCGAGGCCACCCCGCCGGAGACCTGGAACCAGCCGCCCCAGCCGCCGGTGGCGTTCCACCAGGTGCTGACGATCTTGCCGTCCTCCGCGGTGGTGAACAGGTCCAGCTGGTCACGATGCCGGGCGACGACATTGACGGTGGAATCACTGCGCGCCTTCTGCCCGCCGACCTGGAACCAGGAGGACCAGCCGCTGCGGTCATCCCACCAGCAGCTCCAGACCCGGTTGTCGGCGCCGACCACGAAGACGTCCAGGTGGAAGGGGTAGCGGGCGATGGCGGTGACCTGGGCCCCGTTGGCCGCGACGCCGCCGGAGACGTTGAACCAGCCGGACCAGCCGCCGTTGGCATCCCACCAGCAGGACATCACCTTGCCGTCGGAGCCGATGGTGAACACGTCCAGGTGGTCATTGGTGCGCGAGACGACGTTGACCGTCGAGCCCGCCCGGGCCACCAGGGTGCCCAGGGCGAACCATCCGGACCAGCCGCCGTTGCGGTCCCACCAGGCGCTGTAGACGCGGTGGTCCGTGCCCACCGTGAAGACATCGAGGTGGCCGGAATAGCGCGAGACGCTCGTGACCGGCGATCCGGCGGCGCCGCGGCCCCCGGCGGAGGCGATCCCGCCAGAGAGGTGGAACCAGCCGGCCCACCCGCTTGAGGCATCCCACCAGTCGGACATCGTGCGCCCGGAGGCATCCACGGCGAAGACGTCCAGGTGCTCCGGGTAGCGCGCCAGCACGCTGATCGGGGTCCGGGCACGAGCCTGGAGGTCGCCCAACGGTCCGATGCGGTTCCAGATCACCTGGCGGCAGACGCGGCAGAACGGCACCCCCAGGTTGCGCATCTTGCAGTCGTACTCGGGTCGGAAGGCCCCGCAATGGTAGTAGTGCGCCCCCTCGAACGCGCCGACCGTCCCGGCCGGGACGGTGCTGGCCCGCCCGTCGATCGCCGAGCAGTTCGGGTTGCTCATGGTCGGCAGGGCAGTGGCCGCGTGCACGGCCCACCCCCACTTCAGCGTGGCCCGGTTGGAGTTGACCGTGACGTTCGGTTCACCCGGTTCCCCGGCGGGATGGTGGTCGTGCCCGGTCTCGGCGCCGCCGGCGTAGTACGGGTACTCGTCGGCGAGGCCGAACGCGGTATGCCCGGATTCGTGGATGGCGATCTCCGAGGCCCCGGCGGCCAAGGAGAAGGTCCCGACCGAGCCGCCGGACCCGCCGTAGATCGTCGAGTTGACCACCACCAGGGCCAGCGTGAACTCCGGGACCTGGGCTGCCGCCGTCGTGAGGACGGTGGAGTTGTTGCAGACGAGCAGCCGGCGGATGCCGTTGCCGCCGAAACTGGAATCGAAGTAGGTGCGTGCCGTGGCTCCGGTGCCGCCGCCCGCGACGGGGTCGTCGGCTCCGGCGTCGGTGGAGGTGACGTTGGTCCGGAAGATGTTGATCGCCGGGGCCAGTTCATCGAACGGGGGCGTGGCGAGCAGGGCGGTGGCGAAGGCGGTGCAGGCGGAGTTGAAGGCCGCCTGCTGGCCGGCCTGGAAGCCGTCGCCGAGCAGGACGATGTTGAAGGCGCGGTTCCGCGGCGCCGAACCGGTGATCTGGGTGGTTCCCGTGACGGAGCCGTCGGCGGTGGTCATTGCCCTGCCTCCCCGGCTTCGAGGGGGAAGATACCCAGGACGTTTTCCCGCGGTTCCGGCGGGGGCGGGGGAGTGCCGCGTTCCCCGGAGGGAGGGGGCGGGGCGGCCACGTCCACGTCGAGTAGGGCGATGCGCCGGGCGGCCTCGGAGGCAGGCACGACGACGGTGAAGGCCCCCGTGGGGTGCTCGACATCGACGCGGGTGATGGGCTCCCCGGGCCGGTCCGGGAAGACCTCGCGGCTGGATGTGTCGTGGCGGACGGCCACCCGGGCCAGCGCCCGGTCGTCCGCGTCGCGGACCTCGGCGAAGCGTCCTGCCCGGATATCCGGGGCGGCGTCGAACCCGGGGACCAGGACGTCGACGGGCTGCTGGTGGATCAGGCGCACGTCGTCGCCGTCGTATTCGAAGATGAGCCGGACCGCTCTGGAGGGTTCGGCGGGCTGGTCGTTGTCGGGCATGTCAATCACGATCCTCGGGCGAGTAGAGGACCATCAGCGGCGGATTGCCGTCGGTGGGCACCAGTAGACGAGCCGCCGCCGGGCAAGTCAATGTCGGAACGGCAACAGGGGCCAGCGGGTGGTCAAGATTCGGCGATGCGCTTGAGGGCAGCGAGCGTCGTCGGGATGCCGTTGAGCGCCTCGTGGGTGCGGTGGGCGATCTGAAGGGGCGCCTGGTCACCGTATTTCTCAGTGAACATGGCGATCCCCTCCGGCAGGAAATCCCACGACTCCTCCAGCCGGGTGCCCTGGTCCGCGGGGGTCAGGCTGAATCCCCAGCGGACGTAGCGCCCGCCCACGACCCAGGCGAATTCGCGCCCGCGCTCGGCCACCACCACCTGCGACCTGGTCTCCAAGGTCCGCTGCTGGACCTCGTTCCGCCCGGTGAACCAGGCTCCGGGCTGGCCGGCGGCGGCAGCGTCATCCCACCAGCACGCCGTGCAGACGGGACTCCATTCGCCGGTCCGGGTGACGTCGGAGACCAGGTCGTAGAGCTCCTCGGCCGGGACCCGGACCACGATGGACTCCCGGTATCGGCGGATGCTGCCCCGGTTCAGGCGTTCCCCGTCACGCATCGCTCACTTCTTCTGCCGTCGGCTACCGCCGTGCCAGTCCTCCTGCGCACCGACCGTCTCCGCGTCGCCCCCGAGGGCCGCCAGCTGCGGCTGTTCGCGCAGGCTCCGCTTGAGCTCGGCGAACCCCGGGAAGCGCGCCAGCCCGACCACGTGGTCCCACAGCTCCCCGGCCGACTCCTCGCTGGGCAGCCGGCTGATCACCGGCCCGAAGAACGCCACCCCAGCCGGCGGTTCGAAGTGGATGATGGGAGTGCCCACGTCCTTGCCCGTCAGCGCCAGGGCCTCGTCGGTTTCCCGGCGGATTTCCGGGTCCCACGATTCATCCTCCAGGGCCTCGGCCAGCTCCACGGGCAGGCCGGCGTCGGCGAGGATCGGTTCCGCGAACGCCCGGGTTCCCCGCCGCTCGCGCACTTCACCCTCGGTGTCCTGGCCGGCGGGGTCGGGGGCGGTGTCGAAGATGTGCGCGCCGAAAGCCGCATACAGCCCCGCCATCGCCGCCCGGCCGTGTTCGGCGCGGGCCCGGGCCGCGACCCGCAGCAGCCGGAGTCCGGCCGTGTGTCCGGCCTCGTACTCCGGCGCGAACTGCGCGTCGTAGTCGACCCCGGAGTTCACCAGGCGCAGCGAGATGAACCGCCAGTCCACCGTGTAGTCGCGCTGTGCCTGCACCTGCCGGACCCATTTGCTCGTCATCCAGGCAAACGGGCAGACCGGGTCGAAATAGAAGTTGATGTCGGCATCCATGCCTCCACCTTTACACCGCCGGATGACCCACGACCAGCGAATGGCGCCGGGGCCTGCCGATGCCTTCGCCATCCCACCGGGCGCCGCCCTGCCGGTGCCATACTGAAGCCACGCCCGTCCACGCCGCCCACCCGTCCGCCCGACCACCCCGCCCACCCGTCCGCCCGACCACCCCGCCCGACAGGAGCCCCCGCATGAACGACATCCACCCCATCGAGCAGCCGGAACCCGGCGTCTGGACCCAGGTCGCCGACGCCGCCGAGGTCAGCGGGCAGCCACGGGCCGGCGAGCCGTTCGCACTCGCCGTCAAGGCCAACATCGCGGTGCGCGGCTTCCGCCGCTCGGCCGGATGCCGCGGCCTGGACTTCGGGCCGCAGGAGGCCGACGCCCCGGTGGTGGCCGCGCTGCGGGACGCCGGGGCCGTCGTCGTGGGCATCACGAACATGCACGAGCTCGCCTTTGGCATCACGTCCAACAATGCGGCCTTCGGCCCGGTCCGCCATCCCGCCGATCCCACCCGGGCGGCGGGTGGCTCCTCGGGCGGCAGCGCGGCGGCGGTCGCCCGCGGCGACGTGCCGGTGGCCGTGGGCACCGACACCGGGGGATCGGTGACGATCCCGGCCAGCCTGTGCGGGGTCGTCGGGTTCCGCCCGACGACCGGCCGCTGGCCCGGTGCCGGCCTGGTCGGCCTGTCCTGGACGCGGGACACCCCGGGCCTGTTCGCCCGCACCGTGGAGGAGATCCAACGCCTCGACGACGCCATCGCCCCCGGAATCGCTGGCGGGAACGATGCCAGTATCGATGCCGGGAACGACGGCGGTATCCCCGCCTCCGGTGCCCGGCTCGCGATCCCCGCCGAACTCGTCGAGGAGCTGGACCGGGCCACCGCCACGGCGTTCACCGCTGCCCTGGACATGTGGGGCAATGCCGTCGAGACCGTGGACCTGGAGCTGGGCCGCGTATTGGACCTGACGCGCACCGCCGAGATGCCGATCGTGCTCTGGGAGTCGCACCGGCTCCTGGCAGACGTCGCCGCCAGCGCACTGGGCCTCGCGCCCGAGGAGGCCTTCGCCCGCCTGGTCGAGTCCGTGGCCAGCCCCGATGTGCGCGCCGTGCTCGAGGCCGAACTGTCGCACCCCGTCACCGCCGAGGAATACGCCCGTGCCCAGGCGGAGGTGGCCCGGGCCCGCACGCTGTACACGGAATTGCTGGCCGAGGAGGGTGTGGACGGGCTGGTCTTCCCCGGCACGCCGGCCCCGGCACCGTTGCTCGGCCAGGACGAGCTGGTCGAGCACCTCGGCGAACAGGTCCCGACCTTTGGCCTCTACACGCGCAACACCGGGCAGGGCACTATGCTCGGGGCGCCCATGCTCACCCTGCCGGCGCCGGTTCCGGAGGGCGGACTCCCCGTCGGGATCACGCTGCAGGGAGCGCGCTTCGACGACCGCACCCTGCTGGCCCGGGGCCGCCGCCTCGAGGAGGCCTTGGCGCGATGACGCCGAAACCCTCGCAAGTGATGCGGCGTGATGCGCTGCACTCCGGCGTATCATGAGGGATATGGAAGCCAGGGGCAGAGACACCAGCATGGACGTCGTGCGGGAGCGCGTGTCGCGGGCGTTGGCGCATCGCCACTCCTCGATCTCGGCGGACGTCGTTCTCGACGTCCTGGACGAAGCAGTCGGGACCTCGGAGACGCTGACCGCTGGGGAACAGGAGTTCCTCCGGGAACACGCCGGGGCCACGGACGGTGACTTCACACCGGAGGCAGTGAACCTCACCAGGCTGGAGACCACCCAGCGTCAGGCAGAGGCGGCCCGGCAGATGCGGAGCAGGTCGCTGACGACCTCCGAGGTAGCCCATCTGCTCGGCCGAGCGCCATCGAATGTGCGCCGTTCCCTGTCGACGGGGAATCTCCAGAGCGTGGGATCCACGACGACGGGCCGGGAGCGGTTGTTCCCGGAATGGCAGTTCACGCAGGACGGACGCATCTTGCCGGGACTTCGGCAGGTCGTGGAGGCCCTCCCTGATGATTACCACCCACTCGACGTCGAGGAGTTCATGGTGACTCCCCACGAGGGCCTCCGGGGGCGTTCCCCGGTCGTGTGGTTGTCGGGAAATGGGGACGTGGAAACGGTAGCCAGGATCGCCGACGAGCTGGGCTGGGCGTGACGGCCAAGAACCCCCATCGACCGGACCGGCCCTTGACGTTGGAAGCGGCGGATATCCACCAGCACGCAGGACCACTCTGGCGCATCCACCGCTCGGCCGGAACCCACAAGATGACGTGGAACGGACTGCGCGACTTTGGCCCGCTCCCAAGGTTTCGTTGGGAACCACACCCCTTGCCAGTGCAAAACCACCCCGGAGTGGGCGTGTCCTACACGGCCGCCGGCGTCGTCACGGCTTTCGCCGAGGTGTTTCAAGAACGCCGCGCCATCACCCTGACCGGACAGCAGCTCTTGACTGCCTGGATGCCGTCGCGGACCTTGGAATTGCTCGATCTGAGCCGAAATCATTGGGCGCTGCATCACGGCGCCTCCGCTTCCTTGCCGGCGGCGCCGAAAAGCACCTGCCGAAACTGGGCGGCATCCATCTACGCCGAGTTGGGAACCCAGATCGACGGTCTGTATGTTCCGTCGACCGTGACCGGCGATCCAGTGGCCGTGTTGTTCTCACGGGCGGCCACCGCCTTTCCCATGGCTCCAGACTTCTCTCGGCCATTGACGCATGTCTCCGTGGAAAAATTGGCGCTCCAGGCTGCGGACACCTTGAGGTGGCCAATTCACTGAGCTGGTGGCCTGGACCAGGGGTTGCTTTGACTTAACGACAAAGGCCGTCCGGAATACCGGACGGCCTCTCGACGGCAGACAGCGGCCTCAGCCGTTGATGAACTCCACGGCGGCCTGCTTGAAGGCGCGCGAGGTCACCGCGTTGGCGTGTGTGCGGGCCGGAAGGATCAGCTCGCGCACGTGAGCGTCCGATCCCTGGTGCCCGCTGGCCAGCTCCATCAGCGTCGGCAGCGTCTCCGCCAGCTCGTCGCGCTCACCGGCGACCAGCAGCATGGGCATCGACGGGACCGCCTCCTCCGGGGCAAACGGCTCGGTCTTGATCGCCTCGACCAGCGACAGCAGCGAGAACATGTTGTTCGTCGGGACCAGCTGCGCCATGCGCACCAGTTCCGCGGTTGTCGGATCCCCGATGGCAGGACCACCGGAGAGCTGCGCCTGCGCTGCTTCCAGGTCGAAGGTGGCCAGCGGGTCGATGCTCGCTGGACCACCCATCACGACGCGGTGGACCAGCTGCGGCTGCGTGCCGGCGAACTCCCACGCCAGCCGCGCACCCAGCGAGTAGCCGAGCACGTCCACGCCGGAGGACGGATCGCCCTCGGCGAGCGGGTGCACGTGGTGGTCCTGCAGGATCTGCAGCAGTTCGGCGCGGATCCTGCTCGGCGTGTAGGCGTCCAGGTCCTCCGGCGCCGGGCTCAGCCCGTGGCCGGGGAGGTCGACGGCGATGACCGTGCGGCCGGCGTCGTTCAGCGCGGTAATCCACCCGGTGGACACCCAGTTCAGCTCCGTGGAGGAGGCGAACCCGTGGATGAGCAGCACCGGGCGGGCATCGCCATCGCTCCCGGTGGACCCGGTGGATCCGGTGGAAAACACCCGGACGGCCAGCGAGTTCGCGGTGCCCTCGACGCGGTGCTCGGCCGCGTGGTGCGCCGTCTCCACGGTCCCCTGGACCCCGCCCTCGAACCCGGCCACGGTTAGTCGTCGTCCAGGTTGGCGGAGAGGCGCACGCGGCGCTTCGGGGCGGTCTCCTGCGGCACGGTGCCGACGATCCCGGCGCTGTCATCGGCGACCTCGAAGACGATCAGCTCATCTCCCACGTTGATGGTCTCGCCCGGTTCGCCGTTGACGCGCAGGACCTTGCCGGCCTGCGGGGAGGGCAGGTCGAGCGAGCTCTTGGTGGTCTCGACCTCGACGAGCGGCTGGTTGCGCTCGACCTGGTCACCGGGGGCGACGAGCCATTCGAGCACGGTGGCGTCGATCAGGCCCTCACCGAGGTCCGGAAGGGGAAAGGACAGTTCAGCCACGGCGGTACTCCAATACTCGTTGAATCCCGAAGAGAATGCGGTCGATGTTCGGCAGGTACTCTGCCTCGAGGCTACCGGAGGGGAACGGCACATCGAAGCCCGTCACCCGCTCGACCGGTGCCTTCAGCGTACCGAAGCAGGCCTCGGTGATGGTCTGGGCGACCTCGGCGCCGAGGCCCGCGGACTTCGGGGCCTCATGCACGACGACGGCACGGCGCGTCTTGGACACGGACGCCGCCAAGCCTGCGGCATCGATGGGCTTGAGCCAGCGCAGGTCCAGCACCTCGACGTCGATGCCGTCCTCGGCGGCCAGCTCGGCCACCTGCAGGCAGCGGGCGACCATGCCGCCCCACGCCACCAGGGTCAGGTGCTTGCCGGGGCGCACGACGACGGAGCCCTCCAGGGTGCCCGGCTCATCGAAGTCGACGGTGTCCTTCTGCCAGTAGCGGGACTTCGGCTCCATGAAGACCACCGGGTCCGGCCGAGTCGCCGCGTGGCGCATCAGGTGGTACGCCTGGTGCGGGCTGGACGGGGAGACGACCTTGAGGCCCGCGACGTGGGCGAAGATGTACTCCAGCGACTCGGAGTGCAGCTCGGGGGATTGGATGCCGCCAAAGCTGGGGATGCGCAGGGTGATCGGCATCGGCAGGGCCCCGCGGGTGCGGAAGTTCATCCGGGCGATCTGGGTGACGATCTGGTTGATGGCCGGATAGGTGAACCCGTCGAACTGCACCTCGGGGATCGGGTGGTAGCCGGCCATGGCCAGGCCTGCAGACATGCCGAGGATGCCCGATTCGGCCAGCGGGGTGTCGAAGACGCGCTCGGCGCCGAATCGCTTCTGCAGGCCGTCGGTGATGCGGAAGACGCCGCCGAGCTGGCCGACGTCCTCGCCAAGCACCAGGGCGCGGGGGTTCTCGGCCAGCACGTCGGCCAGGGCCGCGTTGATGGCCTTGTTCATCGACAGCGTCTCGCTGCCGGTGCGGGTCACGGTGTCCATGGCGTCCTCGCTGGTCGGGGCGTTCCCCGTGGATTCGATCGTTGCGCTCAGGTTAGACATGCTCGGACTCCTCCCGCCACTGGGTGGCCTGCTGCTTCAGGGCAGCGGTCTGCTCCTGGTAGACGTACTCGAACATCTCGGCTCCCGGGCGCGGGCCCTGGGCCTGGACGGCCAGACGGGTGGCTTCCTCGAAGTCGGCGGCCTCGCCCTGGATGGACTCCACGGCTGCGGCATCCAGCGTGCCGTCGGCGAGCAGCCGGTCGCGCAGCGACTCGATCGGGTCGGCGCCGGCGTCGCGGCGTTCGTCCTCGAGCGTGCGGTAGCGGCCCGGATCGTCCGAGGTGGAGTGCGGTCCGCGACGGTAGGTCATCGCCTCGACGATCGCCGGGCCCTGGCCGGAGCGGGCGTGCTCCACGGCGGCTCGGGTCCCGCGGACCACCGCCTCGACGTCGTTGCCGTCCAGCTGGATGGCGGGGATGCCGTAGCCGGCCCCGCGGGCGGCGACGGAGCCGCCGGCCACCTGCTGCTCGGTCGGGACGGAGATGGCCCAGCCGTTGTTCTGCACGAAGAACACGACAGGAGTCTTGAAGATGCCGGCGAAGTTCATCGCCTCGTGGATGTCGCCCTGCGAAGAGGCTCCGTCGCCGAGGAAGATCAGTGCGGTCGGCAAATCGGTTTCCGGCCGGCCTTCGCGGATCGCGTCGAGCCGCTGGCCGTGGCCCCAGCCGACGGCGTGCAGCGCCGAGCCGGCGATCACTGTCTGGATCGGGGTGAACCGGTACTTCGTCGCGTCGTACAGGCCGCCGTTCCAGGTGGCCTTGTGGGTCGCCATGAATTCGGGCATGTCCACGCCGGCTGCCAGGGCGGCGCCCATTTCGCGGTAGGTCGGGAAGACGAAGTCACGGTCCATGTCCATGGCGCGGACGCTGCCGACCTGTGCTGCCTCCTGCCCCTGCATCGGCGCGTAGCCGGGCAGGATGCCCTGGCGCTGCCAGGCGATGGCCGAGGTGTCCAGGTGGCGGACCTTCGTCATCAGTCGGTACAGCTCAACCAGCTCGTCGGCGGACAACGCCTCCGGGTGTGGCTCAAGCCGGGGTGCTTCGGTCATGTTCGGCTCCCAGTAGTTCGGATGGATCGTCTAGGTGTGACGGTAGTTACCCGTCGGAATCTGCGCAATCTACCGCTGAAGGGTGCTGCAATCTGCACATTGTGTCTATGCTGAACGACATAGCACCATACAAACTGTTAGGCATTGAGGACGGCATGAAGATCGACGAACTGGACGCCAGGATCCTGGACGCGTTCTCCTCGGACCCGCGGATGTCGGTTTTGGAGGCATCACGCGTCCTCGGCGTCGCCCGGGCGACCGTGCAGTCACGGCTCGACAAGATGACCCGCGAGGGCGTGGTGACCGGCTGGGGGCCGCACCTCTCGGCCGAGGGGCTGGGTTACCCGGTGCGGGCGTATTGTTCGCTGGTCATCGACCAGGACGCCGGGCACGACGGCGTAGCCGCGGCGCTGTCGGAAGTACCCGAGGTTCTTGAACTCCATACGGTCTCGGGGGAGAGCGATCTGATGGCGTGCGTGGTGGCCGAGTCCAATGATGACTTGCAGCGCGTGCTGGACGCAATCATTGCCACACGGACGGTTCTCCGCAGCTCCTCGCTGGTGGTGCTGAACTCGCCGCTCCCGCTGCGGCTGCTGCCGTTGGCGCGGGCTGCGGCCAAGAGCGGCGAATGACGACCGGCAATACTAATCGACGAGCTTTCCATGACCCAGCTAGGCGCAGACAACTATAATCCCAGCCCGTACCAGTCATCTTGGACGCGCTTCGTGGGCTGGAGAGTGCTGGGGTGAGAGTTGTCAGCGGACGTCGGCATCAATGAGCTGGTCCGCAACTTCACGGCGTAGAGTAATCAAAAGCTCAGGACTTTCCGCGATCGCGACGGCTGCTGCTTTCTGATAGCGGTCGATGCGATCCACGCCAAGCGCCTTCGCCACTTTGTTGCGAAAGGCAGAGTCGCGAATTGAAGCAATACGGATCAGGCTCTCGTAATCATTTGCCGCGTGGAGTTCGTCTATCTTGTTCTTGATACGCGCGTACGGAGACGTCAATTTGATTTGAATCACGGAATCGGTCACCTCGGAAGTGGCAGCGGCAACGAGTGTGCGCGTGACTTCGTCCGTGGCCAGTTTCTTGGCGATGCGTTCCAAGCCGTTATTTTCGGCTAAAGCAGATAGTCCCGCTGCCTTGGCTGCGCACACGCGTTCTTCAGTATCTTCACCGTCAACAGCGGTAAGTTTGGCTGCCACTGTGGATAGAACTGCTGGTAGGTAGTAGAGGCTCTCAATCTCGCTCACTGCAAGCGGATGAACGCCCTTGGCTATCAGCGCTTCACGTTCTTCTACTGAGCGGCCATCGCCGTCAACTATTCCAGCCGCTTGCACCCAGTGATGGCCCTGTGTAGTTCTGACCCCTTCGACACTACGAATGACCCACTCGCAGCTACCACTAGCAGCGAGGGTCCAAGTGGGAAACAGGACGCTATAAAGGGCGCTGTCGAGACTCCCATTGGTTCCTTCGACGAACAGAACGCGCCTGCGTCCGCCAAGTATGCCTCGGCGGGCGGCTTCAGTGAGTGGTGCGTCTGTGGTGATCGCTTCAAGGTTCCATTGGGCGGGGTTGTTCCCCGTCCATTCCACACCCAATGTGGAAAACACCTTGCCTGGCCGAGCGCTCAGGCCTACTGCGAGATCGAGATCGTGCGTCAGGACAACGAACGAGCAGTCTGTTCGCGCGTCGATTAGTGCCTCGATTAGGCCTGCAGAAATAGAGCGATGAAGGTGCCGTTCGGGCTCGTCCAGCACAATTACGCAGCTATCTGATGCGACCAATACTTCTGCCGCGAGAAGTAGCGCGCTGCGCTCGCCGTCTGACATCTGAGCGATTGGGTACTCGTTACCAAGATCCCGGTGAACGGCGGCGAATGTCTGCCTATCGGTAGTCTTAACTTGGATGACGAGCCCTGCTCGCTCGAGCACAGAGTTAAGTACGGCAAACAGACGTGCGCCTACTATCGCGTCGATATCCTCCGGAGACCGGCGATCTGTCTGCGAAAGTTCAGCGATCCGGTGATCTTCGGCCGCAATTTTTCCTAGCAAGTCAAACAGCGCAATATCAGCACGCTGTCCGTCGGCATGATCTAGGAAACGAGATTCTGCGGAAGCGTCCCAATGGTCCATATTGCGTGTGAGATTTTCGCGTCCGGAAGCGCTGATATTTGGGCCTGAATATTGAAACCAAATTCTCCTCTGCGCAAGCACACGTCGGCGTTTATCACTTGGGATCTGTGCAGCCATCCAAGTTGCAAGCGCCGACTTTCCAGCCCCATTTGCTCCAACGATTGTGATGGCTTCACCCGAAACGGCGTCGATTTGAAGCGATTCTCCGCCCACAAGCGGCACTTGCCAAGATAGGATGGGGGATTCGGGTGACGCAAGGTGACTCATACGACCGATCTTAGTTGGTCAGGGAACGGTGTCATCGCGTGGTCGGTGTCGATCGAGCCGGACAGCGCCTTGAAGCTCTCTGGATCGTCATATGCGAACACCCCACGAGGGGGTGGCGAGCTAACCGAACCGTCCATACCGCTCAAGTCGGTCCCACTCGGAACCAACCCACCAAACTTCTGTCAGACCATTCACGAGAATCCTATTAGGGGCGTGGACCGGGCCTCAGCCGCGGAGGCCTTACAGAACATGCACGGACCGTTCAACGCGATGGGCGACTACGGTGGCGCGTAAAGCGTGCATCATCGACACCGTGGCGCTGGACTGGCTCCGTTTGCTCTGGTGGCTTGATGCGGACTCAGAGCGTTTCTCGACTTGCGCCCACAGTTTCCTAGAGCTCGGTACTGACCCGTCGATGACGTGGCGGCGGCTTCTATCACCGCAGGCGCGGCCCTTCCGCGACGGCGTCTAGCTGGCTCGACGGACTTGGACTTTTCGACAGAAACTCCTAGCCAGGGGCACAGACCCAATGACCGCGGAGCAGAGTTAGTGGCCTTTCGGGGCTTTTGGGAATGTACCCGTCGGGCCAGCTTGTATTCTCGTCGTAACAGGATCGTGAATCTATGTCTGCGGGCAAGCCTTTCGTACTGCTGAGATGCGCACCGAAGAGCGTCACAGCCCAGAGGTCCGCTCCAGATAGGTCAGTACTTCTAAGGTCCGCATCAGTCAGGTCCGCAAATCGAAAATCGGCGCCGACAAGATCCGCGTCTCGGAAATCGGCAGAGTCGAGTTGGGCTAGAAAAAATTTTGCTCCCGTCAGGTCCGCGTCCAAGAAATCCGCATCTGAGAGATCAGTTTTTTCTAAATTGGCTCCACTTAAATTCGCACCTTGAAAGTCGGCCTTATTCAACTTCAAACCAGGCATAAGTTGACCCTTCAAATCGATGGAACGAAAAGGGCGGTCCAAGACTTGTTCACTCGACCTGTCCCGAACGAACCGGACATTTTCGCGGCGGTCATCTTGGTCTGATCGCCGGTCATCTAATCCCGCCTGGATTTGAAGGGATAAGATGCCGACCAGCAGAGCTGCGATCAATGGGGCAATGAGGTCTTTCCAGAGAAGCCTACGCAGGTCGGTTCTTCCTTCGCCCTTGGCTGCTTCCGGCTCCGTGGCTGGGGAGGTTGGAGAGGATTCTTTATGGTTACAGTCAGAACCGCAACTTGGCGTATGGGTGGTCATGGTCGCGAGCCTATAGGCCGCTCGCAAAATTTAGGTACGGCGGGATTGCCCTGATGGAACTCGAGGGATTCTTGGTCGCGTCGAGGCCCCAAGATGCGCCATAAGCGGCTTCGATCCCGAACTTGATATCCGCTGAAACTTAAGGTCAGCCGGAAAGTAACATTCGGGAGTGGTGTCCAACCTGTTCGTAGTGCGTCATTCCAATACGCTTTATGCCATGGGAGCCACGCGTGCGGCCGGCGAACTGCGGCGCAATGTGCCCTTCGTCCGGTTCTGGGCGGCATCGACGGTTTCCGACTTCGGCACCTGCATCACCTCCGTCGCGCTCGCCGTCCTGGTTCTGGTCACCCTCAACGGGACCGCCCAGGACCAAGGCCTGGTTAGCGCCGCACGATGGGCGCCCTACCTGCTGTTCGGTTTGGTCGCCGGAATCTGGGTCGACCGGTTCAGCCGGCGCACCGTGTTGGTTGCCGCGGACCTGGGCCGCGGGGTGCTGCTCGCGGCGCTCTGCGTGGTGGCTGACGCTGCCCGGCGTGGTCGCCGTGATCTTCGCGTTCGGGATGCTCTCGATGCTCGGGGACGCCGCCTACCAGTCGTTCATCCCGCAGCTGGTTTCGCGCCCATTGCTGGTGCGGGCCAATGCCCGGCTGCAGCAGAGTGACACCGTTGCGCAGACCGTCGGCGGTGCCGTGGCCGGCGGGCTCGTGGCCCTGCTCACCGCGCCGTTCGCGCTGCTGCTCGACGCCGCGACCTTCCTGCTCTCCGGTGCCACCATCGCCAGCCTGCCCCGCCGTCGTACTCCGGAACAGGTGGGCGGACGGCGGAAGCTCTCCATTCGGATCGGTGAATCGCTGCGCTGGATTTACGGCCACCGGTATCTGGGCCCGCTGGCGTGGGGCACCCACGTCTGGTTCATCGGCTCGGCCATGCTGGGGACCGTGCTGCCGGTGCTGGTGTTGCACGACGCCGGCTTGGGCGCGGTCGCGCTCGGGGTCGTGCTCAGCTGCGCCGGCGTCGCAGCGGTGAACACCACGGGCGTGTCGGGCCAGCGCCATACCTTCCGGGCAGTCCCTCCAGAAACGACCAGCGGCGGCAACCAAAGGTGTGGGGATAGTGGAAATCCGATTCCCGTAGATCGGGAATGACTTGGGCCGGTACTCGCGACGACTTGGTGACCATGGCGGCGAGAACGCGACGTTGCCGTTCTGGAGTTGAGTGCCATGTGACGGGTCAACCCGGCCGTCGTGCTTCAACTGAGGTCGATGTGGGCAGCAGCCCCCGGGACCACCTTTTGGTCCGACCTAGCTGCCTCGATTCATGACCTCCAGAACCTGATCGGCGGCGACCTCTGCCCCGGGTGGTAGTGAGCGCAGGCGACGGCCCGTTGAGGCGGCACGCTCGTGCAGCCGGTGATCGTCGAGGATCGCAGTTGCCGCCTCCCGGATTGCGGCAGGGGTTGCGGACCGCGGCAAACATCGTCCCAACCCGGCACCCTGGAGGGCTTTTCCGATGAGGTGCTGGTCGGCCGTGGGATTGATCGGCAGGACCAGCAAGGGGACGCTGTGGGCCAGGACCTTGAGAGTCGTCGAGTGTCCACCATGTCCGATGACCAGATCGACGGCCGGTAGGAGCTCGTGGTGGGGGACGTAACCCCGGATCTCGACGTTCGGAGCCCCGATGAGCCGACCGCCGAAGTCCACGCCGCCCGTGGTGACGGTGGCATCAATTGGCAGGTCGGCCAGCGCCGCGACGATGCGTCGATAGATGGGCAGCATTCCTGGAAAGGCCGAGCTACTGAGGGCGACCAGTACACGGGGACGGTCGCTGCGGGCCGCGGGCTCGACTCCGATTTCGGTGGTTCCGGTCCAACTAAAGCCACCCAAGGCCGTGTGATTGCTGCCCGGGTCAAGATCCCGGTCGGTCAGCAGCAGGCGGGCCTTCGCCCGCGACCAGAGCCGGCTGGGCCGCAGGCCCACGAGCGTGGGGGCGCCATCGGGCTGCGATCGAACCGGCTCCAAAATTCCCCGAAAGTGTGGAAGAGAACCACAGAGGGGACACCGGCCGCCAACGCGCCGTGAAGTACCGCCGGGAGCATGCAGTCCACGACCACCACATCAGGATGCTGCCGTGCGATGAGTGCTCCAACAGCCCTGGAGGTGGAGCGACCTGCCATGAGCCGCGCCAGGGAGCCGAGCTCGTGGAGGCCACGGACGTGCTCCTTCGGGTTGATTGCCATCGCTGGACCGAACGGGAGTTGCCGCAGTGCAGTCCGGCCTGCGGGGAGTCCTGCGATCTCGACATCGCAGTCGCGTGGGGACAAGGCCGTGGCGACAGCCACCGTTGGTGGGACGTTCCCGCCGAGATCGGCCGTGAGAAAGAGCGCCTTCATATGCGTCTCCCATTGTGCGTGGAGCGATAGGGCCCGTCAGGAGGCGGGCTCGTAGCCGATGAGCCAGTGCAGACCATAACGGTCGACGACCTGGCCGTCGGAAGCGCCCCACGGTTTGGGGGCCAGGGGGTCGACGACCTCGCCGCCGTCGGCGAGCTGGTCGAACCATTGGTGGAGCACCGGCGGCTCGGCGGTTCCCAGCAGCGACAACATCAGGCCCTCGAACTTCACGCTCTTGTCGCCCGACGACATATCCGAGCCGGCGAGGGTCACGATGCCCTGGAGCTCGCCGTGGGCGATCGCCTCGGGTGGACCGTCGTCGTTCCCGAATTCCTTGTTCGTGAAGAGGGAGAGCTTCCCGCCAAAGATTTCCTCATAGAAACCGAGGGCTTCACGTGCGTTTCCGGGAAAGCTGACGTAGATCATCGGTGAGGCCATGGCAGGAGCATACAGAGCGGCCGGTGGGTTGCCTACGGTCCGCGGGTAGAAGTTCGCTTGGGCGCCCACGCCGGACCCGGTCCTGCAGTGCCGCCACCTCCCGGACATCGGCCTCGGAGTGCATGCAACCGGTGCACTACGCTCGAACCCATGGGTGCCAAGCGCGGGGCGGGCGAACTGCGGCACAACGCGACCTATGTGCGCTTCTGGGCCGCCTCCACGATCTCCGACTTCGGTACCTACATCACCTCCGTCGCGCTCGCCGTCCTCGTCCTGGTCGCCCTGGGTGGGACCGCACAGGACCAGGGCTGGGTGAGCGCCGCTCGCTGGGCGCCGTACCTGCTCTTCGGCCTGGTCGCCGGGATCTGGGTGGACCACTTCAGCCGCAAGACGGTCCTGGTCACCGCCGATCTCGGGCGCGGCATCCTGTTGGCGCTGCTCTGCGTCGGTGGCGTGGCCGGGTGGCTCACCGTGCCGCTGGTGGCTGCCGCGATCTTCGCGTTCGGGCTGCTCTCGATGCTTGGGGACGCGGCCTACCAATCGTTCGTCCCGCAGCTGGTTCCGCGCCCATTGCTGGTGCGGGCCAATGCGCGGCTGCAGCAGAGCGACACCGTGGCCCAAACCGTCGGCGGCGCCGTGGCCGGCGGGCTCGTGGCCCTGCTCACCGCGCCGTTCGCGCTGCTGCTCGACGCCGCGACCTTCCTGCTCTCCGGTGCCACCATCGCCAGCTTGCCCCGCCGTCGTGCTCCGGAACAGGTGGGCGGACGGCGGAAGCTCTCCATTCGGATCGGTGAATCGCTGCGCTGGATTTACGGCCACCGGTACCTGGGTCCGCTGGCGTGGGGCACCCACGTCTGGTTCATCGGCTCGGCCATGCTGGGGACCGTGCTGCCGGTGCTGGTGCTGCACGATGCCGGCTTGGGCGCGGTCGCGCTCGGGGTCGTGCTCAGCTGCGCCGGGGTGGGGGCCGTGGTGGGCACCAGCGTGTCGGATCGCTGCGGAGAGCGCTGGGGGACCGGCCGGGTCATCATCGTGGCCCGGGGCGCCGAAGCCGTGTCCGTGGCGCTGCTGGCCGGGGTTGCCGCGTTGCTGCCGTGGATGCACGACGCCGGGGCGGGGCCGGTGCTGCTCGTCGCGTGCCTCGGAGCGGCGCAACTGGTGTGGGGGATGGCGATGGGCGCCGAGAGCCCGCTGGAAATGGGCTTCTGGCAGGCCCTGACACCGGAGACGATGATCGCCCGGATGAGCTCCGTGCGGCGCTCGGCCAACCGCGGGATGATCGTGCTCGGCGCGCCGCTCGGTGGATGGATCGCGACCGGTGCCGGGGTCGCGGTCGCCCTGTGGGTGGCCGCCGCGTTCGTGGCGCTGGGGATGGTGCTGCTGGCTGCGTCCCCGTTCCGCGGCGTGCGGATCGAGGATGCGATGCTCGACGACGAGGCGGCCGCGGGATAAACGGATTTTCGAGACCTAGCGACTTCCTAACTGCTAACAGGTAACGTGCTGGTGTAGACGTTGAGGAGATTTCCATGACACCCGCGGAGCTCGGACCAGTGTTCACACTCCAAGGCGCGATCGAAGCAGGGGTGCGCAAAGACCAGGTGTATGGACGGGTGGCAGCGGGCGACATCGAGCGGATCGGCCGTGGAGTGTATGTCGAGCCCTTCCTGCTCGATCCCGCCTGGGAATCGTTGGCTGCGGCAACCCTCTTGCGGCCCGAGGCGACGATGTGCCTGACGAGCGCGCTGGTGCATCATGACCTCAGTGATGAGATCCCGAGGGGCAGCGATATTGCCCTTCCCCGAGGCGTGCGGCCACCTGCTGGCTTTGAGCACGTTTTTTGGCATGGCTTCAGCGCCACGACGTTCGATGTGGGAAAGGAACGAATAGAGGTCCATTCCGGTATCGAGGTGGCCGTCTATTCGGCCGAGCGGACGATCGTGGACGTCTTTCGCCTCATGCACCGGGAGGGAAGCGACGTGGCCTACGAAGCACTGCGCCGCTGGGTGCGCATACGCGGAAACTCTCCCGCGTCGTTGATGCGCGTGGCAGCTGAATTTCCAGTGACGCAGTCTCGCATCCGGACGGCGCTTGAAATCCTCTTGTAGTACTGCGCCGGTTCACTCATGACGGATCCTGTCCGACACATGCTTGGAATCGGACCGGGCACCGGAGTAGTATTAGTTCTTGTCGAAGTGACAATAACTAGTTCGTCCGGTCGGAAGGAGTCGCCATGGAGTTCGCCAACGTCTCCGAGCGCCAGGCCATGAGCCCCGAACTGGCCGTGTCCACCGTGATCTTCTCGCTGCGCGACGAGTTGGTCGGCGGGCAGCCGACCGGCCGCAAATCTTTGTGGCTGCCGCTGGTCCGGCGGACCCGCCAGCCGTTCCGCGGCCAGTGGGCGTTGCCCGGCGGCCCGCTGGCCGCCCGCCAGACGCTGCAGGACGCCGCAGCCGCCAACCTGCGGGCCACCACCGGCCTGGCGCCCAGCCATCTGGAACAGCTCTACGCCTTCGGCGGGCTCGACCGCTCGCCGTCCCAGCGCGTCGTCTCGATCGTCTATTGGGCGCTGGTCCGCGAGGAGCACCCGGAGGCCGCCCGGCTGATCGAGGACCCGAACGTCGCGTGGTTCCCGGCCCGCGACGAGGCGGTGCTCGACGCGCTGGCCTTCGACCACGCCGAGATCGTCAGCTACGCCCTGTGGCGGTTGGGCAACAAGGTCGAATACGGATCGATCGCCCATCGGTTCCTCGGCGAGCGCTTCACCCTGGCGCAGGTGCAGGAGGTCTACGAGGCCGTCCTGGACCGCCGGCTCGATGCCGCGAACTTCCGCCGCCACCTGCGCGGCACCGCCGACATCGAACCGACCGACGAGTACCTGCTCGGAGGCAAGCACCGCCCACCGCGCCTCTACCGGTACACGGGGGACACCGCCGTCGTACCGGATCCAGCCAGCACGGTTCCCGCCGACAGCACGTAGCCACACCCGAGCAGCATTGCCGCAGACCCCAACTCCCCCCACGGAAGAACAACGGAAGACATCATGACCAGTGTCAGCAACACCATCACCCGCCTCACCCTCGCCCCGGTCGGGGAAACGCCGGCCGGCGCGACCGCCGACGGGGTCTGCACCACCGACCTGGTGAAGTCCCCGTGGGACCTGGACACCGGGCTGCCGTCGTACGGGCCGGGGTCCTCGATGGACGACGTCGCCCCGGCCACGACTCCGCAACAGGGTGTGATCCCCGAGGAGTACCGGCTGGCCACGGATGCCGAGCTGGACGGGCGGATCCGCGCGGCGAAGGAGACGCTCGGCGAGCGCGTGGTGGTGCTCGGGCACTTCTACCAGCGCGACGAGGTGGTGCAGTACGCCGACTTCGTGGGCGACTCCTTCCAACTGGCCAACGCCGCCCAGAGCCGCGACGAGGCCGAATACATCGTCTTCTGCGGGGTGCACTTCATGGCCGAGACCGCCGACATCCTCTCGCAGGACAACCAGGCGGTCATCCTGCCCAACCTGGCCGCCGGCTGCTCGATGGCCGACATGGCCGATGAGTCCTCCGTCGAGGAGTGCTGGGAGCAGCTGGTCGAGCTGTACGGGGAGGGGGCCGACGCCGCGGGGCGCGTGCCGGTGATCCCGGTGACCTACATGAACTCGTCGGCCGCGCTGAAGTCCTTCGTGGGGCGCCACGGCGGGATCGTGTGCACGTCGTCCAATGCGGCGACCGTGCTTCAGTGGGCGTTCGAGCGCGGGCAGCGGGTGCTGTTCTTCCCCGACCAGCACCTGGGCCGCAACACCGCCAAGGCCATGGGCATCCCCCTGGAGCAGATGCCCATGTGGTCCCCGCGCAAGCCACTGGGCGGGAACACCGCCGAGGCGCTCGCCGACGCGAAGGTCATCCTCTGGCACGGGTTCTGCTCCGTGCACCGCCGGTTCACCACCGCGCAGATCGACAAGGCCCGCGCCGACTACCCGGGCGTGAACGTGATCGTGCACCCCGAATGCCCGATGGAGGTCGTCGACGCCGCCGACTCGGCCGGGTCGACCGACTTCATCCAGAAGGCCATCGCCGCCGCCACCGAGCCGACGACGTTCGCCATCGGCACCGAGATCAACATGGTCAACCGGCTTGCCGCCCAGTACCCGCAGCACACCATCTTCTGCCTGGACCCGGTGATCTGCCCCTGCTCGACGATGTACCGCATCCACCCCGGCTACCTCGCGTGGGTGCTGGAGGAACTGGTCGCCGGGCGCGTGGTCAACCAGATCTCCGTGCCCGAGCGCGACGCCGCCCCCGCGAAGGTGGCGCTGGAACGGATGCTGGCGGCCCGGCCGTGAGTGGCGTCGGCCTGCGCCCCGCCGCCCGTGAGCTGGCCGTCGTCGGGTCCGGGGTCGCCGGGCTGTATGCGGCGATCACCGCCGTCGAGCACGGACACCACGTCACCCTGCTGACCAAGGACGCGCTGGAGGACTCGAACAGCTGGTACGCCCAGGGCGGGATCTCCGGGGTCGGCCCCGCCGGCATCGCCGCCGGGGATTCGGTGGCCAGCCACATCGAGGACACGCTCGTCGCCGGGGCCCGGCTGAACCACGTGGCCGCGGTGCGCGACGTCTGCACCTCCGCCTGGGGGCACATCGAACGCCTCGCCGAGCTCGGGACCGCGTTCGACCAGGACACGACCAGCACCGCCGGCACCGCCGCCGGGGACAGCCCGGCCCTCGGGCTGGAGGCGGCCCACGCGCACGCGCGGATCGTCCACGCCGGCGGGGACGCCACCGGACGCGTCGTCGCCTCCGCGCTCATCGCCGTCGTCCGCCGGCTCGAAGCCACGGGGCGACTGGACATCCGCGAGCACGCCTTCGTCACCGACCTGGTGCAGGAGGGGGGCCACGACGGCGACCAAGAGCGTTGCCAGAACGGCCCGGGGGAAAGCCAGCAGGGCAACCGGCGGGCCGGACGCGTCACCGGGCTCGAGTACCTCAGCGGGGACAGCGGCCCGCGCACCCGCCTGCGTGCCGACGTCGTGCTCCTGGCTACCGGGGGCATTGGCTCCCTGTACACGTGGACCACCAACCCCGCCGGCGCCACCGCCGACGGGGCGGCGTTGGCCTGGCGCGCCGGGGCCGTGGTGGCCGACGCCGAGTTCGTGCAGTTCCACCCCACGCTCGTGCCGGCCGGGCGCTTCATGGTCTCCGAGGCCGTCCGCGGGGAAGGGGCGGTGCTCGTCGACGGGGACGGGCGGCGCTTCATGCCGGCCGTGCACCCGGACGCCGAACTGGCCCCGCGCGATGTCGTCGCCCGCGCCATCCACCGCCTCCGCGCCACCGGGGGTGGGGCCTACCTCGACGCCCGCGCCGTGGAGGCCGAACGCGGCGCCGGGTTCCTGGCCCGCCGCTTCCCTGCCATCACCGCACGACTGGCCCGCGACGGCATGGACCTGGCCACCGCGCCGGTCCCCGTCGCCCCGGCCCAGCACTACTGGATGGGCGGGGTGTCCGCCGACGCGTGCGGGCGCACCACCGTTCCCGGGCTGCGCGTCGCCGGGGAAACCGCGTGCACCGGCACCCACGGGGCCAACCGGCTCGCCTCGAACTCCCTGCTCGAGGCGCTCGTCCACGGCTTCCGCGCCGCCAGCACCCTGCACGACGACGATGCTCTCCTTGCCGGGGAGGCATCCCCGGGCGGAACACCAGCATTAGAACACGTATTCGAATTGATGGACCGGGCGCCTGCCGCGGGCGACCCGACCGGAGAGGTGCGGAACAACCGTCCCGGCGTCCCGCTGACGCTGGAGGCCGTACGTGAACTGGCCACCGCGCACCTGGGTGTCGAACGCACCGGGGAGGGGCTGGCCCTCGCCGCCTCCGCGCTCGCCGGGGCTCTGCAGGCCACCGCGGGGGAACAGCCGCTGACCCGCGCCGATGCCGAACTGCGCAACCTCACCACGGTCGGACGCCTCATCGCCGAGGCCGCGCTGGCCCGGGCCGGGTCGATCGGCGCGCACTACCGGCTGGACGCACCGGTGGACAGCACCGGGGAGCCGGGAGGCCGCGTCGGCTTCGTCCGTTCCGGTACCCGGACCGCCACGACTGAGACCGCTACGACCGACACTGCTGATACCGCCACTACTTCCGCGGCCCGGCCTGCCGACCTGCTCCTGACGGGGGGCACCCACCGATGAGGACCGAGATGACCACCCAGACCCTGTCCGATCACATGCCGGACGCCCATACCCAGGCGGCCGACCACGCCGCGCTCGCCGTCGACCCGCTGCCCGTCCCGCCCCGCGTCATCCGCGACATCGTCGAGGCAGCGCTCGCCGAGGACAACCCCACGGGCGACCTGACCGGCAACGTGCTGATCCCCGCCGACGCGACCGCCACGGCTGACGTGATCGCCCGCGAGCCGGGGATCCTGTGCGGGCTCGCCGTCTTCGAGGCGGCCATGGTGTTGACCGACCCGGCCGCAACCGTGACCTCCGCGCTCGCCGATGGCCAGGGCTTCGCCGCCGGCGACGTGCTCGCCACGGTGACCGGGCCCGCCCGGTCCGTGCTGGCCGGCGAGCGCGTCGGGCTGAACCTGCTCCAGCGCCTCTCCGGGATCGCCACGGCCACCCGCGCCTTCGTCGACGCCGCTGCGGGCACGGGTACCCGGATCGCCGACACCCGCAAGACCACCCCGGGCCTGCGCGCCCTGGAACGCTACGCCGTGCGCTGCGGCGGTGGGCACAACCACCGCGGCACGCTCTCCGAAGCCGTCATGGCCAAGGACAACCACCTGGCCCTGCTCGGCACCGGCGACGAGCTGACCCGCGCCCTGCGCGCCGCCCGCGCCCGGCTCGGCCACACCGTGCACTTCGAGGTGGAGATCGACTCGCTCGACCAGCTCGACGCCGTCCTGGCCGCCGGGGTCGACACCATCATGCTGGACAACTTCTCCCTGGCCGACCTGGCGGCGGGCGTGCGCCGCGTCGCCGGCGCCGCCCTGGTGGAGGCCTCGGGCAACGTCCGGCTGGACACCGTGGCCGACATCGCCGCCACCGGCGTGGACGTCATCTCCTCCGGATCCCTGACGCACTCGGTCCGCGCCCTGGACCTGGGGCTCGACGTGCGGATCACCGACGGCCGGACCCGCGTCGGCGGGCGCACCGGGACGGGTGGGCAGCGGTGATCTACCTCGACGCCGCCGCCACGACCCCGGTCAAGCAGGAGATCCTCGAACTGGTCTGGCCGCTCATGGCCCGCGACTTCGGCAACCCCTCCAGCCACCACGGGCCCGGGGAGACCGCTGCCCGCGCCCTGGACTACGCCCGCACCACCGCCGCTTCCACCTTGCGCGTGCGCACCGGCGACATCGTCTTCACCTCCGGCGGCACCGAGGCCAACAACCTCGCCCTCATCGGCCTGGCCCTGGCCAACCCCCGCGGCCGGCACCTGGTCCGCTCCGCCGTCGAGCACTCCTCCGTCCGCGAGGCCTGCGACTACCTCGCCCGCCACCACGGCTTCACCGTCGACGTCGTCCCCGTGGACCGCGGCGGCCGCGTCGACCCGGACGAGGTGGCCGCGCTGCTCCGCCCGGACACCACGCTGGTGTCGGTCATGGCGGTGAACAACGAGGTCGGCACCATCCAGCCGGTCGCCGGGATCGCCGCCGCGGCCCGCACCGTCGGCGCCCTGGTGCACACCGATGCCGTCCAGTCCGCCGGCTGGCTGGACGTGGCCGAGCTGGCCTCGCACGTCGACGCCCTGTCCATCTCCGGGCACAAGCTCGGCGGGATGAAGGGTGCCGGACTGGCCATGATCCGCGGCCGCCTGGCCCTGGAACCGCTGCTGCACGGCGGCGGGCAGGAACGCGGACGGCGCTCCGGCACCGAGAACGTCGCAGGCGCCGTCTCCACCGCCACAGCCCTGCGCCTGGCGGCCGGTGGCGCCCGGGACGTCGGGGCCGCCCGCCGCCGGTCCGACTACCTGATCGACACCGTATTGTCCGGCCTGAATCCTGCCCCGGGAAACCCTGATCCCGACAACCCCGCGCCAGGCAATCCCGCGGCAGGACAAGGCACGACGGCAGGACAAGGCACGACGGCGGCACTGTTGACCGGTGATCCGGTGCACCGGGTGCCGGGCATCGTTTCCTTCGCCTTCCCGGGAACCCACGGGGAGGCGGTGCTGCTTGAACTCGAACGCCGCGGGATCGTCTGCTCCTCGGGATCGGCCTGCGCCGCCGGCTCCACCGACCCCTCGCCCGTGCTGCTCGCCATGGGGTACGAACCCGACGTCGCGCTCACCGCAGTGCGGTTGAGCTTCACCACCGAGGCGACCGAGGTCCAGCTGACGACGGCGGCCCGGGCCGTGGTGGCCGCGGTGCAGGCCGTCGCCGTGCAGACCCGATCGGTTGAGGCGGTACGAGGGCCGGCCGACTGACGTCGAGGACTCTCCCGCGTCAGGAAGGAGGACCGTCTCCTGCCTCTGTGTGGGCAGCAGGCAGCAGGCAGCGGGCAGCACGCCGCAGGCCGCAGAGATGCGCATATGCGAAGCGTCCACCACGAGCCGCATCCCTGCATTCCGATGGGGCTACTTCTGGTCGTCGTCACCGCCCAGATGCAGTTTCCCCTTCACCCGTTCAACGGCCTCGGTGGCCACGGCCTTAGCGGTGTCTTTGATGACCCCCGCTTCGTCGGGATCACCCTTCAGTAGGGCCAGACCGGTTTTCTTGGCGATGTCGAGCGCGACCCGTGGGGGCAGCGGTGGGACGTTCTTGCTGGTGCGGGCGTCGATCAGGGTGACGCCGCGGTTGGCGAAGGCGGCGTCCCACGCGCCGGCCACGTCCTCGTCCTTCTCCACGCGGATGCCGGTGAATCCCAGGAGTTCGGCGTAGCCGGCGTAGTCGATCGACTCGACGTCCTGCGACTCGGTCCAGAGGGGGTTGCCATCCTCGGTCCGCATTTCCCAGGAGACCTGTGTGAGGTCGTCGTTGTGCTGGACCATGATGATCAGCTGCGGGTTCTCCCACTTCTGCATGTACTTCTTGACGGTGATGAGCTCGTTCATCCCCAGCATCTGGAAGGCGCCGTCACCGATGGTGCAGACCACCGTCCGGTCGGAGTGCGCGAATTTCGCGGCCGTGGCGTAGGGCATGGCCGCCAGCATCGTGGCCAGTCGTCCGGAGAGGTCTCCCAGCATGCCCTCGCGCAGGCGGATGTGGTGGCCGTACCAGTCAGCCGTCGAGCCGGCGTCCGCCGTCACGATGGCGCGCGGTGGAAGGCGCTTGTTCAGCTCGTGGTAGACCCGACGCGGGTTCACCCCGTCGTCGTAGGAGAGCATGGCCTCGGCCTCCATCTCCGACTCCCACTCCTTCATCGACTCGACGACCCCGTCCTGCCAGGACTTGTCCGCCTTGTCCTCCAGGAGCGGGATGAGGGCGGCCAGCGTCTCCTTGACATCGCCCCATAGGTTCAGCTCGGTGGGGTAGCGCAGACCCATCTGTTCGGGCTTGAGGTCCACCTGGATGGCGCGGGCCTGCCCGGTCTTGGGCAGGAACTGGGCGTAGGGGTAATTGGTCCCCAACATCACCAGCGTGTCGCAGCCATCCATCTGATCCACGCTGGGACGCGACCCCAGCAAGCCGAGTTGCTGCGTGTGGTACGGGACATCGGAGGAAACCACCTGCTTGGCCCGCAACGCGGTGATGACGCCGGCGCCGCACAGTTCGGCTGCCTTGATGACTTCCGCGGACGCCCCGTTGGCGCCGTGGCCGACCAGGAAGGTGACCTTGGAGCCGGCGTTGATGATTTCCGCGGCCTTGAGGATCTCACGGTGCGGAGGGACGACGCCGGTGGAGGGGGCCACGGCGCTGGAGCGAGAAACCCAGTTCTCCGGCGTCAATTCGGGCATCTCCATGTCCTGGACGTCATGCGGGAGGATGACCACGGCCGGACCCAGTCGGACCCGCGCGGTGCGGAACGCGGTGTCCACCACGGCCTGGGCCTGCTCGGGGGAGACCACCGTCTGAACGTAGACGGCGACGTCGGACAGGGTCCGTTCCAGGTTGTTCTCCTGCTGGACGAAGGTGCCGAACGCATTCAGCCCCTGCTGGCCGACGATGGCGACCACGGGCTGGTTGTCCATCTGGGCGTCGTAGAGCCCGTTGAGCATGTGGAAGGCCCCGGGGGACGACGTGGCCACGCAGACACCGGTCTCCCCGGTGAACTTGGCGTGCGCGGTGGCCATCAGGGCGCAGATCTCCTCGTGTGTCGGGCGGATGTATTCCAGCCCGTCCCCTTCCCGGTCGGCCTTGCCCAAGGCGCCGTCAAAGGCGCCGATCCCATCGCCAGGGAATCCGAACACGCGGCTGACGCCCCATTCCCTGATGCGCTGGATGACGAAGTCGCTGACTGTGGTTGCCATGGGATGTTCCTCCTAGTGGTTGCTGGACATGGTCTGTCGCCTGGGGACGCGTCGACGCGGCGAGGGGCAATGGCGACGATGTGCTGCTGCGGCGGGCACGGCCTTGCCTCGGGGACCCGGGGATCGCCTGCGTCCGGGGGTCACCCCGCACTCCGTGGGGGTGCCAGTCCGCGTGCCGTTGGTCGGCGGGAGGCTTCCCGCTCGGCCGGAACAACGCGACCGATCGGGCACCAGGCGGCAGTTTTGGCAGCGGTATGTGCGGCCCGGATCGGTTTCCGGTGCCTTACCGCGGCCGGTGAGGTCGTCATTCCCCTGCCTGCTCCGTTGGACGCTGGTGGTGTGGGCTGGTTCCCCACATCTTCCGACTATGCCCGCGCAGCAGATTCCATGCAAGGGTCCGGGCAGTCCGTCCTGGCCATCATCCGGGCAGCCCACCAGTCGGGCTCCGGGAGGGGGTGTTGAGCTGCACGTCGCCAGTGCCCACTGGCATAGACGAGCGGTTCTGGCTTGCAGGAGTGCCCGACCGTACGACCGCCTGCCCCTGCTGCCCAAGACGCCGGGAGGCATTCCGAACCATCGAAGGTCTGCGCTTGCGTTGTGATCGCTTCTTGTCAGGCGTAGGTTGAAGAAGACGGAGGTTGCCCCGGCAGGGCCGGGGCGCTACCCAGATGACTCCAGCGGGGACTGGTGGCCCCCAGCGCCGCCCGCCCCGACCGATTGAGAGGAGCAGATTATGGCACGCAAGGCCATCGCCGTGAGACCGCAGGTTCGCCGGGAGGCGCGGGATCCGCAGGAGCACAAGGACCACACCGGTGTCGGCTGGTTAACCCTCGGCATCGCCATCGCCGTGGTGTACGCGCTGTTCGCCCTGCTCGGCCATCACCCTATGCAGGGAGAAGCCCACACGCCGCTCTGGTTGGGCGTGATCGTGGGCCTGGTCATGGCTCTCTTCGGATTCATCGGGATGTCCAAGCGCCGCCACCCCGGCCACTACTGATCCGAAGGTGCCATGAACCGCGACGGCTGCCGTGGGCGGGCAGACTGACCTCGGCCGCTGGCTGCGTGCCTGTGCCGAGGTCGGCCGGCTGCTCGGGGACACCGAACCCGATGGTGAGGACTACGACAGCATCGCCAGTCACGCACTCGAAGCCGGCGGTGCGGCCCTCGCACTGGTCCTGTTGCCCGTGGGGGAGCAGCACCACCGCGTAGCCGGAGCCTCGGGAAGAGCTGCGTCCCTGCTGCGCGGCCAGGTGTTCGCCACGCCGCCCGCCCTCGGCACCGATCCCGCCGGAACAGGTGAACCCGCACCGGTGGGCGTCCGCGCCGGCCGCCCCATCGCCGAGGCCCTGGAAGCCGCCGGGGAAACGGTCCTGACCTCGCGTCCCGGGCTGGTGGACTGGTTGGCCCACGTCCAGCTTCTGGTCGCCGGACTCGGGCAGGATGCCGGGCGGGATCGCCTCCTGGTCCTGGCACGCCCCCCGGGCGACGGGGGCTTCGCCGACGCCGACCTCCAACTCGCCGGACTGCTCGCAGCCCAGGTGGAACAGGCGATCGGTCGTGCCCACATCCGGCAGCTGCACGAACAACTGGCCGTTTTTGCCGAACGCGACCGCATCGCCCGCGACCTGCACGACATCGTCATCCAGCGGCTCTTCGCCGCCGGGTTGGGAGTGCGGTCCCTGGCGGGCCACCTCGAGGACGCCGCCAGCCGCGCCCGGGCCGAGGAGATCACCGGCGAACTCGATGCCACCATCGGCGAGCTGCGCGACACGATCTACGCGCTGCGCCACAGCGTGGGCGAGCGCGAGCAACTGGGCACCGCCATCGTCCGGGCGGTCCGGGCTGCCTGCGAGCCCCTGCCGTTCACCCCGCGGCTGCGTCTGGGCGGACCGCTGGACGCCATCGAGGACGAACGCACCACCGCGAACCTGCTGGCCGTGATCACGGAGGCGCTGAGCAACGCGGTCCGCCACGCCCACGCCACCCGGATCAGCATCTCCGTCACCGTGGACGACGACGAATTGCGTTTGCGGGTCAAGGACAACGGACGCGGGTTCTCCGGGCCGACCCTGCGCAGCGGCCTGGCGAACATGGACCGGCGCGCTGCCGAACTAGGCGGAAGCTGCCATGTGGGCAGCAACCGGCGCGGCACGCGCGTGCAGTGGACTGTCCCCGCCCGGTGAGAAACCGGCGGGACTCAGGTTCCGCCGTCGTTCCCGGTTCCGGGGCGGGAGATGTAGACGGCTGCCTGGGTGCGGCGTTCGAAGCCGAGCTTGGCCAGCACCGAGGAGACGTAGTTCTTCACGGTCTTCTCGGCCAGGTGCAGCCGCGTGCCGATCTGCCGGTTGCTCAGGCCCTCGCCGAGCAGTGCGAGCACGCGGCGTTCCTGCACCGTCAGCGCCGAGAGCCGCGGGTCGGTGCGTTGCGGGTTTGCCAGGCCGTGCAGGATGCCGGCCTTCAGGCCCGGGGTGAACAGGGATTCGCCGCGGGCCGCCCGACGCAGCGCCTCGAGCAGTTCGGAGCCCTTGATCTGCTTGAGGACGTAGCCCAGCGCGCCGGCCAGGACCGCACCGCGCACGGCGGCCTCGTCGTCGTAGCTGGTGAGGATGAGGCAGTTCAGCGACGGGTCCACCTGGCGCACGTCGCGGCACACCTCGATCCCGGTCCCGTCGGGCAGGCGGGCATCGAGCACTGCGACGTCCGGGCGCAGCGCCGGGATCCGGCGGCGTGCCTCCCGGGCGGTGCCGGAGTCCCCGATGACGTCGAATCCCTCGCCCTCGAGCAGTTCGCGCAGCCCGCGCCGGACCAGTTCGTGGTCGTCGACGATGTACACGCTGATCGGCGCCTCCCGTGCGGCGTCCGCATCACCGGGCCCGGGCGTCGGGGCCTCCTGGGCCGGAGGGCCAATCGTGTTCATGCCCCCAGCATGGACCCGCTCCACCGGACCGGCAAGGGACCTTCGACCCGGTGTCCGGACCAGGGATTGCCGAGGCGCGACCCCGCACGGCGTCGACAGCGTGGACTATGCGGCGAGCCAAGCCAGCAGACCGAATGCGGAGTAGACGTCGCGGATCTCCTGGCGTCTGGCCAGTGTGCCGCGGGAGAGGCGCTCGAGGTACGCGATGTTCAAGGACTCGGCGTACGGCGACATGTCAACTGTGTCCAGGGTCGTCCTCAGGGCCTTCTGGGCAGCTGGAAGAGTCGACACCTGCCAGTAGTTGACGCCGATTCGGTTGGCGACTGTGACGAATTTCTCACGCTGAGCAGCAGTGACGCGTGGCTCGTCGACGTGCAGTCCTGCAAGGCTCTCCGGCAGCAGGTCGATCGCGCTGTGCGGTGCCGAGAAGGCCACCGGCTGGCGTGGATCTGGTGCCGGGGCGAGCTTCCGCTCGCGCGGAAGCCGCCGCATGGAGGCGTAGGCCGATGAGAACCTGTTCTTGTCGAACGGATACGACGTGAGCTTGCCGGCGAGTGAATCCATCAGGTCGAACCCCAGGACGTTGGTTTCCCGGCTTTCCAAGGGAAGCGACCGGGCTAGTTGGTAGGCGGTGACCGAGTACAGGGGGTCCAACCGGGAACCGACCCGACTCCAGAGCATGGAGTTCAGCCCGATGTGGTAGCGGTTTCGGATCTGGGAGTACAGGGCATCGCCCAGGAAATCGTCCGGCGTCCCTCGGGCTGACAACTTGCGCCACTCGACGTCGAGTTGCCGGCCGATGCCTTCGCGGACCAACGGTGTGTGGAGTCTTTCCCGGCCTTCGACCAAGGGGATCATATGGTTCATCAGGTCGCCACCGGTGAAGGTTTGATGGTCGAGGCCCTTGAACCGTGGGCTGTAGAAGGTCCGAAGGACCTCGCCGTACCCTCCGCCCGCGGCTACGACTGAGGTCTCGCGTTCGCGACCCGTCGGTCCGGTCGAGGTCATTCCACCACTGTGGAACACGGGTTCCAGCAGCCGTTCATGCACGTGGGACGTCGGGGCAGCGGAGAGGCCGCCACTCTGGGAGCGTTGCAGACCGAAGACCCCTGACAGGCCGTCCGCGACTTTCCGATCCGTCGTGCCGGGAGGCCCCGAACAGAAGAAGTTGAAGCGATCGGTGCAGTCGGCTTCGACCATGGCCGCGAGCACCAGTCGCGAGTCGAAGCCACCTGTCAAATGAGCCACGCGGAATTCGCTGGGCATCTCGGCGATAGCCGATACCGATTCCAAGACTTCTGTCCGTACGCGCTTCAAGGTGTCAACATACGGGACCTCCTCGGAACGGACCCGCTCGCCCAGATCGTATTCGCACACCCGCGTTCCGGATGCCGTTGCCTTCCAGAATTCAAAGACATCCAAACGTCGTACATCCTGGTAACTGGCCGGTGTCAGCCCGCCGTTGCCGACGATCAGGCGCTCCAGCTGGAAATCCACCGATTTCTGCGGGGAATGACCGGCCAGCTTCGCCGCGCTCACCAGTGAGACGATGTCGCTTGAGATGAAGTCGGTGCCACCAGCCGAGTAGAGGAAGACCAGCGAGCCACCCAACGCATCGGGAAGGCACGCGGCCTCGTTGGCTGCTTCGTCGAGGACGAATAGGCAGGACGGGTTCACCACGTGTTCGGCCCACCAGTTGGCCAAGGCATCGAGGCCGGAGGAAACCAAGGCTGCGGGAATGACGTCTGCGAGCGGGGAATTGCGCGTGAGAACCCGACCTGCACAAATGGCCGTGCCGTCCAGGACGACGTGCCGGGTTCCGAGCGTGATGGTCGGATGGGCGCTGAGCAACGCGAGTGATTCGCCTGCACGGGTCAGGAGGGGCAGGTCGGGGATCCTTCCCCGCAGCATGACAGGAGCCCTGAGACCGGTTGGGGGACCATTCCTGCCGCTGGCTTCCCGATCGGCGATCCCTTCGAGCGAACCTGCGGCTGGAGAAGTCATCCGTTCATGATAGCCCGTCGCTCCTGGCCTGCTGGCGGACGTGCTGGCCGCCAGCGAAGCTCCGGTGCCGCGACGGTGGGACCTTGGACCCTAGTGGTGCCGTGGCCGCTGGGGCACCCTGAAGTCAGGGTCATTCGCGGAGACACCGCGGAAACCCCAGAAGACAAGGAACAGGAGAAGTGCCATGAAGAAATGGACACGTTGGCAGGACTGGGTGACGGTAGCCGCCGGCCTGTATGTTGCCCTCTCCACCAGCTGGACCGAACCGGCGGGGGCGTCGATGTCGTTGATGATCGTCGGCGGCATCCTGCTGATCGTCGCGGGCCTGGTCAACCTGTCGATGCCGGGCATCCCGGCCGTCGAGTGGATCCAGGCGCTGATCGCGCTGCTGGTGATCGCCGCACCGTGGATGGGCAGCTACTACGACACCATGGGCGTGGCGTGGAGCAGCTGGATCCCGGGCATCGTGGCCCTGGTGGTCACGGCGCTGGCCATCAAGCCGAGCACCGAGGAGCGGCGCCACCACATCGTCGCGCACTGACCGGACCGAAAAACAACTGCACGACGCCGGGGCACCCCACTTTCGCAGGTGGTGCGCTCCGGCGTCGAGTTGTGTCCGGGCGGGTAATGGGAAATGAGACACTGAAGGCACCATCACCGGGCTCTTTCGGCCCCCACGACAGGAGCCGCCCATGGACGACGAGATCGAACTGATCAGCGATGGCGACGGGCTCGCCGTGATCGGGGACCCGGCCGCCGTTGACCGTTTCCTGACGTCGGAGGGGTTGCCCTCCAAGGACCTCGGATTGCAACGCCTCAAGCCGGTTCTGCGGACTGCTGCGGGAGCCGCCAACGCTGGCGCGGGAATCGCGGCCGCCTCGGGGCGGTGGGTGAAGCTGACCCAGAAGTCCGCCGAGCAGGTGAAGAAGTACGGGTTGATGAAGGGCTCGCACGCCGGAGTCGGTCGCGCCGTCGTGACGGAGAACGGCAAGATCAAGGGAATCCTCGAAATTGCCAAGGGACCGGGGTCATTCGCGGCCAACCCGGGGCTTCTGACTGGTGCGGCGGGGATCATGGCGCAGCTGGCAATGCAGCAGACCATGGATGAGATCACCGACTACCTCGCCACCATCGACGAGAAGGTCGACAGCATACTGCGGGCGCAGAAGGATGCGGTCCTGGCGGACATGATCGGCGTTGGCTCGGTCATCGACGAAGCCCTGGCCATCCGAGAGCACGTGGGATGGGTCTCCGAGGTCACCTGGTCTAAGGTGCAGGCAACGTCGATGACCGTGCATCAGACCCAGTCCTATGCATTGCGCCAACTCGAGGCGCTGGCGGAGAAGCTGGAACGCAATTCCAAGATGGGAGACCTGGCGAAGGCCACGATGGCAGCAGAGTCGGCGGTCCAGGAATGGCTGGCTGTCTTGGCGCGTTGCTTCCAACTCCAGGACGCGATCACCTTGCTTGAACTGGACCGCGTGCTGCGATCGGCTCCCGAGGAAGTGGAGAGTCATCGCGTTGCACTGCGATCGGCGCGGAGCAAACGGTTGGAGCTAATCGCACGCAGCACCGAGAGACTGCTGACCCGTCTGGATGAGGCAGCCGGGAGGGCAAACGACAGGGTACTGCTGCACCCGACGACGTCCCGATCGGTAGTGGACTCGAGCAATCAGGTCAGGATCGGGGTCCTGGAGTTCCATGGGCACCTTGGCATCGAACAGGACCGGCAGGCGGTGGAAGCCAAAGGCTGGATGGACGCGGCCATGGAAGTGAAGGACAAGGCCTTCGAGGCAGGGGCGGGGGGAATTGAAGCGGCGAGGCAATTGGGCAACGAGGCCTTTGGACGAGCCAAGACCGCGACCGACAAGCTCTCCAACAAAATTGCCGGAAAGACGTTCCGTCGACGCTCCGGAGACGACGAACGAGCGGAAGGCAGCTGACAGGCCGCTGCAGAGCGGGCCAGTTGGTAGAGCCAACTTGACCCGATGATGCCGCGCAGCATTTCTGCTAGCGGCCGTGAAGTGTCAGCGCTTCCTAGGGACGTTTGCGCGAACGTCGGCCGCTTCGGATTCGTCTAGCACCCAACGCTGGTGCTTGGGGTGGTCCGGGTATTTCTTGCGGAGGTAGGCACGGACGATGAGGCCCGGCCGTGCCTCATCGGTATAGCCAAGCTCCCGCGCAAGCTGGACTGGAGTATGTGTATTCATTAGTTCAAGTGTAGAGGTGTCCCGATAGCGCAGTTGTGCTGGGTTGCCACGAAAGCAGGGTCGTGTCTACCGCATGACGTCGACGGCGACCCGGCCGGCCTCGACGGCCCAGCGCTGGTCCAGCCGGACGTTGTCCAGCAGCCGTCGGTCGTGGGTGACCAGCAGCAGCGCGCCGGTGTAGGACTCCAGCGCCTCCTCGAGCTGTTCGATCGCCAGCAGGTCCAGGTGGTTCGTCGGCTCGTCGAGCACCAGCAGGTTCACCCCGCGGGCCTGCAGCAGCGCCAGCGACGCGCGGGTGCGCTCACCGGGGGAGAGGTCGGCGACCCGACTGGCGGTCTGGTCGGCCTTGAGCCCGAACTTGGCCAGCAGGGTCCGCACCTCCCCGGCGGCCATCTCCGGGACGACCGCCTCGAACGCGTCGCCCAGCGGCAGGTCCGGGTCCAGCTGCCCGCGGGCCTGGTCGATCTCGCCGATGGCCACGCTCGCCCCCAGCGAGGCCATCCCCGCATCCGGGGCGGTCCGCCCCAGCAGCAGCCGCAGCAGCGTGGTCTTCCCGGCACCGTTGGGCCCGGTGATGCCGATCCGGTCGCCGGCGTTGACCTGGACCGAGACCGGGCCGAGCGTGAACGATCCCTGCCGCAGCACCGCCTCGTTCAGCGTCGCCACCACCGAGGAGGAGCGCGGCGCCGCACCGATGCTGAACTGCAGCACCCATTCCTTGCGTGGCTCGGCGACCTCGTCCAGCCGGGCGATGCGCGATTCCATCTGCCGGACCTTCTGCGCCTGCTTCTCCGAGGACTCGGTGCTGGCCTTGCGGCGGATCTTGTCGTTGTCCGGGGCCTTGCGCATGGCGTTGCGCACCCCCTGCGAGGACCATTCGCGCTGCGTCCGGGCCCGCGCGACCAGGTCCGCCTTCTTCTCCGTGAACTCGTCGTACGTCTCGCGCGCATGCCGCCGGGCCACCTCGCGTTCGGCCAGGTAGGCGTCGTATCCGCCGTCGTACACCGCGACCTTCTGCTGCGGCAAGTCCAGCTCGACGATGCGGGTCACGCAGCGGGCCAGGAACTCGCGGTCGTGGGAGACCAGCACGACGCCGGTGCGCAGCCCGCGCACGAAGTCCTCCAGCCGCTCGAGCCCGGCCAGGTCCAGGTCGTTCGTCGGCTCGTCGAGCAGGACCAGGTCGAACCGGCTGAGCAGCAGCGCGGCCAGCGCCACGCGGGCGGCCTGCCCGCCGGAGAGCGCGGTCATCTCGGTGGTGGCGTCGAGGCCGAGGCCGAGCTCGGCCAGCGTGGGGCCGATGCGGTCCTCGAGGTCGGCGGCGCCGGAGGCCATCCAGTGCTCGAACGCGTCGGCGTAGGCATCGTCCGCGCCGGCGGCCCCGGAGCCCAGCGCCTCCGCGGTGGCCTCCATGGCGGAGGTCGCCGCGGCACAGCCGGTCCGCCGGGCCAAGTAGGCGGCGATCGTCTCGCCGGGGATGCGCTCGTGCTCCTGAGGCAGCCATCCGATGAACGCACCCTGTGGGGAGGCGGTAACCGTTCCGGCCTGCGGGGTGTCGAGGCCGGCCAGCAGGCGCAGCAGGGTGGACTTGCCGGCCCCGTTGACGCCGACCACCCCGACCACGTCGCCGGGGGCGACGGTGAAATCCAGGCCGGAAAACAGGGTGCGGTGGGCATGGCCTCCGGAGAGGTCCTTGGCCACGAGGTGGGCGCTCATCCTCCCATTCTATGGAGGCAGACGGCGGGCCCCGGACCGTCGATGACGATCAGGGGCACGCACGCCGCCGCGAACCGGGCAGTTGCCTGGCTCAGTTCCGGGACTGCACCGATTCGCTGAGCTTGCGGGTCAGCCGGGTCAGCTCGGCGAACTCCTCGACCTCCAGGCCGGGGCCGATGAGCTCGTGGATGTGGCGGACGTGCTCGCGGCCGATCTCGCGCTGGATCCGGCGTCCTTCGTCGGTGAGCGAGAGCAGCACGGCCCGCTGGTCCTGCGGGTCCCCGCAGCGGCTGATGTAGCCCTTGGCCTCCAGCCGGTCGACCATCCGGCTCAGGCTCGGCTGGCTCAGCAGCACGTTTTCGTTCAGCGTCCCGAGGCGGATGCCCCCGTTCGGGCACTTGCCCAGGGTAACCAACACGTCGTATTCGCGCATGGTCAACCGCTTGAAGGCCGGGTGGCGCTGGAGCCGGCGCATGATGGTGACCTGCGCGCTGAACAGGGCTTCCCAGGCCTGCGTGGTGTCCCTGACGGAGACGGGGCTAGGCATGGGATTCCTCCGGGGTGTCGACGGGGACCGGAACCTCGTTCCGGGCGGTGGCGGACTTGATGCCGGCCCGGTGGGCGGCGACCAGGTTGGCGTGCGTCGGCGGTTCCGGGTGGTCGGACGGCTTGCGCTTGGCGTACTCGGCGCGCAGCTCGGGCAGGACCAGTTCGCCGAACATGTCCAGCTGGTTCAGCACGGTCTTCAGCGGCAGGCCGGCATGGTCGACCAGGAACAGCTGGCGGTGGTAGTCGCCGAAGAACTCCTGGAAGGACAGCGTCTTCTCGATGACCTGCTGCGGACTGCCCACGGTCAGCGGCGTCTGGTCCGTGAAGTCCTCCATCGTCGGTCCGTGACCGTAGACCGGTGCGTTGTCGAAGTACGGGCGGAACTCGTTGACCGCGTCCTGCGAGTTCCTGGCCATGTAGAACTGCCCGCCGAGTCCGACGTAGGCCTGGTCGGCGCGGCCGTGCCCGTAGTGCTCGAAGCGCTGGCGGTAGAGATTGATCAGCTGCTGGTAGTGCTCCTTGGGCCAGAAGATGTTGTTCGCGAAGAACCCATCGCCGTAGTAGGCCGCGATCTCGGCGACCTGCGGGGTGCGGATCGAGCCGTGCCAGACGAAGGGGGCAACGTCGTCGAGCGGGCGCGGGGTGGAGGTGAAGTTCTGCAGCGGGGTGCGGTGCTTGCCCTGCCAGGTCACGGTGTCCTCGTCCCAGAGCCGGCGCAGCAGGTTGTAGTTCTCGATGGTCAGCTCCACCGAGTCCTGCGGGTTCTTGCCGAACCACGGGTAGACCGGGGCCGTGTTCCCGCGGCCGAGCACCAGGTCCGCGCGTCCGTCGGAGACGTGCTGGAGCATGGCGAAGTCCTCGGCGATCTTCACCGGGTCGTTGGTGGTGATCAGCGTGGTCGCCGTCGAGAGCGTGATGTGCTGCGTCTGGGCGGCGATGTAGGCCAGCGTGGTGGTGGGCGAGGAGGAGAAGAACGGCCGGTTGTGGTGCTCGCCGATGGCGAAGACATCCATGCCGATCTCCTCGACCTTCCGCGCGATCGCGATCTCGGCCTTGATGCGCTCGTTCTCGCTCGGGGTGTGCCCGGTGGTGGGGTCGGTGGTGATGTCACTGACCGAAAAGACGCCGATTTCCATGCTGTGCTCCTTCGTGTTCCTGGCTCCCAGTATGCCAGCATTTATATGCTTTTGCATATAAGAGCGCCGGGTGCGGGTGGATCATTCCCGGTCGGGCGGGTGAGGTCGCTCACGGCCGGAGTCGCTCCAGTGGTGCACCCGGGTGGGGCACCGGCGTCGTCCGGGACACGCAGCAGACGAAACGAGGGTGGCCCCGACCAGATCGGCCGGGAACCACCCTCGTTCCTGCGGTCGGCTTTTCCGGGCCGACCAGCGGGCTACTTCAGGTCGAGTGCCTTGTTGGTGGCCTCGGTGACCTCGGCCAGCAGCTCGGGGTTCTCGTTCAGCTTGGTGCCGAAGCTCGGGATGATCTCCGTGAGCTTGGACTCCCAGCCGGCGAAGTCCTGCGGGAAACAGCGGCGCAGGACCTCGATCATGATCGGGGCTGCGGTGGAGGCACCCGGGGAGGCACCGAGCAGGCCGGAGATCGACCCGTCGGCGCTGGTGATGACCTCGGTGCCGAACTGCAGCACGCCGCCGCGCTTCTTGTCCTTCTTGATGACCTGCACGCGCTGGCCGGCGGTGATGAGCTCGAAGTCGGCGCCGTTCGCGTTCGGGTAGTAGTCGCGCATGGCGGCGTTCTTGGCCTCGCGGCTCTTCAGGACCTCGGTGACCAGGTACTTGACCAGGCCGAGGTTGTCCTTGGCGACGGCAAGCATCGGGATGAGGTTGCCGGGGCGGACCGAGGCGACCAGATCCAGGTAGGAGCCGGACTTGAGGAACTTCGGCGAGAAGCCGCCGTAGGGGCCGAACATCAGGGAGCGCTTGCCGTTGACGAAGCGGGTATCCAGGTGCGGGACCGACATGGGCGGGGCACCCACGGACGCCTGGCCGTAGACCTTGGCGTGGTGGCGGGCGATGACGTCCTCGTTCGTGCTGCGCAGGAACTGACCCGAGACCGGGAAGCCGCCGAAGCCCTTGGCCTCCGGGATGCCCGAGGCCTGCAGCAGGTGCAGCGCGCCGCCGCCGGCGCCGACGAAGACGAACTTCGCGTTGACGGTGCGTTTCTCGCCGGTGGCGTTGTTCTTCACCGTGAGCGTCCAGCCGGTGCCGTTGCGGTCGAGGCCGGTGACCTTGTGGCCGAAGTTCAGCTCGACGCCGTCCTCGCCCAGGTTGGTGGTCAGCTGGCGGGTCAGCGAACCGAAGTCGACGTCGGTGCCCCCGACCACGCGGGAGGCGGCCACGTGCTGGTTCGGGTTGCGTCCCTCGGCGACCAGCGGGGCCCAGTCGGCGATGGTCGCCAGGTCCTCGGTGTACTCCATGGTCTCGAACAGCGGCTGGGCGCGCAGCGACTCGAAGCGGGTCTTGAGGTAGTGGGCGTGCTCGTCACCGAGCACGAAGCTCATGTGCGGCAGCGGGTTGATGAAGGAGCTGGGCGTTTGGATGCGGCCCTGGTTCACCTGGTACGAGTAGAACTGGCGGGAGACCTGCCACTGTTCGTTGATGCCCACGGCCTTGGTCGGATCGACCGTGCCGTCGGCGCCCATGGGGGAGTAGTTCAGCTCGCAGAGGGCCGAGTGGCCGGTGCCGGCGTTGTTCCAGGGGTCGGAGGACTCGGTGCCGGCCTGGTCGAGGTTCTCGAACAGGGCGATGCTCCAGCTGGGCTCCAGTTCCTTGAGGAGCGTGCCCAGCGTTGCACTCATGACCCCACCGCCGATCAATGCGATATCGACGTTCGTTGCGGGGGTTGGGCTGGGCACAGGATTCTCCATCCGACGACTCTGGTGGCTTAAGCCAAGGTTAGCGCGGCCGGTTCACCGCCAAGAAATCAGCGGGCCCTGGAGGGTCATTCCGTGGCGAGGCTCACGCGATCAAACGTCTCGTCGAGCGTGGGACTGGTCGGGTAGCGCAACACGGACTCGTTGGCCGCGACCGCGGAGATCGGGTAGGCCAGCGGCAGCGCCGGGATGTCCTGGGCCAGCTGCTCGCCGATCTCCTGGTAGGCGGTAGCCCGTGCGTCCCCGTTGGGCATCGAGCGGGCCGCGACGATCTTGGCCCGCAGGGCCGGGGCCTCGTAGTTGAACTCGTCCGAGGTGGTGCCGAACAGGGTGCCGATGAAGTTGTCCGGATCCCGGTAGCCGCCGTTCCAGCCCAGCAGGTGGAAGCCCGGCAGCTTGCCGCGGGTGACCGAATCCAGGTAGCCCTCTTCCCAGTCGATCGGGTGCGGTTCGATGGTGAATCCGACGGCGGTGAGCTGGGCACTGAGGGTGGCATAGATCCGCTCGGGCAACGGCAGGTAGGCCCGCGTGACGTTCAGCGGATACGAGAACGGGATGGCCTCGCCGTCGTACGTCGACTGCTTCAGCAATGTCTTGGCCTTGCCCGGGTCGAATCCGAAGTAGGTGCTCCCGTCGGGTACCCCGAGGCTCGGCGGCACGAAGCTGCGCGCCTCCTTGGTGCCGGCGATGAAGTACTTGTCGATCAGCTCCTGGCGGTCCACGGCGTGGGCCATGGCCTGGCGGATCTTGTCCTCCTTGAGCAGGGGGTTGGCCCGGTTGACCCCGAGGTAGAGGATCGAAAAGGGGTCGCGTTGCAGGACCTGCTGGCCTTGGCGGACGAGCTCGCGCAGTTCCTCGACGGTGACCATGTCGTAGGCGGCCACGTGGCCCCTGCGCAGGGCCAGCAGGCGTGAGGAGGGATCGCGCACCACCGTGAACGTTGCCTTGCCGACCTGGGTGCGGTGGCGCCAGTGGTCGGGCGCGGCCACCAGGGATGTGGTGTCGCCGTCGCCTGAACTGTAGGTGTAGGGGCCGGTGCCCACGGGGTGGCGGCCGAACTCGGTGACGAGGCGCCCGGCCTTATCGCGCGTGGCCTTGTTCGCGTGGTGCTTGCGCAGGGCCGAGGGGGAGGCGATCCCGAAGCCGGCCAGCGTCAGTGCCTCGATCAGCCCGGTGACCGGCTTCTTCAGCGTGAGCACGAAGGTCCGGCTGTCGGCGGCTCGGCAAGTGTCGTAGTAGCTGGCGGTGACGGTCTCGACCTTCTCGGGTGAGGCGGCGTCGTCCCCGGCGTCCGTCGTCGTGCCCTTGGCGGTGCCCGGTGCGCCGGCCTTCGTCTCGGTCGCCGACTTGCTGTCCGGCGGGACGTCGGTGTCCTGGGCGGGCTGGACCTCGTGGTGGTGGAAGACCGATTCGAAGGCCTGTCCCTGTTGTCCGCCCAAGTCGGCGGGCAGTTCGGCCCAGCGCCTGAAGTTGTAGACCACGGCCTGCGCGTTGAATTCGGTGCCGTCGTGGAAGGTCACGCCCTCACGCAGGGTGAAGGTGTAGGTGAGACCGTCGTCGCTGACCTTCCAGGCGGTGGCCAATCCGGGGGTAGCCGCCCCGGTGTTGGGGTCGACCCCAACCAGCGACTCGAAGATCTGCCGGGTGATGCGGAACGATTCGTTGTCGCTGGCCAACGCCGGGTCCAGGGTGGCCGGGGAGGCCGGGGTGCCGAAGGCGAATTCGAGGTCCTTCTCGATCGTGGCCGTCGGCGAGGCACTGGTCGGGACATCCTCCGGGGTGGTGGCCTTCGTGCACCCGGCGAGTCCTGCCGCGGCGAGCGTTCCCAGGCCCAAGACCGTTCGGCGTGAGGGACGCGGGGAGCGGGCGGCGCCCCGGCGGTTCGTCGTGCCCCGTCCGGGGCGGTCGCCGGGACGGTCGGTGGACTCCACGCTTGCTTGCTCCTTGCCTGTGGGCTTCCGCCGGATCCTGTGGGGTCGGCCCTGGTCGTGGGACGCGCAGACAGGTGTGCAGCGTCTGCGGGTCCCATCACATCGTGCGAGCGGGGGGACTTGAACCCCCACGTCCGAAGACACTGGAACCTAAATCCAGCGCGTCTACCAATTCCGCCACGCTCGCTCGCGCCTGCCGCGCACGGAAGGCCTCACCCAGTGTACCGGAACGGGGTGCACGGCCCGCGGAACCGGACCGGCGTCTTTCAGGCGGCGTCGAGGCCCAGATCGCGGCGCAATTTGGCAACGTGGCCGGTGGCGCGGACGTTGTACTGGGCCAGCTGAACTGTGCCGTCCTCGCCGACGACGATCGTCGAGCGGATCAGCCCTTCATAGGTGCGCCCGTAGTTCTTCTTCTCGCCCCAGGCACCGTAGGCGGCGGCGACGGAGTGGTCCTCGTCGGCCAGGAGCGGGAAGGTCAACGTCTCCTTCTCGGTGAACTTGGCCAGCTTGGCGGGGGAGTCCGGCGAGAGGCCGAGCACCTGGTATCCGGCGGCGGCGAGCGAACCGAGCGAATCGCGGAAGTCGCAGGCCTGCTTGGTGCAGCCGGGCGTCATGGCCGCCGGGTAGAAGTAGACGACGACCTTGCGGCCGGCATAGTCGGAGAGCGAGACGCTGCTGCCGTCGGCGGCGGTCAACGTGAAGGCGGGTGCGGTATCGCCGACGGCGAGGCGCTGGGCAGTGCTGGTCATGGCTTCCTCCAGGGTGTCCGGATATACAGAAGGAGGCCAGCCTCACGGCCGGCCTCCTTCTTCTGGGGTGCACCCCCCGGGACTTGAACCCGGAACCTACTGATTAAGAGTCAGTTGCTCTGCCAATTGAGCTAGAGGTGCATTGTTGTTTCCGTTCGTTCCCTTGTCGGGACCGTGCTTTGCAACGACATGAAACATTACCAGCAGTTTTCCGACCGCGCAAAACCGGATTCGAGAATGGGATTGATGTCACAACGGTGTCGTTTTGCGCGCCCGATTCTGCGCCTGACCGGGGCCAAAACCTAAGCTGTTGCCATGGAACCCATCACCGCCTTCACCGTCCCGGACCAGACCCTGCTCGATGCCTGCTCGCCCCTGCCCGAGGGCGTGCGGTGCGGCATCTGGAACCTGGAAGGCGACCCGCAGGGGATCGGCCTGGATGAGATCGAGGCGGTCGTGTTGCCGTACGCCATGCATTCGCAGCAGCTGCTGCCCGCTGTGCGCCGGGCGCCGAATCTCCGCCTGGTGCACACCCAGTCCACCGGGTACGACGGCGTACGCGAACGTGTGGGGGATGACATCGCCATTGCCTCGGCGCATGGCGTGCACGCCGCGGCGACCGCCGAACTCGCCGTCGGGCTCGCGCTGGGGGCCCTGCGCGGGATGGGGCAGGCTGCGCAGAACCAGTTGACCGGCACCTGGGATTCGAAGCGCTGGCCGGGGTTGGCCGACCGCCGGGTCGGACTGCTGGGGGTCGGCGGCATCGGCGAGGAGATCCGTCGCCGGCTGGAGCCGTTCGAGATCGACCTGGTGCGCATCGGCACCCGTGCCCGGACCGATGAGCACGGACAGGTGCATGGGCTGGATGAGCTCATGGACTTGGCGCCGACGCTCGAAGTGGTCATCGCCATCGTTCCGCTGAACGATTCGACACGCCACATCATCGGCAAGGAGTTCCTGGCCGCCCTCCCGGACGGAGCCGTCGTCGTCAACGTCGCCCGCGGTGCTGTGGTCGATACCGAGGCCCTGACGGCCGAGGTCGAGACGGGGCGGCTGTTCTGCGCCCTGGACGTCACGGACCCGGAGCCGCTGCCCAGCGACCACCCGTTGTGGAAGCTGCCCAACGCCCTGATCACCCCACATGTTGGCGGCAATACCGGGGCCTTCCCGCCGCGCATCGCCAAGCTCATCCGCGAGCAGTTCGCGGCCATGGCAGCGGGGGAGAAGCCCACGAACCTGGTCCACGAAGGTGAGAGGCTCCTGTAGCCAGCCGGCCACCACGGGAGAGCGGGCGACTCCGACTTGTAGAGCGCGTCAGGACGCCTATTTAGCGGACGAGTCTTCCTTCAGGAAGGGCGAGTCGCAGGCCGGCCCGTTGGGGTCCTCTGAACACGTCTGGTCGACGAGGAGCTTCTTGGTCCTCCAGACGCTCATTGGCATCGGGTCGCTGGGGACATTCGCCGTGCCCGGGATCGGCGTCCATGGGCCGTTGCTGACTGAAAATTCCCCTCTATATGCGGTGCTCAATTCGATTTCGTAGTCACCCGTCTCCTTATAGACGTGACTCGTTTCCGTCGGCTCATCAAAAGTATGGCCTGGCATGGCCTTGCCCGATTTCTGGGTCCGCCGGCTCTTTCCGTCGCCGTATTCCCAAAAATATGAGGTTGGAATGGCGCGAACACGAACGGGTTGCTCGAAAATTTCGACGTTGAAAGTTTGGGGATTCGGAATGGCGTACATGTGTGTGTGCCCGTTTCGGAGCGAAAAGCTCTTCGGCTGGCTGATCACCTTTGATGCGAGAATCGGAAAACTCTGAAATCTGTCCGGAGTGACTTCAACTACACGCTGCTTCTGGACTGCGGCCCTGATCTCGTCGATTTCGCCTTCTGCACCGGAAGGCAATGCCGGTTCAGGTTCACGTGTGCAGTATGAATCTTGAGCAACTACACGACCAGCAGCCGTGGTGATCGTTCGGGTGATCAGAGGATCTCCATCTGGGCAGGCTTCTTCGTCAAAGGTGATGCAACTACCGCCGCCTACCCCCACTATGTCGCACATTGTCTCGTATCGGACCTTGTATACCGGCCCCGCTTTCTTTGCTGTCCCCTGCCTCGGTGGAGAGGCTTCTTTCGTGGCGTCTTCTTCGTCGGTATGCGTTCCAGCGTCGGCATTCGTCTGCGCTTCAGCGGGGGTGGCCGGCGAATCAACAACCTTGGAATCGCCGTCGGCTTTTGAATAGATCTCGTCTTGTTGGTTGATTCCGGATCCTTCACCGGGGCCAGGCTTTTCGGCTAAGGCACCTGTCGGGGAAAACAGAAAGGTGAAAAACACGAACGACGAGAGCAGGACTGCGGTTGCTCTCATGCCCAGTCGACAAGATGGCTTCTCTTCAACTCGCATTTTTCCAGCTACGATTCGACGATATTGATGGACTGAACTTTCCAGCCGTTGTCCCAATTCAGTGCGAAGGTCCCAAAGATTGGACTTTTCGTTTTTGCGTAGATTGTTTCTACTTCGCCGCCTGCGTTGTACACGTAGCGCTTATCTTGATCGTATTTGAACGAGACAAGCGCGCCGCCTCGGTCGGGAAATTTTGCCGCCGTGATCGTCGGGTGGTACTCGCCGCCGGCGTTCCAGGCATGATTCTTCTTGTTGCGATCGGACGGACCGATTACATCGTGCTGACACACCTCACAAGATTTCTCGGAATACTTCTTGATTGGCTTCGTATCATTGGTGGTCGACGTGAACTCGATTAATGAGAAATAGAAGTCTGAGAAGGCGGCAGCGCCTTCCAAGGTCTTCTTCTTGGCTTCTGCCGGCATCTTTGGAACGGGCCAATTCTTTGCAGGGCCCTTCGAGCTCGCCGCGATCGGTGTCGGCGACGCGCTCTTCGAGGTTTGCGCTGCGGCCTTGGTGCTGCTGCCGCTGGCACTGGGGGATTCCGCCTGCGCCGACGACCCCGACGGGCTTTCGTCGCTTCCGTTCGAAGGGGAACATGCACTCAGGGCGAGGGCTACGGCCGCCGCGATGGCCAGATTGCTGCGGGTCCTGCGAGTGATCGTGACCGGCATGAGGCCTCCGGGTTCGACAGTGAATTGCGGGCGTTGAAACACCCTAACCCGAAAATCAACCCGGTTGAATAGTTATCCACAGCCGGATTGCGAACCTGACCGCAGTGGCGAACTTCTATTCCGCGGCGGTCGCTTCCGGTTCGCCGAATCCGTCCAGGAGAGTCAAGAACTCGTCGAAAAACGCGCAGAAGTCGGCAGCGTCGTCGTGCTGGTTGAGACGGATGCGTTCCTCGGGGTGGCTCGTGGCCGACGGGGGAGCGTCGATGGTGGTTTCGGGCGCCACCTCGAACCGGAAGACGCGCCCCATGGTGGTTCCCACCTCGTGGCCACCGCCGCGGTCCTCGGCCAGGTGGCCGAGGTTCGTGAGGTTGATGGAGGTCGCGGGTTCCAGCGCGGCGAGTGTGCCGGCATGCAGCGGGGCAACGATCAGTTCCATGGGCACGCGGCGGTAGCCCACGACGTACTTGCCGCCCTCGCCGGCCCGACCGGTCGCGTACACGAGGTTGTAGCTGCCGAAGTTGGGGATCTGCTCGTCGAAGGCGCGGTGGAGGTGGGCCTTGAGGATGGAATCTTCCCCGCCGGGCACGCTGCTGCCGCTGTCTGCTCTCCCCATGGGCTCCAGTCTACGGGGAGGGCACCGATAGTTCGCGACAAATGTTTCACATCGAGGTCACGGGTTCGTTGCGTTCGGCACGTGGTTCTAGACTCTCGTCTATGAGCCAGGACAGCACCATTGACATCAAGCCACGCAGCCGCGCCGTCACCGACGGCATCCACGCGGCCCCAGCCCGCGGCATGTTCCGCGCGGTCGGCATGGGGGACGAGGACTTCGCCAAGCCGCAGATCGGCGTGGCCAGCTCGTGGAACGAAATCACCCCCTGCAACCTTTCCCTGAACCGCCTGGCGCAGGCCTCCAAGGAGGGCGTGCACGCCGGAGGCGGGTTCCCCATGCAGTTCGGCACGATCTCCGTCTCCGACGGCATCTCCATGGGCCACGAGGGCATGCACTTCTCCCTGGTCTCCCGCGAGGTCATCGCCGACTCGGTCGAGACCGTCATGATGGCCGAGCGCATCGACGGCTCCGTCCTGCTGGCCGGCTGCGACAAGTCGCTGCCGGGCATGCTGATGGCCGCAGCCCGCCTGGACCTGGCCAGCGTCTTCGTCTACGCCGGCTCGATCATGCCCGGCGTGGCCAAGCTCGAGGACGGCACGGAGAAGGAAGTCACCCTGATCGACGCCTTCGAGGCCGTTGGTGCCTGCGCCGCCGGCAAGATGAGCGAGAAGGACCTGGACACCATCGAGCGGGCCATCTGCCCGGGCGAAGGCGCCTGTGGCGGCATGTACACCGCCAACACGATGGCCTGCATCGGCGAGGCCCTGGGCATGTCCCTGCCCGGCTCGGCCGCCCCACCCTCGGCCGACCGCCGCCGCGACATGTATGCCCGCCAGTCCGGCGAGGCCGTGGTGAACATGCTGCGCAAGGGCATCACCGCCCGCGACATCATGACCCGAAAGGCCTTCGAGAACGCCATCGCCGTGACGATGGCCTTCGGTGGTTCCACCAACGCCGTGCTCCACCTGCTGGCCATCGCCCGCGAGGCAAACGTCGACCTCAAGCTCGAGGACTTCAACCGCATTGGCGACAAGATCCCGCACCTGGGCGACCTGAAGCCCTTCGGCGACTACGTCATGTACGACGTCGACAAGATCGGTGGCGTCCCCGTGGTCATGAAGGCACTGCTCGACGCCGGCCTCATCCACGGCGACTGCCTCACCGTCACCGGCAACACCGTGGCGGAGAACCTGGCCGACATCAACCCGCCGGCACTGGATGGCAAGGTCGTCCGCCAGCTGGACAACCCGATCCACGCCACCGGCGGCATCACCGTGCTCACCGGTTCGCTGGCACCCGAGGGCGCCGTCGTGAAGAGCGCCGGCTTCGACGCCGACGTCTTCGAGGGCAGCGCACGTGTTTTCGAACGCGAACAGGGCGCCCTGGATGCACTGGACAACGGCGAGATCAAGGCCGGGGACGTCGTCGTCATCCGCTATGAGGGCCCCAAGGGCGGCCCGGGCATGCGCGAGATGCTCGCCATCACCGGTGCCATCAAGGGCGCCGGGCTGGGCAAGGACGTCCTGCTGCTCACCGACGGCCGCTTCTCCGGTGGCACCACCGGCCTGTGCATCGGCCACGTCGCCCCCGAGGCGGTCGACGGCGGCCCCATCGCCTTCGTCAAGGACGGCGACCGGATCCGCGTGGACATCGCTGCCCGCTCCTTCGATCTGCTGGTCGACGAGGCCGAGCTGGCCACCCGCCGCGAGGGCTGGGCGCCGCTGCCGGCGAAGTTCACCACCGGCGTGCTGGGCAAGTACGCCAAGCTCGTCAACTCGGCGAGCACCGGAGCCTACTGTGGCTAGCTGAAGCCATGGCGCGGCGTCCGATGGAGGGATGAATGTCCAGAAATCGGACGCCGTGTCCATATAATGAGATGGCCAATGGGTTCCGTTGACAGTCCCCGCACCGCCGGGGAAACTGAATGCATGCAGATCCGAACCGATGTCCTACTAGTTACCAAGCGCGGAGCCTAGCCCTCGTTTGTAGGACACGGTGACGCGCGAACCCCACTGAAGCCACATGGCCAGCGGGGTATTTTTATGCGCAGAACTAGAGAAGAGAAGGAAAATCCGATGAGTAACGGAACACCCATCAGCCCGTCGCTGGTGGCCCAGGCCGCCGGCCGTGCCAAGGATCATGCTCCTGTCTCTTCCACCGTGGATGCCTCGAACCCCGTCCAGGGTCCGAACAACACCGTGGCACCCACTGGGATGACCGGCTCACAAGCCATCGTCCGCTCACTGGAAGAACTGGGCGTCAAAGACGTCTTCGGGTTGCCGGGAGGGGCTATCCTGCCCACCTACGACCCACTGATGGACTCGACCAAGATCAACCACGTCCTGGTCCGCCACGAACAGGGGTCCGGCCACGCCGCCCAGGGCTACGCCATGGTCACCGGAGAGGTCGGAGTATGCATCGCCACCTCGGGCCCCGGTGCCACCAACCTCGTCACCGCCATCGCCGACGCCCACATGGACTCGGTGCCGCTGGTGGCCATCACCGGCCAGGTCCACTCGGCGTTCATCGGCACGGACGCCTTCCAGGAAGCGGACATCGTCGGCATCACCATGCCGATCACCAAGCACTCCTTCCTGGTCACCGACCCGGACGACATCCCGCGCGTGATGGCCGAGGCCTTCCACATCGCCAGCACCGGCAGGCCCGGCCCCGTCCTGGTGGACATCACCAAGGACGCTCAGCAGGGCAAGATGGCGTTCTCCTGGCCGCCGAAGATCGACCTGCCCGGCTACCGCACCGTGATGCGCGGCCACGCCAAGCAGGTCCGCGAGGCGGCCAAGCTCATCGCCACCGCCCAGCGCCCCGTCTTCTACGTCGGCGGCGGCGTCATCAAGGGCCACGCCTCGGCCGAGCTCATGGAACTGGCGGAACTGGTCGGCGCGCCCGTCACCACCACGTTGCAGGCCCGCGGCGCGTTCCCGGACTCGCACGAGCAGCACGTCGGGATGCCCGGCATGCACGGTGCCGTCTCCGCGGTCACCGCGCTGCAGCAGTCCGACCTGCTGATCACCCTCGGGGCCCGCTTCGATGACCGCGTCACGGGCGTGCTCTCCACCTTCGCCCCGAACGCGAAAGTCATCCACGCCGACATCGACCCGGCCGAGATCTCCAAGAACCGCACCGCGGACGTCCCGATCGTCGGCTCGGTCAAGGAGATCCTGCCGGAGCTCACCGAGGCCTGCAGGACCCGCTTCACCGAGGACGGCCGCCCTGACCTGAAGCCCTGGTGGTCCACCCTGAACCGGCTGCGCGAGACCTACCCAATCGGCTTCACCGAAACCGAGGACGGGCTCACCGCCCCGCAGCGCGTCATCGAACGCATCGGGGCGCTGACCGGGCCCGAGGGCGTCTACGTCGCCGGCGTCGGGCAGCACCAGATGTGGGCGGCACAGTTCGTGAAGTACGAACGTCCCCACCAGTGGCTGAACTCCGGCGGCCTGGGCACCATGGGCTACTCCGTCCCGGCGGCCATGGGCGCGAAGGTCGGCAACCCCGACCGCGTCGTCTGGGCCATCGACGGCGACGGCTGCTTCCAGATGACCAACCAGGAACTGGCGACCTGCGTGATCAACAACATCCCGATCAAGGTCGCGGTCATCAACAACTCCTCGCTGGGCATGGTCCGCCAATGGCAGACCCTGTTCTACGACTCCCGCTACTCCAACACCGACCTGAACACCGGCCACGGAACCGCGCGGGTGCCGGACTTCGTCAAGCTCGCCGACGCCTACGGCTGCGTCGGACTGCGCTGCGAACGCGACGAGGACATCGACGCCACCATCCAGAAGGCACTCGAAATCAACGACCGCCCGGTCGTGATCGACTTCGTCGTCAGCCGCGACGCCATGGTGTGGCCGATGGTCCCCTCCGGCGTGAGCAACGACGCCATCCAGATCGCCCGCGGCATGACCCCCGAATGGGAAGAGGAGGACTAGGACCATGGCACGCCATACCCTTTCCGTGCTCGTGGAGGACGTCCCCGGCGTCCTGACCCGCGTGGCCGGCCTGTTCGCCCGCCGGGCGTTCAACATCAATTCACTGGCCGTCGGCCCCACCGAGGTCCCCGGGATGTCACGGGTGACCGTCGTGGTCGACGCCGAAGGAGACTTGCTGGAACAGGTGACCAAACAGCTCAACAAGCTGATCAACGTCATCAAGATCGTGGAACTGACCTCCGATTCGTCCGTGCAGCGCGACCACATCCTGGTTAAGGTCCGCGCGGACGCAGCAACCCGACTGCAGGTCACGCAGGCAGCCGACCTCTTCCGCGCCTCGGTGGTGGACGTGTCTACCGATTCACTGATCATCGAGGCCACCGGCACCGCCGACAAGCTGGACGCCCTGCTGGCCGTCCTCGAACCGTTCGGCGTCCGGGAGATCGTCCAATCAGGCACCCTGGCCGTCGGCCGCGGCTCCAAGTCGATGTCGGACCGTGCCCTGCGCACCGTCTCGGCCTGACCTGCACCCTGCACCACCAGACCAACCACACCTCATCCGCGCAACACCACAAGGAGTTATCACCGTGACCGAAATGTACTACGACGACGACGCAGACCTCTCGATCATCCAGGGCCGCAAGGTGGCCGTCATCGGCTACGGATCCCAAGGCCACGCCCACTCGCTGAGCCTGCGCGACTCCGGCGTCGACGTCCGCGTCGGCCTCAAGGAGGGCTCGAAGTCCCGCGCCAAGGCCGAGGCCGAGGGCCTGCGCGTCCTCTCCGTGGCCGAGGCCGCCGAGGAAGCCGACGTCATCATGATCCTGACCCCGGACCAGATCCAGGCCAAGGTCTACCAGGACGAGATCGCCCCGCACCTGAAGGCCGGCGACGCGCTCTTCTTCGGGCACGGCTTCAACATCCGCTTCGGCTACATCCAGCCGCCGGCCGATGTCGACGTCGCCATGGTCGCCCCCAAGGGCCCGGGCCACATCGTCCGCCGCGAATTCGAGGCCGGCCGCGGCGTGCCCGACCTGATCGCCGTGGAGCAGAACCCCTCCGGCAAGGCCAAGGAGCTCGCACTGTCCTACGCCAAGGGCATCGGCGGCACCCGCGCCGGCGTCATCGAGACCACCTTCACCGAGGAGACCGAAACCGACCTCTTCGGCGAGCAGGCAGTGCTCTGCGGTGGCGCCTCGCAGCTGGTCCAGTACGGCTTCGAGACCCTGACCGAGGCCGGCTACAAGCCGGAGATCGCCTACTTCGAGGTCCTGCACGAGCTCAAGCTCATCGTCGACCTCATGGTCGAGGGCGGCATCGCCAAGCAGCGCTGGTCCGTCTCCGACACCGCCGAGTACGGCGACTACGTCTCCGGCCCGCGCGTCATCACCCCGGACGTCAAGGAGAACATGAAGGCCGTTCTCGCCGACATCCAGTCCGGCGCGTTCGCCAAGCGCTTCATGGACGACCAGGCCAACGGCGCCCAGGAGTTCCTCGAGCTGCGCAAGAAGGGCGAGGACCACCCGATCGAGTCGACCGGCCGCGAACTGCGCAAGCTGTTCTCCTGGATCGAGAACAACGACGACTACACCGAGGGCGTCACCGCGCGCTAACCCGCGCCCGCGTCTTCCGGGGGCAACCCCAAAAAGTACGACGGCGATGGCCGGCACTGTTTCGACAGTGCCGGCCATCGCCGCGTCCAGGGCCGGTGTTCGGTCGCTGAATCAGTGTCAGATGCGCCTGGCTCCGGCTGTGGACAAAAAATGGCGGTTGACCGTCCGGAGACAGCATGGAGCGATGAAGGTCCTTGAACCATTCCCGATGGGTGGAGACGCACCCGATACGGACTTGATCTTCTGGTCTCCGGTGAGATGAGCAGGTTTCTGCTGGGAGCCGACCTGATCGGACACCTCGGTCATGAAAACGAACGGCCGGTGCTGATTTTGGGGCGGGACCGGCTCGCGGACAAGGACGACATTGGGCTCTTCGACGCCGTGACTGCCCGCCTACTGCGCGTACCAGCCAAAGCGACTAACCTTGAGCCAAGGAGAGAAGGCCATGGCGCATTACAACCCCGACGTGTACGAAGAACCCGAAGTACGCCAGGCGCTGGCCAAACTCTTCGTCGATCTCAACAACCAGCTGTCGAAGAACGACCGGTGGGAGATCCCGAAGGAAATCCAGGAACTGTCGAACCGGGAACGTCGCGTACTCACCGGACGGACAAAGCGACGGAAGCAAGCCATCTAGGTTCATTCTTGGTGTGCCTGGGTTTGGGGATCGCCCCGGGGGCCTCGGCCGTTCGCAGAACCCATCGCTGACGGAATCCGGCATATCGTGGCCAGTGGGCTCTTGCATTGAGACGACGCGGGTCTTACCCGCCCGTAATATCTACTCGCGGACAGTGGGCCACGCGGCGGTGGCCGATATTCTGGCACCGGGGCAGCAGGGAATCCCCGGCCCCGAACCAGCATCCGTCGATCGCAAAGGTGCCACCTCCGTGTCAGAAACCAAGCCCGTCGTCCTCCTGGCTGAGGAACTCTCGCCCGCCACCATCCAGGCCCTGGGCCCGGACTTCGAGATCCGCAGCACCGACGGTTCCGATCGCTCCCAGCTGCTCGCGGCCATCGCCGACGTCGAGGCGATCCTGGTCCGCTCGGCCACCAAGGTCGACGCCGAGGCCATCGCCGCGGCCAAGAACCTCAAGGTCATCGCCCGCGCCGGCGTCGGGCTGGACAACGTCGACATCAAGGCCGCCACCCAGGCCGGCGTCATGGTCGTGAACGCACCGACCTCGAACATCATCTCCGCCGCCGAGCTGACCGTCGGGCACATCGTCTCGCTGGCCCGCCGCATCCCCGCCGCCAATGCCTCCCTCAAGGGTGGTGCCTGGAAGCGCTCGGCCTACACCGGCGTCGAACTCTACGAAAAGACCGCCGGCATCATTGGCCTGGGCCGCATCGGCGCCCTGGTGGCGGCCCGCCTGCAGGGCTTCGGCATGGACGTCGTCGCCTACGACCCGTACGTCACCAGCGCCCGCGCTCAGCAGATGGGGGTGCGCCTGCTCGAGCTCGACGAGTTGCTGGCGACCTCGGACTTCATCACCATCCACATGCCCAAGACGCCCGAGACCGTCGGAATGCTCGGTACCGAGGCCTTCGCGAAGATGAAGGACAGCGCCTACGTCATCAACGTCGCCCGCGGCGGCCTGGTGGACGAGGAGGCCCTCTACACCGCGCTGAAGGACAAGCAGATCGCCGGCGCCGGCATCGACGTGTACGTCACCGAACCGAGCACCGACCTGCCGTTCTTCGAATTCGAGAACGTCACCGTCACCCCGCACCTGGGCGCCTCCACCGACGAGGCTCAGGAGAAGGCTGGCGTGTCCGTGGCCAAGTCCGTGCGCCTGGCCCTGTCCGGCGAACTGGTCCCCGACGCCGTGAACGTCGCCGGTGGCGTCATCGACGAGTCAGTCCGCCCGGGCATCCCGCTGATCGAGAAGCTCGGCCGCATCTTCACCGCGCTGACCGTCGATTCGCTGACCTCGCTGGACGTGGAGATCGCCGGCGAGATCGCCGCACTGGACGTGAAGGTCCTCGAGCTCTCCGCGCTCAAGGGCGTCTTCCAGGACATCGTCTCCGACCAGGTCTCCTACGTGAACGCCCCCGTGCTCGCCGAACAGCGCGGCATCACCACGCGGCTGGTGACCACCGCCGAGTCTCCGGAGTATCGCAACGCACTGACGCTGAAGGGTGCGCTGTCCGACGGGCAGCAGATCTCCGTCACCGGCACGCTCACCGGTCCGAAGCAGATCGAGAAGCTCGTCGGCATCGGCGGGTACGAGCTCGAGATTCCGATCGCCGAGCACATGATCGTCCTGGTCTACCAGGACCGCGCCGGCGTCATCGGCACCCTCGGCAGCACGCTGGGTGAGCACGACGTCAACATCGCCGCCATGCAGGTCGCCCGCAACGAGGAAGGCGGACCGGCACTGGCCGTGCTCGCCGTCGACACTGCGTTGCCGGCAGGCGTCCTGGACGCGGTGCGCGATTCCATCGGCGCCACCACGGCACGTGAGGTCAACCTGGCGGAGTAGGACCCACGCCACCCTCCACGTCGAAGGGCGTGTGCCGATCCGCAGAAACGGATCGGCACACGCCCTTCGTGCTGCATGGTCCTCGGTATTGCCGGCCGCGGGACGTTGCTGCGCACGTCCGCTGCCGAGCCCCGTGGGCAACCGTAGCGGATGGGCTTCCTTCTGCCCGGGTACGGTAGATTTCTATGGTGACTTCATCCCAGGACCAGACCCCGTTTTACATCACCACGGCCATCTCGTACCCCAATGGCCTGCCGCATATCGGCCATGCCTACGAGTTCATCGCCACGGATGCGATGGCGCGCTTCAAGCGCCTCGACGGCGGTGACGTCTTCTTCCTGACCGGTACGGATGAGCACGGACAGAAGATGTTGCAGACCGCCGAGAAGGAGGGCATCACGCCCCGCCAGCTGGCCCAGCGCAACTCGGATGTCTTCCAGGAAGCCCAGGATGAACTCGGCGTCAGCTACGACCGCTTCATCCGCACCACCGACGCCGACCACCATGATGCCGCGCAGGCCATCTGGCAGCGGATGGAATCCAACGGGGACATCTACCTCGACAAGTACGCCGGCTGGTACTCCGTGCGCGACGAGGCCTTCTACGGCGAGGACGAGACCGAGGTCCGCGAGGACGGCGTGCGCTACTCCACCGAGTCCGACACCGAGGTGACGTGGACCGAGGAGGAGTCGTACTTCTTCCGCCTCTCCAACTACCAGGACAAGCTCCTGGAGCTCTACCGCAGCCAGCCCGAATTCGGCGCACCGCAATACCGCTTCAACGAGGTCATCCGCTTCGTCGAGGGCGGCCTGAACGACCTGTCGATCTCCCGGACCACCTTCGACTGGGGCATCCCGGTGCCCGGCAACCCGAAGCACGTGATGTACGTGTGGGTCGACGCGCTGACCAACTACCTCACCGGCGTCGGCTTCCCCGACACCGCCTCCGCCTCGTTCCGCAAGTACTGGCCCGCCGACGTGCACGTGATCGGCAAGGACATCTCGCGCTTCCACGCCATCTACTGGCCGGCCTTCCTGATGTCCGCCGGACTGGAGTTGCCGCGACGCATCATGATCCACGGCCACCTGCACAACAACGGCGTCAAGATGTCCAAGTCGTTGGGCAACACCGTCAGCCCCGCCGACTGGGTGGAAACGTACGGCCTGGACCAGACCCGCTACTTCCTGCTCCGCGAGGTTCCCTTCGGTGCGGACGGCAACTACAGCCACGATGCGATCGTCGGGCGCATGAACGCCGACCTGGCGAACAACTTGGGCAACCTCGCCCAGCGCTCGTTGTCCATGGTGGCCAAGAACTGCGAGGGCAAGGTCCCCACTCCGGGCGACTTCACCGAGGCCGACCGGGAACTGCTCGACGCCGCGGCGGCCCTGTTGGACCAGTCCCGCGACGCCTACTCGCGGCAGGAGTTCAGCAAGGCGCTCGAGGCGACGTGGCACGTCCTGGGCGACACGAACGCCTACTTCGCCGAACAAGCGCCCTGGGTGCTGCGCAAGACGGACACCGCGCGGATGGAGACCGTGCTGTATGTGACCCTCGAGGTGCTGCGCCGGGTCGCCCTGCTGGTTCAGCCGATCATGCCCACTTCTGCCGGACAGCTGCTGGACGTGCTGGGCCAAGATGGGGGAGCGGCGCGTACCTTTGCCGCCTTCGATTCGGCCATGGAACCCGGCCACGAGCTGCCGGCGCCGACGCCGATCTTCCCGAAGTACGAGGAACCTGCCGAGTAACCCGTCGTGGCCGGAAGGCCGTCGCATGGCTGTCGAGGTGGTTCCCCATTCGCCCGAGTGGCCGCGGCAGCTCAACCGCCTCGCCGCACAAGTGCGCGAGTGCCTGAACGGCCTTCCTGCCGCCGTCGAACATGTCGACTCGACGGCGGTGCCAGGCTTGGCAGCCAAGCCCGTCCTTGATATGCATGTGATCGTGGACCGCAGGCTGCTTGGCGGGCCCAGCAATTCCCTGGAGTTGGCGGGCTACCGGCACCGTGGCGACCTCGGCCCATTGGACCGCGAGACTTTCCTGGCTCCCAACGATCGCTCCCGGCGCAATGTCTACGTCTGCGTTGCCGGCACCCTGCACGTGCGGAACCACCTGGCGGCCCGGGATGTGCTGCGCATCCATCCCGGGCTCCGCGAACGCTTTTCCGCCGTGAAGCTGGCGTTGGCGGAGGAACCCGAAATGGGCATCGACCGGTACACCGCCGGGAAGTCCGCCATCCTGCAGGAGTTCCTGGCCGCATCCGATCTGACGGCCGCCGAGAGCTGCCGGATCCTCGAGCTCGATTCCGGTACCTGAGCAGGAGGCAAAAAGCCCGGGCCGGATCCAGTGGATCCGGCCCGGGCTTTCCGCGATGGGTACTGGCTACACCTTGGGGGAGTTCTCGTCCCCCTCGGCATCGACGATGTCGTTCTCGCTCGTGGTGGGGACCGCGAACGGGACCATCGTGGGGACCTCGACGGCTCCACGGACCGGGCCCTGCCGGCGTTTGCGCAGCGGGTCACGGCGCAGGTCGGCGTAGAGGGCGACGCAGAGGCCGATGATGATCAGCACGAACGGGCTGGCGGCCAGGATGGTGAACGTCTGCAGGGCGTCCAGCCCGCCGACGAACAGCAGCACGGCTGCCACGGCACCGGTGAGGATGGCCCACAGGATGACTAGGGGCTTCCACGGTTCCTTACGACCCCGTGAGGACAGGGTGCCGAGGACCAGGGCGCCGGCGTCGGCGCCACTGACGAAGAAGATCGCCGTCAGGACCATCACCACGATCGCCGCGGCGGTGAAGAGCGGGTAGTTCTGCAGCGCTGCGAAGAAGCCTGCGGCTTCGTTGCCGGCGCCGGCGATGTCCACGCCGTTGAGCTGCAGGTGGATGCCTGCGCCGCCGAAGATCGCGAACCAGATGACGCTGACCGCGGTGGGGACCAGGAGCACGCCGAGGACGAATTCCTTGATCGTGCGGCCCTTGGAGATCTTGGCGATGAAGGTGCCGACGAACGGCGTCCAGGAGATCCACCAGGCCCAGTAGAAGATGGTCCAGGAGGCCAGCCATTCCGAGCCGCCGAACACGGCCGAGTGGAAGCTCATCGGGATGAGCTGGTCCAGGTAGGAACCGATGGCATCGGGGACGAGGTCCAGGATGAAGACCGTGGGGCCGACGACGAACACGAAGACCAGCAGCAGGGCAGCCAGGATCATGTTGGCGTTCGAGAGCCATTTGATGCCCTTGGACACTCCGCTGGCGGCGGAGAAGATGACGCCGACGGTGAGCACGCAGATGATGATGATCGGTGCCGCGGCGGAGGGGTCGTCCTCGAACTTGCCGGTCTTCAGGAGCGCCAGTCCGGAGGCCACCTGCAGGGCGCCGAGGCCCAGGGAGGTGGCTGAACCGAACTTGGTGCAGATGATCGCCAGGATGTCGATGGGCTTTCCCCAGCCCTTGTTTTCGATCCGGTCCTTGCCGAAGAGGGCCTGGAAGGGGGCGCTCATCAGGTTGCCGCGGCCCATGCGGTACGTCGAGTAGGCCAGGGCCAGGCCGACCACGGAGTAGATGGCCCACGGGTGCAGGCCCCAGTGGAAGAGGGTGTAGGCCATGGCGGCGCTTGCCGCCTCCTGGGACCCTGGTGCGGCGTCGATGAACGGCGGTGGGGAGGCCAGGTGGGACACCGGCTCGTAGACGCCGAAGAACATCAGGCCGATGCCCATGCCGGCGCTGAACATCATGGCGATCCACGACAGCGTGGAGAAGTCGGGCTTCTCACCGTGCTGCGACAACGGGATGCTGCCGTACCGGCCGAAGGCCAGGACCAGGGAGAAGGCCACGAAGCCGGTTGCCGCCAGGATGAAGAGCCAGCCCAGATTCGTGGTGACCCAGCTGAGCGCGGCGGTCGCGCCGTCGCCCATGGCCGTGGTGAAGATCCCACCGAAGATGCACAGGGCGGCAATGATGCCGAAGGAGACGCCGAAAACGGTTTTATCGACACTCGCCCATCCGGCTTTCGCGGACGTTAATTCCTCTTCGTCGTCCGGGGGCGCACTGACCACGGACTCGTTCGATTGTGTACTCATCAAGATCCTCGCTACGCGTGTTGGAGGCATTCTCGGGGGCGGTCTTCGCCCCCGACGTCGTTCGTCTTTCGTCTGCGTAATTGTGCAGTCAGTATAGTTGCACCCATGACTGCGAATGGCGAATCCGCAAACAATGAAATTTCCTACGACCAGCACGGCGGCGACAATGGCCGCACAGTGTTCGGCGGGCATGGAGAGCTAGCCAAGACGGATGCGATGGTCATCGCATACAGCGAGTGCGATGCCGCCAACGCATCTCTCGCCCTGGCCATGGCCGTCGGCGGTATCCCGCCTGAAGTCAGCGCGACGTTGATCAGCGCGCAGAACGACCTCTACGACTTGATGTCCGACCTGCTCGAACCCTACAACTCTGATCACCCTGCCGCCGCCCGGATGATCCCGGCCCACTCGGAGCGCATCGACCGGGCCATCGAGCACTTCCGCAGCAAGGCGCGGGACCTCAGCGGGAAGATCCTGCCCGGCGGGACCATGACCTCGGCCGTGCTCTACCAGGCCCGCGCCGCGGTCCGCCGTGCCGAACTGGCCGTCTGGAAGGCGAACGAAACCTACCCGGAGCTGGTGAACGACGAAACGGCCCGGTACCTGAACCACCTCTCGACGTTGCTGTTCGTCCTCGCCCGCGTCGCCAACGTCGAACACGGCGACGTCGAATGGGTGCCGGAGGCTTCGGTCCAGGCGTTCGTCGAGGACTCCGAGTAACACCCACCCGTCACGGTGCCGGCCGACGGGCACGATCCATGGGAGGCTCCGCTGCGTGCGGGGCCTTTCCTGCGTGAATCCTGGGCGGATGTTGTGCAAAACACGATGCGTGGGTACATCCGTCGGGGTTTAATTGTCTAGGTGGCCGGTAGACGGAATCGGCCACCGGTGGCCGATCGTCTACGCGCTTTGGGGGGCGGAGCGCGGCAACCACACCTCACGACGGATCGGAAAACACCATGTCTTCGAGCACCCCTGCCCTGAGCCGGCGTTCGCTTCTGGGGATTGCCTTGAGCTGCGGCACCCTGGCCGCGTTGGACGTCCCGGCAGCGGCCGCCAACCCGCTGCCGTCGGCAGTGCCGGCCGCGTCGCTGGACCGCGTCCAAGGGGCCAAGGCACCGATGCGCATCATCGGTGTCGAACCGGCCAAGGTGCTACGTCGCCACGCGTCGGTCTTCACGTCCGAGCCCCGGCTCACTGCATCGTTCCTCCGGGACGCCTCGGGGCGGCTGCGGATCGTCGCCGCCTGCGCGGCCCTGGACGACCAAGTGCAGGTTGTCGACGCCGCCACCGGAAAGCTCGTGGTCACCTCCACGCCGTTCCCCGGTTCCGGCGGCGGGGTGACCGCGGTCCTGCAGGAGAAGAGCGGGGGCGATCTGCTGGCCTTCGGCGGGAGCCCCTCCGTCATGCGCGTCTCCGCGACGGGGGCCGTGTCCAAGGCCTTCACAGCGGCGACGGGAACCACGACGGCGGCCTACCAACCGGCCCGCGACTCGCGTGGCAGGATCTGGGTGGGAACCTACCCCCAGGGACAAGCGACCCGGTTCGACCCTGCGACAGGGCAGAGGGCGCAGACGGACCGCCTTGCACCCACCGCACAATACGTGAGGGCCCTGGCCATCGATGAAAAAGACAACGTCTACGCCGGAACCGGCGCGCAGAACCCGTCCTTGTTCACCTGGCATACGGACAGCCCCGGCAGGGTCACGGAAATCCCGCTCCCGAACGCCGCGGAGACGGGATTTGTCTCGCGCATCGAGGCCCACGGCGACTTCGTTTTCGTGTACTACAGCGGCTCAACGGGCAGACTGACCTTCGACGTCTGGCACCCCGCGACGAATTCCTGGGTGGACAGGTCCTGGAATTGGGCGCCGTCCTCCCAGCAGATGGCTTCACTGCCCGGCAGCGGCACGGCCTATGCGGTCTGGGACACCACTGTGCTGGGCGTCAAGACGCACAAGCTGATGGCGATCGACACGCACACCCTGACAGCGTCGTTCGTCTGCAACGTGCCCGAACCGATCGAGGCGATCCATGTTGAAGGCTCGACGGTACATCTGTTAGGACCGGGATCGCGGCCTACCTATACGCGCGTGGCCTTGGCACGTCGTGCAGTCACGGCCGGAGCCAGGCCGCAGTTTTCCCGCCTGACCCGCCAAGTACAGGCCCTCACATCCCACGGTGGGAAGCTCTATTTCGGCGCGTTCCTGGGCGATGGCATCGGTTCCCTGGACCCAGACACCGGAAAAACGTGGAGGTCGGCTCCGGGGACCGGCATTGGCCAGATCGAGGGAATGCACAGCTACGGCGGCGACCTCTATGTGGGTTCCTACACCGGGGCCGAGGTCTACAGGTTCACTGCCTCCTCGGGAAGCGTCAAGCGCATCACCGACATGGAAAGCCAGAACCAGTCCCGCCCCCTGGCCTGGGCCACGGCTGCTGGACGCGTGGTGGCCGGAACAGCAGCCAAGAACGGGCTCAACACCGGCGCCTTGGCGATCCTGAACCCGGCGAACAACGCCGACGTCCGCGTCGTCGACTCCCCGGTCTCCGGGCAGTCCATCGTGGGGCTCGTCGGTGAAGGGGACCTGGTCTACGGCACGACCTCCCGCATGGGCGGCCATGGTGCCAGGCTGGACGCCAAATCCGCCCACGTCTTCGCCTACAACGTGCGCACGCGCCGCCGCGTGTGGGCCCGGGAATTCCCGAACGAGAACGAGATCAATTCCCCCATTCTGGTGCGTGGTGTGTTGTATGTGTCCACCAACAACGGCATCATCCGGCTGAACAAGACGTCTGGTTCGGCGGTCAAGACCTGGAAGGTCATGAACCGGACGGCTGCGGCCGGCTACCGGACCAGCACCATCGCCCATCACCAGGCGGCAGATAAGATCCTGCATGTCGCCGGCGGGGTCACCACCGTGATCGACGTCGTCAGGAACACCCAAAAGACCATGCTCAACGGCGACTACAAGTACCCAGTCCTCACGCCGACCGGCCGCTTGTTCTACGTCGCCAACGGACGCGACATCGTCGAGGTCGACCCCACCCAGCGGGCGACGATCCGCAGTTCCGCCGATCTGGTGACCGTGGGAGCCAACGGTTGGCTCTACGTCAGCCGGTCAAATCGCCGCGGCACGTATGTGGCCCCCCTACGGGCGGATTCCGGGTTCGGCGGCTACGTGCGCACCGCGAACATCGTCGACTGGAACAATGACGGCAGCTTGGACGTCCTGACGACTCATTCGGACGGACGCCTGGTGCTCCACCGTGCGGTCAAGACCGGAGGGTTCGAGGCCCCGCAGGTCATCGGCAAAAGCGGATGGTCGAAGCTCAACGTTGCCGCTGGCCGGCGGGGAAGCAAGAGGTCCATCTTCTACCTGGACCGGGCAACGGGCCTCCTGCGGGTCCGGGACCTGCTGTCCAACGGCACCCTCTCGTCATCGCGGAAGGTGGCCAGTGGGTGGAAGGGCCGGAGCATCGCACTGGTTGTGCCCTCGCGGACCTCGTCCCCGGTTTTGGTTGCCAAGGTGGGCAGCTCCCTGTATCGCTACGCACTGGGGTCCACCGGGAAGCCAGCGAGGGCCGGTAAGCGGATTGCCAGCGGCTTCGGAAGCCTGGCGTCGATGAGTCCGGTTATGGGCCACAAACCCCAGCTGAACGGGATTGCCTGGATCGACACCCTCGGCCGTCTGCGGTACAACGATGTCGCCTATAGTTCCGTGGGACGGACCGCCAATTCGACGTCGGTTCTCAAGTACCACAAGCTGGCCAGTAACTAACTCCGCTCCGGGACTCGGTCACGTACGCTCCGTCCGAAGCGATGGCGGTGGGCATGGTGCTTGTGCACACCATGCCCACCGTCCAGCCGGTTACTCGGTGGCCAGTCCCTCCACGGGGGAGAGGCGGGCGGCGCGTCGTGCCGGCAGGACCGAGGCGGCCAGTGCGGCCAGGGCGGCGATGCCGAGCACCAGGGCCAGCTGTGCCCAGGGCAGCGACAGGGACACCGCGGCGAACGAGCCGATCGCCGACTGCGCCCCGAGCACCCCGTACGTGGTGCCCAGCACGATGCCCAGCAGGGCGGCGACCCCGGCGATGAGCACCGCCTCGAGGGCCAGCATGCCGCGCAGCTGGCCGCGGGTCAGGCCGAGCGCCCGCAGCAGGGCCGATTCCCGGGTGCGTTCGAGCACCGAGAGGCTCAGCGTGTTCGCCACACCGATCAGGGCGATGAACACCGCGACCGCGAGCAGGCCGGAGACGACCAGCAGCAGCGTGTCGATCACCTGGGTGAACAGGGCCTTCTCCATCGCCCCACCGGTGACCAGGTAGTCGGAGACGTCCAGGTCCGCGGCCAGCGAGCGCCCGACCTGCTGCAGCGCGGCGGTGTCCAGACCGGCGTCGGCCTTGATCCAGAGGGCCGGGTAGGCCGCCATCGTCCACTCGCCGTCGGCCGAAGTGGAGCTGGACACCGCGCCGCCGGGGGCGTAGCCGGGCAGCTGCTGTGCCGTGGCCGTGGTCATCAGCGCCAGCGAGAAGTCCGATTGCGAGCGCTTCACCTCCAGCGTGCGGGTCTCGGTGCCCTCCAGGGCGTGGACGGTGAGCTGCTTGGCCTCCACGTTCTGGCCGGCCAGCACCTCGCCGTTGGCGGGCACCAGGTCCGGGTCGTTGAGCACTGCGGCCAGCACGCCGGCGTCCGCGGCGTAGAGCGTGTTCCCGTCCGCGTCGCGGGCCACCGGCTCGAGCAGGGCGACGGCGGAGACCCCGTCGATCGCCGAGGCCGCCTTGGCCTGGGCCTCGCCGACGCGGCCCCGAGTGGACGGCGTGGCTTCCTCCGGGGTGGCCTCCGGGCCGGATGCGTCCTGTCCGGCGCCGGGCAGTGCCGCGCCGCCGAAGTCCTCGCCGTAGGCGGCGGGGGAGTCCACCACGAAGTCGACCAGGTAGTTCCGGCCCAGTTCGGCGCCGAAGGACTGCTTGGTGGTCTGCGCGCCGACCATCATCATCGAGACCAGCGTGACGCCGATGAGCAGCGCGGTGGCGGTCGCCGTCGTGCGGCCCGGGTTGCGCACCGCGTTCAGCGAGGCGAGCTTGGCCGGGACGCCGGAGCCGCCCACGGCCCGTCCGACGGCACGGACGGCGCCGGGCAGGAAGAGCGAGGCGAGCATCAGGATGCCGATGAAGGAGAGCAGTCCGCCGGCGAAACCGACGAGCAGCTGATGCGCCACCGCGCCGACGGCCAGCAGTGCTCCGCCTCCGGCGGCCAGCACCAGGCCGAACACCAGGCGCACCTTGCCGATGCGGTTGTGCACGTTGGCGTCGTCCGCCGGGCGCAGTGCGGCCAACGGGGCCACCGACATCGCGCGGCGGGCCGGGGCCCACGCGGCGAGCAGGGTCATGATGGTGCCGACGGCCAGCCCGGCGATCACGGAAACCGGGGAGACGGACAGCACCGCGAACGAGGCCTCCGGCAGCGTGGAGACGTATCCCACCAGGGCGGCCATCACGCCGATGGCCAGGGCCACGCCGAGCGCGGAGGAGACCACGCCGATGACCAGCGCCTCGATGAGCACCGAGCGGCGCAGCTGGGCACGCATCGCGCCCAGGGTGCGCAGCAGGGCCAGTTCGCGGGTGCGCTGGGCGACCAGCACGGCGAACGTGTTCATGACGACCAGTCCGGTCACCACCAGGGCGATGAGCGCGAAGACCAGCAGGATGACGGTGAACTGGTCCTGCCCGCCGGTGAAGGAGGCAAGCTCCTCGACAGTGCGCTCCTGGCCGGTCATGACGGACGGGGTGGAGATGCCGTGGGCGCGCAACGCGTCCGCGATGGCGGTCGTCGCCGCCGCGGGGTCGGTGCCGTCGTCGAGGCGGACCATGATCGACTGGTACATCGGCTCGTCCCCGGTGAACGTGGCGTAGCGCTCGGGGGAGACGGCGACCTGCAGGTTCGAGCCCAGGAACGGGCTGTTGGACGAGGCCGTGATCCCGGTGATCGTTGCGGGGTAGTCGATGGGGTCCCCGTTCGGCGTGGTGCCGGTCAGGTCCACCGTGTTGCCCGCGGACAGGCCGTACTGCTCGGCGTGCTTCTGGTCCACGGTGATCTGGCCGGTGCCACTGGGGGCCCGGCCGGAGACCAGTTCGGTGGCGCGCAGCTGTGCGTCGGCGGCGAAGGGCTGCACGACGGCGTTGTAGTCACCCGAGTCGGCGGCGATGCGTGCCCCGGAGGTGGTCTGCGGTTCGGCGGCCCCGACGCCCGGCACCTCGCGGACGGCGGCGAGCTGCTCGGCGCCCAGGATCTGCTCGGCTGCATCGGAGGAGTCGGCGGAGGCCGTGGCTGCTGCGTCGTCGTCGATGCCGGCGACCAGGTCGGCGTGCTCGTAGGCCTCGCCGATGCTGCGCTGAAGCGATGCAGTGGCCGAGGAGTTGACCATCAGGGTGGCCGAGAGGAAGGCGGTGCCGATCATCACGGCCAGGGTGACGGCGATGAAGCGGCGCGCATAGGTGCGGATGTTGGCCAGGGCGAGTGTGAGCACCTCAGGCCCCCAGGGAGGCCAGGGCCGCGGTGACGGCTTCCGGCGTCGGGTCGGAGAGGTTGCCCACGAGTTCGCCGTCGCGCATCAGCAGCACTTCGTCGGCATAGCTGGCGGCGACCGGGTCGTGGGTGACCATGATGATCGTCTGGCCCATCTCCTTGACCGAGGAGCGCAGCAGCGACAGCACCTCGGCGCCGGTGCGCGAATCGAGGTTGCCGGTGGGCTCGTCCCCGAAGACGACGGCGGGGCGGGTTAGCAGGGCGCGGGCGACGGCGACGCGCTGCTGCTGGCCGCCGGAGAGCTCGTGCGGCTTGTGTCCCAGCCGGTCCCCGAGGCCGAGGGTGGAGACCACCTGGGCCAGCCAGCCGGCGTCGTGCTTGGTTCCGGCGAGTTGCAGCGGCAGCAGGATGTTCTGTTCGGCGGTGAGGGTGGGGACCAGGTTGAAGGACTGGAATACGAAGCCGATCTGTTCGCGGCGCAAGCGGGTCAGTGCGTTGTCGTCCAGGGTGGTGATGTCCTGCCCGGCGATCGTGATGGAGCCGGAGGTGGCCGAGTCCAGGCCGGCCAGGCAGTGCATCAGGGTGGACTTGCCCGAGCCCGAGGGGCCCATGATGGCGGTGAAGCGGCCGGCCTCGAAGGACAGGTCGACCCCGGCGAGGGCGTGTACCGCGGTGGGGCCGCTGCCGTAGACCTTGGTCAGGCCGCGCGCGGAGACGGCCTGGGTGGTGGAGTGGGTGTTGGTGATCGTCATGGTGACCAATCTATGGCGGCGGTGCCCCCGGGCGGATCAACCCGGCGGACGGTATTCGGTGACGGTGCCGTCATACCGGGGTATGACGGCGGTCAACCTATATCTGGCCACATCTCGTTGCTGACGGTGAAACCGAGGCCTCGACAGACGGAGACAAAGTTGTCATCTTCAGGGAGAAGCATATCGAGGTATGCTTTGCCTTCCGATCTCTTGAGAACTTGGTAATTCGTCACTTTAGCGCCAGTTTCATTGACTTTCTCCAATCGGACCACCGCGACGGAATGAAGTCTCAGCAAGCGCTTAAAATTGGCTTCGGTAAACGCGATGTTGACGAAACGGTTGTCTTGAAGAGAAGGATAGATCCACCCGGATGTAAGAGCTGGTGGATAAGTGTAGTAGTCGTCGACGATGGCGTGTGAAATCGAATAGTTGTACTCGTTTTCAGGCCCAGCATCTCGGTTGAACTGTCGTTGAATAAAGCCTGTTATGAGATTAATCTTGGCCACCAATTCAGGTTCCTGAGACTCAAAATCAGCCGGACAAGCGATGGCTGTAACGTTCGTCTGCGCAGCCAATTCGAAACGGGCGCACAGAAGTACATCTCCAGGTTTGGCTCGTACTTCATAGAATCCATGAAGCGGTGTTCCGAGCGTTCCGTAAAAAGTCGGTTTACGTTCTAGATTCAGTCGTCCTGCTTTGACATGCTGTTTGGGCGCCAGATCGAAGGAGCGCGGATCCTCCGCCTTTGCCCTTGCCACAGAAAGCTCGGTGGGTCCTAAGTTCCTCAAACGGAAGACTGGGGTGTCTTTGAGTACCGGTCTGATGTCCGTCGGAAAGGCGAAGCGTTTTCCTAGAGGATCAGAAAGCACCTTCATGAATTCCGTTTTGATTTCGGGGACACTCATTCTCCTGAGCGGGAGCCTAGCGAACTGTCGTTCCCTAGAAATGAAGTCAGCGATCGAATAGTCCTTGAGCATCCGGAACTGATTCGCATCAAGCTGGATCTGTGGAACTTCACTGAGCATTCCGGCTTTTCTTTCATCTCACCTTTTCTCCGCTCAATCTATCCGGGGACACCGACAGCTTGGCGCTGTCGCTGCCCCGGGGGGAGACTATCCCGGCGGACGGTCTTCGGCGACGGTGCCGTCATACCGCGGTATGACTTGGGCCGAGGGGCGGCCGGCCTCCCGGCTCCGGGAACCGGGGGACCGCGGGAGCACGGTGCCCGGAGCGCGCAGGCGTGGCGTTCGCGGCGGTGTGGGACGCGGCACGCGAGAATGGACGCATGACATTGAGCTCCCGTACCGCCGCCGCCGTGCTGGCCCCCGTGATGACCCTGGCCCTGCTCACCGGCTGTAGTAAGCCGGCCGAACCCGCCCCGAGCCCGGCGCCGTCGACCCCGGCATCGTCCTCGGCCGCGCCAAAGCCGGCCGTGGAGACCTCCGGATTGTCGAAGCAGCTCACCGCCTTTGCCACGAAGCTCTACACGGGCAAGACCGTGCCCACCAGCGGCCCCGCCACCGCCGCCCTGAAGAAGGCGGAGAAGCCGAAGGACACCCCGAAAGTCACCGGCACCGCGGGCACTTGGAACAAGGAGGACTTCGCCGTGCTGACCAGCGGCAAGGACGTCACCCTGGTGGTCAAGAAGAAGGGCGAGTGGATGGCCGTGGGCGGCTGGTGGCCCTCGCTCGGCATCAAGGACGCGGCGCTGGGTGGCAAGCGGCATGTGCTGATCATGGGCTCGGACGCCCGCGAAAGGCAGGGGCAGAAGGTGGCGGGCCAGCGCGCCGACGGCCTGCAGGTCATCGGCGTCGACGGCGAGGGCGGCGGCGGCGTCATGGGCATCCCGCGCGACCTCTGGGTCACCCAACCCGGCGGCGGCAAGGCCAAGATCAACAACGCCATGGCCACCCACGGGCCGGAAGCGGAGGCGAAGCTCGTGGCCAACGTCACCGACTTGGACATCGAGGGCTACGTGCTGACCGGCTTCACCGGATTCCAGAAGATGATCGACGAGCTCGGCGGGATCACCGTCGACGCGCCCATGAAGGTCCGCGATGTGCCGAAGGGCAAGCACCACGTCGACGGGTACGACGCCTTCTGGTTCTCCCGCGAACGCAAGACCCTGCCCAACGGCGACTTCGACCGTTCCTTCAACCAGGGCCTGACGCTGGCCGGTATCGCCGGTGCCACGATTGCCGACGGGCCCCAGGGCCTGGCCACGGTGCTGGACACCGCCAACAAGTACGTGCAAACCGACCTGACCGCGGAGCAGGCGTTGACCCTGGGAGCTTGGGCCTACCAGGTGGACCTGAAGAAGATGGGACACCAGGTTCCCGAGGCCGCCTACGGGTGGAGCGCCGACCGCCAGTCCATTCTGAGGATCACCGACGCCACCGAGTCGGTCTTCAAGGACTTCAAGGACGGCAACCTCTCCCGGTAGTACGACCAGAAGCACGACGCCGGTGCCCTCCATTCTGGGACTGATCTCGCGGATCGTAACTCTTTCGTTACAATGGAGAGGTGTCGTCCGGCACCAACGATTCCGAGGAGGCAGATGCGCCACGCACTACCGCGGTTCCCGCAGCGCCTCGCCCTGCCCTCGGCCGCCCGGGTAGCGGCCCTGCTCGGCACGATCGTGCTGGCCGGCTCGATCGGGCTGCTCGGCCCATCGGCCGCCTCCGCCTCGGTCGACAAGGACCCGGGGCTGCGCCTGCGGGACGTCCAAGTTGACCGGGTCGACCAGCTGGTCGGAACAGTCGCCGGCTCGGACCGGGACGCTTCGCCTATCGACGCCTCATCTGTCGACGCGTCGCCTCGCGAAACAGCGTCTTCCGAGGAGTTGGGCCTGCAGGGTCCCGCAGCCGTGCCAGGCCAGAGCGGAACGACCGGCGCTTCCGGCAGCTCGGATGCCTCGGGCCCCGGCCCCTCGACACCTGCCCCCGGCGAGACGACCGATCCGCCGGAACCGAGTGAAACGCCGCCGGATTCCCCTTCGCCGACCCCAGAACCCACGCAGTTCCCCTCGGAGTCCTCGGAGCCGAGGCCCACGTCCGAACCCAGCACGCCTCCCACCGAGACCCGACCAACTCCGCCATCGACCCATCGCCCCAGCAGCAGTACCCCGCAGCAGGGAAGCAGCCGACCATCGTCGACCGGCACCTCGAGCAGCTGGAATTCCGGCAATCACAGCGGCGTCTGGACCAACGCCGGCGGCGGGAAGCAATACAGCAACAATGGCCCGCGCCCGCTCCAGCAGAATGAAAGCCGGCACGCTCGCACGGGTTTCCGCGTCGATCCAGCGACCGGCTACGCGGTCCACCCGCACACCGGCCTGCTGATCGAGCCCTCGAGCGGGCGGATGCTCACCCGCGGCTCGCTGGAGCCGTGCGACTTCGTCTACGACTTCTCAACCGGGCAGATCCGGCTGGCCACATCGGAAGACAGCGAGGGCCCTGACGCACCGGAGCCCGCATCCACCGCAGGGGCCGGTCCGTCGGGGACATGGGTCGGTGTCACCGCGACCGGGCAGCACGCATCTGGCCGCGGCGGAACGACCGCTGCTCCGCCCCCGGCTGCGTCCATCGGGATGTCGCCGTCCGCGATGGCCGTGGTTCTCGGTTCGCTGCTGGCGGTGGGCGGACTCTGGTACTTCTTCGTGTTCGTCCGGCGCCCGGTTCCGAAACGACAACGCACGCACTGATCGATCGATCGATGCTGCGTTCGAGGGGCCGGGTCCATTGGGTAGACTGATTTGGGCGGCGTCCGGCTGCCGGACCAGGTTGGGGAGGGAAGGCACGTTGACGCCACGTTTGCACGCCGTGAAGACGCTGCGCTCGGTGGCAGTGCTAGGTGTGTCCGCAGCGGTGGCCGTCGCGGGAAGTGCAGCTGCAACCGCAGCACTACCGGTACCGAACCGATCTGCGATCTCCGCCGTCTATATGACTACGGTGCTCCCATCGACTGAGGCAGCGGAAGTCGCCACGAATCCGACCACGGTAGACGACCCAGTCGGAGCTCCTTCCCGAGGAACGCCCGACGACGAGGAGTCTTCGTCCCCACCGTCATCCACGGAGCCACCGAAAGCCACTGCGCCAGCGGCGTCGAAGCCGGCTACGGAACAGCGGCCGTCCACGAGCGATCGCCAAGAAACCGGTGGAATCGGCGAGACTTCGCATCAAGGGCGGCAGCCGACATCGCCTCAAAACGCTGCTCCCTTGATCAAGTACGATCCGCGCACGGGCTTCCCCCTGGATCCCTCGACCGGTTATGCCGTCCATCCTCGGACAGGCTTGCTGATCCTCCCCTCGACAGGCGTCATGGTCGTGCGCGGGTCCTTGGCCCCCAGCAATTTTGTGTATGACTTCGACGCAAGGCTGGTCAAGCTGGCTCCGAAGGAAACTCCGGCATCTCCGAGCACGCCGGAGGTTTCGGCCGCACCCACCTCCGCCGCCGCCAGTTCTAGGGCGAAAGACCGTTCCGCCAATTCGCCAAGCTCCTCGCCAACGTCGAAGAGTTCGGAGGCAGCAGCAATTTCACCGTCGTCGATGGATGGAAGCCCACAGGTCGCCGAAGCGGCCGACCGGAGCGTAATTTCGCAGCCGGTCATCAACGGCGGCGTCGGTGTCCTCGTTGTGGCGCTGGGTTTGTGGTACTTCTTCGCCGTCTTCCGTCGCCCTAAGCGTAGCCGTAGTTCATAGCAGACCTGTTTCATCGCGCCCTGCCTTCCGTGGCCTCTTGGCATCGAAAAAAGAAAGTTCACCATCATCGTGCTAGACGACCTCCAACGCCGATTGCGCCATCGGGCGGCCAGCTTGTCACCCGCGACGCAGCGGCTCTTAGCAATGCGGCACACGGTTCGACGGAACTGGCGGGAAGACCCCATCATGTTCATGCTCAACGTGCAGCGTCGTCGAGGTAATCGAGTCACGACAGCCTTGTGGGAAGGACTAAGCCGCCAACACGCACTGCCGTCCAGCCGCATATCGAGTCTCAGCGCGTTGCTGAGCGGCGACCAGGTGACGTTGAAGAAGCGCCTCGTAGCCGAAGCTGAGAACGGGGTTTCGTCGCGTTCGGCGAAGACGTTCGCCGACATTGCCTTGGCAGGGGACCTGCCGGATCTCGCCTCCCGGTTTGCGGCGACCATGCCAATCTCCGAGCCGGGTGCAGCTATCACGCGTGCAAAACTACTCTGGTACGCAGGGGAGATGACCGCGGCGATCGAAGCTCTCGGCGCTGGGGGAGACCGGGCAGGACGTCTCCGCGAACGATATCGAGCCGAGGCCAAAGTCTTCGACGATTGGGCACCTACGATCCCGTCGCAATCAGATTACTCGCCGAAACCTGGCGTTGTACTGCACCTGGTGACCAATTCGCTGCCGTATACGGAATCCGGTTACGCACAGCGGACCCACTCCCTTCTGCGCGAACAGGTTGCAGCCGGATGGGAAGTCCATGCGGCCACTAGGCTTGGCTACCCGCAGAGCGTTGGAGCTGTCGGAGCCTCGGATCATGATCTCATCGAGGGAGTGAACTACCACCGGCTCTCTGCCGCTGGGCCCCAAGGAAACCTGCGCGAAAGACAACAGCAGGAGGCGGAACAGCTCCTGCGGCTGGTACTCCAACTGCGTCCGTCGGTCCTCCATACAACGACTCACTTCGTGAATGCACTGGCCGTCCGGGCGGTGGCTTCGGCCGTCGGAATCCCCTGGATCTACGAAGTCCGCGGCCAACTGGCCGACACGTGGGCATCGAAACGTGGCCCAGAGGCCGTGACTAGCGAGCGCTACATTTCGTTTCAAAACCGTGAAGCCGAAGTAACGTCCACCGCGGATGGTGTCATCACACTGGGCGAGGAAATGCTGCGTGGCCTAGTCCGGGCCGGGGTGGACCCGGAGAAGATCGCACTCGCACCGAACGGTGTCGGCGAGGAGTTCCTGGAAGAGCCGGCGGACCCGCGGGCCGCACGCGCAGAACTCGGTTTGCCGATAGAGGACGTGCATATCGGAACGGTCAGCAGCCTTGTTCCCTATGAGGGCCTTGATGTGCTGATTGACGCCTTTGCCCTCGTGGCACAAAAACACAAAAACGTAAGACTATTGATCGTCGGCGGCGGCGAGTCGGCTCCCGGCCTTCGCCGTCGAGCAGCCGCCATTGGATTGGCCCCAGAGTCTGTCCTGCCCGGACGGGTACCGCGAAAAGACGCGCACAAATACCACCAGGCCCTGGACATCTTTGTGCTACCTCGACACGACCACCAGGTGACCCGCTCGGTCACGCCACTGAAGCCATTCGAGGCCATGGCCTGCGCACGACCGGTCGTGGCCACGGATCTTCCCGCCCTCAGGGAAATCGTCACTGACGAAGAAACAGGGATCATCGTCCCCCCAGCACATACCGCAGACTTGGCGTCGGCATTGGAGCGTTTGGTGGTTGATGCAGAGCTCAGAGATCGGCTCGGTGCGTCGGGGAGACGGCTGGTTTTGGCCGACCGTACGTGGGGAGCCAGCGCAGCGGCCAGTCTGGCCCAGTATGCGAAAGTCGCCGGTCGGAAGCGGACAGCTCATGAGTGAACCTCCAGTTCAGGAAACGCAGACGCCCGTCGTCTTTGTAGACATTTCAGGCATGCGCAAGCCCGGAACGAAAGGCGGCATCGCCGAATACCTGGTCCGGCTGTGGGACGCGCGCACGTTGGCCTTCCACGAGGCACGAACTAGCGTGTTGAGTGGCCACAAGCGCAATCGACTCGGAAGCCTCTGGCTAATCCTCAACCCCGTGTTTAACGGTCTCATCTACTACGTCATCTTCGGATTCGTCTTCCAGGTGAGCAAGGGCATCGACAACTTCATCGGGTACCTGCTCATCGGAATCTTCATGTTCCAGATGACGTCGGGCGCGATAACGTCCAGTTCTGATTCCGTTTTCACCGGGCGCAAGCTGTTGGCATCGAACAATCTGCCAGTCGCGATCCTCCCCCTGATCAGCAATGTTCAGAACTGGCTGTCGGGGATCCCCTCCTATCTCGTGATGATGTTGATCATCATTGTGGCGCCACCGCTCGAGGACCTTAGCTGGCTATCCCTTCTTTTCCTGCCGCTGATGGCGCTCCAAGCCGTCCTGATGGCTGGCCTCTCCATGATCGCAGCGCATGTCGTTGCCCACGTCCACGATTTGAAGAACCTGCTGGCCGTTGCCGTCCGCGGATGGATGTACGCGTCCGGCGTGATGTTTTCCGTAGATCGGTTGACGGACGCGCATCCGGTCTTCAAACCGCTGGTCGATTGGAATCCGATGTATCACGTTCTCACCATCGCCCGCGACGTCCTGCTTTACAGCGTCGTCCCGGACGCAAGGTCGTGGCTCATCGTTGCTCTCTGGTCGATGGTCCTGGTCTTTGCCGGACTATTGCTGATGTGGAGGGGAGAGGGGCAATATGAGCTCACCGACGGCTGAAAATGAGGCGCGAACTGCAGCGCTGGTCTTCGACGATGTCTCCGCGAAGGATCAAGGTAAGACTCGGGCCAAGAGAGGTCCTCGACATGAAATCGCAGGGTTGTCCTTCTACGTGAACGAAGGCCAGGCCGTAGGGCTCCTGGGCGGGCCGGCCGACGGCACCTCCGTCTTGCTACATACTGCGGCGGGAAGAATCACGCCTGAAACCGGCAACGTCTACATCCGCCCACGTGTAGCCGTGATGGATGCGGGGACGTCCTTCGATCTGGACGAAACATTGCGAGCCAACGTCGAGCGGGTGGCCATGTCACTCGAATTCAATGGTTCAAAGCTCAAGGCAGCGGTGACGAGGATCCTGGCGCAAACGGCCATGGAGGACGAAGCCGAATCCCCTTGTGTCGAAATCGATCCCCTGGACGTCGAAAAGGTGCGTTTGGCAGCGACACTATACGCCGGGCCGTCGCTTGTGCTGGTTGATGAGCCGCTGGCCCGGGGGCGGGCCTTCTTGGACGAGGCAGGACGCGAGCGCGTGGAACGGCATCTTAGGCTCGGAGGGTCGATGGTGCTGGCAGGACGGGAGCCGAGAGTCATGCGTCGGCTGTGCAGTCGGATCATCTGGATGAACAAGGGAAACATCATCATGGACGCGCCGAGCGACGAAGTCGCCCGCAACTTTGGCCGGATCGAGAAGGTTCGCGATGACAAGGCCAAGGTCGAACAGATCTACCGGCGCTATGCACGGCACTATCCGGGCTTGAAAATCGTTACACAGTCCCCCTGACGAACAGAGCACAGCATAGTGGTGCTTGGACTTGGAATTCTGCTTTAGGAAAGGACAAATAGTGGCGTCGAGATATTCGGATGAAAGCCCAGAGGTCCCAGCGCTTGAGCGCGCAATCCGCCAGCGGGCATTGCGATCCGGGCGCTATTCTGGGCGCTCCACCGACGACCTGGCGCAAGCCCTGTACCGATCGGAACTGCTTGTTGAAAAGCAGGTTGCCGAGCTCAAGGAATTGCGGCAGGGCATCCGCCAGGAGTCACAACGTGCTGCGCAGGCGGAACGCGGCTTGCAAGCTCAATCCAGTCTGTACGAGCGTCAGACAGCGCGCGTCGAGAAGTTCAAATCAGCCTACGAAGCGCTGAAATCCTCGCCCGAATACCGTCTGGCCAGAGCCGCATCAGCGCCCGCGCGGCGGGCCAAACGCCTTGCTCGGAGAAGAACACGCAAACCGCTGCCCCAAGGTCATGACGGGCAGCAACCCACGACTGTGAGTACTCTGTCGATTGCAGTGGAGAGCAGCGACCTGCCGAGAACCGAGCGAATAGCAAAAGCGAAAAGACTCTACTTCCAAGACGGGCTCATTACTGAGCCCGCGCGCCTCGTTGCGAATATTGGAGAATGCCCCGACAGAGGCGATCAAGTATTCGTGAACCAAGTATGCGGCGCGGCACGTCTGTTCCTTGGAGCACTCCCGGATGTCCCCGAACGTCAGCCCAATCCCGGATACCAAACCGAACGGGGACGGGTTCTCTATTGCGCCCATAGCACAGGCGAATTCAATTCCAACGGCTACTCCACGAGAACAGCCGGCCTGACGAAGGCAATGTCCCAAACCGGCGACGTGGTGGTAGTGGCACGCCCCGGATATCCGTGGGACGCCAAGACGACAGTCGCGCCCGATTCCGAATCCCGCTTCGAACGGGAAATCAACGGGTTGATTCACGTCTTCAACCCGGGCCCGTCAATCAAGGACCAGCCGTTGGATCTCTACTTCCAACATGCGGCCGACGTGATAGTCCGTGAGGCCATCGTCCAGCGGGCATCAATCATCCACGCAGCTTCAAACCACCTAACTGCTCTCCCAGCTCTCATCGCGGCACGCCGATTGGGCTTGCCGTTCGCATACGAAGTCCGTGGCCTCTGGGAGGTCACCGAAGCATCAACGAAGCCGGACTGGGAGGACTCGGAACGCTTTGCCTTGGCCGTCGCCCTGGAAACGCTTGTGGCCCGGAGCGCAGATCAGGTCCTTGCCATCACGGAACAAGTCAGAATGGAACTCATACGACGGGGCGTCGAAGGCGAGCGAATTGGTCTCCTTCCCAATGCCTCTGACCCTTTCGAATTCGTGCCATTACCGGTGGAACGGGAGATCAGCCGACGATTGGGGCTAGAGGACACGGACATCGTTGTCGGATACGCCGGGAGCATCCTCGAATACGAGGGGCTCGAACTATTGGTTGAGGCCTTCTCAGCGGCATTGACGCTACGACCAAAGTTGCGTCTGGTCATAGTTGGCGACGGCCCGGCCTTGCCGGGACTGAGAAATCTCGCGCATGAGCTTGGCACGGCTCACCGCATTACGTTTGTCGGACGTATCGCTGCTGCCGATGTGCCCCGGTATCTCTCGGCCATGGACATCGTCGCCTGTCCCCGCCTTTCCACGCCTGTTACTGAAATGGTTTCTCCGCTGAAACCGTTGGAAGCGATGTCGGCTGGCCGGACGGTTCTTGTCTCCGACGTCGCACCACTTGTGGACCTGGTAGGCACCTCGGGTGACCGCGGACGCATCTTCCCAGCAGGCGACAGGGGAGCATTCTCGGAGCAAATCATCGACCTTGCGGATGCGCCTGAACTCAGGGCGAACCTGGGTCGTGCCGCGCGCCAATGGGTCCTGGATAACCGCAGTTGGGCCGCGATGGCTGGGTTCGTGCAGGCCTGTCATGAGCGGTTAGCCGAACCGGTAGAAGCCGGCAGGGTTGTGAATCGGCAGCTTAGCGAGGTGACCGTCGCTCTTGTCTCCGACGAATTCACGCGCAGTTCCTTGGAACCCGAATGCCGCATGGTGTTTCCATACCCGGACACGTGGCGTCGGCAGTTCGACGAGCTCTCCATCGATGCCCTCATTGTCGAGTCTGCCTGGGAAGGCAACGAAGGGACGTGGCGCGGCAAGATCGGCTACTACGATGAGGAGTCCTTTGCCGACTTGAGAGCCATGGTTGACTATTGCCGGGGCAAAGGAATTCCGACGTTCTTCTGGAACAAGGAAGATCCCATTCACTTTAATAGGTATCGCCAGACTGCAGCGATCTTTGACCATGTGTTCACGACTGACGCCGACATGATCCCCGACTACTTCGAGCATCGGGGCAAGCACAACATCTCCATCGGAAGCCTGCCGTTTTGGGCACAGCCGCGCACCCACAATCCATTGCCGGGTACGCGCGCAGCGATTCATACGGCCGCCTACGGAGGCACATACTATGGAGCACGATACCCAGAGCGGTCGCGGGTTCTCGCCGCGCTCCTGCGCTCCGTAACGCCCCATGGAATTACGATCTACGACCGACAAGCCAATCTGCCTGAGACCCCGTACCATTTTCCCGAGGAATTGGCTCAGTATGTTCAAGGAGGCCTCTCCTATCCGGAGATGGTGCAGGCCTACAAGGCACATCCGCTTCACCTCAACGTGAATTCCGTGACGAAGTCGCCCACGATGTTCTCACGCCGAGTGGTCGAGCTCGCGGCGACCGGAACACCTGTCATCTCCGGCCCCGGTAATGGAGTCGACACTATTTTCGGAGGGCTGGTGCCCACGCCCGAGAGTGAAACCGATGCGGGACTCATTGCTGAACTGTGGATGGACGACGAAACCGAACGAAACGCGGACGCCTGGATCCTCCACCGGTACTCGTTCCGGGCCCATTTGGCCGGACACCGACTTGCATACATGTTGCGGAGCGCGGGGATCAAGGTCGCTGCCCCCGAACTTCCCGATTACTGCCTCCAGGTTTCCGGACTTGATGCAAAAACCGCCGACGCCATTCTCGAACAGACCCACCGGCCGAAAAGCGTCCTGGCCCCTGATCTGCAGGAAGTAGGTCCTCAAGACGCCGCCCGTCACCTTGTAGCAGCTGGAATTAGTGTCGTATGGGGCGACGTTCCGCCCGAAGAAGCCACGGTAGTGGGTTGGCTCGGCGATGGCGTTTATGATCGCACTACTGGGGAGGATTTGTGCCGGGCGCTGGAATTCCACCAGGGAACCGTCCAAATCGACGAGAGCGACGTGGCATCGCCCGGGAAGACGCTTTGGGGGTGGTCCGAGCCAGTAGCGGACGCGCCAAGAATGACTTGGGTGGGAACGCAACGCAAGAATCGCCCATGCCTCTCATTGCGGCGAAATATTCAAGTCCGGCCCGCCAAGACCGTAGGACAGCCACCTGCTGCCACAGTGTCCGTTGGACACGAACCCAGACGAGTACTCGTCGCCGGTCATGACCTCAAGTTCGCCGGCGGCGTCATGGAATGGCTACGTGGGCAAGGCCATACCGTAGATGTCGATGTATGGACCGATCACTCGCATCACGATGCAGTGCGTAGTGGCCAGCTCCTGTCGGCCGCAGACACGGTCTTCTGTGAGTGGTCATTGGGCAATATCGAGTGGTATGCGCAACACCGACGCGCAAATCAACGCTTGACGAGCCGATTCCATTCGCAGGAGCTTTTCACCCCGCATCTTCATCGTCTTGATGTCGCGCTCGTCGACCACACGATCTTCGTTGGGGAGCTGGTTCGCCAAGTAGCGATCCGCCGCTTTGGATACGATGAAGCCAAAACCAGCGTACTGCCCAACGCGTTGGGCATCAGCCCCGACCGAACGGAGATTGATGCCACCCGGCGGTTTACGATGGGCCTTGTTGGCATGGTGCCGCGCCAGAAACACCTGGACCGGGCCTTGGACCTGCTCGCGCAGCTGCGTACAGTGGATCGACGCTATACCTTACGGGTGAAAGGACGGCGGCCAGAGGATTATCCGTGGATGATCGCCCGTGAGCATGAAATGGACTACTACCGCGAACTGAGCGCCCGCATCAAGCACGATCCCCTCCTCGAAGGTGCCGTCTTCTTCGATCCCCATGGAGATGACATGTCGTCATGGTACGAAGGCATCGGGATGGCTCTATCGGTCAGCGATTTCGAATCCTTCCACTTGACACTGGCCGACGGAGCAGCATCCGGTGCACTCCCGTTCTCCTTGGCCTGGCCCGGAGCGGAGTACATCTACCCCAGGGACTGGCTCTTTCGGGACATCGGATCGATGGGCAGGGCCTCCCTGCGTTACGCGAGCGACCCGGATGCCTTCGTCAGAGCTGTGGCGGATGCGCAGGAGTTCGCCCGGCGAAAGTTCGGCGCCGAGCGCGTCTTTCCCACCCTCGGGGCATTGATTCTAGGTCCTAGCTGATGCTAATTAGGCCCGCGACGGTGGCGAGGAGCGCGAGGACCGCACAAATGATGATGATGCGTGCTCCACGAAGCTTTCTATGCCGCGCGTCTGTTGCGGGGAGTCGAGGGGGCTCTGTTGCCGTCGAGGACGGCATCCGTTGAGGGAGGCGCCCCGGCTGCCTGCTCGACCGTTGATGCCGTGCACCTGATATCTCCCGATGAGCCATCTGAACCCGCTTTCTGTCGGCATACCCGGAAAGGGCACGGCACTGAGTCTACAAGGTCTACGTCCCGCGCAGCGGAAGCGGGGGAGTGCTCGCGGACTCTGCTGCTTCGTGGCCTTCCAGAGGAAAACAAAATGAGGGACAGCTGTGATGAATGATCGACGACACCGACTAACGCGTTCGCTTCGTGGCGCCCTCATCGCTTGCATGGCCGTCATACTTCTCGCGGTCGTCTCCGGCTGCGATCGCGGACCCGAAATCCCGGATACGAATACGACATCGGGGACTCCGAAGCCATCTTCGGCTCCGGGAAAGCCTGCAAAATCGCTCACGCCGGGAGAACACAAGGTCGGGCAACCAATCCAAGCGAGCAATACAGCGAAGGGAGCTTTCACGAGTACGGCAACCGGGGAACCGTTAGCGGCATATGTGGCATCGGGCGTTCCAGCTACCCTCAACGTCATTAGCACGCGAAGCGGAGAGCTCGTTAGTTCAGCGACCCTCAAGGGAGGGGCGAACCAGATGGTCAGCTCACGTGCCCTGACCTCTGGTGTTGCCGATCGCCGGATCTATATCGGTCTAACCGATGGCAGAGCGTTTTCTTACGACGTCGATAGTCAAGGGCTCACTCGTCTACCGCAAGCTCCTGGCATGGATCGATCTTCGTTCTGGAACTCAGCATCCTTGGACGATGGGCGAGTTCTCTTTTCGACTTATCCGGACGCCAGGTTGCTGGCCTTCGACCCGTCCCGGGAAAAATGGCAAGACTTCGGCGCCCTAGGCGAGGGGAATGACTATGCGATGGGGATCAGCACGGTACGGGGGATGGCCTATGTCGGAACTGGGACCAATTCCCCCGCGCTATGGCAGGTCAACACGAACACGGGCAGCAAGCGCAAGATTGACCTCCCAGCTCCGGAAGCAGGAGCACGCAGGGACTTTATCTACGACACTGCCGTCATCGGCACCAAAGTCTTTGCCCGGGTCGATTCCGAACAAACCATTTATGGCTACGACGCGAAGAACCGCACTTGGTCGAAAGTGGCTTCCGGGGCCGTCAGGGGTTTGGCCACGTCACCACCTGACGAACCGGGGAGGCTGTATTGGACGGATCAGAAAGGCCATCTGCATGCGCTTGATCCAGCCTCCGGCAAAGATCTCGTAGTCGCTGGCGGCGAATCTTTCGGAGAGATCCGGGGATACTCATGGCAGGATGCAGATGCGAACGGCAGCAACGAATCCCTGGTTTCCATCAACGCCAGCGGAGAAGTCGTTCGATGGAACGCGGAATCGGACCGGCGTACCTTGTTGCCGAATCATGGCCTTCCGGCCCCGCTGAGAATCCGGTCATTGGGAACTGACCTGGCGGGCAACGTCTTGGCAGGAGCGATGGGAACCGCTCCATTTTTTGCCCGATACCCGCTTGACGGTGGCGAGGCTGAGCAGTACCCGATCCGAGGCCAAATCGAGTCGTTCGGACGGGTTGGTGGTGACCTCGCAGTTGGCACATATCCCGGCGCCGAGATTGAACTAGTTCCCGGCGACCTTCGCCAACCCGCACGGGCGCCGAGACGCTGGGAGATAGGTCATGGCCAAGACCGTCCGCTCGCAATCGAAGGGCTGGGAAAAGGACGCTTTGCCGTTGCCACAATGCCCGTCTACGGGAAAACAGGCGGTGCCGTCGCATTCCTCGAGGCTGACGGGGGCATCGAGAAAGTCTTGACGGATGTGACGCCTGGACGCACGCCCTTGGCGTTGGCCTATAGCCACGGGAAATTGTACGTGGGGACGGGGAACACAGGTGGCCTGGGTAGTGAACTAGACCCGGGCGATGGGACAGTGGTGGTCCTCGACGCTCGGACAGGTAGCGTGCTTCAGATTGGGACACCGCTTCCTGGAGATGCGACGGTCTCCTCCCTGCTTTTCGATGAGTCGGGGAGATTATGGGGGTGGGGGGTCGATTCGGTCTTTGAGCTGGATCCACGAACTTTGAAAGTCGTGCAGAAGGCACGGTTTTCAGCGGCCAAGGATGCGGAGCCGTACGCGAGGGGACGAAATCTAGTCGATCTGGGAAGCCGGCTTGCCGGCAGCAGCAAGGGCAAGATCTTCCTCATCGACAAGGAGTCATTGAAGCGCCAAAACATCGCCAAGGGCAGCAACCTCGTGTTGGGCGGAGACGGCGAACTTTACTACTCGCGCGGGTCGACGGTCTTCCGCTGGTCATTTGGACCGAAGTTCAACGAGTAGTATTACTAAGCCTTCGATGACCCGAAAGGACGGCATGAGGGGAATATTTGCCTATGGAGGGTGCGTCACCCGGGATAGTTTTGAAGCGATTGAGGCCGACTACAGCCTGGTGGGTTACGTGGCCCGCCAATCGCTGATTAGTGCAGCCCATCAGCCGATTAGTGTCCCGAACCACGCCTTTCAACTCAACTCTCGTTTCCAGCAGAGGCAACTTCGCGGTGACATAGAGTCCTCCCTGTTTCCTTCACTACGCGATGCGTTGCCACAATGCGACGCAGTCATTCTCGACTTGGTCGTTGAACGTTTCGGCGTGCGGAAGTATCAAGACGGTTTCCTGACCCGTACTAACGAGTTGGCACGGAGCCAACTTGGAGGCTCGCTGACTTCAGCGCATCCCGCTATCCGCTTTGCAACAGATCGCCATTTCAAATTGTGGAGTTACGGTGCCCGACAGCTATTCAACGTGTTGGAGGGCGAGGACGCTTTAGGTCGAACGGTTGTCTTCGAGACACCATGGGCAAGCAGGACAAGAAACGGTGTCGAGCTGGCTGGATTCCGCAACCACACATCCGACGAAATGAATGTCCTGTATCGCCCTTACTACGAGTATCTGCGTGAACTGGGAATACGTGTCGAACGCTTCCCCGACGCCGTTGTGCTGTCAGATGACAACCACCAATGGGGTCCCGCCCCGTACCACTACATCCCGGAAGCGTACGAATGGATGGCAGGAATAGTGAGGGACATACCGCCGCGGGAGACGAGGCCGATACACAGCCCTGGCAGCGAAAATCATTCGCAGTCCCATTGAAGTGCAGGCAACTTACGAAAGTGGCCATTTTCCTTGTTCGTCGTAAAGTTGGCTAGGCATGCTGATCGAATTGCCGACATCAACATAGAGCGGCAGAAACCACCACCGCAGGAAATTTTGGGGGAACATTCTGGTGAGGATCATGTTGGTCTCACATTCCTATTGGCCAGAGAGCACGCCACCTCAACGCCGGTGGACCGCTTTTGCCCGTGTCTTTCGGGAGTATGGATGGGACATCGACGTTGTCGCGCCCCATCCGGTGGCCGTCGACGCTCCCGCAAACAGTCGCCGAAAGCGGCATCTGCTCGATTTCGCCTCCGAAGTCGGTCCCTCTGGAGAAGTCATCCGGCGGTTCCCCGCCCTTCTGGAACCCCATTCGCGGAGCGGTCGCTTGACGCGACACTGCATCACGGCAGTTCTGAGTGTCCCGCGGGCACTACTTGCGCCCAGCCCGGATCTCGTGGTCGTGACGATCCCCAGCCTTCCCCACGTCGTAGCAGGGTGGATGATCGCGCATTTGCGCAGGAAGCCCCTGGTAGTGGAAATGCGGGATGCTTGGCCGGATCTGGCGCATGATTCTCGCGTGGCCGCCAGCGCTGCTACCTCGATCCTGGACGCAGTCATGACCCGCATCCAGCGGAATGCCGAAATGGTGGTGACGGTCACCGACGGGTTTCGCCGCCAATTGGTTACACGGGGGGTACGCAAAGCTGTCACTGTTCCCAACGGGATCAGTAGCGAGCGTTTGCCCACCGTGCCACCTCGGCGGATTCATGGCGGCCCTCTCAGGGTGCTCTATATGGGGAACCATGGGGAAAGCCAAGGGCTCGATGTTGTTGTCCGCGCGGCTGCCATCTCCGGCTCCGCCGTAGACGTCCGCTTTGTTGGTTCGGGCACTGCCAAGGCACGATTGGAGGAGATCTCCAGAAAGACCGGTGCCAATGTCGACTTTTGGACTGTGGTCCATGGGGAAAGCATCGCGCGGCACTATGAATGGGCGGATACTTGCGTGGTATCGCTGAGGGCAGATTGGCCTAGCTTCACCTGGACCGTGCCATCGAAGACCTTCGAAATCCTTGCCTCCGGTCGTCACATAACAGCGATACTTCGTGGGGAAGCAGCAAAAATCATCGAAGAGACTGGCAGCGGCGACGTCGTTGAGGCAGAACCCGAAGCTATCGCAGCCTTGTGGGCGGAACTTGTTGCCGTACCTGATCGATTGTCGGTCAATGTCCGAGGCCGCGATTGGGTGTTGGACCATGCCGACATGCGGTCGCTGGCCGAGCAGTATATGAAATCACTCGTCGAAGCCGCGACGACAACGACTTCCTAAACCCGCTCAAGCAATGCTCTTGAGATTGTCGACTTTGCAGGGCCGACTGCCTTCTGCTGCTGAAACCTCCGGTTTTCGGTGCCGTGAGAAACGCCCGATATGTACACCTTATGGGTGAATGGTAGGCTCACTGCGGAGAGTTTCAGCAGTGATAGGCACCTACAGGGGCACGTAGTCCCTCACACTCGCACAGTGAACGCTTACTCCTGAAAAGCATCAAGTTGAATGAGGGACTATGGCGGAAATCAATAAGGTAGCAGTCATTGGATTGGGCTACATTGGGCTGCCGACTGCAGCAATTCTGGCGGCGAACGGGCTGACCATCAAAGGGGTTGATGTTAGCCAAAGGACCGTGGACGCCGTCAATGCCGGACGGGTGCCTTTTGTCGAGCCGGACTTGGGCGCTTTTGTCGCTGGTGCAGTCGCTCAAGGTACGCTCTCGGCTTCCCTTGAAACGCCTGAGGCCGACGCCTACATTGTTGCTGTTCCCACCCCGTTCAACGCTGACCATTCGGCAGACCTTTCCTACATAGAGGCTGCCGCCGACAAGATCGCCCCGCAGCTCAAGGGCGATGAGCTCGTGATCCTCGAGTCCACTTCTCCTCCCGGCGCCACCGAGCACATGGCGAACCGCATCCTGGCAGCACGCCCGGACCTTAGCCTTGATACCCTCAAGGTGGCACATTGCCCCGAGCGCGTCTTGCCCGGTCGTGTCATGGTCGAGCTGGTCACTAACGACCGCATTGTTGGTGGTCTGACGCCGGAAGCTGCCGAGGCGGCCCGTGGCCTTTACTCGAATTTCTGCGATGCGGACATTCTGCTCACTGACGCCAAGACCGCTGAAATGGCCAAGCTGGTGGAAAACTCCTACCGGGATGTCAACATCGCGTTTGCCAACGAGCTCTCGATTATTTCCGACAAGCTCGGCATCAACGTCTGGGAACTGATCGAACTGGCGAACCGCCATCCCCGCGTCAACATCCTGCAGCCCGGACCGGGGGTCGGCGGCCATTGCATCGCCGTCGATCCGTGGTTCATTGTCGCGGCTGCACCCGAAGACGCCAAACTCATCAAACAGGCACGTGATTCCAACGACGGCAAACCGAACTGGGTGGTTAGCAAGGTCGAGAAGGCCCTCGAGGACACCGGTTCCCCAGCAACCGTGGCTGTATTAGGCCTCGCGTTCAAGGCCAACATTGACGACATGAGGGAGTCGCCTGCCATTGGCATCGCTTCGCGAATAGCCGAGGAATTCGCCTCGGCGCGCATCCTTGCCGTCGAGCCGCACATCGAGGAACTTCCGAAGGCGCTGCAGGACCGGGTCAACATCGAGCTGACCGAGTTGGATGCCGCGCTGGAGCTTGCGGACGTTGTGCTGCTCCTCGTCGACCATGACCAGTTCAAAATGGTTCCGGCAAACTCATTGGCCGGTAAGCGTGTGATCGATACCCGCGGTATCTGGGACCGTCCTGGCAGCGCCGCAGGCGATGTCGCTGCAATCAATGGCATGCCGGAAGAGGCTGTGCACGCGATCGTGGCGCACTAACCTGTAGGTCGTGCCAAACGTGTCCTCACCCACTGAAAGCAGCCACATGCTGAAGATCATGCCCATTTATGGCACTCGTCCTGAAGCCATCAAAATGGCCCCCATCGTGAAGGCTCTCGAAGCGTCGGAGAAGTTTGAATGCATCGTGACCGTCACCGGACAGCACCGCGAAATGTTGGACCAGGTCAATGAGCTGTTTGGGATTATCCCAAAGCACGACCTGAACATCATCAAACCTCGCCAAACGCTGAACAGTGTTCTGACGAAAACCATCGAGGGTTTGGACGCTCTCTTCGCCAAGGACCAGCCGGACGCCGTCATCGTCCAGGGGGATACCACGACGGTGACCGCCGGCGCCTTGGCCGCCTTCAACCGGGGCATTCCGGTGATCCACGTTGAGGCTGGTCTTCGCAGCTTCAATATCTTTTCCCCCTTTCCGGAGGAGGCAAACCGGAAGATCACGTCGCAGGTGTCAAGCCTCCATCTCGCGCCGACGTCAACCAGCCGGGACAACCTCATGCGGGAGGCCATCGACCCCGCGACCATCGTGGTCACCGGGAACACCGTCATCGACGCTCTACTGGAAGTCGTCGAGCGCAAGGTTCCATTCAAGGATGAAACCCTCGAGTACCTGACGGAAGAGGGCAAGCGTTTGGTCCTGGTCACCAGCCACCGCCGGGAAAACCAGGGCGACGCCATGCGCGGCATCGGCCGTGCCCTGGCCCGATTGGCTGATGCCGAACCGGAAGTGCACTTCATCCTGCCGGCGCACAAGAATCCAGCCGTCCGTGAAGCGCTGCTTCCGGCGATCCAGGACAAGTCCAATGTCGCTGTCACGGAGCCGCTCGCGTATGGGGAGTTCACCCGCATGCTTGCTGCCGCGGAGGTGGTTCTGACGGACTCCGGGGGAGTCCAGGAGGAGGCGCCGGGACTCGGCAAGCCCGTCCTGGTCATGCGCGATAATACCGAGCGCCCGGAGGCCGTCGACGCCGGGACCGTCAAGCTCATAGGCACCAATGAGGATCGGATCTTTGACGAGGTCAGTATCCTCCTGAACGACCGCGCAGCTTACGACGAGATGGCCAACGCGGTGAATCCCTATGGTGACGGCCATGCGGCCGAGCGTACTGTGGCAGCGATTGCCGAACTGCTTGGCGTAGGCACGAGAATGCCCGACTTCGATGTCGAGGAGCTGGCCTCCAACCCCGTCTAAATGCAGGGACACCCGCCCTGGCACGCTGCTAAGGAGAGACAACCCTCGTCGCGTAGGCGATGACGACGGCCTGGACGCGGTCCCGCGCCTGCAGCTTGGCCAGGATGCGTCCCACATGCGTCTTGACCGTGGCCTCGGAGAGGAAGAGCCCGGCGGCGATCTCGGGGTTGGACTTGCCCAAGGCGATGAGCTCGAAAACCTCCCGTTCGCGGGCAGTCAACGATGCAACCGCTGCCTCGTGCCCGGACGTGCCTGCCGCCGGTCGGCGCAGCATGGGCGCCACGTGGTCCAGCAGACGGCGGGTCGTGGAAGGGGCGATCACAGCGTCGCCCCGGTACACGGTCCGGATGGCCTCGAGCAGTTCCTCGGGCGGGGCGTCCTTGAGCAGGAAGCCGCTCGCTCCTGCCTGGATGGCGGCCAGCGCATACTCGTCCAGGTCGAAGGTCGTTAGGACGATGACGCGCGGCCCGCCAGAACCCCCGTCGAGCAGTCTTTCCGTCGTTTCGATGCCGTCCATTTCCGGCATGCGCACGTCCATGAGGACAACGTCCGCATGGGCCAGCGCGGGGGAGGCGATGGCCTCGCGACCATTGGCCGCCTCGGCGACGACCTCGAGATCCGGTTGCGAGTTGATCAGCATGCGGAATCCGCTGCGGACCAGGAGCTGGTCGTCGACCAGGGCGACGGTGATGGTGCTGGTGCTCTCGTTGTCCACTTAGTCCTCGGTGTAGGGGATGAAGATGTTGGCGGAGAAGCCGCCGGAAGGCCGCGGCCCGGTGCTGATACGTCCATCGTAGAGCGCGACGCGTTCGGCCATCCCGACTAGGCCTTGTTGCGCACCCACGTTGTCCTGAGTGGCCGCCGCACCGCGTCCGTTGTCGGTGATCTCCAGTTGCAGGCCAGCCGACGTCCATCCGAGCAGGACGTCAGCCCGGGCGGCTGGACCTGCATGCTTGATCGTGTTCGTCAGAGCCTCCTGTACGGCGCGGTAGGCCGTCAACTCGGCACCGGGCGGAAGCTCGCGGCGCGGGGTGGCGGTGACCTCGTAGCCGACCTCGAGCCCCGCGGTCCGGGTGGCCTCCAGCAGCTCGGGGAGGTCGTCCAGGGTCGGCAGCGGCCGGGTGGAGGCCTGCTCGTCACCCCGCAGCACGCCCAGCAGGCGACGCATCTCGCGCAGGGACTTGCGCCCGGTTTCGGAAATGGTGCCGAGCGTCTGTCGGGCCACCTCCGGATCCTTCTCGCTGGCATACCGGGCTCCATCGGCCTGGGTGATGATGACCGACAAGGAGTGGGCGACGATGTCGTGCATCTCGCGGGCGATGCGGCCGCGTTCGTCCGACGCCGCGAGTTCGCGTTCCTGCTGCCGTTCCACCTCGAGCCGGGTCGCCCGGTCCTCCAGCGCTCGGAAGGCCAACCGGCGGGTGCGCGCCAGGTCGCCAAACGTCCATGACACCAGGACGATCAGGGACAGGCCGACGAAGTTGACCAGAGCCATCTGAATGGTCAGCTCGGCAATGGGGGACGTATAGCGCAGCGTGGCTAGCACGGCGCCGGCAAACCCAGCCGCCAGGCCGGCCAGCGATTGCCAGCGTTTGCCGTACTTCGCCAGCCCGTAGACCGTGATGATGACCGCAACCTGCGACCCCAGGAAGGTCGTCACGAACACCACCTGGAGCAGGCATCCGAAAACGACGACGGCGGCGCTGCGGGCAGGATGCGTCCGTCGCCAGATCAGCGGCAACAGCTGGAGGCTGACGCAGGCAACGGGCATGATGCCGTGGGAAGTGCCGGCCAGGATGGTGGACCCCAGGCCGAAGAACAGCCACGCTGCGAGACCGGTGATGGCATCGACCTTGCGGGGGTTCTCCCGAAGCCAACGGTCAACGGCGCGGTGCGGGGTCGTCATGGTCCAAGCGTATGTGCCAGCTGGGTGCCACTGCGTCATACCGCGGTAGAGGATTGCGAACGATCATCTCGAATGCTGAGACGGCTTGTCCGGGATGCGGACGGTGTCTTAATCTGGTCAGCATGAACAAAGTGATCGACATGGCGGTAATCCCCGGCGACGGCATCGGCCCGGAGGTCATTGCCGAGGCCATCAAGGTGTTGAAGACGGCGACGGATGGCGAAGAGCATTCGCTGCGCATCACCGATTACCAATTGGGTGCCCAACACTGGCTCACAACAGGGGAAACGCTCACTGACGAGACCCTGGAAGCGCTGCGCGCCCACGACGTCATCCTTTTTGGTGCCGTGGGTGCCGCGCCCGGGGACACCCGCATCCCGTCGGGACTAATAGAACGTGAACTGTTGCTGAAGCTGCGCTTCAGCCTCGACCACTATGTGAACCTGCGCCCGGCGCGGCTTTACCCCGGGGTCCCGAGCCCGCTGGCTGCGCCCGGCGACATCGACTTCGTCGTCGTGCGTGAAGGCACCGAAGGCCCCTACGTCGGCAATGGTGGGGCCCTGCGCGTAGGCTCCGAGCATGAGATCGCCACCGAGGTCTCGGTCAATACCGCCTATGGCGTGGAGCGCGTCGTCCGCGAGGCCTTCCGCCGTGCCACCGAACGGCCACGCCGACACGTCACGCTGGTCCACAAGCACAATGTCCTGGTGCATGCCGGGCACCTGTGGCGCCGTACTGTCGAAGCGGTCGCGGGGGAGTACCCGGACGTCACGCATGACTACATGCACGTCGATGCCGCCACGATCTTCATGACGACCGACCCCTCGCGGTTCGATGTGATCGTCACCGACAATCTCTTCGGCGACATCCTGACCGATCTGGCGGGCGCCGTCACCGGTGGTATCGGGCTGGCTGCTTCGGGCAACATCAACATGGCGGGCACTGGACCCTCCATGTTCGAACCCGTCCACGGGTCAGCGCCGGACATCGCAGGACAGCAGAAGGCCGATCCCACGGCAGCCATCCTGTCCGCTGCACTGTTGCTCGAGCACGTCGGCCTCGTTGACGCCGCGCGCCGCGTCGAGGCAGCCGTCGAAAAGGACATTGATTCCCGCTCGGAGATGACCGACCCGAGAACCACTGCCGAAGTCGGCGATGCGATCACGCTGGCCCTGTCATAAGCTGGGCCTGATACGACGCCGCAACTGTATGGCGGCACGGAAACATTGCAGAGGAAGTGCGTAGGCACCATGGAATTCTCCCAACAGCTCTCGACCACCCCCAAGAGCGCCGAAGAACGCGCCAAAGTCCTGGCAGATCCCGGGTTTGGCGACTACTTCACCGACCACACCGCCGTCGTCGACTGGACCCAGGACGCGTCCGGCAGAGGCACCTGGCACGATGCCCGGATCGAGCCCTATGGGCCGATCATGATGGATCCCGCATCGGCGGTCCTGCACTACGGACAGGAGATCTTCGAGGGACTGAAGGCCTACCGCCATGCCGACGGCAGCGTCTGGACCTTCCGACCCGAGGCCAACGCCGCCCGTTTCAACACCTCCGCCCGTCGACTTGCCCTCCCCGAACTCCCAACGGACGTGTTCATCGATTCGCTGAGGCGCCTGGTTTCCGTCGACGAGGCCTGGGTGCCTTCCGGTGCCGGCGAAGCGCTCTACCTGCGCCCGTTCATGATCGCCACCGAGGCCTTCCTCGGCGTACGCCCTTCGCACGAGGTCTCCTACCGCGTTATCGCGTCGCCTGCCGGAAACTACTTCGGCGGCGAACTCAAGCCCGTTTCCATCTGGCTGTCAACCAACTACGCCCGGGCCGGACACGGGGGCACCGGCGAAGCCAAATGCGGCGGCAACTATGCGGCATCGCTCGCCGCCCAGCTGGAAGCTGAAGCCAACGGATGCAAGCAGGTCCTGTTCCTCGACCCGACGAACGACAACGCCGTCGACGAACTCGGTGGGATGAACGTCTTCTTTGTCTTTGCCGATGGAAGGCTGGTCACGCCCGAACTCAACGGCAACATCCTGCATGGGGTCACGCGATCCTCCGTGCTCGAACTGGCGCGCGAACGTGGGTTGACCGTTCAGGAACGTAAGATCACCATTGATGAATGGCGTCAGGCTGCGGCCGACGGGTCGTTGACCGAGGTCTTCGCCTGCGGTACGGCCGCCGTGATCACCCCCATCGGCGAGCTCAAGACCGCCGATGAGTCAATTACCATCCCGGACGCGGCGGCTGAGTCCGTGGCCATGAGTATTCGGGAGGAGCTCCTCGGGATCCAGACTGGCGCGGTCCAGGATTCCCGCGGCTGGTTGACCCGCCTGGTCTAGAGACGACCTCCCAGGTCTTGGTCGGCGCGGTAGGACGGTTCGCCGGCCAGGACCATGCCGCGGCGTGTTCACGTTGATTTCATCCGTACAACAGTCCTGCACCTCTTAGACTGGACGCTATGCGTATTCTTGTCACCGGCGGTGCCGGCTACATCGGATCCCACACCGTGCTGTTGCTCCTGGAGGAGGGGCACGAGGTCCATGTATTGGACAATTTCGCCAACTCGTCCCCGGAATCCCTGCGACGCGTGGCCGAGCTCACCGGACGACGAGCACGGATCCACACCGGCGATCTCCTCGATATCGTGGCACTGGAAACGGTGATGACGGCGAGCGAGCCGGAGGCGGTCATCCACTTTGCCGGATTGAAGGCCGTGGGGGAGTCGGTGTCGAATCCGCTCTGGTACTACCGCAACAACGTGGTCGGAACACTGAACCTGCTGGACGCCATGGACGCCCACGATGTACGGACTCTGGTCTTCAGCTCGTCGGCGACTGTATATGGGGACACTGAAACCCTCCCCATCACTGAGGGCCAGCCTCTCACGGCGACCAACCCCTACGGACAAACCAAGCTGCAGATTGAGCGCATCCTCGATGACCTCGCTGCGTCGGATACGCGCTGGAACATCGCCAAGTTGAGGTACTTTAACCCTGTCGGAGCCCATGAGTCCGGACGCATCGGCGAAGATCCGCAGGGGATCCCCAACAACCTCATGCCCTTCGTCGCCCAGGTCGCCGTGGGTCGCCGGGAACGAGTCAACGTCTTCGGTAGTGACTACGAGACACCGGATGGGACCGGCATCCGCGATTACATCCACGTTATCGACCTCGGAGCCGGCCACCTCGCAGCCCTGGAGTATGTGCTCGATCACGGGGGGCTGCACGCCTGGAACCTCGGGACCGGGCACGGGTCGTCGGTTCTCGAGGTGATCGCGGCCTTCGAGCGGGCCGCCGACCGGCCGGTTCCTTACAAAATCGTTGATCGACGGTCCGGAGACGTCGCCGCCTCTTTTGCGGATCCGACTTTGGCCAGGGAACAGATCGGTTGGAAGGCCGAACGTGGGCTTGAAGAGATGGTGACCGATATGTGGCGGTGGCAATCCAACAATCCCGAAGGCTTCCCGGAACCGTCGCCTGAATCGAGCGACGCGGGTGATCGGACGCCGGCGCTTGAAACCGGCGAGGCCGGGGACGGACAGGCCCACGAGGGAGCCGGCCACGACGAGGCCGATCCGTCTACTAAGCTGTAGCCCATGCGTATTGCTCGGTTTGTTCTAGACGATGACCCCATGTACGGCGTAATCGAGGGGGACGAGGTGGTCGTCATTGCCGGTGACCCCTTCTTCCAAGGAGTGCAGCCTACCGGTGCCCGGCACCGGTTGGATGACGTGCGGCTACTGGCCCCGATTATCCCAAGATCCAAGGTCGTCTGCTTTGGCCGCACCTACGCCGAACACGCGCAGGAGCTGGGCAACGAGGTGCCGGTATCACCCCTGATGTTCCTGAAACCCAATACATCCGTCGTCGGCCCGGGAGACCCCATCACCTTGCCGACGTTCTCCGAGGAAATCTCCTATGAGGCCGAACTCGCCGTTGTCATTGGCAGAATCTGCAAGGACGTCCCCGCCGAAAAGGCCGCAGACGTGATTTTCGGCTACACCTGTGCCAACGACCTCACGGCTCGCGATGTCCAAAAAACCGACAACCAGTGGGCCCGGGCCAAGGGTTGGGACGGCTCTTGCCCCATCGGCCCATGGATCGAAACGGAACTCGAAGTCGAGGACCTTCGCATCCGGGGTCGGCTGGACGGTGAAACCGTCCAGGATGGTGACACCTCCCAGATGATCTGGAGCGTCGCCGAGCTGGTCGCCTATGCCTCCCAGGCTTTTACCCTGCTGCCGGGCGACATCCTGCTCACCGGAACTCCGTCCGGTGTCGGGCTCCTGCGGGAAGGACAGCGGTACGACGTTGAAATCGACGGTATTGGGACGCTGACCAATACGTTCCGCCGGTAGGGGACCATGTACGGCAGACGTCAGGTCGGCCGAGCCCTCCGTATGTCCATGACGGAGACCCAGCGTAGCCGCGCGGCACGCCCAGTCTGGCAGAAGCGGCTGACGAAACTTTGGGCCGCAACAGCCGTATTGGCGGTCCTTTCGCGGATCTCCTACCGTGCGAGCTGGCCGATGCCGGTCACCGCCACGCTGCTCGTGCTAGCCATCATCCTCGCCCTCGCCCTGTTGGTGCGGCGCATCGTCGCCGCCGTCAGGGAACGCGGACGCTCCTAGGGCCCGTACTAGGATGGGGTTACCATGACTGAGCCATCCCAGATCCCAACTGTCACAGCCGAAACCCCCGTTCGCGTCAGGTTCTGCCCCTCGCCGACGGGTACCCCGCACGTCGGGCTGATCCGCACCGCACTTTTCAACTGGGCCTACGCGCGCCACACCGGCGGCAAGATGGTCTTCCGCATCGAAGACACTGACGCTAAGCGCGACTCCGAGGAAAGCTACGAGCAACTTCTCGATGCATTGGCGTGGCTCGGCATCACGTGGGACGAGGGAGTTGTGGTCGGCGGCCCCCATGAACCGTACCGGCAATCGCAGCGAGCCGACATCTACCAGGACGCCATAGCCAAATTGCGCGAGGCCGGGCACCTCTATGAGTCGTTCTCGACTCCAGAAGAAGTCGAAGCCCGCCATCGTGCTGCCGGGCAGGATCCCAAACTCGGATACGACAACTACGACAGGACCCTCACCGAGGAGCAGATCGCGGCTTTCCGCGCCGAAGGGCGGGAACCCGTGCTGCGCCTGCGCATGCCCGAGTACGATCTGACATTTATCGACCTCGTCCGCGGGGAAATCACCTTCAAAGCCGGGTCGGTTCCCGATTTCGCGGTCGTCCGGGCCAACGGCAAGCCGCTCTACACGCTCGTGAACCCGGTTGATGACGCCATCATGGGCATCACGCATGTTCTCCGCGGTGAGGACCTCCTCTCCTCGACACCCCGGCAGATCGCCCTGTACCGGGCGCTGATCGATGTGGGCATCGCCGAGTACATGCCACTGTTCGGCCACCTTCCCTATGTCATGGGAGCCGGCAACAAGAAGCTCTCGAAACGCGATCCCGAATCGAGCCTCTTCCTACACCGGGATCGCGGCTTCGTTCCCGAGGGCCTTCTCAACTACCTGGCCCTGCTGGGGTGGAGCCTGTCGGCCGACGAGGACATCTTCAGCCGCGAGCAGTTGGTTGAGGCCTTTGACATCCACGATGTGCTGTCCAACCCCGCACGCTTTGACCTGAAGAAGGCGGAGGCCATCAACGGGACGCACGTGCGCATGCTGGAGGCGGACGATTTCCGAGATCGCCTGGTCCCATACCTGCACCGCGCCGGGCTGACGGGGGAAATGCTGACGGAAACCGAGGGAGCCATCCTTGACGAGGCGGCACCGCTGGTGCAGGAACGCATCACGCTGCTGGGGGAGGCCCCCGACATGCTCGAGTTCCTGTTCCTCGACGACGAGGAGATCGTGGTGCAGCCGGATGCGCTCAAGGGCCTTCCAGGCAATGTGGACGAGGTGCTGGACGTCGCAGCGGCGGCCCTGACGGCACTGAACGTGTGGGACGCCGAGTCCATCCAAAGCGTGCTCCGAGCGGAACTGATCGAAGGGATGGGCATCAAGCCGCGGCTGGCATTTGGCCCGTTGCGGACTGCTGTCTCCGGCAAACGGGTGTCGCCTCCGTTGTTCGAATCCATGGTGATCCTAGGCAAGGAATCCTCGCTTCAGCGCCTGAGGAACTTCAGGTCATCGCTGGCGTAGAGACCTGTCGGCGCGGTAGCGGATGCGGATTCGCAGTGCCTCACTTCAATATGCTCGAACATGCTCCCGAAATCTCAACGCGTGCCTTATCTAAAGTGCTCGTGAAATGATCGTGCCGCGTGGGAGTAGGTCTTGGTGGTGGCCAGGCGGATGAGTTCTTCTTGGATGTGGTGGATGAGCCTGGTCAGCTCGGCCAAGTCCACGCTTCGGTAGAGATCCTCCTGGGCCAGGAGCTCGGGGGGTGGGGGAGATGAGGATCCCGGCGTCTTTGACCCTGTCTGCCGGGGTGCGGGGGATGTCGTATGCGCGCATGTGGCGATCGGTCTTCGTCACCCGGTAGCTGATGGCCTCCTTGGTGGTCCGGAACAGGTTCTTGCGCAGGTTCACCAGCGGCCAGAGTTCACGCAGCAGGGCCAGATCGGTGTCGGTGTCGTGTCGGTAGGTGAATGTCGTCCGGCGTAGGATGTCCCCGTTTTTCTGTTCGGCGAAGGGGCTGTCGTTTGAGTGGCACAGCCGGGAACGTGTCATCGTGAAGTCCTGGGTATCGGCCCATGCGGTGACCGGTTCGCTTAGGAAGTCCGAGCCGTTGTCGCAGCGGACGTGGTGGATCGGGTAGGTGAATTGCCCGGTGATCTCGGCCATGGCCTCGGCGACCCAGCGTGCGGCCTCGTTCTTAATGGCCCTGTTCACGGTCCAGCCGGCGAACACGTCGGTGGCGATCAGCGTGAACGCGTACTGGCCCCGGGTGGTGTTCCCGCAGTGGGCCACCGTGTTGACGGCCACCCGGCCCAACTGGCTGTCGATGGCCGGCACGCGGGTCATGATCCGGTTCGTTTCGCGGTACTGGTTCTTGACCGAACAGGTCGGGGACTTGCCTTCGCCTCGGGCCCGTAGCGCGGTGTTTCCTTGCCGAAGGGCCTGGTCTCAGGCTGGGCTTCCATGTTCTTCAAGGTGGCGGGCATGGCGGGGGCCAGGTGTTAGGCGTCTTGTTGTTTGACCGCGGGGACGTCATCATCGGCGGCGAGCGGTCTTTTTTCGGGGAAGTCTTGATCTAGTGCCGTCGGCGGCGTCAGGCTGACGATGACTGGTAAAGACGAACGG
>NZ_JBGFFC010000006.1:0-135530 GCF_041679245.1 Arthrobacter sp. JSM 101049 | reverse complement strand
TGCACCAAGTTACAAGAATCCCGGCAAACTGTCCTCAGCAGGCACACGGGGGTGCACCCACCAAAAACCATTCACCAATTCATAAAAAATCGGTGTCAACAAACATGGCACACTATTGAGTTCTCAATCAACAGACGCTTCCAACTTCCACAACCCGCCATCCGGCCGGCCGCTTCGCTCTGGAGCAACTTGTATAACTTACCCTACCGCGTGTCGTCCGTGCAAATCCACGGTTTTCCATGTTTTTGCCGTACGCTACGCATCCATTCCATCAGGATTCGGAGCGCAGAACGATCCGGTCCGTTTGGACTGAATTTGTAGGGGGTGGCCGCTTCTCGATCTTCAGCGTTTCCGCTGTCCTCGTCCCGGCGACTCAGAAAACTTTACACGGAATCGGACCCCTCACCAAATCGGAGATGCCTCCCTGCGGAAACCCCGCGATTCCGCGGATTCCCGGCCCCTCAGGAGGCCGTCGATGATGGAATCGCCTGGTCTCGCGACTGAGGCTTGCATCACAGCTTCCCTCCTTAGACTGGAAGCATGCCAAACCGCGACAATTCCACACACTCAACTTTCGCCCAGCAGCAGGGCCACTTCGACCTCCCGGCCCGCCTGGAACTGACCGAACCCGTCATCAACGCACCGATGGCTGGTGCAGCGGGTGGCTCGCTGGCAGCAGCGGTGAGCGCGTCGGGCGGCCTGGGCATGTTGGGCATCGGCTCCTCGGCGTCCCCCGACTGGATCTCGGAGCAGTCCGGGCTGGCGAGGGCTCCGGGGCGTGCTTGGGGTGCCGGCCTCATGGCCTGGGTCCTGGAGGAATCCCTCGAACCGCTGCGGCTCCTCCTGCGGGAACGCCCCGACCTGGTGTCCGTCAGCTTCGGCGACCCGGGGCCGGCGGCGGAGCTGATTCGTGATGCCGGGGCGCTCTGCGCAATGCAGGTGGGCAATGCCGCCGACCTCGAACGTGCGCTGCAGCCTGACATCGACGTCATCATCTGCCGCGGTGGCGAGGGGGGAGGCCACGGGCGCAACGACGTCGCGACACTCCCCCTGCTGCAACTTGCCCTGGCCGCCACCGGCAAACCGGTCGTCGCCGCCGGCGGGATCTCCGGACCCACCGGGGTCGCCGCTGCCCTGGCCGCCGGGGCGCAGGCGGCCTGGGTCGGAACCCGGTTCGCGGCATCCGACGAGTCGCTGAGCCACGACCACGTCAAGCGCGCCATTGCAGAAGCCGGGCTGGACGACACAGTCTTCACCCGTGCCTTCGACATCGCCCAGGGCATCCCGTGGCCGGCCGAATTCGGTGGACGGGCGCTGCGCAACGCGTTCAGTGACCAGTGGGCCTCGGATGAGGACCGGCTGTCCGCCGCAGTTGCCGGCGACGCCTCGATCACGGCGACCGTGGACGCAGCCCGCCGCAACGGCGACGTCTCCACGGCCCCGGTCTATGCCGGTCAATCGGCGGCGGGAAGTGCCAGCCACGAGTCGGCCGCCGACATCATCGCCGACCTTGCCGGGTTCCGCGGCCATCTGCGTGCGGCCGTGGACCGCTGGAACTGACTGGCATGCCCTCGGCGTGGGAGCACCCCTCGCTCTCCCCGCAACAGCGAGCACGCCTCGGGGAGCTCTATCCCGACGCCAGCATTGCGGCGGACCACAGTTGGCCCTTCGGCATCACCGTGCTGGAGTTCCATGCCGGGGAGGCGCACCTGCTGCTCAAGGCCAGCGCGACATCGCACCACCTGGAGCGCGAGTACCGGGCGCATACCCGGTGGCTCGCTTCCCTGGCGGGCGACGTACCGGTCCTCGTCGCCTACGACCGGGCAGCCGGGCTCCTGGTCAAGACGTTCCTGCCCGGGCGGCTCGTCCTCGGTTCGCCGGCGGAGCACGACCCGGCGGTGTTCCAGCAGGCGGGCACCTTGCTGGGCCGGCTGCACCGTGGTCTCGCCCCGATTCGGGCTCCCCACTACGAGGAGTCGATGGCGCGCAAGACGCACGCCTGGCTGGGACGGGCGGGCGGACTGGCGCCGGCCGCGCAGCTGCGGGCGGCCGCAGACTGGTTGGAGGCGTTCCGCCCCTCGCCGGTGGAACTGGTGCCGACGCACGGTGACTACCAGCCGCGGAACTGGCTTGTCCGCCCGGATGGCCGGCTGGCGGTGATCGACTTCGGCCGGGCGGAACTGCGTCCCTGGTATTCGGACCTGGTCCGGATGCAGCATGGCGACTTCGCCACCCGACCTGGCCTGCGGGCTGCGTTCATGGACGGCTACGGGCCGGGGCCGACGCCCGACAGCGGCTCTGCGGACGATGCGGGCCGCCGGCTCGATGCGCTGATGCAAGCGGTGGGGACGATCGTCTGGTCGCAGGGGATGGGCGATGCGGCCTTCGAGGAGCACGGGCGGACCATGCTGGCCCGGATCCTGGCCGACTCCTGATCCCGGCCGCTTGGGCAGCAGCGGCGGGCCAGCACGGGGTCAGGAGTCGCCGAGCGGCATGTTGTCGATCAACCGGACATTGCCGACGCGGGCTGCCACCAGCACCAGGGCCGTACCGGTGAAAGGGGTCTCCCGGCAGTTGAAGGCCAGCGGCTCCAGCGTGTCGGGATCCACGACCTCCAGGTAGTCCAGGTCCACCAGCGGCTGGCTCGCGATGAGCGCTTCGGCATCGTCGACCATCAGCGGCTCGTGTGCCTGGGCGCGGTCGCGCAGCAGGAACAGGGCGCGGCTGAGCACCAGTGCCGCTTCGGCTTGTTCGGGGCTGAGGAACCGGTTGCGGCTCGACAGCGCCAGGCCCTCGGGGGAACGCACGATCGGCACGGCGTGGATCCGCACCGGGTAGGCCAGGTCGGCGACCATGCGGCGGACGATGGCCAGTTGCTGGGCGTCCTTCTGGCCGAAATAGGCGCTGTACTCCACCGGGACCGGGGCCAGCGGCGGCGGACCTGCATGGTGGAGCAACTGGGCGACGACGGCCAGCATCCCGTCGAAGTGGCCCGGACGCGAGGCACCCTCGAACTTCTCCCCCAGTTTTCCGCTGGAGAGCCGGACCAGCGGCGGGCCGTCGGGATAGACCTCCGACTCCTCCGGCGCGAACACGATGTCAGCCCCCGCATCGTCCAGGAGCTCGAGGTCGGCGTCCAGGGTGCGTGGGTAGCGGTCGTAGTCGGCGGGGTCATCGAACTGCAGGGGGTTGACGAACACGGAGACGACGACGACGTCGTTCGCGGCTCGGGCCGCCCGGACCAGGTGCCCATGGCCCTCGTGCAGGGCACCCATCGTGGGGACCAGGGCCAGCCGGCGAGGCGTGCCGCCCACGGCGCCTTCTTCCAGCAGCCGGGCCGACAGGGTGCGCAGTTCGGCGACCGTGCGGGCCAGCAGGGGCCGCGTGGGCGCCAGGGGGGTACCGCCGTCGTGCGGGGAGGGTGCGCTGTTCACGCGACGAGTCTATCCCGACACGCCCGGGAACGGTCAGGCCAGGGCGTCGAGGATGGCCGCGGCCTGGGCCTCCGAGAGCAGCCCACGGTCCAGGGCGCGTTGGGCCGTCGCCCGGCCAATGGCCAGGTAGGCGGCGCGGATGTCGGCCGGAATCCCGTCGCCGGCCAGGGCGGCGCGGTGCACGTCGATCGTCCCGGTGTCCCCGCGGGCCACCGGGCCGGTCAGGGCCCCCTCGCCGGAGGCCAGCGCATTCTCCAGCGAACCGCGCATCAGCGGGCCCAGGACGCGTTCGGGGTATTCGACCCCGACGCGGCGCAGCAGTTCGGCGGCCTGGCCGGCGATGGTGACCAGGTGGTTGGAGGCATGGGCCAGGGCGGCGTGGTAGGTGCCGCGGTCGGACTCCTCGATGACGGTGGATTCGGCGCCCATCTCCACCACGAGCGCCTGGGCGATCGGCAGGACCATCGACGCTGCGGTGACCCCGAACATGCATTCCTGCAGCCGGTCCAGGTCCAGGCTCATCCCGGTGAAGCTCATGGCCGGGTGGATGGCCAGCGGGATGGCGCCGGCGGCCTGGGCGGGGGCGAGGATGCCGGTGCCGTAGCGGCCGGCGGTATGCACCACGAGCTGGCCGGGTTGCCAGTGCCCGGCATCGGCCAGGCCCTGCACCAGCGGGGCGAGCGCGTCGTCGGGGACGGCCAGCAACACCAGTTCGGAGCGCCGGACGATCTCGGGGATGTCCAGCACGGGCACGCCGGGCAACAGTGCATCGGCCCGTTCGCGGGAGGATTCGGAGACGGCATGGACCCCGACCACCGCGTGCTCGGCGGCCCGCAGCGCGGCCCCGAGGACCGCGCCGACCTTGCCGGCACCGATGACCCCGACCCCCAATCGTCCGGGCTTAGCCACGGTGTTCCCCTTCCAGCCAGTGGTCGCGGTCGTTCAGCCGCCGGGCGGTGGCGGCCCGTTCGGCCTGGCTCATGAACAATCGGCGTCCGGTGTCCAACCCCATCTGTTTCACCCGTGGGGAGATCGGGCCGTCCGTGGTGCACAGCTGGATCCCGGACAGCCCGAGCCGGCGGTCCAGTGGTCCCTGGGTGAGGATGATGCCTTGGATGCGCTCGTGGGGGACAACGACCAGCGAGTGGATGAGCACCCCGGCCCGGGAGAACAAGGCCGTGTCGGTGACGGCGAAGCCCTGCCGGCGGTGCTCGAACGGCGAGAGCCAGCGGGCGCTGCGCGGAGAGGAGGTGAAGCCCTCGGCATCGCCGGTGCCGGCGACCCCGGCCTCGACGAGTTCGGCCGGGCGGGTGGTGCCGGGGTCGGGCAGCACGATGCCCAGCACGTTGAGCACGTCCTGCCGCGTCCCGACGGGCAACACAGTCGAGCGCAGGGCCGCGTCCTCGCCTTGGCCGCCGTATCCGGCGACGTTGACGACGACCTTGTGCCAGCCGAAGCGCCGCCAGATGATCCCCTGGGTGACCATGACCGCCTGGACGCGGCCGGGCGGGACGGTCTGGTGGCGGGTGTCGAGCAGTCCGTAGCTCAAGCGCAGGCCGTCGGCGCCTAGGGCCGCGCGGAAGTTGTAGCCCTGGTTGAACTGGCCCCAGAGCGCGGGCACGACGCCGATGAGGAACGGGATCATGTAGAGCACGCTGAACTCGCCGTCCGTGGCGACGGTGGCGACCAGGCCGCCGATGACCGCCAGCAGCGTGAACCCCACCCACGGCGAGAGCAGCGTGGCCGCGACCATGCGCCGAGGCGGGACAACGACGACCACCCGTTCGGACTCCCCGGCCGGCCACGGCCCATTCTCGGCGGGGGCTGAGGCGGCGGCAGGTGCCCCGGCATCCGGTGCGGGGGTTGCACCGCCGTCGAACCCGGTCCCCGCCTCCGCGTTCCCCGTCTCCCCGGCCCCTGGCCCCGAGGCAGTAGCCGGGTCCGGTACGACGGCGGGGCGCGCACCGGCGGTGCCCGCGGCGCGGTCCTGCTTGAGGCCGGCGGCGCGGGAGAGGATCTCGGTGCGCAGCTCCCGGGCGTGGTCGATCTTGATGAAGGCCAGGCGCATGGCGGTGGATCCGGCGTCGGCGACCTCGAATTTGAGCTCGGCGAGCCCGAAGATGCGGGCCAGCAGCGGTTGGACGATGTCGATGGCCTGGACGCGGTCGATGCGGGCCTGGCGTTGCTGGCGGAAGACGATGCCCGAGTTGACGTTCACGTGCTGGCCGGTGACCTGGTACTTGGTGAAGTACCAGGACAGGAAGAACGCCCCGACGATCAGCAGCAGGATCCCCACGCCGCCGACGACCAGCCACAGCAGGCCGGGGTTGAAGGACCAGCCGCTGCCGTCGTCGCCCGAGCGGTCGGCACCGTTGAAGAGGTTCTCCAGTGAGTTCTGCCCGAAGAAGTAGAGGATGGCCAGCACGGCGATCCAGCCGCGCACCAGCGGCGATACCGGGTGCACGCGGTGCCAGGGCGCCGCATCCGACCCGGCCTCCTGCGGGCCTGCCGGCTCGGTCGGTGTCCCGGTCACAGTCCGGCCAGCCTCGCCTCGCCGCGGGCCGAGAGGCGTTCGCGCAGGCGGCTGCCCTCGGCGGCCGGCAGCCCGGGGATCTCCGCCTTGGCCGTGGTGGAGGCGGTGTGGAGCTGGACCTTGCACAGGCCCAGCGCCCGGTCGACGGGCCCGACGGCGACGTCGACGTACTGCATGCGCCCGTAGGGCACGACCAGGACCTTCTGGAACATGAGTCCGGTGCGGATGAGCAGGTCGTCGTCGCGTTCGGCGTAGCCGATCGCCCGGACCTGCCGCGGGATGACCGCCATGCGGGCCAGGTCGGCCACGACGGCGAGGGCGAGCAGCCCCCAGGCCAGCCACGCCGGGTACCCGGGCCAGACGCCGGTGAGCATCAGGACCAGCGGGACGGCCAGCACGGCCCAGGTGATCAGCGCCGAGATGGCCCAGCCGACCAGCCGGACCTTGGAGTACGCCGGGGAAACCCGTTGGAACTGCAGCCCCTCCGGGTCAATTGGTTCCTGCGGCATACCCCTCGTCTCCCTTTCGGTCCCGGCCCCCGGCTCCCGGGGCGGATGGATCGTCGGGCGGCAGCTTGCAGAACTGCTCCACGACCCATCCCACAATAACCATGACCAGCGAGACGACAATCATCACCAGGGATGAGATCACGACCTGGTTGCCCAACCCGGCTCCGCGCAGCAGGTCCAGCAGGATGCCGGCGTGCCAGCCGGCGATCAGCGACCCCGCGTAGGCGGTCGCCTGCGCCAGGACCAGGGTGCGGGCCGCCTGGAGGGGGTCGAGGCGGCGCTTGAGCTTGCCCTGCTTGTAGCGGCGCACCCGCCACCCGAAGCCGAAGGTGATCGCCATGCCGGCGGTCATCGTGACCAGGGAGGGCCATTGCAGGACCGGGGAGGTGTAGCCGTTGCCGGTCAGCGCCACCTGCGCGACCCATCCGGCCAGGGCCGAGCCCAGGCAGATCAGCAGCAGCCACAGGGGGCGGATCGTGCTCATGGCCTCTCAGCCGTCCTCGGGGCGGGGATACGGGGCCAGGCCGTCCCGGTCGGCCGCGGCGGCGGCCAGTTCGGCCACTTTCCGTCCGCCGAGGGTGGCGTCGGGGTCCATCCAGGCCCACGGTTGCAGGACGAAAGCCCGCTCGGCGGCCCGGGGATGGGGCAGGGTGAGGACCTCGTCGTCGGAGGCGAGCTCGCCGTAGGTGATGATGTCAACGTCCAGGGTGCGCGGGCCCCAGCGGACCTCGCGGACGCGGTGGTGGGCCTGCTCGACGTGCTGGCAGTGTCGCAGCAGCTCCAACGGGGCGAGCGTGGTCTCGACCTCCATCACCAGGTTGAGGAAGTCGGGTTGCCCGGCGGGTCCGCCCACGGGCCGGGTCTGCGCGATGGCGGAGACGCCGCGCAGGCGGACTGCGGGGTGGGCGGTGAGTTCGTCGACCGCGTCGGTGAGCGTCGTGGAGCGTTCGCCGAGGTTGCTGCCCAGGGCGATGACGGCGTGGACCGCGGTGCTCATGGGCGTTCCCGGTGGATCTGGATGCTGACGTCGCCGAAGGGGACCTCGATGGGGGCCTGGGGCTTGTGCACGGTGATGTCCACGGCGTCCACGGCGAATTCGGCCAGCACCATCTCCGCCAGCTTCCCGGCCAGCGTCTCGATGAGGTTGTAGGGGCCGGAGGCGATCACATCCGTGACGCGTTCGGCGAGCACCCCGTAGTGCGCGGTGTCGGCCACGTCGTCGGAGGCCTCGGCGGGGCGGAGGTCGGTGTAGAGCACGACGTCGACGACGAAGGGCTGGCCATTGCGCTTCTCGTGCTCGAACACCCCGTGGTGTCCGGTGGCCGTGATCCCGTTCAGGGCGATCCGGTCCCGGGGGCCGTGGTGGGCCGGGGGCTGGTGGCCGGGCATGGGTCAGTCCCCCAGGCGGGCGGCGGACGCCGGGTCCTGCCAGGCCCGGGCGACCTTCAGCGCGTCGACGGTGCCCTCGACGTCGTGCACGCGCACGCACCATGCCCCGGCGGTGGCGGCCAGTGCGCTGGTCGCGGCGGTGGCCACGTCGCGCTCGGCCGGTGCCGCGGGCTTGCCGCCGTCCATGAGCAGGGAGCCGAGGAAACGCTTGCGGGAGGTGCCGATGAGGACCTTGTGGCCCAAGGCCTTCAGCTCGGGGATGGCCCGCAGCAGGGCCCAGTTGTGTTCCGGGTCCTTGGCGAACCCCAGGCCCGGGTCGATGATGATCTGCTCCGGTTCCACGCCGGCGGCGGTGAAGGTGTCGCGCAGGCCGGTCAGCTCGGCGACGACCTCGGCGACGACGTCGTCGTAGGTGGCCTCGGTGGTCATGGTCTTCTGGTCGCCGCGGCGGTGCATCAGCACGTAGGGGACCTTGAGTTCGGCCACCAGTGCCGGCATGTCTGCCTCGTGGGTCAGCCCGGAGACGTCGTTGACGATGTGCGCCCCCGCCTCCAGTGCGGCCCGGGCGGTGGAGGTGTGCATGGTGTCGACGGAGACGATTGCCCCGGCCTTGACCAGCGCGGCGACGACCGGGACGATCCGGTCGCGTTCCTCGGCGGGGTCGACGTAGTCGGCGCCGGGCCGGGTGGATTCGCCGCCGACGTCGATGATGTCGGCCCCGGCGTAGAACATCCGCAGCCCGTGCTGGATGGCGTCGTCGGCCTTGAGGTACTTGCCGCCGTCGCTGAAGGAGTCCTGGGTGACGTTCAGGATGCCCATGACCAGCGTGCGGTCGGTGGGCAGATCGGCGACGGTCTTGGGGGTCTTGACCGGGCGGATGACGGGCAGGGGGGAGGTGGCGGGTCCGGTTCCGGGGACTGCTCCGAGGGACATGGTGACCTACTTTCCGAGAATGAGGCTCATGGCCTCCGAGCGCGTGGCCGGTTCACGCAGCTGGCCGCGCACGGCGCTGGTGACGGTCTTGGCTCCGGGTTTCCGCACGCCCCGCATGGACATGCACAGGTGTTCGCATTCGATGACGACGATGGCCCCGCGTGGTTGCAGGTGCTCCATGAGGGCCATGACGATCTGGGTGGTCAGGCGTTCCTGGACCTGGGGGCGCCGGGCGTAGAGCTCCACGAGCCGGGCCAGCTTGCTCAGTCCGGTGACCTTTCCGTCCCAGCCGGGGATGTACCCGATGTGGGCGGCGCCGTGGAACGGGACCAGGTGGTGCTCGCACGTCGAGTAGAAGGGGATGTCCTTGACCAGCACCAGCTCGTCGTGGTCGATGTCGAACGTGGTCGAGAGCAGCTCGGCGGGGTCCTCGTGCAGGCCCGCGAAGAACTCGCTGTAGGCCTTGGCCACCCGCTTCGGGGTGTCCACCAGGCCGTCGCGGTCGGGGTCCTCGCCGATGGCCACGAGGATCTCCCGCACCGCGCGGGCGATGCGTTCCTGGTCCACCGTGCCGGGGGTTTCGGACACGACGATGTCCTGTTCATCTAAGGTGCTCACAGTTCCGATCCTAGCGTGCGCCGGGTCAGCCAAGGTGTCCGGGGCCTCCCTGGCCCGGCTGGCCGGGGGTGGTCCCGCCGTCGCTGCCCGGGCCCAGTCCACCGTCCCCCCCGGCATCGGGACCGGGGGTCCCGCCGGGCAGGTCGGGTCCGGAGCCGGGGTCGACGACCACGTCCGAGTGCCCTTCGCGGTCCTCGTCCGCGGGGTTGCCGGCAGCGGCCTCGGCGGCCTGCCGGCGTTCCAGCGGCGACAGGACCGGTCCCTCGGGGTGGACCGGGCGGCTGGATTTGGAGAGCCAGACGTCGCGCTCGGGGCGCTTGACGATGTCGTGGAAGACGGCCGCGAGCTCCTTCTGGTTCAGCGTCTCCTTTTCCAGCAGGGCCAGGGCCAGGCGGTCGAGCACGTGGCGGTTCTCGGTGAGCACGGCGTAGGCCTCGTCGTGGGCCTCGTCGATCAGCGAGCGGACCTCCTCGTCGATGACTCCGGCCATGGCGTCGGAGTAGTCGCGTTCGGCACCGCCCTCGCGGCCCATGAAGGGCTCCCCGCCGACGTTGCCGAGCTTCACGGCGCCGACGCGCTCGCTCATGCCGTACTGGGTAACCATCTTCCGCGCGGTCCCGGTGGCCTTCTCGATGTCGTTCGAGGCGCCGGTGGAGGGGTCGTGGAAGATGATCTCCTCGGCGACGCGCCCGCCCATGGCGTAGGCCATCTGGTCCAGCAGCTCGTTGCGGGTGACCGAGTACTTGTCGTCCTCGGGCACGACCATGGTGTAGCCCAGGGCGCGGCCACGCGGCAGGATGGTGACCTTCGTGACCGGTGCGGTCTGGCGCATCGCTGCGGCCACCAGGGCGTGTCCGCCCTCGTGGTAGGCGGTGATCTTGCGTTCGTGCTCCTTCATCAGCCGCGAGCGCTTCTGCGGGCCGGCCATGACGCGGTCGATGGCCTCGTCGAGGGCGCGGTCGTCGATGAGCTGGGCGTTGGAGCGTGCCGTGAGCAGGGCTGCCTCGTTGAGCACGTTGGCCAGGTCGGCACCGGTGTAGCCGGGGGTCTTCTTCGCCACGGCCTTCAGGTCGACGTTCTCCGCCATCGGCTTGCCCTTGGCGTGCACGGTGAGGATCTGCTCGCGGCCGACCAGGTCCGGGGCCTCCACCGGGATCTGCCGGTCGAAGCGGCCCGGGCGCAGAAGGGCCGGGTCCAGCACGTCGGGCCGGTTGGTGGCGGCGATGAGGATGACGTTGGTGTGGGCGTCGAAGCCGTCCATTTCCACCAGCAGCTGGTTCAGGGTCTGCTCGCGCTCGTCGTTGCCGCCGCCCACGCCGGCCCCGCGGTGCCGGCCGACGGCGTCGATCTCGTCGACGAAGATGATGGCCGGGGAGTTGGCCTTGGCCTGCTCGAAGAGGTCGCGCACGCGGGAGGCGCCGACACCGACGAACATCTCGACGAAGTCCGAGCCGGAGATCGAGTAGAACGGCACGCCCGCCTCGCCGGCGACGGCCTTGGCCAACAGGGTCTTGCCGGTGCCCGGAGGGCCGTAGAGCAGCACGCCCTTGGGGATCTTGGCGCCCACGGCCTGGAACTTGGCCGGTTCGGAAAGGAACTCCTTGATTTCGTGCAGTTCCTCGACGGCTTCCTCGGCGCCGGCGACGTCGACGAAAGTCACCTGCGGCATGTCCTTGGTGATGAGCTTGGCCTTGGACTTGCCGAACTGCATGACCTTGGATCCGCCGCCCTGGGCCCGGGAGAGCAGGAACCAGAAGAGCAGGGCGATGAGCAGGAACGGGATGATGAACCCGAGCATGCTCACGAACCAGTTGTTCTCCACGGGCTGGTCGGTGAAGCCGTCGAGCTGGGCATCGGCGATGGAGTGCACCACGTCGTCGGCGCGGGCGGTGGAGTAGTAGAAGGAGACCTTCTTGCCCAGGTTCTCACCATCCTGGGTGAAGTCCTGCTTCAGCGACAGGTCCACGCGCTGGTCGCCGTCGTAGATCTTGGCCTCGGAGGCCTTGTGGTCCTTGAGTAGTTCCAGGCCCACGCTGGTGTCGACCCGCCCGGTGTTCCCGGCGGTGAGAGTCGGCAGGAAGAGGAGCAGTGCCGCGACACCGATCAGGACCCACACGGCCCAGCTGTTGAAGATCTTCTTGACGTTCATGCGTTGGGGGCCCGACCCCCGTCCCTCCTGGTCGCGGACGACGGCGCGCCCGGGTGTTTCATGAGTACTTCCATCAGTACACTCTCGTCCCCCTACACGCTCGAGCGCGCCGGGAAGTTCCCCTGACGGCGTAAGGACCGGCCGTCGTCGTGCCTACTCGTAGACGTGGGGGGCCAGGGTGCCGATGAAGTCGAGGTTGCGGTACTTCTCGTCGAAGTCGAGGCCGTAGCCGACCACGAATTCGTTGGGGATCTCCATGCCGACGTACTTCACGTCGATTTCGACCTTGGCGGCCTCGGGCTTGCGCAGCAGCGTGCAGATCTCCACCGAGGCCGGGCCGCGGGAGATGAGGTTGGCGGTGAGCCAGGACAGCGTCAGGCCGGAGTCGATGATGTCCTCGACGATCAGCACGTGCTTGCCCAGCAGGTCCGTGTCCAGGTCCTTGAGGATGCGCACCACACCGGAGGACTGCGTGCCGGAACCGTAGGAGGAGACGGCCATCCAGTCCATCGAGACGTGGGAGTGCAGCGCCCGCACCAGGTCGGCCATGACCATGACCGCGCCCTTGAGCACCCCGACGACGAGGATGTCCCGGCCGGCGTAGTCCGCGTCGATCCGGGCGGCCAGCTCGTTGATCTTCTCCTGGATTTCTTCCTTGGTGTACAGAACGTGTGCCAGGTCGGCGGTGACGTCGTTCGAATCCACGAATGGCTCCTGTGCTCGGTTGTGCCTGCGCAGCGGCTCAGAGGGAGTGCGCCTGAGGGTTCAAGATTGCCATAGAGAGGCCGCGACCGCAGAACCGGGACCGTCGATCGCGATCACCGCGCGGTGCGTCGCCGGGTGGCTCCCGGCCCGGTGCCGGGTGGCGTGCGCAGGTCCGTCGAGCTGGATCGGTCCAGCCGATTTCCCGCCGTGGACCAGCCGGGTGAGGGCCGCGGTCCGCTCGAAGTCCGGGGCGGGTGCACCACAGTGCACGACGGCGGTGCGCAGCACCCGGGAGAGCAGGGCCTCCTCGAGGCCGCGCAGTCCCGCCAGGTCCAGCAGCACCGGGACTGACTGGTTGCCGGAGAGTAGGACCCGGGCCAGGGCGGCGTCGGCCGCGTCGTCGAGGAAGTCGGCGTCCCGCCGGGCCAGCGTCGCGGTGCGGGCGAGCGCTTCGGCCAGGCCGGGACCGAGCACGTCGTCGAGGGCCGGGAGCAGCTCGCGCCGGATGCGGTTGCGCAACAGGGAGGTATCGGCATTCGTGGGGTCGGTCCAGTACTGAAGCCCCTCGTGGGCGCAGATCGCCTCGGTGTCCACCCGGCGCAGGCCCAACAGCGGCCGCCGGTAGGGACCGCGGGAGGCGGGCATGCCGGCCAGCGTCCGGGTGCCGGACCCGCGGGCCAGGCCCAGGAGCACCTGTTCGGCCTGGTCGTCCAGCGTGTGCCCGAGCAGGAGGGCGGCGGCCCCGGTCTCGGCGAGCGCGGCCTCGAAGGCGGCGTAGCGGGCCGTGCGGGCGGCGGCCTCGGACGTCCCGGAGGGGCGGACACCGCGGACCAGGACGGGGTCCAGGCCGAGGCCGCGCAGCTGGGACGCGGCGGTGGAGGCCACCGCCGCGCTGCCCGGCTGGAGGCCGTGGTCCACGACGACGGCCCCGGCACGCAGCTTCCCCGTACGGTCCAGGAAGGCGGTCGCGGCGGCCAGCGCCAGCGAATCGGCCCCGCCGCTGCAGGCGACCAGGACGCGGGGCGGGTCGCCGACGCCCGCGGGGCCGCCGACGGCGTCCAGCACGGCCCGCCGCGCCTGGGCGAGCACCGGGGGCAGGTGGCCGCCCACCGCTACGACGCCGGCTGGCCGGCCACGCGGTCGATCCACTCGCGCGGGTGGTGGATCTCGTGTTCGGTGGGAAGGTTCTCCACCCGTTCCCACACGGCGTTGAACCCGTCCATGCCGATCGCGCGGACCACGGCGTCCACGAAGCGCTGCCCGTCGCGGTACTGGCGCATCTTCGCCTCCAGGCCCAGGAACCTGCGGATCCAGGTCTCGACGGGCCCGCGGTTGCCGCCGCGGGCGTTGAAACGCTGGCGGATGGTCTTCACGGTCGGCACGATCGAGGCGTCGACGGCGTCCATCACCACGTTCGCGTGCCCCTCCAGCAGCGACATGACGGCGGTCAGGTGGCTGAGCAGGGCCTGCCCCTCGGGATCCTGCAGCACCGAGAGCAGCCCGGTGGAGGAGGGGGCGCCCGAGCCGGGTTCCGGCGTCGTGCCCTGGTCCCGGCGACCGCGGCCGATGGCCGACATGGCGCCCTGCGCCGCGGACTTCAGCCGTTCGGCCAGGCCGCCTTCGGCGTCCAGCAGGCCTCCGGTCATCTGCGCGATCGTCTCCTGCAGGTGCCCGCGCAGCCACGGGGCGGCGGCGAACTGGACGCGGTGGGTCTGCTCGTGCAGGCAGACCCAGAGGCGGAAGTCGGCGGGATCGACGTGCAGTTCGCGTTCGATCTCCACGATGTTGGGGGCGACGATGAGCAGCCGGCCGCCGGAGGGGCCCTCGCCGAGCCCGGCGAACGGGTCGTATTGGCCCAGGACCTTGGAGGAGAGGAAGGCCAGGATGCCGCCGAGCTCGACGCCGGCCGCCCCGCCGCCGACGGCCACCGCGGCCGGGGACATCTTGCCGGACTGGGCGGCGACCAGCTTCTGAATCGCGGGGGCGAGCAGCGCCTGGAAGCTCTGCACGTTGGCGCGGGCCCAGGTGCCGCGGTCGACGACCAGGACGGTGGAATCGCGCAGGTCGCGCGCGGCCTCGAGCCCGGTGATGCGGTGCACGTGCTCCACGGAGGCGTCGGCCTTGGCGCGCAGGTCCTCGACGACCACGCCGATCTGCCCGGCGGTGAGCTTCGGGCCGGGGCCGACCAGGCGCGCGGCGGTGCCGCCGGCGACGTCCCAGTTGATGAGCTGCGTGTTCGTGGCGGGGGTCTGCATGCGTCCCATCACATCACGCGCGGGGCCCTAGGCGCTGCAGCCGCACCCCGCCAGAACGGCCGCGGCCCGGTCCAAGCCGGCCCGGGCCGGCTCCAGGGAGCCGTCGAACCCGTGCCCGAAGAACGCGAAGGCCAGGACCCGTCCATCCGCGGTGACCGCCGTCCCGCCCAGAGTGGCGATGCCGGTCAGCGTGCCGGTCTTGGCCCGGATCTCCCCCCGGGTGGCTGCCGAGGTCAGGCGGTGTTCCAAGGTCCCAGTGGCTCCGGAAATCGGCAGCAGGTAGGACACGTCGCGCAGGTCGGGGTTCGGGGAGGTCGCCGCGGCGCGGATGACGGCAGTGAGCTGGCGCGGGCTGAGGCGGTTGCGGTCGGACAGGCCGGAGGCGTCGGCCAGCGACATGCCCTCCACGTCGACCCCGAGGCCCGATGCGGTGGCCCGGAGGGTGTCCGTCGCCCCGCCGAACGTGGCCGGGCGTCCGGCGGCGAGGGCGGCCAGGCGGCCCATCGCCTCGGCGACGTAGTTGTCCGATTCCGCGCCCATGAAGGCCAGCTGGTCGACGACCGGGGCAGAGTGGACCACGGCCAGGGTCTCGGCTCCGGCACCGGCCTCGCCCCGGATGACGTCGTCGTTGATGGAGAGCCGGGGCACCGCCGCATCGGCGGGGCCCGAGGCCGTTCCGGAGGCCGCGTCCGGGGAGCCATCGGCCGCGGCACCGGCCGGGCCCGCGGCGTCGGCCTCGCGCTGCTCGGCGGCGACGGCAGCGGCCAGGGCCGTGCGGAACGTGGTGGCTGCCGCCATCGCCGGATCCGGCACCCGCACGCTCTGCGGGTGGCTGTCCTTGCGCGCACCGTACATGGCCAGCGGCTGGACGGCGGTGATGTTGGAGGTGCTCATCAGGGACTCGTCCCACACGGGGTTCAGGTCCGCGCCGGTGAACAGGGTGTCGTCGAGCACGACCTGCAGTTCGGTACCGGTTCCGGGGTCGAAGTTCCCGGAGGCGAAAAGGGCTGCGGCGGTCTGCTCGGCCAGGGTCGCCAGGCCGGCGCGGCTGACCGTGGCATCGGGTTCCGAGGCGCCGGCGCCGAGCAGCACGTCTCCCCCGCCGACGAGCACCACCGTGTCGTCCGAGCCGAGCATCGCCGTCGTGGGCAGGGTCTGCTCCCCGCCCAGCTGCTGCAGGGCCGCCACCGCGGTGAGGATCTTCAGGTTCGACGCCGGGGCGCTGGCCTGGTCCCCATGGCGGTTGTAGAGCACCTCGCCGGTCGCCAGGTCGATGACCTGGCCCGTGTAGGAGCCGTCGGCGTCCGTGGTGAAGGCCTTGTCGAGCTTCTGCTGCAGGACCGCGGCCCGGGGCAGTGCGCCGCCGGTGCCCAGCGGCTCGAGGGCGGTGGCGCTGGCCGGGGCCACCTCCGGGGCCGCGGTGGGCATCGGGGCGGGGTCGGCGGTGGCCGGGCGGTCCAGGAAGGCCGGGGCCAGGTTGAGCACCAGCACGCCGAGCAGGGTGCCCACGACGACGACCAGCAGCAGGGACGTGAACGTCCGCATCGCGCGTTTCATCGGTATCTTCCTCGAGTAGTGGTTGCCCGGCGCCGCCATATAGTCTTGGGGCCAGCAGCCTTAAGCCTAGACGGCGCACGCCCGGTTTCCGTGTCGCGCCCGCGCCGCAGCACGAAAGTCGAGGACCCTTCATGAACCATGACGTCACCATCGAGATCCCCACGGGCTCGCGCGTCAAGTACGAGATCGACCACGAGACGCACCGCCTGCGGCTGGACCGCGTGCTGTTCACCTCGATGCAGTACCCGACGAACTACGGCTACTTCGAGGACACCCTCGGCGAGGACGGCGATCCGCTGGACGCACTGGTCTACCTGCCCGGCGTGGAGCTGATCCCCGGCGTGCTCGTCGAGTCCCGGCCGATCGCGGTGTTCAACATGACCGACGACGGCGGCGGCGACGCCAAGCTCGTCTGCGTCCCGGCCGACAAGCGTTTCGACCACATCCGCGAGCTCGAGGACCTCGACGAGTGGCTGGTCAAGGAGATCGAGCACTTCTTCACCCGCTACAAGGACCTGGAACCGGGCAAGTGGGTCAAGAACGAGGGCTGGGAGGGCCGCGCGGCCGCCGAGGCCGAGCTGGTCCGCTCGATCGAGCGGTTCACGAAGGCCGGCGAGGCATCCGAGGAAGACGAGCCCCAGGGCCGCGACGTCGAGTAGCAGCCACACCACCATGCCCGCCAGCCCGTCCTCCAGCCCGCGTCCGGCCCTGCTAGCGCTGACACCGCTGGGGCAGTTGCGGGCGGGACGGCTGCCGTCGCGGTTGCTGCGCCTGTTCGTCGGGCTCACCTTCTTCGGGGTGGCCATGGGCGCCTTCGTCCGCGCGGGGCTCGGGGTGGCGCCCTGGGACGTGCTGCACCTGGGTCTGTCCCGGCACATCCCGCTGAGCCTGGGCACGATCATCATCGTCGTCGGGCTGCTGGTGCTGTTGGCCTGGATCCCGTTGCGCCAATGGCCCGGCCTGGGCACCATCGCCAACACCATTTGGATCGGCGTCTCCGCGGACCTGACCCTCTGGCTGCTCCCGGAGATCCACGGGCTGGCGCTGCAGATTGCCGTGATCGCCGCCGCCCTGGTCGTCAACGGCCTCGGCGGGGCGCTGTACATCGGCAGCCAATTCGGCGCCGGCCCGCGCGACGGGCTGATGACCGGGCTGCACCTGCGCACCGGCTGGAGCCTGCGGGTGATCCGCACCGGCATCGAGGTGACGGTCCTGGCGATCGGCTGGCTGCTGGGCGGCACCGTCGGCCTGGGCACCGTCGGCCTGGGCACCGTCGCGTATGCACTGCTGATCGGCCCGTCGACCCAGTTCTTCCTGCGGTGGACCGTGGTCGACCTGTCCCCGCCGGCCGCGTCGGACCCGACGGCGGCGGACCGGGACACGGCCCCCTGCCCTGGCGGCACGGCCCCGGGATCAACCGAAAACGGTTGATCATCGGGCAGACTGGTCCCATGTTCGTCCTCACCATCAACCAGCGCGACTCGCGTGAGGTCGGCGACCGCGTCGATGACCTGGTCCGGGACCTGGAAACGGTCCCCCTGCTGCGTCCCTTCCAGCGGTCCTTCGGCGACGAGGCCATCGGGGTGGCCGACGATGCCGGCCACGCCGTCGAGGCGGCGATGATCGCGCTGCGAGGGCGCCGCTGGCATGTCGGCATCGGGGTGGGTCCGGTCCAGACGCCTTTCCCGGAGTCCATCACGCAGGCGGAGGGCTTTGGTCTGGTCCATGCGCGCCGCGCCGTGGACCGGGCGCAGAAGACCGGCGAGCGCGTCCCGTTGGCCATTTCCGGTCCGGACGCCGCCCTTGCCGCCGAGGCGGAGGCCGTGGCCCGGCTGGTGGGCCAGATCGTGGTGACCCGCACCGAGGCGGAATGGTCCGTTCTGGACCTGATGATCCCCGGGGTGCGCGGCCAGCAGAAGGCGATTGCCGCCGAACTGGGCATCACCACGCAGGCCGTCTCCAAGGCCGTGGTCCGCTCGAACTGGAACGAGGAATGGGCGTGCCGCCCGGCGGTGTCCCGGCTGCTCGCACTCGTGGCCGGACCGTCCGAGTTGCCGGCCGCCACCTACCCGTACGACCCCCGAGGATGAGCCCGGAACCGGCGCAAGCCACGGCCAGCCGGCCCGGCCTGGTCATCTTCGACTGCGACGGCGTGCTGGTCGACACAGAGCGCCTCGCCACGGCCATCGAGGCCCGAACCCTGACCGCAATGGGCCACCCCCACACGCAGGCCGACGTCGTCGCCACCTTCATGGGCCGCTCCGCCGCCGATGCCTTCACGCTGCTCACGGACCTGTTGGGCCCGGCGCGGGCGCTGGAGTTCGACGAGCGGTCCACGGCCGAGACCCGGGAGGCCTTCGCCCGCGAGCTGGCCCCGGTCCCGGGCGTCGTTGCGGTCCTGGATGCGGTGGAGGCAGCCGGGTTGCGATACTGCGTGGCCTCCTCGGGATCGCATGCCCGCATGGAACTCACCTTGGGGACCACGGGCCTGTCGGACCGCTTCGTCGGGCGCATCCACTCCGCCGAGGCTGTCGACCGGGGCAAGCCCTGGCCGGATGTCTTCCTCCATGCGGCGGCCCGGGAGGGCGTCGACCCGAGCGGGTGCGTGGTCATCGAGGACAGCGTCAACGGGGTCCTGGCGGCACGGGCCGCGGGGATGGAGGTGCTCGGCTTCGCCGGCGGGCTGGCCGGGGCGGAGGCCCTGCGGCAGGCCGGAGCCACCCTCTTCGACGAAATGGCCGACCTGCCGCCCCTGCTCGGGCTCTACAACTCCCGGTCGGCGTAGACGGCCAGGGCGTCGCGGACGAACGCGGCGCCGGTGGGTCCACCGTAGTTCGCCCCGAAGCGGGGGTCGTCGACGTACATCTGGCCCAGCCCCGTCACGTAGCCGCGCATATCCCCTCCGGGCCTGCTCGCCGGCGTGCCCGGAACCGAGGACAGCCACTCGACGTGTCGGCGCGCCAGCTCCTGCGCCTCGGCGGATGCGGGGTCGATGCCCCGGGCCGCTGCGCCGGACCAGTCCGCGGACAGGGCGGCCACACGGTCCTTCCAGTCCTGCTTCGCCGCGGCGTCGAGACCACTCCACCAGGCATCACCGCTGGCATAGGCCTCCCGTCCCCAGCGGCGCTCGACCTCCTCCCGGTGCTCGGTGTGGTCGAATCCGTCCAGCATGTCTTCGGGCATGAGGGTTCCTCCTGTGGTGATGGTGTCGATAGTGCGTTCAACCGAGGCGATCTGCCGGTCCAGGCGCCGGCGCTCCTGCTTCAGCCACTCCACATGGGTTCCCAGCGCATCGGCTGTGTCGAGGGGCCGGTCCAGGACGGCGGAGATGGCCGGCAGGCCCAACCCGAGCTCGCGCAGGAGCAGGATGCGTTGCAGGCGGTGGAGGGCATCGGCGTCGTAATGGCGGTAGCCGTTGGAGGCGATGCGGCTGGGTGGGAGCAGGCCGATGCTGTCGTAGTGCCGCAGGGTGCGGCTGGTGGTGCCCGCCAACGCGGCGATCTGCTGGATCGGCCAGTCCATGGGGTGCCCCTTTCGTCTCGGTCGCCCCAGCGTATGGCTTGACGTTGCGTCAACGTCAAGCACGGTTCGCGGGGTGCTTCCGGGCTGGTCGCGGCCACCGTCCACGCGGGTCCACGCCATCCATCCGGTGGTGGTGCCGGTCAGGCCGGCTTGAGGCGAGGAGGGTTCGACGTGGTCCCGGAAATCAACGTTGTGGGGCCGCCGGGGCCCTACAACAGGCTGCGCAACACGTGCGCCAGCCCGTCCTCGTCCACGGAGGCGGTGACCTCGTCGGCCGCGGCCTTGACCTCGTCCGGGGCCTGGCCCATGGCGACGCCGCGTCCGGCCCAGCCGAGCATCTCGATGTCGTTGCGTCCGTCGCCGACGGCCACGGTATCCGCTGCCGCGTAGCCGAGCTGGCCGCGCAGCTCCTCGATCGCACTGGCCTTGGTGATGCCCTCGGCGGCGATGTCCAACCAGGCGGTCCAGCCGACGGAGTAGGTGACCCCGTGCAGTCCGATGGCCCGGACGGCCTCGCCGAACTCCTCGGAGGAGGAGTCGGTGGAGAAGACGACCAGGCGCACCGCCGTGGCCTCCATCAGCTGCTCGAACGCCACGGCACGGGCCTCGACGCCGAAGCTGGCGTCCTGGAAGCGCTCGGTGGACAGGAAGCTGCCCTCGTCGTCCTCCAGTGCGTACTTGGCGGTGGGCAGTGCCCCGCGCAGGGCCCGCAGTGCCGGAGCCGGGTCGAAGGTCTTGCGCTCGAGCACCTCGTATCCGGCCTCCAGGGAGGTGTCGATGCGTACGCTCACGCCGCCGTTGCTGCACACCGCATATCCGGAGTCGATGCCCAGGAGCTCGACGACGGGCAGGGTGGCACCCAGCGATCGTCCGGTGGAGACGATCACCTCGTGCCCTGCCGCCACGATGGCGCGGGCGGCCTCCCGGACGGCGTCGGACATGTGGCCGTCGTGGTCCACAAGTGTGCCGTCAACGTCCAGGCACACCATCTTCTGGCTGGTGGTCATCAACCGGTCTTCGGTGCCGGTGTTCACTGTCATGGTCATGACTCTAGTCAAACATCGACCGGCTCCGTTGGACATCGACGGGGTCACATCCACCGGTGAACATCCGCCGACGAGCCGATGGCCCCGCGGTTAACCAACCGTGCGCCCGCCCCGGGGGCGGACGCACGGCCGATGCTGCGGCGCGGCTCAGAGGACCGGCAGGGTCTCCAGGCCACCCAGGTAGGGGCGCAGGGCCTCGGGCACGGTCACGGAACCGTCGGCGTTCTGGTGGTGCTCCAGGATCGCCACGATCCACCGGGTGGTGGCCAGCGTGCCGTTCAGCGTGGCGACGGGCCGGGTCCTGCCCGGCTTGCCATCGGCTCCGACCGTCCGTTCGCGGATGTTCAGGCGGCGGGCCTGGAAGGTGGTGCAGTTCGAGGTCGAGGTCAGCTCCCGGTACGCGTCCTGGGTGGGGACCCAGGCCTCGCAGTCGAACTTGCGGGCGGCGCTCATGCCCAGGTCGCCGGCGGCGGTGTCGATGACGCGGTAGGGCAGCTCGACCTTGGCCAGCATCTCCTCTTCCCAGGCCAGCAGCCGCTGGTGCTCGGCGGCTGCGTCCTCGGGCGAGCAGTACACGAACATCTCGAGCTTGTTGAACTGGTGGACCCGGATGATCCCGCGGGTGTCCTTGCCGGCGGAGCCGGCCTCGCGCCGGTAGCACGAGGACCAGCCGGCATACCGGGTGGGCCCGACGGAGAGGTCGAGGATCTCGTCGGCGTGGTACCCGGCGAGGGCGACCTCGGAGGTGCCGGTCAGGTACAGGTTGTCGCGTTCGAGCCGGTAGATCTCGTCATCGTGCTCGACATCGAACCCGGTGCCCTGCATGGTCTCGGGACGGACCAGGGTCGGGGTGATCATCGGAATGAACCCGTTGGACACCGCCTGGTCCAGCGCCATGTTCAGCAGGGCGATCTCCAGCCGTGCCCCGACACCCTTGAGGAAGTAGAAGCGCGATCCGGAGACCTTCGCGCCGCGTTCCATGTCGATGGCGCCAAGCATCTCGCCCAGTTCCAGGTGGTCGCGGGGCTCGAAGCCCTCGGCGGCGAAGTCACGGGGGGTGCCGACGGTCTTGACCACGGTGAAGTCTTCCTCGCCGCCGGCGGGGGCGCCGTCCTGGATGAGGTTCGGCACAGAGCGCTGCAGCGCCGTCAGTTCCTCCTGCGCGGCGTCGGCGGTGGCCTGTTCGGCCTTCACCCGCGCGGCAAGCTCCTTCACCTCGGCCAGCAGGGCGGCCTTCTCCTCACCCTGGGCGGCGGCGACCTTCTTGCCGAAGGCGTTCTGCTCGGCGCGCAGGTTCTCGAAACTGGTGATCGCAGTGCGGCGGGTGGCATCGGCACTGATGATCCGATCCACCACGGATTCGTCGGCGCCGCGGAAACGCTGGGAGTCACGGAAGGCCGTCGGATTCTCTACGAGCTCTTTAACATCGATCACCACTACAGGTTACCGAATCCCCGCTAGGGTAATGAGCACCATGGGCCTCGAATACCTTTCCCTCATCCTCGTTGTCGTCGCGCTGCTCATTGCCGCGGCGAGCCTCGTCTCCGTGGGGCGCCTGCGGGTCAAGGTCCGCGGCATCGCCTCGACACCGCTGGTCTCCGACGCGTTGGCCAACACATCCAGGACGGCCCTGGTCATCAACCCCTCCAAGCAGGCGGCCGACGAGACCCGCTCCGCCCTGCTGCTGGCCTGGGCGTCGGCGGGGTTGGATGAGCCCATGGTCCTGGAGACCACTGTCGACGATCCGGGCTATGGGATGGCACGCCAGGCGCTGGAGGCCGGGTGCGAGGTCGTCGTCGCGGCGGGCGGCGACGGGACGATCCGCGCCGTCGGGGAGGTGCTGGCCGGCACCGGGGCATCCATGGGGATCATCCCCCTGGGCACCGGCAACCTGCTGGCGCGCAACCTCGGCTTCAACGTGGACGACCTGGGGTCCTGCGTCCACACCGCCTTGCAGGGACGCACCCGGGCCATCGACGCGGCGCAGATCGAGCTGGAACGGGCCGACGGCAGCTCCGACACCAACGTCTTCCTGGTGATGGCCGGCGTCGGCACCGATGCCGAGATGATGGCCGACACCCGGGACGACCTCAAGGCAATGGTGGGCCCCCTGGCATACGCGGAGGCGGGGATGCGCCACCTGCCGGGCAAGCGGCGTCCGGTGACCATCACCCTGGACGACGGTGAGCCGATGGACCGGAAGATCCGCTCGTTGATCTTCGCCAATGCCGGGAAGCTGCAAGCCGGTCTCGACTTCGTCCCCGACGCCAAGCTCGACGACGGCCTGCTCGACCTGGTGGTCATGAGCCCGCGCTCGGCGGTCGGCTGGGCGTGGATCGCTGCCAAGACCGCGCTGCGCCACCGCCGTGCCATCCCGGTCATCGAGTACTTCCAGGCCGGAAAGATTCGCATCGTCGCCGACGAGGACATCGGATCCCAGCTCGACGGGGACACCACCGGTGAGATCCGCGCCGTGACGGTCACCGTCCTGCCGCTGGCCCTCAAGATCCGGGTGCCCACACACTGACGTCGAGCCCGGTGCACCCGCATGCTGGTGCACCGGCGTCGATCACCGCGTGTGGGACTGCAGTCCCCTGACCCAGGCATGGGCTTGGGCGAAGGCCTCGTCGGTGTTGTGCCGAGCCGGGGAGGGGCTCGGCTCGTCGAGTTCGGTGGCGCTGGGATAGGACCCGAGGAATCGGATCTGCGGGCTGATGCGGTGCAGGCCGGCCAGGGCGTCGGCCACCCGCGCCTCGGACAGGTGCCCCTCGACGTCGACGGAGAAGAAGTAGGAGCCCAGGCCCTCACCGGTCGGGCGGGATTCGATGCGGCTGAGGTTCACGCCGCGGGCGGCAAACTGCTCCAGGATCCCCATCAGGGCGCCCGGATGGTCCTCGGGCAACGGGATCACCACGGTGGTCTTGTCGTTCCCGGTCGGCCCCGGCACCGCTCCGGGCCGGGTGACCAGCACGAAGCGGGTCACGGCCCCGGTGTGGTCCTCCACGCCGCGGCGCACCAGGTTCAGCTGGTTCTGCTCCAGCACAAGCGGCGAGCAGATGGCCGCGTCGTAGCGGCAGTCCGGATCCAGCAGCCCCAGGGCGCCGGCGGCCGTGGAGGACGCCGGGACGAATTCGGCGCCGGGCAGATGGGCCTCCACCCATCCGCGGCACTGGGCGATCGCATGCCCATGTGTGGCCACGGTGCGGATCTGGCCCGGTTCGGTGATGCCCTCGCGGGCGACCAGGACGAACGTGATCGGCACCAGCACCTCGCGCACGATCTGCAGTGCCCCGCCGCTGGCGATGGCATCCAGGGTCGCCGACACCCCGCCTTCGACGGAGTTCTCGATGGGCACCATCGCCGCGTCGGCGTCGCCGTCGCGCACGTGCTGCAGGGCGAGGTTCACGCTCGTGGCCGGAACCCGTTCCCCGTCCTCGACCCCCGGGACCTGCAGGAGCGCCTGCTCGGTGAACGTCCCCGCAGGCCCCAGATAGGTGTATTTCATCGAACGGTGGGCTCCTGGCCGTTCTCGCTCGTGAGCGGCAATCCGGCCTCGAGCCAGGCTCCGCTGCCGCCGGCGATGTTGAAGGCGGTGTACCCCTGGCCCACCAGCCAGCCGGCCACCTGGGCGGAACGGCCGCCGGTGCGGCAGATGACGTAGGTGTCCTCGTCCGGGTCCAGTTCCTCCAGGCGTTCCGGCAATTCGCCCATCGGGATGTGCACCGCCCCGGTTGCGTGGCCCTCGACCCATTCGTAGTCCTCGCGGACGTCCAGCACCTTGGCACCGGCCGGAACGCCGGTGACCTCCACGGTCTCGAATTCGCTCATGGTCCATCCTTCCAACGGTTTCCTGCTGAGGTCCCCAGCCTATAGTGGGTACCGACCCCTCCCCGATAGATGAAGGGCTGACATGGACCCGAACGCCGGCATCGCCGCACTTGGCGGCCTGGGCTGGACGCTGACGGTCATCCTGGGGGCGGTGTTCCTGGCCCTGCAGGCCTGGATCGTCGCGGGTGTCTCACGCCGGGTCCTCGGAGTGCCCGTCGGATGGCCGCGCTCGATCGCCGTCGGCCTGCTCATGTCTGCCGGGCTGAGCTTCGTCGTGCGGTATCTCTTCCGGGCAGCCTACGTCAGCGACCAGACGCAGCTGCAGGTCTCGCCCCCCGTGGCCCTGATGTTTGCCGCGCTGGCCCTGATCTGGGTGTTCGCCCTCGGTGTGGCGCTGCTGATGGTCCTGGAGATCACCTTCCCCACCGGCACGCTGCCCTCGCCGATCCGCCTGTTCACCGGCTGGAAGACCCGCCGTGCCCACAGCGCCCGCTACTTTCAGGTCATGCGCATCGCCGTGCGCCACGGGCTGCTGGCCCAGGCCCGCGGGCTGAACCGCCGGCGCGACGAGGCACGCGAGGACCAGACGGCCCGCTCACTGCGCGAAGCCCTCAACGAGGCCGGCGTGACGTTCGTGAAGCTCGGGCAGATGCTCTCCAGCCGACGCGATCTGCTCTCCGAGCCGTACATCCGCGAGCTCTCGCATCTGCAGACGCAGGCGGCCCCGGAACCCTGGCCGGTCATGGAGGCGGCCCTCGCCGCGAGCCTGGGCCGGGCTCCTCAGGACGCGTTCGCCTCGATCGAACAGGAGCCGCTCGCCTCCGCCTCCGTCGCCCAGGTGCACCGGGCCACCCTGCATGACGGAACCCGCGTTGTCGTCAAGGTGCAGCGGCCGTCCGCGCTGAAGCAGGTCGAGCGCGACCGGGCGATCGTCGTGCAGATCGCCGGCTGGTTGGAGCGCTCCGCCCCGTGGGCACGCCGACTGGGGGTGTCCGCCCTGGCGCGCGGATTCTCTGATTCCCTGGCCGAGGAACTCGACTACCGCACGGAAGCCGAGAACATGCAGGCCATTGCCGCGTCGTTGAGCGGTTTCGAGGTCACCGTGCCGCAGGTCCACACCGGGTTCAGCGGTCCCCGTCTCCTGGTGATGGACGAGCTCGACGGCCAGCCGGTCGGGTCGGCCGGTGCGGCGCTGTCCCAATGGGGCCCGGACCGGCGTCGGGTGCTCGCTCGGGAACTGCTCGGCGCGACGCTGCACCAGATCTCCGGGGACGGGGTCTTCCATGCCGACCTGCACCCCGGCAACATCTTCATCACCCGGGAGGGCGGGCTCGCGCTGCTCGACTTCGGCGCCGTGGGCAGGCTGGATCCGGCCAGCCAGCAGTCGTTGAACATGTTGTTATTCGCCATCGACAAGAACGACAACCAGCTGGCCACGGACGCCTTGTTGGGGCTGCTCGACCGACCGGAGGACTTCGACGAACGAGGTTTCGAGCGCTCGCTCGGGCAGCTGCTGGTGCGCTACCGCAATGGGTTCGGCGGCCAGGGCGGGTCCGAGATGTTCACGGCCCTCTTCGCCCTGATCGTGCGCCATGGCTTCTCCGTGCCACCGCAGGTCGCCGCAGCCTTGCGCGCCCTGGGGGCCCTGGAGGGAACGCTGTCGCTGATCGATCCAGCGCTGAACGTCGTGGCGGCCGCCCGCGAGGCCGGTCGGAAGATCATCGGGGCCCAATTCACCGCCGCAAGCTTGAAGGACGAGCTCGAGGTGAGGGCCATGCAGCTCCTGCCGACCCTCCGCGAGTGGCCCCGCCGGCTGAACAAGATCACCGAGGACGTCGAGCGGGGCCGGCTCTCGGTCAACGTCCGGGTCCTAGCCCATCCGGCCGACCGCGGGTTCCTGAACCGGCTGGTCCAGCAGGTCGTGGTGGCCCTGCTCGCCGGCGCCGCGACCCTGGCCGCGATCATCCTCATCACGACCGAGTCGGGACCTTTCCTCACCGAGAACGTCCGGCTCCATGCCTTCTTCGGCTACGTGCTGCTCTTCATGGGCTTCATCCTGGCCCTGCGCTCGGTCGTGCTGGTTTTCCAACGCGACCGCGACGACGAACACGACACCCTGGAGGCCAGGCGATGACCACCGACCACGACGATTCCCCCGACAACACGATCGGTGGGCTCACCGCCGTCGAACTGCGCGACCTGCTCGCCAGCGGCGGTATCTCGGCCCGGGAGGCGGCAGACCACTTCCTGTCCCGCATCGAAGAGCACAATCCCCGACTGGGCAGTTTCATCACCGTCACCGCCGAACGGGCCCTGGCCGATGCCGATGCGGCCGACCAGGCCGCGGTGCGTGCCCGGACCGGCGCGCAGGCCCTGCCCCCGCTGCACGGGATGCCCCTGGCCTACAAGGACCTGTGGGACGTCGAAGGGGTCCCCACCACCTTCGGCAGCGCCGCCGTCCCCCATGCCACCGCCCGGGAGGACAGCCCGCTGGTCGCCCGGCTGCGCACGGACGGAGCCATCTCGCTGGGCAAGACGCAAATCCCGGAGTTCGGCCTGAACTGCTATTCCGAGAACCTCATCGCCCCACCGGCCCGGCATCCGGTCGATCCGTCGCTGTCGCCCGGTGGCTCCTCGGGTGGCAGCGCGGCCGCCGTCGCCGCCGGCCTACTACCGGTGGCCCCCGGGAACGACGGCGGCGGTTCCGTGCGCATCCCTGCCTCTGCCTGTGGACTGGTCGGGCTGAAGCCGGGCCTGGGGACCGTCCCGGCGGATCTGGCCAACGGCCGCGTCGACCGATTCGGCGCCCCGCGCTTCGTGGTCTCCGGACCGTTGGCCCGCACCGCCGAGGATGCCGGCCTGCTGATGGACTCGCTGACCGGGACCACGGGTTACCTGGCCGCGGCCCGGCGTGCCCGGCCGGCCAGCGGACGGGCGTTGCGGATCGGCCTCTCGCGCACCTCGCCCTTCGAGACGCACTACCCCATCAGCCTGGCGCCGGAAGCCGAGGCGGCGCTGCAGGCGGGCATTGGCCTGCTTCAGGCCGCGGGCCACCGCGTCGAGGAAGCCGATATCCGCTATGACAACCGCTATGCCGATGCCTTCCAGGCCATTTGGACCGCGGGGTTGGCCGAGGCGGGACTCCCGGACGAGGCGGCTCCGGCACTGATGGAACTCACCCGCAGCTTCCGCGCCCGGGCCCTGGCCCGGTCCGATGGGGACAAGCGGGACGCCGCCACGGTCCTGCAGAAGATCGCCGGGGACTGCCGCGCCCAATGGGGCCGGTACGACGCGGTACTGACCCCGGCGATGGCCCAGACGCCACGCCCGATCGGCTGGTACACCTCCCACGACGCCGACTTCGACTACGAGCTGCAATGCCGGTACACGCCCTACACCTCCGTGGTGAACGTCGCCGGGACACCGGCCGTCACCGTGCCCACGCTGCGCACCGACACGGGGCTGTCGATGGGGATCCAGCTGATCGGCGCCAACGGCAGCGAGGCGGACCTGCTGGCACTGGCCGCACAACTGATGCATGCCGCCAACGACATGTGATCTGGCTCACGGAAGTAGGTGTATCGGGACACCCAGGCGCAAAATATTGTAAATGACCTCATTGAATACCACACGGGAACCGGCCGGAAAGACCTTCTTTGGCCACCCCCGGATGCTCTTCAACCTCTTCAATGTCGAGATGTGGGAGCGCTTCTCCTTCTACGGCATGCAGGGCATCCTCGCCTACTACATGTACTTCGAGGTGGCCGAGGGCGGTCTCGGCCTGGACCAGGGGTTGTCCCTGAGCCTGGTCGGCGCCTACGGCGGCACCGTATACCTCAGCACCATCTTCGGGGCCTGGATCGCCGACCGGCTCTTCGGCTCCGAGCGCGTGCTCTTCTACACGGCGATCATGATCATGCTCGGCCACATCGCCCTGGCCGCCCTGCCCGGAGTCGTCGGACTGACGGTCGGCCTGCTGCTCGTCGCCCTGGGATCGGGCGGCCTGAAGGCCACCGCGACGACCCTCGTGGGCTCGCTGTACGCCGAGAAGGACAGCCGCCGCGACGCCGGGTTCTCCATCTTCTACATGGGCGTGAACATCGGCGCCCTGATTGGCCCGCTGCTCACCGGCCTGCTCCAGACCCGGCTGGGCTTCCACTATGGCTTCGCCCTGGCGGCGATCGGCATGGCCATCGGCCTGACCATCTACGCCCTAGGCCGCAAGAACCTGCCGGCCTCGACGCACCACGTCACCGACCCACTGCCGGGCAGCCTGCGCGTGCGCTACGGAATCGGCGTCCTGATCGGCATTGCGATCATCATCGTCCTGCTGACCACCGGCATCGTCCATGCCGACAACCTGGCCACCACCATCGCCATCGTCGTCGTCGCCGCATCGGTCATCTACTTCATCGTCATCCTGAGCTCGAAGAAGATCGACACCACCGAGCGCCGCCGCGTCACCGCATTCATCCCGCTCTACGTCGCCTCCGCGGCGTTCTGGGCCCTGTTCCAGCAGCAGTTCACGTTCATCGCCGTCTATTCCGAACAGCGCCTGGACCGCAATCTCTTCGGTTGGGAGATGCCGGCCAGCTGGACCCAGTCCATCAACCCCGTCTTCATCATCATCTTCGCCGCGGTCTTCGCCGGCATCTGGACGAAGATGGGAGACCGGCAGCCCTCGACCCCCCTGAAGTTCGGCGCCTCGCTGGTGATCGTCGGCATTGCCTTCCTGGTCTTCATCCCGCTGAACTCGCTGGAGAAGACCCCGCTGCTGGCCCTGGCCGGGATCCTGTTCCTGTGCACGATGGCCGAGCTGCTGCTCAGCCCCATCGGCCTCTCGGTCGCCACGAAGCTGGCCCCGATCGCCTTCACCACGCAGATGGTCGCCCTGTTCTACCTCTCGGTCTCGCTGGGCACCACCCTGGCGGGCATCCTCGCCGGCTTCTACACCGAGGGCAACGAGATCCCCTACTTCGTCGCCCTCGGCGGCACCGCCATCGTCCTGGGCGTCGCCCTCATGGCGGCCGTCAAGCCGATCAAGTCGCTGATGTCCGGGGTGAAGTAGTCCCCGCGTTCACTTCGCGTCAAAAAAGCCCCGGTCCCGGACACTTCGTCCCGGGACCGGGGCTTTTTCGCAGCCCATCTGGTTAGCTGTATCCATGGCTGCCGAACGTGCCGGGATGCGAGCACTCCCCGAGGACCTGATTGATCTCGACGCCGTGCGCTCCGCGTACTTCGACGTCGTACCGGATCCGGAGGACCCCAGCCAACGGGTCTCTTTCGGCACCTCGGGACACCGCGGGCGCTCCCTGGACGGATCCTTCAACGAGAACCACATCGCGGCCATCACCCAGGCGATCGTGGAATACCGCGCCGGCCAGGGCATCGCCGGGCCGCTGTTCGTCGGCAAGGACACCCACGCCCTCTCCGACCCGGCACAGGACACGGCGCTGGAGGTCCTGGTCGCCAACGGCGTGGACGTACGCGTCGACGCGCGCAACGGCTGGACCCCCACCCCGGCCGTCAGCCATGCCATCCTCACGCACAACCGCTCCCGGCGTCCCGGCGACGCCGCCGGGCAGGCGGACGGGATCGTCATCACCCCCTCGCACAACCCGCCCTCCGACGGTGGCTTCAAGTACAACCCGCCGCACGGGGGCCCGGCCGGCTCGGATGCCACCTCCTGGATCGCCGGACGCGCCAACGACCTGCTCACCGCGGGACTCTCCGGGGTGAAGCGGGTGACGATTTCGCAGGCACGCTTCGCGGAGAACCTCGGCAGCCACGACTTCCTGTCCGCCTATGTCGGCACGCTGTCCTCGGTGCTCGACCTGGATGCCATCCGGGCCGCCGGGGTGCGCATCGGCGCCGATCCGATGGGCGGGGCCTCCGTTGACTACTGGGGCGCCATCGGCGAACGGTATGGCCTGGACCTGACGGTGGTGAACCCCGAAGTCGATCCGCGCTGGTCCTTCATGACCCTGGACTGGGACGGCAAGATCCGCATGGACTGCTCCTCACCGGCCGCCATGGCCGGCCTGATCGAGACGGTCCGGGACGGCGGCGCCTCCTTCGACATCGGCACCGGGAACGACGCCGATGCCGACCGCCATGGGATCGTCACCCCGGACACGGGGCTGATGAACCCCAACCACTTCCTCTCCGTGGCCATCGACTACCTGTACCGCCACCGTCCGCAATGGCCCCAGGGCGCCGGCGTCGGCAAGACGCTCGTGAGCTCCTCGATGATCGACCGGGTGGCTGCGTCGCTGGGCCGCGAGCTCATCGAGGTCCCCGTGGGCTTCAAGTGGTTCGTCCCCGGGCTGCTGGACGGAACCGGGGTCTTCGGCGGGGAGGAATCCGCCGGGGCAAGTTTCGTGCGTTTCGACGGGAGCCCCTGGACCACCGACAAGGACGGCCTGCTGCTGGCGCTGCTGGCCTCGGAAATCCAGGCCATCACCGGTTCCTCCCCCAGCGAGCACTATGCACGGCTGGCTGCGGACTTCGGGGCGCCGTCGTACGCCCGCATCGACGCGTCTGCCACGCGCGAGCAAAAGTCCGCCCTGGCCAAGCTCTCGGCCAGCGACGTGTCGGCGGCGGAACTCGCCGGCGAACGCATCACGGCCCGGCTGACCGAGGCGCCGGGCAACGGCGCACCCATCGGCGGACTGAAGGTCACCACCGAGAACGCCTGGTTCGCGGCCCGCCCCTCGGGAACCGAGGACGTCTACAAGATCTACGCCGAATCGTTCAAGGGCGAGGACCATCTGCGCCAGGTCCAGCAGGAAGCCAAGGCCCTGGTCGACTCGATCATCGGCTGACCGTATTGACCCCCGCGATCGGCGAAACCACCGGTTTGCGGAGGTTTTGACAAACCGTCCTGTCACAATGCCATAACTTCAGGGAACCCCTTGTGGCCCTAGGGATGCAGCCATGCCCACCCCGGGTGTACTCTCGGTCAAACGCGGCTTTTCAGCCCTCGGCGAACAGGGGGTTGTTAGCGTTGCAGGTGAAAGTCAATCACTCGCCCTGTCAGAAGGACTTTCCTCGTCGCCTCCGGTGGTCGCGCCTTGGAACCGTCGTCGGGGTCGGGTTACCGAGAAATCGGTCTGTCTCCCCCCGGACCCAGACCGTGGACGGGAAAACGTGAATACTCCTGAGACAGGGCAAGCCGCACTCCGCGTGGACAGCGCGTACAAGGTGTTCGGACGCCGCGGGCACGAGGCCGTCAAGCTCCTGAAAGCGGGCAAGACCCGCCAGGACGTGGCATCGCTGGGAACCGCAGCCGTCATCGACGCGAGCTTCGAGGTCAAGCCCGGCGAGATCTTCGTGGTCATGGGCCTTTCCGGGTCCGGCAAGTCGACGCTGATTCGCATGCTCAACGGCCTCTGGCCGATGACCAGCGGATCGGTTGTCATCGGCGACACCGACATCGCCAAGATCTCCGCCAAGAAGCTGCGCAAGGTCCGGCAGAAGCGCATTTCGATGGTGTTCCAGCACTTCGCCCTCCTGCCGCACCGCACCGTGCTTCAGAACGCCGCCTACGGGCTCGAGGTCCAGGGCGTCGGCCCCGCGGAACGGACCGAACGGGCGAACAGGGTCCTGGACATCGTCGGGCTGAAGGGTTGGGGAGACAAGTACCCGAGCCAGCTCTCCGGCGGCATGCAGCAGCGTGTCGGCCTGGCGCGTGCACTCGCCGCAGAGACGGACATCCTGCTCATGGACGAGGCCTTCTCCGCACTGGATCCCCTGATCAGACGCGACATGCAGGAACAGCTCGCCGCACTCCAGGCCGATCTGGGCAAGACCATCATCTTCATCACCCACGACCTGAACGAGGCCATGTTCCTCGGCGACCGCATCGCCGTCATGCGCGACGGCGAGATCGTGCAGATCGGCACCCCTGATGACATCCTCACCCACCCGGCCAATGATTACGTCTCGGCCTTCGTGCGGGACGTCGACCGCACCCGGGTGCTCACCGCCGGCACCGTCATGGAGAAACCGCGGGCCGTGGTGAACCTCTCCGGTGGTGCACGCAACGCGCTGCGGACCATGCGCGAATTGCAGACCTCGGCGGCGTTCGTCCTCGACCGGCGTCGGGTGCTGCTTGGCTCCGTCCGCGACCGCGAGGTCATGGCCCTGCTCGAGCGCGGCGGCTCGGATCTGGAGGAAATCATCACCGCCGGAAACGACCCCGTCACCGCCGATACGGCGTTGAACGACCTCTTCGGACGCTCCGTCGAATCCCCGGTCCCGCTACCGGTGGTCGATGACGAAGGCCGTCTGATCGGCGCGATTGCCCGCGCCACGCTGCTCTCGGCATTGGGCAACGTGCCCTCGAGCACCAGCGGCATCCCGGTGGTCACCCCCGGCCAAACGGCGGGTAGCGAAGACGGCGCAACCCCGGTGGACGGCGATGCCGTTGACGAATACCCGGTCGAGAATGAAGGAGAGGCGCGCTAGATGGGAGACAACCTGTTCCGCATTCCGGTTGGCCAGTGGGCCGACACCGTCCTCGACTGGATCATCGCCAATCTGGGCGGGCTCTTCAACGTCATCAAGGCCTTTTTCCAGAACTTCTATGACGGGCTCGGCTACATCCTGACCGAGCCCCCCTTCTGGGTGGTCATCCTCGTCCTGGCCGCGCTCGCCTGGCTCGTCAAGAGCTGGAAACTGGGCGTCGGCACCGCCCTCGGGCTGCTGCTCATCTATGGGATGAACCAGTGGGAGAACTCGATGAACACATTGGCCCTGGTCCTGGTCGCCAGCGTCGTGGCCGTGGTCATCAGCGTCCCGCTGGGCATCCTGACGGCGAAGTCCACCATCGCCTCGGCCATCGTCAAGCCGATCCTGGACTTTCTGCAGACCATGCCGGCGTTCGTCTACCTGATTCCGGCTCTGCTGCTGCTGAGCATCGGCCCGGTCCCCGGCATCGTCGCCACCATCGTGTTCTCGCTGGCTCCGGGCACCCGCTTCACCGAACTGGGCATCCGCAGCGTCGACACGGAAGTCGTGGAAGCCGGACAGGCCTTCGGCGCCTCGCCGGCGCGCATTCTGCGCCAAATCCAGATCCCGCTGGCATTGCCGACCATCATGGCCGGCATCAACCAGGTCATCATGCTCTCGCTGTCGATGGTCGTCATCGCCGGCATGGTCGGCGCGGGAGCACTCGGCGGGGAGGTCTACAAGGCCCTGACCACGCTGGATACCCCCTTGGGTGTCGAAGCAGGACTGTCCGTGGTCCTGCTGGCCATCTTCCTGGACCGCATCACCGCCTCCCTCGGACACACGAACATGCCTGCCAAGAATGCCTGACCCTGCAGCCCCGGCCTCGGGGCGCGACGAAAGGAACAAGTAATGAACAAGAAGCTCGCATCATTGATGGGGATGGCCGCAGCGGCGGCGCTGGCCCTGACTGCCTGCGGTGGCGACACCTCCGGCGGTGACGCGGGGGCCTCGGCCTCCGGTAACGACGACAAGAAGGAACTGAAAATCGGCATCATGGCCGGTTGGGATGAGGCCGTCGCCGTGTCCAACCTGTGGAAGCAGGTCCTCGACAAGAAGGGCTACGACGTGGAGCTGACCACGGCCGATGCAGCCCCCATCTTCTCCGGCGTCGCCACGGGTGCACTGGACTTGACCATGGATGTCTGGTTGCCACAGACACACAAGGACTACATGGATGAGTACGGCGACAAGATGACCGAGCTGGGCACCTGGTACGACAATGCCAAGCTGACCATTGCCGTGAACAAGGACGCGCCCATCGACTCCTTGGAGGATCTGGCGAAAAACGCGGACAAGTTCAACAACACGATCTACGGCATCGATCCGGGGGCCGGTCTGACCAAGGCCACCGAGGAGAAGGTCATCCCCGAGTACGGCCTGGAGAAGATGAAGTTCCTGACCTCCTCGACCCCGGCAATGCTGGCTCAGTTGAAGAAGTCCACCGACGCCGGCGAGAACATCGTCGTCACCCTGTGGCGTCCGCACTGGGCCTACGACGAGTTCCCGATCAAGGATCTCAAGGACCCCAAGAACACCCTGGGCACCGCCGAGCACATCACCGCCTACGGTGACGCGGACTTCGAAAAGGACTACCCCACGCTGACGAAGTGGATGAAGGACTTCAAGATGGACGATGAGCACCTGTTCTCACTGGAGAACGCGATGTTCAACGGCACCGATACGGACAACTACGCCCCGATCGTGGACAAGTGGATCTCCGAGAACCAGGACTACGTGGACTCGCTGACCGCCGAGTAGCCATCGACCGCCCAACCATAGGTGGGCAATCAGCCCCGGACCCGGTCCCGCATCCCGCGGGGCCGGGTCCCGGTGTGTCCGGGCTCAGCCGAGCCGGCGCATGATCCCGCGCTTGGCCCAGCCGAAAGGAGGGTAGACGGCCCGCAGGGTGTCCAGCCTCGCGGACTTCGAGAGCATCGGCCGCTGCTGGCTGAACGTGTCGAAGCCCGCCTTGCCGTGGTAGGCCCCCATTCCGGACGCGCCCACGCCTCCGAAGGGCAGGCCCGGCACGGCCAGGTGCATGTTGCAGACATTGTGCCCGATGCCGCCGGCCCGCACCTGGTCCTCGAAGGCCGCGTGCAGCCGGGGACGCTCGCTGAAGAGGTACGCGGCCAAGGGCGACGGCCGCGAATTGATGAAGCGGATGGCGTCGTCGAACCGGTCGACCCGCACGATCGGCAGGACGGGGCCGAAGATCTCCTCGCTCATCACCGGCGCCCCCGGGTCCACGTCGGCCAGGACCGTTGGCTCGATGTACCGCTCGGCGGCATCGATGGAACCGCCGGACACGAGGCGCCCGTCTCCGAGGTAGCCAGCCACGCGCACGAAATGGTCGTCGTTGACCATGCGCCCGTAGTCCCGGCTCGACGACGGATCCTTGCCGTAGAACGCGGCGATCGCCCGGGGCAGGTGCTTCTGCAGCCCGGCGGCCGCGCCCGCGCCGACGGCCAGCACGTAGTCCGGGGCCACGCACGTCTGCCCGGCATTCATGAACTTCCCGTGGGCGAGCCGGCGGGCAATGGCCGGGAAGTTTCCGTCGGAGACGACGGCGGGGCTCTTCCCCCCGAGTTCAAGGGTCACCGGTGTCAGCGATTCGGCGGCGGCGTGGGCGACGATCCGGCCGACCCGCTCGCCACCGGTGTAGAAGATATGGTCCCAGCGCAGGCCCAGCAGCTCCGTCGTCGTCTCGGCCGCCCCTTCGACCACGGCGACGGCCCGGGGGTCCAGGTATTCGGGGATGAGCCGGGCGAGCAGCGCGGAGGTCTCCGGGGCGAGTTCGGAGGGTTTGAGGAGCACGGCATTGCCCGCGGCCAGGGCCCCGACCAGGGGCCCGAGCAGCAGCAGGACCGGGTAGTTCCACGGTGCGATGACCAGCACCAGGCCCAGGGGTCGGGACTGGATGCGCGCGGCCGCCGGTTGCAGCGACACGGGCACCTTCACGTGCCGGTCGGCCATCCAGTCCCCCAGGTGCAGCTGGGCGTGGTCGATCTCGGCCTTCACGCGGTCCAGCTCGGTCAGGCGCGCTTCGGCAGCCGGCTTCCCCAGGTCCGCGGCCAGCGCGCCGCAGAGCGCCTCCTCCTTCTCCTGGAGCAGCCGCTCGAGCGCCTTGAGCTGCCCGGCACGGAATCTGCGCGGGTGGGCCAGCCGTGAATCGGCGGCGTCGCGCAGTCGCCGCGAGGCGGCCACTGGTTGCTCTGCGGGCTGCGGGCCGCGCCCCGCGGTGGTCGCGGCGGTCGCGGCGGTCGATCGGGTGCGTCGCTTCGTGGCCATGCTACGACCTTAGCGCCCGCCGGTGGTGAACCAGGTCACGGACTTGGCTGCGGCCGCGGGGGCCGGTAGGCTCGCGGTCATCGACACGGGGTGTCCGCGCAGAGGGCGCGGACTGAGATCACACCCGTCTGAACCTGATCTAGTTCGTACTAGCGGAGGGATGTCGCCCATGCCCGTGCATGCGCCCACCTATACACCGGCCGACCTCGGCCACGCCATTGAGAAGCTGCGCACCTCGGCGCCACTGGTCCAGTGTCTGACCAACGCCGTCGTCACGAATTTCACCGCCAACGTCCTGCTGGCCGCCGGGGCCTCCCCGGCCATGGTCGACGTCCCCGGGGAAGCTGCCGCGTTCGCGCCGGTGGCCTCCGCCGTGCTCGTGAACCTGGGCACGCCGCACGCCGAACAGCGCCGGGCCATGCTCGAGGCCGCCCGCAGTGCCCGCACGGCAGGCATCCCCTGGGTGCTGGACCCGGTAGCGGTCGGCTTCTTGGAGGTGCGGACCCAGTTCGCCGCCGAGCTGCTGGCCGAACGCCCCACCGTGGTCCGCGGCAACGCCTCCGAGATCCCCGCCCTGGCCGGTTCCGGTGCTGGCGGCCGCGGCGTCGACGCCACGGACAACGTCGAGGCGGCCCTGCCTTCGGCCACCCACCTGGCGGCGTCCTGCCCGACCGTCGTGGCGGTCTCCGGACCGGTCGACCTCGTCACCGACGCCGGCCGCACCGTGCGCGTGCACGGCGGCGATCCCCTGCTCACCCGCGTCACCGGAGGCGGCTGCTCCCTCGGTGCCCTGGTGGCCGCGATGGTCGCCGCGAACGACGGCGATGCGCTGCTGGGCACGATCGCCGCCCACGCACTGTACTCGGTCGCCGCCGAACGGGCCGCCGCCACCGCGACCGGACCGGGCTCCTTCGCCGTCGGGTTCCTGGACACCCTGGCCGCCACCGGCCCCCAGGAGCTCTCCACCGCGGCGGTGCTCGCATGAGGGCGCCGGCACCGGGAACCGGGATCTACCTCGTGGCCGACGCCGCGAGCACCGCCGGACGGCCCCTGGCCGACATCGTGGCCGCCGCCGTCTCCTCCGGGATCGGGACCATCCAGCTGCGCTGCAAGGACCTCCCCGCGCGGGATTTCCTGGCCGAGGTAGCCGCCTGCGCCGTCCACACCGCGGGCCGTGCCCTGCTGCTGGTCAACGACCGTGTCGATGTCTACCTGGCCGCCCGCGCCGCAGGGGTCCCCGTCGACGGGGTCCACATCGGGCAACAGGACCTGCCGGCCTCCGCCGTCCGCGGGCTGATCGGCCAGGACGCGGTGCTGGGCCTGAGCGCCAGCACGCCGGACCACTTCGCCGCCGTGGCAGCCCTGCCGCCCGGGACCGTGGACTACCTGGGCACCGGAGCCGTGAGGCCCACCCCGACGAAGAAGGACCATCCGACCCCGCTGGGCTTCGACGGCTTGGCCTCCCTCATCGCCGCGGCACCCCTGCCGTGCGTCGCCATCGGCGGACTGGGCCACGGGGACACCGGCGACGTCCGGGCCGCGGGAGCGGCCGGCATGGCCGTGGTCCGTGCCATCTGCGCCGACGACGACCCCGCTGTCGCCGCCGCCTCGCTGCACGCCGAATGGGCCCTGGCCGGGGTGGAGGTGGCCCAGTGAGCCACGACCGCATCCCGAACGTGCTCTCCATTGCCGGCTCCGACCCCTCCGGCGGGGCAGGCATCCAGGCGGACCTGAAGTCCATCGCCGCCTGCGGGGGCTACGGCATGGCCGCCATCACCGCGCTGACCGCCCAGAACACCCGCGGCGTCACCGGTGTCCACGCCCCGCCGGCTGAGTTCCTCACCCGACAACTCGAGGCCATCTCCTCCGACATCCGCATCGACGCGGTGAAGATCGGCATGCTGGCCACCGCCGACGTCATCGAGGCAGTCACCACCTGGCTGGACTCCCTCCGGGGCACCCGTCCGGGCACCGCCGTCGTCCTGGATCCCGTGCTGGTGTCCACCTCCGGCGACCGGCTCCTGGAGCACGACGCCGAAGCCGCCTTGCGCCGGCTGCTGCCCCTGGCCGATGTGCTCACCCCGAACACCGCCGAACTGGCCGCCCTGCTCGAGGAACCGGAGGCGGCCGACTGGGATGCGGTGCTGGGGCAGGCCGGGCGCCTGGCGGCGCGGCATGATGTGCTGGTGGTGGCCAAGGGCGGGCACCTGGCCGGGGCGGAGTGCCCGGATGCGCTGGTCGGCCCCGAAGGGGTGCTGGCCGAGGTCTCCGGTGAGCGGATCGACACGAGGAACACGCACGGCACCGGTTGTTCGCTCTCCTCGGCGCTGGCCACGCTGCAGGCCCGGTGCGGGGACTGGTCAGATGCGCTCCGGCTCGCGCGGGCGTGGCTGCAGGACGCCCTGGGCACCGCCGACGCGCTCGAGGTCGGCCATGAACACGGTCCGGTCAACCACTTCGAGTCGCTGTGGGCCGGGCGGATGCCCCCGTCCACCGACGCGCTGCTCTCCACCTGGTGGAACGGGATCGCCGGATTGCGTTCGCGCATCGATGCGCTGGCGTTCATCCGTTCTCTGCGCGATGGGAGCCTGCCGGCTGGCGAATTCCACTTCTACCTGGCGCAGGACGCACTGTACCTGCGCACCTACTCCCGCGTGCTCTCACGGGCCGCCCAGCTGGCACCGAACCGCACCGAGCAGGCGTTCTGGGCCGCCGGTGCCGTGGGCGCGCTCCAGGAGGAGGCGAACCTACACCGGCTGCGGCTGGGAAACACGGCGGATCCGGAGCCGAGCCCCACGACATCGGCCTACCTGAACCACCTGGTCGCCTCCGATGCGTCCTACCCGGAACTCGTGGCGGCGATCCTGCCCTGCTACTGGCTCTACCAGGACATCGGGCAGCGGCTGGCCGCCGCGGCTCATCCGGGCCATCCATATGCCGATTGGCTCGCCGCCTATTCCTCGCCGGAGTTCGACACGGCCACGGCCGAGGCGGTCGCCACGGTCCAGCTGGTGGCGCTGCGGGCGGACGCCGCAGGGCTGGCGGCCATGCGGCGGGCCTTCGACGAGTCGAGCCGGCACGAGCTGGCGTTCTTCGCGCAGACCTCCGCCGATGCCGTCGCCGGGCGGGTCGCGGGCATCGAGCAGGTCGACGCCGACAGACGGGTCCACGCGCCCGCCCTGTAGGATTCCGTGGGGGTTCCGCACGGTTCCGGCCCCCTCGAGAACATCCGCAAGGTCCACACGGAGGACACCCATGAGCAGAAACCTCGGCTTCGGCTGGACGGTCCACGGCGACGGCACGACGATCCGGCCCGGCACGGTGGTGGCCCCGGACGAGCGGCTCAACTGGTTCCAGACCACCGGGATCGGCGTCCAGCACGTGATGGCGATGTTCGGCTCGACGGTGCTGGTCCCCGCCCTGACCGGTTTCCCCGTCACCGCCACGTTGTTCTTCTCCGGCGTCGGGACGCTGTTGTTCCTGGTCATCACCGCCGGCCGGGTGCCGAGCTATCTGGGCTCCTCCTTCGCATTCATCGCCCCGGTGAGTGCGGCGATGGCCGGCCATGGCTTCGCCGGTGCGCTGGGCGGGATCGTGGTCTCCGGGGCGGCACTGTTCGTCGTCGGGCTCGTGGTGCAGAAGTCCGGTACCGGATGGATCCACGCACTGATGCCGCCCGTGGCCATGGGCACCATCGTGGCGCTGATCGGGCTGAACCTCGCCGGGGCGACCACCGAGGCCATGCAGACCGTCCCGCTGACGACGTTCGCCACCGTGGCCGCCATCGTCTTCACCGCCGTGCTGTTCCGCGGGCTGCTCGGGCGCCTGTCCATCCTGGTGGGCATCATCGTGGGCTACCTGGTGGCCCTGGCACAGCGGCAGGTGGACTTCAGCGCCGTCGGCGAGGCCGGATGGGTGGGTCTGCCGCCCTTCGCCGTCCCCGAGTTCCACCTGGACACCCTGGCCCTGTTCCTGCCCGTGGTCTTCGTCCTGGTCGCCGAGAACATCGGCCACGTCAAGACCGTCGGCCTGATGACCAGGCGGAACCTCGACGACGTCAACGGCCGGGCCCTGATGGCCGATGGCGTGGCCAGCATGGTGGCCGGCTTCGGCGGCGGCTCCGGGACCACCACGTACGCGGAGAACATCGGGGTCATGGCCTCCTCCCGCGTCTACTCCACGGCCGCCTACTGGATCGCCGGCATCACGGCGATGCTGCTGGCGTTCCTGCCGAAGTTCGGGGCCGCGATCAGTTCGATCCCCACCGGCGTCAGCGGAGGGGCCGGGATCGTCCTCTACGGCATGATCGGCATCATCGGCGCCCGGCTATGGGTGCAGAACAAGGTGGACTTCTCCAACCCCATCAACCTGATGACCGCCGGGGCCGGGCTGATCATCGCCATCGCCAACCCGACGATCACGATTGGCTCGATGCAATTCGGCGGCATCGCCCTGGGCACCATCGCCACGCTCGTCATCTTCCACGGCATGTGGGCCATTGCCCGATGGCGGGGCACCGAGCCGACGAACGCCGGCGACTACGAGGGCTCGACCCCCAGTAAGCTCGGCTAGGCCCAGCCATGGCCGAATGGAACGACTACTGGGGCACCGAGGCCTGGCTCGACCAGGTTGACGCTTGGGTATCGATGGTGCTCGACACCTACGAGCTGCACCGCACGGCACCCCTGGAGCGCGGCATCATCGAGCTGTGGTCCACGCAGGTCGTGGTGCACACCGACCACGGGAAGCTGTTCTTCAAGGCCGTGAACCCCGGCCAGCAGTCCGAGGTCGCCCTGACCGCCGCCGCCGCGCGCCTCGCACCCGACCAGCTGGTCATGCCCCTGGCCGTTGAGCCGCTGCGCGGATGGATGATCTCCCCGGACTACGGCGAGACCATGGCCCGGATCCCCAGCACCGACTACCAGCTCTGGGGACGGATCCTGCGCGACTTCGCCCGGTTGCAACGCCACCTCGTCCCCCACGGCGACGAGCTCTTCGATGCCGGGCTCGGCCAGCTCGACCCGGCCTTCCTGCCCGGCTACATCGACGAGCAGCTGCTGCTGCACGCCTCCCTGCCGACAGGGCATCCGTTGCACCTGCCCGAGCGCGATGCCGAGGACCTGCACCGCCAGCTGGGCCCCGTCCGGGACATGGCCGCGTTCCTGGCCGCCGGCCCGGTGCCGCTGTCCCTGGACCACAACGACCTGCACCGGGGAAACGCCTTCCTGCCGGCGTCCCCGGAGGAACCGCTGCGTTTCATCGACCTGGGCGACGCCTACTGGGCCCACCCCTTCGCCTCCCTGGCGATGCCGCTGCGCACCATGTCGAAGGAACTGGGCACGACGCCGAGCGACCCTAGGATCCGTACGGTGGTGAATGCCTACCTGCACGAGTGGGAGGACTACGGGCCGGTGGAGGAGCTGCGGCACTACATCGAGCCGGCGCTGCGGCTGGGCAAGCTCCAGGCCCATGCGACCTGGATGCGGATGCTCACCGGGGCCAGCGATGCCGATCTGGACCGCCACGCGGCCCAGGTGCTGCGTCCCTTGTCGGAGCTGGTCTCCCCGCTGACCCTCTAGCCTGCCGGGCCCGGGATTCCGGGACGCGCCGTGTCGTTGGTGCCCGTCCCCCCGCGTTGGGGCCAGCAGCCACGGGCGGCCAGGACCGCCGCCAGCACGTCGGCACGGTCGGTCAGGAGTCCGTCGACCCCCAGGTCCAGCAGCCGGTCCATGTCCGCGCGGTCGTTGACGACCCACACGTGGACCTGCAGCCCGGCGCGGTGCGCCTGGGCGATGAAGCGCGGCGTCACCACCCGGAGGCGTCCGTGCCGCTCGGGGACCTGCAGCGCCGCCACGGATGCCAGCCACGGGCGCAGCAGGCCCATCAGACCGACCTTGCCCAGCAGCACGGCCGCGGCGATCGTCACCCTCCCGGGGCTGGAGGCCGCCGGTGCGTCCAGCAGGCCCAGGACGCGACGGCGCCGCACGTCGGAGAACGAGGCGACCAGGACCCGGTCGTGTGCCCGGTACTGGTTGAGGAGTGCGGCAAACGGCACCACCGACTGCTCGTCCTTGAGGTCGACGTTCAACCGGACATCCGGCCAGGCCGCGAGCACGTCCTCGAAGCGCGGGATCGCGCGCCCGTCGACGTCCAGGCGGCGGATGTCGTCATAGGTGTGGTCCTCCAGCCGGCCGGTCCCGGTGCTGACCCGTTCGAGCGTCTCGTCGTGGAAGACCATCACGACCCCATCGCGGGTGGTCCGCACGTCCAGTTCCAGGTAGCCGAATCCCCGCTCAACGGCGGAGCGGAAGGCCTCCAGGGTGTTCTCGCCGCCGTTGGGCGCGTCCCCGCGGTGGGAGAAGCCCAGTGGCCAGCGGGCACCGTGGGGGGCGGACGTAGGATTCAGGTACGGGAACCTGCTGTTTGGCGGAGTCCTCACCGTTCCGACCCTACCGCGTGGGAGGTCCATCGTTGTCGCTGCCGACCGTGTATTGTGCCGCCGGCACGCCAGGCCGGGATCCCGAGGCGAATCTGGAGCGGATTCGGCACTGGGCGTTCGACGCCCGGGCGGCCGGCGCCGGGTTGCTGCTGACCCCGGAACTCTTCGTCACCGCCGAGACCGCAGGCGGGGACGCCGTGCTCCGCGAACGGCTGCGCTCCATGGCCCGGAGCACGGGCGTTGGCATCGTCGCCTCCACCCCGGAACTCACCGGAGGCCGCGTCTTCGTTGGCGCCGATTGGTGGGACAGGAACGGACAGCTGGTCGCCCACGTTCGCAAGTACCGTCTCGCCGCGTGGCAGCGCGCCCGGGGTTTCTCGGAGTGGCCTGGCCGTCCGATGTTCATCACCGAACAGGAATATATGCCGTGCGAAATGGGTTATTTCGTGGCCCTGGCCTTCGACGACGACGCCGCCGATCCGGCGCATGCCTATTTCCTGCGCGACCACGGCGTGCGACGGCTCCTGGTCCTGGGCGAGACCTCGTCCCGGCAGGACGTGGTCGTTCCGGCGCCGGCCTGGGCCGGCAAGCACACGGGGGTCCCGTTCCCGCAAACCGGCCCGCTGCCCGAACCGCTGCTGCGCCCCCTGCCCCGCGTTCCGGATGCGTGGTGGGCGATCCCGGCGCGAAGGTCGCCGGCGGTTCTGGGGTCATAGCAGCGCGGGACCAGCCGCCGGTGCGCCCCAGTGCCCCTAGACCGGCACGCCGGCCAGCAGGCGTTCGATGACTTGGGCGACCCCGTCCTCGTGCAGCGAGGCCGTCGTTCGTCCGGCTGCCGCCTTGGCCAGCGGGTGGCCGGAGTCCATGGCGTACCCGCGTCCGGCCCAGGCGAGCATTTGCACGTCGTTGGGCATGTCGCCGAAGGCCAGCACCTCGGCGGCATCGATTCCCAGGCCGCGCGCATAGCCGGCGAGGGTGACGGCCTTGTTAACCTCGGGGTGGGCCATTTCCAGCAGCGCCACGCCGGGGGCCGAGTGCGTCACGGAGACCAGCCCCGCCACCTCCCGCTCGACGAGGTGCTGGAACGCCTCGGCGTCGATCCCGGTGGTCTTCGCCAGCAGCTTCACCACGCCCTCGGCATCCAGCCGCGAGGCCTCGAAGGGTGCCTCGGTGACCTCGGGCAGGCGGATGGACTGGTCCCGGTCGTCGAGGAAGCCGGGCTCGAGCAGCAGGCCGGTGAGGGTTTCGGCGGCAAAGGCCGCCTGCGGCTGGTGGGTGCGGACGACGCGTTGGACCTGGGCGACGGTTGCGCCGGTGATGGTGTGGCTGGCCAGGACGCGTTCGCCCTCCAGGTCGTAGACGAGCGCCCCGTTGGAGCAGATGACGGTCCCCAGGTGCCCGAAGGCCCGCTGGACCGGGTCCAGCCAGCGGAAGGGGCGCCCGGTCACGAAGACCACCTGCAGACCAGCCTGCCGGGCGGCGGCGAAGGCGGCGACGGTGCGTGCGGAGATCGTCTCGTCGCGGTGCAGGATGGTGCCGTCGAGGTCACTGGCGATCAGGCGCATGGCGGCGTTTCGAGGCCCCCGTTCAGGAGATCTCGTCGCGGCGGGGCGGGTTGGCGCCGGGCCGGGAGACGGTGACGGCGGCAGCGCGGGTGGCGTAGTCGAGGATCTCGCGCAGCTGGCCGGGCGTCAGGTCGTGCAGGGCACCGCGGTGGGCGGCGCCGACGAGTTCGCGGTCCACCAGCGTCGACAGCAGGGCCGACATGAACGAGTCGCCGGCCCCGACAGTATCGGCAACATCGACGACGGGGGCCTGCACCTCCGCCGTCCCGGCGGCGACGACGCCGCGGGACCCGCCGGAGCCGTAGGTGGCCACCACCATCGCCGGCCCCAGGGCCAGCCACGCGCGGGCGGTCTCCTCCACGCTGCGTCCTGGGTAGAGCCACGCCAGGTCCGAGTCGCTGGCCCGGACCACGTCGCTGAGCACCACGAAGCGCTCGACCTGCTCGACGGCCTCCGCGTGGTGGGAGACGAAGCTGGGCCGGACGTTGGGGTCGTAGGAGATGGTGGCGTGGGGGCGGGCCCGTTCGACGGCGGCCAGCACGGTGGCGGCCCCGGGTTCCAGGACCGTGGCGATCGACCCGGTGTGCAGCAGCTGGGCGTCGGCCAGGGCCGGCGCGGTGGCGACGTCGAACGCCGAGAGATCCCAGGCCATGTCGAATTCGTAGGTGGCGGCTCCGACCGGGTCCAGCGTGCCGTGGGCCGTGGAGGTCGGCAGCGCGTCGGGGGCCAGGACCTCCTGGACGTCGTTGGCGCTGAGGTGCCCGTGGATCATGCGCCCGTACTCGTCGTCGCCGTAGCGCCCGACGAAGGCGACCGGATGCCCCAGCCGGGCCAGCCCCACGGCGACGTTCATCGGGCTGCCCCCGACGTAGGCCTGGGGTGCGGCGATGCCGCCGGAGAGCACGTCAACGAGGGCCTCGCCCATAACAGTCAGCACCATTCAACCTTACCTGTGGTCGTGGGGAACGCCCGGTGCGTCCCGCCCTCGGTGTCCCCCGGCCGGGCCGCTACGCCGGAACGGCGAGTTCGGCCAGGGCCACCAGGCAAGCATCCCATGCCGGGGTCCCCGGGGTGATGAGCGCGTAGTGGTCCCCGGTGGTCCAGACCATGCGGGCGGGGTCGCCCTGCGCCCGGGCGGCGTCGGTGTAGGCCCGCGAGAGGGCCGAGGGAACGTCGGAGTCGGACTTGCCATGCAGGGCGATGACCGGGACCCCGATCGGCAGCATCCGCACCGGGTCGGCCAGCTGCCAGCGCCGGGCGTCCTCCTCGGCGGTGGCGCCCATGAGCTTCAGCGCCGCGGAGTGGCTGAGCTTGAGCCAGCTGGCCATCCACAGTTCCAACACCCCGGCCTGGCTGACAACCCCCGCGACCTTCACCGCCGGTCCGGCCCCGGGGGCCCCGGCCGGGAGCTTGTGCCGTCCGGCCGCCCAGGTCCCCAGGTGTCCGCCGGCGGAGTGCCCCAGGACGACGACGTTGCCTGCTTCCAGCCCCGCCTGCTCCAGGGCCGGTCCCAGGGCGTCGATGCCGGCGGCGACGTCCTCGAAGGTCTGTGGCCAGCCGCCGGCATCCGGGCCGGGCTCGGCGGCGTCGGTGGTCCGTCGGTACTCGAGGTTCCACACCACCCAGCCGCGCCCGACCAGGTCCGCGGCCAGCGGCCGGCCCAGCGAGGCGTCGTAGGTATCGCGCCAGAAGCCGCCGTGGATGATGACGACGACCCCGGGCAGCCGCCGTTCGGTGGGGACGTAGAGTTCGGCGTACTGGCTGGGGTTCGGCCCGTAGTGGTGGAGGGCATCGGGTTCGCGGGTGGGGGCCGCCTGGTCGTTCTCTGCCATGGTCTCAGCGCCCCGGAAAGGCGGGGGTCTCCTTGGCCAGGAACGCGGTGCGCCCCACGACGGAGTCCTCGGTGGCGAAGGCCTCGCGGAAGCTCTCGACCTCCGCCTCGAGCCCCGCGGCGACCGGAAGCCCGTTGATCCGGTTCAGGGCCCGCTTGGTGTTGTCCACCGAGGTCGGGGCCTTGGCGGCGATCTCCTCGACGGTCGCCTTCGCCGCGGCCAGCAGGGCGTCGGTGTCGTCGAAGAGGGCGTTGGCCAACCCGATGCGCAGCGCCTCCGCCGCGTCGATCCGCCGCCCCGTGTAGATCAGCTCGCGGGCCTGCCCGAGGCCGACCCGCTGTTGCAGGCGCACCGACCCGCCGAAACCGGGCACCAGGCCCAGGTTGACCTCGGGCTGGCCGAAGCTGGCGCGGGCGCTGGCGTAGATGAAGTCGCAGGCCAGCGCCAGTTCGCAGCCGCCGCCAAGCGCGAACCCGTTGACCGCTGCGATGACCGGCACCGGCAGGGCCTCGAGCCGGGTTGTGACGGCGTGCATGCGGCGGGCGTAGGCCTCGGCCGCGTCGGCGCTCATGGAGTTCATCTCGCGGATGTCGGCCCCGGCGACGAACGCCTTCCCGCCGGCCCCGGTGAGCACGATCCCGCGGAGGGGCCAGTCGCCGTCGATGCCCACTGCGGCCAACCGGTCGGTGAGGTCGAGCAGGTCGTCCACGACGGCCGATGCCAGGGCGTTCATGGCCTCGGGGCGGTTGACGGTCACCACGAGGGCGGGCCCGTCCTGCTCGACGAGCAACGTGTCGTAGCGGGGGAAATCCATGTGTGCTTCCTTCCGGGTCGTCATCGACCGGCGTGGGCCGCCAGTTCCACCAGCATGTCAGAGTCGCGGCGGATGCTGGCGGAATTTGCGGAATTGGTTCAGCGAACTCAGCGCGATGTACCAGAGCCTACGGGGATGGCGTTCGGCGCGGTAGAGCAAGGGGTTGGCGACCCGGTGGGACCGCATCAGGGCCCGGGCCTTCTCCCCGACGGGCCCGCGCAGCTGCCGGCGCAGCAGCGCCAGCGGCAGCACCGTGTACAGGATGTGCTCCGAGGCCACCACGGGGGGCGCGTCGGGCGCGGCAGCCGGCAGCGCCCCGTCGTCGTACTCGGCCCCGAGGTATTCGCGCACGTAGAAGCGGGCGGCGTTGTGGCCGGCGGCGGTGACGTAGTAGTGGTTGCGGCCCAGCCGGGGGTTGAGTTCGAAAAATTTCACCAGCCCGTCGCGCGGGTCCAGCTTCGCGTCGAACATGGAGAAGCCGGTCCAGCCGAGGTGTTCGAGGATGCGCCGGCCCTGGTCGGTGAATTCGGCGTTGACATCGGTGACGATGGCCGCCGAGTTACCCAGCACCAGCGGGGCGTGCTCCTCCACGACGACCTCCCCGTAGGCGGCGAAGCGCACGCGGGCGTCGCGGTCGGAGTAGAACGTGCACAGGCGCATGTTGGTGTCCCCGCCGGGGATGAGCTCCTGCAGGATGAACGGGCTGGTGTAGCCGGAGGCGCGGATGCGCGCGAGCAGGTCGTCCAGCTCGTCCGCGGTGTTGATGGTGTGGACCTTCTGCTTGCCGGCGAATTTGGCGTGGACCCAGGCGCTGCTGTCGGCGGGTTTGCCGATGAGCGGGAAGGGCAGGTCGGCCGGCAGCGGGCGCGGGGCGACCGGGTCGTAGGCCACGGTCAGCGGGTGGGGGATGTCCAGTTCGGCGCACAGGGCGTAGAAGTTCTGCTTCAGCGCGGCGCGTTCGATGACCGCGGTGTCCGGGTAGGGGATGGTGTACCAGGGTTCGAGCCGGGCGCGGTGGGTGGTGATGATGCCGACCTGCAGGTCCAGCGACCCGAAGAGCAGCAGCGGGCGCGGGCGGGCGCCGTCGGCGGTGAGCTCGCGGGCGAGGTCCAGCAGGTGCCCGACGACCGCCTCGGCGTCGGTCATGGTGCCCGCCGGGCGGATGTCCAGGGCGACCGAGTGCTCCAGCACCCCGTTGCCGCCGGCGGGCACGGCGGCGCTGACGACGCCGTAGGCCTCGTGGAACTCGCGGGCCAGCGAGTAGGTGCCGATGTCCCCGCCGAGGATGACGGGGACGAACGGCTGTGAATCCGGGATGTTCATGCCGACCAATGTATCGGGGCCGGCCGCGCGCGCCGAACCACGCCGGACCACTAGGCAAGAAGTGTGTTGTGCAGCACAATGTCCAGAGGCAACCATTGCGCCGTTCCGCGGCGTTGGACCACCACTCGCACCCGCCGCTCGCCGGCCAGGCCATTTTGGAGGCACGTTCCATGGCGATTCTCGACAGATCGCGTTCCATCGCCCCACCGGGGTTCAACCGGTGGCTCATCCCCCCGGCGGCCCTGGCCGTGCACTTGTGCATCGGCCAGGCGTACGCCACCAGCGTCTACAAGACGGCGCTGATCGGCCACTTCGGGGCCTCGCAGACGGCCGTCGGGATCATCTTCTCGATCGCGATCGTCATGCTCGGCCTCTCGGCCGCCTTCATGGGCACCTGGGTGGAGCGCTCCGGACCCCGCAAGTCCATGTTCGTCGCGGCGTGCTTCTGGGCCGCGGGGTTCCTGGTCGGCGCGCTGGGCATCTTCACCGGGCAGCTCTGGCTGGTTTACCTCGGCTACGGCTTCCTGGGCGGCATCGGCTTGGGCATCGGCTACATCTCCCCGGTCTCCACGCTGATCAAGTGGTTCCCGGACCGGCCGGGCATGGCCACCGGGATGGCGATCATGGGATTCGGCGGCGGCGCACTGATCGCCTCCCCGCTCTCCACGCAGCTGCTCAAGGCGTTCGACCCGGCCTCCGGGACCGAGGGCTGGGTGGCCAGCGGCGACGCAGTCGGCCGGCTGTTCGTGACGCTGGGCATCGTCTACTTCATCGTGATGATGTACGGGGTGTTCAGCATCCGCGTCCCGGCCGAGGGCTGGCGCCCGAACGGCTGGGACCCGGCGCAGGTGAAGCATTCGGACCTGGTCACGAAGAACCACGTCTCGGCGGCCAACGCCATCAAGACGAAGCAGTTCTGGCTGCTGTGGACCGCGTTGTTCCTCAACGTCACCGCCGGCATCGGCATCCTGGAGCAGGCCTCGCCGATGATCCAGGACTTCTTCCGGGCCGAGAACGGCATCTCGGCAGTCTCCGCGGGGGTGGCCGGCGGCTTCGTGGGCCTGCTCTCGATTGGCAACATGGCCGGGCGCTTCGCCTGGTCGAGCACCTCGGACGTGATCGGACGCAAGAACATCTACATGCTCTACCTCGGCGTCGGGGCGGTGCTCTACGTCATCCTCGCCTTCTTCGGAGGATCGAGCACGCTGCTGTTCATCCTGCTGGCGTTCGTGATCATCAGCTTCTACGGCGGCGGCTTCTCCACGGCGCCGGCGTACCTGAAGGACCTCTTCGGCACGTTCCAGGTCGGGGCCATCCACGGCCGGCTGCTCACCGCGTGGTCGGCCGCCGGCATCGCCGGGCCGCTCATCGTCAACGGGCTGCTGGACGCCCAGGGCAAGCCGGGCACGATGAACGCGCACAACTACCTGCCGGTGCTGCTGACCATGGTCGCCCTGCTCGTCGTCGGGTTCGTCGCCGCCGTGCTCATCCGCCCAGTCGACTCCCGGTTCCATGAACCCGACCGCGTCACCGCCACAACCAGCGCCGAGGAGGCCTGATGGACACCACGTCCCGCACCCCCGAACACGTCCCCGTCAACGTCGCCCCGGGCCGGCTGGTCTTCGGCTGGCTGCTGGTGGGCGTCCCGTTGGTCTATGGGATCGTCACCACCCTCTCGCGCGTGGGACAGCTGTTCCAATAGCACGGCTTGTCCGGGCACGACGGCGGAACCCCCTTCCGGGGCCGCCGGGGCCAGCTGCCGGTCGATCAGTCCGGCAGCTGGCCGTCGGTGAGCCTGGCCTCCAGCGCGGCCCGGACCTCGTCGACCAGGACCTGCATGTGCGCCTCGGCGCCGGGTCCGTCCGCCGCGGCCACGGCGGCGGCGACCGCCTCGTGTTCGGCCAACGCCTTCTCCCGGGGCTGGAACGGCATCATGCCCTGGTGCGTGCGGCCGGCCAGCACCTCGGCAACCACGCCGTCGAGCTCGGCGAACATGGAGTTGCCGCTGGCGTGGAGCAAGAGCGAGTGGAACGCAATGTCGGCCTCCAGGAAGCCCTCGAGGTCCCCCGCCTGGCCGAGCCGGCGCAGCTCGGCGGCCAGCCGGAGAATCTCCTCGCGATCCGGGTCCGGCGCCCGGCGGGCGGCCCCGGCAGCGGCGAGCGGCTCGACGGCGATCCGCAGCTCGGTGAGCTCGGTGAACTGGCGTTCGCGCCCGGGTCCGGCCAGCCGCCAGCGGATGACGCGCCGGTCATAGGCGTTCCAGAACCGTGGTTCCTGCACCACCAGGCCGACCCGCCGCTTGGCGTACACCATCCGCAACGACTCCAGGACCCGCATGCCATCACGCATGACCGTCCGCGAGACCCCGAAGCGGGCCTGCAGGGCCTCCAGCGTCAGCCGGTCCCCGGGACGCAGCGTCCCGTCGGTGATCTCGCGGCCAAGCGTCTCGACAATGGGTTCCTGGAGCACTGTCGCGACCGCCGGAATCTGCATGGGGAACATCCTACGGCCGCCCCACGGCGAGACTTGTCACAATTGGTACTATCTTTGGGCTCGATTAAGGTGTTATCTTTTTTCCACCCGCTGATCCGACAGCAGGCCAACGACGTCCGTCCAGGAGAGCACATGCCACTACCGGCACCCCCGGCCCCCGCCATCCACCTGGTGGTGATGGGCGTTTCCGGCTCCGGGAAGACCAGCGTGGCCAGCCACCTCGCCACGCAGCTCGGATGGCCCTGCGCCGAGGCCGACGACTTCCACCCGCCGGCCAACATCGCCAAGATGGCCGCCGGCACGCCGCTGGACGACGCCGACCGACGCCCCTGGCTCGAGGTGCTGCGCGACTGGATGGACCGGCATGCCCCCACCTCCGCTGGGACCGTCGTCACCTGCTCGGCCCTCAAGCAGAGCTACCGCGACCTGCTCGGCCAGGCTTCCGGCGTCGTGCGCTTCCTACACATCCAGGCGGACCCCGACCTGCTCGCGCGGCGCCTCGAGGCGCGCGCCGGGCACTTCATGCCCGGTGCCCTGCTGGCCAGCCAGCTGGCCACGCTCGAGCCCCTCGGGCCCGACGAGGACGGCGTCACGCTCCTCAACGACACCACACCTGCGGACCTGGCCGAACGGGCCATCGCCGCGCTGGGCCTGGTCCCGGCAGCCACCACCACCTCATCCGCTCCCCAACCCCGACCGGAGAACCCATGACCATCGAGAACTGGACCCAGACCCTGGGTGCCGGACCATTGCTCGGCATCGCCGCCGCTGCGATCGTCGTCCTGCTCCTGCTCATCATCAAACTACGGCTGCATGCGTTCGTGGCCCTGATCCTGGTCAGCCTGCTGACCGCCTTCGCCACCGGCATCCCCACCGGCAGCGTCGTCTCCGTGCTCACCGACGGCTTCGGATCGACCCTGGCCTCCGTGGCCCTGCTGGTCGGACTGGGCGCGATGCTCGGACGCATCGTGGAAACCTCGGGTGGCGCAAAGGTCCTGGCCGACTACCTCATCCGGGTGTTCGGCGAAAAGCGGGCCCCCTTCGCCCTCGGCGTGGCCTCGCTGATCTTCGGCTTCCCGATCTTCTTCGACGCCGGCCTGGTCGTCATGCTGCCGGTCGTCTTCGCCGTCGGCCGCCGCCTCGGCGGCGGTGTGCTGCTCTACGGCCTGCCGGCCGCCGGCGCCTTCTCGGTCATGCACGTCTTCGTCCCGCCGCACCCGGGACCGGTGGCTGCCGCCCAGTTCTTCGACGCGAATGTCGGCTATGTGCTGCTCATCGGCCTCGTGGCGGCCATCCCCACCTGGTACCTGACCAGCTACCTCTTCGGCAAGTGGGCCGGACGCAAGTGGGAGCTGCCCATCCCGAACCTGCTCGGCGAGGCCGACTCCGAACACGAGGCCAACCCCCCGGCCTTCGGCACCGTCATCGCCGTGCTGCTGCTGCCCCTGGTGCTGATCTTCCTGAACACGGGGCTGAGCACATTGGCCTCGGCCGGCGTCTTGTCCGAATCCACCGCTGATTCGACCTGGTTCCAGCTGCTGAAGGCCATCGGCCAGACCCCGGTCGCCCTGCTGATCGCCTTGCTGGTCGCCGCCGTCGTCCTGGGCATGCGCCGGGGCATGGCCAAGACGGCCATCGAACAGGTCATGGAAAAGGCCCTCGGCCCGGTCTGCTCGGTCATCCTGATCACCGGCGCCGGCGGCATGTTCGGTGGCGTCCTGCGCACCTCCGGCATCGGCGATGCCCTGGCCAACGTGCTGGGCGATCTCGGGGTGCCGCTGATCCTGGCCGGGTTCCTCATCGCCGGCATCCTGCGCGTGGCGCAGGGCTCGGCGACCGTCGCCCTGACCACCGCAGCCGGGCTGCTCGCCCCCGCCGTGGCCGCCGCTGGCCTCAACGAGATCCAGCTGGCCACCATGGTCGTCGCCGTGGCCGCCGGCTCCGTGATCATCTCCCACGTGAACGACTCCGGATTCTGGCTGGTGGGCCGCTTCTTCGACATGGACGTGAAGACGACCCTGAAGACGTGGACCGTGCTGGAGACGCTGATCGGCGTGGTCGGCTTCGGGATCGCCGCGGTGGTCTTCGGGTTCGCCTCGATCGGCTAGCCTGCTTGGCCCCCGGGGCCCCGCGCCGCCGCCCTGTCGGGTCGCGACGCGGGGCCTTTCCGCGTCCGGGGGCAGGTCGGGGCGATGCGCCTAGCGACGACCGCGTGAGGGGCCACCGCGGCGCTTCCCGCCACCGGACCCGGCTCCGCCCTTGCCCCCGGGACGCTGCCCCGTCTTCCGGGAACCGGCCCGCGGGGCATCCTGCGGGGCGCGTTGGCGCTGCCGCTGGGCTTGGGCCGCCTCACGCTGTTCGCGTTCGCGCACCGAGGGCTGGCGTGACGAATTCGCCCCGCGGCCGCGCACGATCCCGATGAACTCCTGGACCCGCACGTCCTCGGGCTCGTCGCCCGCCGGCTTCAGCCAAGCGATGCCGATCCGCGTCGACGGCACGCCGGCCACCACCTTCTGGACCACGTCCTTGCGCCGGTGCAGGCGGCCCACCGACATGGGAACCAGCAGCAGGCCGGCCCCCGAGCCCACGACCTCCAGGGCCATGGCCACGCCTCCGGCGGCGGGCGGGTAGTCGGCCGGGTCCAGCCAGGTCTCCCCCGCCAGGTCGTCGAACGGGACCTCGTCGTCGTAGAGTTCGATGCCATGGTCCCGCGGGGCGCACACCACGGGCAGTTCCTCGTAGAGCGGGATGACATGGGTGGTCGCATCGGCGGGCTTCGCGCCGTCGGCAAAGCGCAGGAAGACCAGGTCCGCCGTCCCGGCGGCGAGCAGTGCGCGGGGGTCGTCACCGCCGTCGTACATCTGGGCCTGGACGGGGATGTCCGGCTGGCGCTCGCGCCAGCGTTCCAGCCACTTTCCCGGGGTCACGCCGGGTACGTAGGCAATTCTGAGCTCGGCCACGAACGCAAGCCTACCCGCAGCCCCGCCGACCGGTACGCTGGTTTCATGAGCCAGAAATCCCCGCAGAGCATGAAACCGGCCACTGCCGCCAAGAAGCTGGGCGTGTACCTGCCCGCCACGCCTGCCGAGTTCCAGGAGGGCCCGGTCACCCGGGACGCCCTGAACGAATTGATGAACGATCCGCCGGAATGGCTCGTCGACTTGCGCCAGAACGGACCGCACCCGCGCCCGGTGGTCGCCCAGAAGCTGAACGTGAGCATTTCCGGGCTCGCGCGCGGCGGGGTGGAGGAGGCGCTGACCACTGCACAGATCGAGGAACTGCTGGCCAATCGGCCCGAGTGGCTGCAGTCCGAGCGCGCGAACATGGCGGCGGTCCGCGCCGAGGAGACGCGCATCCGCGAGGCCGCGGCACAGAAAGCCGCCCAGCGCGCCGAGGGTGGCCGCTAGCCACCGCACGCGCAACGCCCAGCACGGCGAACGGCGCCCCTCCCCGGCCGGGGAGGGGCGCCGTTAGCGTCGAGCTGCGGTTAGCTGGCGGTCTTGACGATGTAGACGTCGCACGGGGCGTTCAGCGCGACGCTGGAGGCGACGCTGCCGAGCACGCGGCCCAGGCCCTTCATGCCGACGTTGCCGACCACGATGAGCTGGGCGCCGAGCCGGCTGGCTTCCTCGACGAGGGCGTCCTGCGGCTTGCCCTTGACCGCGGAGGCCGTGATGGTCGCGCCCGGGACCAGTTCGCGCAGCTTGACGGCGGACTTCTCGGCGAGCTTCTGGGCCTGCTCGGCGTCGTCGAGGATCCAGGTGTCGCTGCCGATCTGGACCACCTCGGTGTTGTCCTTGGTGTGCGCGGTGATCACCATGAGATCGGCACCGAGGCCGGCGGCGACGGTGGCCGCTCGGGTGGCGGCCTTGTTGGCGGTCTCGCTGCCGTCGACCCCGACGATGACTGTTCCTGACATGTGTTTCCTCCCTGTCCGGTGCGGCACCGGCGGCGCCGCACCCGTTGGTCGTGCGTGGTCTAGTTGGTCTTCCCGCGCAGGAAGCCGATGGCCCGTTCCCAGGCCAACCGGGCGGCCTCGGGCCGGTAATTCCCCTGCGGGTTCCCATCATTATGGAACGCGTGCGGCGCCTCGTAGTAGTAATAGGTCACCTCGGCGCCCGATTCGTCGCGGATCTGCTGTTCCTGGGCGCGCGCCTGGTCCACGGGGAACGAGGTGTCCTCGGTCGCATAGTGGCCCTGGATGGCGGCGCGGACGCCGGCGAACGACTCCGGAACCCCCTGGCCCACGCCGTAGAACGGCACGGCGGCAGCGATGCGATCGCCTTGCTGCGCGGCCAGGGCGAGCACGAATCCGCCGCCCATGCAGAATCCGATGGCCGAGACCTTCGAACTGGTGACCTCCTCGAGCCCCAGCAGGTAGTCAACGGCCCCGGCAAGCAGGCGTGCGCCCTCCTCCTCCGGCAGCTTCTGCATCATCTCGGCGGCCTCGTCGCCGTCGTGCGTGATCCAGCCGCCGTAGAGGTCCGGGGCCAACGCCACGAAGCCCTCGGCGGCGAGCCGATCCGCCACGTCGCGGATGTGGTCGGTCAACCCCCACCATTCCTGGATGACGATCACGCCCGGTCCGCTGCCCGTCGCGGGCTTGGCCAGGTAGCCGTGGGCGTCCTGCCCGGCTGAGGGAAAGGTGACGTTCTGGTGTGCTGACTGTTCTGCCACGGATGCTCTCCTGCTCGTCGACGGCGCTTGGCGTTCCCAGTCTATGCAGATTGTGTGGTGCCGGTCTCATCCGCGACGGGCGTCCGCCGCCCGGGCAGCACCCGCCTCAGGGCCGTGGCGGCGCCGCATCGTCCCGGCGTTGGTCCATCCGGCCCAGCAACCGATCGGAGCATGCCTGGTCCTCGACGTCGAAGGTGCTGCCGGTCAGCAGGATCTCATCGGCCCCGGTGGCGGCGGCAAGGTCCGCCAGCCGCCGCTGGACGCGGGCCGGGGAACCGTGCACTGCCGCATCCAGGTGGTCCTCGACCAGGGCACGTTGGCGTGCGGTCATGGCCAGAGCCCGGATCGCGTGCGCCGGCTCCAACGGGCGGAATTCCCCGCGGGTCCGGGACTGGGCCATGGCCCACGCCTCCGGAAGCAGCAGTTCCCTGGCCCGCTCATCCGTCGCCGCCGCCATCGCCGTGACGGCGACGGTGACATGGGGCCGTGCGAAGCGCCCGGAAGGGCGGAAGGCCTCGCGGTATCCCGCGACGACGGCACCGGCCTGCCGCGGATCCGCCGCCACGGGACCGCCGAGGACGACGCCGAGTCCTGCCCGGGCCGCAATGGCCACTGCGCGGCGGGTCGCCAGGATGAACACCGGCAGCTGCGGGAACGGGCGGGGACGGGAGGTGAAGGGCGCCTCCCCGTCCAGGTAGGACACCAGTTCGGCCAGATCGTCGGAAAACGCCCGATCCCCATACCGTTCCACCCGGAGCCCGGAGCGGACTGCGGGCGTGAAGCCCAGGGAGCGCCCCAGCCCCAGATCGATGCGGCCCGGGTGGAGCCGGTCCAGCGTGGCGGCCTGTTCGGCGACGACCAGCGGCTGGTGGTTGGGCAACATGATGCCCCCGGAACCGACGCGCAGTCTCGTGGTGGCGGCCGCGATCGCCCCCATCAACACTGCCGGGGCGGAGCCGGCGATGCCCGGCACCCCGTGGTGTTCGGCGACCCAGAACCGTTTGATCCCCTCCCCATCGATGCGCTGCGCCCGCTCGATCACCGCCTGGGGGGCGCGGCCCTCCGGCTCGCCGGAACGGACCATCGCGCGGTCGAGGATGGACAGCGGTGGCAAGCGGGTCATGATGGGTACAACCCCGATCCAGCGGGCGTATTCCGACAACGGCCGTCGAACGTGAAAATGTCCCCCTCCGGAATCCGGAAGGGGACATCATCGGTGCTCGTGCGCGAGGGGGGACTTGAACCCCCACGCCCTTGCGGGCACTGGCACCTGAAGCCAGCGCGTCTGCCAATTCCGCCACTCGCGCGAGTCGCTGGTTCGGGTTTCCCCGGAACAGCGAGATCAATCATAACCACGTCCGGGCGGCATCACCTAATCGCGATATCCCGTGTGATGCGGGGCACTGCGGGGAACCAAAAGGGGCACGGAAGACGTTGCGTTATCGAAGAGATGCGATCGCCCTCGAACCGTTTCCCAGACAGGGCAAGTAGTATCGGACAAGCACAGGCCTCCCGGCCGGCTGTTTCGTCACGCGCCGTGACCGGAGCGGCGAACGCGACAACCGACTTCGAGAGGAGCAGCGCCATGGGTGTGGTGGACAACGTGGAACGCGGACTCGAAAAGCTGGTGACCAGCGTTTTCCGGGGCTCCGGTTCCGCGCAGGTGCAACCTGTCGAGATCGCCAGCCAGCTCCGCAACGAGATGGACAACCGCACGTTGACGCTGTCCGAGGGCCGGACGCTGGCACCCAATTCGTTCAAGATCCGCCTCGGAAACTCCGACTTCGAACGGGCACGGCAGTGGGGAGCGACCCTCGCGGAAGAACTGTGCGACGTCGCGGTCAAGCACGCCCGCTCCCAGCAGTACACGCTGCAGGGACCGGTGACGGTGTCCTTCAACCGGGACGAAACCATCAAGGCCGGCAGCTTCACCATTGACGCCGCCATGGAGAAGGCGGCATCCGCCGAGGCCCCTGCGGCGCCTCATCCGCCCACTGCCCCGTCCCGCCCACCGGCCGGCCAGCAGCCGGTGCTGGACATCAATGGCCAGCGTTATGCCCTGAACGCCGACTCCGTGGTCCTGGGCCGGTCCGCCGACGCCGACATCCCCCTCGACGACCCCGGTATCTCGCGCCGGCACGTCGAAATCATCCGCGAGGGCTCCCGTGCGTGGGCCGTCGACCTGGGCTCCACCAACGGCAGCTACGTCAACGGCCAGCGCATCCAGGACCGCGAGGAGCTCTTCGACGGTTCGATCGTGGCCATGGGGCGCACCCGCATCACCTACCGTCTCGTCCCCCAGCGCACTGGAGGCAGCGCATGAGTGACCTCGTACTGACCGCCCTGCGCCTGGGCTTTCTGATCCTGCTGTGGATCTTGATCCTGAGCATCATCACCGCGCTCCGCCGCGACCTGGCCATCGGCAAGAGGGCGCGGACAGGACAGCCAACCGCCCGCGAGGTACGCAAAAATCCCGCACTGGCCCCCGAACCGGCGCCTGCCCCCAAGAAGACCGCCCACTCCCTGGCCATCCTGGAAGGGCCGTTGGCCGGCACCAGCCTCGAATTGGCCGCCAGCCCCATTCTGCTCGGGCGGGCCCAGGAGGCCACCCTCGTGCTCGAGGACGACTACGCCTCCGGCCGCCACGCGCGCCTGTTCCCGCAGGGCAGCCGATGGTTCATCGAGGATCTCGGCTCGACCAACGGCACCTACCTGGGAGAATCGCAGCTGACCCGGGCGCAGCCCGTGGAGATCGGCCAACCCATCAGGATCGGCAAGACCGTCATGGAGTTGAGGCCGTAGTATGGCGCTCACGTTGCGGTTCGCAGCGCGTTCGGATGTGGGGAAGGTTCGCGCCAAGAACGATGACTCCGGCTATGCCGGTCGTTACCTGGCGGTGGTGGCCGACGGCATGGGCGGCCACGTCGGCGGCGACGTTGCCTCGGCCTCGACGGTCCTGGACCTGGTGCACTTGGACCAGGAGACGACGGTCGACGTCGAAACGGTCCTCCCGGATGAGATCCAGACCGCCAATTCGATCCTCAACGAGCTGGTCAACGCGAACCCGAAGCTCTCCGGCATGGGCACGACCGTCACGGCGTTGCTGCTGACCGGGGACCGTTTCCAGTACGCCCACATCGGCGACTCGCGCGCCTACCGGCTCAAGAACGGGGTGTTCGAGCAGGTCAGCAAGGACCATACCTTCGTGCAGCGTCTCGTCGACGAGGGCAGGCTGCGTCCCGAGGAGGCCGAGCACCATCCCCACAAGAACGTGCTCATGCGCGTCCTGGGTGATTCCGACGCCAGTCCCGAGTTGGACATCCAGCAGTATGCGGTCGCCCCGGGCGAGCGGTGGCTGCTCTGCTCGGACGGGTTGAACGCCGTCGTCCCGGATGAACTCACCGAACGCATTGTGCGCGGAACGGCGTCGCTGCAGGAGACCGTCGACGAGCTGGTCGAGGTGACGCTGCAGCACGGATCCCCCGACAACGTCACCATCGTCATGGTCGAGGTCGCCGAGGACGCCGCCGACGAGGAACCCGTCGTCACGCCGGCACAGGAGCCGGCCCCGGACACAGGTCAATTGCAGGTGGCCCAGCAGGGCGACCTGGAGGCCAGCGCGGCGATAATCCGCCACGAGATGTCCATCCGCCCCCATGTCCTGGTCGGCGCCGCCGACCTGGCCACCAAGACGGGGCAGATCCCGATGGTCACGCAGCGTTCGGCCGAAAAGCGGGCCGCTGCCATACTGACGCACAAGGCCTCGGAGCCCGAGGACAACGGGCAGGACCGCGAGTACGACCCGATGCGGCGCCCGGTCCGCCGCGGCTGGCTCATTCCGACATTCCTGACGTTGATGGCCCTCATCCTGGCCTCCGTCCTGTGGTTCGGCTATGTCTGGACGCAAACCCAGTACTACGTGGCCGACTACAACGGCAAGGTCGCCATCTTCAACGGTGTCTCGCAGGACCTCGGCCCCGTCAAGCTCTCCCATGTTGACTCGGTGACGCAGATCCCCACCCAGGCCCTGCCGTCCTACACGCAGCAACGGCTGCGAAACTCGTTGGCGGCCCGCGACCTGGCCCATGCCCAGGACATCGTCTCCGAGCTGCTGATCAGCGCCAAGCAGGCCTGTCCGGTGATCGTCCCGGCCGACCCGCAGAGCGGGGACGAACCGCCGACTCTGCCCACCTACTGTCAGGACGTGACACCGTGAGCGAAGTACAAACCGCGCCGGTTCCACGGCGCAACACCGAGCTGGTGCTCCTGGTCCTGGCCCTCATCGTCGCCGTGGGCGCCAACTACCTGGTCTCCCTGAGCAACCCGAACGGGCTCGACGAGGGGTTCTTCACCCAGGGGGCGGTCCTGGCCGCCATGGCCCTGGTGATGCACATCGTGCTGCGCATCTGGACCAAGTATGCCGATCCGATCATCCTTCCCGCGGTCGTTGCCCTCAACGGCATCGGCATCGCGATGATCCACCGGCTGGACCTGGTCAACAACGACGACGCCGCCACGCGCCAACTGATGTGGACCGGTCTGGCGATGGCAGCGGCCATCTTCACCCTGTGGATCGTCCGCGACCACCGGATCCTGCGCCGCGCCCCCTATATCTTCCTGGCCATCAGCGCGCTGTTGCTGGTCCTGCCGCTGATTCCGGGCCTGGGCAGGGTGATCAACGGTGCCCGGATCTGGATCTACATCGGCCCCTATTCCTTCCAGCCCGGCGAACTGGCCAAGATCACGCTGGCGCTGTTCTTCGCCGGCTACCTCTCCACCCACCGCGACCTGATCCTGCTCGCAGGACGCAAGATCGGCCCCCTGCAGCTGCCGCGGCTGAAGGACCTGGGCCCGATGGTCATTGCCTGGCTGGTGAGCATCGGCATCCTGGTCCTGCAAAGCGACCTGGGATCCTCCATCCTGTTCTTCGGCCTGTTCATGGTCATGATCTACGTCGCCACCGGGCGCATCAGCTGGATCGTCATCGGCCTGGTCATGGTGGCCGTCGCCGGGGTCTTCGCGGCCCAGACCATGTCCCACGTGGCGCTCCGGCTGAACTCCTGGCTGAATGCCTTCGACCCCGATGTCTACGACCAGGCCTACGGCGGCAGCCGCCAAATCGTCCAGGGCCTCTTCGGCCTCTCCAGCGGCGGCCTCTTCGGCACCGGCATCGGCAACGGCCGGCCCGACCTCGTCCCGCTGGCCAATTCCGACATGATCATCACCGCCCTGGGGGAGGAACTCGGCCTGATCGGCCTCGTGGCGATCATCATGCTCTATGTCATCATCATCAGCCGCGGCGTCCGCGCCGGGCTCGGCAGCCGCGATTCGTTCGGCAAGCTGCTGGCCGCTGGATTGTCCTTCACGATCGGCCTGCAGTGCTTCGTGGTCATGGGAGGCGTCACGCTGCTGATCCCGCTCACCGGCCTGACAACGCCATTCATGTCCGCAGGCGGGTCCTCCCTCCTCGCGAACTGGATCATCGTGGCGCTGTTGCTGCTCGTTTCGCACAACGCCCGGCGCCCGGCCGCCACGGGGCCGCTGAGTGAACGGGACATGGCAGCCGCCGGTCCCGACATCAGCGCCCGGGCGAAGGAACGCGAACAGGCCGAAGCCCGGCGCCGATCCACTTCCACCAGCCGCCGCAAACCCACGACACCCGGGAAGGGGGACAAGGCATGAACACCGCCCTCCGCCACGTGTGGATCGCCGTCGTCGGCCTGTTCATCCTCGTCTTCGGTGCGCTGAGCTACATCCAGTTCTTCGCCGCGAAGGACCTGAACGCCAATCCGCTGAACACGCGCCAGCTGTACAAGAATTTCGACCTGGCCCGCGGGGCGATCCTCGTCGATGGCAAGCCCGTCGCCGAGTCCGTCGCCTCCGACGACCAGTTCGACTACCAGCGCGTCTACGAGGATCCGAAACTCTACGCCCACCTGACCGGCTACTATTCGCTTGTCTATGGGGCCAACCACCTCGAAGGCGTCATGGACGACGAGCTCACCGGTCAAAGCGACTCCCAGTTCTACGACCGCATGGTGAACCTGCTGACTGGTCAGGCCAACGAGGGCGCCTCAGTGGAGCTGACCATCGATCCGAAATTGCAGAAGACCGCGTATGACCTGATACCCGATGGGGAACAGGGCACGATTATCGTTTCGGAGCCCAAGACCGGAAACATCCTGGCCATGGTCTCCAAGCCCAGCTACAACACCAACAAGCTGGCCGTGCACAGCGGCTCGCAGGCCGCCGCCAACATGGCCGAACTGCTGAAGGTCCCGGGGCTGAAACCGAGCGTCAATCCGGCCATCGGCCACCTCATCCCGCCGGGGTCCACCTTCAAAATCCTCGACCTGGTCGCCGGACTCGAATCGGGCAAGTACAACCTCGACGACACGTACGATAACCCTGATTCCATTACCCCTCCCGGCGCCGGCAAGCCGATCCGGAACTTCGATGAAGGCATCTGCGAACGGAAGGATCGGGCGAAACTCGCCTTCATCGTGGCCCAGAGCTGCAACACGCCGTTCGTGGCCATGAGCCAGGCCGTCGGCCAGGATGCCCTGCGCGAGGTCACCGAGCGCTTCGGATTCGGCCAGCAGCTGGAGATCCCGCTGCGGGTGACCCCGAGCGTCTTCCCCAACGATCTGGACCCCGCGCAGCTGGGGCTGTCCTCGATCGGGCAGTACAACGTGAAGGCCACGCCGTTGCAGATGAACATGGTGGCCATGGGCATCGCCAACGACGGGGTCATCATGAAGCCCAACCTGATCAAGCGGGTGACTGCTCCGGACCTGCGGGTGATCAGCGAGCCGCAACCCGAGGAATTTAGTACCGCGACCTCCAAGGAAATAGCCGACCAGATCACGGAACTGATGCGTGGCCCCGTGGAAAGCGGCACCGCTTACACGGCGGACATCCCGGGACTCGACATCGCGGCCAAGACCGGCACAGCCGAAATCGGGGACACCGGGAAGGTCAATTCGTGGATCACCGGCTTTGCCCCCGCGGATGACCCGCAGGTCGCTGTCACCATTGTCATCGAGAAGACCGATTACGAGACCGGCCACAACCTGACCAGTCCCAACCTGAAGAAGATCCTAGAGGCGGTGTTCAACAAGTGAGGCCTACATCGGGTATCACCCTGGGCGGTCGGTTCCAGTTGACCGATCGGATAGCCATCGGCGGCATGGGGGAGGTCTGGAAGGCACGTGACCAGATCCTCGGCCGCATCGTGGCGATCAAGATCCTCAAGGAGGAATACACCGGCGATCCGGGCTTCCTCCAGCGCTTCCGGGCCGAGGCCCGCCATACCGCGCTGCTGAACCACAATGGCATAGCCAACGTCTTCGACTACGGCGAGGAGGAGGGCTCCGGCTACCTGGTGATGGAACTCGTCCCCGGCCAGCCGCTCTCGGCCATCATCGAACGGGAGAAGGTGATGGCACCGGATCGGACCATGTCGATCATCTCCCAAACGGCGCGTGCCCTCGCCGCCGCGCATGCCCAGGGCCTGGTGCACCGCGACGTGAAGCCGGGAAACCTGCTCATCATGCCCGATGGACGGGTCAAGATCACCGACTTCGGGATCGCCCGCATCGCCGACCAGGTCCCGTTGACCGCCACCGGACAGGTCATGGGCACCGCACAGTACCTGGCGCCCGAGCAGGCCACCGGACAGCAGGCCACCGGATCCTCGGACATCTACTCGCTCGGCGTCATCGGCTACGAATGCCTGGCGGGACGACGCCCGTTCACCGGCGAATCCCAGATCGCGATCGCCCTAGCCCAGGTCAACGACAACCCGCCGCCGTTGGACCAGTCCATCCCGCCGAACCATCGCGCCCTGATCATGTCGATGCTCGCCAAGAACCCGGCGGACCGGCCTGCAACGGCGACGAAACTTGCCGAAGCAGCCGACGCCATCCGGGCCGGCAACATCGACGCGGCCCGCACGGCCGTGCCGGGGATCATCCCCTTCCTCGACGCCGACGGCGACGAGGCCACGCAGGCCGTGCCGATGGGCGATGCCCCGACCCAGGCCACCCCGCACACGGCGGCCTCCGGCTCGGCTGCCCCCAGCACGAGCGCGCTGCCCACCGTCGGCGACCCGACGGCGAGCGGACCGGCAGCCAGCCAGGACCCGGACGCACCGGCCACCAGACGGCAGGGTGCCGCCGCGGCCGGCGCCGCAGGTGCAGCAGCTGCCGGGGCAGGCGCTGCTGCCGGTGCCGGGCGAGACGACGACTTCAATTCCTTTCTCGGTGCGAGTCGCGATTGGGACCCCGATGACGATTCCTCCACGTCTCCCGCCCGGGGGTCCGGCTCCGGGGGCGGCGGTAGGCCTCCGCAGAAGGAGGGCAGCCCCTGGAAGTGGCCGCTGATCGTCTTGCTCATCCTCATCCTGCTGGCCCTGCTCGGCGCCTGGCTGATCCCGATGTTCACCGGTGATGACGCTTCGGACAATTCGCCGACGGGTTCACCGTCGTCCTCGGTGTCGTCGTCGGCCTCCGGTTCCGGCTCCTCCTCACCGTCCTCCGATGATTCGTCAGCGGCGTCCAGCACGGATTCGGCCTCCACCAGGGAGCCGTCCAGCAGCGCGCCGTCCTCCCCGGAGACGGTGGAGGTCAACCAGAACGCCTACCTGGGCCGCCAGCTCGAGGACGCGCGGGCCGAGCTGCGGGCCAAGGGGCTCAAGGTCTCGGTCGAGGGCGTCGAGAGCGACCAGCCCGAGAACACGGTCATCCGGGTCGAACCCACCGGCACGCTGGAGGTCGGCGACGTCGTCCGCCTGACCTACGCGGTGGCCCCCTCCCCCTCCTCGACACCGCAGCCCACCGAGTCCTCGTCCAGCGCGGCCAGCACCACCAGTGCCGGATCGTCCACGTCGGCGTCCTCCTCGGCGGGCGCCGCGGGTGGAGCGGATGCCAGCAGCGACAGCCCGGACGCGGCCGGGCCGACCAACGATCCCGGAACGTCCACCCCCTAGGGTGTGCAGAGGTAACCCGTGACTGAACCCCGAATCCTGAACTCGCGCTACGACCTCGGCGATCTCATTGGCCGCGGCGGCATGGCGGACGTCTACCACGCCCGGGACATCCGGCTCGGACGCGAGGTCGCCATCAAGCTGCTGCGGCGGGACCTGGCGCGCGATCCGGTCTTCCAGACACGTTTCCGGCGCGAGGCCCAGGCCGTGGCCGGCCTGAACCACCCCTCGATCGTGGCCGTCTACGACACCGGCGAAGAGGAGGTCGACGGCGCCGCGGCACACGACGTCAAGGTCCCCTACATCGTCATGGAGTACGTGCAGGGCAGGACGCTGCGCGACCTCCTCAAGGCCGGGGAGCTCACGGCAGACTCCTCCATCCGCTATACGCTCGGTGTCCTGGGCGCCCTGCAGTACAGCCACCGCAAGGGCATCGTCCACCGGGACATCAAGCCCTCCAACGTCATGGTCACCACCGACGACCACGTGAAGGTCATGGATTTCGGCATTGCCCGCGCCCTGGCCGACTCGGCGGCAACGATGACCCAGACCCAGGCGGTGGTCGGTACCGCCCATTACTTCTCGCCCGAACAGGCCCGCGGGGAAACCGTCGACGCGCGCAGCGACCTGTATTCGGCAGGCTGCCTGCTCTACGAGCTGCTCACCGGCCGCCCGCCCTTCACCGGCGACAGCCCCGTCTCGGTCGCCTACCAGCACGTCAGCGAGGAGGCTGCGGCACCCAGTGCCCTCAATGCGGAGATCGGCCCCAAGGTCGACGAGGTCATCGCCACGGCCCTGGCCAAGGACCGCGAGGACCGCTACCAGGATGCCGGTGCCTTCGCCACCGCGCTCGAGGCCGCCGTGGAGGACCGGCCGGTGCCGCAGGACCGCGGCGACGCCACCGAGGCCCTGGCCGTCATGCCGCTGTCGACGCAGGCCTTGGTGACTACCGACCAGCCCACGCGCGCCCTCGCCACCGATGCTCCGGCGTCGTCCACGGGACCTGCGGATGGAAACGGCACCCCGGACACCGACGAGGACTCCGGCCCCGCGACCACCGCGATTGCCGCCACCGCCGCCACGGACGCCCCCACGGGGCGGCAGCCCGCCATTGACGAGGAGGGCTACGGGCGCGAACGCCACGACGACGCCGCGCTGTTCGGCTCCGATCCCCGGCACACCGACGAGGACGCAGAGCGCTACCGCACCTCGCGGCGGCGGGCGTGGATCACCGTCTTCGCGATCCTCGCGGTCGTCGTCCTGGCGGCCGGGGCCTGGATGTTCTGGAATTGGAGCCAGCAGGAACAGCAGCGCAATGCCACCGTCACCGTCCCCGACGTCTCCAACCTGTCGCTGACCGCGGCCCAGAACCAGATCTATGCCTCCAACCTGATCCCCATCACCGAGGAGGTGTACGACGACGAGATCGAGTCCGGCTCCGTCGTGGGCACCCGCCCGGCCGCAGGTTCCCAGGCCCGGCAGCAGTCCGAGATCCACCTGCTGGTCTCCCAGGGACCGGAGCAGGTGACCCTGCCCAAGGACCTGGCGGGACAGTCCGAGGCGACCGTGCGCAGCACGCTGGACGGGCTGGGGCTGAAGGTCTCCAACGACGTCAAGCGCGAGAACTCGGCGTCGGTGGACCTCGGCAGCCTGATCGGTACGAATCCGCAGCTGGGGGAGAAGGTCAAGGCCGGCAGCGAGGTCGAGTTGACTCTCTCCACCGGGAAGGTCACCGTCCCCTCGCTGATGGACCTCGACGAGGACAAGGCCCGCGAGGTCCTGTCGGACCCTGCCGTGGGGCTGGAGCTCGAGGTCGTGGAGAAGCCGAACACCGTGCTCGATCCCGGAACCATCACCAACCAGGTCCCCGAGGCGGGCCAGGACATCGACCAGGGCGGGACGGTGACCATCACCGTGGCGACCGAACCGCCGGAGGAGCCCTCGGAGTCGCCGTCACCCACCGAGGACGCGTCCGGATCCCCGGCGCCGTCAGACGGTGCCTCGGAATCGGCACCTCCCGAGTCGACGCACCCGGGCAACGGGAAGGGCCATGGCAAGCCCACGAATCCGGGGAAGCCCTCGAAGTAGGCGCCCACCGACGCGCGACCAGCGGCGCGGGCGGCCTACTCGCTGATCAGCGGGCTCAGTGTCGCGGCATGAGCTGCCGCCCCGGCCAATCCGAGGGACTCGAGCCAGTTGCCGAGCATCTGGTAACCGGCTTCGGTGAGCACCGACTCCGGGTGGAATTGCACGCCCCACAGGGGTGCCTCGCGGTGGGCCAAGCCCATGACGACCCCGCCGTCGGTTTCGGCGGTGATCTCCAGCTCGTCGGGGATCGAGGAGCGCACGGCGGCCAGCGAGTGGTAGCGGGTGGCCGTGAACGGGTTGTTGATGTCGTGGAAGAGCGGGTGCGATCCGTGGTGGACCAGTGAGGTCTTGCCGTGCATCAGCTCCTCGGCGTGGGTGACGACCCCGCCGTACGCCTCTGCCAGCGCCTGGTGTCCCAGGCACACTCCGAGCATCGGCTTGGCATGGTCGCCGCACCAGCGGATCACCTCGATGCAGACGCCGGAGTCCCCGGGCGTTCCGGGGCCGGGGGAGACCAGGACGCCATCCCGGGCTGCCGCCAACTCGATGGCCTCCTCGAGGGTCACGTCGTCGTTGCGCACCACGGTCGTCTCCGCGCCGAGTTCGCGCAGGTAGCCGACCAGCGTGTAGACGAAGCTGTCGTAGTTGTCGATCACCAGGATCCGCGTGGGGACGGGCATTGTCACTGCACCAGACCAATCGTTGATTCGGCCCGCGGGCTGAACTGGCTGGCCCAGGGGAACACGTATTCCATCAGGACCAGTATGACGAGCGCGACCAGCAATGCCGAAATCAGAAGTCGGACCCTGCATGGACCGGGAAGCTGGCCGAACAGCGAGGCGTAGACGTCGGGGTTCTCCTCCACGGGGGTGGATGGTGGCCGGAGTGACACAGTACGACGGCGGGATTCACCCGCTCCGTATGACGCGGGCCGGATCCCGCCAGCGATGACAGAAGCCCGTTTCCGCCGCCTTGCAGGCGTCGGTCGTGCGGCAGAGTCGACGCGACGCACGGGGCCATCAAACGGGTACCGGTAGAATGACGGGACGTGGGGAGCCGCGGGCACGAGGATGCCTGCCCCCGCTCATGAGAGTATCGCCCGGGTCCGGCACCAGACTTGTTTGACCCGCACAAGGTCAGGAGAAGCAGTGCCCGAGTCGAGGACCCGCCGCAAGGCCCGAAGGGTATCGGAAGCCGCCAACAAATACGGCGACGCAAAGCCGCTGCCAGCCTGGTACAAGCCCGTCATGTTCGGCTTGATGATCCTGGGCCTGCTCTGGATCATCACCTACTACATCTCCCAGGGCGTCCTGCCGATCCTCGCCGCGGGCGGATGGAACATCGTCGTCGGCTTCGGCATCGCCATGGTCGGGTTCTTCATGACCACCCGGTGGCGCTGACCACGGGCCCTGCTCGACGAACTTGAGGCCGACCACGCAGCCGACCGCAGTCAGCAGCAGGATCCTGGCCCAGCTGGTGCTCTCCCGTTCACGGCCCTTCCGTAGATGACAGCGGGGGACGCGCCGGTTCCTCCCCAGACGGCATGGGCGGTACCACCGATATGTCCTTAGTGGAATATGCCAGTCTGGACATGCTAAGACGAGACCGGCAACGAAGACGATCGACGGCACGAGCGTGGAAAATCCCTCGGTCCTGCAGCGAACGATGGCCCAGACGGCGTCGAACATCCCCAGGACATTGAGCACGATCCATGCCACGACAGATCACCGATTGCTTTCGGTGGCCGACTTGTCGCTGTCCGCAGGCTGCCTCGTCCGGTGGGAACGGTCTGCTCCTGCCGGGCGGCTAGCCACGGTTCACCGGCAGCCGCAGGCCATGACATGCTGGTTTCCCGACGAAAGGACATCATGCCCTCCACCGCCGACCCCCGGACCGCCGCCCGCCTGACCCCCAAGCGGCTCTACGGACTCCTGGCCACAGCCGAAATGTTCACCTGGGGTTTGCTCCTGTTGGGCATGGCCCTGAAGTACGGACATGTCAGCGATGCCTTCGTCCCCGTGTTCGGCGGAGTCCACGGCCTCGTATTCCTGAGCTACTGCGTCGTGACATGCTTCGTCTGGGTGAACCAGCGATGGGGCCTGGGCCGCGGCCTCGCCGGCCTGGCCTCCGCCTTCATTCCTTTCTGCACGGTCCCTTTCGAGCGCTCGACCGACAAGGCCGGGCTTCTGGAAGGTGGATGGCGGCTAGGACCGGATGGAGACCGACCCCGCGGCTTCATCGAGACGGTTCAGGCCTGGTGCCTGCGCCATCCGTTCCCGGCGCTCATCCTCGGCCTTCTCTTCGTGGCCGTGGTCTTCTCCGTCCTGCTCATTCTCGGACCCCCGGTACCCCGGAGCTAGCCGGCCGCAGAGGCGGGCGGTCTTCCGCCCGGGACTCCAGGGCCCGGCTCTCCCGTGCAGCACGGTGGACGGCCGCGCTGACCCGTGCCAGGGCCGGGGAATCCAATTTCCACCGTTGCCAATAGAGCCCGACCCCACGCGACCATGCGGGGTCGATGACGACCAAGGAGCCATCCCCGGGATCCTGCACTCCCGGGACCATGCCCCAGCCCAGGCCGGCAGCCACGGCGCGGACGTATTGCGTCGAGTCCGGAACATGGTGCACCGGCGGTGTGGGGCGGAGGCCAAGCACCTCTTGGGCGACGGAACTCTGCAGGTCGTCCGACCGGTCGAAATTCACCACGGGGGCCGAAGCCAGGCCGCTCAATGGGTCCTGCCCGAACCAGCGGTCGGCGAAGGACCGCGAAGCCATCGCCGTATAGCGCAGGGTCCCCAACGGCTCGGTCACGCACCCCTGCACGGCCCGACCGTCGGTGGTCACTGCCGCCATGGCGCGGCCGGAGCGCAGAAGTTCGGCCGACACCGACTCGTCCTCACGCAGAAGCTCGATTTCCAGGCCGTCCTCGTGCGCCAACGACTCGAAGACGTCGGAGAACCAGGTCGCGAGCGAGTCGGCGTTCACGGCGACGGGAATCGCGGCCCGGGTGCCGCCCTCCCCTCCTCCGTGGCCGGCCAGCTCGGCCGCTGCCTCAGCCGCCAGCAGGTCCACCTGCCGGGCCAACCGGAGCAAAACCGCGCCAGCAGTTGTCGGGGAGGCCGGTTTTCGGCGTCGGACGACCACGGTTCCGACCTGTGTCTCCAGGGCCTTGATCCGTTGGCTCACTGCCGAAGGGGTGATGTGGAGGCGCGCGGCAGCGCCCTCGAAGGAACCGGTATCCACGACGGCGGCAAAGGCCCTGAGTTGTTCTGCAGGAAAGTCCATATGAAGGGACCCTAATGCATCATTAGAATCCTTAGCTGGACGCATCCATCCGAGCTCCATACCGTTGATGCGTGTCTGTCATTGCGCCCCTTCTCGCCGGCTTGGGCGCCGGCCTCTCGCTGATCGTCGCCATTGGAGCACAGAACGCCTTCGTCCTGCGCCAGGGGATCCGCCGGGAACACATTCTCGGCGTCGTCATGGTGTGCGCCTTCTCGGATGCCGTCCTGATCTTTGCCGGAGTCGCCGGAGTCGGTGTCCTGGTATCCACGGCACCATGGGTACTCGTCGTCGCCCGGTGGGCAGGTGCCGGCTTCCTGATGGTGTATGCGGGCCTGGCTTTGCGCCGCGCACTTCGTCCGGCTGCATTAACAATCAACGATGCGTCCCCGGCGTCCCGGGGAAGCGTCCTCGGAACAGCCGTGGCGTTGACGTGGCTGAATCCGCACGTCTACCTCGACACGATGGTCTTGCTGGGCACCATCGCCAGCGCACAGGGGGAGGATGCACGGTGGATATTCGGCACCGGCGCGGTACTGGGCAGCATGATCTGGTTCCCGCTGCTGGGTTATGGCGCCCGCATGCTTGCCCGCTTCTTCGCTCGCCCGTCGTCTTGGCGGGTACTGGACTGCCTGGTGGCGGCCATCATGCTGATGGTGGCCGCGGGCTTGGCCTTCGGCTCGTGAGAGTCCTGCCCGCGGGGTAGCGCGCCACAGTACCGGCTCGGCGTCAGCCTTCTCCGAAAAGGCGCTGGTAGACGGTACTCGTGCGCACCGGGTTGAACCCCACCCGTTCGTAGATTCGCCCAGCTCCCGTCGGGCTCTCCGAATCGACCGTCAGATCGACCATCCGATACCCGGAGCGTGCAGCGGAACGGACGACGCCGCCGAGCAGTAACGCCGCCAATCCACGCCGCCGTGCCCGCCGACGGGTGCCGACCAGGCTGACATAGAGCTCGCCGGGAACCCATTCGTTGCACAAGGCATAGGCATCCACGCGTTCGGCCGGGTCCAACGAGGAGTCCGTACTGAGCACGACCTTGCTCAGCGCCGGCCGGAAGCTGCGCGATGCCAACTGGTCCGCCCACTTCTCTTCGGACCGCGGGACGGATCCCCAGTGGTCGGCAAAGGCCTCATTGTGGGCGCGTCGGACTGCCTCGGCGAGGTCGGGCCGGAAGTCCTCAAGCCCGGGCTCGTCAACTGGTGGGTCGGCGTCTTCGGGACCGGTGCCGTCCCCCTCCAGTTCCACGCGCATGTCCGTGAAATAGCGCGCGGGTGCATACCCGCGTGCGGCGGCCAGCCGCCCGGCACCCGAGCCAGCGGGGCCGGCCCACAGGTCAAGAGCCAGTGGAACGCCCGGATGCCGCTCGGCCGCAAGCGCCACCGCGCGCGGTTCCAAGCGGTCCATAATCCGCTGGCCGATGCCCCGTCCGCGGTGCACGGGGTGGACGCCGCCGTCAATGGTCGCCTTCGCCAGGCCACCGGTCAGCCGGTCGCCGACGCGCAGCTGCCCGTAGCCAACGAGCTGGTCGCCAGCCCATACAGCAACGCTGTCGAGGGAGGCACTGAATCCAGGCTCGTTCAATTCCTCGGCCAGATCGTCCGGCCCGTAGAACTCTTCCGTCCCGTCCACGCGGGCCAGGAGGTTCGTCAGCTCGCTCCACGCGTGCACATCCGAGGGGGACAAGGTCGTATAGCGCGGATCCAATGTTCCTCCAGCCATAGTTCGGGGTTTCCAGCGGGCACAGTGCGTCTCTGCAGGACAACCTACTCGCCCATTGGGCCCCTGTCATCGCCAGTCCCGCATGCTGCGGGCGCTGTCCGCAGGAGAAGCGATGGACGGTTCGGGCACGGTGCATCGGGTTTCGTGCACACGCTGTGAACATGGTTATCCACAGCTGGGGACAACACTGTGCGTAACTATGTTCGATTCGCCCGCCCGCGCAGTGATGCACGGCTGACGGGGACCCGAATTACATTGTTGTAAGTTATTAACACTGTGGACAATTGCTGTGGATATCTGCGAGGTGTTCGAATTAGCGCCGGATTCCGCGGAAATGCCCCCGCCGCGACGTCCCGGGCGGTCCGGCCAATCATCGGGTCTGCGCGCACAGGTTGTGCACGAAAGTTATCCACAGGTGTGGATTGTTGTGTGAATATTCAAGGGGATCCGTGGGCCACCGGAATGTTGCTGGCGTGTAGGCCGGGATGCAGCGCCGGTGGGCATTCCAAATTACACGGGTGTTAGTTATTAACAGTGTGGATAAGTCCTGTGGATAGGGGCCAGGCAAAAAGGAAGGCGGGCAGTGGACACCGTCCACTGCCCGCCCAGCACGTGATCTGCGAGTCAACGCCCAGAGGACGTCAGGCCAGAAACGGATAGGCCGCCTTGACCGACGACCAGCCCCACCAGGTAAGTATCGCCAGACCGGCGACGACGACCGCGACGCCCGACCACTGCAGGGGCGCACGGTACTTGCCGCGCGGAGCGAGAACCAGGGCGGCAGCCACGGCCCCACCGGTGACCAGACCGCCCACGTGCGCCTGCCAGGCGATATTTGCCCCGGGGAGGAATCCGATCACCAGATTAATGCCGATGATGACCAGGACCGGAACCAGGTTGCCTCCATGCGCCTTCGTGACCACCAGGAAGGCGCCGAACAGGCCGAACACGGCTCCGGAGGCGCCAACGACCGCGACGTTCGGAGCGGAGAGGAGTAAGACCCCCACCGAACCGCCGATACCGGCCACGAGGTAGAGGACGGCGAACCGCAGATGCCCCAGTGCGGGTTCCAGAACCCGGCCGAGGATGTACAACGCATACATGTTGAAGGCGATGTGCATGATGAAGCCTGTGGAATGCAGGAAGAGGGAGGTGACCATCCGCCACGGCTCGATTCCCGTGTAGATGCCCGCATACAGGAGGTCGTCGGTGAGGTTGGGGAACAGGTATTGGCCGCCGAAGATGGCCACGCAAAGCCCCATGACCACATACGTGACGATGGGACGGCCGGTGGTGACGCGTCCTCCGGCCACGGTGCGCGGCTGGCGACGGTTCCGGTTCATCTCGGCGACGCAGTCGACGCATTGCACGCCGACGGACGCCGTTCGCTGGCACTCGGGACAGACAGGACGCCCACATCGTTGGCAGCGCACATAGGAAGGTCGGTCGGGGTGGCGGGGGCAGGTCGGCACTTGCATGTCCGGTTCCTGCTGCGATTGGCCGAAGGCCATGTGTTGCTCCTGGGTTGTGTTCCAAGCGGGGAAAAAAGGGGGCGGATCGCGCCGATTCGCGGGAACCGGCGGGATCCGCCCACGCTACGCGGCGTGCTGCCGCTCGGGGTCGCCCGTTGTCAGAGCGCCTCGACGTCGATGCTGGAGATCACGACGTCTTCGAGCGGTTTGTCACGGCCATCGGTGGCGACGTTGTTTAGCGCCGAGACGATTTCCCGGGACTTCTCGTCGGTGACATCGCCGAAGATCGTGTGCTTGCCCTGCAGCCACGTGGTGGGGATCGTGGTGATGAAGAACTGCGAACCGTTGGTTCCGCGGCCCATTTGCAGTCCGGCATTGGCCATCGCGAGCTTGTAGGGCTCGTTGAAGTCCAAATCCGGGTTGATCTCGTCGTCGAACCGGTAGCCGGGGCCGCCGATGCCCTGGCCCAGCGGATCGCCGCCCTGGATCATGAAGTCGGAGATGATGCGGTGGAAGATCGTTCCGTTATAGAGCGGGGTCCCGGTCTTCTCCTCCCCGGATTCAGGGTCGGTCCAGGCCTGTTCGCCCGTGGAGAGGCCGACGAAGTTCTTGACCGTCTTGGGGGCGTGGTTGCCGAACAGGTTGACCAGGATGTCACCCTTGTTGGTGTGGATGGTGGCCTTGTGAGTGGGGATTGCAGTCATGGCACCATTCTTCCATCTTCACCGCGCCGTCCACAGGCAGGCGGGGCCAGCTGGCTACGCGGACAGTGAACACCCCGCCTGAAGGCAACGGTGCCAGCTGATGGCTCGCGCAGGCGGCAACGCGTAGGCTAGGCGTGGATACTCCAACTACTTGGGAGGAACGTGTGAAGAAGAAGGAACGAATTGCCCGCGATCTGAGCGGGACGGTGAACGCGGGTGTGGAAAATGCTCGTGAGTGGGCCGCCCCCAGGGTCGACGCCGCCGTGAGCTGGGCGGTGCCGCGCATTGAAAAGGGCATGGAGACGGCCTCCCCGCGGATCCAGGAAGGCCTCCATCGTGCAGCTTCCGAAATCGCCGGTGGCGTCGCCAAGGTGACCCCACGGATCCAGGACGGGCTCGACAAGGTCGCTCCCCGCATCTCGCAAGCCGTCGATGATGCATCGCCGCGCCTGCAGGAGACCCTGGACAAGGCGACCCCCGCGCTCCAGCACGCACGAGACGTCGTGGTCAACGACTACATCCCCTCCGCCAGCGCCCGCCTCGGCACGGCTGCAGAATATGCGGCGCGCCGCCTGGATGCAGCCAAGTTCCCTGCCCCCTTGGAGCAGGCGGTGACCAAGGTGTCCGGCGACAAGAAATCCCTCAAGCGTGCCCAGAAGGCCGCAGCCTCGGCTGCAAAGGAGGCCGCCAAGCAACTCAAGCATGAGAAGGCCCAGCGGGGTCGCAAGCGCGGCTTTCTGGTCTTCGGCATCATCGCGGCCGTTGTAACCGCCGGTGTGGCGGCCTGGCGCGCGTCCAAACCGGTTGAGGATCCGTGGAAGACGCCGGTTGAACCGGCACCCGTCCCCGCTCCGGTGCCTGCTCCGGAAACCGAAGCCACGGTCGAGGACGTGCGGGCCCACATCTCCGAGGCCGAACCTGCCGGTCCGGTCTCCGCCGATCCCGACCTGACGGCGGATGCACCGGCAACGGATCCGGCAGCGGGCGACGTCCCCAAGCCGGGACCGCGGGGAACCGCACGTCGCCGCGCAGACGACACCAGCAACAGCTGAGTCTTCGCCCAAGTCGCAGCCGAAAGGGCGGTAGTCCATGATGGACTACCGCCCTTTCGGCTGCCCGACCGGTCGCTTCCAGCCGCGCCCCTGCCCACCGACCACCGCGAGCAGCCCGACAAGGATCAGCGCCAGCCCCAAATAGGTCCACACCGGGGGCGTCTGTCCGAGGAACACGCCGGCCAGGAGCGCGGCTCCCGGAATCTCCAGGAGGATGATCATCGACACCACCAGCGGCCCCAAGGCAACCACCAGATGATTGAAGATCGTATGCCCCAGTAGTTGGGACGCTATCGTCAATGCGATGATTCCCAGCCATCCCTCGAGGGGGAATCCCCCGATGGGCTCGCCCATGATCCAGGCCAGGCACAGCAGCACACCGGCGGTGAGGCCATAGCACAGGGCCGTATAGCTCCGGGTGTCCATGGTCGCGCGCGCCTTGCTGCCGGCCAATGTGTAGGCCCCGGCCAGCGCCCCGCCAGCCAGGGCCAGCACGTCTCCGATGAGTGCCTCTGCGGACCGGCCCACGTCGAAGCCGGTAATGACGACGACTCCGCCGAAGGCCACTCCCATGCCACCCATGACGCGGGTGCCCAACGCCATCCCCCGCAGCCGCTGATAGCCGGCGATCCATGCCGACTGCAAGCAGACCAGTGCCGTGGCCGCGGCGACAGTCGTCATGCGCACCGAGGTCATGAAACAGGCGAAATGGAGGGCAAGGGCGAGGGAGGCGATCGTGCAATAGCGCCACTCATCTCGTGACGGCCGCCGCATCCGGCTGCGGCCCTTCAGGGCCACTGCGGACCCCATCGCGGCCGCCCCGAGCCCATTGCGCCAGAAGGCCATGGCCAGCGGGCCCACGCTCGGGGTTGCGGCGACCAGCGGCCCCGATGCGGAGACGCCAAGGACACCCACGAGGGCCAGCAGGAAGATCACGAAGACAACTCTATGCGCACAGCCGGAGGACGCGGGCAAGACCGCCGGGAACGACGAAGTCCCGGGCCGATGACCCGGGACTCCGTACTGGTTTGGTGGAGGTAAGGGGACTCGAACCCCTAACCCCCTGCTTGCAAAGCAGGTGCGCTACCAATTGCGCCATACCCCCGCGACGAGGATCAGTCGAGGCGATCCGTCGATGCTTTCCACACGGATTTCTCCGCTTCGGTCGCCTTCCACCTACGGTAGGCCACGAAGGACACGACGGCCATGGCTGCTACCAGCAACTTCCGCATGTCTGCTCCGATGTGCCGTGAAGGAGGAGGGATTCCGTGGGCGTACCAGGACTTGAACCTGGGACCTCTTCGTTATCAGCGAAGCGCTCTAACCGCCTGAGCTATACGCCCTCAATGTCCCCTCGGGACGAGATATGACTTTACCCGACCCCCAGCTGGGAAAACAAATCGGCGCCTGCGATGGGCCCCCGGCCAACCGCAGACACCGATCCATGCCGATCAGTCGTCGGTCAGGGTGACTCCGATGCCGCCAACGAGGGTCGACGAGATGTTGTAGAGCACCGCGGCAAGCATCGAAAGTGCCGTCAGCAGCACCACGTTGACGACGGCGATGATCGTGGCGAACGAGGCGACCTGGCCAAGCGAGATGAGTTCCTTGAGATTGAACCCCGAATCCGAGCCGATGACCTGGCCCAGCAGGTCGTTGACCCGATCGAAGATGCCGGTGAGGTCCAGAACTGTCCAGAGGACGACAGCGGCGACCACCGTGACGATTCCCAACGCCACGGACAGCAGGAAGGCCATCTTCAGGACCGACCACGGATCGACCTTGCTGACAAGCAGGCGCGCCTTGCGGACCTTGGCCTTGGGCGCCGGCCGAACGAGCTGCTGGGGGCGCTGTCCCGGACGCTGCTGGCCCTGCTTAGGGGCCTGTCCGCTAGCGCCGGCTGGACGGTTACCGCCGGAGGCAGGACGCTGAGCCGACGCCGCCGGCCGTCCCTGCGCGCTCGGCTTCTGGCGTGGCGCCGCGGGGCGCGGGTTGTTCGGGGTGCTCACGCATTACCTCCGTCAGTATCGGTCTCGTCGGATTCCGCTCCGGCCTCCACGTCCTCCGTGGTTGCCAGATCGCCATCGCCTGCGGCGGGCGCTTCTTCCCCCGCCGGGGTGCTTTCCGGGGAATCTTCAGGATCCAACGGTACTGCATCGTCGTCGTCCTCTGTTCCCAGCCCGCGCTCAGTATTCTTGGCAACGGCGATGATCCGGTCTTTCTTGTCCGGCTTGGCGAAAATGACCCCCATCGTGTCCCGGCCCTTCGCCGGGACCTGGGTCACCTGGGAGCGGACGACCTTTCCGCCTTGCATGACCACCAGGACCTCGTCGTTTTCGTGCACGATCAGGGCGCCGGCCAGGTGGCCCCGTTCATCGGCCAGCTTGGCGACCTTGATGCCGATGCCACCACGCGATTGGACACGGTATTCCTGGGCCGACGTGCGCTTGGCGTATCCGCCTTCAGTGACGACAAACACATAGGATTCCTCGCCCACGACATCGGCAGCCAGCAGCTCATCGTCCTCGCGGAACTTCATGCCCGTCACACCCGAGGTGTTGCGTCCCATCGGCCGCAGCGCCTCGTCCGTGGCAGTGAACCGCACCGATTGCCCCTTCCGGGACACAAGCATGAGGTCATCGGTTTCGGAGACGAGCTGGGCGGACACCAGTTCGTCGCCTTCGCGCAGGTTGATGGCGATCACGCCGGCGGACCGGTTCGTGTCGTAGTCGGCCAGACGGGTCTTCTTCACCAGGCCCCGGCGGGTGGCCAACACCAGATAGGGGGCCTGTTCGTAATCGCGCAGGTCAAGGACCTGGGCGATGTGCTCATCCGGCTGGAAGGCCATCAGGTTCGCAACGTGCTGGCCCTTCGCATCGCGTCCTCCCTCGGCCAGTTCGTAGCACTTTGCCCGGTATACGCGGCCGTGGTTGGTGAAGAAGAGAAGCCAGTTGTGGGTCGTGGTGACGAAAAAGTGCTCCACGACGTCGTCCCCGCGCAGCTGGGCACCGCGGATGCCCTTGCCGCCACGGTTCTGCGACCGGTAGTTGTCGCTGCGGGTGCGCTTGACGTAGCCGCCACGGGTGATGGTGACGACCATTTCCTCCTCGGGGATGAGGTCTTCCATGGACATGTCGCCATCGAAGCCGGCAACGATCTGCGTGCGCCGGTCGTCGCCGTGCCGCTGGACGATATCCGCGAGTTCCTCGGATATGATCGTCCGCTGCCGGACAGGGTCGGCCAAGATGACCTTGTACTCGGCGATCTCGGCCTCGAGTTTCGCATGCTGGTCCTGGATCTTCTGGCGTTCCAGGGCGGCCAAACGGCGCAACTGCATATCGAGGATGGCCTGGGTCTGCAGGTCATCGATATCCAGCAGTTCCTTGAGGCCGTTGCGGGCATCCTCGACGGTAGGCGAACGCCGGATCAGGGCGATGACCTCGTCGAGGGCATCCAGCGCCTTGAGCAGACCCCGCAGGATATGGGCAGCTTCCTCGGCCTTGCGCAAGCGGAACTGCGTGCGCCGGACGATGACATCGACCTGGTGGGCCACCCAGTGGCGGATGAAGGCATCCAGGGAGAGCGTGCGGGGGACTCCATCGACGATGGCCAGCATGTTCGCGGAGAAGTTGCTCTGCAGCTCGGTGTGCTTGTAGAGGTTGTTCAACACCACCTTCGCCACCGCGTCGCGCTTGAGCACGATGACCAGCCGCTGGCCCGTGCGGCCAGAGGTTTCATCGCGGAGATCGGCAATACCCTGGATCTTGCCGTCCTTGACCAGTTCTGCGATCTTGATCGACAGGTTGTCCGGGTTGGCCTGGTAGGGCAGTTCGGTCACCACGAGGCATGTACGCCCCTGGAGTTCCTCGACATTGACCACCGCGCGCATCGTCACGGACCCTCGGCCGGTGCGGTACGCATCCTCGACGCCGCGGCGCCCCAGGATCGTGGCTCCGGTCGGGAAGTCCGGTCCCTTGATCCGCAGCAAGAGCTCCTCGAGCAGCTCCTCCTTCGTGGCCTCGGGGTTTTCCAGGTACCACTGGACACCATCGGCCACCTCGCGCAGGTTGTGCGGGGGGATGTTGGTGGCCATCCCGACGGCGATACCGGACGAGCCGTTCACAAGCAGATTCGGGAACCGTGCCGGCAGAATTGTCGGTTCCTGGTTCTTGCCGTCGTAGTTGTCCTGGAAATCGACGGTTTCCTCGTCGATGTCGCGGACCATTTCCAGCGCCAGGGGAGCCATCTTGGTTTCGGTGTACCGGGGTGCAGCCGCGCCATCGTTTCCGGGTGAACCGAAGTTCCCCTGCCCCAGGGCGAGCGGGTAGCGCATCGTCCAATCCTGGATCAAGCGCACGAGGGCATCGTAGATGGCCGAATCGCCATGCGGGTGGTACTGGCCCATCACCTCGCCGACAACGCGGGCGCACTTGTTGTAGGACCGGTCGGGCCGGTACCCGCCGTCAAACATGGCGTAGAGGACCCGACGGTGCACGGGTTTGAGTCCGTCGCGCACATCGGGCAGTGCGCGGCCGACGATCACGGCCATGGCGTAGTCCAGGTAGGACCGCTGCATTTCCGTCTGCAGGTCGATCGGTTCGATTCTGTCCAGCGTGGCTGCAGCCACCGGCTGCTCCGGCAGCAGGTCCTCGCCGTTCTCCGGTTCCTGCGGGTTTTCGGGCGTCTCGTCGCTCATCGGGTTCTTCCTCTACTCAAAAGCTGCTGTGGAACGAAAGGGTGCTGCGCCTCAGATGTCGAGGAAACGCACGTCCTTGGCGTTCTGCTGGATGAAGTTGCGGCGGGATTCGACGTCCTCACCCATCAGCACCGCGAAGATCTGGTCTGCTGCGGCGGCGTCCTCCATGGTGATCTGGCGCAGGGTTCGGCGGTCCGGGTCCATGGTCGTGTCCCAGAGTTCCGAGTAGTCCATCTCGCCCAGGCCCTTGTAGCGCTGGATGCCGTTGTCCTTCGGCAGGCGCTTGTTCGCTGCTGCCCCGGCCGTCAGGGCTGCGTCGCGCTCGGCATCCGAGAAGACGTAGTCGTGGGCGGAGTTCGACCACTTGATCCGGTACAGGGGCGGCTGCGCGAGGTAGACATAGCCGTTTTCGATCAGTGGGCGCATGTAACGGAACAGCAGCGTCAGCAACAGGGTCGTGATGTGCTGGCCGTCGACGTCAGCATCGGCCATCAGGACGATCTTGTGATAGCGGAGCTTGGCCATGTCGAACTCCTCGCCGATGCCCGTTCCGAAGGCGGTGATCATCGACTGGACCTCGGCATTTCCCAGTGCACGGTCCAAACGGGCACGTTCGACGTTGAGGATCTTTCCCCGCAGCGGAAGGATCGCCTGTGTCCGCGGGTCACGACCCCGCTTGGCCGAACCGCCGGCGGAATCTCCCTCCACGATGTAGACCTCACACTCGGCGGGGTTCTTCGAAGAACAGTCGGAGAGCTTGCCCGGCATGCCGAATGATTCCAGCGGCGACTTACGCCGGGCGTTATCCCGCGCCTTGCGCGCTGCCAACCGGGCCTGGGCAGCGAAGAGCGACTTGCGGATGATGTCCTTGGCTGTCACCGGATTGCGTTCCAACCAGTCGCCGAGTTCGTCGTGGACAACGCCTTGGACAAAGCCCTTCGCCATGGAGTTTCCGAGCTTGGTCTTGGTTTGCCCCTCGAATTGCGGCTCGCCCAGTTTGATCGAGATAACGGCGGTGAGACCCTCGCGGATGTCGTCACCGGTCAGGTTGTCGTCTTTTTCCTTGAGGATCCCCTTGTCCTTGGCGTAGCGGTTGATGAGCGAAGTCATCGCCGCTCGGAAGCCCTCTTCGTGCGTACCGCCTTCGTGCGTGTTGATCGTGTTCGCGTAGGTGTGGACGGACTCGGAATAGGCGGTGGTCCACTGCATGGCGATCTCGACGGAGATCATGCGCTCGGGGTCCTCGCTCTCGAAGGCGATGACATCCGGATGGACGAGGTCGACCTTCTTGGAGGCGTTGAGGTACTTGACGTAGTCGAGCAGGCCATCGCGGTAGCAGTAGTCGACGAAGCGGTGCTTGGGCTCCTGCGCCTCGTCCGCCCGCTCCTCTTCGGAGTCCTCCGCGATCTCGTCGGCCGAGTCGTCGACGGTACGTTCATCGGTCAGGGTGATGCGCAGGCCCTTGTTCAAGAACGCCATCTGCTGAAAACGTGCCCGGAGGGTCTCGAAGTCGAACTCGACGATGTCGAAGATCTCGGGATCCGGATAGAAGGTTTGGGTTGTTCCGGTCTCTTCCGTTTCCTCGCCCTTGACCAGATCTGTTTGGGGCTTGCCTCCGTCGGCGAACGACATGCGATAGACGTTCCCCTTCTGGCGTATTTCGGTGTCCACCCGCTTGGAGAGCGCGTTGACGACCGAGATGCCCACACCGTGCAAACCGCCGGAAACGGCATAGGCGCCGCCGCCGAACTTGCCACCCGCATGCAGGATCGTCATCACGACCTCAACGGTCGGCTTGCCTTCCGCCGGATGCATGTCGACAGGGATTCCCCGGCCATTGTCCTGAACCCGGACCCCGCCGTCTGCTTGCAAGGCAACGCTGATGGTGTCGCAGTATCCGGCTAGTGCCTCGTCGACGGAGTTGTCGACGACCTCGTAGACGAGGTGGTGCAGGCCGCGCGGCCCCGTGGAACCGATGTACATTCCCGGCCGCTTGCGGACGGCTTCGAGCCCTTCCAAGACGGTGATGTCATCGGCACCGTAAGCGTGCTCGACGCGGTGGGGGTTCTCTTGCGGGTGCTGTTCCACGACCATTTCCGGGTCCACCGGCGCCGGTTCCTGAGCAGTTTCAGGCTCCTGCGTCGCTGCGGAATTCTCTTCCTCGGGGGCAGTGTTATCAGTATCCACAGGCGGTGCAGACTCCTTGTGCATTCTCGGCGGACACCGACCCGGAGGGCCGGCAATCCATGAACCGGTGTCCTAGCTCAGGCTATGCGGGCACCGTGTCTTCAATTCTACCGCCTCCAGACGAATCAGTGGCGTACATCCAGCGTCAATTGCCTCTCATTGGCAAAATAACGGCCCTAGGACGCCCTCCGGAGGCACCGGCTGAGGCCCTATGTGGTTGCGGGTGCCCCGAGGCGTCTGCAGCCGCTTCCTTGGTGGTAACTTCCCGCTGTCCAGCTTGATGCCTTTTGGGGCCGGCCGTGGCAATCTGCGCACGGCATGCCCGGCTACGCCGTTATCGCTCCCTGGTTCTACCCGTACGTGTCACGGGGTCCGCGGCCGGAGACCCTGCGCATTCCCTTCTTCCAGCTGGGTGCTGAGGGGCCGAGCACCTGGATGACCGTCACGACGCCGGGGCCGAGTTTATCGTCGAAGGTCTTAAGCAGGTTGTGGCTGAGCAACCGCAGTTGGGTAGCCCAGGCGGTGGAATCACAACGCACGAGCACGGTGGTGTCCTCGAAGCTCTCGGGCGTGCAGTGGGCGCTGATCTGCGGCCCCACCAACTCTGCCCAGCGCGACATGACAGATCCAACGGCAACTGGCGACGTCCAGCCACGATCGCGGACCATGCGCCCGAACACCGTTCCAATGCCTTGTGGATCGCGTCCATCGTCGTAGGCAACCCCTGAGGGCCCGCGTCGTCGGAGCTCGCGTGCCTGCGCGCTACGTTCACCGGCCCGTCGCGCCTTCGCCGCATCGATCCGGACTTCTCCTCGGGCAACCGCCGACTCGCGCATCCGATTCAACATCGTCCGGGCCGCATCGAACTCCGGCGACCGCGGTGCCGGCTTTCTCGGCTCGGAATTCACGCGGAGACCGTTCCTGGTCCCACGGTGAGGATCCTTCCGTGGAGCTCCTCGGGGACGTCATCGACCACTGCCGCGGTGACGATGACTTGTTCGGCGTCGGCCACAACTTGTGCCAACTTGCGGCGTCGGGAGACATCCAACTCGGCGAAGACATCGTCCAGAATCAGAATCGGCTTCGCCCCGGGCCGCGAATCGTCCTGGCAGAGCGCCCGATAAACGGCCAACCGGAGCGACAAGGCAAGCGACCATGTTTCCCCGTGCGAGGCGTACCCCTTAGCCGGAGCCGAACCGAGCCCCAGAACGAGATCGTCACGATGCGGGCCGACCAGCGTCAGTCCTCGGTCGAGTTCCCTCCCCCGTTGGGCAGCCAGGGCCTCCAAGAACAGCTCGTGCAGTTCCCCCTCGTCCAGACCGGACAGCGGCCTGGCTTCGGGCGTCGGGGCCGCGTCCGCACCCTGCGCTGTACCATCGTCGAGCTCGGCTCCTCCTGCGATGCTCGAGGTATACGTCGCGATGGCTGCCTTCGATCCGTCGGTCAAGCCCGCGTAGGCATCAGAGAGGTGACCTTGCAGGGCATCCAGGACATCCAGGCGGCCCCGGAGCAACTTGCTTCCCGCCGCAGCAAGGTGCTGGTCCCAGACCGAGAGCGTCGCCTCATGGGAGGAGGAAAGCCTCCCGGCGGAACGAGCTGACTTGAGCAATGCATTGCGTTGTTTCAGGACCCGGTCGTAATCGGATCTGGTGGCCGCCTGATGGGGCTGGAGTGCTACGAGGACGTCGTCGAGATATCGACGCCGTTCAGACGGATCGCCCTTCACCAGGGCGAGATCCTCCGGAGCGAACAACACCGTGCGTACGATGCCCATGATCTCGCGTGCGCGCACCGGGTTGGCCCGATTGATGCGGGCCCGGTTCGCCTTGCCTGCGGTGATCTCCAATTCGAGGCCGACCGCTTGCTGTGCCCGATGGATCCGGGCCCGCACGAGTGCCTGGTCGGCGCCGAAATGAATCAGGGGAGCATCGTTCGAAACGCGATGGGAAGACAACGACGCCAGATACCCCAAGGCCTCGGCAATATTGGTCTTCCCCACGCCATTAGGCCCCGCGAATACGGTCGTTCCCGGGCCCAACTCGAGATCCACCTGCCGATATGAGCGGAAGTTGGTCAGGGATACATGCGATACGTACAACTGTCGTTTGCTTTGGCTACTCGCCTGGCTGACGCACAGCATGCCCGCCGAATTGGTTCCGCAAGGCGGCCACCATCTTCATGGCCGGCGCATCGTCTTGCCGCGAGGCAAACCGGGCAAAAACCGACGCGGTGATGGCCGGAGCCGGTACTGCGTTTGCGATAGCTTCCTCGACGGTCCAGCGGCCCTCGCCCGAGTCCTCAACATAGCCTGCGACCTTGCTCAGCTGGGGGTCTTCGTGCAGTGCCTTCACGAGCAGATCCAGGAGCCACGAGCGAATCACGGTGCCCTTCTGCCAGGCACCGAAGGTTCCGGGCACGTCCCTGATGATGTCTTTGGCGGCCAGCAGCTCGTAGCCTTCGGCGTAGGCCTGCATGATGCCGTATTCGATTCCGTTGTGGACCATCTTGGCGTAATGCCCCGCCCCGATGTCGCCCACGTGGACGAAGCTTTCGGACCGTTCGCCTTCGGGGCGAAGCGCGTCGAAGACAGGCAGGAGGTCCTCGATATCGGAATCGGCACCGCCTGCCATGAGCCCGTAGCCATTCTCCAGGCCCCATACGCCGCCGGAAACACCGCAGTCCACGAATCGGACACCGGACTTGGCTAGGTCGTTTCCGTGGCGGATGTCATCGCTGAAGCGGGTATTGCCTCCATCGACGACCAGGTCACCGCGCTGCAACTTACCCGCTAGTTCGGACACCACGGCGTCTGTCACGGGACCAGCCGGGACCATGATCCAGATGATCTTGCGTTCCGGCAGGGAGGCCAACAGGTCGTCGACCGAAGCGACGTCGGCAACTTCCGGGTTGCGGTCATACCCGGTCACTTCGATGCCGCCCTGGCGCAATCGGGCGCGCATGTTGAACCCCATCTTGCCCAGGCCGATCAATCCGATGTGCATGGATTCCTCCTACGGTAGTAGCGTCCGCTGGCCAAGGGGGTACGTCAGTTCGGCAGACGTACCGGCATCACCAGGTAGCGGTAATCGTCCTCGTCGTTGCCGTCGAGGGCCTTCTGTGCTGTCATCATCGCCGGTTTCGGGGCAGTGGTGAAGGAAAAGCGGACAAAGTCGCTCGTAAAGGCATTCAGGCCCTCGGCCAGGTACGCCGGGTTGAAAGCCACGGTGATTTCCTCCCCGTCGAGCTGTGCCTCAATGGCTTCTTCTGCTTGGGCATCCTCACCGGTCCCTGCATCCAGCGCCAACTGGGACTCGGTGAAGGCGAGCCTCACCGGGGTGTTGCGTTCTGCGACCACGGCCACGCGTCGGACCGCCTCGACCAATTCGTGCGTTCGGACGGTGGCGTGGATGGGGGTGTTCTCGGGGAAGAGCGAGCGGATTTTCGGGTAGTCCCCATCGACAAGGAGCGATGTGGTGCGTCGGCTTCCGCTCTCGAATCCGATGAGGTCGCTGTTCTCACCCAGCGCGATGCGCAGCTCGCCGGCCCCACCCAAGGTCTTGGCCACCTCGTTGAGTGTTTTGGCCTTGACCAGAGCAGAGGTGGCGATGCCCGGGGTATTCGGCTTCCACCGCACTTCGCGCATGGCCAGACGATAGCGATCGGTGGCAAGGAAAGTGATCAGGTCGTCTTCGATCTCCATTTTCACGCCGGTCAGGATGGGCAGGGTGTCGTCCTTCGAAGCAGCGACGATGACTTGTGCCACGGCCTCTGAGAATGCCGCGCCATCGACAACGCCGGCCAACGGCGGGAGGACCGGCAAATCCGGGTAGTCGGCGACCGGCATCGTGGCCAGGTGGAACCGGCTCCTTCCGCAGGTAACGGTTACCTTCGTCCCGTCCGTTTCGATGGTGACAACGGATTGGGGCAAGCTGCGGCAGATCTCGGCCAGGAGCTTGCCGGAGACCAGCACGGTGCCTTGATCCCCTACCTCCGCGGCAATTTCGAGGTGCGCTGATATCTCGTAATCGAAGCCCGCGAAGGAGACAACGGAATCCCCTGCATGGATCAGGATGCCAGAGAGGACTGGTGATGGCGGGCGCTGTGATAGCGAACGGGCGGTCCAGGACACGGCATCCGCCAGGACGTCCCTTTCGACACTGAACTTCACGTAGTGATCCGCCTTTCACAGCTTCGGGTGACAACTTTCCGGTGCAAGCTTAGCCCGTGGGGGGAATCGCGGCCTACCAGAGCAGGATCGTTGTTCAGACTTCGATCGGGCAAGGATGCGGGGAGGGAACTTGTTATCTGGATTCTTCTAGAAATTGGGATTCGTAGTGTTAATAACTGCTGTGGATACTGTGGATAACTCGCGTGGGCGATCTGTTCTCGGGGTTTATGGGTGTTTACAACCTGTGGGCATGGGCCAGTCGCTTCCGGGTCTGGCAGTGGACAAGATTTCTTGTCCTTACGGGCATCCACAAGGGCCCCCGGAGTTATCCGCAGATCTGCCGACTCGTCCACTTAACAATCCACAGACTTATCCACAAGCGTGCAAAACCCCCGGTTTTCGGGGTTTTCAGCCATCTCGTTGTTGTTGCTTGATGCGGTTCGTGAGCTCGGTCACCTGATTGAAGATCGCCCTTCGTTCCGCCATCAACTCCCGGATTTTGCGATCGGCGTGGATCACGGTGGTGTGATCGCGCCCGCCGAGTTCGGCGCCAATCTTCGGAAGCGACATGTCCGTAAGCTCCCGCAGCAGATACATGGCGATCTGCCGGGCCGTCACGAGGGTTCGGGTCCGAGACTTGCTATTGAGCTCCTCGATGCTGAGGTTGAAGTAGTCAGCTGTCTGGGCAATGATCGCCGCCGGCGTGATCTCCTGTGCACCCTCGTCGGTGATCAGGTCCTTAAGGACCTGTTCAGCCAGCGGCAGGTCGACCGACTGGTTGTTCAGCGAGGCAAATGCGGTGACGCGGATCAGGGCACCCTCGAGCTCGCGGATATTCGTTGAGATCTTTGAAGCGATGTATTCCATGACATCCCCTGGGGCCGAGAGGCCTTCGGCCGTGGCCTTTTTCCGCAGGATGGCGATCCGTGTTTCCAATTCGGGAGGCTGAATATCGGTCAGCAGACCCCATTCAAAGCGTGAGCGCATGCGGTCCTCGAACCCTGCCAGCTGCTTGGGCGGAAGGTCCGAAGTGATGACCACTTGCTTGTTGTGGTTGTGCAAGGCGTTGAAGGTGTGGAAGAACTCTTCCTGTGTTGCGTCCTTGTTCGCCAGGAACTGGATGTCGTCGATCAGGAGAATGTCCACGTTGCGGTAAGTCTGTTTGAAGCTTGCGCCTTCGTCATCTCGAATGGAGTTGATGAAATCGTTGGTGAACTCCTCGGAGTTCACGTAGCGAACCCGGATGCCGTTATACAGGTGACGCGCGTAGTGGCCGATGGCGTGCAGCAAATGCGTTTTTCCCAGACCTGAGTCCCCGTATATGAATAGCGGGTTATATGCCTTTGCGGGCGCCTCCGCGACGGCGACTGCAGCGGCATGGGCAAACCTGTTGGACGATCCGATGACGAACGTATCGAAGATATATTTCGGGTTGAGGCGTCCGAACTCCTGGGAGTTGGAGGGAGGTGAGGGTTGCGGTCGGTTGTCGCTGATCCGCTCCTTGACGACGGGGGTCGGCTCGGGCTGCGCCGGTTCGGGTTCCGCATCGGGAACCAAGTCGGCATCGATACTGAAGGCACACAGGATGTCGTCCTGGAATACCTGGCGCAAAGACGCGTCGAGGGACTGCTTGAGCTGCGTCTGGAGTACTTCCCGGGTCAGTTCATTCGGAACCGCGAGCAGCAACGTCGTGCCGATCAACCCGAGGGGCCGCGCCAGCACCACGAAGCCGCGCTGGCGTGGTGTCACGCGATCGTCCTGCTCGAGGAGGCGGACTACCTGCCGCCATGCGCTGCCGACGCTATTGGATTCGTCTGTGCTCATTGACAAAGCCCCCTTCGAGGTCCGACCGTCCGGCGACAAGGTTCCGCTGGCCGTGCCGCACGGAAAAGACCAACGAGTATCGATTCTAGCGTTCATCCACAATGTTATTCACAGTCCGTGGATAACTTGCGGCCAATCTACGGCAACGAGCCCTGCCCTGAAGATCCCGGGAAATCCCGTGGTGAGCGCGATCGGGGCGGGACACGGCACACGAGGAAAAGGTCGGTTCCTTGCACGTTGTCCACAGCCGTGGATTAATGTGCATGGAGTTGTACACATCCCGGCCGCGGGTCGCGTGGGGCCCTATGTGCCATGCCGGTTTGACCGAGCGTCCGCGCGTCGCCTATCGTTGTTTAGTCCTGTGTGTGTACTTTGGAGCGCGCCATGGGGAATCGCTAGTTCTGATTCCGCCTGCCGAATGCCCGAAGTGCCGCATGAAATACGAGCGTCAGCCTGTTCTTCCCCCTTGTAGCAACGGGTTAAGGCGCATCCTTTGATCGTCTTGGAGTTACTACTGTGAGCAAGCGGACTTTTCAGCCGAATAACCGCCGTCGTGCCAAGAAGCACGGCTTCCGTCTTCGTATGCGCACCCGTGCGGGTCGCGCCATCCTGTCAGCACGCCGGTCCAAGGGCCGCGTCGAGCTGTCTGCATAGCATCGAGCCATCCCCGTGGAACGCGCGCTGCTGACGTGAACATGACTTCCGGCCACGCCGGGCGCTAAGCATGTTGCCGAAGGAGCATCGACTGCGTTCCGCTGCGGAATTTTCCGCCACCGTACGTTCCGGCGCCCGCTCTGGGCGCCGGAACGTCGTGCTATATGCGCACCTGCGCTCGGGCCGCGGCCTGGACGAACCATCACGATTTGGCTTTATCGTCTCCAAGGCCGTCGGGAACGCCGTGACCCGCAATCTCGTTAAACGGAGACTGCGGGCCGTGACGGCCGGGTCGCTGGCGGACGTCGGTGCAGGATACGACGTCGTTATGCGGGCACTGCCGCAGTCGGCCCGCGCCTCCTGGTCCGAGTTGGCTGCCGATGCGCGAACCGCACTCGGAACGGCGACGCGGACCGCGGCCGGAGGGCCCTCCAACGACAAGCGAAAGGTGAACCGGAATGGATAACGCCGATTCACCTCGCCAGCAATCCCCGATTCGCGTCGTGCTGGATCTGCCGCGGAACCTGTTGATCGGACTGATCATTGGATACCGGAAGATCGTTTCGCCCTTGTACGGCGACGTGTGCCGGTACTTCCCCAGCTGCTCGGCCTACGCCCTGGAAGCGGTCACCGCACACGGTGCCCTCAAGGGCACTGCGCTGGCCGCCTGGAGGGTCGCCCGGTGCAATCCCTGGAGCCATGGAGGCATTGACCACGTGCCGGAAGGGCATCGGATTTGGCCAGAAGGCAAGACCCCCAAGATCATGGTGTTGAACCACCCGCCGATTCCCATCGACGATGATGCCGCGGCGCGGCACGAGGAGCATAACCGGTAATGAACTTCCTAGACACAATCCTGTGGCCATTCACGCAGGTCGTCTCGTGGATCCTGCGGGCTTTCCACGCGGTCTTCACCTTCATCGGCATGGACCCGGATTCAGGGTGGACGTGGACACTGTCCATCATCTTCCTGGTCTTGCTCATCCGTACTGCCTTGATTCCGGTCTTCGTCAAGCAGATCAAGGCCCAGCGGGCCATGCAAGTCTTGCAGCCAGACCTTCGAAAGCTGCAAGCCAAGTACAAGGGCAAGAAGGACCAGCTTTCGCAGCAGGCGATGATCGCCGAGCAGCGCGAGCTCTTCAAGAAGCACAAGACGAACCCGCTGGCCTCTTGCCTTCCGATACTGGTCCAGATGCCGTTCTTCTTCGCACTGTTCCGTGTCCTCAACAACGCCTCGCGTGCCAGCGCCGAGGGCCATCCCGTAGGGGCATTGTCTGTTGAGCATGTGCGGAGCTTCGATGCATCGACGATCTTTGGTGCAGGGCTCTCCGAGACGTTCCTGGGCACCATCAACTCCGGGTCGCCGAAAATTGCCGTCATCATCACCGCCATAGTGATGATCGTGGCCATGTCCGCCAGCCAGTTCATTACTCAGCGCCAGATCATGACGAAGAACATGACCAAGGAGGCCCTGGAGGGCCCCTTCATGCAACAGCAGAAGATGATGATGTACATCCTTCCGCTGGTCTTCGGTATCGGCGGCATCAACTTCCCCATCGGTGTTCTCATCTACTGGACGGCCACCAATGTGTGGACCTTGGGACAGCAGTTCTACGTCATCCGCAACAACCCCACTCCGGGCTCCCAGGCCGAACGTGAGCTCAATGCGCGCCGTGCGGCGCGGGGGCTTCCGCCGGTGGGGCACAAGAAGAGCGAGGAACCGGCGGAGCCAGAGGCGATCGAGCCCAAGGGGCAGCGCGAGCAGCCGCAACGCAAGAACAGAAAGAGGAAGTAGACGATGAGTAGCTCAGACGCGGATCCTGTTGAGATGCAAGAATCACCTGCCGTTTCCTCCGAGGATCCGCAAGAGTCCTCCATCCCCCATGCCGCGGCCGCCAGCAGGGTCGAAGAAGAGGGCGATATCGCCGCGGACTATCTCGAGGAACTGCTCGACATTGCCGATCTCGACGGGGACATTGATATTGAAATCCGAAGCGGTCGGACCTACATTTCGATCGTCAACGAGGCCGGGGCCGAAGGTGCACTCGCCGATCTCATCGGACGGGACGGCGAAGGGCTTGAAGCCCTCCAGGAACTGTCTCGTCTGGCTGTACTTTCGGCAACCGGAAACCGGTCGCGCCTCGTCCTGGATATTTCCGGGTACAGGGAGGGCCGCGCGGGTGAACTGAAGGGCATCGCGGAAGAGGCTGCGCGGAAGGTGCGCGAATCGGGCGAACCGGTGTCTTTGGACGCGATGAGCGCCTACGAGCGGAAGCTCGTCCACGATACGGTGTCGGATCTGGGACTCCACAGCGAGTCCGAGGGCGAGGGTACCCGGCGGCACATCGTCGTTTCGAGCCCCTCCGCTTAGACGCATCCCCTTACCGGTGGCAACGAGAATCGAGAGCAGTGTGAGCCAGGAAGTGCAGCCGACGGACGACGAGAGCCGTGCGGCACGGAAGGTCTTTGGCAACCGCTTATCGGTCGCCGAACGCTACGTGCAGCACCTGGCGACATCGGGTATGGAACGTGGCCTCCTCGGTCCCCGGGAAGTACCTCGCTTGTGGAGCAGGCACGTACTCAACTGCGCCGTGGTGGCGGAGCTTATTTCCTCGGAGGCGAATGTTGTAGATGTCGGTAGCGGCGCGGGCCTACCCGGATTGACGTTCGCCATCGCAAGGCCTGACCTTGAACTGACTCTTGTGGAGCCCTTGGAAAGACGCTGCATCTGGTTGAGTGAGGTCGTGGACGATCTCGAGCTGGCCAACGTGACGATCCTTCGTTTGCGCGCGGAGCAAGCAGTCGAACTGCTCAACGCGGATGTGGTAACGGCAAGAGCGGTCTCGGCGCTGGGTAACCTTGCCCGGTTGACCATGCCTCTCCTCCATGGAGAAGGAGAGGTCCTTGCTATTAAGGGGCGGAGCGCCGCAGAGGAAGTTGAGAAGGCAGCGAAGGTATTGCGCAAACTCGGTGCCCGCGATACCGAAGTCATCACTGCCGGCAGCTCTGTCCTCTCCGAGCCCACTACTGTGGTTCGAATCAGCGTGGGCCAGCCGTCCTAAACGGTAGGCTGTATGGAGGTCACGGCAATACCGAATGAGCCAGGCGGACGTGAAAGCCCGGGGAGAACGGTAGCAACCGGTTTGGTTTGCAAAGCCAGTTTCTTGCCAAGGGTACGACCAGGAGCATTTCCCCGTTGTTTCACGTGAAACCAAGGTTTGGCTCTTGGGCCGTCACCGTAGTGGTGTTTGGATAGCCGTGGCCGGCTAGGGAATAGCAAAGAGTTTTTTACGTCGGAAGCGAAGGCACGGGTTCGGGACATGATGGACAGCATCGACGAGAGCACGCCATTGGCCAGCCAGCTGGCCGATGAGAACAAGCGCCGTGAAAGGCTCAGTGGTAAGTCGCTGCCCAGGCCTGAGAACACGCGGTTCCTGACGGTGAGCAACCAGAAGGGCGGCGTCGGGAAAACCACGACGACCGTGAACATCGCCGCCGCACTGGCCAAGGCAGGAATGAATGTTGTGGTCGTCGACATTGACCCCCAGGGCAATGCCTCGACGGCGTTGGGCATTGAACACCATGCTGAGGTCGAAAGCATCTACGACGTTCTCATCAACGATGTACCACTGGCAGATGTGCTCGCCCCATGCCCGGAATTTGGCAATATGCTCGTCGCGCCGGCAACCATCCACTTGGCCGGGGCAGAGATCGAGCTGGTTTCCCTCGTCGCCCGGGAACAGCGGCTACGTCGGGCGCTCGACGAGTATGCGAAGAGCCGGGAGGAGAAGGGCCTGGAGAGGATCGACTACGTCTTTATCGACTGCCCTCCAAGCTTGGGGCTCCTCACCGTGAACGCCTTTGTTGCAGCTCGTGAGGTCCTGATTCCCATCCAATGTGAGTACTACGCTTTGGAAGGCCTCAGTCAGCTTCTCAGCAACATTGAACTCATCCAAAAGCATTTGAATTCCGATCTCGTCGTATCCACCATTCTCTTGACCATGTATGACGGACGGACGAATCTTGCTTCACAGGTCGCGTCGGAGGTCCGCGAGCACTTTCCGAAACAGGTGCTTGGCGCGATGATCCCGCGCAGCGTGCGTATTTCCGAGGCTCCGAGCTACCAGCAGACTGTAGTGACGTATGACCCCAGCTCCACCGGGGCGCTCTCATATCTGGAAGCAGCGGCTGAAATTGCCGACCGCGGCTAACTAGTCGAGATTTTGGACTCGACCACCGAGTAGACTCTTAGGAGAGCGAAAGTCGCCCCCTGGCGACTCTGAGGGATACTGGGAGGACTTAGAATGGTCGAGAAGCGGCGTGGCTTGGGACGTGGTCTGGGCGCCCTCATTTCTAGCGCTCCTGCAGCGGAGGAAGACGCCGCGCCGGAAGAGCCACTCGCGCAGTCCAAGGACGATGGGCCGAACACGAATAGTGCGGATTCCACATATTCTCCCGACCTGCCTTCACGGGAAGCGGTTTCACGTGAAACACCCCCCGCAGAGTTGAAGGTGAACCGTACGGGCCGGGCACGGACGGCGTCTGGCGATCAAGAACCCACGGCTGGCAAGAAGACGTCGCGGACCAGGAACCAGGGCAACAAGAAGCCACGGCCTGTTGATATGTTCTTCTCCCCTGGAGGGGCAGAGGGAAGCGGATTGTCAGAGGGTCCTGCTTCGGCGGGACGGGCATCGGGCACGATGCGTGGTAGTCGTGCTGCCATGCCGGACGTGCTGGGACAGGTCCGGCAACGTCGGGACGGCGAGTCTCTGGACCAAACCGAGAAGGCCCCAAACATCGAGGGACTGGACGCGTCGGTTCGCTCCGACGACCACAAGGAACCGGCAGACCACGACGGCGGCCGTGTCGCGTCTGGCGAGGGTTCAGTTCCACGTGAAACGTTGGTGCGGGTACCGGGTGCTGAATTTGCGGAGATCGAAGTCGGCTCAATCCATCCAAACCGTAAGCAACCTCGGACGGTCTTCGATGAGGAAGATATGGCCGAGCTCGTTCACTCCATCAAGGAAGTCGGACTGCTTCAACCGATTGTTGTCCGTCCCTCGGACGAAGAAGGAGCCCAGCTCTACGAACTTGTAATGGGCGAACGCCGTTGGCGAGCAGTACAGATGGCCGGTTTGGCGACGATTCCCGCTATAGTCCGCCAAACGTCGGATACGGATCTCCTGCGCGATGCCCTGCTCGAGAACCTACATCGCTCGCAACTCAACCCCTTGGAAGAGGCCGCTGCCTATCAACAGCTGATGCAGGAGTTTGAGTGCACGCAGGAGGAGCTTTCTGACCGAATCGGGAGGTCGCGGCCGCAGATTTCGAATACGATCCGCCTCATGAAGCTGCCGGCGCTGGTGCAGCGTCGCGTTGCTGCCGGAGTTCTCTCAGCAGGTCACGCCCGCGCGCTCTTGGGCCTTTCTGATGCGGGCGAAATGGAGCGGTTGGCTCAGCGCATCGTCAACGAAGGCCTTTCGGTTCGCGCAACGGAGGAAATCGTTTCCCTGAACGACGGCCTTCGACGACCTGCACGGGAAAAGTCTAATCGGACTGCAGCCCGCCACGAACGCTTGGACTACTTGGCCAATTCGTTGTCCGATCACTTGGAGACCACGGTCAAGATCACGCTGGGTGCGAAAAAGGGACGAGTGAGTATCGAGTTTGGGAGCGTGGATGACCTGAACCGCATTATGGGAGTGATCGCTCCCCCCTCAGAGTAGGTCCCACGTCCCGCAAGGTTTCACGTGAAACGGGCCTGCTGATCGCCTTGGTGACTCTTCTGTTGATTGAGGAGCTTGTCATATTGTGCCTGTTCCTCTGGCGCCACCCATGCTCTGAAAAGCCTATGCGTGCTCGCCGTGCTGTTGTTCAGGGCGCTACGTAGCTTCTCAGGCAAGCTTCGATCCGCGTCATGTTCAAACGCCCTTCGAGGCGAGGACGGGTGTTGTGCGGCACTGTTTCACGTGGAACGGGCGGTGTCGTCTCTGCGCGTCCAATACAGTCGGGGCTCGTCCAGTCACTGCATGCGAGCGGATCGGCGTCCGAAGGGGCAGACAATGGTTCCGGCGTCGGGGCGGCTTGCTCGCTCTAATCACATAACGTCAGTCGGTGGTGAGCGCATCGTGCCCCATTTGGTCCGATTCTTCGCTTCACGCGACGAGTCGGAGCAAGGGATTCGCAGCGGGTGAGCGATGTCCCGCTCAGGACCGGATCGCAGACGCGGCACCAGTTCCACGTGAAACATTGACCTAAGGCGTCGTTGTCCAGTTCCGTCAACGAGGCTCATGACGGCTGTTAGGCCCGAAACCGCCGACCGAGGGCCGAGGATGTCCAGATCGCGAGAATCGTTTCAGTACGGGGCAATCTCATGGGGCCCCGGGATGCAGAGCGAACCGTCGAATAGTGCGCTGGTCCACGGGGAAGAAGGTGCATGGCACCGAGCACTTCGATGGCCCGGACTCGGTGGTTCGATGCTTTGAGTAGGATCGTCGCTGGTCTCCACGAGTTGTCATTTGCATGTCTGGGGATGACGGTTGCTACGGAATGCCGGCGCTTGCAGGAATAGGCACGTCCGCCTTGGCCTGGCAGCTGCATCGTGTCTAGCTCGGACTGCCCGGGCTCAAGCGGTAGCCGGCTATTTGGCGAATGAGAGCGAGATAAAAGGTGACTCGCCTGGCCGCAGCTGTGGAGGGCTTTCGCCCTTCCTGCCGCGTTGGGTGTTTGATAGGTGGACACGTGGGATTCCGTCGACTCGCCGACGGGCGGAGAGCAAACACGTGTACTGCGCCGCTAAGGAACCAGCCGCTGCGTGGATCGTCCCTCGACTGAGGCCCCCTGAGATTGGCCTGCTGGGGGGGCGGCGCAGGTGAACCTGCATGGGAACGCGCATGAGATCGTGAGGGGGCGTGCGCGGTAAGTGCCTTGTTGCTACTGATAGATGCGGGGGAGCTCTGCGCGCCCCCCTCAGAAGGGTGAAAATCAGCTGCTGGGCTTCACGGGAGTGCGACGACGTTGGGCGAACATGGTCAACCCGGTAGCGAAGGGGCGATGGGCGACTGGCGGGACCGTTTTGAGTTTCGGGTCTCAAATGGATCGGAAGCAGCTTCATTTGCTATTGGCCGATCGTAGGGCGATGACGGACAAAGAGGGGGACGGCTAGATCACGCGTTGTCTGTCCGGCCAGGCCACAATGTACGCCATAAGGAAAGGGATTCCGTTTGTTTTCATGGCCCATGCAACAAACGGACGTCCCGCTGCACAGTGGTGCTCGGTCGACTTGGCAACGTGGTGGAAGCCCGCTGATCGGCGATGGCCAGGCAGCAGTGGCCGACGACGGCTGGCATTCCTGGACCAGTGGCCACCGTGCAGCCGAGCACGTCGTCCAGCGGTACCCCACCCGTGCACATCAGTCCGGTGGCGCCGTCGAAGAGGCGCGCCAGCCACGACCGCCACCCGGCGTCGGACCGAAAAGAGCGGTCCACGACAATCAGCCGTGGACCGCTCACATCTGCCTCATGACAGCACGTATCTACATATCAGAGGTAGGCCGCGAACTCCTGTTCGAGGGCCTGCTTGGGCTTGGCGCCGATGGAAGTGGCAACATGGTCGCCCTTGTCGAAGACATACACGGCAGGGATGCTCGTGATGCCGTACTTGGCCGCGATCCCCGGGTTCTCGTCAACATTTACCTTCACGACGTCGATCTTCTCGGCGTGTTCAGCGGCTATCTGATCGAGGATCGGGGACAGCATTCGGCACGGTCCGCACCATTCTGCCCAGAAATCTACGATGACAGGCTTTGAAGCCTCAAGCACGTCCGCTTGGAACGAGCTATCCGTTACTTCTTTTGCTTCGCTCATGGCGTTCTCCCTTTCTCGGTGGGACTAGTTGGGTAAGGACGCGCTCTGACCAGCAAGGACTGGGAGCGTCGAAAGGTAGTGCTCTACATCCAGGGCGGCAACGCAGCCTGATCCCGCGGCCGTGACCGCCTGACGGTAGGTCGGATCGATGACGTCGCCGGCCGCGAACACCCCGGCAAGGTTGGTCTTGGAACTGCGCCCTTCAACGGCGATCGTTCCCTCCGGCGTCAGGTGCAGCTGGTCCTTCACGAGTTCAGTTCGGGGGTCGTTTCCGATGGCTACGAATACGCCAGTGACCTCGAGTTCAGATTCGTGGCCTCCGATGAGATCGCGCAGCTTCAGCGAGGAGACCTTGTCTTCGCCGACGACGTCGACCACCGCGGTGTTCCACACGAACTCGATCTTTGGATGGTCGAGCGCACGGTCCGCCATGATCTTGGATGCACGAAGTTCGCCACGACGATGGATGACGGTCACTTTGGAGGCGAACTTCGTGAGGAAGAGCGCTTCCTCCATGGCGGAGTCACCGCCTCCGATCACGGCGATTTCCTGTTCACGGAAGAAGAACCCGTCGCAGGTCGCGCACCACGACACTCCGTGGCCGGAGAGCCGCTTCTCATTGGGCAGGCCAAGTTCCCGGTAGGCAGAGCCGGTCGAAACGATTACGGACCGTGCGCGATATACCGTCCCGTCTCCTAGGACAACCGTTTTGACGTCGCCTGCCAGATCGACCGACGCAACGTCTTCATACTGGATTTCCGCGCCGAAACGTTCTGCCTGGGCCTGCATGTTGTCCATGAGGTCCGGTCCCAAGATGCCTTCGCGGAATCCGGGAAAGTTCTCGACGTCGGTAGTATTCATCAGTTCGCCACCGGCGGTGACGGAACCGGCGACCACCAGGGGCTCGAGGTTCGCCCGGGCCGTGTACACGGCGGCGGTGTACCCGGCGGGACCGGAACCGATAATGATGACATTGCGGATGGCATCAGCTGTTTCTGTGGCCACGCGGTGTGTACCTCCCAGTTGGACCGTGCCGGCGGCTCAATGCCGGTCACGGGTTTCGATCTTGTATTGCCCTGCACAACGGGCTGGCGGGTTTCTCTATTCCCCGCCAGCGGCTAGGAGACCTTGATTTCGGCCACCTGCAACCCATAGGGGCGGGAGCTGTTCGAGGTGGAGGCCAGCCGGGGAAGCTCGGTGACGTTGATGAAGACGTACTTTCCCGTCACCGGTTCGCCGCCATCACCCGAGATCGGCACGGTGACCGTCGGCCCGGTGAAGGAGCCCGACGCCACCTCTTGGGCAGCACCCAGGTCATCAGTGCCGCCCACATTGACCTGGAAGGAACCCCCCTTGCCATTCAGGCCGGTCAATTCCAGCTCGCTGACCTTGGCCTCCTCCTTGAGCTCGACGACGAAGACCATGTTCGAGGCGAAGCCGCCGAATTCAGGCGTGGTGTACGTATAGGTGCGGTAAATGCTGCCCTGGCTACCGTCGATGGCGCGGGTGAGTTTCGCATCGGTCTCGGAATTCAGCTTCTGGTTTCCCGGAACCAAACGCTCAATTCCCGCGATTTCCGGCTTCACGGCAGGGGCCGATGTCGGCGGCTCGGAGCTGGCGGAATCATCGGCTCCGGCATCCGAGGACTGCGCCTGGCTCGATGCCCCGGCCACCGGAGAGGAGTTGTCCTTGCCCAAGGTGTTGAAGGCAATCACCACACCGACGATGAGGACCGCAACGAGAAGGACACCGACGAGCACGCGGGTGAAGCGACCTCCGCCGGCCCGGTCGTCCGTGTCGTCCTCTGCATACTCTTCTTCGGGGTGTTCGGCCGAGAAGTCCCGCGCGCCTGCGGGAAAGACAGCGGCCGGGCGCTCGTAGCCGTCTTGCCCGGCGCCGACGGGCCTCTCCGGGGAAGCAGGACGCGCAGTCGCAGCAGCGGCGGCAGTTCCGGGGCTGACGACGTCGCCATTGGCGGTGTCCACGTCCTCCGGTGACGGGACATCCTCCCGGGCCGCTTCGTCGGCCGCTCCCCAATGGGAGACCCGCTCGGACGAACCGTTCTGGTCGGGCTGCGGCGCGGCCACGGGATGGGCTGCCGTCCTCGGCGTGCGGGGCGCCTCCTGGGGCCGCTGCGGAACGGCCGGGGCCGCGGCTGTGGGAGCGGTCCCCTCGCCGTCGTCGCCCTCCTGTTCCGGGGTCGCGTCCTCCTCGCGGAGGGTATCCGACGGGGTCTGGCCAGCTGCGCCGTCGTCGCCATCCTTCTTGCCTCGACCCAGCCGGTTGGTGAGGCCCGTGAGGCGCTTGGCCACGCGGCCGCCGACATTGCGCTCCTCGTTGGCCTGCAGCTCCTCCCAGTACTCGTCCTCGTCTTCGTAAACCTCGGGCTCGGCACTGCGCGTGACGCCGAAGATCTCAGAACCGAGGGTGTCGGTGTAGAAGGGCTCGACGAACGGCGCGTCGCGTTGGATCACCAGATCGAGGAGGTCGGCCGGACTGGCAGTATTCGTTATCAGGTAGGTGCTGCCGTCGGAGATGCCCAGGTCCAGGACCTGCATGGTCCCGTATCGTTCCCCCGTGGCGATCTCGCGCGCACTGGTGGCGACCTGGCTGGCGTTTTCCGGTGCGGCCACGAGGATGCTCACCGGGCGGTTCAATACCTGGTCCATCCCGCCCAGCACGGCGTCGCCGTCGGCGGAGGTCAAAACCAGTTCGGTGACCTGGTAGCGGCCTCCGAGAACGGTTCCGACATCGATGGGCTGCGACACTATTGACTCCCGGGATTGATGGTGGGCACCTGGGCACCCTCGTGCTTTGCTGTGACCATGCTACCGGTGACCGTGCCCGCGCCGTACGTCATCGGAACCTAGCGGCGCAACCTTCGGCCCACATCCGGGATGCGCCGGGCCACAGGGCCCATGAAATTTTCCAGTTCCGGTACGCGAGTGGCCTTGAGCAGCAGCAGGAAGACGACGGACATGACGCTGCCGACGACGGCGATGGTGACCAGTGCCGTGAAGATCGACTGCCAGGCGAATCCGTCCGTGAAGCCGCCCATCACCCAGAGGACGACGGCGCCGACGGCCCCGGAGAGGACCGAAAGCCACCCGATGCGGATGTAGGTATCCAGGACCTCGCGCGTGCCGTAGTCGCCGTACCGCCGTACGACCAGGACGTGGGCGATGATGGCCGAGACGATGTTGGTGACACCGAAGAGCAGGGCAATGCCCAGGGCGATGCGGGTTGCCGGCAACAGGGCAGCCAGCCCGTAGGCGAGCACGACGCCGACGACGGCGATCACCGTCTGGATCACCATCGGGGTCTTCGTGTCCTCCTCCGCGAAGAAGACGCGGATGAGGAAGAAATGGATGCTCTTGAAGGGAAGGCCCAGGGCCGTCAGCAGCAGCAGCTGGCCAATGGCCGCACCGGCAATCGCGGCGTGCGGTCCCGCACCGGCGAAAAGGCGACCAAATTGACCGGCCAGGACAATGAAGGCCACGGTGGCGAACACGACCGGGATCGCCGTCGTGCGCAGTCCCAGCGACAGGGTGGGGGCAACCTTCTCGGGCTGCTTGTCGGCAAAGGCGCGGGAGAGCTCATTGAACAGCACCGTCGCCAAGGACAAGGCGAAGATCGAGTGGGGCAGGACGGTGACCAATTGCATGGCGTTCAGCGCCTGCTCGCCGGGAACTGCGGCCGCCTCCGCCGCTGGCAGGGAATTGCGGGCACCGACGGTGCTCGAGACCAGCCGCGCATAGACCAGCGAGGCCACATTGCCGACCGTCATCGACACCAGCGTCCATGCGGCCAGCTTCCCCACATGGCGCAGGCCCATGCCGCGCCAGTTGAACTTCGGGCGGATGCGCAGACCCGAACGGGCCAACGGGGCGAACAACACGAGCGCCTGGATCACGATGCCCAGGGTCGACCCGCCGGCCAGCCAAGCCGTCTGCCCCGACGTCCAGTTCTCCACTTGGTGTGGATTGTCCTTGTTCGCACCGAACGCGACCATGAACAGGACGATGACCAGGATCTGCACCACGTTGTTGGCCACCGGCGCCCACATGTAGGAACCGAAGCGTCCATGGGCATTCAGCGCCTGTCCGACGACCGCGTAGACACCGTAGAAGAAGACCTGCGGGAGGCACCAGTAGGCGAACGCCGTGCCCAGCTCCAGTGCCGCCGGCGACCAGCCCTTGGTCAGCAAGTTGATGATCGGCCCGGCGCCCAGGGTCAGCAGGACGGTGAAGGCCCCCATCACCACGATGGTCAGCGTGATGAGCCGGCTGGTGTAGTCGGAGCCCTTGTCGGCGGCCCGCGAGGCCTTGATCAGCTGCGGTACGAGGACGACGTTGAAGATGCCCCCGGCCAGCAGCATGAAGATGATGTTGGGGATGACATTCGCTTTTTCGAAGATGTCCGCGACGTTGGCGTTCGAGCCAATGGCCACGGCCAGCAACGCGGTCCGCACGAAGCCCAGTACGCGGGACACGATGGTCCCCGAGGCCATGAGGGCGTAGGCCCTGGCATGGGAACCGCGCTTCTGCTCCGCCGGGGCGTCAGTGGCCATGGTGCGGGAGGACTTCACGGGCCAGTTCCGCGATCCGCCGCTCGTTGGGGAAGGACAACTTCCGGCCCAGCTCGGCGATGGGCACCCACGCGACGTCCACTGCCTCGTGGTCCGGATCGTTCTCGATCGTCAGTTCGCCGCCGGTGGCCTCGAGCAGGAAGTGGTGGACCGTCTTGTGGACCCGGTAGTTCGAGACCGTGAACCAGTAGTCGATGCTGCCCAACGGGGCGAGGATGCGGCCGGCGATGCCGGTTTCCTCGTCGACCTCGCGGACGGCGGCCTCCTCGTTGGTTTCCTCGCCTTCCGGATGCCCCTTGGGAAGGCACCACTCCAGGCGTCCACCGCGGTTGTACCGGGCGATGATGGCCACGGGCAGATCGGACGCCGAGGTATCGACGATGACGCCACCGGAGGAGATCTCCTCGACAGTCGGCAGTGAGTGGTGGCCCGGCTGCGCAGACGCCATGGAGGCGTTCAGCGGCGTGCGCTTCGGAGCGCGGGGTACTGGATGGGCCATGGAAACCACTCTATCCATTCTTTGGTGTGCCCGTGCGCCCGCAGCGCGGACGCCGCGCGTCGGGCGGCCGCGGAAAAATCTGACAAGCTTAAAGGACTATGCAGCAGCTACCCCCGCCAACCGCCCTCAGGACGCTTCTCCCCGCCGTCGTCTTCGAGCTCGCCGAACGATTCACGGCAGCAGGCCATGAGCTCTCCCTCGTCGGGGGCCCCGTGCGCGACCTGTTCCTGGGACGTTCGTCTCCCGACCTTGACTTCACCACCGACGCGGACCCGGACCAGACCCTGGCAGCGGTCTCCGGGTGGGCCGATGCCACCTGGGAAGTCGGCAGGGCCTTCGGCACGATTGCGCTGCGACGCGGAGAGCACACGATCGAGGTCACGACCTACCGGGCGGAGTCGTACGATCCCGACTCCCGCAAGCCGGCGGTCGCCTTCGGCACCTCCCTGCGCGAGGACCTCCGTCGCAGGGACTTCACGATGAACTCGATGGCGTTGCGGCTGCCCGACCTCGAACTGGTGGACCCCTACGGCGGATTCGCCGACTTGGAGCAGGGAATGATCCGCACCCCGGGCACCCCGGCGTCGTCCTTTTCCGACGATCCGCTGCGGATGATGCGCGCCGCCCGGTTTGCCTCCCAGCTCGGCGTCTCCGTCGCCCCGGAGGTCGAGGCGGCCATGGTGGACATGGCGGACCGCATCGGGATCATCTCCGCCGAGCGGGTCCGCGACGAGCTGGTCAAGCTGGTTCTGGGCCGCGCGCCGCGGGCCGGTGTGGACCTGCTGGTGTCCACCGGCCTGGCAGACCATGTGCTGCCCGAGGTGTCCGCGCTGCGTCTGGAGGTCGATGAACACCACCGGCACAAGGACGTCTACCAGCACTCGCTGCAGGTCCTCGAGCAGGCAGCCGCGCTGGAGACCGGCCCCGACGGGGAGGTCCCCGGACCCGATTTCGTGTTGCGCTTCGCCGCCCTCCTGCACGACATCGGAAAGCCCGCAACGCGGCGCTTCGAGGCCAACGGGGCCGTCAGCTTCCGCCACCACGACACCGTCGGCGCCAAACTGGCCAAGAAGCGGATGCGCGCCCTGCGGTTCGACAACGACACCATCAAGGCGGTGGCCCGGCTCGTGGAACTGCACATGCGCTTTTATGGCTACGGTGAGGCGGGGTGGACCGATTCCGCGGTCCGCCGCTACGTGACCGACGCCGGTGCGGTGCTGCCACGGCTGCTGCGGCTGACCCGCTCCGACGTGACCACCCGCAACCGGCGCAAGGCCGAGCACCTGGCCTTCGCCTGCGACGACCTGGAGCGGCGCATCGCCGAACTGGCCGAGCAGGAGGAAATGCAGGCCATGCGCCCGGACCTCGACGGCGGGCAGATCATGGAGCTGCTGGGCATCCGTCCCGGCCCGGCGGTCGGCCGGGCCTACAAGTTCCTGCTCGACCTGCGTCTGGACCAGGGGCCCTTGGGCGCCGAGGCTGCGTCGCAGGCCCTGCTGGACTGGTGGGCGGAGCAGGAACACGCGGCCGACCATGCGGCGGCCGGTTCGCGCGATGCCGCACGGACCGACCAGGAGGAGAAGGGGGACGGCAATGAATGAACTACCTCGATTGTGGCTGGTGCGCCACGGGGAGACGGAATGGTCGCGCAGCGGCCAGTACACCGGGCTGACCGATTTGCCGTTGACCCCACACGGCGAGGAGCAGGCACGACGGGCCGGCGAGACCCTTGAGGGGATCCGGGCCGACGGCACGCAATTCCAGCTGGCGATGACCAGTCCCTTGCAGCGCGCCCGCCATACCGCGGAACTGGCCGGATTCCCCGACGCCGAACCGGTCGAGGCCGCGCACGAGTGGGACTACGGCGACTACGAGGGGGTCCGTTCCGCCGACGTGCGCGCCCAGCACCCCGGCTACCTGATTTGGGACCAGGGGGTCCCCGGCGGTGAGACCATCGAGCAGGTCGGCGCCCGTGCCGGGCGCATCGTGCAGCGGGTGCGCACCGAGTTGGCGGATGGCGGGAACGCGGTCCTCTTCTCGCACGGGCACTTTAGCCGCATCCTGGCCGCCGTGTGGCTCGGCCTCGACGCACGCCAGGGCCGCCACTTCGTACTCGGAACCGCCCAGGTCTGCCGTCTCGGGTGGGACAAGAAGACCCCGGCCGTCGAGGCCTGGGGACTCTAGGAGAACGACGGCGAGACGGCGCGTCGGGCGCAACTCACCGGGCGGGCGAAGAATGTCGAAGAATTTTCCGGCCAGGGCTGGCGCCGATGCCTGGGGTAGGATAGTTTTAATCCTGTGATTGAGACATCTCAATGAGAACGTTTTGATCCGCGGACCCTATTGACCGCCGGCTGGCCGGCCTGTTCACCGAAGGAGGTGGGAATTGTGATGATCATCCAGAACACGAATGCAGTGGCTACCACTGCGCACGTTGGCGGATTCCGTGATCGTGCCTTTGTCCCCGCCTCCGGAACGGCGAACCGCTAGAAGCCAGCGCCGCTGTTCCAGGCCTCCCCCCCCGAGGTTTTCGAACGAAAGAACAGCGATGTCCGCGCAATCCAGCACCACCCGCTCCTCCGGCCTCCGTTCCGCCGAGCTCTTCTTCACCGGCCCCGACGTCTTGCGCGCCCGGCCCCTGGTGAACGAGCCGGCCGCCCGGTCGTCGTCCCGCCCCGATGTGCACCGGGGAGGTGAATGACATGCAAAAGAAGCGCAGCAAGCCCAACGGCCCACAGTGGTTGAGCACCCGCTACAACCCGCAGCCGAAGAACCGCTACGAATCCCAGCTCCCCCCGGAGATGCTCTTCCGCCTCCGGTGATCAGGTACGCCGCCGGTCCCACCGGCCAGATCAGCGACCGACCACCAGGAGGAAAACGATGATTGACATATCCGGTCCCACCGCAAAGCCCGCCGGCTTCACCGGCGGGCTTTGCCGCTTAAATTGGCGGTGGCGATGCCGGGACGACGACCGCCCATCGCTGGTAGCTTGGGGAAGAACGGCGTGACAACGTGGTTCGCCGGTGGCACAACGGCCGATGGCCGGAAAGATCCGTGGGCAGATGACCAACAGCAGTGGACAGCAGGATGACGTCGAGACCATGAACGACCTGGTCATTTCGCAACGCGCGACGTTGAAGCCCATCGAGGACATCGCCGCCCGGGTCGGCATCCCCGTGGACGCCTTGGAGCACTACGGCAAGTACAAGGCCAAGATCAACCTGGCGGAACTTCCCGGCGCGGCCCGGGAACCTGGACGGGTGGTACTGGTGAGCGGGATGTCGCCGACGCCCGCCGGGGAGGGGAAATCCACGGTGACGGTGGGCCTCGGCGATGCACTGGCGGCAACGGGTACCCGGACCATGATCGCCCTGCGGGAGCCATCGCTGGGGCCGATCTTCGGAATGAAGGGCGGCGCCGCCGGCGGCGGCTATTCCCAGGTCCTGCCGATGGAGGACATCAACACCCACTTCACCGGCGACTTCCACGCCATCACCAGCGCGAACAACCTTTTGATGGCCATGGTCGACAACCACATCCAGCAGGGCAACGAACTGGGCATCGACCCCCGGCGGATGACCTTCAAACGCGTCCTGGACATCAACGACCGGGCCCTGCGCAGCATCGTGATCGGGCTGGGCGGACCCAGCGAGGGCATGCCGCGCCAGGACGGCTTCGACATCACCGTCGCTTCCGAGGTCATGGCCGTGTTCTGCCTGGCCACGGACCTGCCCGACCTGCGGGACCGGCTGGGCCGCATGACCGTCGGATACACCTTCGACCACCGGCCGGTGACCGTCGCCGACCTCGAGGTCCAGGGCGCGCTGGCACTGCTGCTCAAGGACGCGATCAAACCGAACCTCGTCCAGACCATCGCCGGGACGCCCGCGTTGGTGCACGGCGGGCCGTTCGCGAACATCGCCCACGGCTGCAACTCGGCCATTGCCACGAACACCGGCCGGCGCCTGGCCGACGTCGTGGTCACCGAGGCGGGGTTCGGGGCCGACCTGGGGGCGGAGAAGTTCATGGACATCAAGGCGCGCTACGCGGACTGCCCGCCTTCCGCCGTCGTCCTCGTGGCCACCATCCGCGCGCTGAAGATGCACGGCGGGGTCGCCAAGGACGCGCTGGGCGCCGAGGACGTGGAGGCGGTGCGGGCGGGATTGCCGAACCTGGCCCGGCATGTGCGCAACGTCGGCAAGTTCGGGCTCTCGCCGGTCGTGGCCATCAACCGCTTCGGCGGGGACACGCAGGACGAGCTCGGCGCGGTGCTCGAATGGTGCGCCGCCGAGGGGGTCGAGGCCGCGGTGGCCGATGTGTGGGCACACGGCGGGGACGGCGCGACGGAGCTGGCGGCCAAGGTGCTCGAGGCGGTGGATCGGCCCTCCGGATTCCACCACCTGTACGACCTGGAGCTGCCGGTGGAGGAGAAGATCCGCACCATCGTGCGCGAGATCTACGGAGGCGCCGACGTGGAGTTCTCCGCCACCGCCCGCAAGCGCCTCGACGAGATCGCCGCCAACGGCTGGGACGACCTGCCGGTCTGCATGGCCAAGACCCAGTACTCGTTCTCCGACGACGCCAGCCTGCTCGGGGCCCCCGAGGGGTTCACCCTGCAGGTGCGCGACCTCATCCCGAAGACCGGCGCCGGTTTCATCGTGGCGCTGACCGGAGCCGTCATGACCATGCCCGGGCTCCCCAAGGTCCCGGCGGCGATGCGCATGGACGTGGACGCCGACGGGAACGCGGTCGGGCTCTTCTAGTCTTCCAGGCAGGACGGCGGCCCACCCCCGGGGCGGACCGCCGTCCAGCAGGTCTTGGGCTTAGCGCTCGAGGTCGCCGCGGATGAACGCCTCGACGCTCTCGTGGGCCGCCTCGTCGTTGAACTGCTGCGGCGGGGACTTCATGAAATAGGAGGATGCGGAGAGCAGCGGGCCGCCGATGCCGCGGTCCAAGGCGATCTTCGCTGCGCGGATGGCATCGATGATCACGCCCGCGGAGTTCGGGGAGTCCCAGACCTCGAGCTTGTACTCCAGCGAGACCGGCGCGTCGCCGAAGTTGCGCCCCTCGAGGCGGACGAACGCCCACTTGCGGTCATCGAGCCAGGACACGTAGTCCGACGGGCCGATGTGCACGTCGTCGGCACCGAGCTGTGCCGAGGTGTTGGAGGTGACGGCCTGGGTCTTGGAGACCTTCTTGGATTCGAGCCGGTCGCGTTCGAGCATGTTCTTGAAGTCCATGTTCCCGCCGACATTGAGCTGGTAGGTGCGATCCAGCGTGACGCCGCGGTCCTCGAACAGCTTGGCCATCACGCGGTGGGTGATCGTGGCACCGATCTGGCTCTTGATGTCGTCGCCGACGATCGGCACGCCCGCGGCGGTGAACTTGTCGGCCCACTCCTTGGTGCCGGCGATGAAGACGGGCAGCGCATTGACGAAGGCCACGCCGGCGTCGATGGCGCACTGGGCATAGAACTTCGCGGCATCCTCGGAACCGACGGGCAGGTAGCAGACCAGCACGTCGGCGCGGGTCTCCTTCAGGGCGGCGACCATGTCGACGGGCTCGGCGTCGGATTCGGTGATGGTCTCCCGGTAGTACTTGCCCAGGCCGTCCAGGGTGTGGCCGCGCTGGACGGTGATACCGGTGGTGGGGACGTCGGCGATCTTGATGGTGTTGTTTTCGCTGGCGGTGATGGCCTCGGCGAGGTCCAGGCCGACCTTCTTGGCGTCGACGTCGAAGGCCGCCACGAACTCGACGTCGTTGACGTGGTAGGGGCCGAACTCGACGTGCATCAGGCCGGGAATCTTGGTCTCCGCATCCGCATCCTTGTAGTACTCGACGCCCTGGATGAGCGACGTGGCGCAGTTTCCCACGCCGATGATTGCGACCCGAATGGGGTGTCCCGACACAGTGTCTCCTACAGCAGAAAGTTTCCTTGGGTGGCCGAAGGCCATAAAGAGTCTAAGTGACACACGGCCCGCGGTATTCCCAGCAGCCGTTCGGTGACGCCGACCGGCACCCTAGCGCCGCATGGCCCGGACCAGCCGCAGGGCGGGTGCCGGTAGCGCGGTGCGCAACCGGTTGCGCACCGCCAGGCGCCGCGCCGCCGCCACCGCATCGGCCGACGTGGACAGGCCGCCGGCCCGGGCGCGCCGGGCCAGCTCGAGCAAGGAGGCAGCCGGTTCCGGGCCGGGCGGGTGGAAGTAGTGGTCCCGCAGCCAGCCGGTCTCCGGATGCCGTCCGTCCAGCGCCTCGACGTCGGCCAGCCCGCCCACCAGGCCGCTGCCGGCGAAGACCTGGTTGTAGAGCGCCGGGCCGACCCCGAAGTCCCCGAGCACGATCGCCGGCAGCCCCCGGTCGACGGCCTCCAGCACGGCAGTGGACGAGACGCTCACCAGCAGGGTGCCCGGCCGCAGGACCGCATCCATCGGACCGGTCGCGAACCGGACCTCCCCGGCGCCGACGCGCCCGCGGGCGAGCAGGTCCTGCCATAACCGGTCGAAGGGGTGCGCCTCGCGATGGGTCTGCGGTCCGCCGGCCGTGGCCCGCAGCTTCACGATGACCTGCACGTGTGGGTTCGCCCGGCCGGTGCGGGCCAGCGCCTCCAGGACCTGCTCGCGCTCGATGCGTTCCACGGGGAACTTGGCCTGCGCCGCGAAGACGACCGAGCCCACCGTCGTCGTGTTGGGGACCGGCTGCCCGGCGGAGGCCAGGAACGGCAGCCGCGCCGTGAGGACTGCCTGGCGCTCGCCCAAGGCGGCGAGGACAGCGGTGAAGTCCCTGGCCTCGGCATGGCTGTGCGTGATGAACGCATCTCCCAGGGCGCGGAACCGCATCGCCTTCGCGGTGGCCGGGTAGGCGACGCCGGGCAGCGCCGAGACCAGGGCCGTGGACCGTCCGGTCCGGACCGGGGAGGACGACGCCGGAGGGCCGGTCACGCGGTGCCCTCGCCACAGCCGGCGGGCGGCCCGGCACACCCGGGCCAGTGGGTATGCCGTCGGGCGCAGGTGGCGTGCGGCGACCCGGTGGAAGACCTCCTGGACCACGGGACCGGTGGCGGCGGCCAGGACCACATCCGCCGACTCCAGCAGCGGGGCCAGGGCGCGGGTGGGCAACACCCGGACCGGTGCGGTGTCCTGCAGGAACGTCCCGGCCGTTGCGGCTGCCTGCTGGCCGGGGGTGGGCAGGATCGGCGTACGCACCAGCACCACCTGGCGGTCCCAGGCGGGCCCGAGCGCATCGAGGGTCGAGCACGCGAATTTGAAGTAGGAGTCGCTGTCGGCGACGGCCAGGATGCGCGGTCGGGTCGGGGGATCCAGGGGTTCCGTCACGGGGCCGGGACCTCCAGGGAACTGCTCAGGTGGGTCCGCAGGCCCGGGGATGCCGCGGCGGTCCACCAGGCCTCGGGGACGGGCTGGCCGGTGATGCGGACCCGGTTCGGTCCTAGCAGCAGGCGCAGGGAGGGCAGGACCGTGGAGGGCAATGCCCGCACCGTCTGGCCGTGGCGCAATCCGCGCAGCCGCATCTCCACGGGGATGGTATTCGGATGCACCGTCACCAGGGGGTGCGCCGCCAGTTCCGCCAGGAACCCGGGGTCCTCCCGGCGGTGTGGGAAATAGCCGACGGGTCCGTCCTCCGCCTGCTCGAGGACCCAGCGCAGGTACGGCGTGCGTTCGATCAGGCCGTCGGCGGCCAGGGCCGAACCGACGACGATGACCGGTTCGTGGAACTGCTCCGCCACGGGCTGGGTACCGAGCCACTCGAAGCGATGGTGCTCGAGGTGGCCGCCGAGGTCGCGGAAGGCCTCGTCGGCGCCCCGGCGGATGGGCAGGGCGGTCAGCGCCATGAGCCGGCCCTGCCGGGCCAGGGAACGCAGCCGGTACCAGGCGGCCAGGCCCAGCGCGGTCCGGGCGGCGCTGCGCGGTCCCCGCGGCCGCACCAGCGGCACGGGGCGGGCGCTGGTGAGCAGGTCCAGCAGTTTCACGGTGGCGAGGCCGTCGTCGACGACCACCACCTCGTCCGCGCGCACCGGGCCCAGCAGCTCCCGCTGGACGCGTCCGGAGAAGGCATCGCCGGTGACCCAGCGGTTGACGCCCCGGCTGCGGGCCGGCGGAACCTGCAGGCCCGCATCGCCGAACCGGACGCCCAGTGGTGCCTGGGCCATGAGCGTGCGCATGGTGGTGCCCATGCCCGCGGTGCCGCCCCGCGGATGGATCGTCGTGCGCCGGCCCAGCAGCCCGGCCCCGTGCGCCTCGATGGCGCTGAGGACCTGCAGGGGGGATTCGACCCACACCTGCGCGGTGCCGAAGCGCGGGCGTTGGACGTGGCGAACCAGCCGGGTGGTGCGGTCCCGGTGCGCTCGTGCGTGGGTCACGGGCTCCGGGGTCCTCCCCGTTCGGGGGCGCTGGGGCCGGCCGCCCGGGAGCCGAGGCGGGCCCGCGCGAAGCGCACGGCGTGCCGGGTCGCGGTGCGTCCGCGTCGGCGGACGGAGCGGCGCAGGCGGGCGGCGAAGCGCAGGTGGCCGTGCCGGTCCGGCAGGCCGCCGGGAAGCCCCAGTTTCGTGAGGCGGCGCCGCTTGAAGTACCGGCTCTCGCTGGCGTGGTGGGCGGCCAGGAAGGCAACGGCGGAGGCCCGCAGGTGCGGCAGGCGGTGGGATTGCATGCAGTAGGCGACCGCCTCCACCAGCTGTTGCAGGTTCCCGCTCCCGCTCCCGCTCCCGTCGTCGGTCCCGGGCTCGCGGCCCGTGGGCGGGGTGCCGCGAACGAACAGGGCATCGACGAGCGTGGCCGGGATCCGGTTGCTGTTCTCATACGGGGCCAGCCGTTCGAGCAGCAGGTCGGTGCCGACCGCCACGGCGGCGGTGCCGAACAGGTAGTGGATGCTCGCCAGCGCCGTGGAGAAGCAGCTGACCACCAGGTCGGGTTCGAGCAGCAGCGCGGTGGTTTCGGCCAGCAGGGGGTCATGGAGGACGTGGAAGTCCAGGCCAAGGGCGGCGGCCTCGGAGGCCAGCCGGAGTTCCGCGGACGGCCCGGCACTGGGGTGGGGCTTGAAGACCACCCGCGTCGCGCCCCGTCGTCGGGCCTCGAGCAGCATGTCGCGGTGCAACGCTGCCTCCTCCTCGGCGTCGATGAGCCGCAGGGAGGCCAGGTACTGGCCCAGCACCAAGGCCGTCGTCGCCCCGGTCCGGGACGGCAGGCCCGTCGGTCCCGCCGCGTCGGCCAGCTCGGTGATGACGTCCGCGAGGGCGGACAGGGGGACCGGAAGGTGCGCCGGCGCGGCCTCGCTGAGGAGCACGGGCTGCAAGCCGGGCACTAGGTCGAGGTAGGCGATGGCGTCCAGCCGCTGGCGCAACGCGGTGGGCAGCTGGTTCCGCGTGGGCCCGTAGGACATCAGGCCGTCGGAGTGCACGATGATCGACGCGTCGTGGAAGATCCGGCACAGGGCGAGGTTCGGGTTGACCTGGATGGATTCGACGACCAGTTGCAGCCGCTCGTCGCCGAGGTCCCAGTGGCTGCGCAGCAGCCGCTCGATGAGCGGGAGCTCGTCCTGGCGCGGGGTGAACTGGGCGGGCCGCCGCGGCCAGAGCAGTTCAGCGAGGTCGACGACCCGGTCGAACCGGGAGGCCAGGGCGTCGAACCCGCGGGCGTCCTGGATCCGTGTGGTCAGTTCGGGCTGTTGGGACCCGTTGGCCAGCACCAGCACGCGGCCGCCCGCGGCGGCGGGCAGCGCCCCGGCGTCGATCATGGCGGCCAGGGAGGCGACCTGGAAGACGGTCGAGGCGGAGAGCAGCTGGATCATGCCCCCACCACCCGGCTGGTTGGGACGCGGAACCGGGAGAGCAGGCCCCCGGCGGGCAGGTACGCGGTGTCGGGCCAGCCGGCCAGCGGAAGCAGGGCGTTGCGCCGGGGGCCATCAAGCAGCATCAGCGAATCCCACCGGACCTGGGCCGGCAGCGCGTCCAGCGCGGTGGAAATCCCCTCCCGCAGCCGGGCGCGCAGCCGCGGGTCCATCCCGGGGGAGCGCTTGAGGTGGTGGCTGGCGATGGCGTGGAACTGCCGGGCGGCCTTGGGCCAGAACCGGTCCGGATCGCCGGAGGCGGCGACCTGGCGAAAGATGTCGAGGTAGCAGGGGACGAAGTCGAGTTGCCGCGCGTCGTACACCTGGGTCAGGGAGGTGCCGACCCCGCGGCGGTAGAAGACCCCGGGCGCGTCGACGACGGCGTAGCTGCCGCCGGCCAGGTGCAGTTTCCACGTCCAGGCGCGGTCCTCCGCGGTGTGCATCCCGCCGGGGAACCACCCGTCGACGCGTTCCAGGAAGGACCGGCGGAACAATCCGGCCCACACGTAGCAGTAGTCCACCATCGAGGCCTCCTGCACGGGGTCGACGTCGTCACGGGGGTCCAGCGCGGTGTTCCGCCGCGCCTGGGGCGGGCGGTGGAGGGTGCGGTTGCCGTGCACCACGCGGATGTGGTCGCAGCGGACGAAGTCGACGTCCAGCTGCCGCAGGGCCGTTTGGAGCGCCGGCAGGTGCCCGGGGGCGTACCAGTCGTCGGGGTCCAGGAACCCGACCAGCGGTGCGGTGGCGGCGCGCAGGCCCTGGTTGCGGGCGTTGGCCACCCCGGTGGGGGTCTCGTTGCGCAGGATGCGCAGGCCGGGGAGCCGGCCGGCGAAGGCCGCGGCCAGCTCCCCGGTCCCGTCGGTGGACCCGTCGTCGACCAGCAGCACCTCGAGGTCCCGAGGATCCGCATGCTGCCGGGTTAACGAGGCGAGGGCATCGGCGATGAACGGCGCCTGGTCCTTCGCGGGAACGATGATGCTCACGTGGGGCTGGTGGTCCATGGTGGGGTGGTGCTCCTAGGCGTCGACGCGGCGCAGGCGGGACAGCGGGGCGAACTCGCCGGGGAAGACCTTCTTGACGCCGTCGCCCATGGCCTCCTGCAGGATGCGGATGTCGCGGATGAGCGCCTCGAAGCCCTTCGGCTCCAGCGAGGACGCCTGGTCCGATCCCCACATGGTCCGGTCCAGGGTGATGTGCCGCTCGACGGTGACGGCACCGAGGGCGACGGCGGCCAGCGAGATCTGCAGGCCGCGCTCGTGGCCGGAGTAGCCGACCGGGACGCCGTAGCGTTCCTGCAGCGTGGGGATCATGCGCAGGTTGGCCTCTTCAGGGGGCAGCGGGTAGGTGGACGTGGCGTGCATGAGGACCAGGTTCTCGGTCCCCAGGGTCTGGACGGCGGTGTCGATTTGCTCGATCGTGGACATGCCGGTGGAGAGGATGATCGGCTTGCCGGTCTCGCGCAGGGCACGCAGCAGCTCCAGGTCGGTGACGGAGGCGGAGGCGACCTTGTGCGCCAACGCGCCCTGCTCCTCCATGAACTCCACCGAGGGCGCGTCCCACGGGGAGGCAAAGGCGTCCAGGCCCCGGCTGCGCGCGTAGGAGATGATGTCGCGGTACTGCTCGGCGCCGAACTCGACCCGGTAGCGGTAGTCCAGGTACGTCATCTCGCCCCAGGGCGTCGAGCGCATCTTGTCCCGCATGTTCTGCGGCGTGGAGATCTCCGGGGTGCGCTTCTGGAACTTCACGGCGTTGGCGCCGGCGTCGGCTGAGATGTCGATGAGCTGTTTGGCCACATCGACATCGCCGTTGTGGTTGATGCCGATCTCGCCGATCACGTAGACGGGCCGGCCGGCTCCGATCTCGGAGTTTCCGACCAGGACGGGTGCTGCCTGACGGGTGGCTTCGATGGTCATGGTGGTTCCCTTTCGTTGGGGGTGGGTTCAGGGGGTGGTGGCCAGCAGCGCGGGCGGCGCCGACCGGGTCTGGGTGTCGAGGATGCGTTCGCACACCTCGCGGACGGCCCCGCGGCCGCCGGGCTTCCGCAGCACGACGCGTGCCGCGGCCAGCGCCTCGGGACGGGCATCGGCCACGGCAATCGGCCAGCCGACCGAGCCCATCGCCGCGACGTCGTTCACGTCGTTGCCGACATAGGCGACGCGGGCCGGGTCCAGGCCCCGCTCGGCCAGCCAGGCCGCGAGCCGGGCCGCCTTGTCGTCGACACCGTGGATGACCTCCACGCCCAGCTTGGCGGCACGGGCGGCGACCACGGGGTGGGTCTCCGTGGAGAGGATCAGCACCGGAACCCCGTCCCGGCGCAGCCGTGAAACGCCCATGCCATCGGAGCGCGAGACGGTGACGTACTCGCTGCCGTCCTGCGCCACCAGGGCCAGGTCGTTGGTGTGGACGCCGTCGAAATCGGTGACCAGCGCATCGACGTCGATGCCCGGGCCCGGCTCCGCGGCGGGGCCGGCCTCGCGGCGGGCGGCCTGGGTGCAGGCGAGGGCCAGGTCCTCGAACGAATCGACCTCGGGGGCGTCGGCCGGTGGCACCACCTGGAACGCCAGGGACCCGAAGAACCGGTGGCCGGCCTCCCGGAACCGGTCGGTGCGCAGGGCGTAGAAGGCGCCGGTCTCGCGGTACTGCGGCTCGCGGTCCTGCCGGCGGGGCCGGAAGGCGGCCTCGTGGCCGACCGCCTGCACCGCGCCGTCCGGCGCGGCCCAGAGGAAGGAATGGTCCTCGGTGACGCTGAAGCAGACGTCCGCGCCGCCGTCGAGCACGGTCCGGATGGCCGACTCCAGGTGGGCCGGGTCGATGAACGGCGAGGTGCACTGCAGCAGCACGACGACGGCTGGCTGGCTTTCCAGCGTGTCCAGCGCATGCAGCAGGGCCGATTCGCTGGTGGCCTGGTCGGAGGCCAGCGCCGCGGGCCGGTCGATCACCCGGGCGCCGTGGGCGTGGGCCTCGTTGCGGATCTGCGAGTGGTCGGTGCTCACGACGACGTCGGTCACCGACGGGGCCGCGTACGCCGCCTCGATGCCGCGGGCCAGCAGGGAGCGGCCGCCGACCGGACGCAGGTTCTTCAACGGGATGGCCTTCGAACCGCCGCGGGCGGGGATGACCACCAGCACGTTCTCGTTGCGTGTCGTCTTCATGGCTTCGACGCTAGGGACGGGACATGGCCGGCGGCCCACCCGCGGGTTAACGGCACGTGAGGGGCGCGGGACGATCCGGTGGCACGGGCCGGACCGGGTCGCCGGTTAGGCTGATTCCCATGAGCGAGCAGCGACGCCCCGGCCCGGATGCCGGCCCCCGGCGCGGCCCCCTGCGCATCACCGTGCCCAGCCGCAACGACCCGCTGCTGCGCCGGTTGACCGAGGTGGTCGGCGGCCCGCTGGGGCGCTTCACCGCCCCCGGGCGGATCGATCCCGGGTTCGCGAGGATCGAACGGGTGCTCGTGGCGCTGACGATCGTCTCGGCCGTGCTGGCCATTCTGGCCAAGAACATGTGCCGCACGCTGGGGTGGGGCGGTTCCAACGCCTACATCTGGGCCTGCTATTCGGACTGGTCGGCCCTCTTCCATGCCCGCGGGTTCGACGCCAACGCCTTCGCCCCGTTCGCCGACGGCGCCCGGTTCGAGTACCCGGTGCTGATGTCCGTGGTGGCCTCGTTCGCCGCGCTGCTGGTGGTTCCGGGCGACTACGACAGGACGCTGGCCTACTTCGACGTGAACCTGGTGCTGGTGGTCATCCTCTGGTTCGTCATCGTCATCGCCACCGCCCGCAGCGCCGGGCGGCGCCCCTGGGATGCGGCCATGGTGGCCCTGGCGCCGGGCATCATCCTGGCCTCCACCATCAACTGGGACATGTGGGCGGTGATGTTCCTGGCCCTGGCGCTGCTGGCGTTCGCCCGGGACCGGCCGCTGCTGGCCGGGGTCCTGATCGGCCTCGGCGCCTCGATGAAGGTGTATCCGATCCTGTTCCTGGGCGTGGTGCTGGTGCTGGCCCTGCGGACCGGGCGGTGGCGTCCGCTGCTGCTGGTCGGCGGGGGGACCGCCGGCGCGTGGCTGGTGGTGAACCTGCCCTTCATGGTGGCGAACTTCGCCTCGTGGAGCTACTTCCTGGAGTTCACCCGCGACCGGGGTGCCGGGTTGTCCTCGCTGTGGCACGCCTGGAACGTCACCGCGTCCGTGCTGCCCGGGGCGCCGCAATTCACCCCGGACGTCATCAACGCCGCCGGGTTCTGGCTCTTCGCCGCCAGCTGCGCGGGGATCTGCGTGCTGGGCCTGCTCGCCCCCCGTCGCCCCCGGGTGGCCTCGCTGCTCTTCCTGGTGGTGGCGGCCTTCATCCTGTTCAACAAGGTCTACTCCCCGCAATTCGTCGTCTGGCTCATCCCGCTGGCCGCGCTCGCCTGGCCGCGGTGGCGCGACTTCCTGGCCTGGCAGCTGGTCGAGGCGCTGCACTTCTGGGCGATCTGGATGTACCTCTATACGGGCAGCACCGACGTCAAGGCGCAGAACACCTTCCCCGAGGCCTTCTACGTGTTGGCGATCCTGGGGCACATGGCCGCCACCGCCTACCTCATGTACCGGGTGGCACGCAGCGTCTGGGATCCGGAGGCCGATCCGGTCCGCCGGGTCGGCCAGGAGGACCCGCAGGCCGGCCCCTACGCCGGCGCCGAGCGCGACCCGCTGCCGCACCTGCCGTGGATCGGCAGGCCGGCCGGCAGGCGACCCCGGCGCGACGCCGCGTCCCTCCACCAAACGGTGGATCCGCGGTCGTCCCCTGGACCCTAGGGTGGAGGACGTGGACGAAGTGGACAACGTGAACGCAACGACAGGGCCCCTCTCCGGCGGCATGGTGCTGCGCGTGCTCCGCGTGGCGCTGCACGTGGGCTTCGCGCTGCTGCTGGCCGTCGGGGCCGTCCGCGTGCTGGCCACCGACACGACCCCGGCCACCCGCGCCTGCTCGCTCGCTCTGGCCGCGGTGCTCGCCGCGGTCTACCTGCTGGGCACGCTCTGGGAGAACCGGCACGCCCGCGGCCTGGCGCCGGACCCCAGCCGCTACTCGCGCCGCTGGCTGGCCCTCGTCGTCGTGCTCTGGCTGGCGCTGATGGCCCTGCACCCCGATTTCAGCTGGCTGGCATTCCCGCTGTTCTTCCTGCAGCTGCACCTGCTGCGCACCCGCACGGCGCTGGTCGCCATCGCCGGGCTGACCGTGGTGGTCGTCGGCGCCCAGTGGGCCCATGCCGGTCAACCCACGCTGGCCGCGGCGATCGGGCCCGTGCTCGGGGCGGCGTTCGCGGTGGTCATGGGCTTCGCCTACCGGGCCCTCTACGAGGAGGGCGTGAACCAGCGCCGGGCCCTGGACGAACTGCGCCGCACCCGCACCGCGCTGGCCACCGAGCAGCACCGCGCCGGGGTGCTGGCCGAACGCGAACGACTCGCCCGCGACATCCACGACACGCTGGCCCAGGGCTTCTCCAGCATCGTGCTGGTCTCCCGCTCGGCCCGGGCCGCACTGGACGCCGGGGACACCGCGTTGGCCGCCGAGCGCCTGGAGACGGTGGCGGCCACCGCGTCGGAGAACCTCGGGGAGGCCCGGGACTTCGTGCGCGGCCTCTCCGCCGGCAACGCCGAGGCCGCCGCCGGTGCCCTGGCCGGGCGGTTCACCCGGTTGTGCGCGGCGACCGAACGCACGGCCCGCGCCGCCGGGACCCGGCTGGACTGCCGCTTCCGCGAGGACGGGGAGCCTCAGGCGCTGCCCACCGACGTCTCGTCGGCGCTGCTGCGCGCTGCCCAATCCTGCCTGGCCAACGTGCTGGCCCATGCCGGTGCCTCGCGGGCCGTTCTCAGCCTGGGGTACCTGGCCGGGGAGGTCACCCTGGACGTGTACGACGACGGTGCCGGCTTTGATCCCGCGGCGGTGCCCACCCGGCCCCGCGCCGATGGGACGGGGTTCGGGCTGGCCGGGCTCTCCGCTCGCGTCGGCGCCCTCGGCGGCAGCGTCGAGATCGAATCCGCCCCCGGGGAGGGCACGGTCGTCGCCGTGCGGATCCCCCTTTCCGCAGAGAACCTGCCCCCAGGGGACCTGCCCACGGAGGATGGACATGGATGAACTGAACCTGCTGCTCGTCGACGACCACCCGGTGGTCCGGGCTGGGCTGAAGGCGGTGCTGACCGAGCAGGCGGGCCTGCACGTGCTGGCCGAGGCCGCCGACGGGGCGGCGGCCATCGCCCAGCTGCAGCGGCTGCAGACCCTGGGCGAACGCATCGACGTGGTGCTGATGGACCTGCAGATGGACGGCATGGACGGCGTGGAGGCCACCGGGCGGATCCGCGCGGCCGGCGGCCCCCCGGTGCTCATCCTCACGACGTACGACTCCGACACCGACATCCGCGCTGCCCTGGACGCCGGGGCGGCCGGATACCTGCTCAAGGACGCGCCCCTGGATCGGCTCACCGCCGCCGTCGGCGATGCCGCCCGCGGCCGCCGCGTCCTCTCCGACGAGGTGGCCGCGCGCATCGACCCGGCGGGGCGCAACGCCGCCACCGAGTTGAGCCCCCGCGAGCTCGAGCTGCTGGGCCTGCTCGCCCGCGGTCTGGTCAACCGCCAGATCGCCCGGGAGCTGTTCATCTCCGAATCGACGGTGAAGACGCACCTGATCCACATCTACTCCAAGCTCGGCGTCGACACGCGCACGGCGGCCATCGACCGGGCCCGGGCGCTGCGGCTCATCCGCTAGGACACCTGCGGGGGCACCGCCGTCGTCCTGAAGTCGTACACCGGCGGCGGCGAAGATCATCCGCTGGGGCGGCGACGGGACCGGTGGCGATCCGTAGCGTGGAAGGCATGATCCAGGCAACCTCTCTCGCCAAGAACTATGGCCCCAAACGCGCGGTGGACGACGTGTCCTTCACCGTCCAACCCGGCAAGGTCACCGGGTTCCTGGGGCCCAACGGCGCCGGCAAATCCACCACCATGCGCATGATCATGGGGCTCGACCGCCCCAGCTCCGGGGCAGTCACCGTCAACGGCCGCCCCTACGCCGAGCACCGCGCCCCGATCCGCGAGGTCGGCGCCCTGCTGGAGGCCAAGGCCGTGCACAAGTCGCGCTCGGCCCGGAACCACCTGCGCGTGCTGGCCGCGACCCACGGCATCGGCAACCGCCGCGTCGACGAGGTCATCGAACTGACCGGCCTGGGCTCCGTCGCCCGCAAGCGCGTCGGCGGCTTCTCCCTGGGCATGGGCCAGCGCCTGGGCATCGCCGCGGCGCTGCTGGGTGACCCGCACACCCTGATCCTCGACGAACCGGTCAACGGGCTCGACCCCGAGGGCGTCCTGTGGGTGCGCAACATGGCCAAGGACCTCGCCGCCGAGGGCCGGACGGTCTTCCTCTCCTCGCACCTGATGAGCGAGATGTCGCTGACCGCAGACCACCTGATCGTCATCGGACGCGGCCGCCTGCTGGCGGATGCGCCGATGGACGACGTCCTCTCCGGCGCCGGCGCCGCCCGCACCCGCGTGCGCACCGACACCCCCGCGGAGCTGGCCAACGCCCTGGCTGCCCCGGAGGTCTCCGTCACCACGACGGGAGCGGACTCGCTCGAGATCCTGGGCGTCGCCCCGCGCGACATCGCCCAGCGGGCACTCGATGCCCGGCTGCTCGTCTTCGAGCTGACCCCGCTGCAGGCCTCCCTCGAGGACGCCTACATGGACATGACCCGTGACGAGGTCGAATACCACTCCGGCCCCGTGACCGGTCCCGAAGCACCCCGTGAACCCGGAAGGCGGGCCAGCAAATGAGCACCGACACCCAGACGGCGCAGGCGCCCCACCGGGCGCGCACCACGACCGGCAAGGGAACCTCCTTCGGGCGGGCCCTGGTCGCGGAGTACCGCAAGTTCTCCACCGTCCCCTCCTCGCTGGTCCTGCTGCTGACGACCCTGGCGGTGATGGTCGGCATCGGCGCCCTGGCGGCGTGGGGGATCGGGTCGATGACCGAGGCCATGGGCGATGACCCCGAGGCCGCTGCGGCCATGGGCGGGGATCCCGCCGGCATGGCCAACTCGATCGCCTCCTCCGGGATCATGCTTGCCCAGCTGATCGTCGGGTCCCTCGCCGTGCTGGTCATGAGTTCCGAATTCACCACCGGCATGGCGCGGGCGACCTTCGCGGCGCTCCCGAAGCGGTTCCCCGTGGTGCTGGCGAAGGCGACCCTGGTGGCCGTGATGGCCGTCGTCGTCACCGTCGTCTCCACGCTGGTCTCCGCCCTGGTGATCACCCCGATCCTGTCCAGCTACTCGATGGAGCAGGACCTCGCCTCCGAGGCGTTCCAGCGCAACCTGTGGTTCGGTGCCGCCTACGTGGCCGTCGTGGCGCTGCTGGGCATGGCGCTGGGCGGATTGCTGCGCAACTCCGCCGGCGCGATCGTCACGCTGGTCGGGATCATCTTCGTGCTGCCGATGGTGCTCAGCTTCTTCGCCAACGACTTCATCAGCGACGCCAAGCAGTTCCTGCCCGATGCCGCCTACGGCAACCTCATCACCACCGTCGCCCCGGAGGGCGGGCTGGAGCACTGGCAGGCGGGATTGACCCTGGGGCTGTGGGCGCTTATCCCGCTGCTGGCCACCCTGTTCGTCATCCAGCGACGCGACGTCTGAGCCCCGGCTCGGCACACCAGACCACCGCGGGTGGTGGCGGAACGAACGGCCGCCACCGCCCGCGGTTTGACCCGTCCGGCAGCCGCCCCGGCAGCCCCGTTCCCGAAAGCTAAGCTGGCACCATGAGCAGTGAACCGCAAGGGGACGGCCCGGAGGCACCGGGGCCGACCTTTGCCGAGCTCACCGAGAAACGCCGCGGCCCGGCCCGTCGGTTCATGCGGGCGCACCGCAGCCTCATGGACGTGCTGCTGGCCCTCGCCTATTTCCTGGTGACCGCCCCCGCGGGCCTGGAATCGGCGGCCAACGGGCGTTGGGCGCCCTGGCTGGGGGTCATCGGGATCACCGTGCTGCTCACCCTGCGCCGGCGCTGGCCCATGCCGGTGCTGGGGCTGGTCTTCCTGCTGGAGATCGGCATGCAGCTGGTCGACCCCTATTTCTCGGTCACCAGCCTCGCCGTCTGGCTGGTGCTGTATACGACCGCCACGCTATATTCCAGCAAACGCATGTTCTTGATGACCGGCCTGATCAGCGCCATGCAGGTGCTGGTGCAGTTTGCCGTCGTCCTTCCGGCCCTCCACGCCCCCGAAGCCGTCACCCGGTTCCTGCTCGACGGCGTTCCGGAGGTGGGCGTGTTCATCTGGATGATGGCCGCGCTGACGGTGCTCTCCAACCTCGCGGTCTTCGGCATCGGTGCCGCGGTCCGCAACAACCGCCTGCACGACGCCGAACTGGCCAATTGGGGCGCCCGCGTCCAGCGGCTGGCCCAGGTCGCCGAACGCAACCGGATCGCCCGGGAGATGCACGACGTCGTGGCCCATTCGCTCTCCGTGATGATCGCCCTGTCCGACGGGGCCCGGGTGGTCCTGCAACGCGATCCCGCCCGGGCCGCCGAGGTCCTGGGCGAACTGTCCTCCACCGGTCGCGGGGCCCTGGCCGACATGCGCCGAGTGATCGGGGTCCTGCGCGACGGCAGCAACGCGCCCCTGGCGCCCCAGCCGGCGTCGTCCTCCCTGGCCGACATGCTGGAGGGGTTCCGGGTGGCCGGGCTGCCCCTGCAGGTCACCCACACCGGGCCGGCCCTGCCCGGGGATGCTGCCTTCCAGCTGACGACCTACCGGATCGTCCAGGAATCGCTGACCAACGTGCTGCGCTACGGGCGCGGGGTGACCCGCGTGCTCGTGGAGGTCTCCCGCGACGGGGACACCGTGCGGATCAAGGTCGCCGACAACGGCCAGCTCGTCGAGGCGCACCGGGACGCGATCGGCAGCGGGCAGGGGCTCAAGGGCATGGGCGAACGCGCGGCCATCTACGACGGCTCCGTTTATGCAGGGCCCGGCCCGCGCGGCGGCTGGGTCGTCCACGCCATCCTCACCGTCCCGGAACAGGCAACACAGAACCAGAAACCCCAGGGGGAAACCGCACGATGAACGACACGACACCGGCGCCGGAGCGCGAACGCCAGCCCGGGGACCCGATCCGCCTGCTGCTCGTCGACGACCAGCCGCTGCTGCGCATGGGCTTCCGGCTCATCCTCGAGGGCGAGGAGGACCTCTCGATCGTCGGGGAGGCCTCCGACGGCGAGGAGGCGGTGGCCCTGGCCGCCGACACCAGACCCGACGTCGTGCTCATGGACGTGCGGATGCCCGTCATGGACGGCATCGAGGCCACCCGGCGCATCGCCGAGCTGGTCCCGTGCGCGAAGACCATCATCCTGACCACGTTCGACCTGGACGAGTACGCCTTCGCCGGGCTGCAGGCCGGCGCCTCGGCCTTCCTGCTCAAGGATGTCGCCCCGGCCGAGCTGGTCAACGCCGTGCGGCTGGTCGCCAGCGGCGACGCCGTCGTGGCCCCGCGCATCACCGCCCGCCTGCTGGAGACCTACGTGCGCCGCCCGGGGCCCGCTGCGCAGGGCACGGGAAGCGGCACCGGCAAGCGCGGCGCCGAAGCAGCGGCGGGGGCACCGCCGTCGTCCCCGGCGCCCCCCGAACGCGACCCGTTGCTGCAGGACCTGACCCCCCGTGAACTCGAGGTCCTCGGGGCGATCTCCGAGGGGCTCTCCAATGCCGAGATCGCCCACCGCTTCTTCCTCTCGGAGGCGACCGTGAAGACCCACGTGCGGCGCATCCTGACCAAGCTGCACCTGCGGGACCGCGTGCAGGCGGTGGTCTACGCGTACGAGACCGGGCTCGTGGTGCCCAGCCAGGGACTGGACTACTAGGGGCCGGCGTGAACATCGAATTGCTGCGCAGCCCCTGGTTCCTGCTCGCCGTGGTGCTCATCGCCTCCGGGGCGTTCCTGACCGCCCTGCTGCACCTGGTCCCAGCGGGTGTGGTGCTGCTGGGCCTGGGCGTGGCGGCGGTGGCATTTGCCGTTTACCGCCACGGCGGGTGGAATGGCAGAAGCCGCGGCTGAACCGCGGACCGCACACGCACCCCGAGGATGGACATGGCCACGCCCGAAGCACTCGAATACGTCAAGGACCTGGGCAGTTTCGTCGCCGCATCGCCCTCCAGCTTCCATGCCGCGGCCGAGGTCGCCCGGCGCCTGGACGCCGCGGGGTTCACCGCCCAGGCCGAGGCCGACGCCTGGGACGCGGCCCCCGGCGGGCACTACACGGTCCGCGACGGCGCGGTCATCGCCTGGCACGTGCCCGAGACGGCCACCGCCACCACCGGCTTCCACATCCTGGGGTCGCACACCGACTCGCCCGGCTTCAAGCTCAAGCCGAAGCCGACCACCGGCCGGGAGGGGTGGCTGCAGGCCGGCGTCGAGGTCTACGGCGGCCCGCTGCTGAACTCCTGGCTGGACCGCGAGCTGATCCTCGCCGGCCGGCTGGTCACCGCCGACGGTGCCGAGCACCTGGTGCGCACCGGCCCGCTGCTGCGCATCCCCCAGCTGGCGATCCACCTGGACCGTGCCGTCAACGACGGGTTCACCCTGGACAAGCAGGCCCACGCGAACCCGGTCTGGGGCCTGGGCAACCCCTCCGAGGCGGACCTGCTGGCCGTGCTGGCCGCGGACGCGGGGGTCGACCCGGAGACGATCAGCGGATACGACATCACCACCACCATCGCCCAGGCCCCGGAGGTCTTCGGCGCCGACGACGTGTTCCTGGCCTCCGCCCGGCTGGACAACCTCTCCTCCGTGCACGCCTCGCTGCGGGCACTGCTCGACCACGCCGGGTCCACCGGGGCCGCCACGGCCGGACACATCGCCGTGCTGGCGGCGTTCGACCACGAGGAGGTCGGCTCGGCCTCCCGCTCCGGCGCCTCCGGGCCGTTCCTGCAGGACGTGCTCGAACGCATCGTCGACGCCGCAGGCGGCGGGGTGCAGGAGCGCGCACGGGCCTTCGCCGGTTCGGTCTGCGTCTCCGCCGACGCCGGGCATGCCGTGCACCCGAACTACGCCGAACGCCACGACCCGGCCAACCGACCGGTCCTCGGCGGCGGCCCGCTGCTGAAGATCAATGCCAACCAGCGCTACACCACCGACGCCGTCGGCGCCGGGCTCTGGGCGCGGCTCTGCGCCGACGCGGACGTGCCGTACCAGGAATTCGTCTCCAGCAACGTCATGCCCTGCGGCTCGACCATCGGCCCGCTGACCGCGACCCGGCTGGGCATCCGCACCGTCGACGTCGGCATCGCCCTGCTGTCGATGCACTCCGCCCGGGAGATGTGCGCCGTGGAGGACCCGCTGCGCCTGGCCCGGGTCGCCGAGGGGTTCTTCACCGCCTGAGCCCGCCACGCGGTCCGGCGGTGGGTGCACTGCGGATCGCCGCACGACATCCACCCCTGCGTAACCGGCGATTCACCTGGGCGTGCTGTGCTCACGGGCATGAGTTCGCAGCACGCCCCGTCCCGCACGTTCCTGCCCGAAGTCCAGGCCCTGCGTGCCCTGGCCGTCTTGGTCGTCGTCGCCTACCACCTGGAGCCGCGCGTCGTGCCGGGGGGCTTCGTCGGGGTCGACGTGTTCTTCGTGATCTCGGGGTTCCTGATCACCGGCCACCTGGTCCGCGAGGCCCGCCGCGACGGCCGGATCGACCTGCCCGCGTTCTGGGCCGGACGCGTCCGGCGCATCCTGCCCGCCGCACTGGTGGTCATCGCCGCCGTCGTCGTCGGCACGCTGGCCCTCGCCCCAGTCACCCAGTGGGGGACCATCGGCTGGCAGGCCCTGGCCTCGGTCTTCTCCGTGCAGAACTGGGTGCTCGCCGCCGGTTCCGTGGACTACCTCGCCGCCGAGAACCCTCCGACCGCCCTGCAGCACTTCTGGTCGCTGGGCGTCGAGGAGCAGTTCTACCTGCTGTGGCCGCTGGTGGTGATCGCCGCCCTCGCCATGGTGCGCGTCCCGGTCCGGCCGGGCCGCCGCTGCGGGGCGCCGGACCTGCGCCGGCCGCTGCTGGCGCTCTGCGGGGGCGTCACGCTCGCCTCGCTGGCCTTCGGCGCCTGGCTGACCTCCACCGGTGATCCGGCGGCCTATTTCGTGACGCCGGCGCGCATGTGGGAACTCGGTGCCGGCGGGCTGCTGGCCCTGGCCCTGGCCGGCCGCGCCGACGGCACCGGGCCCCGTCTGCCGACGGCACCGGGCCCCGTCTGCCGACGGCCCTGGTCTCGCCCCTCGTCCGCTCGCTGCTGGCGCTGGCGGGACTGGCGGCCATCGGCCTCGCCGTCATGGGGTACGACGACCGAACCTCCTTCCCCGGCCTCGCCGCCGCCGTGCCGGTGCTCGGCACGATGGCGGTCATCCTGGCCGGCCGGACCTCGGGGCCGCTCAGCCTGCATCGTCTGGTGGACGTACCGGCGATCCAGTGGACCGGGGCCGTTTCCTATTCGCTCTATCTCTGGCACTGGCCGGTCCTGGCCTTTTTCATCCTCATCGGCGGCAACGAACCGGGCCCGCTGGAAAGCGTCGGGCTGTTGGGCCTGGGCCTGCTGGCGGCCTGGGGCAGCCACCGCTTCGTCGAAACCCCGGCCAGGCACTGGCGCCCCGTGGCGAACAGCACGCCGCGCGCACTCGCCGCCGGCGCCGTCGCCACCGTGCTGACCGCCGCCTTTGCCGTGGTGCCCACCGTGGGCCAACGGCAGGTCGCCGCGGCCCAGGAGAAGGCGGCCACTTCGCTGATTGCCGAACGGCCGGCGGGCTTCGGCGCCGCATCGATCGACACCGGCGCCGCGTTTGCCTCGGCCAACCGGCAGATCGTCCCATTGCCCGCGGAGGCGGCTGCGGACAAGCCGGAGCTGGGCCGCTGCGTCGGCGAACCCGCCGACGCCACGACCCCAGAATGCGAATTCGGCCCCGCAGGGGCACGGTTCACGATCGCCCTCGTCGGCGATTCCCACGCCGTGCAATGGTGGAAGGCGCTGGAGCCGGTGGCCGCGGACCACGGGTGGACGATCGTGACATACCTGAAGAACTCGTGCGCCTTCACCGCGGCGGTGCGCACCGGGCAGCAGGAAGGGAAAATCGACTGCGTCGGGGCGAACGAAGCCACGCTGGAGCGGCTGCTGCGGCGCGGGGACATTGATGCGGTGCTCACCGCCGGCTGGACCGGTGCCGCGTTCCACGACGATCCCGCCGCGGGAGTCGCCGCCTATTGGACCCGGCTGGAGGATGCCGGGATCCCGGTCTACGCGATCCGCGATACCCCCCGGCCGGGCAGGGACCAGCGAGCCCGCGACTGCGTGGCAGCCCACCCGCGGCAGCTGGACCGGTGCGGACAGGACCGCGCGAAGGCCTTCGAGGAGGATGCCTGGATCGCCGATGGGCAGCGGCTGGAGCCGCGGGTGGGCCTGCTCGACTTCAGCGACCGGTTCTGCACCGCCGATTTCTGTCCCGCGGTGGTGGGAAACGTGCTGGTCTACCGGGATGCGCACCACATCTCCGACACCTACATCTCTACCCTCGTCCCCGTCTTCGAACGCCGCTTGGCCGACGTGCTGCATGCGGACGGGTTCGATGACAAGGCGGGGGTGTAGCGGGGAGGCCCGTCGAGCTCCCGTCCGTCATCCACAGGGCGGTCCGCGCCCTGCCGGCCGCGGCGGCCACCGGTTAGGGTGGGGGAACCGGCATCGGGTAGGATGGCTCAGGCTGTTTGTGTCGTTTCTGATCCCTGAAACGGCCGCGGCCAACGCACAGAACCTCCTGTTACGGAAAGACCGTGACCGTTTAGCCCAAAGGAGGTGGGTTCACATGCGTGCATACGAACTGATGGTACTGATCGACCCCGAGGTCGACGAGCGTACCGTGGAACCGACTCTTGGCAAGTTCCTCGATGTCGTCCGCAACGATGGTGGCACCGTCGACAATGTTGATATCTGGGGCCGCCGCCGGCTGGCCTACGAGATCAAGAAGAAGGCAGAAGCCATCTACGCGGTGGTCACCTTCACCGCTACCCCGGCTACTTCCGCCGAGCTTGACCGCCAGCTCTCGCTCAACGAGACGATCCTGCGCACCAAGATCACCCGTCCGGAAGACCAGAAGGTCGCGGCAGAGTAATTCTGCCTGGACTATTCGTAGAAACCGACTCTAGGAGGCACCATGGCAGGCGAAACCGTCATCACGGTCATCGGAAATCTCACCGCTGATCCGGAACTGCGTTTCACCCCGTCGGGCTCGGCGGTGGCCAACTTCACCATCGCCTCGACCCCTCGGACCTTCGACCGCCAGACCAATGAGTGGAAGGACGGCGAAACGCTGTTCCTGCGCGCATCGGTGTGGCGTGAAGCTGCCGAAAATGTTGCCGAGACGCTGACCAAGGGCATGCGAGTCGTCGCCCAGGGCCGGCTGAAGTCGCGTTCCTTCGAAACCAAGGAAGGCGAAAAGCGCACCGTCATGGAGCTTGAGGTCGACGAGATCGGCCCCTCGCTGCGTTACGCCTCCGCCAAGGTCACCCGCACCCAGCGCAACAACGCAGGTGGCGGCGGCTTCGGTGGCGGCAATGCCGGAGGCAACTTCGGCGGCGGAAACCAGGGCGGCGGTGGATTCGGCGGGGGCAACTCCGGCGGAAACAACGGCGGCTGGAATGCGCCGGCGGACGATCCGTGGTCCTCTTCTTCCTCCTCCACCGGCGGGGGATGGGGCAACACCGGCGGATCCGACGAACCGCCTTTCTAAAGCACCACCATTTATTCACCATCCCGCAGAAGAATTCTGCGGGCTCCACTAGATAAAGGAGCTCCACGATGGCTAAGGCTGAACTCCGTAAGCCCAAACCAAAGTCCAACCCCTTGAAGGCCGCTGACATCACCGTCATCGACTACAAGGACGTCGCATTGCTGCGCAAGTTCATCTCCGACCGCGGGAAGATCCGTGCCCGTCGCGTGACCGGCGTCTCCGTCCAGGAGCAGCGCAAGATCGCCCAGGCCATCAAGAACGCGCGCGAAGTTGCCCTGCTGCCTTACTCCGGCGCTGGCCGCGGCTAAGGAAGGGATAACACCATGGCAAAGCTCATTCTGACCCACGAAGTAACCGGTCTCGGTACCGCTGGCGACGTCATCGAGGTGAAGGACGGTTACGCCCGTAACTACCTCCTGCCGCGCGGCTTCGCCCTGACCTGGACCAAGGGTGGCGAGAAGCAGGTCGAGTCGATCAAGGCTGCCCGCACCGCCCGCGCCGTTGCATCCCTCGAGGACGCACAGGCACTGGCCGCTTCCCTGTCCTCCCAGCCGGTCAAGATCACGGTCAAGGCCGGACAGGGCGGACGCCTCTTCGGCACCGTCAAGACCGACGACATCGCCAAGGCAGTCGAGGCCGCCGGCCTCGGTTCGATCGACAAGCGCACGGTGGAAATCCCCGAGCACATCAAGTCGACCGGCAACTACCAGGCCACGGTGCGTCTGCACGAGGACGTCTCCGCAACTGTCGACCTGCAGGTCGTCGCCGCGAAGAAGTAGCCGCCACGGAACGGTGGGCGACCACCGGCCGTGCACCAGAGGGGCCACGCGCTACGGCGCGGGGCCCCTCTGCTCGTGCGGCGTGCGACACCTTGCGAAATATTGCGTGGGCCTTTGACGGGCAGCTCCGGCCCCGCTTAGCGTAGCTAGTGAATCAAGAGCGTCAACATCCAAGCCCTGGCTCGTTGGCCGGCAACCCTCTCACGGTAGTGGGGTGCTCCAGGTGATGATTCGGCCGCCCGGATCCCCCGGACGGCAAGTACCGCACAACCATCGCGGCCGCGGCCCGGTGATGTGCCCTACGCCGGAGGTAGCACAGATGACACTGTCCACCGATCTCGAACCTGCAGCACTTCGCCAGGCCTTCGCACAGCACCCCTCGGGGATCGCCGCGCTGTGCACCATCATCGACGGGGAACCCCAGGGCATCGTCGCCTCCTCGTTCACCGTCGGGGTCTCCATGGACCCGCCGCTGGTGATGTTTGCCGTGCAGAACACCTCGCGCACCTGGCCGGTCGTCCGGCAGGCCGGCCGGATCGGCGTCTCGGTCCTGGGCGAGGGGCACGATGGCGTCTGCCGGCAGATCGCCTCGAAGTCCGGGGACCGCTTCGCGGGGCTGCGGTTGGACTCCACTGATGACGGTGCCCTGTTCCTGCACGAGGCCGCGCTGTGGCTCGACTGCAGCGTCGAACAGGAGATCCCGGCCGGGGACCACCAGGTCGTCTTGCTGCGGGTCCACGCCCACGCCACCCACGAGGGGGTCCACGCACCTCTGGTCTTCCATGGCTCGGCCTTCCGGACGCTGAAGTCCGAGGCCTTCGTCTAGGCCCGGTGCCCGGTCACCTGCCGCGCAGCGAATCCACGTACCGCTTGGCCTCGAGCAGGCCGATGCCCGTATCGTGCCGGATCTTCCTGACGGCGGCCACGGGATGTCCGTCGCGGACGAGCTGCAGCACCTTCTCGTAGTCGGGGTTGGACATCGCCCCCGGGCCCGGGGTGGCTCCGGGATGCCCGGTCGACGAGCTCTGGCCGGTGCGTCCGGGGGACCGCCTGGCCGCCTGCGCGGCCCGGGCGGTCGTTGCGGCCCTGAGCTTTTCGGCCTTCTGGGCATCGAGTTGCTGCTGGCGCGCCGCGGCGTCGTTGAGCCGGGCAATGTACTGCTCCGCCTCGCTCGCCCGCGCCGGTCGGGTCGTGAAGACCCAGGACAGGGCACCGAAGACGACGAGCAGGACCACGGCCGTGATGACGATGACGAGGATGACCTCGCCATTGACCTGGAACATGTCTCCTCCTGGGATCTCGGCCCGCCGTCGTGGTGCCGGGTCTCACCCCATCATGCCACCGGGCGGCAGGTGCCGGGGAGGACGGTTCACTGCCGGATGGACCCCGAGACCATGTAGCGGTACCCCCGGTCCATGAGCTCGCGCAGGACCGGCAGGTCGACGTCTCCGAGCTTGTTGACGTACAAGCAGGACGAGCCGACCTTGTGCTTGCCGAGCCGGGCCAGCAGTTCCGCGGAACCGGGATCCGCGGTGAGCCCGTAGAGCGACAGGGAGGCCTTGCGGGGGGAGAACCCGATGGCAGCGGCTTCTCCTTCATGCCCGCTGGCGTAGCCGTAGCGATAGGAACCGTAGCCGACAATCGTGGGCCCCCACATCACCGGAGGCTGGCCGGCGGCCTCCTGCATCATCTCCAGGAGCACGAGCCCGTCGGCCGGCCGGACGGGGTGGTCGAGGGCCTCGATGAACGCACGGGGATCCACGGCGGTCGGCAGGGTTTTCGGCGGTGGCATGGCGAAAGTATCGCAGGGGCCCCACGGGCCGGCAAGACGACGACTGGTCCCGGCGGGAAGCTGCCGGTGTCAATGCCGCGCGAAGGCGGCGGCGTGTCTGTGGACAAGATGTCCCCAGCTGTGGATAAACGTAGTGGACACATCCCCCTGCCGGAGCGCAACCTGCAAGTAGGGGGTGAATGTTGCGGGAAAAAGTTTTTCCACCCAATGTTATCCACATGGATAACGCCTAGTCAGACCGACTATTTGTTGTTCTTCCCGATGTAATCCACAGCCCTGTCCCCAGTCTGTGCACACAACACGCCGCGCAACCCACAGGTTGTCCACACGGCCTGTGGATAAGTCTCTTTGGTTCTGTCGTCGTTGGGCATAAGGTGACAGGGTCCCCGGGTCCATTCGGGCCACAACACCCGCTCGGCGACCACCCCTCCACCACCGTGCCGGTGGGCCGACATCACTGGGATACTGGAGGGACGCGGCGGTGCCCGCACCACCTGCACCGCGCCGAAAGGGAAGGAACCGGACGTGACGCTCACGCACACCGAATCAGGCTCGTCGAATTCATCGGACATGGGGCGCACGCCCCCCCAGGACCTGGTCGCGGAGCAGAGCGTTCTCGGGGGCATGATGCTCTCCAAGGATGCGATCGCCGATTGCGTGGAGGTCCTGCGCGGTGTCGACTTCTACCGCCCCGCCCACGAGTCCATCTTCGAGGCCGTCATCGACCTCTACGGTCGCGGCGAGCCCGCCGACGCGGTGACCGTCTCGGACCTGTTGACCAAGCGCGGGGAGATCTCCCGGGTGGGCGGCCCGGCCTACCTGCACACGTTGATCCAGTCGGTTCCCACTGCGGCCAACGCCGGCTTCTACGCCGAGATCGTCCGTGAACGCGCCGTCCTGCGGCGCCTGGTGGAGGCCGGCACCAAGATCGTGCAGATGGGCTACAGCCAGGACGGCGAAGTTGACGCGATCGTCAACGACGCCCAGGCCCAGATCTACGCCGTCGCGGAGCGCCGCTCCGCGGAGGACTACGTCCCCCTGCGCGACATCATCGAGGGCACCGTCGACGAGATCGAGTCGGCCGGCCAGCGCGGAGAGGGCATGATCGGGGTCCCCACCGGGCTGTACGAGCTCGACGAGCTCACCCAGGGCCTGCATGGCGGCCAGATGATCGTCGTCGCCGCGCGTCCTGCGGTCGGCAAGTCGGTCTTCTCCCTGGACATCGCCCGCTCCGCGGCGATCAAGAACAACATGACCACCGTGGTCTTCTCCCTGGAAATGGGCCGCAACGAGATCGCGATGCGCCTGCTCTCCGCCGAAGCCAGCATCGGCCTGCAGGACCTGCGCAAGGGCACCATCAAGGACGAGCAGTGGGGCAAGATCGCCACCACCATGGGGCGGCTGAACGAGGCTCCGCTGTTCATCGACGATTCGCCCAACATGTCGCTGATGGAAATCCGCGCGAAGTGCCGTCGGCTGAAGCAGCGCCACGACCTCAAGCTCGTGGTGCTGGACTACCTGCAGCTGATGAGTTCGGGCAAGCGCGTGGAATCACGCCAGCAGGAGGTCTCGGAGTTCTCCCGTGCCCTGAAGCTGCTGGCCAAGGAGCTCGATGTCCCCGTCGTCGCCCTGTCCCAGCTGAACCGTGGCTCGGAGCAGCGGACGGACAAGAAGCCGATGGTCTCGGACCTGCGTGAATCCGGTTCCATCGAGCAGGACGCCGACCTGGTCATCCTGCTGCACCGCGAGGACATCTACGACAAGGAATCGGCGCGGGCCGGCGAAGCGGACATCATCGTGGCCAAGAACCGCAACGGCCCCACCAAGACGATCGTCGTGGCCTTCCAGGGGCACTACCAGCGCTTCAACAACATGGCCACCGAAGGCGGCGGCGGGTTCTGACCCGGGCCGTCCGGCGGCCGGTCCCGTCACCGATCGGGCGGGGCGGTGGCTGCCTGTGCCTCGTGCACCGTGACGGCATGGGGATGGCGCCATTGCACCGCGGCGCGGGTTCCGCGGGCCGGCCCGTTGGAGTCTCAGCTGCGGGGCCGCATGCGGGCATTCGGCAGGGCCGGCGCGGGCAATGCGTCCGGCTCGCCGGGCGGGAACGGCCCGAAGTGCGGGACGTGGCGTCCCGGGGGCTGAACCCGCGTGGCGGCGGCCAGGGGATCGCTGCCGACCGGCGCCCCGATCTCCTCCTGCCAGGCCCTGCGGTACTCGACGATCTCCTCGTGCGAGCGTCCCACGAAGTTCCACCACATGACGATCTGCTCGCCCAGCGGCTCCCCGCCGATTAACAGCAGGCGGGCCCCGCCGTCGTGCCCCTCGAGGGTGATCCGGCCGGAATCGGGGGCCAGGTACGCGAGGTGGTCGACCGGGACGTCCTCGCCGTCCAGTCGCAGGGCGCCGGAATCGAGCAGGACCCCGTGCTCGAATCCCGGGTCCAGTTCAAGGGCGAGGGATGCGCCGTCGTCGAGCAGGATCTCGGCCCCGAGCAACGGGCTGTGCGTGGCCACGGGTGAGGTGCTGCCCAGCAGCGAGCCGAGGAAGACGCGGGCGGTCCAGTCGTCGCCGCAGACGGGGTCGGGGCGATGGTGCTCGAAGCCGGGGGAGGTGCCTCGTGCGGCCTCGGGCAGGGCGACCCAGAGCTGGGCGCCATGCAGGATGGTGGTGTCGGGGGTGGAGAACTCGGAATGGCTGATGCCGCTGCCGGCGGTCATGAGGTTCAATTCGCCGGGCCGGACCACGGCGTGCGCCCCGGTGGAGTCCCGGTGCTCGATCTCGCCGGTGAACAACCAGCTGACGGTCTGCAGCCCGGTGTGCGGGTGGCGGGGCACGTTCATGCCCGCCTGGCCGGTGAGGTCCTGGGGGCCGTAGTGGTCCAGGAAGCACCAGGCGCCGATGAGGCTGCGCCGACGCTGGGGAAGGGTCCGGCGGACGTTCATCGCCCGCGGGCCGCCGAGGGGGACGTCCCGGGGAACCAGCAGCTCACGCGGTGCCGGCCCGTCGGCCCCGGGCTGCTCGCCGTCGCACACCACTTCGGCGGGATCGGTCTCGAGGTTGCTCATGGGGACAGCCTAGGCCGTTGCCGCCCGGCCGTCAGCGGCCCCCGGGCGCATCCACCGGACAGCGGCCGCCACCATGAGGTACACGGCGATCGCCCAGGCCGGAACAGCGACCCACACGACCGCCTCCCCGATGGCCGCGACCTCCGGCATGCCCTGGACCCGGCCGAACACCATGGAGGAGGTGGCCAGCATGCCCAACGGGAAGACGATGGACCACAGTGCCGTCTCGTACCGCAGGTGGTAATGGTGGACGACGTGGCGCCAGATGCCGAAGACGACGAGCAGCGGCACCCACCACAGGCCGGTGGACCAGAGGACGAAGCTGGCCCCGGAGACGAAGCCGCGCATCCCGGCGATGGCCGGGAACGTGTCCGGCAGCCTCAGCAGGTTGCTGCCGGCCAGCACGGAGATGGCGGTGGCGCCCATGAAGATCCAGTAGGTGGGGCTCAGGCCTTCCGGCCGGTTGGGGTGGGTGATCAGGCGCAGGGTCACCATGGTGCCGATGAGCAGGTACAGCACCACCCCGATGCCCCAGAGGGCCGCGCCGGCGACGGCGAATCCGCCGCTGTCGTGCACCCTGGCGGCCGAGGATGCGGCCGTGGACATGGACTGGGTCGCCACGACCCAGAGGAACCAGCTGCCGTTCGCGTCGTCGAGCACCGGGCGGCTGTGCTCCCGCAGCAGGAGCACGGCCGGGATGAGGTACGTCAGTGCCAGCCAGGCCAGCAGCGCGACGCAGGCCAGCGCCAGGCCCGCAGCCGGTCGGCCGGTCATGTCGAAATGGAGCCCGACGACGTTCAGGCCGGCCACGAAGGTGAAGTTGCCGAAGTTCTTGACCGGCGACAGGGCATCGGCGGTGAATTCCCGGCGGAAGGCGACCGCCCGCCAGACGGTGGCCGCGAGCAGGATGACCAGGGCCGCCGCCGCGATCCAGAACAGGACCTCGGAGGGCACGGGGCGTCCGGATTGGCGCAACGCCGCCGAGACGATCCCGGTGGCCATCACGAAGGCAAAGCACGACGGCGGCAGCCCCGCCACGGCGGTGCGGAACCTGCCGCCGGTTCCCAGCGATGCCGTGCCGGACATGCCGGAACTATGCGAGGGTGGGGGCGAGGCGGGCATGGACGCGGCTCCTTCGGGTCGCTGCTACGTCAATCCAGCTTATCCCCGTCCCGCCCGCCTCAGCCCCCGGCGACGGATTGGATGATCATGACCGTCGACCCGTCCGGCACCACGGTGTCCAACCCGGCGGCCGAGCGGATGTCCTCGCCGTCGACATAGACGTTGACATAGCGGCGCACCGCGCCGGTCTCGTCGCGGATGCGCCGCGCAAAGCGGGGGTGCCCCTCGGCGGCCCGGTCCAGGAAGACCGCCATGGAGGCGCCGCCGTCGTAGTCGATCAGCGCACGACGGCGGTCCCCCCAGACCGGGGCCAGGGTCCCGGGGACCTCGAGGACGGCGCTGGCCATGGTGCTCAACCCACGGACGCTGCGCGGACACTGAGGACGTCGGGCAGCCGGTCGGCCACCTGGAGGAAGGTTGCGCCCTCGTCATTGCTGGCATACACTTCGCCGCCGCGGGTGCCGAAGTACAGCCCCGCGGTGTCCTCGGGGGCGGGGAGGTCGATGTCCGCAGCGTCGCGGAGGACGACGTTGAACTCGTTTTCCGGCAGGCCGGTGTGCTGCTCGGTCCAGGTCGCGCCGGCGTCGGTGGTGCGGTACAGGCTGAGCCGGCCATCGAGCGGGATGCGCTGGGAGTCTGCCTGGAGCGGGAGGGTCCAGGCGGTGTCCGCCATGCGCGGGTGCGCGAGGAACGTGAACCCGAAGTCCGCGGGCAGGCCGCCGCCGATGTCGACCCAGCGGTCCCCGCCGTCGTCGCTCCGGTAGACGCCCCCGTGGTTTTGCGCGTACAGCCGCTCGGGATTGCCCGCGTCCGCGGTGATGCGGTGGACACATTGGCCAAACTCCGGCTCCTCGCCCGGCAGGAAGCCTGCCGAGATGCCGCGGTTGGTGGCCTCCCACGTCGTGCCGCCGTCGCGCGTCCGGTACACCCCTCCGGTGCTCATGGCGACGTGCACTGTCCGGTCGTCGACGGGATTCGGCAGGATCGTGTGCGCCGCGGCACCCCCGAATCCCTCGCCCCATTCGGGGCGATGGGGGTGGTCCCAGAGGCCGCGGTTCAGCTCGAAGCTCTCCCCGCCGTCGGTCGACTTCCAGACGGAGATCGGTTCACATCCCGCCCAGACGACGCCGGGGCGATCGGCGGTGTCCGGGTGCAGGTGCCATACCCGGCCCAGCGCGGCTCCGGTGTCCTCGGGGAACTTGATGGCCCCTTGCTCCGGTTCGGACCAAGTGGCACCGAGGTCGTCGGAATAGACGACGGTGGGCCCCCAATGCCAGTCGTTGATGCCGGCGAGGAGGCGCGGGGCGGCGCCACGGGTATCGATGGCGACCGCGGGTACTTCCAGGTTCAGGAAGTGGGGCTCGCTCAGGGTGTAGGTGCGGCGGTCCTGGCTCGTGGCAAGCCAGAGGCCCTTCTTCGTTCCGATGGCGATGACGGTGGTCATGGGAACCAGTGCAGCACCCCGGCTCCCGCTGGACAAGGGTTGTTCGAAAAATACCTGAAGGAGCCGGACCGGGCTGTCGTGTCGTTGACAACGCGCCCAACACGACGTTCACTGTATATTGCCATACGAAAACTTTCTTCCATATCGTGGTAGTTTCTGAACGTTGACCCTGGGGCGCGCCCGTCCCTGCGCTGCAGAAAGGCATGCATGAGCATCATCGACGAATCCCCCCTCCTGGCCGGATCGGACCCCGAGGAGGCCGCCGAATGGCTGGAGTCTTTTGACGGCCTGGTCCACCACCGCGGCACGCGGCAGGCCGGGCAGATCATGCGGAGCCTCTGGGAGCGTGCCTCCACCCGCAGCGTCGACGTCCCGCGGGCGCAGACCACGGACTACGTGAATACGATTCCGGTGGACCAGGAACCGGAGTTCCCGGGCAACGAGGAGATCGAGCGCCGCTACCGGGCGTGGATGCGCTGGAACGCGGCGATCATGGTCCACCGCGGCCAGC
>NZ_JBGFFC010000005.1:0-215811 GCF_041679245.1 Arthrobacter sp. JSM 101049 | reverse complement strand
CGAATACGGTCCCCGGCGCATCGAACGTCCCGGTGAACACGAGTACCCCTTCGGCACCGAACCCGACGCCCCACCGGAACCACCAGCAGAACCACCCTTCTAACACCGGACCCAGCAGCACCACCGGATTCCGAACCCGCCGTGCACACGCCTTAAGAAACCACAGGACCCCACCCGAAAAGGTGGGGTCCTGCTTGATATGGCGCAGGAGTCGCATGCAGCGGGCGATGAGCAGAGTGCCCATCGCATTCGTTTCCGCGCAGCGGATGACGCGCTCGGACGCGAACTTCAGGGCGTCCACATCCAAGCCGAAATCGGCCTCCCCGAGGACAGGGAAGCCTTCGTTGACGTTGCGATCCGCGACGTCCCCGTCGGCCTCCAGAGCGTTCACGGCCACCTTGACGCCCTTGCTTCAGTGAGTTCGCGCGCAGCCTCTTGCCCCGAAATTCAAGATGGTTCTATATTTGAACATGACGTTCGATTAACGAACACGCAAGGACCGCCGTACGGTGATCTGCAGCACAAGGGGTTGTCATGCCCCCCATCTCGAGAAGCGGAGCCCCATTGAGCCCGGCCAGCCCGACGACCTCTGCGTCACAGACCCTCTCCCGTGGCCTGCGCGCGCTGGAGATCATCACCGACCGCCAGGATGCGCCGACAATTGCTGAGCTGGCGGACGAGCTGGGCGTGCACCGGTCCATCGCCTACCGGATTTTGCGCACCTTGGAGGACCACGCCCTGGTGCGGCGGGACGACAATGGGCGGCTGCAAGGCGCCCCGGGCCTGGCGGCACTGGCCCGCGGGGTCCAGCGCGACCTGCAGTCGGCGGCGTTGCCGGAGCTGACAGTGCTGGCCAACGAATTGCAGATGAGCGCCTTCATCGTCGTCTGGGACCACGACGACTGCGTCACCTTGGTGAGCGTGGAGCCGCGGCAAGGCCATGCCACCGTCCTCCAGCGCCCGGGCTCGCGCCACCCGCTCTCGCGTGGTGCCCCCGGCATCGCGATCCAGTCCGCCTTGACGCCGGCCGAGTGGGAGCACATCGCCCCGGGGCACCCGTTCCGCGATGAAGCCGTGGTGGCCAGGGAGCTGGGCTACGCCACCAGCATCAACGAAGTCATCCCCGGGGTGACGTCCCTAGCCGCGCCGCTGCGCATCCCAGGACAGGATCCGGCAGCGCTTGCGGTCGTGTACGCCACGGAGACCCGGACGATCGACGTCGACGAGGTGGGGCGGCAGGTGGCCGCTGCGGCCGTCGCCGTCGAACGTACCCTCGGTACCTGAGAGCGGGTGCACACCCGAAAAGACGCCAGTCAGGGAGCGCTCAACACCGCGGTTTTGTCAGCCGGACGTCGTGCGCCGGACACGTCCGAGCGCGAACATCCCGGCACCGGCGAGGAACAGCACGACGGCGGCAGCGGCCGCGACTTGGAACGCGCCCTGGGGCCCGACGACTTCGGCCATGACGCCTGCCAAGCCGTTGCCGATGGCGGTTCCCACCACGATGCCACTTGCCAGCATCGTCATGACCGTTCCCATCCGGCCCAGCGGCGCCACGTCTCCGCCGACGGTGAAGATGGTGACCATGATCGGGCCGATGGGCACACCGACCAGGAGCAGGAACACCACCATCGTCCCGATCGACTGCGGGACCTGCAGCAGCAAGGCCAGCGGGACCAGTACCAGGGCGCAGCCGGCCCAACGCAGGGGCTGCGCCCATCCCTTCGGCCAGACCGAGACCGATAGGGCCGCCACCGCCGACGTCAACCCGAGTGCGGCGTACAGCAATCCACCGGCACTGGCTTGCCCGAAGGCACCCGCGAAGGACACCGCGCCCGCCGATACCGAACCGAAGATGGTCCCCATGCCGATCATGCCCAGGACGCAGAGACCGACACGGATGATGCGTCCCCTCGCCCAGCCCGTCCCCGAGGCCGGTCCGCCCGTGGGCCGATCGAGGCGGATGGCTTGGCCTGTGCGGTGCACGGCAAATGCCGGGACCAGCGCCGCTGTCACCACGGCGGCCAGGGCCAGCGGCAGCCACGGTGCGACGAGCGAGGCCAGGACCCCGACGAGGGCGGGGCCCATCACGAAGGTCAGCTCGTCGACGGTGCTCTCATAGCTCAACGCCGTTTCCAGTTCGCGGCGCCCACGTGGCCGGTTCGTCGTCAGCGACATCCACCGCACGCGGGCCAGGGGCCCGACCTGCGGGCAGGTGGCTCCAGCGGTAAAGGCCATGATGGCGACCACGACTGCCGGGCTGGCCATGATGCCCGCTCCGGTGACGATCAAGGCCGCCACAACGACGGCGTGGACCAGTGCGATGGGAATGAGGACCGCGCGCTGGCCGAGGCGGTCGGCCGCGTAGCCGATCAGCGGTGCGCCGATGGCCGATCCGATGCCCACGGCACCGGCGGCAATCCCGCCGCTGGCGTAGGAACCGGTGGCGGTGCTGACCAGGGTCAAGGTGCCGATCGTGAGCATTGCCAACGGCAGGCGGGCGAAGAAGGCCAGCGGGAAGAAGGCTGGCCCGGCCAATTCAAGCAGGCTGCGGAAGCTGCCGCGCTGGGTGGTGGACGTGGTGGTCTCGGACGCTGCGCCGGGTGGCACCGGCGTCGGGGTATCCATGATGATTTTGTGGTTCCTCAAAGCCGCGCCCGTCCCAACCACCCGGAGCGCCCAACCCTGTGAACAGCTTCTATTCTACCGCGTCGGCCATCACGACCCGTGCCGTGGAACCGGTCCGTTCCTTGCGCACGCGCAGCTGGGCGGGGATGCGCTGCTTCATGTCAGCGACGTGGCTGACCAGTCCGACGACGCGGCCGCCGCGCCGCAGGCCGTCCAAGGCATCCATGACCATTTCCAGGGCACCTTCGTCGAGCGACCCGAACCCCTCGTCGACGAAGAGCGTCTCGATGTCGATGCCACCGGATTGCTGCTGGATGACGTCGGCCAGGCCCAGGGCGAGGGCCAGGGAGGCCATGAAGGATTCTCCACCGGAGAGGGTCTGCGTGTCCCGGCGGTGGCCCGTCCAGGCATCGAGCACGTGGAGGCCGAGCCCTGACTTGGCGTTGCCCTTCGGGCTGTCGTCGTGGACCAATGAGTAGCGTTCCCCGCTCATGACCAGCAGTCGTTCGGTGGCAGCCGCTGCAACGGCCTCGAGCCGGGCGGCCAACACGTACGTGGACAGGGTCATCTTGAACCGGTTCTCCCCCATCCCGCGGGCGGCATCGGCCATCGACTTGACCGTCTCGAACCGGTCCAGAACGGCGCCTTGTTCCTCCTCGAGACGCCGCAGGTCGGCTCTGCGCCGTTCGAAACGCGCCGCATAGGCCTGGAGCACGGCACCGCGCTGGAGCACAGCGTCCCGTGTTGCCGCGGTCTCCGTGGCGGCTGCGCCTGCGGCCTCCAGTGCCTCCTGTGCCGGCGCGCCGATGCCTTGTGCCGCCTCGGCTGCTGCCGCCGTGACGGCCTCGGTGCCAGCCAGGGTCTCGATGCGCACGCCTTCGGCGGTATGCGCCGCGACGTCCTGCCGGGCAGCGGCCCGGGCATCGACGTCGAGCAGGGCCCCGGTCCAGGCCTCGTCGTCCGGGAAGCCTGCCGCCGTGCGTTCCTCCTGCCAGGATCGCGCCGCGGTATCGGCGACGCCGCGGGCCTCATCGAAGGTGCGGGCAGCTGCGGCGAGGGTCTCGAGCGCCTGGCGGGCCTCGACGATCCGGTCGTGCCGGGCCTGCAACGAGCCATCGTCGCCGCGCAGCTGCTGGAGCCGGGATTCCAGGGCGGTGATCCCGGTGTGCAGCTGCTCGATCCGCGCCGCGACGGCGGACAGCGATGTCGCCTCGGCCGTGTTGGCGGCACGCAGGAGCTCGCTGTCCTCGACGGCCTGATCCAGCGTGGAGCGTGCCTTCTGGGCCCGTTCTGCACTGGTGGTGGCGTCCGCCAGCGCGGTCGCCGCTGCCTCGAGCGCGTCCTGCGCCTGCTCGGCGGTGTACTCCCCCGCCTGCCCGGCGGCCAGCGATGCCGCCTCGCGGGCACGGCGCAAGGATTCCGCTGCCCTATTCTCCGCCGCTTCGCTGGCCTGGGCGGTACTGCGGGCTGCTTCCTCGTCCTCTTCCTCGACGAGGTCGCCTTCGATGAGCGTGGCCGGTGCGGGATGTTCCGTGGCCCCGCAGACCAGGCAGGCCGCTCCGGGGACCAGTTCGCGGGCCAACCAGGCGGCGGCCTGGGCCACACGGGTGCGCCCGAGGTCCAGGAGGCGTTCGCGGTCGGCCAGCTGCCGGTCCTTGGCGGCGGCCCAGGCTTCGTGGGCCTGGCTGGCTGCGGTGTCTGCGGCCGCGCGTGCGGCCACGGCCTCGACCCGGCGGGCCGCCGCGTCGCGTTCGGCCGTGAGGGACGGCAGGGTGTTGGCGGTGCCGGCCAGTGCCTCCGCCTGGTCGCGCAATCCAGGCAGCGATGCCTCCAGCGTCTCCTGTTCCTTCTGCCGTTCGGCCAGGTCGGCGGAGCGGCGTTCGTGCTCCGCGCCGGCCCGGGCCAGTTCGGCGGTCCGGTCGGCCAGTTCGCGTTCGTCGGGCAGCGCCGCGGCGAGCACTGCCGCGTCCCCGGTGGCCCGGGACGCCGCGTCGCCGGCACGGTGGGCCGGGGCGGCGGAATCCCCGGAGACGGACGCCTGCTCCAGATACGCTGCGGCCAGCCCGTCGGCGGTGCCGCGCTCTGCGGCCTCCCACGCGGTTTCCGCGGCGTCGACGGCCTGAGCGGTGCGGCGGCGTCCCGCCTCCGCGGCGGAGATCGCCGTGGCGCGGGCGTCGAGGGCCAATCGTGCTTCGGCGTCGGCGATGTGGGTTGCCTTCGCGGTGTGGGAGGCGCGCAGGGCCTCCAATTCGGCCAGGGCACGGTGCCGGTCGGCGGCAGCGGCCAGCGAGGTGGCGGTGGTGCGTGCCGTGGTGGCTGCCGCTTCCGCGGCGGTCCGTTCGGCGTCGAGTGCCGCGGTGCGCTCTTCGAGCCGGATGGCCAGCAGCGGCAGCAGGCGCGCGGTATCAACCGCCTCCGCCGGAGCCTGATCCGCTGCGGCATCGCCGGCGGCGAGTTCGGCAGGAAGAGGGGTTTCACCGTCGTACAGCGAGGTGGCTGCGTCCTCGACGAGTTGGGTGATGGCCGTCTGGCGGGAGCGTTCGGCCTCTGCGGCGGCCGTGCGGGCGGCCGTGAATTCGTCCGCGAGCAGGGACTCGACGCTGCCGTAGAGGCGTGTGTCGAACAGGGTCTTGAGCAGGTCCTCGCGTTCCTTGTCCTTGGCGCGCAGGAATGCGGCGAAGGCGCCCTGCGGGAGCATGGCGACCTTGGTGAATTCGTCCTTGCCCAGCCCGATGACCTCGCGCAGTTCGGCCGCGACCTCGTCGTTGCGGGTGGAGACCTCCCGCCACTGGCCGTCGACGAGTTCGCGCAGCCGGCTCTGGGCCTGCGCCGTGGTGGTCTTGCCCGCACCGCGTTTGGAGGGGCGCTGCCATTGCGGGGACCGGGTGACCTCGAAGCGCCGGCCGCCGGTGCTGAAGTCCAGGCGGACCTCGGGTGCGTCCGCGGGTCCGGCGTGGTCGCTGCGCAGCGCCTTGGAGCCTTCCCGGGCACCGGGCAGGCCGGCGTAGAGCGCGTAGCAGATGGCGTCGAGGATGCTGGTCTTCCCGGCCCCGGTCTCGCCGTTGAGCAGGAAGAGCCCGGCGGCGGAGAGCTCGTCGAAGTCGATCGTCTGGCGGTGGGCGAAGGGCCCGAAGGCGGCGACCTCCAGATGGTGGATCCTCATCTCGCGACCTGCCCGCTGGTGGCCTCGTCGAGGATGCGGCCGAGCAGTTCGGCTTCGGGTTCCGAGGGCGGGCGTTGGCGGACGTGGTCGATGAAGCCGGTGCAGACCTCCAGCGGGTTCTCGGCGGCGGCGAGCCGGTCGCGGTAGGTGCGTTCGACGGCGGCGGGGCGTCCCTCCGGTTCGAAGTGGAGCACCAGGGTGCCGGGGAAACGTGCGCGCAGCCGCTCCATGGCCTGGGCCGGACGGTCCCGGTCCGTGAGGGTGACCTGGCACCAGGCGGCCTCGGCACCGGCCAAGGCGGGATCGGCCAGCAGGTCCCCAAGGGCGCCGCGCAGCACGCGCAGTTCCCGGGCGGCCGGCCAGTCGACCGGCTCGATGGAGCCCACGCCGTCGGCGGTGACCTCCAGCAGCCAGGCGCCCTTGCGGTGGTTCGCCTCGGAGAACGAGTAGGCCATGGGCGAGCCGGAGTAGCGGATGGTCTCGGCCAGGCGTTGGCGTCCGTGCAGGTGGCCCAGGGCCGCGTAGTCGACGTCGGCGAACTCCTCGATCGGCACGATGTCCAGCCCGCCGATGCTCAGTTCGCGTTCGGAGTCGCTGGCCTGCCCGCTGGCCGCGAAGACATGGGCCATGACCAGCGAGTGCACCGGCGTTCCGGCCTGGGCGCGGCGCACGGAGAGGTCCCGGCGGACGCGGTCCAGTGCGGCCCGCACGACGGGCGGGTGGCCGGGGGCGTCCACCCCGAGCGTTTCGGCCACCATCCGCGGTTCCAGGTAGGGCAGCCCGTAGACCGCCACCGAGAACCCGTCGCCATCCAGGACGACCGGGGTGTCGAGGTCGGCGAGCTGGGTGCGCAGGTGCAGGCCGGCCCGGCCGAGCAGCCGCGAGCCGAAGCCCAGCCGCAGGGCCGAGTCGTGGTTGCCGCTGGTGGCGATGACGGTGGCCCCGGCCTCGCGCAGGCGCACGACGGCATCGTCGAACAAGGTGACCGCGTCCACCGAGGGCAGCGCCCGGTCGTAAACGTCGCCGGCGATGAGCACGACGTCGACCTGCTTCGTGGTGACCGTGTCCAGCAGGGCGTCGATGAAGCCGCGCTGGGCGCCCAGGAGGCCGGCGCCGTGGAACGACCGGCCCAGGTGCCAGTCGGAAGTGTGCAAGATCCGCATGGACCCACACTATCGAGCGCGGCCGACCCTTTGGTGCGGGCCCGTGGTGCTGTGGATGGTGCCTGCCACAGGCCCTGGCCGACGCCCGTCCTAGTCGACGGCGTAGGGCCGGGCGTGGGCCTCGCGGAAGACCAGCCCCAGCCCGGGGACGTCGGGGTCCGGGCGGATGACCCCGCCGGTGGGTGGCAGCGTCCCGTCGAAGAAGAGGTTCTCGATGCGCACGTGGTCGTGGAACCACTCCAGGTGCCGCAGGTTCGGGATCGAGGCGGCAGCGTGGGCGTGCAGGTGCGGCGCGCAATGCCCGGAGAGCTCGAGCCCATGCGCATGGGCGACGACGGCGGCCCGCAACCAGCCGGTGATCCCCCCGCAGCGGGTGGCGTCGGCCTGCAGGCAGTCCACGGCCCCGGCGGCGCACATGCGCCGGAAATACACCGGGTCCGAGCCGTACTCCCCCGCCGCGACGTCCGGTGCCACGGCGTCGCGGACCTGGCCCAACCCGGCCAGGTCATCGGAGGAGACGGGCTCCTCGAACCAGGTGACGCCGTCGTGCCTCGCCGCCTCGGCGATGCGGATCGCCTGCTTGGCGGAGTAGCCGCCGTTGGCATCGACGAAGAGCTCGGCATCGTCGCCGATGGCCTCCCGGGCCTGACCGATCCGCTCCAGGTCCCGGGTGGTCTCGGTGCCCCATGACTGGCCGATCTTGATCTTCACGCGCGGGATCCCTTCGCCGTGCACCCAGCCGGAGAGCTGGCGGTGCAGCCGGTCGGTGTCGTACGTGGTGAACCCGCCGCTGCCGTAGACCGGGACGTCTTGGCGGACCGCCCCCAGCAGCCGGTGCAGCGGCAGGCCGAGCAGCCGGGCCTTGAGGTCCCACAGCGCGATGTCCACCGCGGAGATGGCGTACCCGCACACCCCGGCCGCCCCCTGGTTGCGCACGGCACCGAGCATGGAGGCGAAGCATCCGGCGATGTCCATGGCCTCCCGGCCCAGGACGCAGTCCACCAGGGTCTCCCGCACCACGGAGGCACAGGCGGCGGGGCCGTAGGTCCACCCCAGCCCCTCCTGGCCGCCGGCTTGCACCCGCACTAGGACCATGGTCGTGGAGGACCAGGCCGTGGTGCCGTCCGCCTCGGGCGCGTCCGTGGGGATGGTGTAGACGGCGGCGGAGAGGCCGGTGACGGGGGTGTCGGTCATGACCCGCCTCCGGCACGCGCCGGGACGGATCCCCGTGAGGGCGGGCGGTGGACCGGGCAGGTTTGGCCCGCGGGACGGGGCATGGTGTTCCTCCTTCTGAAGCGGACTGGAAGCGGGTGCCGGAGCCGCCGGACGTCAGCCGTGGCGGACCAACCGGTCGGCGGCCCGGGCCGCCAACGCCATGATGGTCAGGGCGGGGTTGGCGCTGCCCTGGGTGGGCAGGACGGATCCGTCGGTGATGTAGAGGTTCGGCACGGCGAAGCTGCGGCAATCCGCGTCCACCACGCCCTCGCGTTCGCTGGCGGCCATGCGGGCCCCACCCACCAGATGGGCGAAGCGTTGGATGGTCACGGTTTCGGATGCGCCGGCGGCATTGAGCACGTCCTCCATGGTCGACTGTGCCGCCTGCAGCAGCTGCCGGTCGTTGTCGCACATTGAGTAGGACATGTTCGCCACGGGCAGCCCGTGCCGGTCCTTCTGCTCGTCCAGGGTCACCCGGTTGCCCGGCAAGGGCAGCAGTTCGCACAGGGCCCCCAGGCTGGCCCAGTGGACGTAGTCGCTCATCCGGCGACGTAGCTCCTTGCCCCAGTACCCCTGGGCGGTGAGGTGCTCGGACCACGTGATCGGCAGGGGCGAGACCGTCTGGATCGAGTAGCCGCGTTTGTAGGGCTTGGTCGGGTCCGTCTCGTAGTACTCCTCGCAACTGACCTCCGGAGGCGGCGCCTTGTACATCCGCACTTCCTGGTCCATCCGCCCGGCGGTCTGCGGGGCGCCCTGGACCATCAGGTAGCGTCCGACCAGGTCGAAGTCGTTGCACAGCCCGTCGGGGAAGCGATTGTTCGCCGAGTTCAGCAGCAGGCGCGGGGTCTCGATGGAGTACCCGGCGACGATCACGACGTCGGCGGGCTGGAAATGCGCGACCCCGTCGCTGACATACTCCACGCCGGTGGCCTTCCCGGTCTGCTCGTCGACGGTGATCCGGGTGACCATGCTGTCGGCCCGGATCTCCGCGCCGTGGTCCAGGGCGTCGGGGATGTGGGTGATCAGCGGGGAGGCCTTGGCGTTGACCTTGCACCCCTGCAGGCAGAAGCCGCGGTAGATGCAGTGGTTGCGGTGCCCGAAGCGGCCGTTGGCGATGGCGACCGGTCCCACCCGGGTGGGCAGGCCGATGGCGTGGGCGCCACGCTGGAAGACCTCGCCGTTGCCGCCGACCGGATGCGGGCGGTGCGGGTAGGAATGCGGTCGCCCCCACGGCCAGTCCTCCCCCGCCACCGGCAGTTCGCCCTCGATCTGCCCGTAGTAGGGCTCGAGGTCGTCGTAGGCGATCGGCCAGTCGGCCCCGACCCCGTCCAGGGTCTGGGTCCGGAAGTCGCTGGGGTGGAAGCGCGGGACGTAGCCGGCGAAGTGGACCATGGAGCCGCCGACCCCGCGGCCGGAATTGTTCGAGCCCAACGGCACCGGGTCGGCCCCGGAGATGACCCGGGGGTCGTTCCAGAACAGCTGGTGGGATCCGGCCTCGTCGGAGACCCAATCCCGGTCCGGGTCCCAGAAGGGCCCGGCATCGAGCCCGACGACCTTCCACCCGGCGCGGGCCAGGCGCTGGAGCATGGTCCCGCCGCCGGCACCGCATCCGACGACGACGGCATCGACGGTTTCGGTGGTCGGGTAGCGGCGCATGTCCTCGCGGAGCCGGTGGTTGGTGGTTGTGCCATCGGCGGGCAGCAACCAGGCCGAGGCGTTCCGATCGCGGACCCCGCTCATGGCCGCGGCTCGCTTCCCTGTTCGGGATGGGCTTGCGGGACCTCGGCGCCTTCGCGGCGGTCCAGGCCGATGTTTTTGTAGCCCCGAGGGAAGGCCGGCCCGGGGAAGCCAATCTCCTGCCAGGCCAGCGGGTGCGAGTAGAACTCGGCGCACACGTAGCGCATCCACAAGCTCCAGATGCCGCGCATCCACAGTCCGTGCCACTCGTCGTCCCCGAGACCTTGGAGGTCCTCGAGCAGCTGGTTCTGCTCCTCCAACGAGCAGTCGGCGAAGTCGGCTCCGTGCCTGGCCTGCGCGTCGGCGTCGAGGTGGAGGAGGGATTGGCGCCAGGCGTCGGCGTCGTGCGGGAGCTTCTGGTAGTGCCAGCCGTCGGTTGTGCCGGCAGCCAGGCGTGCCTCGAGCATCGGCAGCACGGGGACCATCTGCTCATCATCCTGGCCGGTGAGCCGGTTGACCAAGGCACCCGCTGCGCGGCGCTCGGTCAGGCTGAAGAACGAGGCCGCCGTTCCCGGGTTCAGGCGGTTCTCGACCAGGTCCCGGGTCACCGGGTCCCAGTGGTCGGCCTGGGCCATGACGTCGAAGCCGGGAAAACGCGGGTAGGGCAGTGCCGGACTCATGCCTCCCTCCTCAGGATCGCGGCCAGCAGGCCCATGCCGCCGACGAGGGTCACGAGCAGCGGGGCCAGCAGGGGCGGACCCATCTCCATGTTGTAGCGGAAGTTCTTCCAACCGCCGGGTTTTTGCCGGATGCCGCGGGCATGCAGGTACACCCCCTGCAGCCCGTTGGCGACGATGAGCGTGGAGGCGATCGGCAGGGCGGTCTTGGCCATCCGCTGGCTGAAGAACCCGGCAATGCCGGCCGCGGCGCCGATCGGGCCGCCGATGACCGGCAGCCACATGTTCGGATTGCCGAAGCTGGCCTTGTCGTGCTCGAAGTAGATCTCCGCGGCGGTGATGACCGATCCGACGGCGGTCATGGCCGAGAGGCTGCGTTCGAACCGGCCCGTCTCGATGTTGCGGACCATCCGGTCGATGCCGTGCAGGGTCTGCGGCGGGGCCGGGAGCGGGCGGGCGGACGTGAGAAATTTCACCGGGGCACCTCTTCCAGGACACGGCGGGCGACATCCCCAACGCAGGTTCTCGGACCGTTGGTTTCAGGTGCCGTCGCCGTCCTTCCTACACTAGGCACGCGGGGGCCGAACCGGCTAGGGATGATGTGCCATCGTTATCGGCGCGCTGGCGACGTGTGGCCGAAATTGCCCGGGACACGTCGACGTCCATAGACTCAGGCATGGCCGATGAGAGCAACGCACCACAGCATCCCCCCGAAGTCCTGCGCAATTACGCGCTCGTCGCCGACGGCGAGCGCGGGGCGCTGATCGGACCCGACGGCGATGTGGCCTGGATGTGCGCACCGCGCTGGGACAGCGATGCCGTGTTCTCCGGTTTGCTTGGCGGCGCCGGGGCCTTCTCCGTCTGCCCGGTGGACCGGGGATTCGTCGCCAGCGGCTGGTACCTCGAGGGCAGCCTCGTCTGGCGGAGCCGCTGGCAGATGGATGTGGGCGTCATCGAATGCGACAGCACACTCGCGTTCCCCGGCTCCGGGGAACGCGTGGTTTTCCTGCGCCGGATCCGGGCGATTGGTGCCCCGGCGCGGGTGCGTATCACCCTCGATGTCCGGGCCGGGTTCGGCCGGCACGCCATGACCGGGCTATCCACCCGTGACGGCGTGCGGACCGGCCGCTCGGGGCAGGTGCACTTCCGCTACACCGGAGCCCCCACGGCACGACGGCGCCCGGAGGGTGGGCTGGTCCAGGTCCTCGAGCTCGAAGCGGGCCAGGAGCACGATCTGGTGCTGGAGCTCTCGGAAGGGGAACTCGACGGGCCGGTTCCCGACGCGGACACCGCTTGGGCGGGCTCCCTGCACGCCTGGCGCCAGGAGGTCCCCTCAATGGACCACACGGTGGCGCCGCGCGATGCCCGGCAATCCTATGCCGTCCTACGCGGGATGACCTCCGCCAGCGGGGCCATGGTCGCGGCGGCGACGACGTCGCTGCCCGAGCACGTGAACCAGCAACGCAACTACGACTACCGCTATGCCTGGGTGCGCGACCAATGCTTCGCCGGGCAGGCGGTCGCCGCCTGCGGACCCTACCCCCTGCTGGATAGTGCGCTGCGCTTCATCTCGGCGCGGATCCTGGCCGACGGAGAGGAATTGCGTCCCGCCTACACGGTCGCCGGCGACGACGTGCCCGATGAGCAGGATCTGGACCTGCCCGGCTACCCCGGTGCGCCGGCCCGAATCGGGAACCACGCGAACCGCCAGCACCAACTCGACGCCTTTGGGGAAGCCTTGTTGCTCTATGCCGCAGGAGCTCGGCACCAGCGCCTGCAACCGGAGCACTGGGAAGCCGTCGAGGTGTGCATCCGGGTGGTGGAGAAGCGCTGGCGGCTGCCCGAGGCCGGCATCTGGGAACTCGAGGACCGCGATTGGACGCACTCCAAGCTCATCTGCGTCGCGGGCCTGCGCACGCTGGCCTCCCATGTGCCCGGCCCCGAAGCCGCGCGCTGGATCGCATTGGCCGAGGAGATCATGGCGGAGGTCTCGGCCACCTCCCTCCACCCCTCCGGCCGGTGGCAACGCAACCCGGAGGACCCGCGGGTCGATGCCTCGCTGCTGCGCCCGGCCCTGCGGGGGGCGGTCTCCCCCGCGGACCCACGGACCGTGGCAACCCTGCAGGCGGTCCGCGAGGAGCTGACCGAGCAGGGCTACCTCTACCGGTTCCGGCACGACGAGCGCGAGCTCTCCCGCTCCGAGGGCGCCTTCCTGCTCTGCGGCTTCGACATGGCGCTGGCGCTGGCCCAGCAGGGCGACCGCACCGAGGCCATGCGCTGGTTCGAACGCAACCGCTGTGCCTGCGGATCCCCCGGCCTGTTCACCGAGGAATACGGGGTGCAGGAACGCCAACTCCGAGGGAACCTGCCCCAGGCCTTCGTCCATGCCGCGATGTTGGAGGCCGCGGCGACGCTGGCCGTGGACGGGGACTCGACGGACAACGCCCCGGGGAGCCGTACCTTGTCCGGCCCGCGGCAGCGTTTGGAGGAGACGGGGTAGCGGCCGCACGTCGGAGCGGATCACGCGCGGCTAATCGCCTTCGGACTCCTGGCTCAGCGGTTTGGCGATGTCCTCCAGGCCTTTCTGCTCCGCGCTGACACCCAAGAAGATGGCCACCACGCCTGCAGCCATCATCAGCACGGCTCCGATGGTGAAGGCGATGGCGGTGTCCAGCGGCTTGCCGGTCTCGACCATCTTGGCGAACAGCAGCGGGCCGGTGATGCCGCCGGCGGCGGTGCCGATGGCATAGAAGAACGCGATGGCCAGCGCACGGGTCTCCATCGGGAAGACCTCGGAGACCGTCAGGTAGGCCGAGCTGGCCCCGGCGGAGGCGAAGAAGAGCGCCACGCACCAGCAGGCGGTCAGGGTCACCGCCGAGAGGATGCCGGCGTTGAACATCCAGGCGGTGGCCAGCAGCATCGCCCCGGAGAGCAGGTAGGTCCCGGAGATCATCGGACGCCGGCCCCAGGTGTCGAACAGCCGGGAGAGCACCAGCGGGCCGATGAAGTTCCCGGCGGCGATCACTGCGTAGTAGTAGCCGGTGCTGCCCGAGGGGACGTCGTAGAACGTGGCGAGGATCGTCGCGTAGCCGAACGTCACGGCGTTGTAGAGGAACGCCTGGCCGATGAACAGCGAGAACCCCAGGGTCGCGCGCTTGGGGTACTTCTTGAACATGGTGCCGGCGATCTCGCCGAAGCCGATCGAATGCCGCTGCCGGATGGTGATCTTCCGGCCCGGTTCGGCCAGGTCTCCGCCCGATTCCCGGCGGATCGTCTCCTCGATCTCGCTGACCAGCTTCTCGGCCTCGTCCTCGCGCCCGTGGATGAACAGCCACCGCGGGCTCTCCGGCACCGAACGGCGCACCAGCAGGATCACCAGCCCCAGGACCAGCCCCAGCCCGAAGGTCAGCCGCCAGCCCAGGTCGACCGGGAAGATGTCGGTGTCCAGCGCGATGATCGACAGCAGCGAACCGCCGATGGCACCGAGCCAGAACGTCCCGTTGACAATGATGTCGATCCGTCCGCGGTGCTTGGAGGGGATCAGTTCGTCGATCGCCGAGTTTATCGCCGCATACTCGCCGCCGATGCCCGCGCCGGTGAGGAAGCGGAAGACGTAGAACATCCACGCCTCGGTCGCCAGGCCGGTGCATGCGGTGGCCGCCAGGTACAGCGCCAGGGTGATCATGAACAGCTTCTTCCGGCCCAGCCGGTCGGTGAGGTAGCCGAAGACCAGCGCGCCGAGGCAGGCGCCGAGCACATACATGGCCGCTCCAATGCCGGAGGCCTGCGCTGTGGTGATGTCGATGCCGCTGCCTTCCTCGGACAGCCGCGTGGTGATGTTTCCTACGATGGTGACCTCGAGGCCGTCCAGGATCCAGACGGTGCCCAGGCCGATGAGGATCTTCCAGTGCCACCGCGACCACGGCAACCGGTCCAGCCGTGCCGGAATGTCGGTCTTGATGGTCTTCAGCTCGCTGCGAGCCATGGTGCCTCCTGTCGACGTCCGCGGCGCGCCCCACCCCCAGAGGTGCCGGATGCGGCGAGCCTATGCCTGCCCACTGGCCCTCCTCAAGGAATCCTGCACGCTGCCTGGGCTGCCACAGCCGGTGGCTCCCGGGCCGGCCGCGCTCGGTAGACTGCGGGGGTGACTTCACCACCACTGGACCTCGAGCCCCGCCCCGACTTTTCCGACCGCGTCCTCGCCGTCCTGCAGGCCAGTGCCGACGGCGCGGCGCTGGTCCGCGGCACGGCGGAGCTGGGCCAGACCGAGACGCTGCAGTTCTTCCTGCTCGACGGCCTGCTCGAGGCCGTCGAATGGGCCAACGGCGGCGTCGCCGCGGACGAGGCGGCCTGCATGTGGCTGGCCGGTCTGCGCTGGTACCGCGCCGCCACCGGCGCCTTCCCCACCGGCTCCCCCGAACCGCTTCCGCGCTGGATCGACCAGGAGCTGGCCTCCTCCGGCCGGCCCTGGGCTCCCGGTGATCCGCAGGACCTCGCGGGCCTGTCCGCGCCGCAGATGGCCAGCACCGGCCGGCCGGCCTTCCCGGCGGCCGATGGCCCGGGCGTGCTGCCGCGGGCCGCGGCCATGGCACTGCTGCCCCGGGTCGACCACGCCACGACGGCCCGGCTTGCCGCCGACGCCGCGGCCCTGACCCACGGCGCCCCGGCAGCGCACCGTGCAGCGGGGATCGCCGCCCGCGCCATCCGCGCCGGACTGGAGCACGGTGCCGAGGCGACCGGCCGCTGGTCGGAGCTGCTGGAGGAGATCGACGACGGCCCCTACGCGGTGGACGGGAACGACGGCGGGGCTCTGGCGGCGCTGCGTTCGGCCCTGGCCGCTGCGGGAGCCGAGGTCGATTCCCGCCGGTCAGCCGGTTCCGGTGCCCGGCCGTGCGCAGCGGATGGTGGGACGGAAGCTCAAGACGCCACCGCCGTCGTGCATCGGCTGGGGGCTGCCCCGGATCCGGCGACCGCGGCCTATGCGGCGGCACTGGTCGCCTCGGCCTGCGGACACCGCCGCGCCGATACCGCGCCAGCCCCGGCCGCCGATGCCCTCATCGCCGAGCTCCACCGCCGGTGGATCGAGGCCGTCCTCGGCACCGCGCCGTAGCCCGACCACCGGCAGTCAATTCAGTGGAACCTGTCGGGGGCTGCGCCAGCTCATCCGGCCCAACCGGACACCCCGAACCGCCCCTGGCCATTGGTCGTGCCACCGGAACTGATGCAGAATTGGCACGTGGCGGGGACTGCGACTGAGGACGAATTCGTTATTCAAGCCGGGGGTCACCCCCGGGCTGAACTCCTGCGTTTGCTGCGCGGAGCGGGCGTCTGGCTCAATGTCCATGCCGAGACGCTGCTCGCTCACCCCGTGTTCGACGCGCCTGAGGCCCGACGCCTGCGAATCGTGGAACAAACCGTCGGCGAGCTTGGCTTCGAGCACGGAGCGGTACAGTCAACGGTTTTCACCGCTGCAAGGAACCAAGGCCTCGCGCTCTGCCCTCTGGTGACCGGCCCGTACCTCCGATTGGCTATGACGGAGCAAGCCAGCGCGCCGGACTCCGTATTGTCCGCAGGCCGAGCCCCGAGCGGGGCAATCCACGTCGCCTCCGACCCGCAGAGCCAGGACGTGGAGTACCCGAAGGGGTTCTACCTCCGCGTTGTCGACGGGCAGAAGTGGTTAAGGGGTTACCGATGTGATGACGCCTACGTTTTCCCACCCGAACAGCGACTCGCCTTCGCCTTGCCAGTGGACTAGCCAGGTACGGACTCAGATATCGGGCCGCGGGAAGGGAGCGGCGGCGCTTCTCCATCGCATCCCGCTGAATGTCCGCAAGGGGAACCTTAACCGAGACAGCGTTTGGATCTGGTGGCAGAAAGCTGCATTGTGGAGCAATGAGGATCGAATTAACCCGCTTCCGTGTCCGCGAAGGGGCACACGACCTCGTCGACGAATGGCTTCAATTCCTGAACGACAACGCTGCTGTAGTTCGGGAAACTCTGGAGCCCGAACAGATGTATGTGGAGACCATCTTTTCCGAGTTTGTTGGCGGAGTCGGATATCTGTATTGGTACAGCATCCAGGGAGCAGCCGGTTTGGGTCTTGAGCAGTCAGACCATTGGCTTGATGAGAAGCATCAGAATTACTGGCGCGCTTGCATCGATGACGACTTTCCGCCTGAGGACCTCAGCCCGCGAGTAACCATGATGCCGGAACGCGTGGAAGCGGCCATGAAGCCACTGGGTGCATGGGTCAGTAGTGCCTTGATGCCGACAAGTGTTTCAGGCGAAAGGGATACCGGCATCGGCGCTCGATGAGTGACCCGTCCGACCTCGAATGATGAGTTCGGGAGAGGCGGTAGATACGGAATACATGCGGGCCCCCGTGCAGTCGACGTCGAAAAATGACGCCTGGGTTGTCCGGACGATGCCAGGTACAGCACGGTTCCAGCTGCCCGCCGTCTTCAGACGCGGGTCGGCCCTCAGGCTTCGGCCGGCCAGACCCCTCCGACGAGCTGGAGGAATTCGCCCTCCGAGAGCAGCGAGACCTCCTGGCCCTTTTCGCGCAGGCGCATGGCATGGCGGACCTTGGTGGTGTGGCGCGTGGAGTGCAGGTCACCGGGCACGAAGCCGTCGCCGACCACCAGCACCGTGGTTGCGCGGGTGACGCGGCTGGCACAGCAGGCCCCGACCTCGGCAGCCCGGGTCTTCGCCTCCGGGCGGCTGATGCACAGGTTCCCGCTGAAGACGACGGTCTCCCCGCACAGCGGATGCGACGGGTCGGCATCGGGGTTCGGGGCCGGGTTCTCCCCCTCGGTGGGCCACCCGCCGGCCCAGGCCGGCTGCTCGGGGACCAGCCGGCCGGCGGCGAGTTGGGCCCGGGCGGTTGCGGTGGCCTTCGAGAGCGCACCACCGGGCGCATAGGCCTCGGCGCGGCCCATCGCCACGCGCAGTGCCGTCGCGGCGGAGGCGACCGAGTCGGCGGCATGGCGGTGTCCGACGTCGATCATGATGGAGGCGCACGCACGGGAGTCCGCGAGGGCGTCGTGGTGGTTGGTCATGGGTGCCCCTGCGGCCTCGGCGACGAAGGGCAGCGAGTACGACTCCAGCGAATAGGTCTTGCGGGCCAGCTTCACGGTGCAGGCGAAGTCGTAGGCCGGCCCGGCGAGTTCGGAGACCTCCAGCGCCGACCGGATCACCCCGAGGTCGAACGCGGCATTGTGGGCCACCAGCGTGTCGTCGCCGATGAAGGATCCCAGGGAGGCGAACAGCTCGCCGAATCGCGGGGCGGTGGCGACCATCTCGGCGGTGATGCCGTGGATCCGCACGTTGCGCGGGTCGAAGTGGTCGAAGCCCGCCGGCGGCCGCATCAGCCACTGGGCCTCCTCCACGATACTGCCGCCCCTGACCCGAGTGAGGCCGACCGAACAGGCCGACCCGCGAAATCCATTGGCCGTCTCGAAGTCGATCGCCGTAAAGTCCAAAGCCACGGACCCATTCTACCGGGGCGGCACCACCCGGCGGCCCAGCTGGGAGTCTGCCCACACTTTGCCCACCGGGCCCTGCAGCGCCCGGTGGGCGGCCATCGCGCCGGTAAGCTGGGCAGGTGATACTTGACGCCCTGAGCCCGACCCTGGACGCCGTCCCCCTCCTCCAGCCCCAGATGGCCGGCCTGCTGCCGGACTTCCTGAACCCCGACGTCTTCCTGCGCGACCCGCGGCTGGCACCGTGGATCATCCTGCTGGTGTGCGGCATCGTCTTCGCCGAAACCGGCCTCCTGGTCGGGTTCTTCCTGCCCGGTGACTCGATGCTCTTCACCGCCGGGCTGCTGGTGGCTACCGGGGCGATCGACGTGAACCTCTGGGTGTTCGCGCTCTGCGTCTTCGTCGCCGCATTCATCGGCGACCAGACCGGCTACCTGATCGGACGCAAGGCCGGACCCGCGGTGTTCAACAAGCCGGAGTCGCGCTTCTTCAAGAAGGAGTACGTCGACAAGGCGCACGAGTTCTTCGAGCGCTTCGGCGGCCGCGCCGTCATCCTGGCCCGCTTCGTGCCCATCGTGCGCACGTTCGTGCCCGTGATCGCCGGCGTGGCGAAGATGCACTACGCCACGTTCATCGCCTTCAACCTCATCGGCGCGTTGCTCTGGGGCGTGGGTGTGACCCTGCTGGGACACTGGCTCGGCCAGTACGAATGGGTCGGCAACAACATCGACATCATCTTCGTGGTCATCGTGCTGCTCTCGGTGATCCCCATCGGCATCGAATTGCTCAAGGCGCGCAAGAAGACCCCGAGGGCCTGAGCGCCGGGTCCGTCGTAGGATCCGTCGTCACTTCCCGTCCCGGGAGCCGACGGGGGCGACCGCGTCCAGCGACGCCACGATGGCCCGCGCGTACGAGCCCACGTCGCCCTCCAGCCCGGCCGGAACCCGGGCGCTGAACTGCCGGGCGACATAATGGCCGCGCGAGCGTTCGCCGAGGACCTCGGCGGCGGTGGAAACATCCCGGGCGGCCTCGCGCAGGAACCGCGCCACATCCTCCTGCGGGGTTCCCTCGGCGGCTTGCCGGGTGACCGTTCCCTGGGTGAGGAGCACCGTGGCGGCCACCAGCACGTCGACATGGTCCAGCATGTCGTCCAGCTGGCGCAGCCGGGCGGCACGCCGGCGTCCCCGCACCGTCCGCCTCCGGATCTGGTGGGCGATCTTGCGCTGGCTCGACAATTCCGCGAGGTCGCTGCGGGCCTCCCGGGCCAGTCGGACTGCGGCGTCCGCCGCGTCGGGGTGCTCTTCATCGATGGCTCGTGCCGCGGCCGCGAGCGCCTCCTCGACCCTGCCGAGCACGCGACGCAGGGAGCCGGCGACCAGGGCGACCGGGTCCGGGGTGAAGAGGACCTGGCTGCCCAGCAGCCCCAGTGCCCCTCCCACCACGGCATCGACGAACCTGCTGCCCGGATTCTGCAGCGGGGGCAGGACCAGGACGACCAGTGCGGAGGCGGCCCCCTGGATGTAGGCCAGTCTGCGGAAGTCGATGGCCACTGCGGCAAGCATGCCCAGCACGACCACCACCACGACCTGCATGACCCCGCTGCCGGATCCCGTATACCGGACTATCTCCCCCACCACGACGCCTGCGAGGACGCCGGCCACCAGATCGACCGCCTGGCGTGCCCGCTCGCCCTTTCCACCCGCCAGGCAGATGATGGCGGCGATGGCCGCAAAGACCGGCCGGGGGTGGCCCAGTAGTGTGGAGGCCAACCACCAGGCAACCCCCGCAGCCCCGGCACATTGCGCCACGATGGGCAAGGCCTGCCGCAGGCGCCCCCAGAGCGCGGTGGGGCCGGCTACCCGGACCGCGGTGCCGACCGCGTTGCGGATCCGTTGTTTCCCCACGCGTGGCCTTTCCTGGTTGTCGGCGCCCGAGCTGCTGGCGGACTGCACCACTTCATTGCCGCCCACTATAGGGCGTGCTTAGAGTGAGGAGAACGCACGTATCCGATGTGACCAGGAGGTCATCCGTGGACGAGCCCCAGTCAGGACAGGAAAACAACGACGGGGAAAGCCGCCCCAACGACAGCCGCCCCGAGGAAGACAGCGCCAAGGAAAACGGCGAGGGGGAAGCCGGCACCAAGGAACCCTACGACTCGCTGGACCGACAACACACCATCCGCGTCGTCCTGATCTCCATTGGTGCCGCGGTGGGCGGTTTCATCTTCGGCTTCGACAGCTCGGTGATCAACGGCGCGATCGAAGCGGTCACCGGCCAGTTCGACCTGAGCCCGGTCATCACCGGGTTCGTGGTGGCCATTTCCCTCATCGGCGCGGCCATTGGCGCCTGGTTTGGCGGTCCCGTCGCGAACAAGTGGGGCCGGACTCGGGTGATGCTGATCGTCGGCATCCTGTTCCTGCTCGGGTCCTTGGGATCGGGCTTCGCCTTTGCCGCTTGGGATCTGGCCGCATGGCGCGTCGTCGGCGGGCTGAGCATCGGCGCCGCCTCCGCGATCGTCCCGTCCTACATCTCGGAAATCTCCCCTCCCCGCCTGCGTGGCCGGCTCACCTCGCTGCAGCAGTTGGCCATCGTGCTGGGCATCTTCGTCGCCCTGCTCCTCGACGACCTGTTCGCCGGGGCCGCGGGCGGCGCCGACCAGCAACTCTGGTTCGGGCTCGACGCCTGGCGGTGGATGTTCCTGGCCGGCGTCATCCCCGCCGTCCTCTACGGCGTGCTGGCCCTGAGGCTTCCCGAATCACCCCGCTCGCTGGTGGCCAACGGCGACGTCGAACGCGCCACCAAGGTCCTCGGCCACGTCCACGGGCGTAGCGAAGAGGAAACCGAAACCCTGGTGCAGTCGATCCGCAAGTCCATCAGGAGCGACTCGAAGCCGTCCTTCAGCGACCTGCGCGGCGGGACGCTGGGCCTGGTTCCCATCGTCTGGGTCGGCGTCGTCATCGCCGCATTCCAGCAGCTGGTGGGCATCAACGTCATCTTCTACTACTCGAACTCCCTGTGGCGCTCCGTGGGGTTCAGCTCCGAATTCGCCTCCAACGCCTCGGTCATCACCGCGGTCACCAACATCGTCATCACGATCGTCGCCGTCTTCCTCATCGACAAGGTGGGACGCCGCCCCTTGCTGCTGGTCGGCTCGGCCGGCATGACGGTCAGCCTGGTGCTCATGGCCATCGCCTTCACCCAGTCGGCCATGGTCGACGGCGAACCGCAGCTGCCCCAGCCGTGGGGGCCCGTCGCCCTGGTCGCGGCCAACGCCTTCGTGGTGTTCTTCGCGGTGTCCTGGGGCCCGGTGATGTGGACCCTGCTCGGGGAGATGTTCCCGAACCAGATCCGCGGGCTCGCCGTCGGCATCGCGACCGCCGTGAACTGGCTGGCCAACTTCGCGGTCACCGTGACCTTCCCGGCGCTGAGCGAGATGTCCCTGCCGTTCACCTACGGCATGTACGCGTTCTTCGCGCTCGCCTCGCTGGTGTTCGTGTTCTTCGAGGTGCCGGAGACCAAGAACGTCCCGTTGGAGAAGATGTCCGACCGGTACAAGCGCCAGCGGCGCAAGGCAGACCAGCCCACCGGCTGACGGGTGGCCCGTGCCGCCCCGGCGGACGGCACGGGTCAGCCGGCGGCGAGGACCTCGACGATCGCCGGCATGAGCGCTCGGAACGCCTGCCCACGGTGGCTGATGGCGTTCTTCTGCTCCCCGCTCATCTCCGCGCAGCTGACGTCCAGGCCCTCCGGCTGCAGGATCGGGTCGTACCCGAAGCCGCCGTCACCGCGAGGGGCTTCCAGCAGCGTGCCGGCCAGTCGGCCAAGTTCGACGCGTTCGGTGCCGTTCGGCAACGCCAGCGCGGCGGCGCAGACGAACGATGCGCCCCGGTGTTCGGGCGCGATATCGCCGAGCTGGGCCAGCAGCAGCTCCAGGTTCGCCTGGTCGTCGCCGTGGCGACCGGCCCAGCGGGCGGAGAAGATCCCCGGCGCCCCGCCGAGGACGTCGACGGCCAGGCCCGAGTCGTCCGCGATCGAGGGCAGCCCCGTGGCCTTCGCGACGGCGTGGGCTTTCAGCAGGGCGTTGGCTGCGAACGTCACACCGGTCTCGCGCACGTCGGGGGCGTCAACGGCGGCGGCGTCCACGACCTGGGTGTCGACGTCGAGCCCGGGGACCTGCCCGCGCAGCAGCTCGCGCAGTTCGCGCAGCTTGCCCTGGTTGTGGGTGGCCAGGACCAGCCGGGGGCCCGCCGGCGTCACTGGCCCAGGGTCTCTCGCTGGATGGTGGCCAGTTCGGTGGTGCCGATCAGCGCCAGGTCCAGCAGGGCGTCGAGTTCGTCCCGCTTGAATGGGGCGCCCTCGGCGGTGCCCTGCACCTCGACGAAGTCTCCGCTGCCGGTGACCACGACGTTCATGTCGGTCTCTGCCCGCACGTCCTCCACATAGGGCAGGTCCAGCATCGGGGTGCCGTCGATGATGCCGACGGAGATGGCCGAGACGCTGTCGGTGAGCACGGTGGCGTTGGCCTTGATGAGCTTCTCGTTCTGGGCCCAGGTGATCGCGTCGGCCAGTGCGACGTAGGCGCCGGTGATCGCCGCGGTGCGGGTGCCGCCGTCGGCCTGGAGGACGTCGCAGTCCAGCACGATGGTGTTCTCGCCCAGGGCCTTGGTGTCGATGACCGAGCGCAGCGACCGCCCGATCAGCCGGGAGATCTCGTGGGTGCGTCCGCCGATCTTGCCCTTGACGGACTCGCGGCTGTTGCGGGTGTTGGTGGCCCGGGGCAGCATGGCGTACTCGGCGGTGACCCAGCCGGTGCCCTCGCCCTTGAGCCAGCGCGGCACCCCGGCGGTGAACGACGCGGTGCACAGCACGCGGGTGTTGCCGAACTCGATCAGCGCCGAGCCCTCGGCCTGGCGGGACCAGCCGCGGGTGATGGAGATGGGCCGCAATTCGGCGGTGCCGCGCCCGTCGGCGCGCTGGACGGAGGGTGCATTCGAGCCTGTAGTCATGCCTCCCAGTCTATGGTCCGCTGGCAGCGCCCACCGAACCGCGGGCCCCCGCCTCTGGCTGGTGCCGCCACCTCGGCGTACCGTAGATCCTGTCGGCCAGCAGGTGCCGGCCGAAGTCATGAACCGGAGGACGGCCACCATGCCCAGCGTACGACGGATGGACCATATCGGGATCACCGTCGCCGACCTGGACACGGCGGTGGGATTCTTCATCCAGCTCGGCCTCGAGGTCGAGGGGCGGATGCCCATGGAAGGCGAGTTCGTCGACACCGTCACCGGGATTCCGGAGTCCCGCTCCGAGATCGTCATGCTGCGCGCACCCGACGGCGGTGCGAGCGTGGAGCTCTCCACCTTCCACCGACCGGATGTCATCCCCGGCCCGACGACGGCGATGGCCAACGCGGCGGGGCTGCGCAACGTGGCCTTCCAGGTCGATGACCTGCGCGCCATGGTCGACGTGCTGGACGCGGACGGTTACGGGCTGGTCGGCGGGATCGGCGAGTACGAGGGCATCTGGCTCATGGCATACGTGCGCGGCCCCGAGGGGATCATCGTGGCACTGGCCGAGCGCCTGGGCTAAAAGGGCAACGTGACCGCCCCTGCCGCTTTCGACCACAACGCGATAGAATGTGGTCGGAGGTGCGGACCCATGACAGCAGAAGCCCACACGCCCGTCGAGGCGCTGATCGACAGGGTTCAGCCGGGGTTCAGCAGCGATCAGCTCGCCGACGCGCTTGAGCGGGCGCTTGAACGGCTCAAACCCACCGATACTGCAGCTCTGACTTCGGCTGACCAAACGTTCTGGGACCAGCATTCCGGCATTCCCAGCGAACCGCGGCTGGTCGCCAACGCGATGGCTGCATCTGTCGCTGCGGCGACCCTTCACGAGGCGGGCAGCCTGGGTTCCCAAGAGGTGGCCCTCCGCCTCGGGCTCAGGCCATCGACTGTTCGCCGGTACGTGCTGGACCGGAAACTGTACTCGTTCAAGACCAACGGGCGAATGCTGTTCCCGTCGTGGCAATTCACCGGAACAAGACGGCCGCTGCCACACCTTGCGGAGATCTTGGCGGCACTGCCGCCGGGAAGCCACCCCCAAACCGTCCAGGGGTTCTTCACGACCCCACAGCCCGACCTTCGTCTCTCCGGGGAAGCCGCAACCCCCAGGGACTGGCTCATCTCGGGAGGCGAGCCAGACCTGGTGGTGGCCCTGGCGTCGTCGGTCGGCCGCCTGTGAGGCCCCCGCCCCCGGGGGACCTGCGGCGCATCGGACGACATGAACGCACGCTGGAGGCCGGTACTGTCCTGTGGCGGATCCATTCGACGGCGTCCGAACATCCGATGGCGTGGAACGCCTTGCGCACGTTTGGGCCACTGCCTGGCGCGCGCTGGGACCCGCATCCGGAACCCGCAGCAGACTACGATCCGCTGGGCGCGGCCTATTTCGGCCGCGATCTGCTCACCTGCATCGCCGAGGTTTACCAGGACACCCGCTTTGTCGACGTCAACGCTGGGCAACCTTTTGCCACGGCCATCGAGACGGCAAACGACGCCGTCCTGCTTGATCTCACAGATGTCTGGCTGCTGCGCGCTGGGGCGAAGTCCGCGTTGGCCGGATCGGAGGAGAAGGCCATCACGCGGGCATGGGCTCGTGCCGTCCACGCGGCGTGGACGGAGCTCGACGGGATCGTGGCACCCTCGGCGGTCGCTGGCCGGGAGGTCATGGTCTTGTGGACGACGAAGCAGTTTCCCCGCGCGCCGTCCTTTTCGGTCCCCTTGAGCCATCCGGGTATCGCGGCAGGCCTCGCCGCGGCCGCGGAATTGCTTCGGTTCGACTCCAACGTCGCCTGACCCGCCGCCGGTGTGCGCCTCAGCCCTGCGCGCCGGCGGGGGCCACAGGAGGCCCGCCCCGGGTAGGTTCGTCCGGTTCAGGCGCGGGTGGGATCCCTGGGGACGGGCCGGGCCTTGGGTTCGCCGAGCCGGTCACCGGACCACACGCCATAGGTGACCCCCGAGACCGCGATGGCCAGTCCGCCGTCGTACGTGGTCCTGGCCTCGTCGACGACGGTGTTCACATCGGTCCAGACCGGGATGTGGGTCAGCAGCAGGCGCTTGGCCCCGGCGGCGGTGGCCATTTCGCCGGCGCGCTTGCCGGTGAGGTGCACGCCGTCGATGCCGTCGTCGCGGCCCTCCTCGAAGGCGGCCTCGCAGAGGAACATATCGGCGTCGCGGGCCGCCTCGACGAGCCCGTCGCAGGTGTCGGTGTCCCCGGAGTAGGACAGCACCGAGGTGCGCACCGAGCCGTCGGCGAGGGTCTCGGTAGCCTCGACGCGCAGCGCGTAGGCCTCCTCGACGGGGTGGCGGACCGGGATCGCCGAGACGGTGAAGGGCCCGAGCGTGACCGGAGCGCGCGGGACCCAGTGGCGGAAGTCGAAGTCCTCGTGCATGCCCGGGTCCAGCTCGAGCCCATAGGCGGTGGCCATCCGGTCGGCGGTGGCGGCCGGGCCCCAGACGGTGATGCGGTCGCGGTTCCAGCCGTGCGGGTTCCAGTGCACGGCCACGTGCAGCCCGCAGATGTCCATGCAGTGGTCGGGGTGCAGGTGGGACAGGAAGATCGCGTCGATGTCCTCCAGGTCCATGTAGCGCTGCAGCACCCCCAGCGAGCCGCTGCCCAGGTCCAGCAGGATGCGCCAGGTGCGTTCGCCGTCGTGCGCGGTGACCAGGTAGCAGGAGGCCGGCGATCCGGGGCCGGGGAAGGAGCCGGAGCAGCCGATGATCGTCATCTTCACGGGCGGCCTCCGGCGTCCACGGGGTCGGGCACGACGCCGAGGCGTGGCACCTCCACGCGCGGGATTTCCCCGGTGGGGTGGATCGTCCCGCCGTGGGCGATGTGCCGCACGCCCTGGACCTCCGGGCCCAGGAAGCGCCGGGCCAGGACCTCGAAGGAGGCGGCGTCGCCGGTGGCCATGAAGTCGTGGGTGCCGTGCTGGCCGGTCCCGGAGGAGAGGCCGTGGCGCATCAGCGCCGCGTAGACGTCCTTGGCGGTCTCCTCCGCGCTGGAGACCAGGGTGACGCCATCGCCCATGACGTAGGAGATCACCCCGGTCAGCAGCGGGTAGTGCGTGCAGCCCAGGACCAGGGTGTCCACCCCGGCGTCCTTGAGCGGGGCCAGGTAGCGTTCGGCGGTGCGCAGCAGCTCCTCGCCGGTGGTGATGCCGTTCTCGACGAACTCTACGAACCGCGGGCAGGCGGCGGCGGTGATGTGCAGGTGTGGTGCGGCGGCGAAGGCGTCCTCGTAGGCGCGCGAGCCGACGGTGGCCTGCGTGCCGATGACCCCGATGCGCCCGTTGCGGGTGGCGGCGACGGCGCGGCGGACGGCCGGCTGGATGACCTCGACGACGGGGATGCCGTAGCGGGCGGTGTAGCGTTCGCGGGCGTCGCGCAGCACGGCGGCCGAGGCGGAGTTGCAGGCGATGACCAGCAGCTTCACCCCCGCGTCGACGAGTTCGTCCATCACGCCCAGGGCGTTGGCGCGGACCCGGGCGATGGGCAGCGGGCCATAGGGGCTGTTGGCGGTGTCGCCGACGTAGAGCGTGGATTCGTGGGGCAGCTGGTCGATGACGGCGCGCGCGACGGTCAGGCCGCCGACGCCGGAGTCGAAGATCCCCAACGGCGCCGTGCGGTCGTCGGCGGCCCGGCGGTCGGTCGGGGCGGAGCCGTTCGGCTGCGCGGACGGGTGGCTGTTCATGATCTACCGACCATACTGCCTGCGGGCCCGCGGCGGGAGCAGCCAAACGCGGATATGGCCCACGTCACAGGTCCCCGAGCAGCGCCTGCATCAGGGTCTCCTGCAGCCAGGTCACGAAGTTGTAGACCAGGGCCAGGTACCCGTCGACGTCCTCGACCTTCCGGGCGTCGGTCATCGATCCGATGCGCTCGGCGTCGGCCTCGTCGCGCAGGTCCAGCCGTTCGGCCAGGACCAGCCGCACGTCGTTCAGTGCCTGGGCGAACTGGTTGGCCGCGGCCGTGTCGAAGGCCAGGTTCCCGGTCTCCATGGCCAGGGCTGCGGCCTTGAGGTTCCCCGTCTTCGTCTCGCGCAGGCTGGTCTCGGTCAGCCGGCGGTATTCCAGCGAGGCCTCGGCGTCGTCGTGCACGGCGTCGGGCAGCAGACGCCGCTCGGCGGCGTCGGTGGGGGCGGCGAACCCGGCGGCGTGGGTGCGCGGGTCCATGCCGACCATCGCCCAGAGGGGGTCGACCTCCCTGGCCGGGCCATCGCCGTCGTGCCCGGCGTCGTCCTGGGGTGCCAGGACCTGGGCGACATCCTGGAAGAGGCCGCGCAGTAGATCGCGTTCGGTGGAATCCAGCCGGGCGGTGAAGCCGCGGGGCGTGGACTTGAAGGCGCGGGCCATCCGCTCAGCCCTGGTCCGCGCGCTGGAACGTGGCCCAGAGCCCATAGGTGTGCATGGCGGCGACGTCGGCCTCGATCTGCTCGAGCGGTCCGGTGGAGACGACGGAGTGCCCGTTCTGGTGCACTTCCATCATCAGCGCGTCGGCCTTGGCCCGGCTGTAGCCGAAGTGGCTGCGGAAGACGTAGCTGACGTAGCTCATCAGGTTCACGGGGTCGTTCCAGACCAGCAGGACGTACGGGACGTCCAGGTCCAGGCGCTGCGAGGTCTCGCCGCGGGGCAGGACGTCGGTGGCGGTGGTCATGACAGGCATGCTGTCATTCTACGGCGCGGGGGCGGCCGCGGCCGATAGAGTGTGGTGCGGGCCGCAGCCGGGCGACCCCGCGCGACCGACCCGAGGAGTCCCCCGAGCCATGTGGCAGCAGCCGACCTCGTTCTTCACCGACCACTACGAGCTGACCATGCTCCAGGCCTCCCTGCACTCGGGGGCCGCACACCGCCGTTCGGTGTTCGAGGCCTTTGCCCGCCGCCTGCCGGACGGGCGCCGCTACGGCGTGGTCGCCGGGACCGGGCGCATCCTGGAGGGGCTGGAGCACTTCAGGTTCGGCACCGAGCAGCTGGATTTCCTGGCCAACCGCCACGTCGTGGACGACACCACGCTGGAGTTCCTGCGCGGCTTCCGGTTCTCCGGCGACATCCGCGGCTATGCCGAGGGCGACCTCTACTTCCCGCACTCCCCCATCCTCACCGTCGAGTCCACGTTCGCCGAGGCCTGCATCCTGGAGACCTTCATCCTCTCGGTGCTCAACCACGATTCGGCGATCGCCTCGGCCGCCTCGCGCATGACCGCCGCGGCGGGGATCCGCCCGTGCATCGAGATGGGCTCGCGCCGCACCCAGGAGCACTCGGCCGTCGCCGCCGCCCGCGCCGCGGTGATCGCCGGGTTCCAGAGCACCTCCAACCTGGAGGCCGGGCTGCACTACGGGGTGCCGACCGTGGGCACCGCGGCCCACTCGTTCACCCTGCTGCACGATTCCGAACGCGCCGCCTTCGAGGCCCAGGTCGCCTCGATGGGCGCCGGGACCGCCCTGCTGGTGGACACCTACGACGTGGAGCAGGGCGTGCGCACCGCCGTGGAGGTCGCCGGGCCGGGCCTCGGTGCCGTGCGGTTGGATTCGGGCGACCTGGTCGACCAGGCGCGCTGGGTGCGCCGGCTGCTGGACGACCTGGGCAACCACAACACGCGCATCATGGTCACCTCCGACCTCGACGAGCACGCGATCGCCGCGCTGGCCTCGGCCCCCGTGGACTCCTACGGGGTGGGCACCGCACTGGTCACCGGGTCCGGGGCGCCGACCGCGTCGATGGTCTACAAGCTGGTCTCGCGCCAGGACGACGACGGCACCTACGTCGACGTGGCCAAGGCCTCCAAGAACAAGGCCAGCCGGGGCGGGAACAAGTACGCGCTGCGCCGGCTCAACGAGCGCGGCCGCGCCACGGCCGAGGTGATCGGCACCGGCGCACGTCCGGCCTCCGACGGCAACGACCGCGACCTGCTGGTCGACCTGGTCCGCGGCGGGGAGATCCAGCCCGGATTCACCGGACACGCGGGCCTGGAGCGCGCGGCCCAGCGCCATCGCGATAGCGTGAAGGAGATGCCCGGCCTCTCCAAGCGGTTGCAGCGCGGCGAGCCGGTCATCCCCACGGAGTTCGTGGACCACAGCTAGGCACCCGGCCCAGGCACCAGCCGCCGGGTCCGAGGAGGACAAACAGCATGGAAACCGCCCTGATCATCGTCGACGTGCAGAACGACTTCTGCGAGGGCGGCTCGCTGGGGGTTGCCGGCGGCGCGGAAACCGCCGCGGCCATCACGTCCTACCTCAGCGACAACGGCTGGAAGTACGCCGCCGTGCTGGTCACCCAGGACTGGCACATCAACCCCGGGGCGCACTTCTCCACCGAACCGGACTACCTGGACTCCTGGCCGGTGCACTGCGTCGGCGGCACCCTGGGGGCCGAACTGCACCCCGGCCTGGCCCCGGTTCTGAAGGCCGACGTCATTACGGCCTACTTCCGCAAGGGGCGCTATGAGGCCGCCTACTCCGGCTTCGAGGGGATCCTGGCCGACCCGGCCGCCGACGACCCCGCCACCGGCACCGCCGCAGAACCCGGCAAGACGGCGGATGCCCGGGAACCACTCGACGGCGCCCCCGGGGAATCACTCGCCGAATGGCTCAATGCCCGGCGCATCCACGCGCTGGACATCGTCGGGATCGCCACCGACTTCTGCGTGCGCGCCACCGCCCTGGATGCCGTGCGCGCCCGGTTCGACACCACGGTCCTGCCCCGGCTGACTGCGGCCGTGCACCGCGCCACGGTGCCCACCGTCCTGGACGAGCTGCGCCGGGCCGGCGTGACGATCGACGAGGACGCCTGACCGCCCGGCCTCCACCTGCCGCTGCCCTCAGAGGCCGCCGGAGACGCGGAGGTTCGCCCCCGTCACGTAGCTGGCTTCGGCGGACAGCAGCCAGGCCACGGCCCCGGCGATCTCGTCCGCCTCGCCGGCCCGGCCCAGCGGAACGGTCTGCGCCACGCGGGCCGGGCGCTCTGGGTCCTGGTGGAATTGCGTCCAGATCGTCCCCGGGGAGACGGCGTTGACGCGGATGCCCGGCGCCAGCTCCTTGGACAGCCCGACGGTCAAGGCGTCGACGCCGGCCTTGGCCGCCGCGTAGTGGACGTAGGTGGACGGTCCTCCCAACGTGGCCGCGATGGAGGAGATGTTGACGATCGCTCCCCCACCCGACAGCGTCAGGGAGGCCTGGGCATACTTGCAGCACGCGATGACGCCGAAGAGGTTGACGTCGAGGTCGCGTCGGATGGCCGTCAGGTCGTTGTCCTCGAGCCGGCCCACGGCAGTGGCGGCGCCGGCGTTGTTGACGACGGCCCGCACGGTCCCGAATTCGTCGGCCGCGGCGAAGAACGCCTGGACGGACGCCTCGACGGTGATGTCCACCTGGACGCAGAGGGCCCGCTGCCCCGCCGCCCGGATCTCCGCGGCCACGGCCTCGGCGGCCGCCGCATCGGCGTGGTAGCCGAGCACGACATCGCGTCCCGCTGCGGCGAGCTTGAGGCCGATGGCCCGGCCGATGCCGCGTCCGCCGCCGGTCACCACTGCCACGTCAGCTGCACTCATGCGGCCAGTCTAGCCATCGCTGACCCACCGTCCGGCAACGGGCCCGACGACCGGCCGGTAGGGCTGGTCGCCGGGCCCGGCGAAACCAGGGACTAGGCGATCGATTCGATCTCGCCGTCTTCGGGATCCGCCATGTGGGTCCGCTGCACGTTGTCCACGACGTCCTGCGGTGCCAGCCGCTGGGTCACGGCGACGAAGAACACGATGACGGTGAAGACCAAGATGACCAGTTCGCCCCAGCCGAAGCCCATCAGGTCAAGGGCTCCCTCGCCGTAGTGGCCGATCCAACTCAGCAGGGCCAGGCCCGCCATCCAGAGGATCATCCACCAGCCGGACCTCATCTGCATTGGCGGGATCTTGCTGCGGTCGCTGAAGATGTAGTGCAGGACCAGCACGATGTAGCCGATGAGCACCGCCAGGAACAGTTTCCAGTTCACGGCCCAGCCCGTCCAGTACACGATGAGGTTCGCGCACAGGAAGCCGAGGATCGGAAGCAGGTCGCCTCCGGGCAATCGGTAGGGGCGGTCCTGCGCGGGCAGTTGGCGCCGCAGGGCGGCCACGGTGACCGGTCCGCTGCCGAAGGAGAGCACCGTCCCGGTCGTGATGAAGCCGACCAGCTGCGCCCAGGAAGGGAACGGCAGGAACATGAAGCATGCGACGACAAACGTCACGATCAGTCCGATCCATGGAATGCCCCGCTTGTTCAGCCGCTGCAGACCCGCCGGTGCGTTGCCGACGCGGGCCTGGGAGTAGGACAGCCGCGGGGCCAGCGCCGTGTAGATCAGGCCGGTGTCGGCGGGCGAGATCACCGCGTCGGCATAGAGGATGATCGCCAGCCACATGGCCCCGAGCACGATCGCGATCTCCGCCCAGGGGCCGGCTTCGTCGGTGAACGACAGGCTCGACCAGCCATCGGCGAGCATGCTGTCCGGTACGGCGCCGATGAATGCCACCTGCAGCAGCACGTAGATGATGCCGGTGATCACGACGGAGCCGATCAGGGCGAACGGGACGTTCTTTTGCGGGTTCGTGGTCTCGCCGGCGAACTCGACCCCCTGCCGGAACCCCAGGTACGAAAAGACGATGCCGGCGGCCGGAAGCGCCGCGAAGATCGGTGCCGCCCCTTGGGGCATGAAACCACCGAACCGCGCCTCATGGAAGTGCCCCGGGTGGAAGGCCAGGACGCCGAGCACGACGATCACCAGGACGATGACCAGGAGCTTCCACCAGACCAGCACATTGTTGAAGCGGGCGAAGAACTTCACTCCGTACATGTTGATGATGCAGAAGACCGCCACCAGGACGATGCTGACCGCGATGCCCGGCCCGGTGAGCACGAGGGTGCCCTCGACCGTGTGCATCAGCCAGGGCAGGTAGCTCGACGCGTACTGAACGGCGGCCAGGACCTCGATGGGGACGGTGGCCGCAACTGCTAGCCACGTGATCCAGCCGCTGGTGTAGCTGGCAAACGAACCGAACGAGTAGTGGGGGAAGCGGATGACGCCGCCGGCGACGGGGAACATCACGCCCAGCTCGGCGTAGTTCAGCGCGACGATGATGATCATCACCGCACCGAGGATCCACGAGAAGATGGATGCGGGGCCGACCATGGACGCCGCTTCGAAAGCGCCGAACAACCACCCCGATCCGATGATCGAGCCTACACCGGTGAAGAGGAGCCCGATCTTCCCTATGTCTCGTTTCAGGCCCCGGTCGTGTTCGACTGTGACCTTTGTCGGTCGGGGTGCTGTTGACGACATCGGTGGCCTCTTTCGTCGTGTCTACGAAAAAATCCTTCAATCCTGCGGCTCGGTGAGGTGAGTCACCTGTGAAGTATTTACCCGCGAAATCGTCCTGTCAATGTCACCTTCGGCCAGCTTGTGGCGTGACAAACAGTGCCAAATTGGCTCAGGGGCCGTAGGGACAGGGCCTGGCAAATGTGGTGGAGCAGGTTGTCCCGGTGTCGATCGGCAGCTGGTCCCGCGCCCGCGCCGCGTGCTCACCGCCTGCCGACGAACCAGTCCTGGAGCTTGTTCAACCGCTTGTTCAGCTGGTCGGCGTTGGCCTGGGCGACGGCCGGTCCGCCACAAACCTCGCGCAGCTTGGTGTGCACCACGCCGTGGGGGGTGCCGGTGCGCGCGGCCCAGGCGGAGACGTTCTTGGAGAGCTTGCTGCGCAGTTCGGTCAGCTGCCGGTGGTCGGTGACCGACGGTTCCTCGGCGGGGGCTGCGGCACCGGTGGTCCGGCTGCGGCGGGTGACCTGTTCCTGCTGGCGTTGGCGCAACAGGACGCCGACCTGGTCGGCATCGAGCAGCCCGGGGATCCCGAGGAAATCCTGTTCGTCCTCGGAACCGAGCATGGCCCCGGTGCCGAATTCACCGCCGTCGTACAATACCCGGTCGAAGGAGGCACGCGAGTCCAGTGCCTCGAACTTCTGCTTGGAGAGCTCGTCGGAGGCCTTCTCCTCGCGGTTGGCCTCGTCCATGAGGGCTTCCTCGGGGATGAAGTCCGGGTCGTCCACGTGCTTCTCCGGCCGGTCCAGCGCGTGGTCGCGTTCGACCTCCATCTGGTTGGCCAGCACCATGAGGATCGGCACCGAGGGCAGGAACACGGAGGCGACCTCGCCGCGCTTGCGCGAGCGGACGTAGCGGCCGATGGCCTGGGCGAAGAACAGCGGGGTCGACGTCGAGGTGGCGTACACCCCCACGGCCAGGCGCGGTACGTCGACGCCCTCGGAAACCATGCGCACCGCCACCATCCACCGGTCGGTGCCCGCGGAGAAGTCCTCGATCTTCTTCGAGGCCCCGGCGTCGTCGGAGAGGATCGTGGTGACCTTCTCCCCCGTGATCCGCTTCAGCTGCGCGGCGTAGGCCTTGGCGTCGGCGTGGTCGGTGGCGATGACCAGGCCACCGGCGTCGGGGACCGTCCGGCGCACCTCGGTCAGGCGCCGGTCGGCGGCGGCCAGCACGGAGGGGATCCATTCGCCCTCGGGGTTCAGGGCGGTGCGCCAGGCGTGGGCGGTGATGTCCTTGGTGAAGCCCTCGCCGAGCTGGGCCTCCATCTCCTCGCCGGCGGAGGTGCGCCAGCGCATCTGGCCCGAGTACGCCATGAAGATCACCGGGCGGACGACGTGGTCCTTCAGCGCATCGCCATAGCCGTAGGTGTAGTCGGCCTTGGAGCGGCGGATGCCCTCGGCGTCCTCGACGTAGTCCACGAACGGGATCGCCGCGGTATCGGAGCGGAACGGGGTGCCGGTCAACGCCAGCCGCCGCACTGCCGGTTCGAACGCCTCGCGGATGCCGTCGCCCCAGCTCAGTGCGTCGCCGCCGTGGTGGATCTCGTCGAGGATGACCAGCGTGCGGGCGGCCTCGGTCTTGGCCCGGTGCAGCAGCGGCTTGCTGGCCACCTGCGCATAGGTGACGGCCACGCCGATGAAGTCGGCCCCGTGCCGGCCGTCGGAGTTCTTGAAGTTCGGATCCAGCGCCAGCCCGATGCGGGCCGCGGCGTCGGCCCACTGGCTCTTGAGGTGCTCGGTCGGGGCGACCACGGTGATCCGGTTGATGGTGCCGGCCTCGACCAGCATGGCGGCCACCCGCAGCGCGAAGGTGGTCTTGCCGGCGCCCGGGGTGGCCACCGCCAGGTAGTCCTGGGGCGCGGCAGCGAAGTACTTTTCCAGCGCCTCGGCCTGCCACTGGCGCAGTTTCGGGGCCGTACCCCAGGCCGCGCGTTCCGGGTATGCCGGTGGCATGGACTCGCCCAGACTGAACAGGGCATCGCCCACGGCCAACCTCCTCGGTTTCCTGGTGGCAGGTGGAATTGGCCGCGAACGGCCGAACGGAAGAAACCATCCTACGGCGGGCATGCCACAGGGATTCCCACCGACACGGGACGACGCCCCCGCGCCTTCCGTGGGGTCCGTCACCGCCGGCTCGGGGCGGGCGCGGACCGGGCGGCTACAACCTACTGGTCGTCGCCGCTGCCGCCGTCCTTGGGCGACTTGATGCCGTCGTACACGGCCTTGCATTCCGGGCAGACCGGGAACTTGTTCGGGTCGCGCCCGGGAACCCAGACCTTGCCGCAGAGCGCGATCACCGGTTCGCCGGTCAGGGCGGACTCCATGATCTTCTCCTTGCGCACGTAGTGCGCGAAGCGCTCGCTGTCGCCGGGTTCGACGTGCTCGCGCAGCTGCTCGCGCTCGATCGTCGCGGTGCCGCCGCCCTGGCCCGGGTCGCGGGGGTCGTTCTCAAACGGATCTGGGGGCATGCTCATGCCCCCAGTCTACCAACCTGCGCCCGGCCTAGCGGTTCAGCACGGTCGCCTGCATCAGTTCCGGGGCCCGCCGGTCGAACCAGCGCCCGCCGATCCGCAGCCCCAGCAGCAACAGCACCGTGCCCAGCACGACGCCGGTGGCCAGCACCAGCCACGCGTACAGTTCCTGCCCGGTGACGAGGTAGACGATGTGCAGCACGATCTCCGGCAGCATCAGCACCGCCGTCGAGCCGAACGTCGCCAGCTGCGTGAGCGCCATCCGTGCCCCGGCCCCCGGCGGTGTCTTCATCGGGTTGTCCCCGGGCAGCGGGACCGCGTACGTGTAGCGGGCCGACGCGACGCTGGAGACGGCCCATCCGGCCCCAAGGGCACCGAGCGCCAGGCCGAGGATCGCCGGCAGCACCGCGAGCTCGTCCATCAACACGGCCGGAAGCACGGCGGCCACCAGGACAGTGGGCACCGCGAAGACGGCGCAGGCGGCCACGCGGCCCAACCGGTCGTCGACCCCGCGCAGGCCGGTCAGCACGTGCAGCGAGAAGGCGGTGCTGTCGTAGGAGACGTCGGCGGAAATGCTGAAGGCCATGAGCACGGCGATGATCGGCGCGATGTAGAGCATTGCGGTGAAGTTGCCCTCGCGCCCGGTGACGAACCAGATGAACACCGGCACGAGCGGGACCATCACGATGCTCATCGCGTAGCGGGGGTCCTTGATCCAATAGGTGAGGCAGCGCGCGGCCACCGCGCCCCACGGCGTGGCGGGGAAGAAGCGGAACGTGCCCAGTCCCGCGACGTCGCGGGTCCCCGCGGACTGCTGGGGCGGCGTCTCCAGGGCGCGCATCAACGCCGCCTGCCAGGCCCACACCGTGGCCACCAGGTAGGTCACCGAGAGCAGCAGCCGCAGCGCGGCGATCCCCCAGGCACCGGCGGCCACGTCGCCGGGCACCGCGGCGAAGGACCCCAGCGGCGTCCAGCCCAGGACCGCCGCGGCCTCGGGCAGCCAGCCGATGCCGGCTTCGATGCCCTCCGTCGCGGTCTGGACGAGGGGCCCGAGCAGGATCAGCGGGATGAACAACACGATCATGCCGACCTCGCGGAAGCGCCGGTTGGACGTCAGCGCCGTCGCGGCGGTGACGGTCAGGCGGGAGAGGGCGAGAGCGAATAGGGCGGCGAGGACACCGCACAGCACCCCGAGCACGGCCAGGCCGGCGTTGGCCCTCCAGGCGAGCCCCTGCCCGGCGAAGAGGACCAGGGTGACCAGTCCGGGGACGCCGATGAACCCGCTGAGCAGCAGGCCGATGACCAGTTGCCTCGGCGGGATGGTGAACGAGGTGAACCGGGCCGGATCCAGGGTCAGGTCGACCCCGGCGGCCAGCACCGGGATGACGGCCCAGCCCAGGGTGACCAGCGCGACGCCGAGCACCAGGACCGTGGAGACCAGTTCCGGGGACTGGCCGCCGAGGAAGTACATCCCGACCATGACCAGCCCGGCCACGCCGAGGCCGTAGATCCCGCCGATGATGACGCCGACGAGCTGCCAGGGGCTGCGGCGGAATCCGTTGCGCAGCAGCGCCGCCTTCAGTTTCAGGAGGTGTGCAACCACGCCAGCCCACCGCCTTCGGCACGTCCGCCGACCATCTCCACGAAGGTGTCCTCCAGGCTGCCCTCGCCGCGGACCTCGTCCACGGTGCCGGAGGCCAGGAGGTTGCCGTCGGAGATGATGGCCACGTGGGAGCACATGCGCTGGACCAGGTCCATCACGTGGCTGGAGACGACGACGGTGCCCCCATGGTGGACATAGTCGGCCAGGATGTCCCGGATGTTCGCCGCAGACACCGGGTCCACGGCCTCGAAGGGCTCGTCCAAAACCAGAACGCGCGGGGAATGGATCAGGGCGGTGGCCAACGCGATCTTCTTGGTCATGCCTGCCGAGTAGTCCACGACCAGCTTCCCGCCGGCGTCCTCCAGGTCCAGCACGCGCAGCAGGTCATCGGTGCGCTGGCCCACCGTGGCGGCGTCCATGCCCCGCAGCAGCCCCGAATAGGTGACCAGCTGCCGGCCGCTGAGCCGGTCGAAGAGCCGCACCCCGTCTGCGAGCACGCCCAGCAGCGACTTGGCGCCCAGGGTGTCCTGCCAGACGTCGACGCCGTGGATCCAGGCCTGTCCGGCATCGGGCCGGAGCATGCCGGTGGCCATGGACAGCGCGGTCGTCTTGCCGGCGCCGTTCGGGCCCACCAGCCCGTAGAACGATCCCGCGGGGACGTCGAGGCTGATGCCGTTCACGGCGATCTTCTGGCCGAAGCGCTTGCCCAGGCCGCGCAGGCTGATGGCAGGGGCCACCTGCTGGTCGAGTTCGGAGTTCATGCTTCGAACCTAGCAGCGGGCCCGCGGCCCGGGCATCATCCTTGCGGCTGAATCCGGCCCGTCAGCCCTGGGGGGTACGACCTCTAGAACAGGACGCGGGCCAAGCGCTGGCGCGACTTCGTGACGCGTTCGTCCTGCGTGCCGACGACGGCGTAGAGGGAGACCAGGCGCGCGCGGATGCGTTCGCGGTCCTCCCCCGTGGTCCGCCCGACGAGCGAGACCAACCGGGCGAAGGCGTCCTCGACGTGGCCGCCGAGGACGTCCAGGTCGGCGACGGCGAGCTGCTCGTCGATGCCCTCGGGGTACTGGGCTGCCGCGTCGCGGACGGCCTGCAGGTCCGCATCGGCGGTCCGGCGCAGCAATTCGACGTGTTGCAGTCCGGTCTGGGCCTCGTCGTCGTTGGGCTTCTCGGCCAGTGCCTTGCGGTAGGCGGCGATGGCGCCGTCGTAGTCGCCGGCATCGATGGCGTCCAGGGCCTCCTGGTGCAGTGGCGGAACCGGCTGTTCGGCCGGTTCGCCGCCGAAGGCGGGAACGGTTCCCGTCACGCCGTGCTGGACACCGAGCTGGAGGAGTTCCTGCAGGAGCGAGGAGATCTGCTCCGGTGCCGCGGCCCCCTGGAACAAGGGGACGGGCTGGCCGTTAAGCAACGCGACAACCGAGGGGACCTGCTGGACCCGGAATGCCTGGGCAATGGCCGGCTCCCGGTCGGTATCCACCAGCGCCAGGACCAGGCGTCCGGCGTAGCCGTCGACGAGGTCGCGCAGGGTGGCGTCGAGCTGGGCCGAGGCCGGGGAGGCGCCGGTCCCGAGCGAGACGACGACCGGGGCGGTGCTGGAGAGCTGCACCAGTTGGGTGAAGTCCTGCTGGTTCACCGCCGTCGTCCAGGTGGACCCACCGGCGGGTGCACCGGACGCCGCGGCGGGCATGCCCGCCGCGGGGTTCTGGGCGCCGAGTCCGGACAGGTCCACGGCGCCGCGGCTGGAAGCTGCTGCTGGTTCGGAATTGCTCATGTCCCTACCTTATGGTCTGGCCCGGCCGGGGGCCGAACGGCTGCCCCGCCCCGGCGCCTTACTTCAGCTTGGCCGAGAGCAGCAGGGACTCCGCGGCGATGAGGCGGATCTTGTCTTTGCTGTCGTCGGCCGGGATGTAGAACACGACGGGCTCGGCGTACTTGATGTCCACGCCTTCGCGGCTGCTCGTGCCGCCGGCGAGCTTGGCGCTGGCGTCATCGAGCTTGACGGTGCCGCCCTCTTCCTTCGGCGTCGCGGACATCGTGCTGGTCATGTAGGCGCTGACGAGGGCCCCGCCGTTCGGCGTGGAGAGCACGTGCAGCGACTTCTCGTCGACTTCGCGCTTGTACTTGATCTTGGCGTCCTTGTTCGCCTTGACCAGCGCGGCCTGCTCGTCATGGGTCGAGGTGATGAACGGGCTCTTGGCGAATTCGTCCTTCTTCTTCGACTTCGGGTCCCCCAGGTAGGCGGCCAGGTCGCGGGCGGCGGTCAGCGGGGCCACGGCGACCGAATCGTCCTTGGCGCCCAGGGTGCGGATGGAGGGGTCACCCACGGCGATGCCGGGGAATTCGGAGCCGGACATCATGGTGACCGCGTTGACGAGCTCGTAGTTCGAGCGCGGGTCCTCCTGCTTCAGGACCAGCACCTGCGGGTTCCGCTTGGCTTCCTGGTCGCCGGTGACGACCATGAGGGTCCGCGGCCAGTCGGTGGAGGTGGTCACGGCTGCCGAACGCAGCGGCGCCGCGACGACCGGGTCCGGCGCCGGGACCTTCACGTCGTCGCTGCGCTGGGAGTAGTTCACCTTGCGCAGGGCCAGGGCGCGGTCCCCGACCCGGGAGGTGAGCTTCTTGGCGTCCTTGGCCTTGTCGCCCGCGGCCACCGTGTCGGCAACCGACTCGAGGATGCGGTCGAGCTGTTCCGGCTGGACGACCGGGTAGGCATCGCCCTCGGTGTCCGTGGGATCCGAGACCGCGGCCGATCCGGAGGCCGAATCCGCGGGGGCCGCCGATGCCGGAACGGCCGGCACCAGGACCAGGGCCACAGCCGTGAGGACCGCGGCCGTGCGCTTGAGCGCCGGGGATCCCGCACCCGGCCCGCCGGCCGGGGTGCCCGGGCCCGATCCGGCTCCGGTGGTGCCGGTGACCTGGGGGTCCCGCGGCCTGCGCCCGGCGACCAGCAGCGAGGCGATGCCGAAGACGACCAGCAGCGCGCCGACGATGATCAGCGGGATGGAGAAGGGGGCCGAGGCGTCGTTTTCCCAGGAGACGGTGACCTGTGTCGGTGCCGGCTGCTTGCCGTCGGCGGCGAGCAGGAGCGACCAGTCGCCGTCGGCGGGTTCGGTCCAGCGGTGCACCAGATGCGAATCGGCCGACTCCGAGGCGACCCAGAGGTCGGAGCCCTTGGGGTTGGGGACCTTGGCCTCGCCGTCGACGTGTTCGGCCGTCAGGGCCATCGTGTCGGAATCGATGCCGGAAATGGTGTTGTGCGCTGCCTTGCCGACCCACGCGTCCACGTCGGCCGAGCGGCCCAGGGCGGCGGTGAACTGGCCGTCCGCCTCGATCGTGACGTCGACCGGGCGTTCCTGGTCGGTGGCGATCCCGGGACCGATCACGGTGACGGGGGCGTCCTCCAGGTCCGTTTGGACCGTTGCCGTCGCGATCTCGGGCGGCGCCCAGAAGGTCCGCTGGCCGATGCCCACCACGAGCGCCAGGGCGCCCAGCAGGATGGAGATCGCCGCAATGATGATTCGCACTAAAATACACCTAACAAAATGGGGGTCGATGGATCGGCCTCGGCGCGCCCGGGCATGATCCGTCCCGGTCCGCACTTCAATGATAACGAACCGGTTACCGCAGCGGTTCCCCGTTGTGTCCGGTGCCACGATGCACGACGCTGCGCCTCCGTGCGCGAGGTGCGGCGGCGCGTCCCGCCCGGCGGGTAGGCTCGATGCGTGAAGACCGAGAGCAACGCCGCCCCGGACGGGAACGAGCCCGAGCGCCGCCCGTCCGCTCCCGGACACGACGGTGCGGCCTCCCCCGGCACCCCGGTCTCCCCCGCGGCGCCGGTGCCTGCCGAACCCCCGCACGACGGCCAGCCGGTTTCCGCAGCGCAACGGCCCTCCGGTGCGGACGGCGAGCGTCCCCCGGCGGGGGCACCGTCGTCGTTCGGGGCCCGCGTGCGCGCCCTGCTGCGGCGGGCCCGCCCCGTTCCCATCGCCCCGGCACCCGAGGCCCCGGACGACCTCGATCCGATCGACACGACCCCGGGGGTCCACCACCCGATCTTCACCGGGTTCATGATCAGCATCGGGGTCGGGCTGGCGCTGCTGCTGTACTTCATCCTCACCAACGTCGGCTCGCTGCTGGTCTGGATCGCGATCGCCCTGTTCATCGCCCTGGGGCTCGAGCCGATCGTGCGGTTCCTCGAGCGCCACGGCCTCCCGCGGCCGCTGGGCGTGCTGGCGGCGATCCTGTTGCTGGCCGCCGTCTTCGGCGGAGTCGTCGGCACGCTGGTGCCCACCATCGTGCGCCAGACCACCGCGTTCGTGGAGAAGGCGCCGGACTTCGTGGACAGCTTCCTGAATTCGGAGTTCTTCACCACCATCGACGACCAGTTCCAGGTCCGCGAACGCATCACCGAGGAGGTCGACAAGTTCTTCCAGAACTCCGACGCCGTCGGCGGGGTCTTCGGCGGCGTGATCGGCGTCGGCTCGGTGGTGGCCCAGGGCATGTTCGGCACGCTGATCGTGCTGGTGCTGGCCGTCTACATCCTGGCCTCGCTGCCCGGGCTCAAGGCCTGGTGCTATCGGCTGGCCCCGCGCTCGAAGCGCGAACGCGTCCAGGTCCTCTCCGAGCAGATCACCAACAGCGTGGGCAACTACGTCATGGGCCAGGCCGTGGTGGCGTTGCTGAACGCGCTCTACGCCTTCATCGTGATGAGCATCGTCGGGGTGCCGTACTCGCTGCTGCTCTCGATGGTGGTGGCCCTGCTGGCCTTCATCCCGCTGGTCGGGGCGGTGATCGCCGGGATCCTGGTGTCGCTGATCGCCCTGACGGTCGGCTGGGAGACGGCGGTGGTCTACGCCATCTTCTATTTCGGCTACCTGCAATTCGAGGCCTACTTCATCTCCCCGCGCATCATGCAGCGCACCGTGGCGGTCCCCGGGGCCGTGGCCGTGATCGCGGTGATCGCCGGCGGGGCGCTGCTGGGGGTCGTGGGCGCGCTGATGGCCATCCCGCTGGCCGCCTCGGCGATGCTGCTGATCCGCGAGGTCTTCATGGCCCGCCAGGAGCGGCTGTAGCGCAGGGCCCCCGGATCGGGCGGCGGGGACGGACGGCAATGCCGGCGGCGATGCCCGCTCAGTAGCGGAAGCTGCGCCCGGTCCAGCACTTCAGGTGCCAGTGGCGCCGCCCAGCGGCCGAGGCCTCGTCGCCGCTCCAATGGTCCGCCCGCCAGGCCACGATGTGCTCGACCCCGGGGTCGATGGCACGGTGGCATCCCGGGCAGGTATAGCTCTTCCCCGCGCGGGCGGCGGAGATCCTGCGGACGTGCCACTGCCCGTCGGGGGCGTTCTGCAGCGACGGGATGGACAACCCGGGGCCGCGGAGGCCGTCGTCGTCCTCCTCCCGCGGCCTGCCGGCGGAGGACCACTTGCCCGGCCTTGCCGGACGGGTGGGGCGGCGGGGGCGGTTCGAGCGGGGCATGTTCCGGATCGTATCGTCTTGGGCACCCGAGGCGGGAATGCCCGGGCACCGTGCGGGCGGTAGAGTGCTGGATGTGCGTTTAGTGATAGCCCGTTGCTCAGTCGACTACCTGGGCCGTCTGCGTGCCCACCTTCCCCTGGCGACCCGCCTGCTCGTGGTCAAGGCCGATGGCTCCGTCCTCATCCATTCCGACGGCGGTTCCTACAAGCCGCTGAACTGGATGAGCCCGCCCGCGACGATGCACGTCGCCCCCGCGGACGAGGACGCCGCTGCCGAGGGCGTGCAGGAGACCTGGCGGGTCCAGCATGCCAAGAGCGATGACCACCTGGTGATCCGGATCCACGAGATCCAGCACGATTCCAGCCACGAACTCGGCATCGACCCCGGCCTGGTCAAGGATGGCGTCGAGGCGGACCTGCAGCGCCTGCTGGCCGAGCAGATCCATGTCCTCGGCGAGGGCTTCCGGCTCGTCCGCCGCGAATACATGACCGCCATCGGACCGGTCGACATCCTGGCCCGGGACGCCAGCGGTGCCACCGTGGCCATCGAGCTCAAGCGCCGGGGCGACATCGACGGCGTCGAGCAGCTCACCCGCTACCTGGAACTGATGAACCGCGATCCCCTGCTGGCACCGGTCCGCGGGGTCTTCGCCGCCCAGCAGATCAAGCCGCAGGCCAGGACCCTGGCCACCGACCGGGGCATCGAATGCCTCACCCTGGACTACGACGCCATGCGCGGCGTCGACGACAGCGCCTCGCGGCTTTTCTGAGCCGCGGACCGGCCCGTACCTAGGTGCGCCGCGGGGCAGAACCTATGCTGGAGCCATGACTTCCACCGAGGAACCCACCCGCCTGTACCTGAGTGGCCGGGCCGTCACCAGCGGAACCACCATCGACGAGGCCGTCCTGGCCTTCGAGGGGGACCGCATCGCCTTCATCGGCACGCAGGACGAGTTCGCCGCCTGGCCCGACGCCGGGGCCTACTCGGAGGTCCGCATCCCGAACGGGGCGACCCTCCTGCCCGGCCTGGTGGACGTGCACTGCCATGGGGCGGCCGGCGCCGATTTCCCCAGCGCCGATGGCGAGGCGGCCGAGCGGGCCATCCGCTACCTGCATGCCTCGGGAACGACGACGTTGCTCGCCAGCCTGGTCACCGCTGATCGCCAGGAGATGCTGCGCGCGGCCGAGGTCCTGGCCCCGCTGGCCGAACGCGAGCTGCTCGCCGGAATCCACGCGGAAGGACCGTTCCTCTCCTCCGCACGGTGCGGCGCCCAGGACCCGGCGTTCCTCACGTCCCCGGATCCCGACTTCGTCGACGAACTGGTCGCCAGCGCCCGCGGCCAGCTGCGCACCATGACGTATGCGCCCGAGCTGGCCGGCTCGGACGCCCTCGTCGAGCAATTGGTCTCCCACGGGGTCCTGCCGTCGGTCGGCCATACCGACGCGGATGCCGAGACCGTCACGGCGTCGATCGAGGTCGCCGTCGAGGAACTCTCATCGGCCGGCTTCGACGGGTACACCGAGCGCGCCACGGTGACCCACCTGTTCAACGGCATGCCCCCGCTGCACCACCGCTCCCCCGGACCGGTCGCCGCATGCCTGCAGGCGGCGGCCCAGGGCCAGGCAGTCCTCGAGATCATCGCGGACGGCGTCCACGTGGATCCGGCCACGGTTCGGATGCTCTTTGCGCTGCTCGGGCCGGAGGCGATCGTCCTGGTCACCGATTCAATGGCCGCGACGGGCCTGGCCGACGGCGAGTACGCCCTCGGCCCACAGCAGGTCGTCGTCTCCGACGGCGCGGCCCGGCTGGCGGACGGCGGTTCGCTGGCCGGCGGCATCGCCACCCTGCTGGACGTGGTCCGCCACACCGTCGAGAGCGGCGTGCCGCTGGAGCAGGCGGTGCTCTCCGCGACATCGGTCCCGGCCGAACTCGTCGGCCTGGCGGACGAGGTCGGTGCGCTGCGCGTCGGCTTCAGTGCCGATGCCCTCGTCGTGGACCGTCACCTGCGCCTGGTCTCCGTCTTCCGCGACGGGCTCCAGCTGGAGGCAATCCCTGCCTGATCAGCACGGCGGGGAAATTCGGCGTTGAATACCTCACGTTGATGTGTGATGATCAACTCAGTCTTTGTGTTGGTCATGTTCATGCCCGCAAAGCAGGTTGCGGGTGTGGAGCGTCACCGGCCTTGGCCGGCCTCTTCCCACTTGGGTACCGCCCGGTCCTGGCAAGGAGCCTCGACCGGTTAGTTGCACATCTATGAGGAGATATACATGGCGCAGGGCACCGTGAAGTGGTTCAACGCTGAAAAGGGGTTCGGCTTCATTACGCCGGACGACGCCGACGGCGATGTCTTTGTCCACTACTCGGAAATCCAGAGCAACGGCTTCCGCACGCTGGAGGAAAACCAGCGTGTCGAATTCGAGATCGGCCAGGGGGCCAAGGGTCCCCAGGCCACGGGAGTCGTCGGAATATAACCGGTCGTTGGACGGCCCCGCCGCCCAGCGCCGCCGGAACAACGATGGCGCGCATCCTTCGGGATGCGCGCCATCGTGCTGTGTCGGCCCGGGTGGCTTACCGCCAGGTACCGACGCCGGCCACGGGGCCGGCCTCGACCCAGCTGCGCAGGCCGGTGTAGGAGCCGTAGTCCATGGCCAGGAGGATCGGTTCGCCACCGTCCGACAGGGAGACGACAACGGCGCCGGGCTGGATCCTGGTCCGTTCGTCCGGCTCCGCCTCGCGCCACCCGTTGATCTGCAGGGCCGTGCGGACAAACCGGTTCCGCGGCACCGGGGTGACGGAGAGCCAACGGAGGAATTCCAGCTCGGTCTCCGTATAACGACAAACCCCCATCATCCACTTCCCGGAGGTGGTGGAGATGGAGGCGTCAAACGTGCCAAGGGCGCGCCGCAACTGGTGGCGGCGCACCCCCATGGCACCCAGCATCATGATCAGCAGTAGCAGGGCTACCGCCAGGATGATTACGGGAATGCCCAACTCGTTCAATGGCGGACTATCGGTTTCCTGCCGTGGCGGACTCGTCCAGCTGCGCATTGTCAGCCACGATGACGACCCGGTCCTTGTCGACCGAGAAGAAGCCGCCCTCAGACTGGACCGTGATCCGCGAACCGCTGGTCGGCTCGATGGCCAACTCCCCGGGCGCGAGGATCGCCAGGACGGGGCTGTGCCCCGGCATGACGCCGATCTCGCCATCGCTGGTGCGTGCCTTGACCAGGCTCGCCGCACCGGACCACACGAAGTGGTCCGCTGCGACGATTTCGACTTCGAGTTCGGCCATGGCTACTTGCCCTGGATTTCGGCCCACTGGCGCTCGACATCGTCGAGTCCGCCAATGTTGAAGAAGGCCTGCTCGGCGATGTGGTCGAGGTCGCCGTCGCAGATGGCCTTGAAGCCCTCGATGGTGTCCTTGATCGACACGGTCGAACCCTCGACACCGGTGAACTGCTTGGCGGTGTAGGTGTTCTGCGACAGGAACTGCTGGATGCGGCGGGCACGGGAGACGACGATCTTGTCCTCTTCCGAGAGCTCGTCGACACCCAGGATCGCGATGATGTCCTGGAGTTCCTTGTTCTTCTGCAGGATCGACTTCACGCGCACGGCGGTGTCGTAGTGCTCCTGGCCCACGTACTGCGGGTCCAGGATGCGCGACGTCGACGTCAGCGGGTCGATGGCAGGGTACAGGCCACGGGAGGCGATTTCACGGGAGAGTTCCGTGGTCGCATCCAGGTGCGCGAACGTCGTCGCCGGGGCCGGGTCGGTGTAGTCATCCGCGGGGACGTAGATGGCCTGCATCGAGGTGATGGAGTGGCCCTTCGTGGAGGTGATGCGCTCCTGAAGGGTGCCCATCTCGTCCGCCAGGTTCGGCTGGTAGCCCACAGCCGAGGGCATGCGGCCCAGCAGGGTCGACACCTCGGAACCGGCCTGGGTGAAGCGGAAGATGTTGTCGATGAACAGCAGCACGTCCTGATTCTGCACATCGCGGAAGTACTCCGCCATGGTCAGGGCGGACAGGGCCACGCGCAGGCGCGTTCCCGGCGGCTCATCCATCTGGCCGAAGACCAGGGCGGTGTCCTTCAGGACCCCTGATTCTTCCATTTCGACCCAGAGGTCGTTGCCTTCACGGGTGCGCTCACCCACGCCGGCGAACACCGAGGTGCCACCGAAGTTGCGGGCCACACGGGTGATCATTTCCTGGATCAGCACGGTCTTGCCAACGCCGGCGCCACCGAACAGACCGATCTTGCCGCCCTGGATGTACGGGGTCAGGAGGTCGATCGACTTGATGCCGGTCTCGAGGATCTCGGTCGAGGACTCCAGGCTGGCGAACTCCGGTGCCTTGCGGTGGATGGGCCAGCGCTCGCTGATCTCCAGCTCCGAGGCAGGCACGTCCAGCGGCTCGCCGAGGACGTTGAAGATGTGGCCCTTGACGCCGTCACCGACGGGGACGGAGATCGAGGCGCCGGTGTCCTGGACGACGGCGCCGCGGACGAGTCCGTCGGTGGCCTGCAGGGAGATGGCGCGCACGAGGTTGTCGCCGAGGTGCTGGCTGGTTTCGAAGGTGACCGTGTGCGTCTCACCATTGAGCGTGATGTCGGCGGTCAGGGCGTTGTACATGGCGGGAAGGGCATCGGCCGGGAATTCGACGTCGACGACCGGACCGATGACGCGTGCGATGCGCCCGGTTGCACCCGGGGCTGCGGCAGCGGTTCCCTGCTCGTTAAGTTGGGCAGTCATCTCTCTCACTTCGCTTGTATCTAGAGCGTGGGGGTAAAGGGTGATCGGCCGGCTGCTACGCGCTGAGCGCGTCTGCGCCTGCCACGATTTCCGACAGTTCCTGGGTGATCTCGGCCTGGCGGGCGTTGTTCCGAAGTCGCGTGTACTTCTTGATCAGCTCGTTGGCGTTGTCACCGGCGGCCTTCATCGCGCGCTGGCGTGCTGCCAGTTCGGATGCGGCCGCCTGCAGCAGGGCTGCAAAGATGCGGGACTCGATGTAACGCGGCAGGAGTGCGTCCAGGACCTGTTCGGGTTCGGGCTCGTACTCATACAGCGGCAGCAGGTCGTTTTCCTGGGCCACTTCCTCCTCCACGACTTCCAGGGGGAGCAACCGGATGACGGTTGGTTCCTGGACGACCATGGACTTGAACTGCGTGTAGACGACGTGGATCTCCTCCACACCGCCTTCCTCGTACGGCGTGTTGAAGGCCTCCAGCAGCACCTCGCCGATCTCGCGGGCCGTCTCGAACTTCGGTGCGTCGGTATCCCCGGTCCACACCCGCGCGTATTCGCGGTTGCGGAAGTCGAAGTACGCCTGCGCCTTGCGTCCGACGACGTAGGTGCTGACTTCCTTCCCCTCGCCGTGCAGCAATTCGATCAGGGCTTCGGCCTGCTTGATGGCGCTGACCGAGTAGGCACCGGCCAGGCCACGGTCGGAGGTCATTACCAGCACTGCCGAGCGGCGGATCTGCTCCGGCTCGGTGGTCAGCGGGTGATCGACCTCGGACTGGGACGCGACGGCAGAAACGGCACGGGTAATCGCACGGGCGTACGGCAGCGAGGCCGAAACCCGGCTCCGGGCCTTGCCGATGCGGGAAGTGGCGATCAGTTCCATCGCCTTGAAGATCTTGCCCATCGACGACGTCGAGGCGATCTTCTGGCGGTAGACCCGAATCTGGGCTCCCATGTTTATCCTTTCCTAGTCCGCTGTGGTGGTGGCTGGGCCCGCGGGCCCGGCCACCACCCCGCGGAGAACGTCAGCGCTTCTGCTTGACGATCTTTTCCTGGTCGACGTTCTCTTCAGCGAGGGCGTCGTGCTCCTCGTGCCCGGCGCGGACCAGCTGGTCCCCGCCCTGGCCGAAGAAGCCCTGCTTGAAGTCCTCGACGTTGGACTTCAGCGCATCGACCGTCGAATCCTCCAGCTTGCCCGTCTGGGCGATCGTGGTGAGCACGTCGGTGCGGTTGCGCAGGTGCTCGATGAACTCCTGCTCGAACCGGCGCACGTCCTCGACGGGGACCTCGTCCAGGTGGCCGTTGGTGCCGGCCCACACGGAGACGACCTGGTCCTCGACCGGGTACGGAGCATACTGGCCCTGCTTGAGCAGTTCCATCAGGCGGGCACCACGGGTCAGCTGCTGCTTGGTGGCGGCGTCCAGGTCCGAGGCAAACATGGCGAAGGCCTGCATGTCCCGGTACTGGGCCAGTTCCAGCTTCAGCGTGCCGGAGACCTTCTTCATGGCCTTGATCTGCGCCGAGCCGCCCACGCGGGACACCGAGATGCCCACGTCGACTGCCGGACGCTGGTTGGCGTTGAAGAGGTCCGACTGCAGGAAGATCTGGCCGTCGGTGATGGAGATGACGTTGGTCGGGATGTAGGCCGAGACGTCGTTTGCCTTGGTCTCGATGATCGGCAGGCCGGTCATCGAGCCGGCACCGAGCTCGTCGGAGAGCTTGGCGCAACGCTCCAGCAGGCGGGAGTGCAGGTAGAACACGTCGCCCGGGTAGGCTTCGCGTCCCGGCGGGCGGCGCAGCAGCAGCGAGACGGCGCGGTAGGCTTCGGCCTGCTTGGACAGGTCGTCGAACACGATGAGAACGTGCTTGCCGCCGTACATCCAGTGCTGGCCGATGGCCGAGCCGGCGTAGGGCGCCAGGTACTTGAAGCCGGCCGGGTCGGATGCCGGCGAGGCGACGATGGTCGTGTACTCCATGGCGCCGTGCTCTTCAAGGGCCTGGCGGACCGAGGCCACCGTGGAGGCCTTCTGCCCGATCGCCACGTAGATGCAGCGCACCTGCTTGGAGACATCGCCGGAGGCCCAGTTGGCCTTCTGGTTGATGATCGTGTCGACGGCCAGGGCGGTCTTGCCCGTCTGGCGGTCGCCGATGATCAGCTGGCGCTGGCCGCGGCCGACCGGGATCATGGCGTCGATGGCCTTCATGCCGGTCTGCATCGGTTCGCTGACGGACTGGCGCTGCGTCACGCCGGGCGCCTGGAGCTCCAGCGGACGGCGTCCTTCGGCCTCGATGTCGCCCATGTCGTCGATGGGCATGCCCAGCGGGTCGACAACGCGGCCCAGGAAGTTGTCGCCCACGGGCACGGACAGGATCTCGCCCGTGCGGTGGACTTCCTGGCCTTCTTCGATCCCGGCGAAGTCGCCGAGGACGACGACGCCGATTTCACGGGTGTCGAGGTTCTGTGCCAGTCCCAGCGTGCCGTCTTCGAAACGAAGCAGCTCGTTGGCCATTACGGAGGGAAGACCCTCCACCTTTGCGATGCCGTCACTAGCCGTGCTCACGCGACCCACCTCGACACGCTGCGCGTTGCCCGGTTCATAGGACGCGGCGAAGTCGGTCAAGGCGTTGCGGACGTCATCGGCGTTGATGGTCAATTCGGCCATCTGCAGTCCCTGCTCTCCTAGATTGTGGTTCCCGACCGGGGGTGGCTGGTGGAAACCGGGGTTTGATTCAGTCTGTGGTGTCGGCAGCGGGCCGCCCTCCCGGAGGAGGGCTAGCCGGCCAGCCGACGACGGAGTTCCGCGAGGCGGGTGGCGGCGGTTGCGTCAACAACCTCGTCACCGACGACCACCCGGAGGCCTCCAACTAGTGATGGATCCACTGCGACGTTGATCTTCAGATCGCGTCCGTAGAGCTTGTTGAGCCCGGCCTGCAGGCGGTTGAACTGTTCGTCAGTCAACGGACGGGTGGCGCTGACCTGCGCAATCCACCGCTGCTGGCGCTTGGCCACCAACTCCACGAACTTCTGCACGAGTGCAGCCGGCTTGAGGCCCCGGGGGGACTCGACGGCTTGCGCGATCAGGACCCGTGCGACCTCGCCGGCACCCGGCGACACCTTCAGCGCGAGTTCGCGCTTGGCGTCGGCCGGGGCCTGCGGGTCGTCGAGCGCGCGCTGCAGATCATGACTGGACCCCACAACCCGGATGAAGGCGAAGAGGTCTTCCTCCAGGGCTTCGAGACCGGCAGCCCCTTCTGCTTGGCGCTCTGCCACGCTGACGGCCACGGTGGCCGCCAGCGTTTCCAGTGCATCGCCGATGTCACGTGCCGAGCCCCACCGGGAACCGGCGAGACCGGCCACGATGGATTCGGTCTCCGGGGAGACCTTCCCCCGCAGCAGCCGGGACGTCAGGGCGGTCTTTTCCTCGGTGCCGCGCGCCGGATCCGTCAGTGCGCGGCGCAGGCCGGCACTGGAATCGAAGACGTCAAGCACTGCGAAGAGATCCTTGGCCAGCGGCAGGCCGGCCGTGGGCAGTTTCGCCTCAAGGTCGGACTGCGCCGCCGCCAGGGACTGGCTCGATACACCTGCCATTAGTTCGATGCACCTGCGCTCTGCTGGTTCTCGAGGTCGCTCAGGAACCGGTCGACCACGCGCGCGGAGCGGGCGTCGTCATCGAGGGCTTCGCCCACGATCCGGCTGGCAAGCTGGGTGGCCAGGGTGCCGACTTCTCCCCGGAGGGAGACGACGGCGGCCTGGCGCTCGGCCTCGATCTGGACGTGGGCCTGTTCGGTGATGCGGGCGGACTCAGCCGCTGCCTTCTCCTTCAGGTCAGCCAGGATCTTGGAACCCTCTGCACGGGCTTCCTCGCGGATGCGATTGGCTTCCGTGCGGGCGTCCAGCAGCTGCTGCTTGTACTCGTCGAGGGCGGCGTTGGCTTCGGCCTGCGCGGCCTCCGCCTTCGCGATCCCGCCCTCGATGGCGGCCGAGCGCTCCTCGTAGGTCTTCTCGAACGCCGGTACGACAAACTTGTTGACGATGAACAGCAGAACGATGAAGGTCACCAGCGTCAGTGCGATTTCCCAGACGTTGGGGACGAGGGGGTTTACCTTGCCCTCAGCCGCGCTTAGTGCTGCGTAGATCATAATTCACCCGTCTTTCTTAGACTCTAACCTTCGGTTCCCTGAAAGGAGCCGAAGTTTAGACGCGGCCCCAGATGAAGGCGAAGACCAGGCCGAGGATGGCAAGAGCTTCGGTCAGCGCCAGGCCGAGGAAGGCGATCGGCTGCAGCACGCGCTGGGCCTCAGGCTGACGTGCGACGCCGTTGATGTACGCGGCGAAGACGAGACCCACGCCGATGGCACCGCCGATTGCGGAGAGGCCGTAACCGATGGCGTTGAGGCTACCGTAGATTTCCATTGTGTTCCTTTCAGAATGCCGATTGGCAGGGTGTTTGGATACAGGGTATTCCCCGGGTGGGGAAAGCTTTTAGTGCTCTTCGACCAGTGAGCCCTGGATGTAGATGGCAGTCAGCAGGACGAAGACGTAGGCCTGGAGGACCATGATCAGGACCTCGAAGATGCCCATGCCGACGCCGCCGACGAAGGTCAGCACGCCCAGGCCCTTCAGGAAGGCACCGCCCTCCACGAGCATGTAGGACGTGCCGGCGGCGGCCAGCATGACGATCAGGTGCCCGGAGAGCATGGTGGCGAACAGACGGAGGCTGTGCGTCAGCGGGCGGACGAAGAAGTTGGAGATGATCTCGATGACGACGATCAGCGGCAGGATCGCCTTCGGCACACCCGAGGGGACCACGGCGAGCTTGAAGTACTTGATGCCGTGCTTCTTGAAGCCCAGGTAGATCCAGTACAGGTAGACGATGCCGGCCAGCGCGTAGGCCGTGCCCACGTGCGACGGAGTCGGCATCTGCAGCATGGGGACCACGGCGAACAGGTTGTTCAGCAGGATGAAGAAGAAGAGGCTGACCAGCAGCGGCACGAAGGGCTTGAAGTCCTTTTCGCCGATGATGTCCTTGCCCACGGAGTTCCGCACGAAGTTGTAGGACATCTCGCCCAGGAACTGGAGCTTGCCCGGCACGATCTGGCGTCGCCGGGAGGCGGCCATGAAGAACCAGGAGATCAGGATCACCGAGAGGATGACGAGCAGCATCTGCTTGCCGAAGCCGGTGCCGTACTCGGCTCCCCAGGGGAGGATGTCGGGGAGGTGCATGTCCTCAAGGCCGGGGGCTTTGAACCCACCTTCTGCTGGGGCCGCCGGAAGCGCAAGCGCGATCAACGCGGTTCCTCTCTGCTGTGTCCGTCATTGGGCAATATCGGTGGGAAGCCGTTCCGGATCCCCAACGGATGAAGTTGTTGGCTGTTATTCGTCCGCACCACGGACCGGCCGGGTGGCACGGTCTTTGCGGTGGAGGAAGGCCAGATAATATCCGGCAACGGCACCGAGGAGGGCGCCGACGATCCAGATCCAGCGGGTATCTAACAGGAAGTCCAACAACCACCCTATCAAACCCCATGCGATGATCCCGCCAACGATGTAGTTGAAGTTCTCACGAAAGCGCGAGATCTCCGCCGGGCGGGACCCGTTGGTGCCGTCGTGGCTCATCGGTCCCCTCCCTGATCGGCGGGGGGCGGTGCGATGGGGTCGTTGTAGAGCTGGAGGCGCAACCGGGAGAAGGCCCGCAGCTCCACGACCTGCCAGATCACCACGGTCGCGACGACCCCGATGAGCAGCCAGGTCCCGTCGAGCCACGCCGGGGTACCGAGGCCGAAGGCCAGGACACCCAGGACGACGACCTTGACGATGTATCCGATCATGAATCCGCCAAAGGCGGCGGAGGGGTTCCGCCGGCCGACGACGTGCCCGATGCCCAGGCTGATGCCGAAGAAGGCGATCACGACGGCGCCGGCACCGAGGGCACTGCCCGCCGCGGCCGGTCCGCTGGCCACCAGGGCAACCACGGCGATCACCACGACGGCGATCCCGGTGACGAGCACGCATTGGCGCAGGATCGACAGCCAGGGAGAAGGGGTTGCCCCCGACTCCCGCACGGCGCGGGCGCCGCTGGGGTGTGCCGCTTCCGGCATGTACGTCACCTCGTTGTCGTCCCGCCTGGTTGGCGTGGGCCTACCGGGCAGGGAGCGTGTTGTTGGTGTTCCCGCTGGGAACCGGTACCAATTCTACACGGGATAGAAATGTTATCGGGCCACGGCTTCATCGCGTGGCAGCGGCCCGTCCCGAGACGCGCCCGATCCACGCCGGGCTGCCGAGGTAGGCCACGATGACCACGAGAATGAACACGCCCCACAGGTACTGGGCGGGGCCGGTGGCCAGGACGCTGAGCATCGCCCCTGCAGCGCACAACGCGGTCGCCGCGGTGACCACGAGGGCCGAGCCGACGTGGCTGAGCCCCACGTCCGTGAGCCGCTGGTAGACATGCTGGCGGTGGGCCGCATACCAGCGTTCGCCGGCACGGATCCGTACCAGCAGGGTGTAGGCGGTATCGGCCAGGTAGATGACCACCGGACCCAGCAGGTAGCCGGCTTCCATGCCGTTGAGGAAGGCCGCCGCCCCGGTGACCGCCAGCGATGCCCCGAGCAGGTAGCTGCCGACGTCGCCGAGGAACACGTGGCCGCGGCCCAGGTTCCACGGCAGGAACGAGGAGAATCCTGCGGCGATGACCAGGGACGGCACGACCATCCACGCCTGGTGGCCCAAGACCCCCGCGCCGGCGAAGAACAATCCCACCACCAGGCCGTGCAGGCCGCTGATGCCGTTGATGCCGTCCATGAAGTTGGCCACGTTGACGTAGGCGGCCAGCGCCAGTGCCCCGACGAGGATCCACCAGCGGGAGCTGTCTGTGAGGGCGACCAATGCCGTGGTGCCCAGGGCGCCGATGATCAACTGCAGGCCGAAACGCCAGCCGACCGAGAGTCCGCGGTAGTCCTCGACCCACCCCAGGGCGGCCGCTGCCAGGGAGACCCCGGCGACGACGGGCAGCAGCGGTCCGTGTCCGTGGGCGCCGGCGGACCACGCCACGGCGAAGCCGATCAGCATGGCCACGGTGATCGTCAGCCCGACGCCCCGGACCGCGGTGGTCGTATGCGAGGAGCGGTCGTTGGGCACATCGATGACGCCCAGCCGCTGCAGCAACGGGATCAGGGCGAAGGGCAGCAGGGCTCCAGCGGCGAAGGCCGCGGCTATGGCCAGGGCATCCGCGGCGTTCATGAGGCCGCTTCCCCGTCCTCTTGGCCGTCGAGGTGGCCCTGGCGCTTCTTCCACTCCCCCAGGTCCATGTCGGCCGGGTCGAGCACGTCGATGTGCGCGTGGGAGATCTTCGGGTGCCGGGGCCGCTCGTCGCCCTCGCCCTCGCCGATGAGGTCCTCGTGCAGCTTCTCGCCCGGGCGCAGGCCGGTGATGACGATCTCCACGTCCTTGCCGCTGAGCTGGATCATGTGCTCGGCGACGTCCATGATGCGCACCGGGTTGCCCATGTCCAGGATCATGACCTCCCCACCGCTGCCGATGGCCCCGGCCTGGATGACCAGCTGGCAGGCCTCGGGGATCGTCATGAAGAAGCGCGTGGCCTCGGGGTCGGTGACGGTGACGGGGCCGCCCTTGAGGATCTGCTCGGTGAACAGCGGCAGTACCGAGCCGCGGCTGCCCAGCACGTTGCCGAAGCGCACGGAGACGTACTTGCGCCCGGTCTGCTCCCCCATCCAGGCGGTGAGCTTCTCGGCGACCCGCTTGGAGTGGCCCAGCGCCGTGGTGGGGTTGGCGGCCTTGTCGGTGGAGATGTTCACGTAGGTGCCCACGTCCGCCGCCCGGGCCGCGTTGAGCACGTTGAGGCTGCCCATCACGTTGGTCTTCCACGCCTCGTCCGGGTACTGCTCCAGCAGCGAGACGTGCTTGAGCGCGGCGGTGTGGAAGACCACCTCGGGGCGGCGTTCGCGGAAGATGGCGGTCAGCGTCGCGGCGTCGCGGATGTCGGCCAACACGGTGTCCTGGCCATCGAGCAGGCCACGGCCGGTCAGCGAGATCTGGGTGGTCTGCAGGCCCGTCTCGTCGCGGTCGAGCATGATCAGCTCGGCCGGCGAGTAGACGCTGATCTGCCGGCAGAGCTCGGAGCCGATGGACCCGCCGGCACCGGTGACCAGCACGCGTTTGCCGGTGACGTAGCCGGCGATCTCGTCGACGTGGATGTCCACCGGGTGCCGGCCGATGAGGTCCTCGATGGCCACTTCGCGGAAGGAGAACTCGTGGGGCCCGGTGAGCATGTCGCGCAGCGGCGGCACGACCAGGACCTTCAGGCCCAGCGCGTGGCCCAGGTCGCTGATCTCGCGGATCGTGTCCGCGTCGATGTTGGCCATGGCCAGCAGGATCACGGTCGCCCGGGTGCGCTTGACGACGTCGGCGATGTTCTCGCGCCGGCCCAGCACCGGCACCGAGGAGATGCGCAGGTGCTTCTTGGCGGGGTCGTCGTCGATCAGCCCGACCGGCTGCCAGGGCGACAGCCGGTCGTTGCTCATCCGCGTCACGATAGACTTGCCGACGAATCCGGCGCCATAGATCAGGGTGCGTTCGGCGTGGTCGCCGGGCTTGGTCTTGGATTCGACGTGCATGCGCTTGGCGTAGCGGACGGCCGCCATGAAGATGCAGGCGAACGGGAAGGCGATGAGCCCGGTGCCGCGGGCGATCTGCATCGGGATGCCGGCGAAGAGCAGCACGCCGGTGAGGATCACCGAGACGGCGACGGTGACGATGACCAGCAGCTTGGCCTCGTGGAACGAGCCGAAGCTGTAGCGGCCGCGGTAGAGCGACAGGGCGGTGCCGACGATGAACTGGCTGACGATGGCCACGGCGCAGACGATGGCGACGCCGTCGAGCTTGCTCGGGTCGAACGTCATCTCATAGCGCAGGATGATGGCCACGAAGATCGCGACGATCCAGGCCAGGGCATCGAGCAGGAATTGCGAGCCGAGCCACAGGATGCGGTCGCTGCTGGCGGTCTTGGCTTCGTCGGGGCTGTGCCTGGTGCTCATGGTTTTGCGACGCTCAGGTCTGTGCTCCTCGTCAATGGGCCGGGGGTCCGGCTGGGCGCTGCCGGTGGCGGCGTCCGGAAATCGTGGTGGTGCGGGCGGGCGGTCCCGCCGCCTACGGGGATACCGGCGGCTGGCCGCCGGCCGGGGCCCGCCCGGTCCCGTCGGGCTGGCCGGCACCGGTGGCTGCGGCTTCGGCGTCCTGGTCCTCCTTCAGTTCTACACCAGAATCCTGCGGCCCTGCGTCGGCGTCGGCCGCATCCGGGGCCTCCTCGCCGAATCCGAGCAGCGTCGGGACGTGTTCGCGCAAATCCGCCAGCGGCAACGCGCCCTGGCGCACCACGCGCAGCACCTCCCCCGTGCAGTCCACGATCGTGGAGGGCAGGGCGGGCACGACGGCGGGGTCCCCGGTCGCGTCCGCGGCCTCGGCCGCTTCGGGGACCGGCAGGGGGCGCGGGCCGCCGTCGAGGTAGACGGCGACGGATTCGGCGAGCATCTCCTCGGCCTCGGCGGCCGTCGTGGCGGCCGGCATCCCGGAGCGGTTGGCGCTGGAGACGGCCAGCGGGCCGGTGGCATCGAGCAGGTCCCGGGCCAGGTCGTCATCGGGGATGCGCAGTGCCACGGTGCCGCGGGTCTCCCCCAGGTCCCAGGTCAGGCTCGGCTGGCTGCGCAGGATCAGCGTCAGCGGGCCGGGCCAGAAGAAGTTGGCCAGCAGGCGGGCGTCCTCGGGGACGTCCATCGCCAGTCCGTCCATGGTCCCCACGCGCGGGATGAGCACCGGCGGGGGCATGTTCCGCCCGCGCCCCTTGGCGGCCAGCAGGGTGGCGACGGCCCGCGGGGAAAAGGCGTCGGCGCCGATCCCATACACCGTATCCGTGGGCAGCACGATGCATTGTTGGGCGGCGACGGCCTCCTGGGCGACGGCCAGGCCCTCGGAGCGGGCGGGTTCGGTGGTGCAGTCAAAGCGTTCGGTCACGGGGTCCATTCTTCCATGTCGTGCCGTGGGTCCCGGTCCCTGGCGAGGTACCCGGACGTGGCGCGGTCGGCATCGTTCAGATCGCGGTGTCCGGCCACCTCGGACCAGCGGCCGCTGGCGGCGAAGAGGCGGAGCATGGCCGGGCCCTGGACGTCGGCGTGCTCCAGCGCCAGGAACCCACCGGGCACCAGGAGCCGCTCGGCGGTGGCAATGACCGCCCGGGGCAGTTCCAGCCCGTCGGGCCCGCCGCCGTAGAGCGCCAGGTCCGGGTCGTGATCGCGCACCTCGGGATCCCTCGGGATGGCCCCGGGCGGGATGTAGGGCGGGTTGGAGACGACGACGTCGAAGAGCCCTTCCTCCCCGTCCAGTGCGGTGCGCAGGTCACCGGCGTGCAGCCGGACCCCATGGGGTGCCGTGTTCCGCTCGGCGAACGGGTAGGCCGCCTCGCTCAGCTCCACGGCGTGCACCTCGGTGCCGGGGACCTCGCTGGCCACTGCCGCGGCCACGGCCCCGGAGCCGGTGCCCAGGTCCACGATGCGCACGCTCCCCCGTGCGGCCAGGACGGTGCGGGCGCGGTCGATGGCCAGTTGGGCCAGCAGCTCGGTCTCCGGGCGCGGGATGAACACCCCGGGGCCGACGGCCAGCTCGAGGTGGCGGAAGTAGGCGACCCCGGTCAGGTGCTGCAGCGGGATCCGGGTCGCACGGCGCTCGACGAGCTTGGCATAGCCCTCCGGGGCGGCGGTTCCGGCCAGGGCCAGGGCCGCGACGCGGCCGCGCGAGAGGCCCATGAGGTGCCCGGCGAGCAACTCGGCATCCGCGCGTGGGGAGGGGACACCGGCGTCGTGCAGTTGTGCCGTGGCCCGGCGCAGTGCCTCCTCGAGATCCACCGGCGTCCTACTTCTGCTGGCTGTCGCCGATGGCGTTGAGCCGGTCCTGCTCGTCCATTTCGATGCAGGAGGCGATCACGGGGTCCAGCTCGCCGTTCATCACGTGGTCCAGGTTGTAGGCCTTGTACCCGGTGCGGTGGTCGGCGATGCGGTTTTCCGGGTAGTTGTAGGTGCGGATGCGCTCGGAGCGGTCCATGGTGCGCACCTGGGACTTGCGAGCCTCGGAGTTCTCCGCGTCGATGATCTCCTGCTGGTGGGCCAGCAGGCGCGAGCGCAGCACGCGCATCGCTGCCTCGCGGTTCTGGATCTGGGACTTCTCGTTCTGCATCGCCACCACGATGCCGGTGGGCAGGTGGGTGATGCGCACCGCTGAGTCGGTGGTGTTCACCGACTGGCCGCCCGGGCCGGAGGAACGGTAGACGTCGATCTTCAGGTCGTTGGCGTGGAGGTCGACCTCCTCGGGCTCGTCGACCTCGGGCAGGACGAGCACGCCGGCGGCCGAGGTGTGGATGCGGCCCTGGGATTCGGTGACCGGCACGCGCTGCACGCGGTGCACCCCGCCCTCGAACTTCAGGTGTGCATAGACGCCCTCGGCGGGGTCGTTCGACTTGCCCTTGATGGCCATCTGGGCGTCCTTGTAGCCGCCGAGATCGGATTCGTTGGAGGAGATCAGCTCGGTCTTCCAGCCCATGTGCTCCGCATAGCGGGTGTACATGCGCAGCAGGTCCGCGGCGAACAGGGCCGCCTCGTCGCCGCCTTCGCCGCCCTTGACCTCGAGGATCACGTCGCGGGCGTCGTTGGGATCGCGCGGGATGAGCAGCCGGCGCAGCTTCTCCTCGGCCACGGGCAGCTCGGCTTCCAGGCGGAGGGCCTCCTCCGCGAATTCCGGGTCCTCGTCGGCCATCTCGCGGGCGGCCTCGAGGTCGTCGACCAGCTGCGTGTAGCGCTTGTGCGCCTCCACGATGCCGTTGAGCTGCGCGCTGCGCCGGCCGAGCTTGCGGGCCAGCGACTGGTCCTGGTAGACGGCGGGGTCGCTGAGCTGGCGTTGCAGGTCGGCGTGCTCGTCGAGCAGGCCCTGGACGGACTCAAACATTGGCTCTACTTCTTTCTCGGCAGCGGGGCGGCGGGGCCGCGGTGTGCACCAGTCTAGGGAGGGTTGCGCCGCGTCGGCGGCTTAACGCAGCACGCCCGGTCCCGGTCCCGCGCATGATGGCGGGACCGGTTCCGGGCGTGTCAGGGCGCTAGGAGTCGGACTTGGATCCGAGCGTCGTCTTGGACACGAGCATCAGGAACTCGGCGTTGGACTGCGTCTCGCGGATCTTGGAGGTCAGGACCTCCAGGGCCTGCTGGGTCTCCAGTCCGGAGAGCACGCGGCGCAGGCGCCACATGATCTTGATCTCCTCGGCCGAGAGCAGGTTCTCCTCGCGCCGGGTGCCGGAATCCTTGACGTCCACGGCCGGGAAGATGCGCTTGTCCGCCAGCTGGCGGGACAGGCGCAGTTCCATGTTGCCGGTGCCCTTGAACTCCTCGAAGATGACCTCGTCCATCTTGGAACCGGTCTCGACCAGCGCGGTGGCCAGGATGGTCAGCGAGCCGCCGTTCTCGATGTTGCGGGCGGCACCGAAGAAGCGCTTGGGCGGGTACAGCGCCGCCGAATCGACGCCGCCGGAGAGGATGCGGCCCGAGGCCGGCGCGCTGAGGTTGTAGGCGCGGCCCAGGCGGGTCATCGAGTCCAGCAGGACCACGACGTCCATGCCCATCTCCACCAGGCGCTTGGCGCGCTCGATGGCGAGCTCGGCGACCGTGGTGTGGTCGTCGGCGGGACGGTCGAAGGTCGAGGCGATGACCTCGCCCTTCACCGTGCGCTGCATGTCGGTGACTTCCTCGGGACGTTCGTCGACGAGGACCATCATCAGGTGCACTTCGGGGTTGTTGATGGTGATCGCGTTGGCGATGGACTGCAGGATGAGCGTCTTGCCGGCCTTGGGCGGGGAGACGATCAGGCCGCGCTGGCCCTTGCCGATGGGGGCGACCAGGTCGATGACACGCGGTCCGACGAGCTTGGCGTCGGTCTCCAGGCGCAGGCGCTGCGAGGGGTAGAGCGGGACGAGCTTGGTGAACTCGACGCGGTCCTTGTTCTCGTCGGCGGGCTTGCCGTTGACGCTGGTCAGCTTCACCAGGGCGTTGAACTTCTGGCGCTGGTTGGCGTTGTTGTTGGAGTTCTCGCCGTCGCGCGGGGCGCGGATGGCGCCGACGACGGCGTCGCCCTTGCGCAGGTTGTGCTTCTTGACCTGGTTCAGCGAGACGTATACGTCGTTGGGCCCGGGCAGGTAGCCGGAGGTGCGCACGAACGCGTAGTTCTCCAGCACGTCCAGAATGCCGGCCACGGGCAGCAGGACGTCGTCCTCGGTCAGCTCGGTGTCGTCGACCTCGGGCTGGTTGCGGTTGCGGCCGCGCCGGTTGTTCCGGTCGTTTCGGTCATTGCGGTTGTTCCGGTCGCGGTTGCGCTCGCGGCGGTTGCCGCGGCCCCCGCGCTCGTTCGAGTCGTTGTCGCGCTGGTTGTCCCGGCGGTTGTTCTCGCGCTGGTTGTCCTGCTGGTTGTTCCGGCCCGAGTCGTTCTGCTGGTTCTTCTGGTTCTCGTCGCGGTTGTTCTCGCGCGAATCACCGGAGGAGTCGCCGTCGTTGTTGTCGCGGCGGTTGCGCGAACGGCGGTTGCGGCGGTCGTTGCGATCGCCCCGGTCGTTGCCGCGGTCGTTGCGCTCGTCGTTTCCGCCACCCTGCTGGGCGTTGTCCTGCTCCTGGCCGCCTTCCGGCGTGGAGGAGGCCGAGGAGTCGGTGTCCTGGCCCTTCTCCTGGGACTTGTCCTGGCCATTGGCCTGGGCCTGGCCGTTGTCGGAGGCCCGACGGGATCCGCGGCCACGGCGCTGGTTGGAGCCGGATTCAGCCGGCGCCTCGGCGTCGGCTGCCGGTGCGGACTCGGCCGGAGCGGAGGCGGCCTCGGCCTGCGGTGCCTGGCCGTCGCTGCTGGCCCGGCGGCTGCGGCCGCGGCCACGGGCGGGGCGGTCGCTGGTCTCGGCGTCCTTGCCGGCTGCATCCGCTGCCTTCTCAGCGTCCTTGGCCTTCTGCGGGGCCTCGGCGGCGTCGGCCTTCGGGGCCTTCTCGCGGTCGGCCACGGAGCCTCCGCGCTGGTGGTTGGAGATGGCGGTCACGAGATCGCCCTTGCGCATGCGCGATCCCCCGGTGATCCCCAGTTGCGACGCCAGTGCCTGGAGCTGGGCGAGCTTGAGCCCTGCCAGTCCAGCGTTCTGTGGTGCCGTCGACGTTTCTTCCACGCCTGAGGCCAGGCTGGTGGTTTCGGTCACGAAGGTTCCTTCCCCCTCGTCGGGCGGATCGTGTCGGAACGATCCGCTGGTTGTCTTCCGGTACTCCGCTTCAGATGCGGGCCGGCTGCCGGACGCAGCGACGTGGTGTCGATGGCGCCCTAAGGCATTCATCCTGTGTGGTGGCCGCTGGTTCCCCGGAGTCGGGGAACGGCCAGTCTGAAAGCCGCACGCGGTGGCGCGTTGGGTCGACACAGGAAATCCACCAACAGGGGATTTGCGATGTGCACGGTCCGTACGTGTCCGGTCTCCGGCTGTGGCGCGTCGCCACGGTCCCGGATTCCGGGGTCAATACCGCTAGTGCGCTTCCAGTCTAGCACCCACGCGGTCAACGCCGGGCATCAGGACACGCCAGGACACGGCCGGGGCCTGTGCCTGCGTGCCCTCAAGCGCTCCCGGGGCCTGGGCGATGAGCTCGGCGACCTGCCGTGCCTCCTCCTGCGACGCGGCCAGGACCAGCACCGTCGGCCCGGCCCCCGAGACCACCGCGGCGTGCCCGGCGGCGCGCAGCCGGGCGATCAGCCCCGCCGATGCCGGCATGGCCGGAGCACGGTAGTCCTGGTGCAGCCGGTCCTCCGTGGCGGCCAGCAGCAGCGCGGGGTCCCCGGCCAGCGCGTGCACCAGCAGGCCGACGCGGGCCCCGTTGGCAGCGGCGGTGGCGTGCGGGACGGTCTCGGGCAACAGCGAACGGGCGGTCCGGGTGGAGAGTTCGACGTCGGGCACGGCGACCACGGGGACAATCGCCTCGTCCAAGGCCAGGGCGGTGCTCGTGGCCCCGTCGTCGTCCTGCAGGGACAGAGTCAGCGAGCCGAAGACGGCCGGGGCCACGTTGTCGGGATGGCCCTCGAGGCGGGCGGCCGCGGCGAAGACCGGATCGCGCCGGGACAGCTCGCGGCGCAGGGCCTCGGGCAGCAGGGCGTCGGCTGCCGTGAGCGCCGAAACGATGGCGGCGGCGGAGGAACCCAGTCCGCGCCCATGCGGGATGACGTTGTGGGCGTGCAGGCGCAATCCCGCGGGGGCGGCCCCGGCCGCGGCCCAGCGCGCCAGGATGGTGCGGGCGACCAGGTGGCTGGCGTCGGTGGGCAGGCAGCCGGCCCCCTCCCCCTCGATGTCGACGCGGACGCCGGCTTCGGCGGTCGTGGTCACCGTCAGGGTGTCATGCAGGCCCAACGCCAGCCCGAGGCAGTCGTAGCCCGGGCCCAGGTTCGCGGTGGTCGCCGGGACGACGACGGTCACGGACTGCCCCGGGGCGATGGCCGGGCCGGATACGGGCGCTTGTGGCACCGGGGTGCCCACCGGGTTGCTGGCGGCCATGGGTCAGGCCAGTCCCAGCGCGTCGGCGACGGCCACGACGTCGAAGTCGACCTTGGTGGGCGTGACGTCCGAGCCGTCGGCGTTGCGCAGCGCCCACTGTGGGTCCTTGAGCCCGTGCCCGGTGACGGTGATGACGATCGTCTTGCCGGTGGGCACGTTGCCGGCTGCATGGTGCTTGAGCAGCCCGGCCACGCCGGCTGCGGAGGCCGGTTCGACGAACACGCCCTCGCGGGAAGACAGCCAGCGGTGGGCCTCGAGGATCTCCTCGTCGGTGACCGCGTCGATCATCCCGCCGGACTCATCGCGGGCCGCCTCGGCCTGCTGCCACGAGGCCGGGTTGCCGATGCGGATGGCCGTGGCGATCGTGTCGGGCTCGGTGATCGGGTGCCCGGCGACGATCGGTGCCGAGCCGGCGGCCTGGAAGCCCCACATGACCGGGCGCTTGGTCGACACGGCGGGCAGGATGCCGGCGGTGTCGGACTCGTAGGGCGCGGCGTACTCCGTGTAGCCCTTCCAGTAGGCGGTGATGTTCCCGGCGTTGCCCACGGGCAGCAGATGGTAGTCCGGGGCGTCGCCGAGGAAGTCCACGACCTCGAAGGCACCGGTCTTCTGGCCTTCGATGCGGGCGGGGTTCACGGAGTTGACCAGGAAGACCGGGTAGTTCTCGGACAGCTTGCGGGCGACGTCGAGGCAGTTGTCGAAGTTGCCGTTGACCTGCAGCAGCTCGGCGCCGTGGGCGATGGCCTGGGAGAGCTTGCCCAGGGCGATCTTGCCGTCCGGAACCAGCACCGCGCACTTGATGCCGGCCTGGGTGGCGTAGGCGGCGGCGGAGGCCGAGGTGTTGCCGGTGGACGCGCAGACGACGGCCTCGGCGCCGGAGGCCACGGCGGCGGTGATGGCCATGGTCATCCCGCGGTCCTTGAAGGATCCGGTGGGGTTCATCCCCTCGACCTTCAGATGGACGTCGCAACCGGTGAGCTTCGACAGCGCCGGGGCGAAGACCAGCGGGGTGCCGCCCTCGCCCAGGGTGATGACCCGGGTCGACTCGCTGACGGGCAGGCGGGATGCGTATTCGCGGATGACTCCGCGCCACTGGTGGGCCACTTAGTTTCCTTCGACTCTCAGAACGGATGTAACGGCGGTGACGACCGCGAGCTTTTCGATGTCGGCCACGGTGGCCGCCAGCGCGGCTTCGCTGCCCCGGTGGGTGACGAAGCGCAGCGTGGCCCAGCCGGGCTCGTCGCCGTCCACGTCCGCGGGGATCTGGCGCATGGATTCGATGGAGACCCCGCGTTCGGTGAAGATGCGGGCGACCTCGGCCAGCACGCCGGCCTGGTCGTTCACGCGCAGTCCGATGCTGTAGCTGGTCGATACGGCCTCGATGGGCAGCGCCCGGACCTGGCCGGTGGTTTCCTCGGTCCGGCCCGGGCCGCCGAGCACGACGCGCCGGGCCGCGGAGACCACGTCGCCGACGACGGCGGAGGCGGTGGGCCGGCCCCCGGCGCCCTGGCCGTAGAACATCAGCTCGCCGGCGTTGTCGGCCTCGACGAACACGGCGTTGAAGGCACCGTGGACGGCCGCCAGCGGGTGCACGCGCGGGATCAGGGTGGGGTGCACGCGCACCCCGACGCCCTCGGTGCCGTTGCCGTCGCCGAGGCGTTCGGCGATGGCCAGCAGCTTGATGACCATGCCCTGTTCGCGGGCGGCGGCCACGTCCTCGGCGGTGACGGAGGTGATGCCCTCGCAGTGCACGTCGTCCAGATCGAAAGGGGCGTGGAAGGACAGCGTGGCCAGGATCGCGGCCTTGGCGGCGGCGTCGTGGCCCTGGATGTCGGCGGTCGGGTCGGCCTCGGCGTATCCGAGGTCCTTCGCGCGGGCCAGGGCGTCGTCGAAGGCGGCGCCGGTGGTGTCCATGGCGTCCAGGATGTAGTTCGTGGTGCCGTTGACGATGCCCATGACCTTGGTGATGCGGTCCCCGGCCAGCGAGTCGCGGATGGGACGCAGGATCGGGATGGCCCCGGCGACGGCGGCCTCGTAGGAGAGCTGCACGCCGGCGTCCCCGGCGCGGGCGGAGAGCCCGGGCAGGTCCTTGGCCAGCAGCGCCTTGTTGCCGGTGACGACGGAGGCCCCGCCGTCGATGGCCCGCCGGATCAGCGTCGCCGCAGGTTCCAGCCCGCCCATGAGCTCGATGACGATGTCGGCGTCGTCGATGAGTGCCTCGGCGTCGGTGGTGAACAGTTCGGCGGGCAGCTCGACGTCGCGGGCCGTGGCGGTGTGGCGCACGGCGATGCCGGCCAGTTCGACCCCGGCGCCCACCCGGGTGGCCAGCTCATCGGCGTCGTCCAGCAGGATCCTGGCCACTTGCGATCCGACCGTGCCGCAGCCGAGCAGGGCCACCCTGAGTTTTTCCACGTGTTCTCTACGCTCCCATGTCTCGGGCCAACAAGTCGTCTTCGGTTTCCCTGCGGATGATGGTGCGGGCGGTGCCGCCGCGCACGGCGACCACTGCAGGGCGGGCCAGGTAGTTGTAGTTGCTGGCCAGTGCCCAGCAGTAGGCCCCGGTCCCCGGGACGGCGAGCAGGTCGCCCGCTGCCACGTCCTCCGGCAGGTAAACGTCCCGCACGACTATGTCACCACTTTCGCAGTGCTTTCCAACCACGCGGGACATAATCGGTTCACCCTCCGTCACACGCGAGGCGAGCACCGCGGTGTAGTCCGCGTCGTAGAGCACCGGGCGCGCGTTGTCGCTCATGCCGCCGTCGACGGAGACGTAGCGACGCGGCAGGGTGCCCCCCTCGGCGGTGTCGACCTGGACGGTCTTGCGCACGCCGGCCTCGTAGAGGGTGAAGGTGCTGGGCCCGGCGATCGCCCGGCCCGGTTCGATGGAGATCCGCGGCACGGCCAGTGACAGCGCGGCGGCTTCCTCCTGCACGACGGCGGCCATGGCCTGGGCGAGCTCGGCCGGCTCCCGCGGGGTGTCGGCTTCGGTGTAGGCGATGCCGTAGCCGCCACCCAGGTCCAGCTCGGGCAGTTCGACGTCGTGCGCGTCGCGGATGGCGGCCAGGAACCCGAGCATCTTGCGGGCGGCGACCTCGAAGCCCTCGGCCTCGAAGATCTGCGAGCCGATGTGCGCGTGGATGCCCAGCAGGTGCACTGACGGGGCGGCCAGCGCGAAGGCGACCGCGGCAGCGGCGGGTGAGGCACCGGCGTCGTCCGCGACCATGGACAGCCCGAACTTCTGGTCCTCGTGGGCGGTGGCGATGAACTCGTGGGTGCTGGCGTGCACGCCCGGGGTGAGCCGGAGCATGACGTTGGCCGTGGTGCCCAGGCGTCCGGCCAGGGCGGCGACGCGTTCGAGCTCATCCTGGCTGTCCACCACGATCCGGCCCAGGCCCATGTCCAGCGCCGTCTCGATCTCGGTGGCGGACTTGTTGTTCCCATGCAGGGACAGGTTCTCCGCCGGGACCCCGGCGCGGCGGGCGACGGCGAGTTCGCCACCGGAGCAGGTGTCCAGCCGCAGCCCCTCGTCGGTGACCCAGCGGGCGACCTCGGTGCACAGGAACGCCTTGCCGGCGTAGTAGACGTCCACTCCCCCGCACAGCCCGGCGAAGGCGGCGTTGAAGGCGTCGCGGAAGCCGGCGGCGCGGAAGCGGAAGTCGTCCTCGTCCAGCACGAACAGCGGGGTGGAGTACTCGGCGGCCAGGTCGGACACGCGCAGGCCCTGGACGGCCAGTTCGCCGTCGGCGGCCCGTGCGACGCCGGCGGCCCACTGCACCCCGCGCAGCGCGTTGACGTCCTCGGGGTAGGAGAGCCAGCCGGGGGCCAGGTTCGAGGCGGCCATGGCTACATCTTCTCCGGTGCCGAGACGCCCAGCAGAGCCAGCCCGTTGGCCAGGACCTGGGTGGTCGCGTCGTTGAGCCACAGGCGGGTGCGGTTCACGTCCTCCACGGGCGCCCCGGCCAGCGGAGTGATGCGGGTGGCCCCGTACCAGCGGTGGTAGGCCCCGGCGAGGGCCTCCAGGTAACGGGCCACGCGGTGCGGCTCGCGGTGCTCGGCGGCCCCGGCGATGTGGTGCGGGAACTGCGCGAGCACGGCCAGCAGCTCGTTCTCGGTCTCGTGGGTGAGCAGCGCGGCGTCGAAGGCGCTGCGGTCCACACCGGCGGCCTCGGCGTTGCGGGCCGCTGCCCGGGAGCGGGCGTGGGCGTACTGGACGTAGAAGACCGGGTTGTCGTTGGTCTTCTGCACCAGCAGGTCCAGGTCGATGTCGATGTTCGAATCCGAGGAGTAGCGGGTCAGCGCGTAGCGGGCCGCGTCCACGCCCACGGCGTCGACCAGGTCCTCCAGGGTGACCACGGTGCCGGCGCGCTTGGACATGCGCACCGGCTTGCCCTCGCGCACCAGGTTGACCATCTGCCCGATCATGACCTCCACGCAGTCCGGGTCGTGGCCCAGGGCGGCGGCGGCGGCCTTCAGCCGGGCGACGTAGCCGTGGTGGTCGGCACCGAGCATGTAGATGTTCAGGTCGAACCCGCGGGAGCACTTGTCCCGGATGTAGGCGATGTCACCGGCGATGTAGGCGGCGTTGCCGTCGGACTTGATGACCACGCGGTCCTTGTCGTCGCCGTGCTCGGTGGAGCGCAGCCACCAGGCGCCGTCGGCGAAGTACAGGCTGCCGGAGGTCTTGAGCTGCTCGAGCAGCTGCTCGACCGAACCGTTCTGGTGCAGCGAGTCCTCGTGGAAGTAGACGTCGAAGTCGACGCCGAAATCGTGCAGCGAGGCCTTGATCTCCCCGAACATCATGTCCACGCCGATGGCGCGGAAGCGCTCCTGCGGATCGTCGGCCTGCAGGATGCCCGGTTCGATGGCCAGCACGCGGGCGGTGATGTCGTCGATGTACTGGCCCGCGTAGCCGTCCTCCGGGGTGGGTTCGCCCTGGGCGTTGGCCAGCAGGGAACGGGCGAAGCGGTCGATCTGGGCGCCGTGGTCGTTGAAGTAGTATTCGCGGGTCACCTCGGCGCCCTGGTTCTGGAAGATGCGGGCCAATGAGTCGCCAACCGCAGCCCAGCGGGTCCCGCCGAGGTGGATGGGACCGGTGGGGTTGGCGGAGACGAATTCGAGGTTGATGCGGTGCCCGGCCATCGCCGTGCCGGTCCCGTAGGCCGCCCCGGCCTCGACAATGGCCTTGGCCAGGCTACCGGCCGCGGCAGCGTCGACGGTGATGTTCAGGAAGCCGGGCCCGGCGATCTCCACGGCGTCGACCCCGGGGATCGCCACCAGGCGTTCGCGCAGCACGGTGGCGAACTCACGCGGGTTCATCCCGGCCTTCTTGCCCAGCTGCAGGGCGATGTTGGTGGCCCAGTCGCCGTGCTCGCGGCTCTTGGGTCGCTCCACCCGCACCTCGTCGGGGACGTCGACGGTGAATTCACCGGCCGCGACGGCGTCGCGCAGGCAGGCGGAAATGGCCAGGGAGAGTTCTTCAGGAGTCACCCACCAAGGATAACGGCCACCGGCCCGCCTCCCCGACTCGGTGAACCCACTGGTCACCGCGGCAACGAGGTCGCTTCCACCGGTGCCGCCCCGCCCCTCCCGCCGGGCGTTCGGGACTGGTAGATTCCGAACCACCTGCTTCACAGGGACGAGGGAGACCATGGACGCAGACCGACCCGGCCGACGGCTGCCGCGTCCCACCGCCGCGTTCCTGCTCGTCTTCCTCGCTTCCCTGCTGGTCGTCTTCGGGGCCGCAACCCTGCCGGCGATGACCCACCACAGCCCGCAGGGCCTCGTCCTGCAGGTACCCGATGCCGCTCCGCCAGCCGTGGCCCCGCCCTCGCCGACGCCGCAGGAAGACACCAGCGGGACCGGGGACCGACCCGGGGACGAGGACATCAGCAGGATCGGCCAGACGATCGCCGCCGTGCTGTTCGCCGTCGTCGTGCTGTTCGTCGCCGGTCTGGTGCTCTCGCTGCGCCGCCAGGGGCGCCCCGCCGACCCCGAGGACACCGACGCCGCCGAGGACATCCCCTCCGAGGCCAGGCTGCGCGCCGAGGTCGCGTCCGCGCTCGCGCACGCCGAGACCTCGCTCGAGGACGCCACCGGCGCGCAGGTCCGCTCGCGCATCATCGCCTGCTGGGCCGAGCTCGAGCACCTCGCCGCCGCCCGCGGCCTGCAGCGCGACCGCGCGTCGACACCCACCGAGCAGGCCGGGGCCATGCTGGCGGCCTTCGGGGTCGCCTCCCCGCCGCTGGCCCGCCTGCTCGCCCTCTATGAACGCGTCAGGTACGACGCCGGTGTCCCGGCGTGGGAGCCCGACGCCACCCAGGTGCGCCAGGCCGGATTGGACTTCGCCCGGCTCGCCGAGGAGGTCCGCGCCAGCGCCCGGGTTCGTCCCCGGGACCGGATGCGGTCCGGGGCCGAGGCCGGGGTCGGAGCCGGGGCCGGGGTCGGGGCATGATCGGCGCGGGGAAGAACCTGGCCACGGTGCGCCGGGCCGGGATGGCAGACCGGCGTCGCCGGTTCGCAAGGCAACCGCGGGCCAACACCGCATCCGGCGCACGGCGGAAGACGGCCTGGATCGGCCCGCTGTGCTTCGGCGCCGTGGCCCTGGCCTTCTGCCTCTACACGCGCATCGATGCCGGGCACACCGCGCTGTTCACGGCCTTGGGGATCTGCCTGGGGTACCTGTTCACGCTCTTGCCGCTGCTGACGTTCTCCGGCCGCGCACCGCTTGCCCCCGGCCGGCCGGCCAACGGCAACGAGGCCTTCCGCACCACTGCGTTCGCCCTGCTGGCCAAACGACTGCACCGCCACTCCCCCGCGGCGCGGGCCCTGGAACATGCCGGGCTGACCGCGCTCCGCCAGACCAGCGACGCGGACTCAGTGGGCCCCGCCACCGCCCTGGTCCACCGCGAGCTGGCCGCCGGCCACGACCTCACCGCCCGCCAGGCGACGGCCGCCGCCCGTGAAATCCAGGCCTTCTTCGCCGATGCCCCCGATCCAGCCGCTGTCCCCGCGAAAGGAACACCATGACCCAGCGCCCTTCCGACCCCCCGGTGGACCCGGGCAGCGCGGCACCCGGCGAAGCCCCCGAAGCGGCCGTCGAACGCATCGCCGCCGCCGGCGCCGCCGTCCTGGACGGGGTGGGCCTGGCCGTCGTGGGGACCCGCGAACCGCTGCGGTTGGCACTGGCCGCGGTGCTGGCCGGAGGGCACGTGTTGTTCGAGGACCTGCCCGGCCTGGGCAAGACGCTGGTGGCCCGGTCGCTGGCGCAGACGCTCGGGCTGGGGTTCCGGCGCCTGCAGTGCACCCCCGACCTGCTGCCCTCCGACGTCACCGGGTCCTCGATCTTCGACCCCGTCGAGCGGACCTTCGACTTCCAGCCCGGACCGGTGTTCACCGGGCTGCTGCTCGCCGACGAAATCAACCGCACCTCGCCGAAGACGCAGTCGGCCCTGCTGGAGGCCATGGCCGAGGGGCAGGTCTCCGTCGAAGGCGCGACGCGGACGCTGCCGGCGCCCTTCCACGTCTTCGCCACGTCCAACCCCGTCGAATTCGAGGGGACCTACCCGCTTCCCGAGGCCCAGCTGGACCGCTTCCTGGTCCGGTTGTCGCTGGGCTACCCCACCGCCGAGGCCGAAGCGGACATCGTGGGGCGCCGCCTGGTGCGCGGGCTGGCCGAACCGGTCCTGGACGCAGTGCTCGACCCGGAGGGACTGCGTCGGCTCCAGGAGTCCTTGGCGCAGGTTCCCGTCTCCCCCGACATCGTCGCCTACGCGGTCCGGCTCGCCGCGGCCAGCCGCGAGCTGGACGAGGTCCAGGTCGGTGCGTCGCCCCGCGGATCCCAGGCCCTGGTGCTGCTCTCCCGCGCGGCGGCCGCCCTGGACGGCCGGGCGTACGTGGTGCCCGAGGACGTCAAGGCCGTGGCGGTTCCTGCACTGGCCCACCGGCTGGTGCTCTCCCCCGCGGCGTGGGCCCGCGGGTCCGACCCCGAGGAACTGGTCCGCCAGCTCACCACGGCGGTCCCGGTTCCGGCGACTGCGCCGTGACCGGGCCGGAGGCCGGCCCGGCGCGGGTGGTCGATGCCCGCAACCGCCCGGCAGGTGCCGGGCCCGCAGCGCACTCGCCCCAGTGGGGCGTCGCCGTCGTACTGGCCCTGCTCTTCGGCGTCGGGGCCGCCGTGGCGAGACGCCCGGACATCGCCGTCTTCGGTGCCCTCTTCGCGTTGGTCGCCGTCTCCGTTCCCGCCCGCTTCGGCCAGCGCCACGCGCCCGGCCTCGGCTTCGCCCCGGGCGCCGGCCGCGACGACCCCGCCCGGGGACGCCGCGCCGTCGTCTTCCGCGACACATCGTGTGCCGCCGGCAGCGACCCGGCGCTGATCGCCGTGCGGACCCTCGCCCCGGGCGGGCGCGCATCGGCCCTGGTCGCCACCGCCGCCGAGTCGGTGCATCTGGGGGTCCGGGTGCCGTTGGGTGGCCGCCGGGACCTGCTCGACTACCGCGTTTCGGCCTTCAGCCCGGACCTGGGGATCTGCCGCGACGAGGCCGAGACCGGGGTGTTGACCGCGATGCTGCAGCCGCAGGCCACCATGCTGCGCCGGCTTCCCATCCCGGAGGCGTTGCGGGCACACGCCGGGTCCCACCATGCCCGGCTGCGCGGCGGCGGCACGGAGATCCGCGACATCGGGCCGCTGCGCCACGGAGATGACCGCCGGCACATCGACTGGCGGGCCACGGCACGCAGCACGGACGCGGCGGCGACACCGCTGGTGCGCCGCTACCTGGCCCCCGCCGACGCCGGGGTCACCCTCGCGCTGGACTCCCGGGTGGACATCCCCGCCCGGATCGCGGCGTGGATCGACCCGAGCCAGGATGCGCTGCGGATGGTTTCCAGCCTGCAGCTGACCCGCTCCGCCGCCGGATCGCTGGCGGCCGCCTACGCAGCCCGCGGCGACCGGGTCGGGCTGCTGGATGCCTTCGGGTTCGGCGCTCCGCTGCGCCCGGCCGGCGGGCACCGCCAACTCGAACTGCTGCGACGCCGACTGGCCGCCCTGGCGGTGCCCTCCACCAGCATCCAGCCCTCCCGCACGCCGGCCCCCGCCCCCGGGTCACTGGTCTACTTCTTCTCGCCGCTGCTCGAGCCCGATGCAGCCTCCGTTCCAGCCCACTGGGTCCGCTCCGGCCACATCGTCGCGGTGGTCGATACCCTGCCCGAGACCGATGCGACCGGCCTGCCCGCCGCGGAGGCGCAGGCGCTGGCCCTGCTGCTGGCCACCCGCGCCGCGGTGCGCGCCGAACTGGCCGCCGAGGGGATCCCCGTGCTGCCGGCGGGCAGCCTGCGCGAATCGATCGAGCAGTGGACGTTGCAACGATCCCGGCCCCGCACCGTTGCGGGAGGCGCCCGGTGAACCCGCTGCTGCGCGCCGTGGCACCCACCCGGCGAGAGGCCTCCCTGGAACCGATCGAACCGGGCACCGTGCCGGCCACGACCTTGGCCCTGGTTGCCGCGGTGCTGCTGGCCGCCGGGACCCTGCCGGCGGCGATCGCCACGGCCGCCGGGCAGGGCGTGCTCGACGGGGTGGCCGCCCTGGCCGCCGTGGGCCTCGGGGTGGCGCTGGTGCTGCTCTGGCCCCAGCACATCACCGCGCTGATCGCCCTGCTGCTCCTCGGCGCGGCCTACGTGCGCATTGGCGGCGCGGGGCTGTGGACGCTGCCGCTCTACGTGCTGGCCGCCCATGCCATCCACGTGCTGCTCGGGTTGGCGGCCATCGGGCCACGTTCGACGCGTTTCACCCGGGGCGCGCTGCGCGCGGCAACCCGCGCAGCGGCCTGGCCGCAGATCGGCGCCCAGGTGCTTACCGTCGTCGTGCTCCTGTTGTCGCTCTGGGGGCCGTCAAGCACCGGCGCGCTCGGGACCGCCGCCGGCGTCGCCTCGGCCTGCGTGTTGGCCGGCGGCGCCTTGATGGCCTCGCGGGTGGCCGGACGTCCGGAGAACCCCGACTGACCGGCCCGCCGGTTACGCGGGGGCGTGAAGTTCCTGCTAAGCTCTTGGAGGTTCCCAGCCGCAGCAGGATCGCGGCACGCCCTCGTAGCTCAGGGGATAGAGCGGCTGCCTCCGGAGCAGCAGGTCGAAGGTTCGAATCCTTTCGAGGGCACTACTGGGGGGCACCAGAAAGAGGTCCCCGGCATTCGTGCCGGGGGCCTTTTTCGTGTCCGGCGTCTTCAATGGGCGGGGTTATCCACAGCCTTCCCCTGCACCTCGTCGGTTGATCATCCAACGCATAGGTTAAGTACTGGAACGCTACAACGTACCGCATCCACCGCGAAGGATCCCGTCATCAAGAATCCACTGCACCTTGCCCTCCCCCTGGCCGCCACCCTGGCCCTGGCCGGTTGTTCAAGCACGGGGTCCCCGGAGACGACCGGACCGTCGCCATCGGTGAGCCATGATTCGGCCGCATCAACGGAAGCCGACGCCGCTGTGACTCCGGCACTGAGCGATGCAGAGCTCAGGGAGGTGGTCGACGACTTCTTCTACGGCGTCCCGGGGACCGAGATCTCCTCCGGCGAGTCGCTGCGTCCAGGTTTGGATGCCGAGCACCAAACAAATTCCAGGATGTTCGCACCTGCGACGTGTGGCGCCGCGCTTGGCCTCGATATCGTCGAGGAACTCGAGGCGAATAATGGCACTGTGGCGCACGGGTCAGCACCGCTCCCAGATTCGAAGCGGTCCGTAACGTTCACGGTCATGTCAGCTGCTGATCCTGCAGCCGCCAAGGCCGCCTTCGACCGCGACACCCAATCTGTCGCCGGCTGCTCCACCTTCGAAGCCCGCCTGCCGGACCAGACCATGGCCTTTGACCTCGAGGTGGCCAACGTGGAGGCCAAGACATCCGCCTCGCGAGCCCTGAGGATGGTGTCCACCCTGGCGGGCAGGCCCTTCCACCTGACCAGCGTCCTGCTGTTCGAAGACGGGTTTCAGGTCCAACTTGTCATCACGTCCAGAACCTACCAGGACGCAGAGGTCCTGCAGGCGCTCCTGAACCAGGCCGAACGGGCCATGACCCGGTTGAAATCCACGTAGACGCGCGCCCATCTGGACGTCGACGAGGCCGCCGGTCGAGGATCCGCAGGCCGCCCCGCTCGCACCCCACACCGCCGGGCGGTCGCAGGAAGCTGTTCCGGCGGCCTCCCGGCCCAGGCGCAACCCACGGCACTTTGCGAAAGGAGCCGTCGACGCTACAGTGAACAGCGTTCAAGTGAACGCCGTTCAAGAGCGTCACGCCGCACTGCAGTCAGGACCACGATGAGCCGCTTCCGCCTCGATGCCACCGACATCGCCCGTATCGCCGTCTTCGCCGCCATCGTCGCGGCCCTGGGCCTGCCGGGCGGTTTCTCCGTCTTCGGGACGGTCCCGATCACCGCCCAGACGCTGGGCGTCATGCTGGCCGGAGCGGTGCTCGGCCCCTGGCGCGGGGCGCTGTCCATGGTCGTGCTGTTGGCGCTGGTCGCCCTCGGCCTGCCCCTGCTCTCCGGCGGACGCGGCGGGCTGGGCGCATTCGTGGGCCCGTCCGCCGGGTACCTCTTTGGCTGGATCGCCGGTGCCGCCGTGATCGGTGCCATCGTGCACGCCGGCCCGCGGTTGGCGCGGTGGCGGACCGTCCTCGGGATCCTCGTCGGCGGCATCCCCGTCATCTACGCCGTGGGCATCCCGGTCCAGGCCCTGGTGACCCGGCTGCCGCTGGAGGCCACCGTGCTGCAGTCCCTGGTCTTCCTGCCCGGCGACCTGGTCAAGGTCGCCATCGCGGCGGCCATCACGATGACGTTGGCCCGCGCCTACCCGCGGGCCTTCCGGCGCACGGCTGTCGTTCCCTTGGCCGGGACCAGCACCGCAACCTCCACGCCTGCCCCTGCACCCGATGCGGCCGCCATCGGCGAGCGCACGGGACAGCCAGTCCGGTGACGCCCCGCGAACTGGTGCCGGTTCGGTACCGCCCCGCGGGGCCGGAGGCGACGACCCTGTTGCTGGAGCACCTGTCGGCCCTCCGCGCCGCCGGCGCGGTGCCCCTGGTCGGCGACGACCGCTGGTCCACCCGGCAGTGGGACGGCATCGACGAGCTCTGCGCCGCGTCCCCCGCGCCGGCCGAAACGGGTTGGGCCACCCTGACCTCGGGCAGCAGCGGCTTCCCGCGCATTGTGCTGCGCTCGGCATCCTCCTGGTCTGCCTCCTTCGAACGCTTCGCTGAGCTGGTGGGCATGCACGACGGCGATGCACTCGCCCTGCCGGCACCCCCTGCCGCCTCGATCTCGCTGTTCTCCCTCGCCCACGCCCTGGAGGGCGGGCCGCACCCACTGCTGCCCTCCGGCCACGCCACCAGCGCCGGGGACTTCGCGGACGCGACGCTCTTCCACGGCACCCCGCAGGCCCTGGCCCGGCTGCTCGACGAGGAAGCACCACCCCGGCTCCGGGCGGCCCTGGTCGGCGGCAGCCGGCTCGACCCCGCCCTGCGGGAACGGGCCGCCGATCGTGGGATCCAGGTGGTCTCCTACTACGGGGCCGCCGAACTCTCGGTGGTCGCCGTGGACACCGGGAGCGGCTACCTGCCCTTCCCCGGCGTCGACGTCGACGTCCGCGACGGGCTGCTCTGGGTCCGCTCCCTCTATGTTGCCAACGGCTACCTCTCCCATCCCGCCGGGCACGCCGGCCCGGGGCCACTGCGGACCGTGGACGGCTGGCATACCGTGGGCGACCGGGCCGAACTGGTCGGCGACCGGCTGGTGTTCGGCGGACGGGCGGACGGTGCGATCCTGACGGCGTCGGCCACGGTCGTCCCGGAGGATGTCGAGTCAGCCCTGCGACTGGTGCCCGGGGTGGGTGACGCCGTCGTCCTCGGGATTCCGGCACCGGGGATCGGCAAGCTGGTCGCGGCAGTCATCGAACCGGCAACCGGCACCGCATGGCCCGATGCAGCCGGCCTGCGCCGGGCGGCCGGGGAACTGCTCTCCCCCGCCCACCGGCCGCGACGATGGTTCACCACGACCCTGCCGCGCACTGCAAGCGGCAAGCCCGCCCGCGCCGAGATTGCCCGCCGCCTCGCCGCCGGGGAGGTGGCCGCCCTTGGACGCTAGGACCCCGGTGGTCATCGCCGCGCGCAGAACCCCGATCGCCACGCGCGGCCGCGCCCTCTCCGGACTGCCCATCGACGCGTTGGCCGCCCCCGTGCTGGCAGCCGCCCTGGACGATGCCCGGGCCGCCTCGAGGCGGCAGATCGTCGTCGGCGACGTCGTGCTGGGCAACTGCATGGGCCCTGGCGGCAACCCGGCCCGGACCGCCGCGCTGCGGGCGGGATTGGGCCACGAGATCCCGGGGGTCACTGTGGATCGGCAATGCGGAAGCGGCTTGGCGGCGGTCATCACCGCGGCCCAGGCCATCGGTGCCGGCGATGACCGGCTGCAGTTGGCTGGCGGGGCCGAGAGCGCGTCGACGGCCCCCGTGCGATCCCTCGACGGCGTCCCCTATGACCGTGCCCCGTTCGTCCCGGCAGGCTGGTCGGATCCGGGCATGCCGCGGGCGGCCGAGGACCTGGCCGCGGCCGCCGGGATCCCGCGCTCCCGTCAGGATACCTACGCCGCGCGCTCCCACCGGCGGGCCGTCGCGGCCGCCGGGCGCCGGGCCTTCACCCACGAGCTCGTCCCCGTAGGCGGCCTCCTGGCCGACGAGCTGCCGTCGCGGGGTGCGTCGCTGCTCCCCCGGTTCACCCCGCTGTTCCCGGGGGGCAGCCTCACGGCGGGGAACTCCTGCCGCATCAGCGACGGGGCGGCCGCCGTCGCCCTGGTCGCCAGCGGCACGCACGCCGGCCCCGGGCTCGCGCTGCGCTCCCACGCTGTCATCGGCTGCGATCCCGCCCTGCCCGGCCTCGGGGCGGCACCGGCCATCGAGGCCGCGTTGCGCTCGGCCGGCCGTGCGGTGTCCGACGTGGCGGCGATCGAAGTGGTCGAGGCGTTCGCCGTCCAGACACTGGCGGTGCTGGAGCGGATCGGCGTCGCCGACGACGATCCCCGGGTGTGCGCCGACGGCGGGGCGCTGGCGTGGGGTCACCCGTGGGGAGCCAGCGGTGCGGTGTCGGTCGTCCGGCTGTTCGGCCGGCTGATGCGCGGCGGCGCCCCGCCCGGAACCCTGGGCTTGGCCGCGGCGTCGGTGGGCGGCGGACTCGGCGTGGCCGCGGTCTTCGAGGTGGTTCGATGAGCGCCATCGTGCTCCGCGACGTCTCGGTCACCCTGGGCGGGACCACCGTGCTCGAGCAGGCCTCGCTCGACCTGGACGCCCGGCGGATCGCCGTGATCGGCGACAACGGCTCCGGCAAGTCGACCCTGGCCCGGGTCATCGGCGGGCTGGTGGCCCCCTCCACCGGGCAGGTGCACGTCCACGGCCTCGAAGCGGTCCGCGGACCCCGGGAGTTGCGCCGGAAGGTCGCGGTGGTGTTCAGCAACCCGGATGCCCAGATCATCATGCCCACGGTCGCCGAGGACGTGGCCTTCTCCCTGCGGCCGGAGAAGCTTCCCCGCCACGAGGCCGCCGCCCGCGTGGCTGCCGCATTGGAGGACTTCGGGCTCTCGTCCCTGGCCGGGCGGTCGGCCCATGAGCTCTCCGGCGGCCAGAAGCAGCTGCTCGCCCTGTGCGGGGCGTTCGTCCGCCGTCCCGAACTGGTCATCGCCGACGAGCCCACAGCGCTGCTCGATGCCCGCAATGCCCGCCTCGTTGCCGGACATCTGCTCGAGCGGGAAGGCCACCAACTCGTGCTGGTCACCCACGACCTGGCCCTGGCGGCGCGGTGTGATGCGGCGGTGCTGGTGGCCGGTGGCCGGATCCGCGCCACCGGCACCCCCGAAAAGGTCATCGCCGAGTACGAACGGTCGCTGGTGTGCTGAGCCTCTACCAGCCCGGCACCGGCCTGCTGCACCGGATGCCCGCCGGGCCCAAGGCACTGGCCCTGGCCGTGGTGGTGCTGGCCCTGTCCTTCCTGCCCTCCGCTTGGTGGGCAGCCGGGGTGGCCCTCGCCGTGGCACCCCTCGGCTACGCCGTCGCGGGCCTGGGCGCCGGCATCCTGGTGCGCCAGGTGGGTGCGTTGCGCTGGCTGCTGGCCGTCACCCTCGGCGTTCAACTGCTCTTCGTGGCCCCGGAGGCGGCGGTGGCGAACACCAACCGGGTCCTGGCCACGATCCTGCTGGCCTCCCTGCTGGTGCTCACCACGTGCATCACCGACCTGCTCGACGCGGTCGAACGGCTGCTGACACCGACAGCACGGTGGGGCCTGGATCCCCAGCGCGCCTCCCTGCTGCTGAGCATCACGATCACCACGGTGCCCGTGTTGGCCCGCCTGGGTTCAGGGGTCCGCGAAGCCCAGCGGGCCCGCGGCGCCCCCGCCAGCCTGGCCCGGTTCGTGGTCCCGTTCCTGGTGGTCTCGCTCAAGCATGCCGACGAGCTCGGCGAGGCCCTGACGGCGCGGGGCGTGCGGTGAACCGGCCGCCCGTCCTCGGGCAGCCGGTGGATTCCCAGACCCGGTGCGTGCACTACGACAGCCTGCTCGACGTCATCGCCATCCGGTTTTTCTGCTGCGGGGCGTACTACCCGTGCCATCTCTGCCACGACGAGGTCCCCGGCCAGCACCCGGCCCTCCCCTGGCCGGTAACGGAGTACGACGCGCGGGCCATCCTCTGCGGGGTCTGCGGCAGCCAGTGGGGCATCGGCGAGTACCTGGGCACCGGGCACTGCCCGGGATGCGGCGCCCGGTTCAACCCGGGCTGCAAGCTCCATGCCGGGCTCTACTTCGAGGCACCGGCACACCCGTAGCCCGGCAGCCGCTTGCCCTTGGGCATGGCGAGCTGGTGGCCTGACAGCACAAGGCCCGCGGCCGGATGGTTCCGGTCGCGGGCCCTGATGGTTGGCATGCCAGGTGTTTAGCCGTGCGTGGCTACTGCAGCATGGTCCGGTCGTCGAGCTGTGCTCCCTTGATCTTCTCGAACTCCTTGAGCAGTCCGGGAACGGTCATCTTGGACTTGGCCTCGGTATCGAGATCAAGGATGATCTCGCCGTCGTGCATCATGACCAGCCGGGTGCCCAACCGCAGCGCCTGCTCCATGTTGTGCGTGACCATGAGCGTGGTCAGCTGGTGGCGCTGGACGATCTCCTCGGTCAACCGCGCGACCAGGGCGGCACGCTGCGGATCCAGGGCGGCGGTGTGCTCGTCCAGCAGCAGGATCCTGGGGCCGCTGAACGTGGCCATCAGCAGCGAAAGCGCCTGCCGCTGGCCGCCGGAGAGCAGGCCGACCTTGGCCTTGAGCCGGTTTTCCAGCCCGAGTTCGAGCGATTCGAGCTCGGCGGCGAACTGCGCGCGCTTGCCCTTGGTCACACCGAGCCCGAGTCCGCGCACCTTGCCCCGGTTCAGGGCCAGGGACATGTTCTCCTCGATCGTCATGCTCGGCGCGGTGCCGGCCATGGGATCCTGGAAGACGCGGCCGATGTACCGGGCGCGGGCGTGGTCGGCGAGCCTGGTGACGTCCTTGCCGGCGATGCGCACGGTGCCCGCGTCGGGGCGCAGCTTGCCGCCGACCATGTTCAGCACGGTGGACTTGCCCGCGCCGTTGGAGCCGATGACCGTGACGAATTCGCCGTCGGTCAGCTGCAGGTTGATGTTGCGCAAGGCCTTGCGCTCGTTGACCGTTCCGGCGAAGAAGGTCTTGGACAGGTTGTTGATCTCCAGCATGGCGGCTACACCGTCTCCTTCTGCTTTTCGGCGGCCGAGGTGATGGTGCGCATGCGTTTGCCGAAGCGGCTGAAGCCCTTCCATTGCGGGAGCACCAGCGCGATGACCACCAGGATCGCGGAGATCAGCTTCATGTCGTTCGGGTCCATGCCGGCATCGAGGGCGAGCTGGATGAAGACCCGGTAGAGCACGGCACCGAGGATGACGGCCAGGGTGGCCACGAAGATCGTGCGGGTGCCGAAGATCGCCTGGCCGATGATGACCGAGGCCAGGCCGATGAGGATCAGGCCGATGCCCATGCCGACGTCGGCGAAGCCCTGGTACTGGGCGATCATCGCCCCGCAGAGCGCGACCAGGCCGTTGGAGATGGCCAGGCCCAGGATCTTCTGGTTGTCGGTGTTGACGCCGAAACTGCGGATCATTTCCTCGTTGTCGCCGGTGGCCTGCATGGCCAGGCCGACGTCGGTGTGCAGGAACCAGTCCAGCACGAACTTCAGGGCCAGGGCGACGGCGAAGAAGATCAGCACGGAGATGATCCCCCCGGTCAGGTGCGCTTCGCGCAGCGGGGACACCAGGGTGTCCTCGCCCAGCAGGGGGACGTTCGCCTTGCCCATGATGCGCAAGTTGATCGAATAGAGGGCGATCATGGTCAGGATGCCGGCGAGCAGCCCGTTGATCTTGCCCTTGGTATGGAGCAGGCCGGTGACGATGCCGGCAACGGCGCCGGCAAAGAAGGCCAGCACGGTGGCCAGCAGTGCGGGCATGCCGTTGACGATGCCGATGGCGGCCACGGCGGCGCCGGTGGTGAAGCTGCCGTCGACCGTGAGGTCGGGGAAATCGAGAATGCGGAAGGTCAGGTAGACCCCCAGCGCCATGATCGCGTAGATCAGGCCCAGTTCAACCGCAGTGATCATGTAGGGATCCTTGTGTCGTGGGGTGTTCGCCCGTGGTGCCCGGCCACCTGTGGGTGTCTGGGCACCACGGGCGTGGAGCTGCCGTCCGGACTACTTCTTGTAGACCTCGGCGGCCTTGTCGAGGAGCTCCTGCGGGATCTCCACGCCGACCTTCTTGGCCGCTGCGGTGTTGACGTACAGGTCGACGTCGGTCAGCGTCTCCACCGGCATGTCCGCCGGCTTGGCGCCGTCCTTGAGGATCTTCACGGCCATTTCGGCGGTCTGCTTGCCCAGCTTCTCGTAGTTGATGCCGTAGGTGGCCGTGGCCCCGCGCTTGACGGAATCACCATCGGCGGCGATCACGGGGATCTTCTTGGACTGCGCGGTCTGCAGCAGGCCCTCCAGTGCGGAGACCACCGCGTTGTCGGTCGGGACGTAGAAGGCGTCGACATCCAGCGAGCTGGCGGCCTGCTGGACCTCGGACGACGCGGAGATGGTCGCTTCCTTGATCTCCAGTCCGAGCTCGGCGGCGGCTTCCTTGGCCCACTCCACCTGGACGGCGGAGTTGACCTCGCCCGAGGAGTAGACGATGCCGACGGTCTTGGCCTCGGGGGCGATCTCCTGGAGCAGCTGGAGCTGTTCCTTCACGGGGTTCTTGTCCGAGGTACCCGTGACGTTGCCACCGGGGGCCTCGTTGCTGTCCACCAGCTTGGCGGCGACCGGGTCGGTCACGGCGGAGAACAGGACCGGGGTGTCGGTGATCGCCTGGGCGGCGGCCTGGGCCGTCGGGGTGGCGATGGCCAGCACCAGGTCCAGGTCGTCGTTGGCGAACTGGCCCATGATCGCGGTGTTGGTCGAGGCGTCGGCCTGCGGGTTCTGCAGGTCGTAGGTGACCTTGTCGCCGGTGTAGCCAGCGTCCGCCATGCCCTCCTTGAAGCCCTTGGTCACGGCATCCAGTGACGGGTGAGTGACGTATTGCGAGATGCCGATCTTGACGGGCTTGGCCTCGTCGGCGGCACTACCGGAGTCCTCGGCGCCGCTGGAACCGCAGGCAGTGGCGAGCAGCGCAGTTGCCGCAAAGGCAGCGACCAGCTTGCCGGCACGAGTGATATTCATGTGTGTTTTCCTTTCACGGATCGCGGGGCCATCCGCGGCCGGCATCCTCTTCGATGCCGCCCGGGCCCCGTCGTCCACTGCGAGTGATTCGACAATCTTTTGACGACCACGTCCCCAAAGACATCTCGATGATACCTGTGAATCAACTCACATTGTCCATTCGACTCGGGGGCGCATGGACACGCGCATCACCGACCCGCCCTTTTGAAGACAAAGCGTGTTCCACGCCACATTTTGTCAACATTCTGTATGGCGTGGCCCGGGTCGGCGCCTCGCTGCGGCATCCGGGTGGACCGGGCCGCCGCGGCGGGGCCCCTTAGACTGTTTCAACCATGGCTGTAAAGATCTCCTATCCCGAGTCCCTCCCGGTCAGCGCCCGGCGCGACGACATCATGGAGGCCATCCGCGACAACCAAGTGGTGGTCATCGCCGGCGAGACCGGATCCGGCAAGACGACGCAGCTGCCCAAGATGCTCCTGGAGCTGGGGCTGGGCGACGGCGGGATGATCGGCCACACCCAGCCACGCCGACTGGCCGCCCGTACGGTCGCCGAGCGCATCGCCGAGGAAACCGGCTGCGAGCTGGGCGAGGAGATCGGCTACCAGGTCCGCTTCACCGGCCATGTCTCGGCCGCCACCCAGGTCAAGGTCATGACCGACGGCATCCTGCTGGCCGAGATCCAGCGCGACCGGATGCTGCGCAAGTACAACGCGCTCATCATCGACGAGGCCCATGAGCGCAGCCTGAACATCGACTTCCTGCTCGGCTACCTCAAGCGCATCCTGCCCCAGCGCCCGGACCTGAAGGTCATCATCACCTCGGCGACGATCGACCCCGAGCGCTTCGCCGAGCACTTCGGCAGCCCCGCAGCCGAGGGTTCCGCGGCAGCGGACGGCGGGGACACCGCCGTCGTGCCCGCCCCGATCATCGAGGTCTCGGGACGCACCTTCCCCGTGGAGATCCGCTACCGGCCGTTGAATCCCGCGGAGGGCCGCGAGGACGACGACGCCGACTATGCCGACGACGAGGACCGCGATCCGCTCGACGCCGTCTGCGATGCCGTGGACGAGCTGTCCGCCGAAGCACCGGGCGACATCCTCATCTTCTTTTCCGGCGAGCGCGAGATCCGCGACGCCGCCGAGGCACTGCGCGCCCGGGTGCGCACCAACCGGCGGCTGACGGGGACCGAGGTGCTGCCGTTGTTCGCCCGGTTGTCGCTGGAGGAGCAGCACAAGGTCTTCCACCCTGGCGCCAATCGGCGCCTGGTGCTGGCCACCAACGTGGCCGAGACCTCGCTGACCGTCCCGGGCATCAAGTACGTCATCGACACCGGCACCGCACGCATCTCGCGCTATTCGCACCGCACCAAGGTCCAGCGATTGCCGATCGAGCGGGTCTCCCAGGCCAGCGCCAACCAGCGCTCGGGCCGGTGCGGGCGAGTCTCCGACGGCATCGCGATCCGCCTCTACTCCCAGGAGGACTACGAATCCCGTCCGGAGTTCACCGACCCGGAGATCCTGCGCACCAACCTGGCGGCGGTGATCCTGCAGATGTCCTCGATGGGCGTGGTGGAGTCCCCGCGCGACGTGGCCGGCTTCGACTTCGTCCAGCCCCCGGACGCCAAGGCCGTGAACGACGGCGTGGCCCTGCTGCGCGAGCTCGGCGCCGTGGGCGAGGGTGCCTCCGCCCGGATCACCCCGGTGGGCCGCAAGCTCAGCCAGCTTCCCGTCGACGTCCGGCTGGGACGGATGATCGTGGAGGCCGGCCAGCGCGGCTGCGCCAAGGAGGTCATGGTCCTGGCCGCCGCGCTGACGATCCGCGACCCGCGCGAACGCCCCTCGGAGGAGACCGGCCAGCGGGCCAGGGCCACCGAGCTGCACCGCAGGTTCGACGACGAGAAGTCCGATTTCTCGGGGTTCCTGAACTTGTTCAGGTACCTGCAGGAGCAGCAGAAGGAGCTCTCCTCCTCCGCGTTCCGCCGGTTGTGCAAGAAGGAGTTCATCAACTACCTGCGGGTGCGCGAGTGGCAGGACCTCTTCGCCCAGCTGCGCCAGCTCTCCAAGCCGCTGGGCATCACCTTGTCCACCGGGCCGGTGGATCCCGCCGGGCTGGAGCGGGAGATCCACACCAGCCTGCTCGCCGGGCTGCTCAGCCATATCGGCACCTACGACGAGCGCAAGCGTGACTACGCCGGCGCCCGGGGCACCCGTTTCGCGATCTTCCCCGGGTCCGCGTTGTTCAAGAAGAACCCCGAGTGGGTCATGGCCGCCGAACTCGTGGAGACCAGCCGGCTTTGGGCCCGCGTCAACGCCCGCTTCGATCCCCTCTGGGTCGAGGAGGTCGGCAAGCACCTGATGAAGTACTCGTACTCCGAACCGCACTGGTCCCGCAGGATGGGCTCGGTGATGGGCTACGAGAAGGCCACCCTGTACGGGGTCACGGTCATCCCGCAGCGCCGCATCCAGTACGGACGGGTGGACCCCGAGGTCGCCCGCGAGCTGTTCATCCGCCACGCGTTGGTCGAGGGCGACTGGAAGACCCACCACAAGTTCTTCCAGCGCAACCGGCGGCTGCTGGCGGACATTGACGAGCTCGAGACCCGCATGCGCCGCCGGGACCTCGGCGCGACGGACGAGGACCTCTTCGACTTCTACGACCAGCGCGTCGGTGCCGGCGTCGTCTCCGAGCGCCACTTCGACCGCTGGTGGAAGAAGGCCCGCGCCGATGACCCCACCCTGCTGGACTTCGACCCCGACGAGCTGTTCAATGCCAACGCCGAGGAACTGAACCAGGACGACTTCCCGCGCACCCTGCGCCACGGGGACCTGGAGCTCGAGCTCTCCTACGAGTTCAATCCGGCGGCGGCCGCCGGCGAGAACGACGGCGTCACCGTGCGCGTGCCCGTGTTGTTCCTCAACCAGCTCGACCCCGAGCGCTTCAAGTGGCTGATCCCCGGGCTGCGCGCCGAACTGGTCACCGCGCTGATCAAGTCGCTGCCCAAGGCGATCCGCAAGAACTTCGTGCCCGCTCCCGACGTCGCCCGGCAGGCCGTGTCCGCCCTGGCCGAGGACTTCGACCCCGCCACCGACAACCTCGAACCCTCGTTGGAACTGGTGCTGCGCCGGATGCGCGGAGTGGTCATCCCGCCGGGGTCCTGGAACTGGGACGTCATACCGCCGCACCTGCTGGCCTCGTTCCAGGTCCTCGACGCGCGGTCCCGGATCCTGGACGAATCCAAGGACCTGTCCATGCTCCAGCGCACGCTGGCCGCCCAGAACCGGGCGGCGCTGGCCGAGTCGCTGGGCAGTTCCGGCCCGGCCCTGCTGGCCGCGGCCCGCGAGGCCCAGGCACGGCAGGACGACGGCGGATCCACCCCGGGTGCCACTGGCTCCGGCAAGCAGGGCGGCGGCAAGTCGGGCGACACCAAGGCGGGCCGGGGCACGGGCGGCGATCCGGCCGGCGGGAAGCGCCCGGGCTCCCCCAGCCCAGGTGCCGGCGCCCGCCCGGGCCAGGCACCGGCGTCGTCCTCCTCCAGCCGCGAGCGCACGGGCCTCACGGCCTGGCCGGACGGGCTGGGCGAAGGTGACCGGATCGAGCGCAAGGTCAGCACCACGGTGGCCGGCGTCGAGGTCACCGCGTTCCCCGGTCTGCTCGACGCCGGTGACTCGGTGTCGCTGACCGTGTTCCGCAACGAGGACGAGCAGCTCACGGCGCACCGCGCAGGGGTCATCCGGCTGCTGCTGCTCCGGGTGCCCTCGCCGGCGCGGTACGTGCTGGACCACCTGAACAACAAGGAGAAGCTGGTCTTCACGCAGAATCCGCACGGGTCGGTGGAGAAGCTGATCGCCGACTGCACGCTGGCGGCGCTGGATAAGCTGGTGCCGGCCGAACTGCCGTTCAGCCGCAGCGAGTTCGACGCGCTGTTCGAGCGGGTGCGGGCCGAGCTGATCGACACCGTGTTCGCGGTGACGGCGATCGTCGAACGGGTGCTCTCCACCGCCCGGATCGTGGGCAAGCGGATCTCCAAGGCCTCGTCGCTGGCGCTGGTGAACGCCCTGTCCGACATCCGCAGCCAGCTCGAGAACCTGGTCTACCCCGGGTTCGTGGCGGCCACCGGCTACGCGCACCTGACCGCGCTGCCCCGCTACCTGGACGCGATCGCGAAGCGGCTGGACAAGCTGGAGGCCGGCAACGTGGCGCGCGACAACCAGTCGATGCTGGCGATCCAGGCCCTCGAAGACGAGTACGACGCCGCCCTGGCGGCCCTGCCCACGGGCGTCCGCACGCCGGCACCGCTGGCGCGGATCAAGTGGATGCTCGAGGAGCTGCGGGTGAGCATGTTCGCCCAGGAACTCGGCACGGCCTACTCGGTATCGGAAAAGCGCATCCGCACGGCGTTGCGGGAAGCCAGCGCGGCGTAGGCAGGTCGCCTCGTGCGGCGGGGGACTGCGCCTGCGGTGGGGCACTGCGCGTGCGGCGGGCCTGCCCGGGCGGATTTGGGGGCGGATGCGGACGCGGTCCGAGGTGTCGGCCGGTGCATGCCCGGGTTTTCGTCGCATTACGACAGTACAAGCGGCGAAAACCCGGGCACGCCCGGCCCCGCCGGTCCGGACGTCGCGCCTCCCGTACCGACGGGAGGCGGCGTCTGCTAGCTGGCCGGGACCGTGTCCGTGTGCCCGTCCTCGCGCAGCGCGGTCCGCAGCTTCTCGGCGTTCTCGTCCAGGCGGGCGGCCTTGGGGTCGGTGTCCGCCCGGGAGAGGTCGAAGTCGGCCAGCGAGTTCGTCGGCCACACGTGGACGTGCAGGTGCGGCACCTCGAAGCCGGCGACCATCAGCCCGGCGCGCTCGGAGCCGAAGGCGCGGGTCTGCGCTCGGCCGATGATCCGGGCGACCCCGGTGAGCTTGGAGAGCAGTTCCGGATCGGCGTCGGTCCACTGGTCGACTTCCTGGCGCGGCACCACCAGGGTGTGGCCGTCGGTGATCGGCCCGATGGACAGGAACGCGACGACGTCGGGATCCTTCCAGATGAAGCGTCCCGGCAATTCTCCGTTGATGATCTTGGTGAACAGCGTGCTCACGGTGCCCTCTTCTCGGTCGTCGTCATGGGGGTGCCTGCTGGTGCGCGCCGTGCCGGTGGCCGCGGGCCGGTGCGTGGCCAGCCAATCGCGGGGCGGGGGCGGGAACCGGGGCGTCATACCCCGAACATACCCGCGGCTCCGCTGCCGGGGCCAGCCGGGGGTGCCGAGCCGGCGGGGCGGTGGGTGGGCCGGTGACGCCGGCCTTCCGGGAAGGGCGGCTACGCTTCGTTGCCGGTGGCGACCTCGCGGTCCGGATCGGAGGAGAACTGCGAATACGATCCCGGATACAGGGCAGCCCGCACCCCGGCGATCTCCAGGGCCGCGATCTCGTGCGCGGCGCTGACCCCTGAACCGCAGTAGACAGCCACGGCAGGCGCCCCGAGCCCGGAGGAACCGCCGTCGTCCCCTCCCCCGGCCAATTCGGGCTCGATCTCGGCGAAGCGCGAGAGCAGGGCCCCGGCCGGCAGGAACCGGCCGGCGGTGTCGAGGTTGCCCACGGTCGGCGCGCTCCGCGCTCCCGGGATGTGGCCGGGGCGGGGGTCGACCGGTTCGACCTCGCCGCGGTAGCGTTCCCCGGCACGGGCGTCGAGCAGGACCCCCTCCGGGGCGAAGGACGCTGCCGCATCGGCGTCGATGACCGGCATGGCGCCCGGGGTCGGTTCCCAGGTGCCCGGTTCGGCGTTCACCTCGCCGGTGTCGAGTTCCCCGCCGGCCTCCTGCCAGGCCTGCAGGCCGCCGTCGAGCAGGAAGACCCGGTCCATCCCGGCGTCGCGCAGCAGCCACCAGGCACGCGCAGCCGAGGTGCCGCCCACGGCGTCGTAGGCCACCACGGTGTCCGAGGGGTGGATGCCCCAGCGCTCGACGGCGGCGGCAAAGTCCCGCGCTTCCGGCAGCGGGTGCCGGCCGTGTTCGGGCGATCCCGGGGCGGCGAGCTCGGTCTCGAGGTCCACGTAGACGGCCCCGGGCAGGTGGCCTGCCAGGTAGTCGCGATGCCCGGTGTCCTGGCCCAGCGCCCAGCGCACGTCCAGCAGCACGGTGCGCTGCCCGGCGGCCATCCGTTCGGCCAGCTCCCCGGGACCCATCAGTACCTGCATGCCCACTCCCTTCGCCGCGTCCCGTCCGGCATGCGGCCCGCGGCGGCGGGTCGGCTGAACGGGTGGATTCGTTGATGCACCAACCCTACAACCGCCGTCGGGACGCCAGTGGGTGAACCGGGCCGTCCTGGCCTGGGAGGCCGATACCGTGCGCTCCGCCGACACGGACCTGCACACGGACGAGCTGCCGAGGGCTTCCTGGCTGGCGGGGAGTGTGCGGAACCGGCGGACCCGCGCGGCTGAGCGCTTCCCGGGGCTTCCCCGGGCCGGCCTGGCGAGGTCTTGACCGGCGGGAAACTACTCGGTAGCTTCGGCGCATGATCCGCATCGGGGCCATCGTGCTGAACGTGCCCGACACCGGCCGGGCAGCCGTCTTCTGGAGCGCGGCCCTGGGATACCGCCAGGGCTCCAACCCGGATTTCCTGCTCCCGCCGGACGGCGCCACGCCCCGCCTGCACCTGGACCGTGGCGACCGCACGCATCTGGACCTCTGGGTCGACAGCGCGGCGGAACAGCAGGCCGAGGTCCAGCGGCTGCTGGACCTGGGCGCCGAGCGGGTCGCGTGGGACTACCCCGAGGGCGCGGATTTCGTCGTGCTGGCGGCCCCCGGCGGCACCCTGTTCTGCATCATCGACACCAGCGCGTAGCCTGATCACACCTCCAGCAGAGCACTCCCCCGGCGAAGCCCGGAGTGCGTGGGCTCAGACCTCGCGGCTGTCGCCGACCTGCAGGAATTCGAACTCGGTGCCGTACCGGGCTCCGAAGCGGGTCACATGCCCGGACATCATTCCCAGGCCGGTCTCGTTAAGCAGTCCGTCGTGGATCTGGTAGGCGTGCTTGGCCCGTAGGGACACGACGAAATCGACGGTCTCCTGCAGCTTCGACCAGGGCGCGTGCAGCGGCACCAGCACCGTGTCCACGGCGGTCCCGTCGGGGACGATCAACGAGTCTCCCGGATGGTAGAGGACGCCGTCGATGAGGTAGCCGAGGTTGGCCACGAGGGGGATTTGCGGGTGGATCAGCGCGTGCTGGCCGCCGATGACGCGCACGTCGAATCCCGCGATGTGCTGCTCGTCGCCCGGAGCCACTACGTGGATCCGCCCGGCCGATCCCCCGATGGCCTCGTGGGCCAGCAACTGGTCGACCACGGCCTGCGGCGCGTACAGGTGCACCCCGGCGGTGCGGTCCAGGATCGGCAGGACGGCCGCCGGGTCGATGTGGTCGGCATGTTCGTGGGTCACCAGGACCGCTTCGGCACCGGCCATCGCGGCGGGGACGTCGGTGAAGGTGCCGGGGTCGATGACCATGACCCGGGATCCCTTTTCGAGGCGGATGCAGGCGTGTCCATGTTTCGTCAGCTTCATGCCCCCACCCTAGTTCGCGGCGGGCCCGCTGATAAGCTGGATCGGCCAGTCACCCGCCGGCAGCGAATCACCAGGAGCGCAGCAACGCCATGTCCCAGAACGTCGAACCCAAACGCGGACGGGAACAGCGCGTCACCAAGCAGCGTCTCGCGGTCGAGGCCGCCGTGGGCCGGCTGGACGATTTTGTCTCCGCCCAGGAGCTGCACCGGCTGTTGCAGGACACGGGCGAGAAGGTCTCATTGGCCACCGTCTACCGGATCCTGCAGTCGATGGCCGAAGACGACCTGCTCGACGTCGTCCGCTCCGGTGAGGGCGAGGCCGCCTACCGCCGCTGCGAGGCCGAGGTCCACCACCACCACCTGGTCTGCCGCTCCTGCGGCAAGGGCGTCGAGGTCGAGGCGCCGGCGGTCGAGTCGTGGGCCGTGCGCGTCGCCGCCGAGCACGGCTTCACCGAGTCCTCGCACACCGTGGAGATCTACGGGTACTGCCCCGAGTGCACCCGGCAGCGCGCAGCGGCCGACGGACAAGAAACGGCCTGACGGCCACCGGCGGCTCCCCTTCCCCCGCCCGGCTCCGGGTGCCAGACTGTCGCCGTGGAGATCAGCGCCTTCGGCGGCATCGCGACCTCGTTCCCCGGCGTCCGGGAGTCTGCAGGTGACGGGTTGGCGCAGTGGCGCTTCCACGGCCGGCTGGTTGCCCGGCAGCTCGAGGACGACCATGTCGTGATCCGTGCATCATTCGGCCGGCGCGGTGAGCTGCTGCGCGAGTTCCCCGGAACGTTTTCCGTGCCCCGCCGATTCGGGAAGCACATGATGGTGGTCGCCGACCTGGAACACGGCGATGCCGACGCCATCGAGCATGCGGTGGCCTTGGCCTGGCAGTTGCAATCGGAACCTGCCTGACGGGCACGACACCGGGCACCGCCGTCGTGCTTCTCCTGCTGCAGCGCGCCTCAGGCGGGAACCGGAGCTGCCGACTCGGCCGCGATCCGCCGCACCCGGGACCGGCGCCAGGCGATCGTGCGGCAGACCAGGTAGATCGCGAAGGAAATGGTGGTCACGTAGGGGCTGATCGGCAGGCGGCCGGCCAGGGCGAGCATGATGCCGCCGACCACGCTGGTCATCGCGAACACGATGCTCAGCACCACGGTCAGGCCCGGTCGGGCGGTCACGCGGATCGCCGCGGCCGCGGGGGTGATGAGCAGTGAGAGCACCAGCAGCGCGCCGACGACCTGGATGGACAGTGCCACGGCCAGGCCCAGCAGCAGCATGAACGCCACGGACAGCCGGCCGGCGGGGATGCCCCGGGCCGCCGCGACGGCGGGGTCGACGCTGACGAACATCAGCGGCCGCCAGATGGCCAGCAATCCGACGATCACCACGAGCGAGCAGACGGCCAGCACGCCCAGCTGCACGGAGTCCACGGCGACGATCTGGCCGGTGAGCAGGCCGAACTTGTTGGCGCTGCGACCCTCGTAGAGGGAGAGGAACAGGATGCCCAGGCCCAGGCCGAAGGGCATGAGGATGCCGATGATCGAGTTGCGGTCGCGCGCGTTGGCGCCCATGAGCCCCAGGACCAGGGAGGCGGCGATGCTGCCCACCAGCGATCCGCCGACGACGTTGGCGCCGATGAGCAGGGCGAAGGCGGCGCCGGCGAAGCTCAGCTCGGCGATCCCGTGGACGGCGAAGGCCATGTCCCGCATCATCACGAAGATGCCGACCAGCCCGCCGACCAGGCCCAGGATGGCCCCGGCGATGATCGAGTTGGCCACCAGCGGCAGCAGCTCGCCGTAGTTCTCGAAGCTGAAGATCGTCTGCCAGATGTCGTCCGGGTTCACAGCAGGCCGCCTTCGACAGTTGCCGCGGGGGCCGCGCCGGCGTCCGCGGGGTGGTGGTGTTCCAGGGTCTCGGGCATGCCGACGACGACGATGCGCCCGCGGCTGCGGAAGACCTCGATGGGGCTCGAGTACAGCTCGGAGAGGACGTCCGAGCGCATGACCTCTTCGGGGGTGCCGACGTGGAAGCGGCCGCCGGCCAGGTACAGAACGCGGTCGACGTATTGCAGGACCGGGTTGATCTCGTGGGTGACGAAGACGACGGCGCTGCCGTGGTCGCAGGCCTGCCGGTGGATCAGGGCCGAGACGGCCTGCTGGTGGTGCAGGTCCAGCGAGAGCAGCGGCTCGTCGCAGAGCAGCAGTTCCGGCTCCCCGGCGAGCGCCTGGGCCGCGCGCAGCCGCTGTTGTTCGCCGCCGGAGAGCAGCCCGACGGGTCGATCGGCGTAGGCGGTGGCGCCGACGCGTTCGAGCAGCTTGTCCACGCGGGCGTTGACCTGGCGGCGGTGCAGGATCCGCGGGCCGCAGCGATGGCCGTCGACGCCCAGGGCGACCAGGTCGCGGGCGCGCAGTGCGGTGTCGGCGGGGAAGCCGCGTTGCTGCGGGATGCTGCCGATCCACCGCGAGCCGCGGGTCACCGGGCGTCCGCCGACCTCGACGCTGCCGGTGCTCAGGCCCTGCAGCCCGAGCAGGACCTTGAGCAGCGTGGTCTTGCCGGCGCCGTTGGGCCCGAGGACGGCCAGGAACTCCCCCGGCTGGACGTCGAGGTCCAGGCCGCTGAAGAGGCGGCGGGACCCGAAGTCCAGTCCGGCGCCGCGCAGCTTCACCGCCGGTGTCGTGGCGGACGGGCTGGTTTCGGGCACGGGGGGCCTTCCTGGTACGGGGCTGGTGGCGGGAGCCGCGCCCGGAGTCCCGGTCGCGGTGCGGGAACCAGCTTAGCTCAAATGAGACTCGTTTTCATTACCGCCCTGGTGGTTGAAGCGGCGCATGCCGCGGCGGTCGTTGGAATCGTTGATCTCGCCGACCAGCTGCTCGAGCACGTCCTCGAGGAAGAGGATCCCCAGCGTCCGGCCGCCGGCGTCGTTCACGCGGGCCAGGTGGGAGCCGGTGCGCTGCATGACGGCCAAGGCGTCCTCGACCTCGACGTCGGTGCCCAGGTTCGCCAGGTTGCGCAGCCGGGTGACCGGGATCGGCTGGTCGTAGCGCGACTGTGGGATGGACATCACGTCCTTCAGGTGCAGGTAGCCGGCCAGGTTCTCCTCCTCGTCGGTGATGACGAAGCGGGAGAACCCGGTGCGGCCGACGGCCTTCTCGAACTGTGCCGGCGTGGTGTCCGCGGCCAGGGTGACGACTTCGCCGAGCGGGACCATGGAGGTCTCGGCCGTGTAGTCGGAGAACTCCAGAGCGCCGTGGATGATGCCGCTGCCGTCCTCGACCAGCCCGGAGCGCGTGGATTCCTGGACGATCGACTGGACCTCCTCGAGGGTGAAGGAGCTGGTGACCTCGTCCTGGGGCTCGACGCGCATGAGCTTCAGGGCGTGGTTGGCCAGCCAGTTCAGCGAGGCCACCACGGGATGCAGGACCTTGGCGAGCCCGATCAGCGGCGGCGCGAGCAGCAGCACCGCCTTGTCGGCGACCGAGACGGAGATGTTCTTGGGCACCATCTCCCCGAACGTCACGTGCAGGAAGGTGACGATCAGCAGCGCGATCACGAACGCCGTCGTGTCCGCGACGGCCACGGGCACGCCGATGGATTCCAGCGGCCCGGCGAAGAGGTGGTGGATCGCCGGTTCGGCCACGTTGAGGATCAGCAGCGAGCACACGGTGATGCCCAGCTGGCAGACCGCCAACATGAGCGAGACGTTCTCCATCGCGTTCAACGCCGTGCGGGCCCGCTTCACCCCGGCATCCAGCAGGGGCTCGATCTGGCTGCGCCGGGCGGTCATCACGGCGAATTCGGAGGCGACGAAGAAGGCGTTGCCCAGCAGCAGCACGACCAGCCACATGATGCCCAGCCAGTCGCTCATCGGTCCTCCTCCCCTGCCGCGGGGCCGTCCACGGTGGCGGCCTGGAAGCTCAGCCGCTCGACCCGGCGCCCGTCCATGACCTCCACGAGCAGCTCGCCGTTGCCGGTCTCGACGATGTCCCCGACGGCGGGGATGCGTCCGAGCATGGTCATCACGTAGCCGCCGACGGTCTCGTAGGAGGCGTCGTCGGGGATCTTCAGCCCCGGGACCTGGTCGCCGAGCTCGTCCGGGCGCAAAAGGCCCGGGAAGTACCAGCGGCCGCTGGCCGAGACGAGGACCCCTGGCTGGGTCTTGTCGTGTTCGTCGGTGACCTCGCCGACGATCTCCTCGACCAGGTCCTCCAGGGTGACCATGCCGGCGGTGCCGCCGTACTCGTCGAGCACCATGGCTACCTGCCGGTTGGCCCCGCGCAGGTCCGCGATCAGCGAATCCAGGTGCACGGTTTCGGGCACGGAGATGATGTCCTCCATGATGGTCGCGGCGACCAGCCCGGCGCGCTTGTTGCGCGGCACGGCGACGGCCTTCTTCACATGGCAGACGCCCTCGACGTCATCGGCGGAGTCGCCGATGACGGGGAAGCGCGAGTAGCCGGTCCGGCGCGCGGTCTCGATGATCGATTCCAGCGGCTCGTCCAGGTCGACGGTTTCCATGCGGATGCGCGGGGTCATCACGTCCGCCGCCGAGCGCTCGGAAAAGCGCAGCGTGCGCGAGAGGAAGCGGGCCGTGTCGCGATCCAGCGTGCCCATCTCGACCGAACGGCGCACCAGGGAGTTCAGCTCCGCGGGGCTGCGCGCCCCGGAGATCTCCTCCTTGGCCTCCAGCCCCATGGTGTGCAGGACGTTGTTGGAGAAGCCGTTGAGCACGATGATCGCCGGCTTGAAGACGGCGGTGAAGACCAGTTGCGGGCGGGCGATGGCCCGGCCGATGGGCAGCGCCCGGGCGATGGCCAGGTTCTTGGGGACCAGCTCCCCCACCAGCATCGAGAGGACCGTGGCGAACGCCATCGCCACGATCAGCGAGACCGGCGCCGCGCTGGGCCCGAGCCCGGCGGCGGCGAGCAGCGGGGTGAGCAGCTTGCCCACCGACGGCTCCATCACGTAGCCGGTCAGCAGCGTGGTCAGGGTGATGCCCAGCTGGCAGGAAGAGAGCTGGGTCGAGAGCGACTTCAGGCAGCGCAACAGCGGCTCGGCGCCGCGTTCGCCTGCGGCGACGGCCCGTTGCACGGTGCTCTGGTCCAGGGCAACCAGGGAGAATTCGACGGCGACGAAGAACCCGGTCCCCCCGACCAGGAGCAGGCCGAGGGCCAGGAGGATCCATTCCACCTACCGGCTCACCGCCGTCGTTCCCGGGGATTGCCACCCTGCACGACGCCGGTGCGGGGCCGGCAGGGAGGGCGAGGGGTGCGTGGACCCCGGTCTGGAAGGCTCCGAACTGCCGGAGCCGGCCGGTGCTGCGCCCGGACTGGAAGGCTCCAAGGAGGCTGCGGGCGAGGCGGCGGATGCGGTGGGCATGCTGAGACGGTTTGAGCCGGCGCTGCGCGGGGTCGCGACGGGCCGGCACACTGAGTGGCTGTCCATAAGGGCTCCAGTCTACAGAAGCCGGCCGGGCGCCGCGAGGGCCGCTCTGCCGTTCCGCGTGTCCTTGCACACACCCGCCCGTGGCGTCCCGCATGGGTTCTCCGCCTGCTGCCGGATTCCCCGCGAATCCGGGCGCGGCTGATTCGCAACGCCATGCCGATAGTCACTAGACTGGCGGCAGGTCTAGGACTATTTCGTCGCGCCACCACGATCGGACCCAGCGACGAGGCAACCAGGGAGAAGAGGCGTCATCGTGCCAGATCAACCACACCACCGACTGACCGAGGAGTTCGGCGGCAATGAGTGGCTCGTCGAGGAGCTCTACCAGCAATATTTGCGGGACAAGAACTCCGTGGACAAGAAGTGGTGGAGCATCTTCGACTCGTTCGATTCCTCGGGGCGTCCTCCCGCCTCCGGGTCCGCCCCGGAGCAGACCGGCAACGGATCCGGTCCCAGCCCCCGCGCGGCCACCGAGGCCCGCGTGAACGACGCGCCCGCCGAGAAGAAGCCGGCCGCGAAGCCCGCCGACACGACCGCCACCTCCGGGGACACCCCCAAGGACACGCCGGAGACCCCGAAGGCCAAGCCGGCCGACCCCGCCCCGAAGACCTCCCCCATCCCGGCCGAGCTGCCGAAGTCCACCTCCGGGGCGGACCAGACCGAGGAGGACGTCGCCAAGCCGCTGCGCGGTCCGGCCAAGGCCATCGCCACCAACATGGAGCAGTCGCTCGAGGTCCCGACCGCCACGACGGTGCGTGCCGTCCCGGCCAAGGCCCTGATCGACAACCGGATCGTCATCAACAGCCATCTGGGCCGTGCCCGCGGCGGCAAGGTCTCCTTCACGCACCTCATCGGCTTCGCCGTCGTGCGTGCCCTCAAGCTCTTCCCCTCGCAGAACGTGACCTATCGCGAGGTCGACGGCAAGCCCACCGCCGTGCACCCTGCCCACGTGAACTTCGGCATCGCCATCGACATCCCGAAGCCGGACGGCTCGCGCATGCTGGCCGTGCCGAACATCAAGAAGGCCGAGACCCTGAACTTCTCGGAGTTCTGGAACAGCTACGAGGACCTGATCAAGCGGGCCCGCAACAACAAGCTCACCGCCGACGACTACGCCGGCACCACCACCTCGCTGACCAACCCCGGCGGCATCGGCACCGTGCACTCGGTCCCGCGCCTGTCCAAGGGCCAGGCGACCATCGTCGGCGTCGGCGCCCTGGAGTACCCGGCTGAGTTCCGCGGCGCCAGCGAGAAGACGGTGGCCGCGCAGGGCATCGGCAAGGTCATCACCCTGACCTCGACCTACGACCACCGCGTCATCCAGGGCGCCGGGTCCGGCGAGTTCCTGCGCCTGGTCGAATCGCTGCTGCTCGGCGAGCAGGGCTTCTACGACGAGATCTTCGAGGCGCTGCGCATCCCGTACGAGCCCGTGCGCTGGGTCGTGGACAACCAGGTCGACGTCGAGCTCCAGGTCAACAAGATCGCCCGCATCCAGCAGCTCATCCACGCCTACCGCGTGCGTGGGCACCTGATGGCCGACATCAACCCGCTCGAATACGTCCAGCGCCGCCACCCGGACCTGGACATCCGCACCTACGGCCTGACGCTGTGGGACCTGGAGCGCGAGTGGGTCACCGGCGGCTTCGGCGGGGCCTCGCGCCTGACGCTGCGCAAGATCCTGGGCGTGCTGCGCGATTCGTACTGCCGCACCACCGGCATCGAGTACATGCACATCCAGAACCCGGAGGAACGCCAGTGGTTCCAGGACGAGATGGAGCACGAGTACAAGAAGCCCAGCCGCGAGGAGCAGTTCCGCATCCTGGGCCGCCTCAACGCCGCCGAGGCCTTCGAGACCTTCCTGCAGACCAAGTTCGTCGGCCAGAAGCGCTTCTCGCTGGAGGGCGGCGAATCGCTGATCCCGCTGCTTGACGGCATCATCTCCGACGCCGCCGACCAGGGCCTGGACGAGGTCGCGATCGGCATGGCCCACCGCGGCCGGCTGAACGTGCTGACCAACATCGCCGGCAAGACCTATGCACAGGTCTTCCGCGAGTTCGAGGGCACCCAGGACCCGCGCAGCGTCCAGGGATCCGGTGACGTGAAGTACCACCTGGGCACCGAAGGCAAGTTCACCTCGGACAGCGGCAACGAGACCCGCATCTACCTGGCCGCCAACCCGTCCCACCTCGAAGCGGTGGATCCGGTGCTCGAGGGCATCGTGCGCGCCAAGCAGGACCGTCTGGACCTGGGCACCGAGTCCGACGGCTTCAGCGTGCTGCCGATCCTGGTCCACGGCGACGCGGCATTTGCCGGCCAGGGCGTCGTGGCCGAGACGCTGAACCTCTCGCAGTTGCGCGGCTACCGCACCGGCGGCACCATCCACGTGGTGGTCAACAACCAGGTCGGCTTCACCACCTCCCCGACCGCCTCGCGCTCCTCGGTCTACTCGACCGACGCCGCCAAGATCATCCAGGCACCGGTCTTCCACGTGAACGGCGACGATCCGGAGGCAGTGGTCCGCGTGGCCCAGCTGGCGTTCAAGTACCGCCAGGAGTTCAACAAGGACGTGGTCATCGACCTCGTCTGCTACCGCCGTCGCGGCCACAACGAGGGTGATGACCCCTCGATGACGCAGCCGATGATGTACAACCTCATCGAGGCCAAGCGCTCGACCCGCAAGCTCTACACCGAGGCGCTGGTCGGCCGCAACGACATCACCCAGGACGAGGCCGACCAGGCGCTGCGCGACTACCAGGGCCGCCTGGAACGCGTCTTCGCCGAGACCCACGCCGCCCAGACCTCCCCGATCCCGGTCGTGGGCTCGGACGACACCAAGGTCAACGACCTGGAACTGCCGGCCTCCCAGGTCGAGGACCAGACCGCGAACCGGGTCAAGGACACCTCGATTAGCGCCGAGACCCTGGCGACCGTGGGCAAGGCCCACCTGGCGATTCCCGAGGGCTTCACGATCCACCCGAAGCTCAAGGCGCTGCTGGAGCGCCGCGAGGCCATGTCCCGCGAGGGCGGCATCGACTGGGGCTTCGCCGAGATCGCCGCCTTCGGCTCGCTGTCGCTCGAAGGCGTGCCCGTCCGGCTCTCCGGCCAGGATTCGCGCCGTGGCACGTTCGTGCAGCGCCACTCCGTCTTCCACGACCGCCAGACCGGCGAGGAATGGATGCCGCTGCGCAGCCTGTCCGAGGACCAGGCGAAGCTGTGGATCTACGATTCGCTGCTCAGCGAATACGCTGCCATGGGCTTCGAGTACGGCTACTCCGTCGAGCGGCCGGACGCCCTGGTGTTGTGGGAGGCGCAGTTCGGCGACTTCGTCAACGGCGCACAGACCATCATCGACGAGTTCATCTCCTCCGCCGAGCAGAAGTGGGGCCAGCGGTCCTCGCTGGTGCTCATGCTCCCGCACGGCTACGAGGGCCAAGGGCCGGACCACTCCTCCGCCCGCATCGAGCGCTTCCTGCAGATGTGCGCCGAGGACAACCTGGTCGTGGCGAACCCGTCCAACGGCGCCAACCACTTCCACCTGCTGCGCCGCCAGGCCTACGCCCGGCCGCGCAAGCCGCTGGTGATCTTCACCCCGAAGCAGCTGCTGCGCCTGAAGGCCGCCGCCTGCACGGTGGAGGACTTCACCCAGGGCCGCTTCCAGGAGGTCATCGGCGACACGATGAACCTCCAGGACTCGGCCGTCGAGCGCGTGCTGCTGGTGTCCGGCCGCCTCTACTACGACCTGGAAGCGGCCCGCAAGAAGGCCGGCGACGAGAAGACAGCGATCATCCGCGTGGAGCAGCTGTACCCGCTGCCCCTCGAGCAGATCAAGGCCGAACTGGCCAAGTACCCGAACGCCAAGCTGTACTGGACGCAGGACGAGCCGGCGAACCAGGGCCCGTGGCCCTTCATGGGCCTGAACCTGGCCCCGGAGCTGGACCGCCCGCTGGTGCTGGTCTCGCGTTCGGCGTCGGCGGCCACCTCGACCGGCTCGCACAAGCGGCACGAGGTCGAACTGGCGGAACTGCTGCAGGACGCCTTCGGGCAGTAGCAGGCCACAGGCACAACGCATCAGCTGAGGGGCGGGACCGGGTGTCCCGCCCTTCGGCGTAGCAGGCCCGCTGCTAGAGTGGGCGAACCGCGCAGAAAGGTCTTTCGTGGAACAACGCACCATCCGCATCGCCGCCATCGGCAACGAGGTCCTCGCCGGCCACGGCGACCCCCGCGCCCTCGGCTGGTTCGGCCGGGTCCTGGCCCGGACCAGCGGCGATGATTTCCGCCTCGAGAGCTACACCCTGGCCTCCCCCGACGAAGGCACCGAGGCGCTGGCCGAACGCTGGCTGCAGGAAGCCAGCCGGCGCTTCGGGGCCGGATGCGACAACCGCCTGGTCGTCGCCCTCTCCGACCACGATCTGGACCTGGGCCTGTCCACGGCCCGCAGCCGCCTGAACCTGGCCAACATCCTGGATGCGGCCTCCCAGATGAGCATCAAGGCGCTGGTCGTGGGCCCCATCCCCTCGCTGGACAACGAGCGCAACGCACGGCTGGCCGAGTTGTCGGCGGCCTATGCCGACGTCGCCTCGCGCCGCCACCATGCCTTCGTGGACACGTTCGGCCCCTTGCAGAACCACGAACAGTGGCGCAACGACCTGGCCGCCAACAACGGGCTGCCCGGCCAGGCCGGCCACGGCCTGATCGCCTGGCTCGTCCTGCACCGCGGATGGTACCGCTGGCTGGACCTGGCCGAGCCCACGGGCGCCTGATCCCCCGGTCGTGGCCAGAGACGACGGCGGGGCTTCCCTCTGGGGAGGCCCCGCCGTCGTCTGTTTTCCGCGTCGGCCACGGACCCCTTGCCACGCCTACAATCACGTTATATCGTATTTTCTATCGCGATATAGCGCGTTGGCATCCCATCTTGGAGGAATCATGGACGACGGCGAATGGAGCATCGAGGGCCCCCGGACGATCGACATCGACGGGGTACTCGAACTCGACGCGGAATGCACGGCCGGGCGGCTCGATGTCCTGGCCCATGCCGAGGAGTTCACCCGGATCGACGTCACCGAGGTGACCGGCAGCCCGATCCGCGTGGCCCTCGAGAACGGCGTGCTGGTCCTGCGCCACCGGACGACGGCACGCGGCTTCCTGCAGCGCCTCCTGGAGACCGGGACGTTCACCGCGGGAAAGCTGAAGGACCGCTGTGTCGCCACCATCCTGGTTCCCGCCGGTACCCGGGTCCGGGCCAGCAACGTGGTGGGCGACTGCCTCGTCGCGGGCGTCGCGGCCGACGTGCAGGCCGGGACCGTCGCCGGCTCGATCCTGGTCGACGGGACGACCGGGCGGCTGGGGATCGACACCGTCAGCGGCGAGGCCATCGTGCGCAACCACACCGGCGCGTTCGCCTCGGAATCGGTCAATGGCGACGTCACCGCCAGCGGCGCCATCGACGATGCCACCGCCTCCTCCGTCACCGGCGAATTGGCCCTTGACCTGCTCGGCACGCCCCAGACGGTGCGTGCCGACACGGTCTCCGGCAGCGTGCGCATCCGCATCCCCGATGGCGTCGGCGTCGACCTGGAGGCGCAGACGGTCACCGGAAGCGTCCACCTCAACGACCAGAGCTTCCACGGCGTGGCCAAGAAGCTGCGGGCCGGCGACGGACCGGCGGCACCGCGGGTCGCCATCCGCTCCGAAGGCGTGTCCGGACGGGTCGCGGTCTTCAACGCGCCCTCCGACGCGCCGGCCGGGGCCGCTCCGGAGGAAGCGGCCCGCTGATGCCCCCCGTCTTCGCCCACGGCGCCATGCGCCTGTACCTGCTCCACCTGCTCGAGGACGGCCCCAAGCACGGCTACGAGATCATCAAGGCCCTCACCGACCGGTTCGGGGGGACCTACTCCCCCAGTGCCGGCAGCGTCTACCCCCGCTTGGCCAAGCTCGAGGAGGAGGGGCTGGTCTCCACACGGCGGGAGGGCCGGCGGAACCTCTACGATCTCACCGCCGAGGGCCGGGATGAACTCGGTGAACGCCACCTCGAGCTGCAGGGCATCGACGCCGACATCGCGGAGTCCGTGACACGGCTGGCCGATACGCTGAGCTCCGAGATCCGCGACAACATGCGCTCGCTGCGCGCCGACCTGGCCGCGACGGCCGAACGCCATCGGACCAGCGGGACCGGCTCTGCCTCCCGTCCGACCAGCCCGGGACCGCCATCACCGCCGCCCGGTCGGGATCCGGGAAGTCCTTCCCCGGAGTTTGGCAGGGCCCGCCCCGCCGGTTCCCGCAGGACCGGGCGTCCCTCCGGCAGCCGGCGATCACTCCACGAACTCGAACACCAGCTCGACGACTTCCGGATGCAGCTGCGTGCCGACCTGCGGGCCGCAGCAGGACGGGATGGTGTCGACGAAGCCACCCATGCAACGGTCCGGCTTCTGCTGGAGCAGGCGAAGTCCTCCATCCGCGATGTGCTGCGCTGACGTTCGCCGTGGTCGCCGCGCGGCAAGTAGGAGCATGCTTCGGTGGTGTGACAAGATGGAGGGCAGTCCAATTCCCGAACAGAGCAGGAGGCAGCCATGAGCAAGCGTGCACGCAAGCGTCGCGATCGCAAGAAGGGCGGCGCTAACCACAGCAAGCGCCCCAACACCTAAACCAGGTGCAATAGCGAAGAGCCCACATCCTTGCGGATGTGGGCTCCTTTGTGTCCGCTGCGGACCGGCTTCTCAGCCGTGCCCGACCTCCACGCGGATCTCGCTGATCCGGGTCATGATCCTCGTCTTCAGGGTCTCCGGAGCAACCTCCTGGCAGCTGCGCTTGACCACGGAGCGAATGATGCATTCGAGGTCGTATTCCTTCGTGCAGTCCTCGCAATGCTCGAGGTGCTCGCGGACGTCCTTGAGGTCGTCCACCGACAATGCCCCGTCGAGGTACTCGTAGAGCCGGGCGATGCGGTCATCGCTGCAGTCGCCCATCGATTGGCAGTCACCCATCATTTCCTCCCTTGCCCGGCCGCCGCCGGACGGCCCGTGCTCTTCTGCTTCTGGCCGAGTCCGCGGGTGGTGGCGTAGTCGGCGAGCAGCTCCCTGAGTTGCTTGCGCCCGCGGTGCAGCCGTGACATCACGGTCCCGATCGGGATGCCGAGGATCTCGGCGACTTCCTTGTACGAGTAGCCCTCCACGTCGGTGAAGTAGACGGCCAGCCGGAATTCCTCCGGAATGGACTGCAGCGCCTCCTTCACGTCGGAATCGGGCAGGTGGTCCAGTGCCTCCGCCTCGGCCGAGCGCAGGCCCGTGGGCGTGTGTTCGGCCGCCTGCGCCATCTGCCAGTCTTCGACAGTGTCCGTGCTCGAACGCAACGGCTCCCGCTGGCGCTTCCGGTAGAGGTTGATGTAGGTGTTCGTCAGGATCCTGTAGAGCCAGGCCTTCAAGTTCGTGCCGGGCTTGTACTGGTGGAACGCCGAGTAGGCCTTCGTGTACGCCTCCTGCACCAGGTCCTCGGCGTCGGAGGGGTTGCGGGCCATGCGCATCGCCGCTGAATAGAGCTGGTCGACGTACTGCAGGGCATCACGCTCGAACCGCTCGCGCTGCTCGGCTTCGGATTCGGGAACCTCGGGGGCCGGTTCGGTCCCGTGCTGTGGAGTGCTCATCACGGCCCAGTCTAGACCGGGGCCCACACCGCTGTCCGTCGGTTGGGACACGCGCCTGGCACATGTCAGGGTCGGCATCGTTGGCGGTTCCTCCTAGACGTCTCGGCGGTGCTGGTGGCGGCTCCTGTTCGGCACCGGCTGCTTTCACTACACAACAGCTGCACCACCCGTGCTATTCCCACCCCGGCGCACCAACGACCCCGATCAGGCGGAAAAAGTGCGAGACTAGGACGAGCACGTGAAAGAACTGCCCACTCCTTGGAGGAATCGATGTCCCTGGTTCGCCTGATTGCCCGCCCCCTGCTGGCCTCCAGCTTCGTGCTGACCGGCCTGGACCGCGTCCGCAAGCCCGAGGAAAGTGGTGAGCGGTTGCGTCCGAACCTGCGTCGTGCCGCCTCCGTGTTCCCCCAGCTCGAACCCGTGGCCGCCAAACCCGCCCTGGTGGTCCGGTGCATCGGTGCCGCGCAGGTCGTCTCCGGTCTCATGCTCGCGCTCGGGAAGTTCCCCCGCCTTTCGGCCCTCGTGCTCGTCGGCTCCTCGGCGGCCACCGGCTTCAACGACAACGCGGGCGATTCCCGTCTGCTGACGTCGAACCGGATCAAGAACATCTCCTTGGCCGGCGGCGTCCTTTTGGCCTCGGTGGATACCGCCGGCGCCCCTTCCCTGGCTTGGCGGGCACGGCATCTGGGCCATGACGCCCGAAAGCAGCTGGCCAAGACCAACAAGGAAGTTTCCAAGACAGTGCGCGAGGGTGCCAAGGATGCCCGCAAGACAGCCGAGGGCGTGATCGGGCACTAGTACCAACAGCATGAGCAGCAACGTCTCCGCCGCCCCTGATTCCCTGTCCCCCTGGCCGGCCCCCCGGGCCCGCGGCCGGCTCGACGCGACCGTATCCGTCCCGGCATCGAAGTCCCTCACCAACCGCTACCTGGTGCTGGCCGCAGTTGCCGACGGCCCCTGCTGGCTGCGCAAACCGTTGCATTCGCGCGACACCGATCTGATGGTGGAGGCACTTCGGGCACTGGGAGCGGGCGTCGAGGAGCACCCCTCCCAAGATGGGCTGGGCCACGACCTCCTGGTTACCCCGCTGGACCGGACGCAACCGCGGGGCGCCCTGGCCGTCGATTGCGGTCTGGCGGGAACGGTGATGCGTTTCGTGCCGCCATTGGCCGCACTGCTGCCCGCCACCATCCGCTTCGACGGGGACCCCGCGGCACGGGTTCGTCCCATGGGCCCGGTCATCACCGCCCTGAAGGATCTCGGCGTGCGCGTCACCGAAGAGGACCGGGGCACCCTGCCCTTCTCGATCGAGGGGACCGGCCAAGTTCGCGGGGGGCATCTGGTGATCGATGCGAGTGGCTCCTCACAATTCGTCTCCGCCTTGCTGCTGGTGGGTACCTTCTTCGCCGATGGCCTGCACCTCGAACACATGGGCAACGCAGTCCCCAGCCTGGACCACATCCGCATGACCGTGGAGACCTTGCGTGAAGTCGGTGTGGTGGTCGACGACACGACGCCCGGTCATTGGCATGTCTCCGCCGGCAGAGTGCGGGCCTTTGACGTCGTCATCGAACGCGATCTCTCCAACGCCGGCCCGTTCCTCGCCGCCGCCGTTGCCGCCGGTGGAACCGTGCGCATCCCGGAGTGGCCGGCCGAAACCACCCAGGTCGGTGCCCGCTGGCCCGACATCCTCACGCGGATGGGCGCGAGCACCTCTCACGAAGGCAATGTCCTCACCGTCCGTGGTGACGGCAAGGTCCAGCCGATCGACCTGGCCGACGCCTCCGAGCTGGCACCGACGGTCGCAGCGTTGGGCGCCCTGGCCCAGGGGGAGACCCGATTGAGCGGCATCGCGCACCTGCGGGGCCATGAAACGAACCGCCTGGCCGCGTTGGTCAGCGAGATCAACGCCCTGGGTGGGGAGGCCGAGGAAACCCCCGACGGCCTGGTGATCCGTCGTCCCGTCAACCAAGGCGGCCTGTTCCACAGCTACGAGGACCACAGGATGGCCACGGCCGGCGCAATCATCGGGCTGGTCATCGACGGGATCCGGATCGAGGACGTCGGGACCACCTCCAAGACCATGCCGGATTTCCCCGAGCTTTGGCAGGAGCTTGCCGCAACAGGCGGCGCCTGACCATGGCACGGGACGTCAGCAGCTGGGACGAATCGGATGTCAGGATCCGGCCGAACAAGAAGGGTTCCCGCCCCCGGACCAAGGACCGCCCGGCCCACGAGAACGCCGTGATCGGCCGCGTCGTCACCGTCGACCGGGGCCGGTATAGGGCAATTCTCGACGAAGACACCCCCGACGAGCGCCTCGTGATCGCCGCCCGCGCGCGTGAACTGCGCCGCTCCCCCGTGGTTCCAGGCGATTTCGTGGCTCTCGTTGGCGACACCAGCGGATCACCGGACACCCTGGCCCGCCTCGTGAGGATCGAGGAGCGGCGCACGGTGCTGCGCCGCAGCGCAGACGACACCGACCCTGTCGAACGCGTCGTGGTGGCCAACGCCGACCAACTTGTGGTCGTCGTCGCGGCGGCCAACCCTGAGCCCCGCACGGGTTTCATCGACCGGGCCCTTGTGGCGGCCTACGACGCCGGCATCGAGCCGATCCTCTGCGTGACCAAGACCGATCTCCGCGACCCCGCTGCCCTGCTGGAGAACTACCGCCATCTCGAGATGCACATCGTGACGAGCAAGAGCATGGGCGAGGGATCCTTTGGCATCGACGCGCGCTCCGCTGACGGGGCCTCGGCCCGCCTGGACGAACATGCCGTCGTCGATTTGCGCCACCAGCTGGCCGGCAAGGTGTCCGTGGTGCTCGGGCACTCGGGCGTCGGGAAGTCGACCCTGGTCAATGCCCTGACCGGCGCCCAACGAGCCACCGGAGGCGTCAACGCCGTCACCGGGCGCGGACGCCACACCTCGTCGTCGGCCCTGGCCCTACGGGTGGCCGATGCCCCCGCTGGCACCTGGATCATCGACACGCCCGGCATCCGGTCCTTCGGGCTCGCGCTGGTCGACCCGGAGAACATTCTGGAGTCCTTCCCCGACCTGGTCGAGGGTTCGGCGGCGTGTCCCCGCGGATGCCGCCATACGGCCGACTCCCCCGGCTGCGCGCTGGACGCGTGGGTCCGCCGGCCGGAGGCCGATGCATCGGGAGTCGCCAGGCTCGCCTCCCTCCGTCGGCTGTTCGGCGCCGAGGAGCAGGCAGAGGGCAAGGAACTGGGGTCCGTCTAGGACCACGGTTCGCGGGCGGTCCTGCGGTAGGTTTGAAGGCATGACCCGCGACGTAATGAGCTACAACGACGACCTGCGGCTGGCGCACGCCATCGCCGATTCCGTCGATTCCCTGACCATGTCCCGCTTCAAGGCGCAGGACCTGCAGGTAGAGGCCAAACCCGACCTGACCCCGGTGACTGATGCAGACCGCTCCGCCGAGGAGGCCATCCGCAGCCAGCTCGCCCGCTCGCGGCCCCGCGATGCGGTACTCGGCGAGGAATTCGGTAGCACCGGCCACAGCTCACGCCGCTGGGTCATCGACCCCATCGACGGCACCAAGAACTTCGTGCGCGGCGTGCCGGTCTGGGCGACCCTCATCTCCCTGATGGACGAAGGGCGCTCGGTCGTCGGATTGGTTTCCGCCCCGGCCTTGGGACGTCGTTGGTGGGCCGCCCAGGGAACCGGTTCGTACACGGGCAAATCGCTCGCCTCGGCAACGCGCTTGCAGGTCTCGGGGATCAGCGACCTGGCCGACGCGTCGCTATCGTACTCAAGCCTGGGCGGCTGGCGTGAACGCGGCCAGCTGGACAACATGCTTGATTTGCACGAGATGGTCTGGCGCACACGCGCCTACGGCGACTTCTGGTCGTACTGTCTCCTGGCCGAAGGAGCGGTGGACATCGCCTGCGAACCGGAGCTTAATCTCTACGACATGGCGGCCCTGGTACCCATCGTCACCGAAGCCGGTGGCCGCTTTACCTCGCTCGACGGCGAAGACGGGTGCCTCGGCGGCAATGCCCTGGCCACGAATTCGTTGCTGCACGAGGACGCGTTGTCCATGCTCAACGGCACTGCGGGAACGACCCCTGCGGATTTCAGCTTGGATCTCGACGAAGGTGATGAGGATTCCCCGTCCGAAAGTGTCGGCGATTCCGAAGGCTACCGAGGCCAGCGCATCACCAATGCCCGACGCCATGGCAATCATGCCTCGCCCTGGGAGAACGCCTAACACGTCAGCGTGCGGCCCGGCGGCCTCCCGGACGCGAACGGGGCTTGCGCTGCTGCGTTGCTTCGGTGCCCAGCACGTCGCGCATGCGCCACGTTGATAGCGCGCTGGCCAGGGTGAGAACCGCCATGATTCCGGCGAACCAGAAGTGTCCCGACATCGCGAGCGCGAGCACGCCGACCGCAAACAATGCATGGGTGACCAGGGGCAGGACCGGCCAGCCAAAACGCCATGGCGCCTGGGGAGACAGGAAGAGGCCCCATAGCAGGACAAGCGGTACCAGCACGACGAGCAGGGCCCAAGCGGTAGCAAGGGGCAACACCTTGATTGCCCACAGTCCCGCGGCACACAACATCGCAACTTCCAGCACGAATGCGAGGATGCCCGAGGACCGCGCCGGGAGGGTGGCCGGCTCCTCGGCCGGAACTTCACGGGCATTCTGCCGCTCGTCTTGCATGCTCCTGCCTATTCCCTTCCTTGCGCTTCCCGTGCAGAGAAGCCCAGCCGTCGCCGTGGGGTCCTGGGATCATCGCCCAACACCCCGTCCATCATTCCATGCATTGCCCCGGCAATCAGCGCGGCACGACAACGGCCCCGGAATCACGTGGATTCCGAGGCCGTGCGGTGGTGGAGATGGGGGGAATTGAACCCCCGTCCGATGTGGTGTTGCCAGGACTTCTCCGGGCGCAGTCTGCTATGGGTTTTCTCTGCTCCAGCAGCCGTCTCACAAACATGCGGCTGGACCCTTGCGGGCTACCCTGAGCACAGTCACCGAGAATATGTCCAACACCCCAGTGACCAAGATGTTGAACAGTGGCTATCTAAATGACGCCAGTATCAGGGCCGATAGCAATCCCTGGCTGACGGACTGTCTGGCTGCTTAGGCAGCGAGAGCGAAGTCAGTGCGCTTAGAGTTGGCACTTGTATTTTGCAAAGAGCGTTTACGAGATAACTTTGCGTCCTCGGCCCGCTTCTCCTGTCGCGACTCACATCGTCGAAACCGATCATCCCCGTATGCAATTTCCAAGGCGGGAAACCGCCGACCCCGCGGCGCTTGCCGCGAGACAACCAGTGTAACCCACCCGTGGAGAATTCTATTCCCCAGCTTCCACGGCACCGTTTCCCGGGCCCTGTTCGGCAAGCCGCTGGCATGCCACGGAAAACGGGCCATAGTGTTGCCGGGGCGAAGCAATGGGCCCCTCGCCACGGCCGTCGACCCCGCTCAAGGGCTGGAAGTGCCGGCTCTCGGCCCGTGTTCAGGATGCCCGACGATTGCGTTCCCGCATGGCGCGCAGGGCCTCGCGGTTGTCCTGCTTTTCCCGAAGTGTCTGCCGTTTGTCGAATTCCTTCTTGCCCTTCGCCACGCTGATCTCCAGCTTGGCTCGACCGTCCCGGAAGTAGAGCTGCAGCGGCACGATCGTAAAACCGGGATCCTGGATCTTCCGGGTGATCTTGGCGAGTTCCTCACGGTGCAGCAACAGCTTGCGCCGCCGGCGTGCGGCATGGTTCGTCCACGAACCGTTGAGGTATTCCGGGATGTAGATGGCTTCAATGAACAACTCGCCGTTATAGAACTGGCCGAAGCCGTCAACCAGCGACGCCTTCCCCTCTCGCAGCGATTTCACCTCGGTACCGCTGAGCACCATTCCCGCCTCGAACGTATCGAGGATGTGGAAGTCGTGGTGGGCCTTCCGATTGGTTGCGACAACCTTACGTTCAGTGTCCTTGGCCACGGCAACCTCCTCTACAGGTACATGGGTACGGGCGGATGGACTAGGTCAATCATCTTACGCCATAGTGGCGCACCACTGGTGGCCGTTGCCCCTAGTCGCATCCGCGAACGAGGCGAAGCCGGAGGCCGGGTTCCCGCTGTTGCCCGGCACGGCGCTAGTCGGTTTAGAGAAGACCGGCTGGGTTGACGACGCGGCCGTCCAAAATCGTTTCGAAGTGGAGGTGGCACCCCGTTGAGTTGCCCGTGGTACCGACGTAGCCGATGACCTGGCCCTTGGAGACGTGTTGGCCGGCATGCACCACATAGCTGCTCAAGTGGTGGTATCCCGTCACCAACGCGTGGCCATTCACGACACCGTGGCTGATCTGCACCTTGTTGCCCGATGTGGCCGACATCGTCGCGTACCAGACTTCACCGCTTGCTGCTGCGTGGACGGGGGATCCACAGCGCCCGCCGAACCCCCAATCGAGCCCCGCGTGGACGTAGCCGCCCATTCCCCCGTAGTCGATGGTTCCCGCTGGGGTCGGACGCCAGCCAAAGGTCGAGGTGATGTATCCGCCATTCACCGGCTTCGAGAGCCCCCAGCTGCTCGTTCTGGACGGCGCGCTCTTGTTGCTCTTGCTCCGTGCTGATGCGGCCGCACGATCCGCAGCATCCGCCGCGGCGCGTTTCTCCGCCGCATCGGCTGCATTGGCCCGGGCGGCCTTTTCGGCGGCGGCACGCTTGGCCCGCGCCTGCGCTTCGGCCTTCGCCGCGCGTTCTGCCGCGGCCTTCCGGGCCGCTTCTTCCTTGCGCTTGCGCTCGGCGGCTTCGCGGATCAGGCGCGCCTGGCGCTCCTTGATCTCGGCTACGACTTTGTCGTGTTCTGCCTGCTGCTTCTGGATCTGCGCCTTGATCTGCGGGCGCTTGGCGTTGAGTTCCTTGCTCGCCGCTTCCGCCCCGTCGATGAGCTCATCCACGTGTCGCTTGGATGCTTCTGCTTCGTCGCGGGCAGCCTGTTCCCGGGCCAAAGCAGCCTCGGCCTGCTTTTTGAGGTCGCTGATCTCCTCTTCAACTGCGGCAAGCCGGGCCTGCGCATTGGCGTTGGTCGCATGTTGCTGGTTCAGATCGCTGAGGACGGCGTTCTGGCTGCGCAGGGCCTGGTCGGCCATACCCATGCTGTCGGCGAGGTTCCCCTCCGAACTGGCGTTCAGCAGCAGGCTGAGGTTGCTGGAGACGCCGCCTCGCTTGTAGGCCTGCGTGGCGATCTGCCCAATGATCTTGCGGGTGTCGGCCATCTCCTCAGCATCCTGGACCATCTGGTTGCTGAGCCGGTCCTTGGAGGATTGGGCAGCGTCGACACGCGCCGACAGCTCGTTGACCTGGTCAGTCGCCGTTTGGACGCCTGCACGTGCGGTGGCAAGGCGTTCCTGTGCGGCAGGCAGACGGTCCTGGTAGTCCTTGAGCTTGTCGGCGACTTTTTGGATGTCCTTGTTGAGGAACTCGAGGTCGGATTCCAGCGAATCCAGCTGCTTCTCGACCCTTTCCTTTTTGTCGTCCAGGTTGTCCGCCTGTGCCATCGGCGCGATCAGGGAAAGGGAGAGCAGGCTTACGAGGGCACCACTGATCACCGTACGGGACATGGTCTGTCGTTTACGGTCAGGCACAGGGGTCCGTCCTTTCACTGGATACAACAGTTCGCCGCTGTAATGGGCGCAGGAAACAAGCGCGGCGCAAGCTAAACCTTCAGGTAGCGCCTTAAGGTCAGGACCGACGATACACCAGCGAGCACGACACCCAGCGCAAGCAGGCCCGGTGCAACCAGCAAAACTTCACCGGAGGCGATGAACGCCGTGTCGGGGTACTCCACCGCAAGCTTGCCCTGGATCAGGTAATTGACCACGGCCCACAGCGTTCCGGAGGCCAACACCGCGCCGATGAGCGCGGCAATGACACCCTCCAGGACGAAGGGTAGCTGGATCAACAATTTCGATGCCCCCACCAGCCTCATGATGCCCGTTTCGCGACGACGGCTGAACGCCGAGAGTCGAATGGTGGTCGCCACCAGCAATACCGCGCAGAAGATCATCACCACGGCAATGCCGACCGCGACAAGGGATGCGATGTTCATGATGGAGAAGATCTTCTCCAGCAATTCCCGCTGGTCGATGACCGTGTCCACCCCCTTCATCGAGGAGAACAACTCGTTGATGACGTCGTACTTCTCCGGATCGACCAGCTTGACCCGAAACGACTCCGGCAGCTGGTCCGCGGTCACCGTGTCGACGATCGGCGAGTTCTTGAACTGTTCCCTGAAGTGCTGGAGGGCCTGGTCCTGCGACTCGTACTCATAGCTCTCCACGTAGGGCTTTACCGCAGCCGAATCCAGCATCCCCTTGATCGCCGAACGCTGCGAATCAGTAACGGCGCCATCGGCGCACGTCTGCGATCCGTAGTCTTCGCCGCACAGGAAGATGGCGACCTCGACTTTGTCGTACCAGAAACCCTTCATCTGCGTGATCTGCATCTGTGTCAGTGCCGCGGCGCCGACGAAGGTCAGGGATATGAAGGTCACCAGGACAACCGAGACGACCATCGAGAGGTTGCGACGTAGTCCAGACCCGATTTCCCCGAGGATGAATGCCAGCCTCATGCTTCATCCTCCTCGGTGTCGAAGGGCGCGATGGCCTGGTCCTGCGGATCGGCCGTCCGTAGTTCTCGCGAGCCGTCGCGATTGATGATGGGGATCATGGCGGTGTATTCGCCGGCTTGTTCATCACGGATCAGCCGGCCTTCCGAAAGCTCGATCACCCGTCGGCGCATGGAATTGACGATGTCGTCGTCGTGCGTGGCCATGACCACGGTCGTCCCATTTTGGTTGATCTTGTCCAAGATGTTCATGATGCCCACGCTGGTGGCCGGGTCGAGGTTGCCGGTCGGCTCGTCGGCAAGCAGAATGCCCGGCTGGTTGACGATGGCCCGGGCAATGGCCACCCGTTGCTGTTCGCCACCGGACAGTTCGTTGGGCATGCGCTTCTCCTTGCCCTGGAGTCCGACGGTTTTCAGGACCTCGGGAACTGTGCTGCGAATGGAGGCCCGGCTCTTGCCGATGACCTGCATGGCGAAAGCGACGTTGGAGAAAACGTCCTTGTTGGGCAGGAGGCGGAAGTCCTGGAAGACGACGCCGATGCCGCGCCGCATACGCGGGACACGCCAGTTGGGAATCCGGGCGACATTGCGGCCGGCGACGTGGACCGACCCACGGGACGCCTGGTCCTCGCGCAGAACGAGCCTGATGAAGGTCGATTTGCCGGACCCGGAGGCGCCGACGAGGAAAGCGAAGTCACCTCGGTTGATCTCGACATCTATGTCGTCCAGTGCCGGACGGGATTTCTGGTCGTAGACCTTGGTGACGTGCTCAAATCTGATCATGGCAGTTCTGCCCACACGGACTACCGGTCAGTGTCCGAAATATGCGGGGCTTGGCTGGGGGAACGTACAGCACCGGCTCTGAGCACTCTAGCGTCAGGCGTTGTCCCACCGGCGCAGGCGGCGGCGCGTGTCGGCAGCGACCGTAGCCGGTGGCGATGGCCTCCCCGCGGCCTCACGGCTGGACACCCACGTCGGCAGGACGAACCAACCCATCCCAGCCGGGACGCAGCAGCGCCGCCTAAGCCTCGGAGAGGTCCCCGCCGAGGGTCAGTTCGGGTTCGGTGGCGGCGCGGATTTCCTCGATGCCCACACCCGGGGCGGTCTCCATGAGCACGAGTCCCTCATCGGTGACGTCGATGACGGCCAAGTCCGTGATGATCCGGTTGACCACTCCCTTTCCGGTCAGCGGCAGGGAACACTCGTTGACGATTTTCGGTGTCCCGTCCTTGGCGGTGTGCTCCATCAGGATGATGACCTCCCGGGCACCGTGGACCAGGTCCATGGCCCCACCGGGGCCCTTGACCATCTTGCCGGGAATCATCCAGTTCGCCAGGTCCCCGGTAGCGGAGACCTGCATGGCGCCCAGGATCGCGGCGTCGATCTTCCCTCCGCGGATCATCCCGAAGCTGGTCGCCGAATCGAAGAAGCTCGCCCCCGGGTTCACCGTCACGGTTTCCTTGCCGGCATTGATCAGGTCCGGGTCCAGGTCCTCCTCGGCCGGGTAGGGCCCGACCCCCAGGATCCCGTTCTCGGACTGCAACACCAGCGTCCGGCCCTCAGGGATGTAGTTCGGGACCAGGGTCGGCATCCCGATCCCCAGGTTCACATACGCCCCGTCCACCAGTTCCTGTGCGGCACGGGCCGCCATCTGCTCGCGTGTCATCGCCATGTCCTCAGCCCTCCTTCGTCGTCGCGTCGGCACCGGCTGCACGCACGGTCCGCTTCTCGATCGGCTTCTCGATCCCGGTGCCGACTTCAAGGATCCGGTGCACGTAGATACCCGGCAGGTGGACCGCATCCGGGTCGATCTGCCCGGGCTCCACCAGCTCCTCGACCTGGGCGATGCAGACCTTTCCGGCCATGGCAGCCGGTGGCGCGAATTGCCGGGTCGCCTTGTTGAACACCAGGTTCCCGTGCTTGTCCCCCTTGGCCGCGTGCACCAGCGCGAAGTCGGTCACGATCGACTCCTCCAGCACGAACTCGTCGGGCTCGCCGGCGGGGGCAAAAGTGCGTACTTCCTTGGCCTTCGAGCCCTGGATGATGTTGCCCTCGGCATCGTACTTCTGCGGCAGTCCGCCCTCGGCAACCTGCGTGCCCACGCCGGTGCGCGTGTAGAACGCGGCGATGCCGGCACCACCGGCGCGCAGCTTCTCGGCCAACGTCCCCTGCGGGGTCAATTCCAGCTCGAGCTCGCCATGGAGGTAGCGGCGCGCGAATTCCTTGTTCTCCCCCACGTAGGAGGACGTCATCTTCCGGATCCGGCCTGCGGCCAGCAGCACGCCAAGACCCCACCCGTCGACGCCGCAATTGTTCGAGACCACCGACAGGTCGGTGGCTCCCTGTTCCAGCAGGGCCTCTATCAGCACCATCGGATTGCCCGAAAGCCCGAAGCCGCCTACGGCAATCGAGGAACCGTCCCCGATATCGGCCACGGCCTCCGCAGCCGATCCGACACTCTTGTCCATCGTCAATTCCATGACCTCCCATACCTGACCCGACGATTGCTGTACGTGCGGCACACCTCCAGGGTTGTGACCGGCGTTACTTTCCAACATATCGTGAACTTGCGACGCCGCCGCCATCGGCCCTGCCGCGGCGCACATCGGCAGCCGCTCCAACCACCCGTCCATCGCCCCGGGAGGCCCCGGTGACAGCGTCCGATGCGGCCAGCCACACGGACGAGCGGGGCAACTACCTCCGGTTCGACGAGAGGCTTGACCGCTGATTCGGCACGCTACATCTTCGTGGGCACTTCCTGCTCCCCGAATCCGTGCTTCCACCATGAGCGGTGTATCAGCGGCTAGTCGTCCGGAATGAGCTCACGGACCGTATCGATCGGGCGGGTACCTGCATACTCCACCAGGATGTCGACATCCAGCCTCAGGTCATCGACGGTTCCCCTGTCTGAGAGATCGACCCGCCAGGTGGAACCGCCGACCCCGGACGCGGGACTTCCCCAGGCCAGTCCGTGGATGTGGGCAGCGGAGACATTCGCTGCCTACCAGGCGAAGACGCGCGCACATGCTCTGCCGATGCCGCGGGCGCCTACGGTGACGATCGCGCGTTCCTGCTAATTCGTCTACCCATCCCCCGTTCATGCCGCGCCGAGGCTGCGGATGCTTTGGGTCGTGGGCCAAATGGCGACGCGCCCTCCCAACGAATCATTGCTTGACCTGATCGCCTACGGACGGGATGCGACGAGATTCGGCCGGTTTGGTGGCGGCTTGCTCCTGTACCTACTGAGCCGCCTCTTGCCGGGCGTTGGCCCGCCAACGAATACCAGCATCAATGAAGTCATCGATCTCGCCGTCGAACACGGCGCCGGTGTTCCCAACCTCGTGTTCGGTACGCAGGTCCTTGACCATCTGGTAGGGGTTGAGAACGTAGGAACGCATTTGGTCTCCCCAAGAGGCCTTGACGTCACCGGCCAGAGCCTTCTTGGCTGCGTTCTCCTCCTCCTGGCGCACCAATAGCAGCCTCGACTGCATCACACGGAGCGCTGCGGCCCGGTTCTGGATTTGGGATTTTTCGTTCTGCATCGAGACCACGATGCCAGTGGGTACATGGGTCATGCGCACCGCCGAGTCCGTGGTGTTGACCGACTGCCCCCCGGGCCCCGAGGAACGGAAGACATCGACTTTAAGCTCATTGTCCGGAATCTCGACAGAGTCCGTCTGTTCGATGAGTGGAATGACCTCGACGGCGGCGAAAGACGTTTGCCGTCGCCCCTGGTTGTCGAAGGGGCTAATCCGCACCAGACGGTGGGTTCCGGCTTCAACTGAAAGGGTACCGAAGGCATAGGGGGCGTTGACCTCGAAGGTTGCGGATTTCAACCCCGCTTCTTCCGCATACGAGGTGTCCATCACTGTCGTCGGGTAGCCATGTCGCTCGGCCCAGCGCAAGTACATGCGCATGAGCATGTCTGCGAAGTCTGCGGCGTCCACACCACCGGCCCCCGCACGGATGGTGACGACGGCGGCTCGTTCATCGTATTCACCGGCCAGCAGCGTCACTACTTCAAGTTGGCTCAGTGCCTTTCGAAGCGACGTCAGTTCCTTTTCGGCCTCGGCAAGCGAATCCGCGTCGTCCTCCTCGCCCGCCAGCTCGACCAGGACTTCGAGATCGTCAATTCGCGATTCAAGACGTTCAATGCGTTCGAGCTCGGATTGGCGGTGGGAGAGCTTGGACGTGATCTTCTGGGCCGATGCCGGGTCGTCCCACAAGTCGGGGACCCCGGCCTTCTCGGATAGCTCCGCGATGTCTTCCCTGATCCGTTCGACATCGGTAACGGCTTCGATGGAGGCGAATGTATTACGCAGGTCGCGGATCTCCGCGGAAAAGTCAGATGTGGCCATGATCTTCCAAGACTACGTCATCTGGTGAGACCGGTACGGGCACTTGACTCAACACTGATCGGGATTCCTGCTGGGACAAACCAGCCCACGATCGGCGGACGGACGACTGCCCGCAGTCCGATCACGGCGGTCATTCCATCGCCGCTGGCTCCAGCCCGGGTAATCGAAAAACCCTCGAACCGGCTTGCGGCTCCCACGTCGCTGACATACTTCGAAGCGGCGGCCGCAACGCCGGAATCGCTCAGCCGGATCCTGAGCGTGTCGCTCCCGCTCTCGTTCTCGATTTCGAAGCTGTCCGCTGCCGCTGTGGCGGCGCTGTCGGCGACGCTGAGCAGTTTCCGTGCCTCGGTATTGACCAATGTGGCCGCCAGCGTCGCGCTGACGGCTAGGAGGACGATGACCACATAGCCAATGATCAGGATCATTGACTGCCCCGCTTCGTCGATTGTCTCCGCCGCCACCCAGTTCCGCGATAAGCGCCGCTGCTCTTCCGGTGGGGAAGGTGCGCCAAGCCGCCGATCGATGTTTGCGCACATGTCAGCCGAACCGATCGACGCGGACGGTCGCCGACGACGATGCCCTACCGAAATCGAGGTCAACGCCGGAGGGCAGGAACGGCAGGGGAACACTGATCGACACCTCCACGGATACGATCGATCCCGGTTCAAGGCACGCCGGTGAGCAGCGATATTCCATGCTTGCTGCGTTCGCGTCCATATCAAGGTTCGCCACGGCGACATCCACTGCATTGCGTGCCCGGGCTGCTCCTTCGGCCTCGTCCTCGGCCGATGCGAACGTCCGGGCGGCATGGTCCGCGGCCCCCACGGCCGCGAACGACGCGGCTTGCAGTTGGGAGGCACTGATGATCAGGTAGGTGACCGGGACCAGCAGTAGAACGCCGAGGAAGATGAATTCAACGATGGAGGACCCTTCTTCCCGGTCCAGCAGCATCGAATACGTGCGCCGGATCCGGGTGGGGAATGCCTCAGTCCCCATAGCTGGCCGCTTCCCCGCTGACATTCAAGTGCCCTGCCACGGCGAAGTAGCCCAGCAGGGGAAAGGGCGTGCTGACGGTCACGCGCACCCCGGGCTGGCCCCCGATGGTGATTCGCTGGTAATCGACGTCCGCGTCAAGGCCCGGGCCCAGGGCCGCGCCGATTAGATCGCTGGTGCGTGCCGCTCCCTCGGCCGGCGAACGGTCCGCCAACGTGCCAAACCGCGCTCCCGCCGCTGCTGCGTCCACCAGGGTGTTGCGTACGTGGAGAACCAGTGCCAGCTGGAGCACGGAAATGAACAGCATGGTTAGCAGGGCGGATACCATGACGAACTCCGCCACCGCGGAACCATGCTCGGCCCCCGCGCGGTCTCGGATACTTCCGGAAACCTCCGTGGGGCGCTTCCGTTTGCATGCCTGTTGCCGGCCGGCTGTGACCATCTTCAGTCGAGTCCGGAAACCCTGTTGATCGCTTGGTTGAACAGGTCGCTCAGCCGGGGGCCGGCGATGGCAAGCAACGCGGCGACCAAGACCGCGGACATCAATATGAACGGTGCCTGATCTCACCGAGGCCAGATCCGCATGATTCCGGGGTTTCTACTCCCCCCGGCGAGCGCCGACAGGCGGAGGTGGCCACGCGGTGCGCGGTTCCCACGGAGCAGCCGGCACGGTCGGCGATCTCCTGGAACGAGAAGCCCCGGAGGCGCAGCTCCACGATCAACGCGTCCCGGGCCGCCCGGCGCGCAGCGCGCCCTGGAACCACCTCGTCTTCCCTGCCCGACTCCACCTGATGATTGTAGGCACGACGAAAGCGCCCCACCCCTCCATGGTGGAGGGGTGGGGCGCATGATCCGTGCAGCTACTCGCGTAGGTGCCGGGGCGGGGTGTCGTCCGCGATCGTCGTCCCGGGGATGGGATCGTGCACGGTCGCGTCCTGGTCGACGTCGCCGGAGATGGTGTTCTCGTTCCAGTACGTGGGGGCCTTGGCGGAGCCGAGCAGGATCCGGGTCAGCCAGTCCGGCAGGCGCGGTTCGAGCCACCGCCAGAGCGTGTACCAGGCGCCCGCTAGGATCGCGGCGATGACCGGGACCGCCAGGTCACCGTAGGCCAGCAGGTCGGCGCGCAGGGGTTCCAGGACCGGCACGATGGACAGGACCCAGCCGACGATGATGCCCCACACGTAGGGGACCACCGTCCGCAAGATTGATGTGAGCATGGCCGTTCCCTTACCTTCCGTTGTTGTCGTTGAGCCAGAGCTGCAGGCCACGGATGGTCCAGCCCTTCGGGTCGCCGTCGATGTCACGCGGGTAGAAGCCGCGGTCGGCGAGCATCCGCTGGACCTCGACCCAGAACCAGTACCCGTCCGCGCCGTCGACCTTCAGACGCACGCCCTTCCGGACGCCGCGGGCCGCGAACGGGGTCACCTTGTAGTAGTCCATGGCGCGGAGCTGCTCTTGGAAGTCCTCGACCGTCAGGTCCTCGAAGTCGCCATCCCAGCGCCCGTTGTTCCAGCGCTTGAGGGCGTGGAGGAGGATCTGCAGGGCGCCGACCGTGAACTCGCCAAAGTCCTTGTCGACCAACAGGTCCTCGTAGTCTGTTGGGAACGTCGTGGACCCGTTCGGCCGGGTGCTGTTCGTCTGCACCCTCACGTGTTTGGCCCCCGAAGGCTTCGGTTTGGGCTTCAAGGAACCGGACGGCTTCACCGAACCCGCCTGCCCGGTCAGACGGGCGAACTCGGACAGGAACAGCTCCCAGTCGAACTCCGCCCCCGGATCGTGCCGGCGGGCCGGGTCCGACTCCCCGTGTCCCAGGAAGCCGGGGACGCCTCTGTGCGCCTGGGCCCGGGTGATCCGCTTCGCCGGGACCGTGATGCCGTGCTCGTCCATCAGCCACTTCGCGAACGAAGCGAACCCGGCCGCGCAGTTCCTGACGATCTTGTCCCGGCGGTCCTTGGGGATCGTGTCCCACTTGTCCGCCTGGACGGCCATGGACCCGCCGTAGGAGAAGTTGTTGGTCGCCGTGTCGTGCCAGACCTCGTAGTTGGCCGGCGCCATGAAGATCAGGGAGTCCGAGTCGCAGAGGAAATGGTACGAGCCGTAGGTGGCGCGCCGGGCGATGAATCGGGCGACGTCCTCGGCTCCGTCGTCGCGGCCGGTCAAGTCGATGGTGTTCTCTGCGGTGTGGACCACGCAGGTCCCGGTCGGCTTGCCCCCGTTGCGGCGAGTGCGGCCGTACTGGAAGGGCTTCCCGGTGTCGTGCTCGAGCAGGTAGAAATCGCTCATGGTATTTGCCTCCTGGCATGGGAAAGGCCCCGCCATGTGACGGGGCCCGGGGTTGGGGTTCTGCTATCCGGCGCGGCGGCGGCGCCAGCCGTGGATCTGCTTGCGGAGCGCCGTCTGGATGTTGAACACGATGGCCGCCAACACGACCAGGATCAGGACCGGCTCAACCCACGGCGGGGACTGCCCGAGGATAACCTCGAGCACGAAATGCCAGGCAACGAGAATCAGCGAGCTGAAGATGCTGAAGTAGGCGCGGCCCGCACTGGACCGCCACCACGGGATGACAGCCGTGTAGATCCCGAGCCCGAACGTCCCGGTCACTGCGACGGCGAGGGTGAGGATTGCTGTTGCAGCTGCTGCGACGCTCATGTGTCTCCGAATATCTTGCAGTTGAAGTGGTTCTCTTCCCGGATCTCATCCAGGACGTGCCCGAGCCGCAGGAGCCTGCCGTGGCGGGCATGGATACCGTCGCGCATGGCCCGGACGTCCGCGAGGGCCTCGCGTGCTTCGGTGCGGGCGGTGTCTTGTGCTGGGTCTGGCCGGGGGGCTGTCTTTCGGGTTCGCCACACTGGCTAATCACCGGCCTTCTGGTCGCTGATGGTGCTCATGGTGTGTTCCACGACCGACCCCACATGCTCGATGGTCTGCGTGGACTTGGAGAGGGTGACGAGCATGTCCCGCTGCTCCCGGATCGTGACGGCCTGCTCGTGGATCGTCGCCGTTTTGTCGGCGATCTGGTCCGTGAGTGCCTTCACGTGCATCCGGGTGGCGAGCCTGCCCGTGAGGATCATCAGGATCGCGATGCCCCCGATCGCAGCACCTGACAGGTTCCCCAGGAGCGTGTCCCACGGGATGTTCGTGTTCGGGATGGTGTCTGGTCCGAGGACTTCAAGCCCGGGAATCGGAACCCACTCGATCATGGTTTGCCCCCCTTGGGCTCGAGACTGTGCACCCCGCTTGCGTTGTCGCGGGGGTTTACTATGGTGATGCCGTGAGCACGATAAAGGTAGCGAAGGCAGCACAAGACAGGCTGGTCGCCGCCAACCAGAAATTCATCCACGTGGCCGCCGAACGAGACGCCGCACTGAAAGCAGCACGGCAAGCCGGGGTGAGTGCGCAAGAGCTCGCAGCCCGCCTCGGCCTGTCCCGCCAGCAAGTCCACAAGATCATCAGAGTTGCATGACCGTGATCGCCGCAGGTTCCGTGGTCACAAAAGACGTGCCGCCCAACACGTTCGTGGCGGGAGTGCCCGCAGTCGTAAAGCGTGCCCTTTCCGCACCAGCCGGATCTCCCAGCGCCCCGCAGCCCGACCATGAGGTTGATTCGCTCCCCGCCTAGACCTAGGCGATGTCCGGGTATCGGGAAATCATGTACTGGTGCACAGCATCGCGCTTCTCAAGGTTCAAGTATTCGGGCCAGTAGATCATTTCCCTGACGTCCGCTTGCGAGCCGACGGCGCCGGGGCCGAAGTACAGGCCACCGAAGCTCGTCGGCGGGACGTTGGCCGGAGCTTTCAGGACTTCCTCAGTTCCAGCACGGAAGATGAACGACTCGTCGCTGGTCTGCGTGACCAGCAGGAACACCCAGCCGTTGCCTGATTGTGTTTGTGAGAACGCGTTGTTCGTGCCGGAGCTGGCTTGATAGTGGCCGGTGCCGGTGGTGTTACGGGTGAACGTAATGCCGGTGGCACCCAGGAACTGAACGGTGTCGTACGGTGCTTTGACTACGGCGGCAATCGTGATTGGACGCTGTGCGGTGTGCGGTCCTAGCAGCCGGCCTCCGTTAGGTGAGTCGCCCGGCGCATGCACGTGTCGGATACCGTTTTCCTCTCCCACGGTCAAAGTCGATGCGGCGGCGGAAGAAAGCTTCTGCAGCTTCGTTGGCACACTTCCAGCTACGGAATCCCATTCGGCGACTTGCGCACCAACAGGCAAATTCAGATGACCGGCGATAAACCGCGCCGCGTAACCGCCATAGCCAGGGGTGCGGATAATACGGGGCGCGAACGGATCTGCGATAGCATCGTCCACGGTGATGATCTTGCTCATAGCCAGCCTCTTTCTTGTGCAATCTGGTGGACCCGGTACGCAATGGCCTTGCACCCGGTCGCGTTGAAATGGATATAGTCCGAACGGAACGACGTAGGGGTTACTCCGTTGGTAATGTCGGTGAGATCCTGCGCAGTCCAGGTAATGCCGGCCGCCGCTGCTGCTGCGGCGGTGCGCAGCCATGTGGCGGTGTCGTCCCAGTAGGCCGGGAATGCTGCCTTGCGTGCGGCGTTGTAGGCGTCCAGTTCGGCGCGGCCCGGCCCGCCGATGGGGTTAGTGTCGGATGGGGGTATCTCCATGACGATGACGCGTTTCACGTCCGGGCCGAGGTAGTCGATCATTGCCTGTGTGGAAGCAATGGTCCGCTGGACGGGAATGTTCAGGTATCCGTTGCGTCCGGCCCAAATGGTGGTGATCCGGTCGCGGTAGGCTGTGCCGTTCGCTGGGGTGAAGCGGGAACCGGGCGGCACGGGGTACGTGCCGGGGGTGTCGGGAGTGAAGATCACGGTGTCAGCCGTGGACTCGGCAAGGATTCCGGGGATGCCCGCCAGGGTGCCGGCCACCGCCCGGTTGGGCGAGTAGAGCACCGGACTGTTCGTGATCGCTGTAACGGTCGACGGGCCGGACGCGGCGGTTGTGTTCCCGGCGAGGGTGACCAGGGCGGGTAGCCCGCCTTGGCGTGCCGCTATCTGGTCGTGTTCCTGCGAGTACCAGCCGCCGTTGTAGTGCTGCTTCCCGGTCAGCGCGGCCAGCTGTGCAGTCCAGGACTGTGCGCCTGTCAGCAGATCATCGGTAAGGGAGTCACCCCAATGCGCCCAGTCGCTGGTGGGCAGGGCCGGGGTTGCGGTGGAGCAACCGCTGCTCGGGGCGAAGATGATCCGGTCTTCGGCGTCCACGACTGCGAACGCCGGCCCGTTGTCAAGGTCCACGGACGCGAGGCCAACTGAGCGACCGACTCGTGTTGCGGCCTGTTCTGTGAAGTCACCGTCGAGCCCAACTTCAAGGACTGTGCGCCGATCCTGCGCGTCAACCACGCCGAAGAATACGCCGGCGACTGGGCTGACATCCAACAGCCGTTCGTCACCGCCAAAGACGGCCGTTCCTAGAATGTCGTCAATCCGTGGGTTGACCTCTTCGAGTACGCCGACTTTGGCTGCGTTCTCCGCCCGCTCTCCCTCAACCTTGATCGCGTTGTCCGCGGTCTGCGCGAGGGTCATCATGTCGCGGGCCAGCTTCGCTTCGACGCTGTCCTGCTTGATCAGATCCCCCGCGATCGGGTACTGGATGCCGCCGGTCGTGTATTCGGGCATAGTGCCTCCCAGAATTAGGGAAGGACCCCATATTGCGGGGACCTTCCGTGCTTATGCCTTATGCGGCGTCGTTGAATTGGCCGTAGGATTGCGGCTTCGGTCCTAGTGCGTCCCACTGCGGGTAGGTCAGGTTCGCCCCGGCCAGCGCGTCGTTGTACGCCTTGTAGGTGGTGAACGTGGTCTCTACGCTGATGATCCGCACCGACAGGGACAGCGTTGTTCCGTCCTTGTCCCCACTGCGGTTCATGCCCACGATCAACGCGTCCATCGTTACGCCGAGCAGGCGCTCAGAGGACACGGTCACCACATCACCCAGTTGCAGGCGCGGATCATCAACCACCTCGAGTCCAGTGATGGTTGGCAGCGGTGTCGCGGTCTGCCCAGCCAGGTAGTCGGCGATCCTCGAAAGCCACTCGTTGTCGTCGGTGCGGTTGTTCCACACCCCGACGTCGTGCACGAGCTCCGGGCCAATCCCGCCAGCGGTCGTCGGCGTGACGGACACTTCCGTCCATTCGACCCGCCCGAAGCCGCGGATGATTGGCCCCGCATACTCCTGCCACTTCGGCCACAAGTCCGGATCGACAGCGGTCTGCAACTTGATCTGCGAACCAGCCGGGAGCGCCCCCACGGCATGGGAGAGCTTGTAGGTTCGCGACGCAACCCGACTGAGGCCAAACGTCACATACTGCTGGCCCCAATTGTTGGTCTTGTCGGTGTCACTGGAAATGGTCGCCATGAAGAACGAACCGCGGCCGGCATTGAATGCCGCCTCAACGGTGCCGGAGTTGATGATCTGCGGATCCTCGTCCGGCATGATCCAGTCAACGTCGGCTTCGGGGCCGATGAACTGCTCCTTGACGTCGCCGTCCCGCAGTGATTCCCCGGACCCTTGATATAGCTCGCGGTTCCGGTAGCGGCCCTTGTCGATGGCGGGGATCCTCCCCGTGACGGTGACCTTGGACCGTGACCCGAGGAGGGAGTCTTCCCAGTCGAGGTCGAGGATGTCGTCAAGGGTCGTTAGGGTGCGGACTGGCGTGCGGGCCCGGAGTGCAAGCGTGGGGACGAATTGCAGGACGCCCAGCTCGTCAATCCAGAGCCCGACCAGCAAGGACCCGCTGATGTCCTTGAGCAGGGCGGATGCTTCCCGGTTTTCGATCCCCGGCCCGGCGTCCATCAGCCCGATGTGGATGACGTTGGACAGGTCGAGGACCGCTGATGGAATCCAATCCAGCGACGCGAACTCCTGGGACGCCGTGGCCGGATGGGACACCTGTAGGCCTGCCACGCGGGTAGCAACATCCCCGGAAGTCAGGACCGAAGTCATGGCCGCCCCGCCGATGGTCGCGGACCCGGTCGCCGTCGCGCCGACGTCGGTCTTCAAGGTCACCACGCCGCCCTTGAGAAGTGCGGTGACGATGGTTGCGGCGCCGAGGGTGACGCGGCAGGCTTCGGTTCCGTTGACGCGGAGGATCGCAACGCGGGTCGTGCCAACCGCGAGTTGGACCGTGGCGGTCCCGTAGTAGGCGGTCAGGAAGAAGCTTCCAGCGTGATCGGGGGCAACCATGGCAGTCAGTTGAACGGTCTTCGTGGACGCGTAGGAGACCCGGGGGCTGTACTTGTTGTTGAAGTTCCCGACCGACCAGCCCCACGGGGCCGTGTTGTTCGAATGGTGCGAGCCCGTGGTGTCGTACGCGCCACCCTCAACCAGCGTGCCGGCAGCCTCTCCGTTGGGCCACATCGACCCCTGGCAGGTCACCGCGATGGCGTTGTCATACTCGGTCGGCGGGGTCGAATAGAAGCCCGCCGTACGCAACGCATGATCGACGTAGTGGATTGAGGACAGGCCGACGCCGCGGTAGGGGTCTGTCTCCACCAGAGGCGGCATGATCCGCAGAAGCGGCAGGTGCGAAACCGACGCCGAGAGCTTGTCGTAGTCGTCGATGATCGTTGCCTGGAAGCCGCCCCTGGCGTCCCCGGAAGGTTTGTCCATAACGCCCGTGAATTGGACCCACTCGGTGGTCTCGTCTCCGGCGAAGATCTGCACTTGGTCGCCCTTGCGAGGCAACCATCCCGTCGAACTGTTGAATGGGTTCCGTGCCATCGTTTCGACATCTTCGCCAGCTAACACGATCGTCCCGGTCGCCTGCTTGATACCGGATGCCGCCACAACCTGATCCGGCATGTCACCGGACAGCTCCCGGTCCACCGACCAGGAAATGTGCTCTCGCTGCACACCGTTGACGAGCACGCGGGAAGTGAACGCCCGAACACCGCTGTCCACGAGGATTCCAGCCTGCAATCAGCCCACCTCCTGCACCGTGAATGAAATGTTGGAGTACCGGCCTCCCCGCGCTTCACGGGAAGCCAGCACGAGGTTGCGGGACGCGCCGTGGACAACCGCCTTCGGGCAACCCTGGCCGTCTGAGCGTGGGAAGAGCGTGTCCGTCCATGTGAGTGCCGGGAGCGCCGATGCGGTCGCGTTGACCGAGCACACGAAGGCCGACGCGGCGCCCGCCGGGGCAGTCGCGGTGATCCACGACTGGACGACCGTGCCGGCCGTCGCGGTGATCGTGGAGGACGCAGTGCCCAGCCCGTTCCCGGCGGCGTCGTACCAGGCGATACGCACGAATGCGCCAGCCCCGAGCACATAGGCCGACGCGGTCGCCTTGGACCCCGGGATCACCGGAACCTGTTCGGAGCCGTGAAATATGGCCCCGGCGCCGTTGTTCGAGTAGGAGCGCCCCGCCCACCCGTCGGGGGTGAGCAGCGGACCCGCCTCGCCGACGGCCGTCCCCGGCCCCGCAGTGAATGCACCCGGTGCACACGAAGCCGCGTCCGGGGACAGCATGTTCGTCACCGGGGCATCCGCGGAAACGAACACGAACGGGCCGGGTCCCCACTCCCCATTCAGGAACGACATGATCGCGCCCTGCTGGGCCGGGGTCGTCGCATCCGATGTGCCGACCTGCCAAGTACGCCGCCCCACCGGACGCACCTGCGCCTTCACCCGGCCCTCCAGCGTTGTCTGGAACGAGAACCTATCCTCTGCAGCCACCTGTTGCTGTGCCGGGCACTTCAACTCCACCAGACGGCCCAACTGGCCAAGATAGATGGACACGATTGGGCCTCCTGATGTTGATGAATTAGCGGCGGGTGAACTGCTTTTCCGTGTCCCGCATGACCCCGTAGAACTCCCGTCCGCCAAGGGACACGACAGGCTGGTAACGGGAAATCGCCGCCGACACCGCTGCGGCGATGGAACCGGCATCGAACGCCGCCGCCGACTGCGCGTTGATTGCCCGCCCGTCGGCATACCCGGGCAGTTTCGGGAACGTGCCCGCGTTGATCGCGGCGAGCTCCCGGTCGTACTTGCGGGAGTTCGCACCGTTGATCACCCATTCCTCGTCGTCCAGCCACGCCACAGGGCGGGCTGTCTTCGAGTCGAGGGCGAGTATCTGGTCCGTCCCGAGGCCCGTCTTCGGCAGCTGGCCTCCACCGTCGAACCCCGGAAGCTTCCCGCCCGACTCGTAGGCTCCCCGCTGGCCGGGATAGATTTTCCCGGTGCGAGGCGGCGCGCTGCCCTTCGTCTCGTAGATCGTCACCCGGTGCAGGTTCGACCAGGCATTCACTACCCGGCCATCGACGCCGTCCAACTCCTTGTCGAGCTTCTCGACTTGCCTCTCAGCTGTTTCGGAGAACCATGAACTGATCTTCACCCCGTCCGGGACTCCAAGCACCTTTCGCGCCAGATTCCGTGCGTCCTCGGCCGTCAGCCCAAACCGCTTCCCCGTGGCCACCAAGTCTTCATAGGTGCCCTTCAGCTTGCCCTGCAGGACATCCTGCCCGACACCCTCCTCGGCGAGCGCTTTGACTTCTTCCATGCCGCAGCGTGCGAGGCCTTGAAAGGTGTCGTTGGCGAGGCGTCCGGCCGCCGTGGTGAGGTCGAAGTCCGTCTTGTTCTTGTTCAGTGTGCGGCCCATTTCGCCGCCGGATTCGGTGATGGTCTTGAGTGCATTATCGACGGAATCGAGCTGCTCCTCGTAGGCCGCCTGCGCGTCCCGTGAGGACATGGTCAGCACACCGGTCTGGAACAGCAGGTCCAGGAAGGTCTGCATGTCCGAGACGACGCCCTCGGTGGAGACGCCGACTTCCTGCAGGGCTGCGTCGAGTTCCTTGGAGCCTTCCGCAGCTTGGACCGATGCTGGCGCTGTGCCGGTTAGGGCCCAGTTGAGGATCTCCTGTTCGCTCGCTGTCGCTCCTGCATTCGAAGCGGCGGCGCGGAGCGCGTCAAGGTAGGCCGGGAACTTGCCCGCGACTTCCTCGACGGTCATGCCGGTCTTCTTGCCCTCTTCGGCTGCGAGCCTGAAGCCGGACGCTGCCGATTCGAAGTCGCCGCCCGAGACGAGGGTGGAGAGCGCACCATCGAAGCGGGTCACCGACTCCTTGGCGAGCTTCATGTCCGAATCGAAGAAGCCGAATCCCGACCCCACGAAGTCGAGGGTCTGCAGGAACCCGTTCATGTCCAGGGTGTCCAGTGCCTGCCCGAAGCTGGAGATCTCGGCTCCGCCGGAGCCGGTCGCGGAGGCGAACTTGTCCAACTCGGCGCGGGCAGCATTGATGTCCGTGGCGGACTTCTTGATAGCCCCGGTGAATTGCTCTTGTGACCCGAGATCTTCAAGGCCGGTCCCGGCGATCTGCGATGCTACTTCGAGTCCGACCAGCGCCACGGTGGCGATGCCAGCTGCCTTACTGAGGCCAACCACTCCGCGCGAAGCCTTGCCAAACGCCCGATCGGCGCGACTGCCCTCTCCTGCGAGAGTGCGGATCGCGTCCCGGGTGTCCTTGATCTTCGGCAGAACGGTGATTAGGCCACCGCCGAGGATCGCCGCGCCGCCTGCAACGCCGGCAAGCATGCCTGCGACCGAGAGCACTGGCGCCGGGATCTGGCCAACTGCGTCGATTACGCCTTCGAGGCCCTGGACGAGACCGCGCAGGGCCTCGTTGGCCCCGGAGCCGGACTGGATCAGGACGGTGTCGAACGCGCCTCCGAGCTTCTCCAAGTCACCAGCGAGGTTGTCCTGCTTGATCGCTGCCGTCTCGGCCGCGAAGCCGGCGTCGTTGACCGCGCCTTCCCACTTCTCGATGCCTTCGGCGCCCTGTTCGTACAGGACCGATGCGGCGCGGACTGCGTCGGAGCCGAAGATGGTCTTCAGGGTGGCGTTGCGCTGCTCGTCGGACATACCACGCAGGGAGTCCTGCAGGACACCCGCGTACTCCGACAGGCCGATGAAGTTGCCCTGGGAGTCGTAGGCGGAGATCCCGAGCTCGTCCATGAGCTTCGCGGCCTTCTCCGAGGAAGGCGTGAGGGACTGCAGCATCGTCTTGAAGCTGGTACCCGCGTCGGAACCAGTCAGACCGGCCGACGCGAAGGCGGCAAGCCCACCCGTGGCCTCCTCGATGGTCAGCCCGGTCTGGGCAGCTACGAGACCGGACTGGTTCAGGGCACTCCCGAGGTCCTCCACGGACCCCTGGGCCTTGCCTGCGCCCGCTGCCAGCAGGTCGGCCACGTGGCTGACGTCGGACCCCTTGAGCTTGAACTGGGTCAGTGCCGAGGCCGCGATCTCTGATGCCTTGCCGACATCCAGGCTGCCAGCGGCGGCCAGGGCAAGCGCCCCGTCCAGACCACCGTTCATGATGTCGGCCGTCGAGACGCCGGCCTTCGCCATCTCCTCGATGCCAGCCGCCGCCTCGGAAGCCGAGAACGCCGTATCCGCGCCTGCCTTGATGGCCGCTTCACGCAGCAGCGACATGTTGTCGGCAGTCTCATGCGTGGCCGCCTGGACGCCGGACATTGCCTTGTCGAAGTCGGCCGAGGCCTTGACCGCGAGACCCAAACCGGTAACCGTCGCCACACCAACAGCTGTGACGGCCGGCGCCAGCGTCTGGAGGGCCTTGCCACGCTTCGCCGCGGCCTTCGCCTCGGCATCCCCCGAGCTCTTGATCTTCTCCTCAAGATCCTTCGTCGAGTTCGCGGCTTCCTTCATCGCCGACTTGTAGTTGGCGATCTGCGCCTCGTAGATGACCTTTACCCGGCGATCGGCCACGGAATACCTCCTGCGGTAGGGTCAGTGCATGACTGAGGGGGAAGACGTGGCCGGGAAGAAGCCCGGCACGAAACTGATGAACATCGGCAGCTGGATTGCCGCAATTGGCGTCGCGTTCGGCATCCTGGCCGTCGTCGCATTGAAGCCGCCGGGGCTAGGCCTGCTGATCCTCGTCATCGGCGGTCTCGTCGCGCTGATCGGATACCTGCAGCGCGTTCTCCTAGCCTTGGAAAGGAATGGAACGGCAAATGACTGAGCGTCGCGAGCAGATACAGCCCGACGTGAACCTGGGCAAAGCGGCCGTTTACTTCCTGGTGATGGGCGTCCTCGGATTACTCGCCGGAACCGTCGCCACGCTCTGGGCTGTCATCGGCGGAATCCTGACCGCAATCGGTCTCCTGATCGGGGCCCTTTGGTTCATGACCAGGAAGCGTCAGCCCGCTGCCCGCGACTAGGTCGTCGTCGATCGGGACTGCGTAGAGCATCTGCCCCGGTTCCGGCTTGAAACCCGTCCGGCCCTTGACCTCGTCCACGGCCGCCTGCTTGTGGCAGGTCGTGTATTCGACCTCGTAGACGCCGGCGTTGTCCGGGTTGCGGCACTCCAACACCGACCCGTTGCAGACCGGGCACTTCGTGTCCAAGTACAGCTGGTACGCGAAGACCAGCAGGTGGTCGCGGTTCCCCCACTTCCGCCCGCCCAGGAACGCCGAGGGCGGGCGGCCGAACCGCTCCGAAGCCTTGAGAGCCGCTAGGACCCGTCCGCCGCCGTGGTGGAGGGCCTGGGCAAAAAATCGGCGCTCGGCTCCACCACGCCTTGGCACGCCTCGTTGTACGCCTTCAGGATCGCCCCGAACTGGAACTCGCCCACCAGGCTGTGCAGCTTCTTCAGCTGCTCCACGCTCATGACCGGGGTGATCGCTTCCGAGACCAGCGCGAACCCCGCGTCCGTCGGATCCTTGTGCTTCTTCGTGATGAGCTTCTGCTCATCCTTCGTGTGCGCTTTCAGGCGCACCGTGAGAGCGGACTCGTTGAACTCCTCCACCAGGTCCGCGTACTTGGCACGCAACCGGTTCGGGGAATCCGAGAGAGCAGTCTCGCCGGGGGCGAGCTCCTCGGCCTTCTCGGCCAGCTCGATCCGGGCGGCCAACTCGTCGATCTCGGCAAGCAGGTCCCCACGTTGGAAAACCTTCGCACTGCGGGTCGGCTTCGTCGCACCGGACAGCCAGGCGTCGACGTCGAACTTCTCGGGGGTAATGGGATCAGTCATGGGGGTCAGGCTCCTGTGCTGGTGGGGATAGGGGTGGGGGTGATGCCGAAGTCTTCCGGCTGTGCGAGGAGGGCGACGGTGAGCCTGCCCTTCCGGTACGCCGCATTGCCGTCTGCATCGACATACCCCACGTGGGCCCTGTCTTCGTTCAGGACAAAGACGGTCAAAGTCAGTTCGTCACCGTCGATCACAGCCTCGGAGTCGAGGAGGATGTCGTTCGGGTTGAGGTCGTTGGCGCGTACCCACGCCATCATCTGCGGATCACCCATGCCGCGGGATGCGATGTTTATGGTCTTGCTCATGTCAGGCTCCTAAGAGTGGCGCCAGGCTCGGGTATTGCGGTTGGATGGTTGCCCCGCCCGGAGCCTGACATCGCAGACGGGGCAACCAGATCAGGAGGGGCCGTTAGACCCCTGCGGCGGCGACGACGATGTTGTCGTACATGGTCTGGGGCTCGAGCGGAATGCGCCGCTTGATGAACCCCGTTCCGTCGACCTTCTGCGGGGTGTCGTTGATGACATGCCCGCCCAGGTAGATCTCGTCCATCTCCGCCCAGGGCACGTCCGGGTCCTTGCCGGACTCACGGGCGTAGCACCAGAGCTCGGTGCCCTTCTCCTTGACGGCCTCCCAACCGGGCTCGTTCGCCATGTCCGGGGCGCCGGTCGAGGGATCGTACTTGCGCCACAGGGTCAGCCCCGCGGTGTAGTTGCCCGACCCGATGGCGTTGGCGTTGTTCTTCGCGCTCAACGCCTTCTCCGCGATCTTCTCGGAGTCCGTGGCCGTCCAGTTGAAGTCGGAGGTCAGGACGTCGTCTTGCACGTCGATGCCAGCGAGCAGCTCGGTGACCGTCGGCGCGCCGGGGTCGGCCGGCTCGGTGATGAGGATCGTGAACTTGGTCTTTCCGTCCGCGAGGACGCGTGCACCAGCCATCTACTTGGCTCCCTTCTTGGTGTCAGCCTTCGCGGCTGTGGGCTTGTCCCCCGGCTTGTCGGCCGGTCGGTCTTCCACCGGCTGCTCGGCCGGGTCTACTTCCGCCGTCCCGTCCTGGTCGGCCGGTTCGGTGGTGAAGTCGTTGAACGGCGGCTTGTCGATCGACAACCACCGCTCGGGGATGATCTGCGTTCGGCCCGTCTTCTTGGAGCGGGCCTCGATGAACTTGGGCATGGAGGAACCTTTCATTACTGGATTCGGGACGCGGTCAGGGTGAACTCGTCCACGGTGAACAGGGGATGCAGGGAACCAATCGACACGTCGTTGTCCGGGGTGATGTTCGTCAACGACTCCAACCGGATGCGCCCCACCTGGTAGCCGGGCACCACCGGCACCTGGCGATTCAGTGCCGGACGGGCCCGCGAGAGGAGCCAGTCCAGCGACGTGCTCGACGTGGCCACGTACGTGACCCGCACGTCCAGGGACACCGCGTCCGGGGCGTCCCGCAGCGAGGGGAACAGGGGCCCATCGCCGGAGTACTCGGTGCCCGGGGTCCCCCACAGCACGACGTACGGGTAATCGGCGAGGGTGGGCACCTGCTGCCCGTCCTGGACCTTCGAGAACGACGGCGCGAACAGGTGCGTCCTCACGGAGGTGGGGAACATGGCCTTGACGGCGTCGAAGAACCCGATCACAGCAGCCCCTCCGTCGCCATCTCCAGGAACCCCAGCAGGATCGGCTCCTCCTGCCGCATGGCCACCACCGGATCCGCCACCGTCCCACCGCCACCGTTGGACCCACCGAAGTAGGCGAGACCGGCGAGCGCGGCGGTTGTGTCGCGTTGGGCGTTAGGGCCGACTTCGACTTGGATGATGCCGGTGCCGTCGAATCCGAAGGTCTTGACGTCGTAGTCGATGGAGCGGGCTGCTGGTTTGAAGTGGGGCGAGGCCCGCAGGTCGGCTTGGAGGCGTCGCTTGGTGGCGAGGCCGGTCTTGGCCATGATCGGCTTGATCTTCCGTGCCAGCTTGGCGGGGGCGAGGCCCATGTCGTGGACGAGTTCGGTGATTTCGGAGGCGTCTGCGCTCATGAGGTCACCGCCTTCACGTTCCAGCGTTCCGCGGTCTGGTAGGAGCCGCGGGCGGCGCCGGTGATCTCGTATCTGGTGCCGGCGAGGATGGGGTTGGCCACCGAGGTGCGCAGGTTGACCAGGTCGCCGGGTCGGAGTCCGGTGCCGATGGGGAAGACGAGGACCTGGCGTTCGATGGTGAAGACGTGGGACCCGGCCTCAGCGTTGCCGTCCATGGTGGTGCCGGCCTTGGCCCGGCACCAGCCGGTTTGCCCGTCGACCGGGTAGACCTGGGGGCCGGTGACCTCGTCGGAGCCGGTCTCCGGGTTGAAGGTGGTCCCGGTGGGGCGGAGGACGTCGCAGGTGTCGCGCATGGATTCAATGGCGTCGCGTTGGCCTTCGAGGATGTCCGCGGCGTCGTAGGGGCTGAACATGGTCACCCCCAGAGGGAGACGCTGTAGGCGCCGGATTCGTAGACGACCGGGGTGGGGGTGATGAGTGCGAGTTCGTGCTCGTTGACGTAGAGCTCGCCCGTGGAGACGGAGGAGTCCAGGGTCTGGGACTTGGACCAGTCGTCGTAGGACTTGCTGAGCTGGCGTACGCTGTCGGGGTTCTTCAGGACGCGGACGATCATGGACGTCATCGCGGACTTCACGGCATCCTCGGTGACGTCGTCCTTGTCGAGGTTGGCCTGCAGGTCCGGGCTGGCTGAGACGAGTCGGATCCATGCCTGGGTGGAGAGGCCGGGGACGATGGTTTCCTCGGCCGGGGAAAGGGGGCGCCATACCGCGGTGACGTCGGATGCTTCGATGTTGACGGGCATGACGCCCTCCTTCCGCTGGTGCTAGACCGGTTCGGCCTTGGTCTCGCCGGTTTCGATGTTCCGGGTCACCTTGAAGACCGTGCCGCCGGGGCCGGTCTGCTCGTAGACCTCGGTGCGTTCCTTCGGCTTGGACGTCCGGCGGGACTGCGTTGCCTTGGGTTTGGCGTCGGCGGCGGCCTTCTCAGCGATCGCCGCCTTGTCGGCTTCCTCCTTGGCCTTCCGGTCGGCGTCGGCGCGCTTCTGCTCCGCGTCGGCTTCCTGCTTGGCCTCGGCGTCCTGGGCGGTCTGTGCCGCCTGGTCTGCCTCGTCCTGTGCCTGCTGCTGCTCGATGGCCTCCTGGGCGGCCTTCTGGTCCGCTGAGGTGGCCTTCTTGGTGTTCTGTGCCATGTCGTTGCCTCCTAGGCGTTCTGGACGCCGCGCAGGCGTGCAGCGGCCTTGCCGCCGAACGTCGCGACGCCCGTGTAGAACTCGATGCGGGTGCGGTAGGCCGGCTTCTCCTGCAGCTGGCCCAGGTCATCGACCATGACCCCGCCGTTGGTGAGGCCGGTGACCGCCCGGTCGCCCTCGTCCTGGCCGAACTTCACGGCGTAGATCGAGGAGGTATCCGAGGCGGTGCCCATCGTCTCGTCCTGGGTGAGGATCTCGGTGCCGGCCGCGTCCTGGCCGGCGTCGAGGACGGCGATGCCGTTGTACTGCAGGACGCGCTTCCCGGTGAGGTCCTCGCGGACGGTCTCGGTGCCGCCGATGCGGCGGCCAGCGGAGCGGATCTTGCCCATGATCTTCGTGTTGGCGTAGATCGCGCCGTTGCCCGCGTTGATGCCGGGCACCTGGCCGAGCAGGGCGTCGAGCATGTCGAAGAAGTCGTGCGCCGCGGCGCCGTCGGTGCCCAGGATCGGGGCGCCGTTGGTGCCGGCGTCGAGGACCTGGCCGCCGATGAGGCGCTTCTTCAACCCGTCGAACGAGAGCGCGTCCACTTCGACGTCCCCGTTGAAGAACGTGTCCTGGAACTTGTACGAGGCCGCCTTGACCTTCATCGCGGTCTGAACGGCACGCTGGTCGTTCAGATCGGAACGGGTCTTCTGGATGAAGCGGTCGACGTCCGCGTCGCCGCCGAGGATGGCCAGCGTCTCGGTGCGCTGGACCACCGTGCCGGTGGACTCCGTGTACTTCCCGTTCACCGCACGGAACTCAACCCCGGGCAGTGCGCCTTCGGAGTTGTACGCGTACGCGTTGCCCTCAATGTCGAGGAACGGGATGCGGTCGAGGATCGGGGACTCCTGAATGAAGGTCTCGATCACACCGCGCTGCAGGTGGGTGGTGGACAGCTTCGCCGCCTCCACAAGGGTGATAGCCACAGTGGCTCTCCTTTCGGATGGTTATGGCCCGCTGGCGGCTGCCACCGGGGGTTTGCTACTTCTTGCCGGCCTCGCCGTAGGCGTGCCGCAACCGGCTCATGCCCGGGGCGACCTCGGCCCCTGAGCTTCCGGCAGCGCCTGCGCCGGGGACGACCCCGTTACCGGCGGAGCCGCCCCACTTCGCGATCCACTGGTCGGCGTCGGACTCCAATTCCTCCTTCGTGGCGCCGCGCAACCGCTCGGCCGCCTCGAGGTCCAGGCCCTTGGCCGCCGCGACCCGGTACTGCAGGATCGTGGTGTCCTTCTGCTCGAGCTGCCGGGTCTTCTCGGCGTCGGAGGCCTGCAGGTCCTTGAACGTCTGCTCGCGCTTCTGTTCGTCGGTCTTGCCGGCATCCTCGAGCTCCTTGATCCGCGCGTCGCGCGCGGCCAGGTCGGCCTTCAGCTGCTTGGCGACCTGCCGTTCGGCCTTGAGGGCCTTGGGCCCGCCCTCGCCGTCGAACTCGTCGGCGCCGGTACCTTCGCCGGAACCGCCGTCCCCCGAGCCGCCGTTGGTGCCAGCAGCGCCTTCGGTGCCCGCGCCTGCTCCCCCTGTGCCACCGGTGCCGCCGGTGTTGCCTGCACCGCCGTCACCGCCGGAACCCGGGCCGCTACCGGAGCTGGCCGGGTCCTGCATGACGGCATCGCCGAAGGTGGCCCGATGGTGGGCCAGCAGTGCCTCGAAGCCACCCGGAGCGTACGGGTCGATGTATCCGTGGATCAGGCGGCTGGTCTTGTTCTTGGACATGGTGAAAATCCCCTATCGCAGAGGTAGGACCCCGCGGCCTCGCGCCGCCGGGTTGGTCATTTGGTGAAAATCTCCCCGCGTGAAGCGGTCCAGCGACGGAAGCTTGCTTCGGCCCGTGCCGAGATCTCCGGAGTCAGCGGGCCCTTCCCGTACGGATTGCGGCCCTGAAGCACCGCCTCCCAGGCGAGCTTGGCGTCCAGCAGCCGCTTTTGGGCCGCTGTCCGGGTTGCCTTCGAGTAGGCCCCGGCGCCGGCCCCGCGGATCATCCCGGTGGGGTTCTGTCCGCCGGGGATCAGGTAGCCGTTGCGCTGGAGCAGGTCGAGGGTCGCTTCCCGCGGGAGCTGCTGGCCGTAGATCGCCTCCGGGGTCAACCGGGCGCGTTGGGAGCGCATGTATTTGCTGCCACCCCTGATCTTCCGGAAGGCTGCGCCGGCCGTGGACCCGTAGTAGCCACGCTTCGTGGTCCCCTCGCGGGTCACCATTGAAGCGCGCTGGCCCCGGCGGGTCCCGTCGGCGGATACTCCCGCGTAGGAGACCCCTCGTCGGGCGTTGACGACCTGGAAGAGGTCCCCCCCGTCGCGGATGGCCTGTGCGCCGGCCTTCCCGAACGCCTTGTCCTGTTCATCACCGGAGAGGCCTTCGAAGTACTCGTACGGGTCGACCCGCATGTCGTCCTCGCGGGACTCCGCAAGGGGCACGTGGGTGCAATCGCACCGTGGGTGTCTCAGGAAGCCCTCGTTGCCGCGGTAGACGCGGCCGGCGAGGACGACGCACCTCGAGCACGACGGCGGATTCAGCATCCGCACGTAGGAGACCCTGGGCCGGGCGTAGACGTCGACCCCGGCAGCGGTGCGGCCGGCGTCGGCGACCGTGACTTTCGTGAGCAGGTCCATGTTCTGCCGCGACTTCGCCAAGGCGAGTGCCGGGACCATGCCGCCGCCGATGAGGGTCTTCACGTTGGCGATCGGGGAGTACAGCAGCGAGTCCAGGGGCCGGCCGTCGGCAGCCGTTCCGGCGAAGCCGGCTGGATCCACGAAGGCCTGCGGCGCGGTGTAGCTGCCCTGCTCTGCCAGCAGCGTTCCGCCGTACCCGGCGCCCTCCGCTGCGGCGTCGAGCTGCAGCTGGGCGAGGTCCCGGAGGAGGAACGGTGCCGCCTCGTCCCATGAGGCGTCGAGGTCGGCGAGGGAGATCCGGCGCCATGCCTTCCGGCCGGCCGCGACCGCACGCAGCTGCAGGGCCCGCATGGCCCTGTCGTGCTTGATCGCGGCCGCCGGGTAGGTGATCACACCGCCTCCAACTCCCTGACCGTGTCATTCAGCGCCGCGTCCTGGGCTGCGAGCTCATCGTCCGCGTTCTTGACCCACTGCTTCACCGCAGGCGGCGTCGCGCCGGGCAGCATCATCCAGGCATCCTTGCGGGCCATGCCGCCGCCGATCAGCTTCCCGATCGCGTCCACGATCTGCGCGAACGACCGCGGCTCCGTGTCCGCCCAGATGACCTCGCTGGCGTTGTCCTCATGGGACTCCCCGCGCGCCCGGTTCGACAGACGCATCACCTCCTCCAGCGACTCCCCCGCAGCCCGCTTCAGGTCCTTCACCAGCGACTGCAGCGTGGACTCCGCACCAGCGAGCGCATCGCCGGAGAGGTTGGCCATGCGCGAGAGCATGTACTGGGGTGGGATCTGTCCGGTAGCGAAGAAGTCCGTGAGGAATTCCTGGAGGACCTTGATGTAGTTGTCCAGGTTGGATTCGGGGAGGTCGAACACCTTGGTCTCGGTCCCGGGGAACACGAGTGCACGGTCGACGCCTACCCGGCCGGGTGAATTGAGGACCGGTACCGGCTGGCCGTTCTTGGCCAGGACCGGTTTCCCGTTGTCGTCCATGCGCAGGACCGGGTTCCCCGACTTGTCGCGGACGACCGGGTCGAAGCCGGTGAAGACGCGCTGGCGGAAGGCCGAGAACTGCATGGCCAGCAGGGTGTTGAAGCGGATCGTGTTGATCGCGTCCTGCTGGGGGAATAGTCCCTCGATCGCCGAGCGGGGCCGGCCGTTGGCGTCCACCTTGTAGTCGAAGGGCACGTACGGGAGCATGTTGAACCCGTGCCGGCCCTGCGTGTCGTACGTCCACGCGCCAGAGCCGCCGACGGAGACGAACCGCATCCACTCGTTGTCGTCGTAGACGTACCCGAACTTCTTCGTGCTCGAGTAGGCGAGGTAGTCAGGCAGGATCAGCTGCGAGTCGGCGCGCTCGCGCACCTGGATGACCTTCACCGCGTACTCGTGGGTGAATGGGTCCTCCGGGTCCGGCTGCAGCCAGACATTGCGCGCGTTCTCGGGCCGGATCTTCGGCGTCTTGCGCTTCCTGGGGTTGGCGGAGACGGACATCATGCCGCGGCCATGTACGTACATCTGCAGGAAGACGATGCCCTGGCGGGAGTCGAGCCGGTTGGGCTGCCAAACCTCGTTCCAGACCGTCGAGTCGGCCGTATCGTCGCGGCCTGTCTTGAAGCCGTCGACCTGCAACCGCTGGACCGGGGCACCGGCGGCAATGTCGAGCCAGTTGGCCGTGCTCATCTCCTGCAGGGCCGCATACTCCTCGTTCACGCCCTCCGGCGCATAGGGCAGGTCCTGCTCGCCCTCGAGGTAATTCTGCCGGCGGTCCCACGCCTTGGCCTGGCTGTTGAGCTCGTAGAGGCCCAGCTCCAGGCGTTCACGGGCGAGCGTTACGTCCACGGGTGCGCCTCCTTGGCCTAGTTGAATCCGAACACCTGCGTGGAGATGCCCTGTGGTGCGTGGTAGTACTGCGTCCATCCGGCTGCCCGGGCGTCGCAGGCTGCCTCATGGGCGATCACTGAGGTCACTGCGGCGTCGATTTTCTGGTGTTCTGACGGCTTGAGGATGATGTACCGCTGGCCGGTGCGGGCGAACATCTTGGCGTTGGAGATGTGCAGCGCCGTCACGGCGCAGTCATCGTGGGTGAGGGATCCTGACCCCAGGTCGACCAGAAACCGCTCCAGGGCGGCATGCATGGGCGTCTGACGGTACGTTTCCCACTGGATGACACGCTTCTCGCCGTACTTCAGCGCCCAGTCCTCGACTTCGGTCTTCCACAACGGCGGGTCGCAGTACATGCGTTCGACGTCGTGCGTCTCGAAGAGCTCCTCGACGGCAGCGTGGACTTCGCCCCGCGGGATCCGGCCGCCCCACTCGGCCGGATCCCAGATCGTGGGGCGGTTGTCCGGCCCGTACGTCGGCGTGAACTGCCAACCCCCGACCGTCTCGGCACGAATGCACGTGAAGTCGGACTTGTCGGAACCGTCGAACCCGAGACAGATACGCACCAGGTCCTCCTAGACGGTTGCCGCTGCGATGGACTCCGCGCTCTCCCACACACCCTCTGGCATCCACGCACCCTTGCCCTGGACGAGGATGTTCCCGTAGAAGCGCTCGGCTTCCTCGGGGTCCTTTTCCATGAGCTCCAGCGCTTCGGCCTCGATCGCGTCCAGGTCCACCCACGGTGAACCTTCGTAGACGTACTTGAGGATCTTGCGCCGGTCACGGGCGTTCTTGAACTTCAGAGACTCCGGCGGCTTGCGAAAGAACCGGAAGATGTCCTGTGCCCGTGCCTCATAGGTCTCCTGCGCCGTCGAGTTCTCCGCCGGGTCGTACGCGTTCGACGTCTCAATACCGCGGCCGCCGATACCAGCGAGACCACGCCGCGCTGTCTTGGCCACGCCCTTGAGCTTGTTCGTCTTCGTGTACGTCCCGGTTTCGTCCCAGATCGCGAAGGTGATGGGGTTACCCAGGCGGGACAGCGCCGAGGACGTCACCGCCTCGATCTTGCCTTCCTCACCGATGCGCGTGAACTCCTCGCCCACGCGCAGGAACTCCGCCAGCGGGCCCAGCTTCACCATCTCCCGCAGCGGACCGTAGGTGTTGTCCACCTGCTCCTGGGATGCTGCGAACAGCTGGATCAACGGAGTCGGCCACGGCATGCCCTTCGGCTCCCCGGCGTCGTACTCGTACACGAAACCGCAGTCGCAGTCGTAGACCGAGCACTCGTAGGCTTCTCCGTCCCGGGCCCACCCAGCGAACAGCGCGGGCCCCTTGGCCTCGTTGAGGGTCATGGTCGCCGCCCACGGGCCCTTGCCCGTCTTCTGCGGAGCAATCACCTGGGAGCGCCGGTTGTGGAAGGCCGGCGCCAGGACCGGCTGCTCCGGCACCCAGAGTGCGGTGGGCTTCACCCGGTAGTGGTTGACCGTGCACCACAGCTGCCAATCGCTCATGATGAACGGCTGGCCGCGCTTGAAGCCGGTCGGGATCGGGCAATGCGCCTCGATCCAGTCCGCGGCCAGGAACCCCGTGGTCGGGAAGTCGACGACGAACTGGCTAGAAGCCTGTTCCATTGCGCACCACGTGCAGGCGGTCCTTCGACGAAGGACGGCGAGCGCTGTCCTTCTTCGTGTTCTCCTGGCGTTTCTCGGCTACCTGGTCGGTGGCGATGCGCCAGCGGTTGCGGAGCATGGCCGAGGGGTTGAGGCCGAGGAGGTTGGACCATTGGCGGGCTTCGGAGGCTGCCTTGAGGCTGCCGGCTTCGCTGGCGACCAGGAGGCGGACGTACAGGGCGACGTCGTGGCGCCAGCCGAGCTGGTCCCAGGCGACGGCTTGTGGTGTCTTCCAGATGGTGCGCCAGGTGGCGAGCTCGCGTGTGTCGATGGCACGGGCGGCGGCGTCGTTGCGTTCCTCGGCTGGCTTCTGCTTCTCGAGCTCGCGCCACTTCTGCAGCGGCCATGCCGGCGGGTTTCCCTTGCGCCCCTCGGAGGGCAGCAGCCGCCACGATCCCTGGTCGTCCTTGCGGCCACGGCGCAGCGCCATCGGGTCTGGCGGCGGTCCTGAATTTGGTCGTGTCCCTCCACGGGGCATGGTCCACCTGCTTCCATTACCGCGTCGCGCGGCATCACGGAACCGGCATCGCGCCGGCCCCAAATCTGACTCAGGGAATCGGCCGGTTTTGAACCTGACCAAACCGTCAAACTTTGAACCTGACTAGGGCTTTCAGGAATCCTCTGAACCTGTCAGACCTTTTAGAGACCTCCCCGGCGGTCCTGCCGGAGAAGGCCGGCGGGGGCCCCTCCCCCACCCCCTATGGCCTCGGCGCCGTGGCCGCTTCGGGATGCTCATGCACTCGATGCGATGCATGTCCGGCGGCTCCGAGGTTGCATCGCAGGTGCTCGGGACCGGACCAGGCGCGCCGGTCGTCGGTGTGCCCGAGCTGGAAGGGCTCGCCCTCCTCGAACTGCACACCACAACGGCCACACCTGAAGTGCTGGATGCCCTTGCGTTCGATGCGACGGCGTTCGTTGCGGTGAGCTGGCCCGTAGCCCCGCGCTTGTGCGCTACCTCTGCGTGCATCGCGCTCGCTTCGGTGTGTGGGGCAGCGGTTCTGCTCGTCGAACTCCGGGCATCCCGGCTCGGCGCATACCCTGAGTCGTCCCATGCGTACCTCCAGGGTCCTGGCATACGAGAAGCCCGGAACCTTGGGGGAAGTTCCGGGCTTCTCAATCGGTGGGCGTTCTGGTTTTAGATACACGTCACCGGATTGGTAATAGCGTAGCGCACTCCCGGGCCAAACTCATGCGGACTGGGCGTTGAGCGTGTCGGCCAGGTCATGGATGCTGCTGGCCGGCCACTCCGCACCACATGCACGGCAGCTGGCCAGCACCTGCTCCGACCCCACGGCCGCGGCAAGGGCCGGCTTCCGGATCGTCTCCCCGAACTCATGCACCATCGCCCACGTATTCCGGCACTCCGGGCAGCACGCGCCCCGCAGCTGCAGCACCTTGGCCGGATCCAGCAAGCCCTCGATCTGTGTCACCCACTTCGCCAGGACCTTCCGCACCTCGAGCCTGCCGGTCGGCTTCGTCCGCATGAACTCCACCCACGCCAGCACCCGCTGCTCCATCGTGGCCATCGGTCTGACCCGCAACCGCTCCCGCTCCAACCACATCAACTCCGCCGACTCACGGTCGATGGCCACGAACAGGTCCACCGCCTCGACCGAGATCGCAGCAGCCGAACCACCAGCACCACCACCGCCACCGCTCTCGGGCCTGTTGCCCATGTCCGGGCGGGCCGCATTGCGCAGCAGCACGAACAGCGGCGGCTCCTGCCAGAAGTGTCGAGCCTCCGTGCCCTCGTTGTCCCGATAGATCGCGGTCTCCGTCGTCGTGCGCAGCAGCCTGTCCGCCAACCGCATCACGTCCTGCTCAGTCACAATCCCCATCGCCATCAACCCCTTTCGTCTCGGCCTCGGCCTGTCGTTCGGTCCATTCGGTCACGCATCCCCAGCAGCTGCACGGCGCCGGCCGCCGGCACTCAGGCACGCTGGACCACCAATGCCCGGTGGATGTCCCTCGACTCCCAATCGGACGGACGCCAGATGGCCGCGTCCTGGCCAGCACGGGTCAGCGCCTCGATCCATGTGTCCTGCGCCTGAGTCGTCCTTCCCTTCTGGGTCTTCAGCTCCCGGAACAGCACACGGCCACGCACCGGCTGCACCAGGACCAGATCAGGAAAGCCCGGCTCCGAACGCCTGCTGTCATGCGTGTGATAGACCAGCCAACCCAACGACTTCGCACCGGCCACGACCTGCTCCTGGAACTCCTTCTCAGACCAGGCCAATACAGACCCAGCCAAACCACCAGTACTCACGGGGTCACCCTCTCTTCCTCGGTCTGGACCTACGTCTGCTCTTCTTCTTGGGCTGGGGAGGTGGCTGGGCTCCCGCCCCTGCCCTGCCCGTTCCGGCCCGACCCGACCCGTCCCTACCCGTCCCGGTAAAGACAGCGCCCGTAGCCTTCGCTCCTGCGGATCCTGCTGATTTCTGCGGAAGCCCTGCGGACGGCTCGACAGGGGCCTCGACAACGGGAGCTGGCTTGGGAGCCTGCTCGACCGTGGAAGCCGCCTCAGGCCGGGTGTGGCCGTTGCCTGAAGGCTGTCCTGGAGCGATGGGCTGCGCCGGAGGCTCGGGAGCCTTGTAGCCGTTGCGCTGCGCCCAGTCGTTCGTCTTGATCCACTCGACCGTTGCCGGCGAGTAGTAGGGCTTCTGCGGTACCGGCAGAAGCGGGAGCGCCGTATCGGCGTCCGGGGCGTCGGAGCGGGACGAGTTGCACCCTTTGCAGGAGACCACGTAGGTCTCTACCGTTGCCGCTTGGCCGGGACTGCGGTGGTCGTACGTGCCGACGTGCCGGCCAGTACGAGCTCCAGGGGCGAACTTCACGACCTGGCCGCAGTAGCGGCAGGCGTCGCCGTCGCGCAGGCGGACCGGGATGATGAGGGCCGGGTTGGAGTTATCCGACTTCCGTTGCCTCTCCCACTCGATCTCCTCGCGCGTACGCATGTGGATGAACTCCGGGTCGTCCATGATCTTGTACACGGTGCGGGTGCCCTGGCCGTCGCCGAGGTCCCGCTCCTGCACCGTCATGTACCCGGCGAACATCGCCACCTCGAGCAGCTTCTCCGCCCGGGAGAACCCTCCGATCGCTAAAGCGGTGCCGCGGTTCACGACGTAGTCCGTCAGGTGCGCCGTGGACTGGGCCGCGCACCGGACCACGAAGCCGAAGACCTCGTTGACCAGCTTCTCGTCGGCGTCCTGGTGTTCTAGGACCCCCAACACCGTCGGGTGGTTAGCCGCGGTGTCTCCCATTCTCAACCAGGGCATTGCCGAACCTTCCTTCCGTGGACTCGTCGCCGCCGGCCTTTACCGGAGCGGTTTGCTGCTCGTGCTTCGCTTCGCAATCACGAGCCAGAGAGGGGACCACCTTCACGTCCCCGCACACTGCACAGATCCAATGGGCGTCGTACTCCCCCGGGCTCATCGGCGGTACGCCATCCGCTGGGCCGCGGCAGCCATGCGCCGCAGCCACTCCTTGAACTCCCGGTCCTTCGTCCCATTCCCCGGGACCGCGAGAGCCGTCCGCGCCAACACCTCGTACTTCACGAACGGCCTGCACGCCTCCAATGCCGCCTCTCCGGCGAGCGCGAGTTGTGCCTGGTCGTTGATGCTGAGGGTGGCCCACGGTTGGTCGAGTGCCTCGGCAATAGCGCGGCCGGCGGCTTCGGCTGCTGGGTGGCGGTTCACTGGTCGCTCCCGTCGAGGGCTTGGGCGATGCGTTGCACAACCGGCTCGGCGCAGCACTCGTCGTAACCGAGGCATCCATCGGCCCCAATCTCACCGACCAGCGCCCGCACCCTGTCGAGGCGGGCTTCGGCGACTTTGGCGCGGCGGTCACTGTCGGCGGTGAGTTCCCGCATGATCGCGTCCACGATCGACGGCACGGCGTCTATCGCGAGAGCATCACTGAACGCAGTCCTGTCCACGATGTACCGGGCGAGGACAGAGTTAGCCGCGACCGCTTCCTCGGTCAGCCGTTCGACCTCGGCCAGCAATGCGGACGCATCGGCTTCGGCGATATGTTGCTGCCCAAGGAATCCTTGGGAGGCTCGTTCGCGGATGGCTGCCAGATTCTCCGGTGTCAGTTCCGCGCTCATGCCTCGTCCTCCTCGTAGGGGCTGGAGCCGCGGGTGCGGCCGTCCAGCCAGCGTCCGGCTTCGCCGAGGTCAGTGACGTCCCCGAAGCCGAATGCAAGGATCCGGTTGAACTGGAGGGCGTGGGCGATCTTGCGCAGCTGATAGGCGCCCAGGCCGAGCTTGGCGAGGTCAGTGCAGGCGTCCAGGAACTCGGGGGCCTCGGCTGGCCCCAGGACAGCGTAGATCTGGGTTTCATCCTTGGCGGCGGTGACCTTCGCCGCGAAGCCCCTCGCGAACGCCGCGCTCTCCGCCTCTCGCTGGGCCTTCTGGATGCCAAATAGGTCGATCATGCTGCTGCTTCCTTTCTTCCGTCTTCGAGTGCGTACTGCAGGGGCGGGAGCCGGTTGGCCCAGCCGTCCCGCCATTCCTGGAGGTCGTGGTCGAGCTCGTCGCCGTCCTCCGCCCGGATCGGCATCAGCAGGCCGAGGAACGAGTCGCCGCAGCTGATGAGCATCCGCTTGTTCGTCTCCGTCGGCTCGATCGACAACGGCTTCTTGTAGGAGGCCGCGGCGTGGGCAAAGAGCTGGAGCAGCTTCCCGTTCGTCACGATCCGCGATGGGACCTGCCGGTCGGCCGCGATCGCACCCCAGAACACGCGGGCGAGGTTCGGGAACACGTCCGTTGTCGCCCCGTTCGGGATCGAGTACGCCTTGCCCGGGAACAGGCCGGAGATGTCGATGAAGGTGATCTCCCCGTCGGAGATCGTGATCCGCAGGGCGTCGCCGATCTCGTCCTCGGGCTGGTTCTTCCCTGCCTTGAACACGGCCAGCAGCTCCTTCACCGTGGACGGGTCCAGGTCGAAGTGATCCTCCGCCGGGTCACCGGTCAGGCCCTCGTGCTCCCACACCGAGACGATGGCCATGGCCGCCGACGCCGTGTTCGTTGCCTGCACGTACACGTGCTCCCCGGTGACCGTGAAGTGCACGACCTCCAGCCCGGTGGCCGGATCCGAATGCACGTGCGGGATGACCGACGCCAGGGCCCGCCTGAAGTCCAGGGTGTTCAGGTCCAGGATCACCGGGAGTCACCGCCCCTGTGCAGCACCGTATATGCCTTGCCGTCGGCGAGCACTGCCGCCAACCAGCGCGAGTCCACGGCGCCGCTCGTGCCGATCTGACGCCACGCGCCGGTCTTGCCCCTCACGAACGGCAGACGGCCATCAGCGATGATCGAGAACGCCTGAAGGGCATCCAGCTCGTCCCTCGTCGCCACGGTCGGGTGAAACGCGTCGTATGCTGCTGCGGCCGCTGCCTTTGCCTCGTCCCCGGTGAGGTGGAACGTGTGGCCCTGCTCGAGCATCTCCATCGTCCCGCCGTTCGGGCGGATGCTCAGCTTGACGGTGTCGCGGATCGCCTGCGCCGCGACTTCAATCTGCCCTGCGCTGATGTTTTCGCCGGCCATCGCTACCTGCCCTCCTTTTCGCTCCAGGACTCGGCATGCTCCTTGAGGATGAGCACCTTCTCGTTGGTGACGCCTGCAAGCCCTGCCGCTGTGCTGCCCCACAGGCTCTTGCCCTCGAACAGGACGAACACCTCTCGGCCCGGCAGCTTCTCCCACGAGGATGCGCCAACGGTCTCGATGACGCGCATGATGTGGTCCGCGCCGTAGCCGGTGCCGACCCGCCTGGCAAACTTCCCGTTGTCGTCCTTCTCTGGGGTGTCGAGGCAGTATCCGCCGACCCCGATCCCTCCGCCCTTCCATTCGAGGTGCAGCCACGCGGTGAAGATTCCGTGGTCTTCGAACTGCAACGCGGTGCCCTTGATGGTCGCGGGCTGGCCGGTGTAGGTCTTCCCGTTGTGCTCGATCGAAACAGTCATGGTGCTCATGCCGCGTCTCCTTGGTTGTTGCGGCGGTCGATGGCCTCGGCCCACTGGGCAGCGACGGCCGCCACCTGGATCAGCTCCGTGCGCAAAGACACCGGATCGGATTCGGCGAGCGCTTCGAAGACTTCCTCGAGGAGGATGTCCTTCCAGGTGAGCATTCTGTTGGCTGCCCGATGGTCAGTCGTACGGGTGGCTTGGGCGGCGAGTTCTTGGGCGTCGAAGACGCTTTCGCCTCCCATGGCGGCGAGGGGGAACTCTCTGGGGCCGGTGCCGTCGGGGTGGTTCTGTTCACCCCACTTCTCGTTCTGCCGGGTGCGTTCCGCTGCCACGTCGGCGAGCGCGAGTGTTCCTGGGGTGGTTTCGGTGGGCGGGGTGTTGTCGATCTCCGGTAGTTGGTAGGCCCGGAGGACCTTGTTGGCGGTGGCGATGAGGCCGGGGCGGATGTCTTCGCTTTTGGTGACGAGTGTTTCCGGGATGTTGGTCTCGGCGGTGAAGTCGACGGCTCTGGCTGAGACTTGGATTCTGATCGTGGTCATGGTGTTTGCTCCTGGGTGTGGCAGTGGTGGGTGCAGGGGACGATGTCGTCTGTTGCCTGGTCGAGTGCGCGGCCGTCGCAGGCCCGGCACTTGCCGTGCAGGCATTCCGGGCCGATGGCCGGTGCGGCGCCGGTGACCTCGACGACGTCGCCGGGCAGCAGGCGGATCGGGTTGAGCCAGCCGACGGCCCAGATCCGGACGTGGGCGGCCAGGGCTTCCACGATGGCCAGCGGGCCGACAGTGGTTGTCCCATCGGCGGGGTTGGTGCACTCGATGGTCCGGCCGATGTCGCGCTGGCAGAGGTCCGCGGCTTGCTTCTGCGTGGTCAAGACGCCTCCTCGACGGCTTCGTAGGTGGCTTCGAAAATGTCCGGCTTGCAGGGGTAGAACTCGCCTTGGACTCCTTGGATGATCCAGTCGCCGAGGTTCGCGTGGTGGTAGCCCTCCAGCGTGGCGATCATCATGCGGCCGTCTCGCGGGTCGATGCTTACTCCGCTGGCCGGGCAGGGCTCGCGGCCCTCGATGACAGCCATTGGCTCGAACGAGCCGAGGGTGTTCTCTTCGATCCACAGATAGATGCCGTGCCACTCCCGGGTGCTGCCGATCAGTTGCCGGGCTTCGATTTCGACGGGCTTCTTGCGGTACTTCATGCTGTTGCTCCTTGTCTTCTGGTTGCCCTGACGGTGGCGCGTAGCGTGTAGGGGCAGTGCTTTGCTTCGGGGTGGGCTGCTGCCCTGGGGTTGGATGCGGTCCGGATGATCGCGAATGTTGGTGCGGCGAGCAGCTCGGCGCCGGTGGCCCTGGCGATCTTGTGGATCTCGAACATGGCGATCGTGCAGAGGCCCTGGGCTTCGTCCGGGGTGGGTTCGGTGCGGTTGTGGATGCCGGTGATCGGCCACACGGCCTCAAACAGATCCGGGGCCGAGGACGGGGTTGGGAGTGGGGTGGGCGGGTTGGCCGCTGTCTTGGCCTTCACCGCCGCCCCGCCCCGCGGTGCCATGGCCAGCGGGTCACCGTGCTTCAGCATCCGCTGGTAGTGCTTCCCGCACTTTCCCCGGGTCTTTGCCTCTGTCTCGCAGCCCTCGACGTCGCAGGGCGGCTTCTGGGTGGCCATCACGCCACGTCCTTGTCCTGGGAACGCTCACGGCCGCGGCGCCGATACAGGGCGTACCGCTGTTCCGGCGTGAGCCCACCGAACATCCCCGAGCGCTGCCGGCCGTGGATGGCTCCCTCTACCGCCATGGCCGCGTCCAGGCACTGCTGGGCTACCGGGCAGCACGCGCAGATCCTGGCCGCGACGTCGTACGCCGTCGGGTCGCTGAGGTTCTGCGGGAACCACGGATCAACGCCCTTCTCCGTCCATCCCCGGCATTCGGCCAGCTCCCGCCAGTCAATCGCCTGGGAGGCCCGCTCCGGGGACTCCACCAGCCGCCGTGCCCTCGGCCGGGCTAGCACGGCGGTTCCTGTTTTGGGTTGGGGCGCTCGGCCTCCCAATCTGCCATCAGCTCGGCGTAGGATGCGGTGCCCACCGCCGCGACAGCCCGGACATTCTGCGTGAACCGCAAGACACCGACCTCATGACTCGCGAACTCGAAGGCCTTGGCCCGGTCGGAGAACTGGCCGGCCAACAGCAGGCCCTGACGGCGTGCCGGAACGCCGGGAGACTGCCATACCTTGGCCGCCCACCAGCCGTCGACGTAGCGAACCACGGCGCGGGGCCACACCGCCCCGACAGGGGCCGACAGGGGTGCGTACTGGGCAGAAGCCGCCGACAGGTCCAGCTCCAACAGATCATCTGGTCTCGGGGCGGTCATGCCTCGTCCTCGCCGTCGTCCTCGAAGTCGTCATCGTCGGCTTCGTCGGCGGCGCGTAGTTCCTCGACCTCCCTCACGTGCTCCGCCCAGTGCGCCGCGACGACCTCCTCGGCCGGGGTCAGCTTGTAGCCCAGGTGGTCCTCGCGGATCGCCCGCCATGCCGCCAGCCGCTCCCCCGTGTAGTACATGAAGGGGTTCCAAGCATGGAAGGTGCCGATGTCCTCGCGGAAGTGGTCGAACGCCAGGAGCAAAAGCAGCTGCTCGGCCGAGAGCTTCCGCATCACGAAGTCGTAGCCGTCGTCTCCCGGCTGCACGCCCAGGAGCGACTTGAGAACGTCGTCGCCCACGACCTCCTCCACCAGCCGGGCCCCGAGACCCAGCACGACGCCCTTCTTCTTCGGGGCGAGGATCAGTGCCTTCAGGAAGTCCGTCTCCACGGCGACAGCCGTCCTGAGGTCCTGGATCATCTGCTCGCGGGCAGCCTGGGCCTTCGCCTCGGCGATCTCCTCCTCCGTGGGCTCCCGCGGCACCTCCTCCGCTTCGGTCCGCTCGCGCAACCAGAAGCCCCAAAGCTGCTTGTCGCTTTGCTCGTCCAACACCAGCGACCAGCCGCCGGCCGCGGCGTCCTCCACGCCCAGGCTGCTGGTTTCCTGCACCTGGTACTTGGCGTGCCAGTCCCACCGCTGCCCCTCGGGCCGGTCCATCCGCGGGATGCCGGCCTCGTCCGCGGCCTTCTCCAGGGCGGGGCGGGTAACCTCCAGCCATTCGAGCTGCCGATCCGCCCGCTTCACCGTGTAGGACCAGTCGTAGCTGCCCAGATTGTTCTCCAGCTGCTCCACCAGCTCCGGGTGGTCCGCGAACCGGGCTATATCGAGGGCCTTCTCGATGGTGACCTGGTGGGCGGCGACCTTCGCCTGCGTCTCCTCCGAAAGCCTGGTCAGCTTCAGCCGCTCCACCACCGTCTTCCGGGCCCGGCCCGTCGCCTTCGCGATCTTATTCAGGTTCAGGCCCTCCAGCTCGAGCTGCTGGTACGCCTTCGCCTCCTCGATCGAGCTGATGTCCGCCCGCTGCAGGTTCTCCACCAACATGGCCGTGATCTGGTCGGCCTTGCTCACAAGGTTGTGGTTGATCACCACCGGCAGATACGACAGGCCGGCACGCTTCGCCGCCGCCAAACGCCGGTGGCCGGCTATCACCGTGTAATCACCCTCCAGCGTCGGATGCGGCGCCACCGTCAACGGCTGCAGGATGCCCTGCGCCCGAATGCTGTCCGCCAGCTCGTCGATGTCACCCACCTCGGCACGGATGTTGCCGTCGTGGTTGCGCAGCTTCTCGATCTGCATGTCCTCGAACGTCGATGTCTTGCCCATGCTCAGTTCTCCCCTTCAGGTCTTGTCTCAATCAGACGGCCCGCAGCGACCTCGCATTGCAGGGCCTCCACCAGGTGGGTTACCGCCGTCGCCGCAGCGCCGAGGATCTCGGCCAACGGCTCGGCGCGTTCAAGCTTGTAGATCGCCCTGTGCAGGACCGCCTCGGCCGCCAACGTCAGGTCCGCGGCCTGCTGCGCCGCGGCATCACGCCGCTCGACCTCCCGCCGGGCCGAAGCCCTGGCGATCGTCTGCAGACGGGCTGCGTGCAGGTCCACGGTGTTGCCCAGGAACTCCGCTTCGGTCGGTGGCACACTCACAGCAACTCACTCCCCAACCCATCGCGCCGGTCCAGTTCGGAGAGGTCCTGCCCGATCAGATCCAACGTCGAATACCGGCGCCGTGCCGGCCGGAACGCATAGGCCAGGGCAAGCCACAGAACCTGCACCAGCGCGGCCACTGAGGCAAGCACGCCGACCAGGAAGACCAGCGCCAGGCAGGCTGCCACGACGACGGCCACGATGTTCAGCAGGAATGCTGCACCGACGCTCATGCCCCGGCCCTCCGTTCGCCTTGGCCGTCGTCCAGGACGACGCCCACCGCGGCGCCCATGAGCAGCAGGAACCCCAGCACGGTCGCCCCGTTGGCCAGCGGGTAGGTGGCCAGCCACACGACCGCGCCCACGGCCGCCAGCGGCGCCCAGATCAGGGCACCACGGCGGAACGCCGCCTGCTCCGGTGATGGTGTCCTCACGATGCCTGCCCTCCAAAATCGAATGCCTCGGTCTCCGGCGCGGTGCGCGGGACGATGGGTGCGAACGACGCTGCGTCGCGGTTGTTGACGAAGATCCGGCCAGTACAGGCCGACCAGTGGCCGGTGATCTCGACGCTGATCCGGGCGTTGCCCGGCCAGACGGTCCTGGCCGCCCTGGCCACCGAATCCTTCAGCTCCGCCCGGTCCTTGTAATGGACCATCGGGCGGTCCTTCCGGGGCTTCTCGCCCGTCGGCTGGATGATGATCTGCCGCGACACCCGCGCCTGGCTGCTCATTGCGCCAGCCTTCTGGCTTCGTTGGCGAGCCCGGCGATCGCTGCATCCGCCTCCGCGAACACGTTCTCCACCCGCGAGATCGATGCCCGCATGCTTGCCGCGACGTCGAGCGCCACGATGAAGTCCTCCCACCGGCTGGCTTGCAGCTCCATGACTGCCTCGGGGCCGCGGAACACGGCCACCCGGGTGCGGGCCTGCTCGATCAGCTCCCCTGAGCGGCGGACATAGTCCCCGCAGACCTTCGGCTGGCCGGTCCCCTCGAGGTACGCAGCCCGCTCCAGGTACTTCTCCGCCCGCTGCATGTAATCCACGGCCACGCGCAGATTCCGGCGCCGGGTTCTCTCCCGGGCGGCCGCTAGACCCACGGCGGCGTTCATGCCGCGTCCCCCGCCTGGTGGACCGGCGCCAGGCCGAGCTTCGCGCCGAGCTGCAGCGCGAACTCCTGCCGGATGTACAGCGTCTGGCGCACCTGGCCGTTGTGATAGCGCGGTGCCTCATGCTGCGGCCGCAGATCGAACCACTCGATGTACCGCGCATACGGGCGGTACTCGTACTCCTCCACCTTGCGCTGCTTCGCCTGCGACCACCGCCAGCCGATGCTGAACCGGTAGATCACCTTGGCCGCCAACAGCATCTCGCGGGCCTTCGGATCCGAGATCCCGAACTGTGCAGCCCAAACCCGGACCAGTGCCGCGTCACCGTTCGCCACATACCGGTCGTGGTAGGCGATGGCCGGCGCCGCGGCTTCCAACGCCGCGGCCATGACCTGCTTCTCCTCCTCGGCCTCCAGCACCATGCGCGCCAGATCGGCACGACTCACCAACTCCGGATGCACCTGAGCCGGGGCCGTGGAGTAGGTACCGGTCTTCCGGATGGCCGGCAGTACCTCGGCGGTGATCCAACGCTGGAAGTCCTTGATGCGCTGCCGCGCTGCCGGATCGGTCATTCGTCCGGTCTGGCGCTGGATGATCGCCCGGTACAGGCCAGGCTCCGAAATGATCGACACCTTCTGGGTGCCGCCTAGGGTATTCGTCTCGTGAATACCCTTCTCGTCCTCGTCCAGGACGCGGGTCATGTTCGTCGTCAGGTCATACCCGAGGACCGTGGCCACGTCCTTCGCCACGAACCAGGGCTGGCCGTCGACGTCGACGGTGCGGACCATCGTTTCGTCGAATTCGAATCGCTGGAGGTCATTCACCGGGGATCTCCTTTCACGACGATCCGATGCTTCTGCTCCGGATCGATCACCACCGGGCCATCAGCGCGGTCATGGGTGCGGCGCTCCTGCAAGCCCAGCGTCCGCCGGATCAAGTTCGGCAGCGTCCGCGGGGCGGCTGGCGCCGGGACGCCCTGGGGGGTGGGCGTCCCGGCGGTCTGGCCCCGGCCGGCCTGGGGGGTGGCCGACCGGGAGTCTATGAGGGTGAGAGAGGCGGCGTTCGCCATGGTGCGCCAGCCGCTCTCCCACTGGACGGGCACGAAGCCCGGGTACTCGGCGCGGTTCGCGTCGTCGTCGATGACGACACCGATGCCGCCGCGGCCCTGGGCGACTTGGTCACCGGTCTTGAAGTCCTCCGCGTTCACGAAGCCACCTCCTGCACCTCGGGAGTGCCGAACTCGCGGACCGCGGTGGCCAGAACGAGCGCTGCCGCCTGGATGCATTCCTCGCGGGTCGGACGACGCTCCCCCGCCGTGACGGGGTGCCGTGTCTCCGGTATCGTTGCCATTGAAATACCTCTTCCTGAATTGGTTTTCACGCCCTCAGCCGTTGCACCGGCTGGGGGCATTTTCGTTCTCGGACCGGCGAGCGCCGGATCAAGAGGCCTTCTTGCTCATTCCATGCTCGCTTCGAGCTGGATTCGTACTCACCTGAGTCAAAAAAAGATCCTCGACGCCAACGCCCAGAAACTTCGCAATCCTCAGTGCCGGCTCCGGCTCCAGTGTCTTCACCTGGCCGCTGACCAAGCGATTCATATAGCTATGCGACTTCCAGCCAGCGACTTTCGCCAGCCCCCTATTCGAAACGCCTTGGACAATCATGAGCCGCTGGAGCATCTTCCTGTCCCTGAGTTCCATCCAGAGATCTCCAATCGCTAGCTGCTTCCTGACGAGTTCCACCGTACTCCATTTCGATTCGTTGTGTCCACTTTCTGTACTCATTTTGCACTGCCGGTGTCCACGCGTCAACTCTTCTTTCACCGCTTCCCGCCTAAAGCCCCTGTCACGCTCCTAAAAACTTGTATTGTTCTTAGTGTCCACATTGGGCGGGCTCCCTGTGTCCACGCCTTTTGATCGCTTCCACCATCGATGGAGAGACTGACTCCGTGAACAGCAACAATCCGCTGGCCGACCTCATCAGGTCCGCACAGGAGCTGAACGGCTGGTCGGATCGAGACCTCGGGAAGCGGGCGGAGAGCCTGGGCTTGGATATAACCACGTCCAACTTCTCTCGCCTGAAGAATCGGGAACTCGTCTCCGTCAAGGGTTCGCTCATCAAGACCTTGTCCCGTGTCCTCAAAGTGTCCGAGGCCAAGGTGGCCCATGCTGCCCTGGCAAGCATGGGCGTTGAGATCTCCTACGACGAGCTCACAGTAGATGATGCTGTTCGCAATTCAACCGATTTCAGCGCCCGCGACCGACGGATCATCCAATCCGTCATGGACGCAATGCGCGACGAGCGAAGCGAGACAGTCCATGACGACCAGGAACAACCCGAAACGAATCCATCCGGCGAGCGCGTTGCCGGTGAGGGTGGGGCCGGGGGTGGTGTTGGCGTTGGCGAGAAGACGGAGGCCGTGGGTGCTTGGCGGCATGCGTTGGCGGCGTTCTTGTCGGCTGATGTGCGGAATAGGGCGGCGTGGCGTGATGATTTCTCGGCGGCTGATGGGGTTGAGCACAGCTTGTTCCCCGGGTCTCTGGACCGGGTGATCTTGACTCTTCCCGGGCGTGGCAGGGCTACGCATTTGGATGTCATGCGGCGTCCCGAGACGGCCGAGGCGCTTGCGACGGTCCTCGGTTTTCCGGAGCCTGATGCGGGCGACATCTTGTCGGAGGTTCGCGCGCAGCTGGCGCATGACTGGCTCTACGCTGATGCACGACTGGACCCTGAGGGTAACGCCGAGGGCGTTGCTTCCTGGGAGTCCTACGTGGATCGCCTCATGGAAGATGCCGACGAGACTGATTCCGACGAGATGCCGCCCGTCCATGAGTTGGCGGCGCACCACAACTTCAAGAGGGACCGGGACCGGTTCGACGAAGCACACGGCAATGCTGGGGAAGAGTCCCAGCTGGGACCAGACCAGGACTAATAGGGAAATTGGGGGGAACATGGCAGACAAGGTGAATCACCGCGCCATCGTGGCGCCGGCCACGGAGAAGCTCGTCGAGGCCAATGGAAGCCAGAGCCTGATCCGACTCAGGAAGATCCAGATCCAAACCGATGCGGGCAAGGATGTCCGCGAGCTCGAAGCCGCGGACAACCACGAGGACATCGAGTCGAAGATCCGCGCCGCAGGATTCACCATCGACCGCTGGGAGGGCGACACCGCCTTCCTGGCACAAGCACCAATGTCAGCGAGCGGCAAGGTCGCCATGGGCTGCATCTGGGGCGCCGTCGCCGCCTTCGTGCTCCTACTCGGAGGCTGCGTCGCCTTCATGAACGGTGCCTCCGACGACGAGCCCGAGAACTACGACGCGCGCGTCGCCTGCCAAACCCTCGTGAAGGGGAAGCTGAAGGCCCCATCGACGGCCAAGTTCAGCAACGAATCCGAGTCTGGCGCGGGAAGTTCCTGGACCGCCTCCGGAACCGTCGAGGCGCAGAACTCCTTCGGTGGAACGGTCGGCCACACCTACCGATGCACCGTGCACTTCACCGACGGGGACGATGCCTACACGGGCACGGCCACGATCCAACAGCGATAGACCACCATCACTCGAGAACCAGGGAGGAAATCATGGGGGGATCCATGTTCGAGCAGCTGCCGCTGATGGGTGAGGGGCGCTCGGTCTATCCGAAGCCCGAATACGGGGGCAAGGAAACCGCTCGCGTCTTGATCACTGTGAAGGCCGCACCGCAGCCGTCGGCTTCTTACGGAGACACCGTGTGCGTGGCCGGCATACGCCTGACCGAGTCGGGGCCCGAGTGGATCCGCCTCTACCCGGTACCGTTTCGGTCCATGGAAAAGTACGAGCAGTTCAAGAAGTACGAGCTCCTCGACATCGACATAGAACCCGCCTGGAAGGATTCCAGATCCGAGAGCTTCAAACCGGACACAAGCAGCATCAGACGCGTGGACTTCCTAAAGCCCTGGAGCCCCCGGCATCCCTACGTGGCTCCTCTAGCCGCGGCCCAATGGACCATGTGCGGGATCCTCAAGGCCAGGGAGCGCGGCGAACTCTTCCCGTCGCTTGCAGTGATCGAACCGAAAGAGGTCAAACGGTTCGAGATCTACCCGTTCGCCGGCTGGACCGACATACAGCAGACCCACCTCAAGAAGGGCCTCAACCAACCAGACCTCTTCGGCAACCTGCCGGAGCAAATCTTGCTCGACCCTCCACGCTTCGAGGCAAAGTTCCACTACACCTGCGAACACCCGACGTGTGGAGGACACCGGCAAGGGCTGCTCGATTGGGAAATGGTCGCACTAAGCCGCAACTTAGCAGCGGACAACAACGAAACAGCGATGGCCAAGATCAAGATGAAGTTCCTGGACCAGATGTGCAAGCCGGAACTTCGGCCGCACTTCTTCGTAGGGAACCAGCAAAAGCGCCCCCACATCTTCAGCGTGCTCGGCATCTACCCAGCGAAATCCCGGCACTAAACAGGCTGGAGCTGCACCTGACGCGCCTTCACCCGGTCCAGAACCAACGAGCGGTGGCAGCATCGCTCCGAGGCCTCGAAGCACATGAGCACGACAAGCTCGTTCGCTGCCGTTGCCGCTAGCTCATCGACGGCCGAGGCAGCCGACTCCCCCGCCAGGATTTCCCGGTAGCGGGCATGGGCTTCGCGGGCGGCAGGAGTCCCGGGCACGCCAAACCCTTCCCGGTTGTCTTTCGGGTTCCCCAGCTGCGGCCGGTGAACGTAGCGGATACCCGCTTCCTCCACGGCGGCCGCCAGGGCCTTCTTCGAGAAGCCCTTCTTCCGGGAGATCGGATTCAACCGAACATCAACCAGGACGGATGTACCCCATGCAACAAGGTCCGCAACGTACTCCTCGATCGACCGACCTTCGTACCCATGACCCATGATTCCGTGCTGCTGATTCGACATGCCCCAATTCTTGCACGACCGACCAGGCCCCCAGCCAGGCTGGCTCCCATCAGGGACCGTGAGGACTACCACCGCCTGCAGACACTTGGTTTCCCAGAGCGTAGCAATGGCTTCACATGTGAGTTAGTACATATGTTCTAACCATGTTTCATCCTTGGGGGGAGTTACGCCGGCTGGCGCACGTCATCATCATCTGGACCAAGCCAGCACCAGGCGTGCCTGCGGCCACCGACGGCGAGCGCCGTATTTGGATTGATCCGGGGTTGTCGCAGCGGGAGCGGCGGTGTGTGTTGACGCATGAGCTGGTGCATCTGGCGCGGGGTGACGTGGGGTGTCAGCCGGCGGCGGTTGAGCGGGAGGTGCGGGTGGCCGCGGCCCGGGAGTTGGTGCCGTGGGAGCGGCTGGTGGCCGAGGTGGCGTGGGCGCGGAGCCTGGGCGAGCTGGCGGACGAGTTGTGGGTTACGGAGGACGTCGTGGTGGATCGGCTGGCCGCGTTGTCCCCAGGGGACCTGCGGCATCTTGAAGCGGTGCGGGCGGCCGCGCAAAACTGAGACCAGTATTCGGATAGAGGGGGACCATCATGGGGGCGAAGCCCAAGGCAGTGCTGTATCTGCGGCAGTCCGTGGCGCGTGAGGAGTCGATTAGCCTCGAGCTGCAGGAGACCGCCGGCCGCGCGTACGCGAAGCAGCAGGGGTACCAGGTCGTCGCCGTCGAATCCGACCCGGGGATCTCCGGGCGGACGTGGAAGCGGCCCGCCGTGCTGCGGGTGATGACCATGATCGAGGACGGCACCGCGGACGTCATCGTGCTATGGAAGTGGTCCCGGCTCTCCCGGTCCCGTCTGGACTGGGCGGTGGCCGCGGACCGGGTCGAGACCGCCGGCGGGCGCATCGAGTCCGCGACCGAGCCGCTGGACGTGTCCACCAGCACCGGCCGGCTCGCACGCGGCATGCTCACCGAGTTTGCCGCCTTCGAATCCGAGCGGATCGGGGACGTGTGGAAGGAGTCCCACGCCCGCCGCGTCTCCCAGGGACTGCCCGCCAACGGGAAGCCACGCTTTGGGTACCAGTACACCAGGGCAGAGGGGTTCACGCCAGACCCTGTAAGCGGGCCTGTGCTGGCCCAGATGTATCGGAGGTACTTGGCCGGGGCTTCGGTCTATTCGCTCGTCCAGTGGGCCAACGACGGCCCCACACGACCCGTCACAGGGTACGGGCCCTCCGGCGACGGACTCTGGTCAGCCCGGACCATCCGACGCATCCTCGACCAGGGCTTCGGCGCCGGCTACATCACCCGCCACGGCGAGCGCATACCCGGCGCCCACGAACCCGTCATCACGAAAGCCGAGTTCGAGGAATACCTGGCACGCCGGGAGACCCGCCGTGTGAACCGTCGGTCGGAACGGTCCGAGTACCTGCTCTCCGGGCTCATCCGCTGCGCCTGCGGGTCCACGATGAACGCCGGGCTGTTCGGGACCTCCAGGACGGCGAAGTACAAGTGCAAGGCCGCTGGGGAGAAGCGCGCCCACACCGGCGGGTACGTCATGACCACCGTCGTCGAGGGCGCCGTCCTGGACTGGCTCCGCGGGGTCGCCGCCGACATCACCCGGGCTGCCCAGGAACTCCCAGCCCCGACGCCGAAGACCGGGGCCACGAACCAGGAAGCGACCCTGCGCCGCAAGCTCGTCCGCCTCGGGGCCCGGATGGACAACCTCACCCTGAAACTCGTCGACGGGACCATCCCCCAGGACTCCTACGAACGCCTCCGCGACCAAACCAAAACCGAGATCGCCACCGTCGAGGCACAGTTGCGGCACCTTGCCGTCGCCGAAGCCAAACCACCAGCTGCCATCGTCCCCGACCTGCTCGCCAACTGGGACACCCTACCCGTCCACGTCCGGCGCGACATGCTCTCCCGACTCATCCACCCCGTCCTCGTCAAACCCGGACGGCCACGCTCCCAAGTCGCCGTCGCCGGCCTCTGGGAAGACCCACCAACACTGCCCTAAAACCGAGGGTGAGATCAGGCCCTATTCATGAAGGTGATCATGACCCATCCTGGGACGTCGCCCCGTTCGTCCTTTCGAATTCGCTGCCCCAGGTTGCTGACGTGGGCCAGACAGATCAGCGTTGTGGTCAACCCGAGCGACGTGGCCCTGGTCCAGGTGGTTCTCATTCTCTGCTCCCTTGATTTGCTCGTATCCGCACTTACAGATTCATGTCAATGAGTGACAATCCCGGATAGACCGCGAAGACGATCGTCAGCGGCAGGACTCCGAAGACGACCGGAATCATCATGCTTATTTCCTTGCGGCCGGCCGTTTCCATCAGTTCACGTTTGGCCGCGTCCCGTACGTCTTGGGCTTGGGCTCTCATGACCTCCGCCAGTGGGGTCCCCCGCTCAGATGCGACTGTTATCGCGTCGACGAAGCGTGTCATGGCATTCAGGTCCAACCGCCTGGCTAGACGGTGCAGGGCCGCCGTCATCGGCGTCCCGGACCGCACGTCGGCCAGCAGGGCCGAAAACTCATCTGGTAGGTCACCTTGGGAGGTCTTGCAGACGCGTTCTATGGCCCCCATGGTGCTCTCGCCCGCTCCGACGGCCAATGCGATGAGTTCCGCGATACTCGGAAACTGGCCGAGGATGCGGCGGCTCCTCTTGGTGCCTTGCTCATTGAGATACCACTCACGCAGGATGAACCCGGATGTCGCCGAGACGGCAAGGATCACGATCGAAAGGAATCCATTGAAGGTCCCTTGCGCTACCGAGGCGGCGATGACGAGGCTGCCGATTAGCAGCCCGCCACCGGCGTAGGTTAGCTGGGAGACCCGGAATTCGGTGATGGTCATCTCCAGCCCGGCACGCTGCAATCGGCGTTGCAGTCCGCCACCGGCCGGATTGAACCGATTCAGCACGGAAACAAGGTCTTTGAGAACAGGCCACATGATCTTCACCAGCGGGCCAAGAGGCGATTCCGACGCTAGTTGTCCGGGTTGGGCGCCGGGGGGCCGGCGTCCGGTCCGCAGTTGCCCTGAGACGCGGTCCACGAATTTCACCCGGCGCATGGCCGGGAGCCTGACAAAGCTCAGCCACAACCCAGTCCCCAGCAATAGCCCGAGGGCAAGTCCCCAGGCAAGCGTGCTGCTCATTTGAGGATCCTCTCCTCGGCGGGAAGGGAGCCGATGCTCAACATGATGCGGTAGCAGACAAATGAAACCACCAGACCCGTCAGCAGGACAACTGCTCCGCCGAATGTCGAATAGGCTTCAACCGCTTGTGGCTGCGTAGCCATCAACAACAGGATCACCCACGGTGCGGCTACGGCCAATCTAGCTGCGTTCACCGTCCACGATTGCCGGGCTTCAAGCTCACCCCGCGTCCGGGCGCTGTCGCGCAGGAACCCTCCCAACGTTCCGAGCATCTCTCCCAGATCGGAGCCACCCACGTCCCGGGTGATCATCAAGGCAGCAATGATCTTGTCCGCCACCGGGTCTGCAAGTCGGTACCGCAGCCTTTCCACCGCCTCGTCGAAGCGCGCTGTCGCACGGTAGTCCAGCCCGAAATCGACAAAGGCCGGGCGCAAGGGTTCCGGCCCTTGCGTCCCAAGTTGGATGAGTGCCTCGGGAAGCGATAGGCCAGCCCGAATCGCGGAGCGCAGGTGATCAACGACATCTGGCCACTGTTCGCGCAATTCTGCGGCCCGCTTCGCGGCTCGCCACCGTACGACGAGGACCGGAATGCTGGCCCCAAAGGTCCCGAAGATGATCGTGATCAATGGCGACAAGGTGACCACGAAGACGATGACCGCCATAAGCAGGAAACAGATGACCATCGACGAGATGAAACCGCTGGCACTGACTTTGTCCAGGCCCGCGTGGAGCAGGAGGGTTTCAACACGGCGTTTGCGTGGCCTCTTCGGTATGTCCGGCTCGGTCCAGCAGGCCTGCCAGATGGAGAGCAGGCCCAGGCCCAGGAGAAGTCCCCATACGAGGCTCATCTTCCTGCTCCCAACAGCAGCGTAGGATCGATGCCGGAGTTCTCGAACTTTTCATGGGACAGGTCTGCTGACGGCGCGATCTGGAGTTCTCCGTCATGGCGTCGGAAGATCGTCGACGACTCGATGACCCCGTTCTCAACACGACGGCCCAGTTTGATGATTTCCGAGACCTCCCGCTTCCCCGTGGCATTCCTCTCGCAATGAACGACCAGGTCGATGCATGAGGCAACAGTGGGTAGGACGAAGTTGGAATTGATGTTCTCGCCGGCCAGTAATGGAAGCGTACAGATCTTGGTGACGGCGTCTCGTGCGGAGTTCGCATGGACGCTCGCCATCCCGGGAAGTCCGGCATTCATTGCGATGAGCATGTCGAGCGCCTCCGCCTCACGGACCTCTCCTACGATGATCCGGTCGGGGCGCATCCGCAACGCTTCTTTGACGATTCGGCGCATGTCGATCTCGCCGTGGCCTTCAAGGTTGGATTGCCGGCATTGCATGGCCACCACGTCGCGCAAGGGGATCTTCAACTCGAAAATCTCCTCCACCGTGATGACGCGTTCACGGCTCCCGATGCCGGAGGCGAGGCAGTTCAGCAACGTCGTCTTGCCTGCTTGGGTGGCGCCTGAGACCAGGACATTGAGCCCCGCCCCGACGGCAAGATGCAGAAAGTCCGCGGCTTGGCGGCTGAGCGATCCCAACTCGACCAAATGATCCAACCGCGAAGCCCTGGCGATGAACTTCCTGATGTTGACCGACCAGTGCTTCCGGGTGATGTCAGGGATCACCACATGCAATCGGGAACCATCGGGAAGGGCCGCATCAACGAACGGGGTGGAAAGGTCCAATCGCCTTCCCGAGCTCTTGAGCATGCGCTCCACGAGAAGCCGTACTTGTCCGGCGTCCAACCTGATGGACGTCAGCTCGGAGCTACCTCCGCGGGCAGCGAAGACCTCGGAGGGGGAATTGATCCAGATCTCTTCGACTTCCGGGTCGTCTAGCAATGGCTGGAGCGGCCCGAAACCGGCAACGGCATCGAACACGGCCCTGCCGGTTTCGTCGAGGTGCCCCAGCCGGGGCAGGCCTTCCAGAAGCGAGCGTTCGTCGTAGTCGCGGACTGCCAGGTCGACGATGCTTCTTACCTCGGCGACATGCTCGGCGGGATCCAGGCCGCGACGTCGCACACGCTCGCGCACCTCGTCTTCAATGATGCGTTGACCGTCCACGTTCACCTCCCGCCTAGACCTGGGCACGAGCACGATGCCCATGGTGTCCGCAGCTGGGGACAGCAACTGTGAGACTACCGACAGCGACTCCGCCAGACAAGGGATTACAACGTCATGTGGATAATCTCTGGGCCGGTTTTCCACAGCTCCTCGACGCGGGCCACATCAAGTGTGTAGCGCAGCTAGCGTATGAGCGAGCAGGAGACCCGGAAGACTGAGGAAATTGGACATGGCTCTGCACGTCGCTGTATTACCACGTCCCAATGGGCCGTATGAGGCCCCATCCACGGCCTACTTTGAAATCCAAGGACCTGCAGGACTCACCGGAGCCGAACTGGCGCGGGCGCTCGGCGATCTGGGGTATGAGGACTTGTGGCCCAGCGGCACTCTGCCTCTGGAGCAGGTGGGGGCATTGCCAACGCGGGGCATGCTGACGCTCACACCCTTTGCTCGGCCATCGGCAAGGGTTTCGACAACGATGCAGGTGTGGCTGGTAGCAGTCAGTGGTCCCGATTGTGGGCGGCGGGTAAAACTCGCCCGCGGTACCTACTCGATCGGCCGCGGCGATTGTGACCTGCATGCGGCTGATCCGGCCCTGTCTCGGCATCATGCGGACATCGTCGTCGACCACACCTCGATTGCCCTGATCGATACGGGGCGGTCGCATCGGAATCCACGGGCCGGTGCGGCGGCACACCCGAAGTTCCTCGAAGTCGGCGACGAATTCGACATGGGAAACACGACCTTTCGGATTTGCCCGGCAGAGGCGAGTGGCAGCGCCCCGGCCCCCACAGACAGTGCGGCCGCGTGGCCGCCGCCCATGAGCAGGCTTCCGGGTTCGAAAGGCACCGCCGGCCGGCCGTGGTTGATGATCACCGCAGCGCTTCTTCCACTCGGCATCGGCATCGTTCTGGCTCTGGCAATCGGATCCTGGATATTCCTGGCTTTCAGCGCACTCGGGCTGCTCACGGGTGGAGTGCCCGCATGTACCGAGCTCGTGGCTCGTCGGAAGCTCCGTCACAACATCCACCTCCTCTCCACGAAACGCCTCGCCGAAGTAGACCGCGCGGTGCCGCCCGTAGGACTCTGCCTCCTGCAGCGCGGTCCGACCTCCCGGCCAGCCGACGACGGATCTTCGACCGCACGTCGCACCCACGCATTGCGACTCGGCAGTGGTCGAGTCATGCCCCCGGTCCAGGTGGAATCGTCCACGGACCGCGGACCCCACGTTCTTCCACTCCCCGGCCCTGTCGTGGTGGACGTTTCCCGCGGAACCCTGGGGCGCATCACGGGAGCCGGGGCGATGTTCGGCCCGGTGCTGCGCTCCGTCGTCTTTCAGCTTGCCCGATCTTGCAGCAGGACCGGCGCCGCGCTGGTGATCGTCGGCGAAACCGCCGAGCTGCCCCCGGAGGCCCGGTTCCTGCCGGGCGTACTACCCTGCACGGATGCCAAACACGCACGCTCGATGCTCTCCGGGCTGCCTGCCGATTCGGTGATACTGGCCATGCCTGCGCTGCGAGACCTACCTGAGCTCATCTCCGCTGCCCAGTCCGGCGAAAGCCGCAACCCACCGGCAGCCGTCATCCTCACCTCTGCCGGGCCTTATGAACAAACGACGTGGGCGATCGACACTGATTCGGCGAAATTGCGCCGAGGTAGCGAGACGATCGCTGTCAGCCTCGATGGGATTTCAACAGCGACGCTGGCGGCAGCGGGGATCTCCACAGGTCCCGAGTATCCCTGGGGCCCGACCGACCGGTTTCTCCCGACGCAGCCAGATCCAGGTCACGCACCCGGGAACGCTCTGGCAACATGGAGCACTTCCTCTGCGGCTGCCCTGGTCTGCGGGCTCGGCCACTCCTCCGACGGCCCATTGCTCCTCGACTTCGTTGAAGACGGCCCGCATGTCCTGGTCGCCGGGACCACTGGCTCGGGCAAATCGGAGCTCCTCAAATCCATGACCATGGATCTGGTTTCCCGATACGGTCCGGACCAGGTTGCATTGGTCCTGCTGGATTTCAAAGGCGGCTCGACCTTGGGCCCATACGCGGGGACTCCCCACTGCCAAAGTCTGGTGACAGACCTGAATGTCGAGTCCGGACAGCGCCTGTTGTCCGGACTCAAAGTCGAGGTGCGGCGCAGGGAGTCCCTCTTTCGCGAGCTCGAAGCCGACGACTATGCACGGTACAGGCAACTGGCCGGACCGACCGCACCTCCACTTCCACGCTTACTGGTCGTGGTCGACGAGTTCCGGGTCTTGACGGACGAACTGCCTGACGCCGTCGACGAGCTGATGCGCATAGCCACGGTGGGACGTTCACTCGGGCTTCACCTGCTGCTGTCCACCCAGCGTCCCCAAGGCGTTGTCACGGCGGCAATGCGAGCCAATATCAATTCGGTCATTTCGCTCAGGTTGCTCAACGCCGCCGACTCGCAGGAACTCCTGGGGTCCTCGGCGGCTGCCGAGCTGCCTCCCACGAGGCCGGGCTACGGCTTCATGCGTCGCGCGGGCGAGCAACCTCGTCAATTCCGCTCGCAACCTGTTCAGCCCGGCGCCCCTGTCTGGCCCATACGGGAAATCGGCCCGGGATTCCAAGACGTCCGGACGGTAGCGACAATCCATGGCCGCCCCGCCGGGGAGGTGTCGCCGGCCGCCGCACTGGCATCCTTGGTTTCGGGTCTCCCGGAACCAAGAATGCCGATGGCTTCTTTCGCCCCGCCCTTGCCCGAGGAGCTCGTGGACATCCCGGCCCATCTGTGTCGGCACCGTCCGGATGGGGGTATCGCCCTGGGACTGGTGGATGACATCCCCCACCAGCGCCTGACCCCACTCTGGTGGGTTCCGGAGGAGCAACGCAGACTCGCCGTCATTGGCGGTCCGGGAAGCTCGGCGGCGGCAGCCGCATTGCGCATCGTCCACTTGCTGGCACGTGAGGATCCTGAACGGCACGTCTACGTCCTCGACGGTTCCGGCTCCTTCTCCACGGCGTCAAGCTTGCCGCGGGTAGCGGGATACGTCGGGGTGGACGAGCCTGAGCGAGTGGCGCAATTCCTGGACATTGTCGGCGTCGAGCCCCCGTTCTCCCCGGGGGAACCGACCAGGGTTCTCGTGGTCAGCGGACTGGCTGCCTGGAACTCGGCCCTGGGAGCCTCGGCCTATGCGGCCCTGGACGATCGGCTGGCGGCCTTCGCCCGGGCGGCGGAGCAGCTGGGCATCAGCCTCATCGTCATCGGCGACCGGGATGTATCCTCGTCACGCTTCCATTCGCTGGCAGAACATCGGCTGTACCTGCGTTTCGGCCTCGGCCCGGAAACTCTCTTGGGTTGGCCCAGACTCCGGGCGACGGCACCCTATCCCGGACGCGCGGTGTGGACCGGGCCGAGCACGGAGGAGCACGGGGCGGTTGTCCAGCTCTCAACGTCGCCACCTGGCAACGCCGCACCGGAAGCACTCCCCACAATCCGACGATGCCTTGCGTTGCCGGAAGTCGTGTCCATGGACAGGCTCCCCATCAGTGATGCGCGGCCCGGTCGCTATCCACTGGGTCTCTGTGGGCCCGACAACGGGGCGTGGACCTGGGAGCCGGGCAAAGTCGCGCTCGTTCTGGGCGGTCCCGGATCCGGAAAGACCACCTTGATCGATTTGCTGGCACGGCAGTTGGCGGTTGCCAACGATCCGGTCCGCGGTATGCATCCGGGACGCCGTCTACCGGACGTGCTGCTCTTGGACGACGTCCTGGAACTCAGCGACAAGGAGATCACCCAACTGGACGAAAGGATCCGCGCCGGAGAACATGTGGTCATGACCGCGCCCCCGGATCGGGCAGGACTTCTCCGGCTGCCCGCCTCGGCCCGGCTACTGCCGCCCAGTGGATTCCTTGTCCTGAACCCCCGGCAGGCCAGCGACGGGGACGTTCCCGGGTGGCGCGTGCCGCCGCACCGACGAGCACGACCTGGGCGGGCCATGGCGATGGCCAAAGGGCTCCTCATCGACGTCCAATGCGCACAGGCAACTCCCGACGGATGACTCCCCAGCCTAAGCGCGAGGTTCGCGATCTCCGAAGAAGGCCGTTGCCCTGGGATCGAAGGTCAGGATGATGATCGCCGCAGCGGGAACCAGCAGCGCAATCCCCAGCGCGAGTGCCCATCCCCCGGCTCCGAGGAATGAAACGGCAAAGATGACTTGGAAGACCTGCCAGACGATCGCGGCGGCCCTGGTCCAGGCATGCCCCCTGAACACCTGGAACGCCACGTTGGCCTGCCAGATCGAGGCGGCGATGATCAGCACGAGCATGAAGATGCGCCCGCCCAAGGACACGGGCCCGTCGGCAACCAACGACGTCGCATACCAAACCGCCGCCCCCAGTGTGGCCAACGCCTCGAGGAGCAGCAGAACGGATACGACGACGATGGACAGGGGGCGCCCAGGGCCAGGGGCCCCAGCGTCCGAAGGGTCCGCGGGGGCATTCGGGTAGCTCACGTCCCCGAATGTACTCGACGGGTCCGACCCGCCCAAGCGACGCAGTGGCAAAGCCGTGTGCCGAACCCCGCATACCCAGCGCGGAAGCCAGAGTCCTGTGACGAAAACCTCAGGCCGAATGACCGATTAGTTGCCGTCCACCCCTTGTTTACGCACAGGTAACATGAAAACCTTATGAGGCAGTTGCACGGGAGCATGCTTTGATGCTCCCCTTTGTGCTGCCACCGCCCCACCTCTCGGAATATCCGTCGTGGGTCGTTCCCTGATATCTAACCCCAAGGAGCATCAACGAGCATGGATTGGCGTAGTCGCGCAGCCTGCCTGGACAAAGACCCCGAGCTGTTCTTCCCCGTGGGAAACACCGGTCCGGCCTTGCTCCAGATCGAAGAGGCGAAAAGCGTCTGTCGCCGGTGCCCGGTCATCGATACGTGCCTGCAATGGGCCATCGAATCCGGCCAGGATGCCGGTGTCTGGGGCGGCATGAGCGAGGACGAACGCCGTGCCTTGAAGCGGCGAGCAGCCCGGGCCCGCCGCGCGTCATAGCACCGCACGACGTTTAGCCGTTCGGAGGGAGCGAATCGAGAGATTCGCTCCCTCCGGCTCGTTAAGCCCCCTGGCCAGGTTGCCGGTGGACGGAAGTCCTCCTGCGTCCAGGTGATGCCAGGCAACACGGACGGACTCGACACCGCCATTTCCGGCTTCTCCGGGCGTATGTCCCCGGAAACGCCCCCGGTTCTGGCTACCATCGTTGGGTGAGTGAACATGCAGCCAGCCCCACCCGGGGAACGATGATCGATGGACGCTACCGCATTGTCGAGCGGCTGGCCGTCGGAGGCATGTCCACCGTGTATCGGGCCATGGACGTCCGCCTCGAACGCAGCGTGGCCCTGAAACTCCTCCACCCCTACCTGGCAGAAGATCCGGTGTTCGTGGAGCGTTTCCGCACCGAGGCCATCACGGCGGCGGGCTTCTCCCATCCGCATATCGTGGGGGTGCTGGACACCGGCGTCGACGGGCATACCGCCTACCTTGCCATGGAGCTGGTCCAAGGACACACCCTGCGCCAGCTGCTGCGCGACCAGGGACGCCTGGCCCCGCGACAAGCACTGGCGCTGCTGGACGCCATCGTGGAGGGCCTGGCGGCGGCCCACGCCGCGGGTCTGGTCCATCGCGACATCAAGCCGGAAAACGTCCTGCTCTCCGATACGGGCCAGGTCAAGCTCGCGGATTTTGGATTGGCCCGCGCCGCAACGAACCAAACTTCGACCGGGAACCTCATCGGAACCGTGGCCTACGTCTCGCCGGAGCTGGTTACGGGGGCACCGGCGGACGCGCGGAGCGACATCTACGCGCTGGGCATCATGGCCTACGAAATGCTCACGGGACACCAGCCATTCGTAGCCGACACCCCCATTGCCGTCGCCTACCAGCATGTCACCAGCGATGTCCCCGCTCCCTCCGCAGTGCTGCCAGGCCTCGCTTCCGACCTGGATGAACTCGTGGAATTCTGCACGCGGAAGGCTCCCGAAGATCGCCCCCAGGACGCCGAGGCGCTCCTGGGCGAGATCCGTCAGATCCGCCGGACATTGACCGATGACCAATTGGACCATCCCGCCGTCGAGCAGGCCGGAGCGGTTCGGGGTCCACACGACGACGAGGCAACGACGGGAACGGGAGCCACGGCACCCCTCGGCGACGACCACGGACCGACGGACCACACCGAGGTGATCGGCCGGACGGATTCGGCGACCAGTGTCATCGCCACGCACGATGCCACCCAGGCCCTCCCCCGCTACGAAGGGGACACCGACACCGGCGAGCTCACCGCCGTCGTTCCTGGCCACGGCGGGCAGGGAGTGCAGGACAACGGACGCAACCTGTCCCCCCGGGCCCGGGAACGCCGGGCGCGCAAGGACGACAAGGCCGCCCGGCGGCAGTGGGCCCGGGAGGCGCAGACACCCCGTGAAAGCCTGGAATCGCCGTCGTCGCGCAGGCGCGGCTGGATCCTGGGCATCGTGCTGATCCTGGTAGCCGCCCTGGTGACCACCGCGGCGTGGTTCTTCGGGATGGGCCCAGGTTCCCCGGTCCAGATCCCGCAGCTGGCCGGCCAGCCGGCCGCGGCCGCGGTCCAGGCGCTGGCCGCCGACGGCGTCTCCTCCAGCCAACGCGAGGTCTTCGACGAAGAGGTCAAGAAGGGCAGGGTCGTCGGCTCCGACCCGGGATCGGGCACGACGATCCGGCGGTACCAAGCAGTCGAGCTCCTGATCTCCAAAGGTCCGGAGCTTTTTGCCGTCCCCAATATCGTGGGCCGGGACAACGCCGCAGCGAAGAAGGCACTGAAGTCCGCCCATGTCGCTCCCGGCAAGGCCACGAAGGAGTACAACGAGTCGATGGCCGCCGGGCAGGTCGTCTCACAGGACCCGCGGCCGGACGAGCAGGTCCGCCGCGGCACCAAGGTCGCCTACGTCCTCTCGCGCGGCCCGGCACCGGTGGAGGTTCCCCAGGTCACGGGGCAGGCCGAAAAGGTGGCGGTTGCGGCCCTCGAGGGCGCCGGCTTCGAGGCCTCGAAGTCGGGCGAGGACTTCGACCGGCAGGTCCCCCAGGGGTCGGTCATCGCCCAGGACCCTGCTTCGGGCACCGCCGAGCGCGGTTCGACGGTGACGTACACCGTCTCGAAGGGCCCGCGGATGGTCGAGGTCCCGAACGTGCGGGGCAAGCAGAAGGACGAGGCGAAGAAGATCCTCGAGGATGCCGGCTTCAAGGTCGAGGTCAAGGAAAGCAGCTTCGGCATCATCTTCAACACGGTGGCCACCCAGAACCCGAAGTCCGGCAGCATGCAGCCCGAGGGATCGACCATCACGCTCGGCGTCGTCTGACCTGCCGAAGCCGCAGATGCCGCGAGGGCCCACCGGCAACCAGCCGGCGAGCCCTCGTGGCGGGGTATCCGGGAGGTCAGTCCATGCGCGGCTTGCGCCCGGCCAGGGCACCGGCGACCAGGAACGCCATCTCCAGGGACTGGCGGTGGTTCAGCCGCGGGTCGCAGACCGATTCGTACAGGTCGTCAAACTGGTCAGCCCGGATCGGGTCGGCGCCACCGAGGCACTCGGCCACGTCGTCGCCGGTCATCTCCACGTGCAGGCCGCCAGCGTAGGTGCCCAGCGAGTTGTGGACCTCGAAGAAGCCGCGGACCTCGTCCATGACGTCGTCGAAGCGGCGGGTCTTGTAGCCGTTTTCGCTGGTGACGGTGTTGCCGTGCATCGGGTCGGTGACCCAGAGGACCTGCGCGCCGGAGGCCGTGACCTTCTCGACGATGGAGGGGAGTTTTTCGCGGATGTTCTGGGCGCCCATGCGGGTGATGAACGTCAGGCGGCCGGGTTCGCGGTTCGGGTCGAGCTTCTCGACCAGGGCCAGGGCGTCCTCGCCGGTGGTGTTGGGCCCGAGCTTCACACCCAGCGGGTTGCGCACCCGGGAGAGGAAGTCCACGTGGGCCCCGTCCAGCCGGCGGGTCCGCTCCCCGATCCACAGGAAGTGGCCGGAGGTGTCGTACGGCTGGCCGGTGCGCGAGTCGGTCCGCGTCAGGGCCCGCTCGTAGTCCAGCAGCAGGGCCTCGTGGCTGGCGAAGAACTCGGTGGTCTTCAGCGCATCGAAGTCGGCGCCGCAGGCATCCATGAAGCGCACGGCCCGGTCGATCTCGGCGGCCAGCGATTCGTACTGGGCGTGCGCGGGGTTCGCGCGGAAGCCCTTGTTCCAGTTGTGCACGCTGCGCAGGTCGGCGAACCCACCCTGGGTGAAGGCCCGGATGAGGTTCAGCGTGGCGGCGGAGGTGTTGTAGGCCTTGACCATGCGGGCGGGGTCGTGGCGGCGGGATTCGGGGGTGAAGTCGAACCCGTTGACGATGTCGCCGCGGAAGGCCGGCAGCGTCACGTCCTCGCGAGTCTCGGTGTCCGAGGAGCGCGGCTTGGCGAACTGCCCGGCCATGCGGCCCATCTTCACCACGGGCATGGAGGCCCCGTAGGTCAGCACCACGGCCATCTGCAGGATCGTCTTGACCCGGGCGCTGATGCGGTCGGCGGTGGCGGCGGCGAAGGTTTCGGCGCAGTCCCCGCCCTGGAGCAGGAACGCGTGGCCCTGGGCCGCCGCGGCGAGGCGTTCGCGCAGGATGTCGACCTCGCCGGCGAAGACCAGCGGCGGCATCGACGCCAGTTCGGCGACGGCCCGGCCGTGTTCCGGAGTGCCCGACCAACTCGGCTGCTGGGCGATCGGCAGGTCACGCCAGGCATCGAGGCCGGGATCGGCTGCGGGCCCGGGAACCGGGGTGTGGAAGGGGACGGAAGGCTGGGTCGTGTCGGTCACCCGACCAGCGTAGCCGGGCCGTCGACCGCTGCCCTATTTCCTGCGTAAAGTTTCGGCGCCCTCGTCGCCGTCGGGACCCTCGTCACCGGCGGGGGAAGCGTCACCGGTGGCGTCATGCCCGCCGTCGGGGGCACCGGCGTCGTCCTTGGGAGCCCGGATGTGCTCGACCTCCTTCTTGGCGGCATCGACGGTCGCCCGCACCTGGGCGCGGGCGTTCTCGGCGAGCGCCTCGCGGGCGGCCTTGCGTTCGGCCACGCGTTCTGCGGTGAGCTTGGCCTTCACGGTCGCGGCGTAGGTGTCGACGTATTCCTGCCCGGAAAGGCGCATCAGGGCGTACATGATCTCGTCGGTGACCGAGCGCTGGACGAAGCGGTCGTCCTCCATGCCCGCGTAACGCGAGAAATCCAGCGGTTCGCCGATGATCATGCCCACGCGGCGGATGTTCGGGACGGTCTTGCCGATGGGCTGGACCTTGTCGGTGCCGATCATGGCGACGGGGATCACCGGGACGCCGGTGGCCAGGGCGAGCTTGGCGACGCCGACCTTGCCGCGGTAGAGCCGGCCGTCGGGGCTGCGGGTGCCCTCGGGGTAGATGCCCAGCAGCTGGCCGTCGAGCAGGGCCTGTTCGCCGGCACCGAGCGAGTTCGCCGAGGCGGCGCCGCCGGAGCGGTCCATGGGCAGCTGGTTGGTCAGCCGGAAGAACAACGCGGTGGCCTTGCCCTTGAGCCCCTTGCCGGTGAAGTACTCCATCTTGGCCAGGAAGACCACGGGTCGGTCCACGGCCACGGGCAGGAAGATCGAGTCGGAGACGGAGAGGTGGTTGCTGGCCAGGATCGCACCGCCCTCGGCCGGGATGTTGTCCATCCCCTTGACCCACGGCCGGAACAGCAGGTTGATCACCGGTGCGATGAACAGCCGCTTCATGATCCAGTAAAACACGTGGGGGCCTTCCGCCGGGGTCGGTCGTCGGGCGCCCGCCTCGTGCGGACCCCATCTCGGTTACGCTCTACTCTAGGCACATATCCACCCCGGGGCACGATCCCCGGCCTGCTTGGGAGCGGTATGGAATTCTCAACGCTGGCGCCGTCCGATGCCGCCGCCGGCTTCCGGGTGCGCGGGCGCAACGGCGCCGCGGTCCTGCTCATCCACGGATTCACCTCCGGCCCGCGCAGCATGCGCCCCTGGGCCGATGCGCTGCTGGCCGCCGGCTACACCGTCTCGCTGCCGGTCCTTCCCGGGCACGGCACGCGGTGGGAGGACCTGGCCGCCACCGGCCACACCGCGTGGACCGCTGCCGTGGAGGACGAGTTCGACGCGTTGGCGGCCACGCACCACCGGGTCTTCGTCGCCGGATTGTCGATGGGCGGCACCCTCGCCCTGCACCTGGGCATCGTCCGCGCCCCGGCCGGGATCGTGCTGGTCAACCCCGCGCTGAGCATGGCCGACCGCACCGCGGTGCTGGCCGGGGCCATCAAGCGGTTCGTGGCCTCGGTCCCGGCGATCGCCAACGACATCGCCCGCCCCGGCCAGGACGAGGGCGCCTACCCGCGGACCCCGGTCGCCGCGGTCCACGAATTGCGCCGGCTCATCGGTGCCACGCGCCGTCGGCTCGACGAGGTGCGCGCCCCCGTGCTGGCGTACCGCTCGCTCACCGACCACGTCGTCTCGGAGCCGGGGCTGGATGCGCTGCGCCGCGAACTGGTCGGAATGCATCCGTGCGGGCTGCCCCGCCTGCAGCTGCGCTTCCTGGAACGCAGCTACCATGTGGCCACCCTGGATTACGACGCCGATGCCCTCTTCGCCGGATCGGTCCACTTCTTCGACCGGTTGGGAGGGCACCACCATGGGTGAGGACGAGCGCCGGTCTCCACGCGACCGGGCCGCCGACGAGGCGGCGTGGCAGGACCTGGTCAGCCGGCTGGGCGACGTCGGCCAGGACGATATCAGCCAGGGCATCGAGCCGGACACCGGGCAGGACGACGCGGCAGGCCAGGCACCCGCGGACAGCCCGGCGCCCGGGGACAGCGCTTCCGGCCCGGAGGGACGGACGCAGCCGCCGGCCCCCGCGGGTCCCGGGCCGCGCGACTACGCGCTGGCCGAGGAGCCCGAGGAGGACTGGACGCCGGAGGAACCCCCGGCCCTGGGGGCGGGCAACCCGCTGAACGTGCTGGCATGGACCTGCGGCGCCGGGGCGCCCATCGCCCTGCTGCTGGTCGCGATATTCTGGCGCACGGCTCCGGCAACGGTCTGGGTCGGGCTCTGCATCGTGTTCGTCGCCGCGGCCGGCTACCTGGCCTTCCGCCTGCCACGCCATCGGACCGAAGGCGATGACGGCGCCCGGGTCTGACCCTGCGGCCCCGATGCACCCCGTTCCCGGCAGGTGCCGGCGCTGGCGCTTCCCCCGGCCTCGCGAACCGCGCTATCCCGGCTGACCGGTGGCGTGGAGGCGGGCCAGGTCGGCGGCGCCGATGAGCCCGGCGTCGGCCCCCAGCCCCGCCCTGCTGATCCGCGCGAAGGGCCGGTAGCCGCGGCCGGGCAGGTGGCGCCGGTAGGCCGACTCGGCCTCATCCAGCAGCAGGGTGGATGCCGCGCCGAGCCCTCCGCCGACGACGAACGCCCCCGGATCCAGCGCGGCGGCCAGGTTCGCCAGGCCGATCCCCAGCCAGCGGCCGGCCGTCGCCACGATTTCCCGGCTCGCCGGGTCCCCTGCGGCAGCCAGGTCCGTCACCAGTGCCCCGGTGACCGCCTCGGCATTTCCCCCGGCAGCGTCCAGCAGGGTCTGGGCCATCGGGGAGTTCGCCCGTGCCAGTTCGCGTGCCTCGCGTCCGACGGCATTGCCCGAGGCGTACTGCTCCCAGCAGCCGCGGTTGCCGCATGCGCACAGGTGTCCTCCGGGGACGATGACCTGGTGGCCGAACTCCCCGGCCAGGCCGAAGCGCCCCCGCCGCAACCGGCCGTCGGCCACCAGCGACCCGCCGATGCCCGTTCCCAGGGTCAGGCAGACGAGGTTCGGTTCGCCCTGCCCCGCACCGAAGCGGTATTCGGCCCAACCCGCGGCGTCGGCGTCGTTGGCCACGCAGACGGTCCCGCCCAGCAGCTCGGAGAGGCGGTCGCGCAGCGGTTCGTTGCGCCAGGCCAGATGCGGGCTGAACAGCACCGTGCCCGTGTCGGGGTTCATCCAGCCCGCCGCCCCCACGCCCACCGGGGCAGCAGGCGCGTCGCGGCGCAGCCCGCCGACCAGATCGAGAACCGCCTGCTCGACCAGCGCGGGGCTCGTTCCCGGGGTCTGGGCGTGCGCGCGCTGCACGATGGCCCCGGCGGCATCGACGACGCCGGCGGCAATTTTCGTACCGCCGATGTCCAGCCCAATGGCCGGCTGTGCGTGGGCCTGCGGCTCCATCGACCCCACCTTTCCGCGACACCCGCTGGCCCCGTAAGTTACCAACGAGTACGTTAGTGATCCAACACACTATGCTGGGAGCAACGACCGCGCGTCGCCAGCCATCCCGGCGCATACCTACGGAAGCAGAGGAGCACACCGTGCGAGAGTTCAGCGTACCCCCGCTCGTGGTCAGCCGGCCGACATCCAACACCACGGATTTCGTGCTGGAGCAGGCGGCCGGGTCGAACCCGATGCTGTTCTCCCGGCCCGACGGCCGCGGCGGCTGGATCGACGTCTCCGCCCAGGAGTTCGCCGCCGATGCCACCGCACTGGCCAAGGGGCTCATCGCCTCGGGCCTCGAAGCGGGGGCCCGCATCGGCATCATGTCGCGCACCCGCTACGAGTGGGCACTGGTCGACTTCGCGGTCTGGTTCGCCGGCTGCATCTCCGTTCCGGTCTACGAGACCTCCTCCCCCAGCCAGGTCGCCTGGATCCTTGGCGATTCCGGCACCACCGCGGCCATCGTCGAATCGGCCCACCATGAGAACGTCATCCGCCAGGCCGCACACCAGGAACAACTGGAGACCGTCCGATCGGTCTGGCAGATGGACGGAGACGGGCTGGACGCCCTGCGGGAGGCCGGCACCGGCATCAGCGACGAGCAGCTTGAGCAGCGCCGCTCCTCGCTGCAGCTGGACAGCGTCGCCACCATCATCTACACCTCCGGCACCACCGGCCGGCCGAAGGGCTGCGAGCTGACGCACCTGAACTTCGTCGAGCTCAGCCGTAATGCCCAGGCCGCCCTGCCCGAATGCGTGCACGAGGGCGCATCGACGATCATGTTCCTGCCGCTGGCCCACGTGTTCGCCCGCTTCATCTCCGTGCTCTGCGTCGCCGGCGGCGCGAGGGTGGCCCACACCCCGGACATCAAGAACCTGCTGGGCGACCTGCAGGGCTTCAAGCCCACCTTCATCCTGGCTGTGCCGCGCGTGTTCGAGAAGGTCTACAACTCCTCGATGCTCAAGGCCGAGGACGGCGGCACCGTCAAGGCCAGGATCTTCCACGCCGCGGCCCGCACCGCCGAGGCCTGGTCCCGCGCCGAACAGGCCGGTAACATACCGCTGGGCCTGAAACTGCGCCACCGCCTGTTCGACCGGCTCGTGTTCGGCAAGATCCGCGAGGCCATGGGAGGCCGCATCGAGTACGCGGTCTCCGGCGGCGGGCCCCTGGGCGAACGCCTCGGGCACTTCTTCCACGGCATCGGCCTGATGATCCTCGAGGGCTACGGTCTGACCGAGACCACCGCGCCGATCACCGTGAACACCCCGCGCCGGCTCAAGATCGGCACCGTGGGCACACCGCTTCCAGGCAATGCCGTCAAGATCGCGGACGACGGCGAAATCCTCACCCAGGGCGTCTGCGTGATGCGCGGCTACCACAACCGCCCGGACCTGCGCGACGAGGCCTTCGATGGCGATTGGTTCCGCACTGGCGACATCGGAGAACTCGACGCCGATGGTTTCCTGCGGATCACCGGCCGCAAGAAGGAAATCATCGTCACCGCCGCCGGCAAGAACGTCGTCCCCGGGCTGCTCGAGGACCAGATCCGCGCCGACGTGCTGGTCTCCCAGTGCCTGGTCATCGGCGACAACCGCCCGTTCATCGCCGCCCTGGTCACCCTGGACGCCGAGGCCCTGCCGGGCTGGCTCGGGCGCCACCAGCTCGGGGAGCTCTCCGTGCAGGAGGCCGCCGAACGTCCCGAGGTCCGGGACGCCATCCAGTCGGTCGTCGACCGGGCCAACCAGTCGGTCTCGCACGCCGAGTCGATCAAGGCCTTCCGGATCGTGCCCACCGACTTCTCCGAGGCCTCGGGCCACCTCACCCCGTCGTTGAAGGTCAAGCGGGGACAGGTGCTCAAGGACTTCGAGACGGTCGTCGAGGAGATCTACTCGGCCAAGAAGCCCGTCTGATTCCCAGCCTGCACCCCGGCCACGACCCCGCCGACGGCGCCGCCGCTACAGCGGCGCGTCGGGGCCGTGGGGCAGGTCCAGGCCCAGCAGGGCGTTCTCCACGACCTCGGTCAGTGCCGGGTGGATCCAGTAGGGTCCACGCGCCATCTCGACCACGCCCAGCCCGGTGGCCATCGCCTGGATGAGCGGCTGGATGAGCATCGAGGAGTCGTGCCCGAGCAGGTGTGCGCCGAGCAGCCGCCCGGTGGAGCGCGAGGCCACTAGCTTGACGATCCCCTCCTGGTCCTCCATGGCCCAGCCGTAGGCGGTGGACCCGAAATCCTGCACGACGGTGGCGATGTCGTCGGGATCCGCGGCCTGCTCCCGGGCCTGGGCCTCGGTCAGCCCGACGGTGGCGATTTGCGGGTCGGAGAAGACCGCCGCCGGGATGGCCGTGCGGTCGGTGGGCCGCAACGCCTGCGGGTGCTCGAGGTTGTGGGCCACCACGCGTGCCTCGCGGTTGGCCACGTGCTTGAGCTGGTATTCGCTGGATGCGTCCCCGAGCGCATAGCAGCCCTCGACCGGCTGCCCGCCGCGCAGCACGCGCTGGAAGTCGTCCACGGCCAGCCGGCCGTCCTCCTCCAGGTCCAGACCGGCCGCGGCGGCATCGAGCCGGTCGGAGTTCGGCGTCCGTCCGGTGGCCATGAGCACGACGTCGGCTCCGACCTCGAGCGCCTCGCCGTCGTTCTCGAAGTGGCCGGTGACGGTGCCGTCCCCATTGTCCGTGATCGAGGTCAGGTCGTGGTCGAGCACCACGTCCCAGCGCTGGGCGGCGGCCGTGGTGAACCGGCGCGAGATCTCCTCGTCATGGTGGCGCAGCAGGGCACCGGACCGGTTCACCTGGACCACCTGGGCGCCGAGCCCGTGGAAGACGTGGGCGAACTCGGCGGCGATGAATCCACCTCCGACGATCAGCACCCGGCCGGGCAGCTCCTCCAGGCGCATGATGGTGTCGGAGGTGTGCACCTGTGGGAGGTCGACGCCGGGCAGGTCGGGCACCACGGCCCGCGATCCGGAGGCCAGGACCACCTGGTCGGCGGTGATGACTTCCCCGGAGTCCGTCACCAGGGTGTGGGGATCGCGCAGCCGGACGTGCTCGCGGTAGAGGTGCACGTTCTCCAGCTCGTCCTTGCGGTAGCGCAGCCCGTCGGCCGAGATGGCGTCGACGCGGCCGAAGATGCGGTCGCGGATGGCCCGCCAGTCGGCGCCTCGGCGGACGAGGTCGACCCCGAGCCGCCCGGCCTGCGCGGGCGAGGCCCCCAGGGTCGCCGGGTAGGCGAACATCTTGGTGGGGATGCAGCCCACGTTCAGGCAGGTGCCGCCGAATGTCCCGGCCTCGACCAGGGCGACCTTCCGGTCGTCCCAGTAGGGGGTGATCAGCGAGTTGCCCGATCCGGAGCCGACGATGGCCAGGTCGTAGTGTGCCATGGGTTCAGCCCTTCAGCTCGTCGACGACCAGCGCGGCCAGCTCCATGACCGCGTCCCGGGTGGCGGGTGTGAGCCGGTCCAGTTCCACCTGGGAGCCCTGGGCCAGGTGCGGGTCGTGGGGCAGGCGGACCACGGTGGCCACGCGGGAGCGGAAGTGCGCCTCGATCTCCTCGACCTTGACCCCGTGGCCGTGGCCGGCCGACTGGTTGATCACCACGATCGCGTTCTGCGCCAGGTCGGTCCGGCCGTGGGCCTCGAGCCAGGACAGCGTCTCGGAGGCCAGCCGCGCCTCGTCCACGCTGGCCCCGGAGACCAGCACGACGGCGTCGGCCTTCTCCAGCGTGCCCTTCATGACGGTGTGGACCATGCCGGTCCCCGAGTCGGTCAGCACGATCGAGTAGTACTTGGAGAGCAGGTCCGTGACGGCCCGGTAGTCGGCGTCGTCGAAGGCCTCGGCGACCCGCGGGTCGGTATCTGAGGCCAGCACGTGCAGGCGTGAGCCCTCCCGTGCGGCGTAGGCCGAGAGCTTGGCGAAGGTGTCGACCGCGAACCGGTTCTGCACCAGGTGCCGGGCGGTGTAGGCCGACTTGCCCGGGGACCGGTCGCTGAGCGTCCCGCGGTCGGGGTTGGCGTCGAGGGCGATGATGCGGTCCTCGCGCAGCTGCGCCAGGGCCATGCCCAGCAGGGTCGTCACGGTGGTCTTGCCCACCCCGCCCTTGCGGGACAGGACCGGCACGTAGCGGGTCGTCCCGGGCAGGGGCGCGGAAATGCGCCGCTCGGTCTGACGGCGGATCCTCACCGCATCCGAGTCCCCGACGTTCACACGACCAAACGTGGCGCGGAACAACAGGCGACGCCAGCCGCCCACGGGTTCGCGGTCCCGCGGCTCGAGCAGCCGGTCGGCGGTGAGCTGGCCGGCGCTTTCAGGGACGGGCGCCACCGGCTGGGCCGCTTCGGGGGCAGGGCGGCGATCGGCATCCCCGGATGCTGCAGGCGCCGACTCGCCGAGCGTCCGGGCGGGCAGGACCAGCCCATCACCCACAGGACGTGCCCCGTCGGGGATGGAGGCGCCGCCGTCGTTCGCCGGTTGCCAGTCGGAGAGCTCGGGGACATCGGCGGCCCCGGGCCTTGCGGTGCCCGCCCCACCCGGGCTTCGCTGGCCCTCCGTGTCCGTGGCGTCCTGCGGGCCGGTGCCGGCTGCTGGAGTCGTTGCCTCGTCCGGCCCCTCGCCCGGGGTGTTCCCGGCGTCGTCGTCATGGTTCTGGTGCGGCTGGCTCATCTGGTCCTTCTGCGCGAAAAGTGGTGTCGTTCGGCTAGTCAGCACTCACCCTAGCGCACAGCGGGGCGGCCACACCGTGCGTGTGACCGCCCCCTCGATGCCCGTCCGGGCCCGGTTTCAGGCCTCGAGAACGACCAGCAGGTCGCCGCCCTGGACCTGGGCTGTGCCGTTGATGGCGATGCGGGTCACCTTCCCGCCGGCCGGTGAGGTGATGGCCGCTTCCATCTTCATGGCCTCGATCGTGGCGACCGTGCCCCCGGCGGGAACCGGGTCCCCGACGGACACGGTGGCGGTGACCGCACCGGCGAACGGCGCGGCCACGTGGCCGGGGTTGGCCGCGTCGGCCTTCTCGGCCGACTTCACCGTGGATTCGACGTTGCGGTCCCGCACGACGATCTGGCGCATCTGCCCGTTCAGGGTGCACATCAGGGTGCGCATCCCCTTCTCATCGGCCTCGGAGATGGCCTGCAGGGTCACCAGCAGCCGCACGCCCTTGCCCAACGAGATGACATGCTCGGCGTGCTGGACCAGCCCGTAGAGGTAGTCGCGGGTATGCAGGACCGACACGTCGCCGTATTCGGTCCGCGAGGCCTCGAAGTCACGGGTCGGACCGGGGAAGAGCAGCCGGTTCAGGGTCTGTCGGCGGGTGGCCGAGTCGCCCTGCAGGGCCTGGGAGTCCTCGGGGGCCAGTTCCTCGACGCGGACCTTGACGTTGCGTCCTTCCAGGGCCTTCGAGCGGAACGGCTCGGGCCAGCCCCCGGGCGGATCGCCCAGTTCTCCGGAGAGAAACGCGATGACCGAGTCCGGGATGTCGAAGGCCTGCGGGTTGGCCTCGAACTCCTTCGGGTCCACGTTCATGCCCACCAGCTGCAGGGCCAGGTCGCCGACCACCTTGGAGGACGGGGTGACCTTGACCAGCCGGCCGAGGATGGCGTTGGCCGCGGTGTACATGTCCTCCACTGCCTCGAACCGCTCGGCCAGCCCCAGCGCCTTGGCCTGCTGGCGCAGGTTGGAGAGCTGGCCGCCCGGGATCTCGTGGCGGTAGACCCGGCCCGTGGGACCGGGCAGGCCGGACTCGAACGGGCCATACATCGAGCGCACGGCCTCCCAGTACGGTTCCAGCGAGGCCGCGGCCTCCAAGGCGATGCCCGTATCGCGCTCGGTGTGGGCCAGCGCGGCGACCAGCGCCGACTCCGAGGGCTGGGACGTGGTCCCGGCCATCGAGGCGACCGCGACGTCGACCGCGTCGACGCCCGCATCGGAGGCGGCCAGCAGCGTGGCCAGCTGGCCGCCGGCGGTGTCGTGGGTGTGCAGGTGCACGGGCAGGTCGAAGCGTTCGCGCAGCGCCGTGACCAGCTTCGCCGCAGCTGCCGGGCGCAGCAGCCCGGCCATGTCCTTGATGGCCAGGATGTGGGCACCGGCGTCGACGATCTGCTGGGCCAGGTCCAGGTAGTAGTCCAGCGTGTAGAGATCCTCCGCGGGATCGAGCAGGTCGGCCGTGTAGCACAGGGCCACCTCGGCGACCGCGGTGCCGGTGGCGCGGACGGCCTGGATGGCCGGGGCCATCTGCGAGACGTCGTTGAGGGCATCGAAGATGCGGAAGATGTCGATGCCGGCTGCGGCCGCCTCCTGCACGAATGCGTCGGTTACCTCGGTCGGGTACGGGGTGTAGCCGACGGTGTTGCGCCCGCGCAGCAGCATCTGCAACGGGATGTTCGGCAGCTCGGCGCGCAGCAGCTCCAGGCGCTGCCAGGGGTCCTCCCCGAGGAAGCGCAGGGCCACGTCGTAGGTGGCGCCGCCCCAGACCTCCATGGAGAACAGCTGGGGCAGCGTGTGGGCGTAGGCCGGCGCCGCGGCGAGCAGGTCGCGGGTGCGGACCCGGGTGGCCAGCAGCGACTGGTGCGCATCGCGGAACGTGGTGTCCGTCAGGGCCAGTTCGGTACGGGCACGCAGCTCGGCGGCGAAGCCCTCCGGGCCGCGCTCGAGCAGGACCTGGCGCCAGCCGGCAGGCGGCTGGTGCTCGGAGGGCCCGTCGAACGGGCTGCGGGTGGGCTGGTCGGACTTGTCCCCGGGGAAATGCGGCAGCTTCTCCCGTGGGTCCAACCCCTCCCGGCGCGGGCCGTTGGGCTGGTTGACCGTGACATCGGCCAGGTAGGTCAGGGCCTTGGTGCCACGGTCCTGGCTCCGGTTGCCCTCCACCAGGTCCGGCCGCGAGTCGATGAAGTCGGTGGCCACGTCGCCGGCGATGAACTGCGGGTCATCGAGCACGTTCATCAGGAACGGGATGTTCGTGGCCACCCCGCGGATCCGGAATTCGGCCAGGGCGCGCCGGGCCCGGCGCACCGCCGCCTCGTAGTCGCGCCCGCGGCAGGTCAGCTTGACCAGCATCGAGTCGAAGTGCGGGGAGACCTCGGCACCGGTGTAGATCGTCCCGCCGTCCAGCCGGACGCCGGAACCGCCGGCGGACCGGTAGACGGTAATGGTCCCCACGTCGGGCCGGAACCCGTTGGCCGGGTCCTCGGTGGTGATGCGGCACTGCATGGCCGCCCCGCGGATGCGCAACTGGTCCTGGTGGATGTCCAGGTCCTCCAGCGTCTCACCGGCGGCGATGCGCATCTGGGCGGAGACCAGGTCGATGTCGGTGATCTCCTCGGTGACCGTGTGCTCGACCTGGATGCGCGGGTTCATCTCGATGAACACGTGCTGCCCGGCGCGCTCGCCCACGGTGTCGACGAGGAACTCCACCGTTCCGGCGTTCTGGTACTTCAGCGCCTTGGCGAACTTCACCGCGTCGGCGTAGAGGGCCTGGCGGATCCCCTCGTCGAGGTTCGGGGCCGGGGCGATCTCGACGACCTTCTGGTGGCGGCGCTGCAACGAGCAGTCGCGCTCGAAGAGGTGCACCACGTTGCCCTCGCCGTCGGCAAGGATCTGGACCTCGATATGGCGCGGGCGCAGCACCGCCTGCTCGAGGAAGACCGTCGGGTCCCCGAACGCCGTGCCGGCCTCGCGCATGGCCGCATTCAGGGACTCGGCCAGGTCCTCGCGCTTGTCGACGCGGCGCATTCCCCGGCCGCCGCCGCCGGCGACCGCCTTGACGAAGATGGGGAAGCCGATCTTGTCCGCTTCGCCAATCAGCCAGTCGGCGTCATCGCTGGGCTCGGATGAGGCCAGCGTGGGGATGCCCGCTGCCTTGGCGGCCTTCAGGGCCTGGACCTTGTTGCCGGCCAGCTCGAGCACGTCGGCCGGGGGGCCGACGAACGTGATGCCGGCCTCGTCGGCGGCCCGGGCGAGGCCGGGGTTTTCGGAGAGGAAACCGTATCCGGGGTAGATGGCATCCGCGCCAGCGTCCTTGGCAACGCGGATCACCTCCTCCACGTCCAGGTAGGCCCGCACCGGGTGGCCCTCTTCACCGATCTGGTAGGCCTCGTCGGCCTTCTGGCGGTGGATGGAGCCGCGGTCCTCGTAGGGGAAGACGGCTACCGTCTTCGCGCCCAATTCGTAGCCGGCGCGGAAAGCGCGGATGGCGATTTCGCCTCGGTTGGCTACCAGTACCTTTGAAAACATGGTGCTCCTGCAGGGTGTCTGTTGGTCAGGACGAACGCAGCGGAATGCCCGGGTTCGGGACGATGTTTCCTCCGTGCGTCAGGCGCGATGTGTCGATTCAGGCCTGTCGTTACCCTACAGTGGCGCATCACACACCCGGAACTGTGTTTCGTCATGACGTGTGCCACACCGGCGCACGTGGACCCGCGGGCTGCGGCGCCACCTTATGATGGGTAGGAGCCGAAACAGCGAAACAACACAGTAAGGTCGTGGTCCGTTCCGTGCAGGTCGTGAGCATCAGCAGTCTCAAGGGTGGCGTCGGCAAGACGTCCGTCACCCTCGGTTTGGCATCGGCGGCCCTGGCCGCCGGGATCCCCACCCTGGTAGTGGACCTTGACCCGCACGCCGACGCCAGCACCGGCCTGGGCGTGGAGCCCAACGGCGAGAACGACATCGGGCACCTGCTCAAGAACGCGCGGCGGGCCGACATTGCCGCGGCCGCGGTCCCGAGCCCCTGGGCCGGACGATCCGGAGCGGCCGCCGACGGCCAGACGCCCGTTCTGGATGTCGCCGTGGGCGGGGCCTTCAGCGGCATCTACGACCGTCCTGATTTGAAACTGCGCAACCTGCGCCGTCTCCACACCGTCCTGTCGCGCCAGAACCGCTACGAACTGGTCCTCATCGACTGCCCGCCGTCGCTTAACGGCCTCACGCGCATGGCATGGACGGCCAGCCACCGGGTCCTGCTGGTCGCCGAACCCAGCCTGTTTTCGGTCGCTGGAACCGAGCGGACCCTGCGGGCGCTGGAGCTGTTCCGCAAGGAATTCGTCCAGGGGCTGCAAACGGCCGGCGTGGTGGCCAACCGCTTCCGGGAGTCCTCTGCCGAACAGCGGTTCCGGCTCGAGGAGATGCGGACGATGTTCGGCGACGCCCTGCTCTCGCCCGTGCTTCCGGATCAGGCGAATTGGCAGCAGATCCAGGGCGCGGCCTACGCCGTGCACCAGTGGCCCGGCGATGCCGCCCGCCAATCGGCGGCACGCTTCGACGAGTTGCTGCACGGACTGGCCGACCCCGCGTCCGCCGGCGTCCGCTGACCGACCACCGCTCGGGTCCCCCGGGAACCAGAACAGCGCGTGTCCCCGTGGGGCACGCGCTGTTTTCTTGCCACCGGCATCGGCCGCCGGCGGTGACGGTTGCTAGCTGGCGGACTTCTTGGCGGCCCGCCGGCGTCCCAGCTCGTCGCCGGGGAAGACGGCCTCTTCCTCCACTGCGTGTTCGCTGGGGAGCTCGGACAGGCTGCCTTCGACTTCGCGCCAGACCCGTCCGACGGCGATGCCGAACACCCCTTGTCCCCCCTGGACCAGGTCGATGACCTCGTCTGCCGACGTGCATTCGTAGACGGAGGCGCCGTCGCTCATCAGGGTGATCTGGGCCAGGTCCTCCACTCCGCGTTCACGCAGGTGGACCACGGCAGTGCGGATCTGCTGGAGGGAGACCCCGGTGTCGAGCAGGCGCTTGACGACCTTGAGCACGAGGATGTCCCTGAAGCTGTAGAGGCGCTGGCTACCGGAGCCGGCCGCTCCGCGTACCGCGGGTTCGACCAAGCCGGTGCGGGCCCAGTAGTCGAGCTGCCGGTAGGTGATGCCGGCGGCCTTGCAAACCACGGTGCCGCGGTAGCCGGCGCCCTCGTCGAGGACCGGCAGGTCCTCGGTGAAAAGCAGGCCCTGCGCATTCACGCCAGTGCCCTGGCCGGAGCCGGACGATGCCCCGCTGTGCTCACCTGTCGGACTCACGTGGACCCTCCTAGTCAAAAACTCCCCCCATAGGGAGCTTGCCGGCTGCCGGGAACCGTGGAGGCATCGGATGCCGTCCACTGTGCCGAGTGATGGGACAGCGAAGCAATGGGATTCTTATGCTTTGACGGTACGGCCGAACGGGTCCCACGTCAAAGACCTTCAAGTTTAACTTGAGGGCGTGTCGCTACTCATCGAAATCCTCGGGCTCGACCTCGGCCAGGAACTCCCGGAACTGCCGCACCTGGTCTTCTGCGCCGTCCGCCGTGCTGCCGTCCTCGCTGACCAGGACCCCTGCCTCGTCCAGGACCTCGTCGGCACAGGTGATCGGGCATCCGGCCCGCAGGGCAAAGGCGATCGCATCCGAGGCGCGGGAGTCGACGACCGCACCGCCGTCGAATTCCAGCTCGGCGTAGAACACCGTGTCCTTGACCGCGACCAGGCGTGCCTGCACGAGCGGGTGGCCCAGGGCGGAGACGATCGATTCGAGCAGGTCGTGGGTCATGGGACGGGGAGTGGCCATCCCCTGCTGGCTCATGGCGATGGCGGATGCCTCGGGAGCCCCGATCCAGATGGGCAGATGGCGGGGCCCGTCGATCTCCTTGAGCAGCACCAGCGGCTGGTTGGACGGCAATTCGATCCGGACGCCGACGACGATGAGTTCTCGCACGGGTTCCTCCTGCGGTGCTAGTGGTCCATCCTGGCGATGGAGCCGTTGACCAGTGCGCTGTGCAGCGCGAGGCAGGCATCGCTGATCTCCCGTGCCGTTTCGGCGGCGCGGGCCCGGGAGGAGACGTCACGACGGCTGGCCAGGGGCGCGACAGCGCGTTCGACCAAGCCCAGCTCCCGGTCCGCGGCGGCGCGGAAGCCCCGCAGGTGGCGCGGCTCGATGCCGTGGCCGGCGAGCTTGGCGCTGGCGGTCGCGATCCGGACGGCATGTTCGTCGAAGCGCTGGTCTTCCTCGGCGATGATCCCGTAGGCGAGCAGTTCGGAAATGAGCTGGTCGGAGGCTCCGGTCGCCCCCTGCAGTTCGGCGCGGGTGAGGGGGCGTGTATGCCCTGCCAGTTCCTGGGCCAGCTGGTCGGTCACGCTGCGGGGGGCCAGGGTCAGGCCGCCGGCGAGCTGCTCGGGCCGCTCCCCCCGGTCCACGGCGTCGAGGTAGTCCTTGATGACCTTCAACGGCAGGTACTGGTCCCGCTGCAGGGACAGGATGAAGCGGAGCCGGTCGATGTCCCCCGGGGTGTACTTGCGGTAGCCGGCGGCGGTTCGCTGCGGGGTGATCAGCCCCTTTTCCTCGAGGAAGCGGATCTTGGAGGCAGTCGTCTGCGGGAAGTCCTCCGACAACTCGGTCAGGACCTCGCCGATGTTCAGGACATGACCCCGGGGGGCGTCGGAGGCGACCCCGACGCCGCGTCGGGACTGCGCGGATGAAACCACAGGAATTACCGTCAGTCCTGTCGCGGGGCGGTGGTCGGGCGGGTGCCGGCGTAGAAGGTCAGCCGGAATTTGCCGATGCGCACTTCGGCACCGGTCCGCAGGCGCACGGCGTCCACGCGGTCCCCGTTCACGTAGGTGCCGTTGAGGCTGCCCGAGTCAACGATCTGGAACCCCGAGCCGTCGCGCCGGAACTCCGCGTGCTTGCGGGAGACGGTGACGTCATCCAGGAAGATGTCCGCCTCGGGATGGCGGCCGGCGGTCGACAGGTCCCCGTCCAGGAGGAAGCGCGCACCACGGTTCGGTCCGGAGTGGGCGATCAGCAGGGCGGACCCTTCGGGCAGGGCGTTGACCGAGGAACTTTCCTCGGTGGACAGCGAGGCCTCGGGGACGATCTCGTCGCGGGCCGGAGGCAGGCTGATGTTGGTGGTCTCCGCCGCTGCTTCCTTGCGGTTTGCCGCGCCGTCCTCCCAACGGTGATCGCCACTCATGTGCTTCCTCCCTGGAATGGTGCATTGCCTGTGCCGGCCTCTTGGACTGGGGTCCAAATGGCGCGCCCACTTTGTGTTTTATCCAGCCTAGCCTACCGGTTATCCCTGTACGCAAGCCGGTCGCGGCAGCCGGTCATGCGGTGCTCGATCCGGGGGGTATAGGACAGGGGCGGCATGCTCCGGTGCCGGTGGCCCCGGGCGGTCCCTGCGGACGGATCGGCGTCCGGAGGGACCATGGTCCCTCCGGATCGGCGGCCGGGAAGGAGCAGCGAACGAGGAGCACGGAAAAGGGGCCTCACCCGAACGGTGTTCCGTTCTGGCAAGGCCCCTCTTCGCCGGTCGGGCTAGCGGGATTCGAACCCACGGCCTCCTGACCCCCAGTCAGGCGCGCTACCAAGCTGCGCCATAGCCCGGCGGTTCCGCAGCCGTTATCCCGTCCTTACGGGCGGGTGCCGTCTGCGAAAAGCTCCTCGGCTACTCTACCCCATTTTTCGGGTTACCTTGACCGCCCCCGCTTCTCGCGCACCCGCATGCTGACCTCGATGGGCGTTCCGGTGAAGCTGAAGGTCTCCCGCAGGCGGCGGGTGATGAACCGCCGGTATCCGGGATCGAGGAAACCCGTGGTGAAGAGCACGAACCGCGGTGGGCGTGACGAGGCCTGCGTCGCGAAGAGGATGCGGGGCTGCTTGCCGCCCCGTACCGGGTGCGGATGCGCAGCGACCAGCTCTCCGAGGAAGGCGTTGAGCTTGCCGGTGGGGATGCGCCGGTCCCACGATTCCAGCGCGAGGTCCAGGGCAGGGAGGAGCTTTTCCTTGTGCCATCCGGTCGCGGCGGAGAGGTTCACCCGTGGCGCCCAGGCCACGTGGGCCAGGTCCTGCTCGATCTCGCGCTCGAGGTAGCGTCGGCGTTCGTCGTCGAGCAGGTCCCATTTGTTGAAGGCCAGGACCAGGGCACGGCCGGAGTCGATGCTGGTCTGCAGGATGCGCACGTCCTGCTCGCTGAGGACTTCGTCGACTGCCAAGAGGACGACGGCGACCTCTGCCTTCTCGAGCGCCGATTGCGTCCGCAGCGAGGCATAGTACTCCGACCCCTGCGCCATGTGCTGGCGGCGCCGGATCCCCGCGGTGTCGACGAAGCGCCACGTCCGTCCGCCGAGCTCGACCAGTTCGTCCACGGGGTCGCGGGTGGTGCCCGCGACGTTGTCGACGACGACGCGTTCCGCGCCGGCCAGTTTGTTCAGCAGGGATGACTTGCCCACATTCGGGCGCCCGATGAGCGCCACCCGGCGCGGTCCGCCGCGGGGGATCAGCCCGCCGAAGGCAGAGTAGGCCGGAAGCTTCTCCAGCAGGTCGTCCAACAAGTCAGCGGTGCCGCGGCCGTGGAGCGCGGAGACCGGGTAGGGCTGGCCGAATCCCAGGCTCCACAAGGAGGCGGCGTCCGCTTCCTGCGCCTCGCCGTCGACCTTGTTGGCGACGAGGAAGACCGGCTTCTTCTGCCGGCGCAGCATCTTGACCACCAACTCGTCGGTGGCCGTGGCCCCGACGGCCGAATCCACGACGAAGATGACGGCATCCGCCAGGTCGGCGGCGACCTCTGCCTGGTCGGCGACGCGGGCGTGGATGCCCTTGGCGTCGTGTTCCCAGCCGCCGGTGTCCACCAGGGTGAAGTCCCGGCCGCTCCATTCCGCGCTGTAGGACACGCGGTCGCGCGTCACGCCGGGGATGTCCTCCACCACGGCCTCGCGGCGGCCGATGATGCGGTTGACGAGCGTGGACTTTCCGACGTTCGGGCGGCCGATGATCGCCACCACGGGGGGAACGCGGTCGTCCTGCACCTCGAAGTCCTCGTCATCGATGTGCGAGAGCAGCCGGGTGTCCTCGTCGTCGAGTTCGTAGTCGTCGAGGCCATCGCGCAGGGAGGCAGCGCGCTGCTCGGCCTCCTCGTCGGTGATCTGGCTGAGTCGTTCGGCGACGTGGTCCTCGCCCGAGGGGACGTATTCGTCTCCGTCGCCGGGGACGGCGGCGTGATCGGTCATGTTCAGGGGTTCCTTTGTTCGCCGCTCCCGTCATGCACGGAAGCACTTACCATTTTTGCATGCCGCGGCACGGCACTGCCTCAGGCGCGTTTGCCCGCGGCTTCGACCACGGCGAGCACGGCCTGGACGGTCTGCTCGAAATCCAGGTCCGAAGAGTCCACGGTCACCACGCCGTCGGCGGCGCTGGTGAAGCTGGTGACCTTCGAGTCCTTGGCGTCGCGCGCCACGACCTGGCGTTGCAGGTCGTCCTGCGACTGGGTCCCGCCGAGCTGCAGCCCGCGACGGGCCATGCGGACCTCCTCCCGGGCGGTGAGCAGGATGCGGGCCGGCGCCTCGGGGGCGACGACGGTGGTGATGTCGCGGCCTTCGGCGACGATGGGCGCGTTCTCGGAGATGATCTGCTGCTGGCGCCGCACCAGTTCGGCACGCACATCCAGGACGCCGGCGACCGCCGACACGGCTTCCGAGACGAACGGTTCACGGATCGTGGCCGTGACGTCCGCCCCGTTGACCAGGACCTGCTCGTGGTCGGGGTCGGTGCCGATCTCCACGCTCGCCGCCTTCACCGCGCCCGTGACCGCCGCTTCGTCCTCCAGGTCGGTCCCGCCCTCGAGGCAGGCGAAGGTCAGGGCCCGGTACATGGCCCCGGTGTCGAGGAAGGCGGCGCCGAGACGGCGGGCCACCTCCTTGGAGACGGAGGATTTTCCACTACCGGAGGGGCCGTCGATGGCCACCACGAGATTTTCCACTTACTGCACTACCTTCCACGAACGTTCGACGAGGGCTTCGGTCAATTCCAGGCTGCGCCCCGGCAGCACCGACAATTCCACCATGCCGACCTGGTGGCCCGAGGAATGTTCCATCCGCAGGTCCTCCAGGTTGACGCCGGCCTCGCCGACGTCGGTGAGCAGGCGGGCGATCTGCCCCGGTTTGTCGTCAACGATGACGGTGACCACGGCGAAGGCCTGCGGTGGGGCCCCGTGCTTGCCCGGGATGCGGGCCTGGCCGGCGTTGCCCTCGCCCATGAGTTCGGCCAGGTCCAACAGCGCTCCGGGCCCCTGCGGGTCCTCCAGGGTGGCGATGAGGCGGTTGAGGTCCTCGCGCAGCCCGTGCAGGATCCCCACCAGTTCGGGGGCGTTGTGGCTGAGGATCTGGATCCACAGCCGGGGATCGGAGGCGGCGATGCGTGTGGTGTCGCGCAGTCCGTTGCCGGCCAGGGCGAGGGCGTGTGCCGGTGCGTTCATCAGCCGCGAGGCCAGCAGCGAGGAGGCGACTTGCGGGAAGTGCGAGACGAGGGCGACGGCGGCGTCGTGTTCGGCGGCGTCGAGCCGGTGTACGGTCGCGCCCAGGTCGATGGCCAGGGACCCGGCGATGCGCACGCTGTCCTGGGCCGACCCGGCATGGGCGCAGATGACCCAGGGCATGGCGGTGAACAGTTCCCCGCGGGCTGCAGCCGGACCGGATTTCTCGCGGCCGGCCATCGGGTGAGTGCCCACGTAGCGGGCGAGGTCGGCCGCGCCCAGATCCTCGTCGGCCTGCAGTGCCCGCAGGATGGAGGTCTTGACGCTGGCGATGTCCACGACGGTCGCCGCCGGGTGGTCCCGCAGCGCCCGCGAGACCGCGGACGCCGTGACATCCGGTGGGGCGGCAACGACGACCAGTGCGGGCTCCGGGGAGGAATCCGGAACGTAGATCGATCCGGCACCGATGTCCTGGGCGACCTGCTGGGCGGTCGGCGAGGTGTCCGAGAGCAGCACGGAGATGCCCCGGCGGCTGAGGCCGAGGCCGATGCTGGTCCCGAGCAGGCCGGTGCCGACCACCAGGACCGGGCCGGCGAGATGCGTGGCCCCCATCGGCTACATGCCCACGCGGGAGAGCAGGTGGCCGACTTCGTGGTGGCCGAGCTGGCGGATGGTGCCCTGCTTCTGGTCGCCGAGCTTGATGGGGCCCATCTGCACGCGGACCAGCCGCTTGACCGGGTGGCCGACGGCGTCGAACAGCCGCCGGACGATCCGGTTGCGTCCCGAGTGGAGGACGACCTCGACCAGGACCTTGCCGGGGGTGGAGTCCACCAGCTTGAACGAATCGACCGAGGCGATGCCGTCCTCGAGGGCGATGCCCTCCTTCATCTGGGCGCCGATTCCGTGGGCCATGGGCCCGGGGACCTGGACGAGGTAGGTCTTGGGGATCTCGTAGGAGGGGTGCGTCAGGCGGTTGGCCAGTTCGCCGTCGTTGGTGAGCAGCAGCAGGCCCTCCGTATTCACGTCGAGCCGGCCGACGTGGAACAGGCGTTCGCTCTTCTTGCGCAGGTAGTCGCTGACGCAGGGGCGCCCTTCCGGGTCCTCCATCGTGGAGACCACTCCGCGGGGCTTGTTGAACACGTAGTAGCGCATGGTCTCGTTCAGCTGGATGCGCATGCCGTCAACGTGGATGCTCACTGCCGCGGGATCGACGCGGACGCCGAGTTCGGTGACGACTTCGCCGTTGACCTCCACGCGGCCGGCGGTGATCATCTCCTCGCTGACCCGCCGGGAGGCGACACCGGCATTGGCGAGGACCTTCTGCAAGCGGACCCCGTCCTGGTCCTGGCCGGCGTCCGTGCGCGGGGTGGTGCGCCGCTCGGGTGCCGGGCGGTTCTTCTTCACCGGTCCCAGGTTGCGCCCGAACCGTTCGCCGCCGAAGGCCTGCGGGCCCTGTGGCCGGCCTCCCTGCTGCCGGCCCTTGGCCGGCCCCTGCTTCTTCGCGCCGAAGCTGCCGCCGGTCTTGCCGCTCTGGCCCGTTCCACCCTGGTTGCGGCCGGAGGAGCCGGCGTCGGGCTTGCCCCCGGAGGTACCGCGGCCTGAACCGGCGGCGCCGCGACCGGCACCCTGGCCGGGCGTGGACCGGCGCTGCTTGCCGCGGCCTGCGCCTGAATTGGATCCCTGGTTCATGTCGATTCCTTCGTTACTGCTGCGGGTGGTGGCCTAGAACGGGACGTCGTCGAAGTGCTCGAGGTCGTCCAGGCCGGGTAGGTGGGGCGAGAGCTGCGGAAGGTCCGCCAGGCTGTCTACCCCCAATCTTTCCAGAAAATACGGGGTGGTCCGGTACAGCACGGCCCCGGACTGCGGATCGGTGCCCTCTTCGACCACCAAACCGCGCATGCCCAGGGTGCGCACCACCGAGTCCACGTTCACCCCCCGGATCGCCGCGATCCGGGCCCGGGAGACGGGTTGGCGGTAGGCGATGATGGCCAGCGTCTCCAGGGCCGCCTGCGACAGGCGGGCGGTTGCCCCGTCCAGGACGAACCGGGAGACGACGGGAGCAAAGTCACGTTTGGAGTAGACCCGCCAGCCACCGGCCAGTTCCCGCAGCTCGAATCCGTGGTGCGCGGCGTAGTCCTGCCTCAGCTCCGCCAGCAGTGTTTCGACGACCGCCGGTTCGGCCTCCAGCACCTCGGCCAGCCGCGGGACCGCCACCGGTTCATCGGCCACCATGAGCACCGCCTCGATGGCGGCACGCAGGCCCCCGGGCAACAGCTCCACCCCGGCGGGGGCACCGTCGTCGTCCTGGGTCATGGGCCCTCCTCCTGTACGTCGTTTCCGGCCGCACCTGCGGCGGGTTCCCCCTGGTATTCCTCGGCGACCCGGTCGGGGTGCCAGGGTCCGGCGTCGTCGTTCCAGGCCACCAGCAGCTCGCCCAGCGGCCCGTCCTGGTCGAATCCAACATATTTGTCCCGGAACATTTCCAACAGGGCCAGGAAGCGGGCGATCACGACCATCGTCTCCCCGGCGTCCGCGACGAGGTCCGTGAAGCTGACCGAGCTGCCATCCTCGAGCCGGGCGGCGATGATCCCCGCTTGCTCGCGCACGCTCACCGTGGGGGCGTGCAGGTGCTCGACGCCGACGCCCGCTGGTTCCGATGGCTTGGGTTCCAGGGCCCCGCGGGCCAGTTCGGCCAGTTTCCCGGGGGTCGTGGTGAAGACCAGCTCGGGCAGCAGTGCGGCGATGCCCGGTTCCACGGCCACCCGGCGCGGATGCCGTTCGCCCTGCTCGGCGAGGCGTTCGGAAAGCTGGCCGGCGATGGCCTTGAACGCGCGGTATTGCAGCAGCCGGGCAAAGAGCAGGTCGCGGGCCTCCAGCAGGGCGATGTCCTCGTCGGATTCAACCTCGCCGGTGGGCAGCAGCCGGGCGGCCTTCAGGTCCAGCAGCGTGGAGGCCACCACCAGGAACGACGTCGTCTCCTCCAGGGCCCGCTCCCCCGCGTTCAGGCGCAGCTCGCGCAGGTAGCCGATGAACTCGTCGGTCACCTGTGCCAGGGCGACTTCGGTGATGTCCAGCTGGTGCTTGCCGATGAGGTTCAGCAGCACGTCGAAGGGGCCGGAGAAGTTCTCCAGCGAGACGGCGAAGCCGCCGGCCGGTTCCGTTTCCGGTGCGACGGACGGCGACGCGGTGTCCGCCTGGCCCGTCGCGGTCATTACGGGGCGCCGCCGCGGCTGATGAGCTCCCGGGCCAGCATCCGGTAGGAATCCGCGCCGGGGTGGTTGCTCGCGTAGCTGGTGATCGGCTCGGCGGCGACGTTGGCGTCGGCGAACTTGATCGTGCGCTTGATGACCGTCTCGAAGACCTGGTCGCCGAAAGCCTCGATGAGCCGGCCGATGACCTCGCGCGAATGCAGGGTGCGGGCGTCGTACATGGTGGCCAGGACGCCGTCGACCTGCAGGGACGGGTTCAGCCGGTCCTGCACCTTGTCGATGGTCTCGACCAGCAGGGCCACGGCGCGCAGGGCGAAGAACTCGGCGGTCAGTGGGATGATCACGCCGTGGGCGGCGGTCAGCGCGTTGACCGTCAGCAGGCCCAACGAGGGCTGGCAGTCGATGAGGATGACGTCGTAGTCGTCGGAGACCTTGCGCAGCGCCCGTTCCAGGACCTGTTCCCGGGCGACCTCGTTGACGAGCTGGACCTCCGCGGCCGACAGGTCGATGTTCGCCGGCAGCAGGTCGATGTTCTCGATTTCGGTGTGCAGGATCGCGTCGCTGATGCTGGTCTTGCGTTCCATGAGCACGTTGTACACGGTGACGTCGAGCTCGTGCGGGTTCGTGCCGAATCCGGCGCTGAGCGCCCCCTGGGGGTCGAAGTCGACCAGCAGCACCTTGCGCCCGTATTCGGCGAGCGCGGCGGCGAGGTTGATGGTGGAGGTGGTCTTGCCGACGCCGCCCTTCTGGTTCACCATGGCGATGACGCGCGCCGGACCGTGGCCGTCCAGCGGCTGTGGTTCCGGGAACTCCGTCAGGGGTCGACCCGTCGGCCCGACTGCCGGCGGCTCCTTCAGCAATCCGGCCGTACGAGTCCTCGAACCCTTTTGCTCGCTCACGGTATGAACCACACTTCCGTTCGTTGCTTGCTATCTCACTGCCTAGCCTCAAGGCTATCGCCGCCGGGGCCCGCAACCGCGCAGGTCTGCCGGGGAACGGCGAGCCTTTACCTTGAAGCTGAACTCGAGGGTTGGCCCCGGGCCGGGTCATCGGCCGGGCCCGGAAACGCCTGCCGGCCGCCACTCCCGAGGGGTGGCGGCCGGCAGGCGGTGCTGGAGGCGAACCGGTGGCGGTTCCCCCTGCGGGTCCTAGCGGACCGTGGCAGCGACCCGTTCAGGAGCCTGTTCGGGGGCCGATGCCGCCTCCGGTGCCACGGCGGGGCCATGGGCGTCCGGTTCCAGGGAGAGCTCGTCGAAGGGCCGCTGGCCGGCGAGCACTGCACGGGTCTGCTCCATGTCGATCTCGCGCGTCCACTTGCCGATCAGCAGCGTGGCCACGGCGTTGCCGGTGAAGTTCGTCAGGGCGCGGCACTCGGACATGAACTTGTCGATGCCCACGATGACGCCCATGCCGTCGAGCAGCTCGGGACGGTGCGACTGCAATCCCGCGGCCAGCGTGGCCAGCCCGGCGCCGGTGACGCCGGCGGCCCCCTTGGAGGCGATGATCATGAAGACCAGCAGCGAGATCTGCTCACCGAGGTTCATCGGCATGCCCATGGCCGTGGAGACGAACAGCGAGGCCATGGTCAGGTAGATGGCCGTGCCATCCAGGTTGAACGAGTAGCCCGTGGGCACGGTGATGCCGACGACCGGCTTGGAGACCCCGGCATGCTCCATCTTGGCGATCAGGCGCGGCAGCGCCGACTCCGAGGAGGAGGTGGAGAAGATCAGCAGGTACTCGCGGGCCAGGTACTTCAGCAGGGCGAAGATGTTCAGGCCCGTGACGACCTTGAGCAGGCTGCCCAGGACGACGACGATGAACAGGGCACACGTCAGGTAGAAGGCCCCCATGAGGATGGCCATGGAGCCGATCGCGGCCCAGCCGGTGGCGCCGACGACGGCGGCGATGGCACCGAAGGCGCCGATCGGGGCCGCCCACATGATCATCATCATGAGCTTGAAGACGACGGCCTGGATGTTCTGGATGCCGTGCAGCACCGGCTCGCCGGCCTTGCCCATGGACTGCAGGGCGAAGCCGACCAGCAGCGCCAGGACCAGGGTGGGAAGCACGGGGATGTCCCCGGGGATCAGGCTCATCAGGAAGTCGACCAGACCGCCGTCGCCGCCGCCGGCCGCCGCCTTGTAGGGCTGCAGATGCAGCCCGGCACCGGGGTGGATCAGGTTGCCGACGACCAGGCCGATGGCCAGGGCGAACGTGGACATGGTGATGAAGTAGCCCAGGGCCAGGCCGCCGACCTTGCCGACGGTCGCGGCGCGGGCCACGGAGCCGACGCCCAGCACGATGGTGCAGAAGATGACCGGGGCGATGATCATCTTGATCAGCGCCACGAAGGCGGTCCCCAGCGGCTTGAGCGACTTGCCGACTTCGGGGAAGACCAGGCCGATGGCCGCGCCGAGGACGACCGCGACGATGACCATGATGTACAACCAGTGGGTCCTGTCCTTCTTGCGTGCCGGCGGTTGCCCACCGGTGCTCGGGCCCATCGCGGGCTTCCGTTCTTCTGGCTGCGCTGCCATGCCGACTCCTTGGGGGGTTCGTGTTCTGCTTCCACTCCATGGTGGTGGCGGACGTGACGACCCTCACGCTTGCGTTCATATTGTTCACACCGGTGCCGGTCGTGGGACGCTTAACGGTGGATGAAGGGGAGGACCGGCATGGCAGCGACGGCACATCCGGCGGGGACCCCTCGTGGCACGTATTCGCTGGCCACCCGGTTGTTCCTGGTCCAGCTCCTCCTCGTGGCGCTGGTGACCGCCGCCCTGAGCGCCACCAGCTATGCCAACGCCCAGTCCCGGGCACACGAGGCCACCGCCGACCGCGTCCTGAGCATCGCCGAGACCCTGGCCAACGACCCCTACGTGCAGTCCGCAGTCACCTCGCCGCACCCCTCGACGCTCCTGCAGCCCTACGCCCAGGAAGTCAACGCCATGGCCCACGTGGACTTCGTGACCATCATGGCCCCGGACCGCACGCGCTACACCCACCCGAATCCCGCGCAGCTCGGCCGGCACTACATCGGCAGCATCGACAGCGCACTGGCCGGAAAGAGCCAGGTCGAGCAGTATTCCGGGACGCTGGGTCCATCGGTCCGGGCGATCGCCCCGGTCTTCGACGACGACGGCACAGTGGTCGCCATGGTAGCCGTGGGCATCACGCTTGAGACCCTGTCCCTGTCCCAGGCAGCCTCCCTGCCGGCGATCCTCTGGGTCGCGGCAGCCGCCGTCGTCCTCGGGGGCATCGGCTCGTGGCTGCTCAGCCGCTATCTGCGCCGCGTTACGCTCGGTTACGCGCCGGAGGAACTGCGCAGCTTCTTCGCCTACTACGATTCGGCGCTGCATTCGCTGCGCGAAGGCCTGGTTCTCATCGACGAGAAGGGCCGCCTGGTCCTCTACAACGACCAGGCCGCGGACCTGTTGGGCCTGCCGCCGGCCGGGGCGTTGAAGCCGGTCCCGGTCGCCGGGTTGGGGTTGCCGGAGTCGGTCGCGGACCTCTTCGCCTCCGGACGGCGGGCCACCGACGAGATCCACCTGACCCGGGACCGCATCCTGGTGATCAGCCAGCAGCGTGCCACGCAGCCCGACGTCGGCCCCACCGCGAGCTTCCCGTTCCGCTGGGCCCCGTCGCTGCGGCGCGGGAGCCGCCAGGGCCAGGGCCCCTCCCGCTACCTGGGGACGGTGGCGACGCTGCGCGACCACACGGAACTGCAGGCGCTGGCCGGCGAGCTGGAATCGATGAAGACGCTCTCCGAGGCGTTGCGGGCCCAGACGCACGAGCATGCCAACCGGCTGCACACCGTGGCCACCATGATCGAGCTCGGCCGGGAACGGGAGGCCCTGCAGTTCGCCGTCCAGGACCGGCAGGAATCGCAGCGCCTGACCGACGAGTTCGTGCAGTCCATCGACGAGCCGTTCCTGACGGCGCTGATGATCGGCAAGGCCGCCCAGGCCCACGAGCGGGGCATCCGGTTGACCATGACGGCCAGCGGCGATCTGCTTCCCGGGTCGGTGGATGCCCGCGACCTGGTCACCGTGACGGGCAACCTCCTCGACAACGCCTTCGACGCGGCGGCCACCTCCGAGCAGCGCAGCGTGTGGGCGGATTTCTCGGCCGCCGACGGCATGCTCATCATCTCCGTGGCCGATTCGGGTCCGGGCGTGGACACGGACAACCTGGACGGGATCTTCCGCCTGGGCGCCTCGTCGAAAGGGCCCGGTGGCGGGCCGGGTGGCCGGGGGCTGGGCCTGGCCCTGGTGCGGCAGGCCGTGGCCCGGCTGGGCGGTACCCTCGAGGTGGAATCCGACGGCGGGGCGATCTTCACGGTCACCCTGCCCCTGGTGCCGCAGGTTCCCGGCATGAACCCTCCCGGAGGTGCCGCCGATGTCCGTTGAACGCGACCTGCGGGTGCTGGTCGTCGACGATGAGCCCCTGACCGCCCAGGCACACGCCGACTACGTGCGCCGGGTCCCCGGCTACAGCGTCGACGCGGTCGTGCTGACCGGCAACGCGGCGCTGGCCCGGCTGGAGGAGGCCGCCGCCGGCCCCGAGCCGGTGGACCTGGTCCTGCTGGACATGAACCTGGGCGACCTGCACGGCCTCGACGTCGCCCGGCGGATCCGCGGCCGGGGGTACACGGTGGACATCATGGCGATCACCGCCGTGCGGGATCTGTACGTGGTCAAGACGGCACTGTCGGCGGGGGTGACACAGTACCTGATCAAGCCGTTCACGTTCGCGACCTTCCGCGAGAAGCTGGAGAACCACCGGCGGTTCCGGCTCAACCTGGCCGACAAGGGCGGCCCGGCGACGCAGGCCTCGATCGACAATGCGCTGGCGGCCCTGCGCACGGTCGGGCCGACCCGGCTGCCCAAGGGGCTGCTGGAGGAAACGCTGGCGGCGATCTCCCGTGAACTGCAGTCCTCCGGCGGCGCGCTCTCGGCCACGGAGGTGGCCGAGCGGCTGGAGCTCTCCCGGGTGACAGCCCGGCGCTACCTGGAGTACCTGGCCGGGCTGGACCAGGCCGTCAAGTCCCCGCGGCACGGAACGCCGGGCCGGCCCGAGTACGAATACCGCTGGAAGTAGCCGCGGTGCGATCCGCGGTTCAGGCCACGGCGGAGAAGGCCACCACGCAATTCTGCCCGCCGAACCCGAAGGCGTTGGTCACGGCGTGGCGCACCGGCTGGTGCCGGGCCTCGTTGGGCACGTAGTCCAGGTCGCATTCCGGGTCCGGGTCGGCATAGTTGATGGTCGGCGGGACCGCGGCGTCGGTGATGGACATCAGGCACACCAGCGCACCCAGCGCCCCCGCGGCCCCGATCAGGTGCCCGGTCATCGACTTCGGGGCGGTGACGGCCAGCCGGGACGCGTGTGCCCCGAAGGCCCGGTGGATTGCCGCGGTTTCGGTGCGGTCGTTGGCCTGGGTGGACGTGCCGTGGGCACACACCAGGTCGATGTCCGACGGATCCAGCCGGGCCTTGGCGAGGGCGCGCGAGATGGCCTGGGACGCGTACGTGCCCTCCGGTTCCGGAGCCACGATGTGGAAGGCATCGTTGGTCATGGCGGCACTGGAGACCTCCCCGTAGATGCGCGCTCCCCGGGCACGGGCCTCGGAGAGCCGTTCGAGGGTGAAGACCACGGCCCCCTCGCCGAAGACGAAGCCGTCGCGGCCGGCGTCGAACGGGCGGCTGGCCTGCTGCGGATGCTCGTTGTTCCGGGACAGGCCCCGCATGGCCGACAAGCCGGCGAACATGACCGGGGTGATGGAGGCGTCGGCCCCGCCGGCGACGACGACATCGGCGGCCCCGGCGAGCAGCAGCTGGCGTGCCTCCAGCAGGGCGTGCGTGCCGCTGGCGCAGGCCAGGGCGCTGGCATTGACCGGTCCGTGGACCCCGAGGTCGATGGCGACCTCGCAGGCTGCCATGTTGGTCAACGACGAGGCCACGAAGCTCGGGCTGATCCGGCGCATCCCGGCGTCCTGCAGGGTGTGGGTGGCCTCTTCGATCCCGCCGAAGCCCGAGACCGCGCTGTTGATGACGACGGCGGCTTCCCGGTCCCCCAGCGACGCGCCCAGGCCGGCGTCGTCCACCGCTTCGCGGGCCGCGGCGATGGCCAGTTGCGTGCACCGCGAGGAACGGTTCATGCGCTTGACCGGCAGCAGGCCGGAGGGGTCGAAGCCCGTGACCTCGGCGGCGATGCGGGTGGGAAACCCGCTGGCGTCGAACTGGGAGATCGGCCCGACCCCGCTGCGGCCGGCCAGCAGCCCGTCCCAGGTCTCCCGCAGCGTCAGACCCAGCGGGGTGAGGGCGCCGATCCCCGTCACCACGACCCGGTCCGCACCCGGCCCGCTCATCGGGACCTTCCGTCCGCGGCGGGCCGGGCCGGGGCGTCGAACAGGCCGGCGGCATGGTCCTCCACGGCCTGCTGGGCCAGCCGGTAGTGCACCTTCTTCCCCGTGGCCGTCAGCGGCACCTCCTCGACGAACCGGTAGGCGCGGGGCCGCTTGAAGTCGGAGAGGTCGTGGCTGCCGAGGCAGTGGGCCTCCAAGTCCGCGACCGTCAACCCCGCGTCCTGGCGGATGACGTACGCGACCACCCGCTGGCCCCACCGCTCGTCGGGCAGACCCACGACCACCGAGTCCCTGACACCGGGATGCCGGTTGAGCAGTTCCTCCACCTGGACCGGGTGGACGTTCTCGCCGCCGGAGATGATCATGTCGTCCTTGCGGCCCACGATGGTGACGAAGCCGTCCTCGTCCCAGGTGGCCAGGTCGCCGGTGTAGAACCAGCCCTGGTGGAACTTCTCCTCGTCCTTGTCGGGGAGGTTGAAGTACCCGAAACCCGACTTGGCCGAGCGCATGATGACCTCGCCAGTCTCGGTGCCGTCACGGGGTGCCAGGTCGTCCGGTGTGGCCGGGCGGTCGTCGTAGATCCTCACGACGGCGACATCGTCGTCGGTGGACGAGCGTCCGGCGGTGCCGGCGTGGGCGGGTAGGTCCTCGGGCCGCAGGAAGGTGTTCCAGAACGTCTCGGTGGTGCCGTAGCCGTTGAAGATCCTCGGGGTCAGGACTTCCTGGTAGCGCAGCGCCGAGGCCCGGTCCAACGGGGCGCCCATCGTGACGATGCCGCGCAGCGGCGCCAGGTCGCGGGGACTGCGTTCCTGCTCCGTGGCGAGCATTTCCAGTGTGGCGGGCGCGCCGATGAGGAAGGTCAGGTGGTAGCGGTCCACCCAGTCCAGCGCCGTGGCCGCGTCGAACTGGCGCATCGGCACCACGGAGGCGCCGATGTAGAACACCGGGTTCGGTCCGCCGGAGTAGAGACCGCCGCGGTGGAACCACGGGGTCATGTTCAGGGTCCGGTCCTGCGGGGACAACGGGAAGTGCATGATCACGTCGTGCGCGCTCATCACCTCGACGATGGACGGCAGCGACACGCCCTTGGGGCGCCCCGTCGTCCCGGAGGTGTAGAGCCGGGTGGTCTCCTCGAACGTGGAGGCGTCCTGCCGCGGCTCCGGCAGGGCGGTGTCGGCGTCCCGCACGGCCTCGGCGAAGCCGTCGGCCCCGTCCACCGGCCCGTCGACGGCCAGCCGGTGGGCTCCGCAGTCCGCCAGTTCCAGCGCCTGCAGCGCCTCCGGGGCGACGGTGGCGTCGAAGACGAACACGCCGGGGGTGCTGTCGCGCAGGATCAGGGCCGCCTCCCCCGCCGCCAGCCGGTAGTTGATGGGCACGCCGACGGCCCCGAGCCGCTGGGTGGCGAGGTAGAGCAGGGCGAATTCGACGCCGTTGAACAGCTGGTACACCACCCGGTCGCCCGCCCCGATGCCCAGCCCGGCGAGCGCGGACGCCACCTGGTCCACCTGTGCCGCCAGGTCGCGGTAGGTCCAGTCGCGCCCCTCCACCGGGTCCACCAGGGCGGAGCGGTCCGCATAGCGGTCGGCATTGCGGCGGAAGCCTGCTTCGTAGGTGAACGCGTGCTCGAAATAGTCCCGGAGACGGGTCGGATCGTAGGCCATGCGTGCCTCCTCGTGGATGCTCGGCCGCGGCCGCGGGCCGGTGTTCCCGGACGGCGGCCGGGTACCAGCAGACTACTCCGTTCGGAGCCGGTTCCCGAGGGGTGCCGCGGTGCCTTTCAGGAGACGCGCAGGAACGGCAGCAGTGCCTCGATCACCGCCGGGTCCTCGATCGTCGAGGGCACGGAGTAGGCCTTGCCGTCGGCGATCTGGCGCATGGTCTTGCGCAGGATCTTGCCCGAGCGGGTCTTGGGCAGCGCGTCCACGACCCTGACCTGGCGGAAGTCGGCCACCGGTCCGATCTTCTGGCGCACCAGGGCCACGAGCTCGGCGGCCAGCTGCTCCTCGGTGGACTCCACCCCCGATTTCAGCACCACGAAGCCACAGGCCCGCTGGCCCTTGAGCTCGTCGGCCACGCCGATGACCGCGCATTCGGCCACGGCGGCGTGCGAGCCCAGGACCTGTTCGATGGCACCGGTGGAGAGGCGGTGCCCGGCCACGTTGATCACGTCGTCGGTGCGGCCCATGACGAAGAGGTAGCCGTCCTCGTCCAGGTAGCCGGAGTCCCCGGTGGCGTAGAACCCCGGGAACTGCTCGAGGTAGGCCGAGCGGTAGCGCTCGTCGTTGCCCCAGAGGGTGCGCAGGGTGCCGGGCGGCAGCGGCAGTTCCAGGGCGATATTGCCCTCCTCGCCCGTGCCGACGGGTTCGCCGAGGGCGTCGAGGATCCTCACGTGGTAGCCGGGCACCGGGACCGTCGGCGAGCCGGCCTTGATCGGCAGCTCCTCCAGGCCCAGCGGGTTGGCCGCGATGGGCCAGCCGGTCTCGGTCTGCCACCAGTTGTCCACCACCGGCACGCCGAGCACGCGCCCGGCCCAGTCGAAGGTGTCGGGATCCAAGCGCTCGCCGGCCACGAAGAGCGCGCGCAAGGACGAGGTGTCATGGTCGGCGAGCAGCCCCGCGTCGGGATCGGCCTTGCGGATCGCGCGCAGCGCCGTCGGGGCGGTGAACATGACGTCGACCCCGTGCTCGGCCACCACCCGCCAGAACGCCCCGGCGTCGGGGGTTCCGACCGGCTTGCCCTCGTAGAGCACCGTGGTGGCCCCGGCGATCAGCGGGCCGTAGACGATGTAGGAGTGGCCCACGACCCAGCCGACGTCGGAGGCGGTGAACATGGTGTCCCCGGCGTTGACCCCGTAGATGTTGCGCATCGACCAGGCCATGGCCACCGCGTAGCCGCCGGTGTCTCGGACCACGCCCTTGGGCGAGCCGGTCGTGCCGGAGGTGTAGAGCACGTACAGCGGGTCCCCGGCGGCCACGTCGACGGGTCCGGCCGGTTCGGCCGCCGCGGCGAGGTCGTCCCAGTCGTGCCACCCCGAAGCCGTCCCGCCGAATTCGGAGCGGTCGTGTTCGAACCCGTCACGGTGGTGCACGACGACGGTATCCACCTGGTGCGACGCGGTGTCCACCGCCTCGGCGACCGCGGGCAGGTACTCCACGCGCCGGGCCGGCTCGACTCCGCCGGTGGCGGTGACGATCGCCTTCGGGCGGCAGTCGTTGATCCGGGCCGCCAGTTCCTTCGCCGCGAATCCGCCGAAGACCACCGAGTGCACCGCGCCGATCCTGGCGCAGGCGAGCATCGCGATCGCCGCTTGCGGGATCATCGGCAGGTAGAGGATGACCCGGTCCCCCGCCTCGATCCCGAGGCCGCGCAGGACCCCGGCGAACCGGGCCACTTCGTCCAGCAGCTCGGCGTAGGTGTAGGCGCGGGTGGTTCCCAGCACCGCGGAATCGTAGACCAGCGCCGCCTGGTCGCCGCGGCCGGCGGCGACGTGCCGGTCCAGCGCGTTGGTGGTGATGTTGAGCCGACCGTCGGGGTACCAGCCGTACAGCGGTGCCCGGGAGGCGTCCAGCCCACGGGTCGGCTCGGTGTTCCAGTCCACGAGCCCGGCGGCCTCGAGCCAGAAGGCGGCGGGATCCTCGGTGCTGGCGGCATACGTCTGTCGGTAATCCGGTGTCATCGCGACTCCCACTTCGTCGGGCTGGTACGCGGCCACTCTATGGGGCACATCACAGCGATACAAGAGTTTGTATACACGAAAATCGAAGAATCAGCAGATCGGCCGGAATAATGCGGACGCCATGGCAAACGAACCGTCTTTCTGTATACACTGACGGCATGAAGGCAAGCGACAAGGCCTATGCGGCGCTGCGGCGGGATATCGTCTCGTGGGCACTGCCGCCGGGCACCGTGCTGGGCGAAGTCGAGCAGGCCGAGCGCCTCGGCGTCTCCCGTACGCCCCTGCGCGAGGCCCTGTCCCGGCTGGCGGCCGACGGCCTGGCCGTGGCGCAACGCGGCCGCGGGGTCGTCGTCTCGGATGTCTCGCTCGACCACGTCGACGACCTGTTCTCCCTGCGCCGCGCCCTGGAGGTCGAAGCCGCCCGCAGTGCAGCGCGCGCCGGGGACGCCGCGGTGTTCGAGGACCTGGCCGCCGAATTCGACGCCGCGTCCGCGGCACTCGACGCACCGGCCGAGCGCGACGCCTACTATGCCCTGGCCGGGGGCCTCGATGCCGCCATCGAGGCGGCGGCCTCCAATCCCTACCTGGCCCAGGCCCTGCACGGCCTGCGCGTCCACCTGGCCCGTCTGCGCCGTCTTTCCCACGACGCCCCGGACCGCCTGCGGGAGTCGGCACGCGAACACGCCCAGATCGCCCGGGCCATCGCCACCGGTGATCCCGGCCTGGCCGCGGCCGCCACGATGCTGCACCTGCACAACAGCCTTGACCACATCCGATCCCATGCCCTACCGAAAGAGGCCACCGCATGATCAACCACCCCGTCCGCGTCTACCGCTCCGAGGAAAACCTGCCCCGCGAGGACCAGCTGGCCCACAAGATCGCCACCGTCGCCGCCGATCCGGTCGACGTCACCGCCGAGGTCACCGACATGGTCATCAACCGCGTGATCGACAACGCGTCGGTGGCCATCGCCTCGCTGAACCGCGGGCCCATCGTCGCCGCCCGCTCGCAGGCGCTGGCCCACGCACCGAGCTCCGGCGGCAGCGGCGCCTCCATCTTCGGCATCACCGAGAAGGCCTCCCCCGAATGGGCCGCCTGGGCCAACGGCGTGGCCGTGCGCGAGCTCGATTACCACGACACCTTCCTGGCCGCCGAATACTCCCACCCGGGCGACAACATCCCGCCGATCCTAGCCGTCGCCCAGCACACGGGTGCCTCCGGCAAGGACCTGGTCCGCGCCATCGCCACCGGCTACGAGATCCAGGTCGACCTGGTCAAGGCCATCTGCCTGCATGCGCACAAAATCGACCACGTCGCCCACCTCGGCCCCTCGGCCGCAGCCGGCATCGGCACGCTGCTCGGGCTGGACGTGGAGACCATCTTCCAGGCCGTCGGGCAGGGGCTGCACACCACCACCGCGACGCGCCAGTCACGCAAGGGCGAGATCTCCACGTGGAAGGCCCACGCCCCGGCCTTTGCGGGGAAGATGGCCGTCGAGGCCGCCGACCGCGCGATGCGCGGGCAGACCTCCCCGGTGCCGATCTACGAGGGCGAGGACGGCGTCATCGCCTGGCTGCTCGACGGCCCCGAGGCCGCCTACGAGGTCCCGCTGCCCGAGGCCGGGGAGGCCAAGCGCGCGATCCTCGATACCTACACCAAGGAACACTCGGCCGAATACCAGGCGCAGGCGTGGATCGACCTGGCCCGCAAGCTGCACCGCGAGCACCCCGAGGCCACCGACCCGGCGAACGTGGCGAGCGTGCTGATCAAGACCAGCCACCACACCCATTTCGTCATAGGATCCGGCGCCAACGACCCGCAGAAATACGATCCCACCGCCTCACGGGAGACGCTGGACCACTCGATCCCGTACATCTTCACCGTCGCACTGCAGGACGGCGCCTGGCACCACGTGGACTCCTACTCCCCCGAGCGCGCCGGCCGCCCCGACACCGTCGAGCTCTGGCACAAGGTCACCACCGAGGAGGATCCCGAGTGGACCCGTCGCTACCACTCGCTGGACATCTCCGAGAAGGCGTTCGGCGGCTCGGTGGAGATCACCCTGCACGACGGCACGGTCATCACCGACGAGATCGCCGTCGCCGACGCCCACCCGCTGGGCGCCCGCCCGTTCGCCCGCGAGCAGTACATCAACAAGTTCCGCACCCTGGCCCAGGGCCTGGTCGAGCCGGCGGAGATCGACCGGTTCCTCGCCGCGGCCGAACGCCTGCCGGAACTGGCCGCCGGCGAACTCGACCAGCTGAACATCGTCGCCGCGCCGGGGGTCATCGACGCGGCCGCCGCACCGAAGGGACTGTTCTAGATGCTGTATTCCACCACCACTCCCGAAGCCAAGCGGCGCACGCTGCGCGAGCTGCTGGTCCCCGGGACCGCCCGGCAGTTCCCCGGGGCGTTCAACCCGCTCTCGGCCCGGCTGATCGGCGAAAAGGGGTTCGACGGCGTCTACATCTCCGGTGCCGTGCTCGCCAACGACCTGGGCCTGCCCGACGTCGGCCTGACGACCCTGACGGAGGTCGCCTCCCGCGCCGGACAGATCGCCCGGATGACCGACCTGCCGGCCATCGTCGACGCCGACACCGGATTCGGCGAACCGATGAACGTCGCGCGCACCATCCAGGAACTGGAGAACGCCGGCCTGGCCGGCTGCCACATCGAGGACCAGTTCAACCCGAAGCGCTGCGGGCACCTCGACGGCAAGAACGTCGTGGACCTGGACACCATGGTCAAGCGCATCGCCGCCGCAGCCGATGCCCGCCGGGACCCGAACTTCCTGATCATGGCCCGCACCGACGTCCGGGCCGTGGAGGGGCTGGACGCGGCGGTCGACCGGGCCAAGGCACTGGTCGACGCCGGCGCGGATGCGATCTTCCCGGAGGCCATGAAGGACCTCTCGGAGTTCGAGGCCGTCTGCAACGCCGTCGACGTGCCGGTGCTGGCGAACATGACCGAGTTCGGCAAATCCGACCTCTTCACCCGCCAGGACCTGGCCGATGCCGGCGTCGCCCTGGTGATCTACCCCGTGACCCTGCTGCGCAGCGCCATGGGCGCTGCCGAACGCGTGCTCGACGCCCTCCGCGTCGACGGCACCCAGCAAGGACAGGTCGACCAGATGCTGACGCGCACCCGGTTGTATGATCTGGTGGACTACGAGGCCTACAACCGCTTCGACACCGGGATCTTCAATTTCCAGGTCCCCGGACTGGACATCGACGGCAACAACGCGAACCTTCCCGCGGGTGCAAAGGAGCAGCAACCATGAGCGACACCGAGACTGACATCAAGAAGGGCCTGGCCGGCGTCGTCGTCGACTACACCGCCGTCTCCAAGGTCAACCCGGACACCAACTCGCTGCTCTACCGCGGCTACCCGGTCCAGGACCTGGCCGCCTCCAAGAGCTTCGAGGAGGTCGCGCTGCTGCTCTGGACCGGCGAGCTGCCCAGCGCGGCCGAGCTGGAGGAGTTCACCGCCTACGAACGCGCCAACCGCGCCCTCGAGGACAACGTGAAGGCCGCGGTGGACCTGCTGCCGACGGACTGCCACCCCATGGACGTGGCCCGCACCGCGGTTTCGGTGCTGGGCGCCAACCATCCGCTGGCCGAGGATTCCTCCCCGGAGGCGGAGCTGGAGAAGGCGAAGTCACTGCTGGCCCGCTTCCCGGCAGTCGTGGCCTACGACCAGCGCCGCCGCCGGCAGCAGCAGCCCGTCGAGCCGCGCGAGGACCTGGACTACTCGCAGAACTTCCTGTGGATGACCAACGGCGAGGAGGCCGCCCCCGAGGTCGTGGACGCCTTCCGCGTCTCGATGGTGCTCTACGCGGAGCATTCCTTCAACGCCTCCACGTTCACCGCCCGGGTCATCACCTCCACGCTCTCGGACATGCACTCGGCCATCGTCGGGGCCATCGGCGCCCTGAAGGGCCCGCTGCACGGTGGCGCGAACGAGGCGGTCATGCACACCTTCGAGGAGATCGGCATCCGCAAGGACGAATCCCGCGAGGAAGCCGCCGCCCGCGCCAAGAAGTGGATGGAGGAGGCCCTGGCAGCGAAGAAGAAGGTCATGGGCTTCGGGCACCGCGTCTACAAGAACGGAGACTCGCGCGTGCCCACCATGAAGGGCGCGCTGGATGCGATGATCGAGCACTTCGGCCGCGACGAGATCCTGGGCCTCTACGACGGGCTCGAGGCCGCCATGTCCGAGGCGAAGAACATCAAGCCGAACCTGGACTACCCGGCGGGTCCGACGTACCACCTGATGGGCTTCGACACCCAGATGTTCACGCCGCTGTTCATCGCCTCGCGGATTTCGGGCTGGACCGCGCACATCATGGAACAGCGCGCCAACAATGCGCTGATCCGCCCGCTCTCGGCCTACAACGGCCCGGAGCAGCGCGAACTCTGAGCCCGCACTGCCGGCACCACGGCCCGATCGGCGCCCGCGGCACCTGCCGCGGGCGCCGTCGCGTCCAGACGGGTTCCAGGCGGCGTTCAGCTGGGTTCAGCTCGGTTCAGCCGGCGGACGGAGGGGTCACGCCCCGTGAGGCGCGGTCTCGGGACGGGGCACCGCCGTGTAGCGGGCGACCGCGAGGTTGTCCTCGGCCAGCACGACCTCGGCATCCAGTTCCCCGCCGTGCAGCAGCGGCAGCAGCCAGCGCGGCGAATCGTCCCACATCCGCTCCGCCGGCAGCCGGTCCACGGGATGCCACGCCGGGTCCAGCTCATCGGACGGCGTCGCGGTCCCGCTGAAGGCGCAGGCCCGGAAGACGGTGCAATGCATGTCGGCGAGCGGATTGGCCGGGAAGGTGAAGCGGATGGTGGCCACCTCCGCCAGGGCCGCCGGCTCGGCGACAAGCCCGGTCTCCTCGCGAAGCTCGCGCACGGCGGCATCCACCGGCCGCTCCCCCGGCTCGATCTTGCCACCGGGCAGCACGAAATTGCCCCGCCCGAAACCGCGCAGCTTGTGCCCAAGCAGGACCTCGCGGCGTGCGGCCGGACCGCGCTGGAGCAGGCAGAGCACGACGGCGGTGCCCGGTCGGCCCGCGGCCGCGGACTCAGGCACGGGCCCGGGGATGGGCGGCGGCGTAGACCTCGCGCAGGGTCTGGGCGTTGAGCATCGTGTAGACCTGCGTGGTGGTGACCGAGGCATGGCCGAGCAGTTCCTGGACCACGCGCACGTCGGCTCCGCCTTCGAGCAGGTGGGTGGCGAAGGAGTGCCGCAGCGTGTGCGGGGAGACGTCCTTGCCGATGCCCGAACGGTCGGCAGCGGCCTTCAGCACCGACCAGGCCGACTGCCGGCTCAGCCGACCGCCGCGCCGGTTCAGGAACAAGCCGGGCGTTCCCTGCCCCTTGGCCGCCATGCCCGGCCGGCCGCGGACCAGGTAGGCCTCCAGCGCCTCTGCGGCGTAGGACCCCAGGGGCACCACACGCTCCTTGGAGCCCTTGCCGAAGAGCCGGACGACGGCGGGCCCGTCTGCGGGCCGCTTGAGATGCAGGTCGTCGACGTCGAGTCCAACGGCCTCGCTGATGCGGGCCCCGGTCGAGTAGAGGAACTCCAGCAGGGCGCGGTCGCGCAGCCCCGGCGGCGTGTCGGTGGGGACCGACTCGAGCAGAGCGGTGACCTCGGCGATGCTGATGGCCTTGGGAAGCCGTTGTCCGGCGGCCGGCGGATGCAGATCGGCGGCGGGGTTGTCGGCGGTCAGCCCCTCCAGGGCCCAGAACCGGTGCAGGCCGCGCACGGCGACGATGCACCGCGCGGCGGACCGGGGGCTGAGCGGGGCGCCACCGTCGGCTCCATCGCGCAGGGACTGGGCGAAGCCGGTCAGGTGGTGGCGGGTGATCGCCGCGGCCGATGCGACCTCCTGCCCGGCCAGGTACAGGGCATAGCGCTGCAGGTCCCGGCGGTAGGCGGCGACGGTGTTCGCGGCCATCCCCCGCTCGACGGCGACGTGCTGGAGGTAGGCAGCGAGCTCGCGAGCCAGCGCTGGAGGAACCTCCTCCCGGTTCCCGGCGGCTGCCGGGTCCGGTGTCACGGCCGTGGACATCTGGGCACCGGTCCCTAGCCGCTCGTGGACCGGAAGCGGGGGTGGGCCGTCCAGGGGGTGTCGGCCGGCCGCAGGCCGGTGAACCCGCGGGAGCGGGCGGATGCGGCGGCCAGCAGCCCCGCGACGGCGGAGGGGTTGTGGATCCGTCCCTCCAGCACGGCCTGCACGGCCTCGTCCAACGGAACCCAGCGGCTCTGCATTTCCGCTTCCTCCTCGGTGCGCTCGAAGCGCTCGTGGTGCGGGACATCGGCCGGCTGGCGGGCCAGGTAGATGCGCAGCGCCTCGCTGGAGGACCCAGGGGAATTAAACATCTCCACCAGGACGTCCCAGCGGCCAGCGGTCAGGTCGGCTTCCTCGGCCAGTTCGCGGGCGGCGGCGTCGAGTGGGTCCTCGTCGCGCACGTCGAGCAGGCCCGCCGGGATCTCCCACAGCTGCATGCCCACGGGGTGGCGGTACTGCCGGACCAGCAGCACGCGTTCCTGGTCGTCGAGGACGAGCACCGCCACGGCGCCGGGGTGGTCGATGTAGTCGCGCACCAGCGGTTCGCTGTCGGCCGACAGCTCGAAGGTATCCTGCACGACGTCCCAGATGCGCCCGGAATAGGGCGTCTCGGAGCCCAGCACGCGGCGCGGGCTGGGTTCGTCGCCCAGCGCCGCGCCGTGTGGACCGTGGTGGGCCATGGCCTACCGACCGGCCTTCTGGTGCTCCAGCCCGGCCTTGACCAGTCCCGCGAACAGCGGATGCGGGCGGGTCGGGCGGGAGCTCAGCTCCGGGTGCGCCTGCGTGGAGACGTAGTACGGGTGCGCCTCGGCGGGCAGCTCGACGAACTCGACGAGCTTGCCGTCGGGCGACGTGCCGGAAAAGACGAGTCCGGCGTCCTCGAGCTGGGCCCGGTAGCCGTTGTTGACCTCGTAGCGGTGGCGGTGGCGTTCGGCGACCTGGGTCGTGCCGTAGGTGCTGGCGACGACCGTCCCCTCGCCGAGCGCGGCGTCGTAGAGTCCCAGGCGCATGGTGCCGCCCAGATCGCCCTTGCCGGCGACGATGTCCTCCTGCTCGGCCATCGTGGCGATGACCGGGTGCTGGGAGTCAGGTTCGAACTCGGTGGAGGAGGCGTCGGCCAGCCCGGCGACGTTGCGGGCGTACTCGATGACCATCGACTGCAGGCCCAGGCACAGGCCCAGTGTCGGCAGACCGGTTTCCCGCGCGTACTTCAGCGCGCCGAGTTTGCCGTCTAGGCCGCGGATCCCGAAGCCGCCGGGGACGCACATCGCGTCGACGCCGTGCAGCGCCTTCTTCGCCCCGGCTTCGGTGGCGCATTCGTCGGAGGGGACCCAGCGGATCTTCACCCGCGTCTCGTTGGCGAACCCTCCGGCACGCAGGGCCTCGGTGACCGAGAGGTAGGCGTCGGGCAGGTCGATGTACTTGCCGACCAGGGCGACCTCGAGCTCGTGGTCCGGGTGGTGCACGGCGTGCAGCAGACGGGTCCACTGCGTCCAGTCGACGTCCTTGAACTTCAGGCCCAGCGACTGCACGATGTGGGCGTCGAGGCCCTGGTCGTGGATGATGACCGGGATGTCGTAGATGCTCGGGGCATCGGCGCAGTTGATGACCGCCTCGGGGTCGACGTCGCAGGTTCGGCCGAGCTTCTCGCGCATCTCGGTGGGGATCTCGCGGTCGGAGCGGATCACCAGGGCGTCGGGCTGGATGCCGATGGAGCGCAGGGCGGCCACGGAGTGCTGGGTCGGCTTGGTCTTCAGCTCGTGGGAGGGGCCGATGTACGGGACCAGCGACACGTGGACGAAGAACACGTTGCCGCGCCCGACGTCCTGGCGGACCTGGCGGGCGGATTCGAGGAACGGCTGCGACTCGATGTCGCCGACGGTGCCGCCGATCTCGGTGATGATCACATCTGGTGCCTTCTCCGACTCGGCGGGCAGGCGCATCCGACGCTTGATCTCGTCGGTGATGTGCGGGATGACCTGGACCGTGTCGCCCAGGTAGTCGCCGCGGCGTTCCTTTTCGATCACCCGGGAGTAGACCTGGCCGGTGGTCACGTTGGCGGATCCGTCGAGGTTCTCGTCCAGGAAGCGCTCGTAGTGGCCGATGTCGAGGTCGGTTTCGGAGCCGTCGTCGGTCACGAAGACCTCGCCGTGCTGGAAGGGGTTCATCGTGCCGGGATCCACGTTCAGATAGGGATCCAGTTTCTGCATCGTCACCGTGAGGCCACGGGCCCGCAGGAGGTGGCCCAGGCTCGAGGCCGTCAGCCCCTTTCCGAGGGACGAGGCCACACCACCGGTGACAAAGATCTGCTTGGTAGTTTCGGACCGGGACTTGGAAATTGTTCGCTGCACCACGGAATTCGAGCCTATCATCTATTCGCCGGACGGGTTGTCGCCACTCTACTGCCCGGAGCCCGGCCCGCCAGACGCCATCTGGCACCGGCCGGTCCCCCGCAGGGCCTACATGGCCTGTCCGGACAGGGCCAGCCGCGCGCCTTCGAGCAGTTCCTCCGCGTGGGCCTGGGCCGTGTCGGAGTGTTCCTGCCCGGCGAGCATGCGAGCCAACTCGCGCACCCGGTCGGCATCGTCGAGCCGGACGACGTCGCTGGCCGTGAAGCCGGCGCCGTCTCCTGCCTGGGCGTCGGAGGTCTTGATCACGCGTATGTGGCGTTGGGCGTAGGCGGCGACCTGCGGCAGGTGGGTCACCACGATCACCTGGACGTGCCGGGCGAGCATGGCCAGCCGCTTGCCGATCTCCACGGCGGCTTTGCCCCCGACCCCCGAATCGACCTCGTCGAAGACGAAGGTCGGCACCGGATCGGTTTCGGCCAGCACGACCTCGATGGCCAACATCACCCGCGACAGCTCGCCGCCCGAGGCGCCTTTGCCCAGCGGCCGCGGGGCGCTGCCGGCGTGTGGCTGCAGCAGCATCGCGATGTGGTCGCCGCCGTGCCGGGCCGGCTCGTCGAGATCGGTGACCTCGACGACGAACCGGGCATCGGGCATGGCCAGCGCCGCCAGTTCGTCGCTGACGCGGGCCGCCAGGCGCAGTGCCGCAGCCCGCCGCATGTCTCCGAGGGTCTTGGACTGTTCCGCCAGGCGGTCCTGCAGACCCTCCAGCTGGGCCTGCAGGGCCTCGACGCGGCCGGAGTCGTCCTGCAGGTCCATGTGGCGCCTGCGGGCCGTCTCCGTCCAGCTGATCACCTCGTCGATGGTGGGCGCATACTTGCGGATGAGCTGGTTCAACGCCGCACGCCGTTCCTCGACCTCGGCGAGCCGGCCGGGCCCGTCGCCGTCCAGGGCGGCGAGGTAGCTGCCCAGCTCCATGGTCACATCGGCGACGAGGATGCCGATCTCGTTGACGCGCGTCCCGAGGGCCCTCAGTTCGGGGTCGTCGTCGGCGACCATCTCCAGGGCGCGCTTGGCCGCGTCGACCAATCCGACGGCGTTGGGCTCCTCGCTGAACTCGTCGCCGGTCAGTGCCCCATGGGCCGTGACGGCGGCCGAGCGTAGGCCCTCGACGTTGGAGAGCTTCTGCGCTTCGGCCTTCAGGTCCTCGTCCTCGCCGGGGCGCGGGTCGACGGCGTCGATCTCCTCGAGCGCCGCCTGCAGCGATTCGGCCTCGCGGACGCGTTCACGCGAGGCGGAGGTGATCTCCTCCAGCTCCGCCGACGCTGCCTTCCACGTGTCGAAGGTCCCCTGGTAGGCGGCCAGCGCCGCGGCCAGTTCCGGGCCGCCGAACTTGTCGAGCGATTCACGTTGGGCCACGGCGCTGCGCAGCCGGAGCTGGTCGCTCTGGCCGTGTACGGCCACCAGGTGCGTGCCGAGCTCCGAGAGCAGACCCACCGGCGCCGAGGTGCCGCCCACGGCGGCCCGGCTGCGGCCTTCGGCACTGAGGATGCGGGCCAGGATCAACTCGGTATCGCCGTCGTGCTCCTCCAACAGGGCACCGCTCTCCTCGGCGCGGGACAGGGCCGGGCTGCCGGCTGGCAGGCGCAAGGTGGCTTCGGCCACGGCGTGCTTGGCGCCGTGGCGGACGGCCCCGGCGTCGGCGCGGTTGCCCAGCAGCAGGCCCAGCGCGGTGACGACCATCGTCTTGCCGGCGCCGGTCTCACCGGTCACCACGGTGAACCCGGGGTCCAGTTCCAGGGTGGCCCGGGTGATGACACCGAGGTCGGAGATGCGGATCTCCTCGATCATGGGTGCTGCTCCGTCTCGGGACGCGGTTGGTAGTGCCGGGGTTCGACGACCTGCAACGGCGGGTCGATGATCGGCAGGGCCGACGTGGCGGTGTCCCGGTGGCTGTCGGACACGGGGCCGCGCCAGCCGGTGGTCGGCAGCTCGAACTTGCGCACCAGCCGCTCGCTGAACGGGGTGCGGTTCACCCGGGCCAGCCGGACGGGTTTTGGTGACCGGGTGACCTCGACGCGCGATCCCGGCGGCAGGTCCAGGGTGCGTCGGCCATCGCACCAGAGCACTCCCTCGGCGTCGGTGCGCGAGAGCAGCTCGATGGCCATGGTCGAGGTCGGGGCGACGACCAGTGGCTTGGCGAACAGGGCGTGGGCGGAGATCGGGACCATGATCAGCGCCTCGACCCCGGGCCAGACCACGGGGCCGCCGGCGGAGAATGCGTAGGCCGTCGAGCCGGTGGGCGTGGCCATGACCATCCCGTCGCAGCCGAAGGTGCTGATGGGCCGGCCGTCGACCTCCATCACCACCTCGATCATGCGTTCGCGGTTGGCCTTTTCCACCGCGGCCTCGTTCAGCGCCCAGGTGTGGGCGATCCGCCGGTTGCCGAGCCAGACTTGCACGTCGATGGCCATGCGTTCTTCGACGACGTAGTGCCGGTTGACCACCCAGTCGACGGTCTGCCGCAGGTCGGCGCGCTCGCTTTCGGCCAGGAAGCCGACGTGGCCCAGGTTGACCCCGAGCAGCGGCACTGCCGATTCGCGGACCATTTCGGCGGCGCGCAGGACGGTTCCGTCCCCACCCAGGACCATGCCCAGGTCGATGTCGCCCAACGAGGCGTCTTCGCCCAGGATCTGTACTTCCAGGCTCCGCCCGTCCGGGGCGTTGTGCAGGTTGCGGACCTCATCGCGCCGCATGACGGGGATGAGGCCGGAATCGCGCAGCCGAAGACAGGTATCCAGCGCCGCCCGGAGGGCGTCTTCCCGCCCGGTATGCGCCAGGACCAGTATTCGTCTCATGCGTTCCTTCCCTTGTGAACCTACTTCACGGTAGACGAAGGCGTGCCCGTCGGCGGGGCCGGACACGGGGCGTGCGGCCGAAACGGGTGTCCCTCAAGAATAGTCAACATCGTCCACTCCGTGCTCCCCGGCGCCTGGCTGGGGACATCTTCCGGGCCCGGGGACCCGGAGCCGGAGGAAGAACTCCACGTTGCCGTCCTGCCCGGGCAGGGGGCTGCGGGCCAGTCCGGCCAGCACCGTTCCCGCTGCTTCGGCGGCCTCCACCACCCCGTGGACGGCCCGGCGCCGCAGCTCGGCGCTGGTCACGACGCCGGTGCGCCCCAGGTTGTCACGGCCCACCTCGAATTGGGGTTTGACCATGAGCACCAGGTCGCCGCCGGGGCGGGTGACGGCGGCCAGCGGCCCGACGACGAGGCGCAGCGAGATAAAGGACAGGTCGGCGACCACCAGGTCGACCGAGCCGCCGATCAGCCCGGGAACCAGGGTGCGTACGTTGAGCCCCTCGTGGACGTCCACCCGAGGGTCGTTGCGGATCTGGTCGACGAGCTGGCCGTGTCCGACGTCGACGGCCACGACCCGGTCGGCGCCCCGGCGGAGCAGCACGTCGGTGAATCCGCCGGTGGAGGCGCCGGCGTCCAGGCAGCGCAGGCCGCGGACCTGTATGTCGTCGAAGGCGTCCAGCGCTCCGGCGAGCTTGTGCCCGGCACGACTGACGAACTCCTCGTCCCCGGCGTCCTGCACGGCCAGTCGATCGGTCGGGGCGACCTGTTTCGCGGCGCGTGCTGCCGTTGCGCCGTTGACGTCCACGCGTCCCGCGGCGATGAGTTTGGCTGCGTGGGTGCGCGAACGGGCCAGACCGCGGGCGACGAGTTCCTGGTCGAGCCGGCTCATGCGCCAGCGGGGTCGTCGTCGAGGACGCGGCGGAGCCCTTCGTGGATGGCTGCGTAGACGGCCTGGTGTTCGCCGACGGGCAGGTCGTCCAGCTGCTCCAGGGCCTGGAGCTGGGCGTCGACGTCCGGGTCGCCGGTGGGGCCGATGCCGGGTGCGCCGGGCTCGTGGTTCATGGTGTGTCCTCCTGGCAAGGTCCAGCGGCGTGGGCGCCGCAGCGCGCGTTACGAACTGAAGGTGATCTCCGGCGTCGTGCGTTCGGTCGTTCGGGGATTGGCGTACCACCAGGCGCAGCAGGCGGCGCGCCAGGCGTTCAGGTCGCCCCGCTCCCCCGTCACGGTGATGGTCCCGCCGTCGACGCCGGCGCGCGCCGCGCCGCAGACGATCTGCTTGCCGGTGGCCTGCACGACCGGGTAGTCCGCGTAAAGCTCGGAGAGACCGGCAAGGATGTAGCGCGGACGCTGGTCCGACGGTGCGCCCAGGACCGATTGCGGATCATCGACGCCGGTCAGGACGACGGCGGTGGCGAATCCGGCCCGGTTGCCCCCGAGGATGTCGGTGTCCAAGCGGTCGCCCACGACCAGCGGACGCGAGGCCTCGAGCTGTTCCGCGGCAACTTGGAAGAGCAGCGGTTCCGGTTTCCCGGCGACGATCGGCGTGGCGTCCGTCGCCGCCTGGACGGCCTGGACCAGGGAGCCGTTGCCGGGGGCGATGCCGCGGGCGCGCGGTATGGTCAGGTCCGTGTTGGTGGCCACCCAGAGGGCGCCGGAGTTCACGGCGTGCGACGCCTCGGCGAGGTCGCGCCAGTTCACGTCCGGGTCGAACCCCTGGATGACGGCGGCCGGGGAATCCTCGGACGATTCGGCCAGGGCCAGGCCCCGGGCGACCACGCAGTCCCGCAGATAGGCGCTGCCGACCACCAGCACCTTGCTCTTGGCCGGGATCCGTTCGGCCAGCAGGTCCGCCCCGGCATCGGCCGACCCGAACACCGTGCCGGCATCGGCCGGTGCCCCGAGTTGGCGGATGTGCCGGGCCACGACCTCGGGCGAACGGGACGCGTTGTTGGTGATGTAGGCGAGTTCGACGCCGGCACCAGCCAGCTTCCCGAGGGCCTCGGATGCCCCGCTGATGGCGTCGGCGCCGAGGTAGACGACGCCGTCCAGGTCCGAGAGGACGGCGTCGAATGCGGAGATCAGCATGGAGTCGCCCTACCCCTACTTGTCGGAGTCCGCCGGGTCGGCCGAACCGTGGTCCCCGCGCGGCTCGTCCTCGTCGGTCTCGCCGGCCTGCGGCACAGCAGCGCTCTCGTCAGCGGCGCTCTCGTCGGCGGCGCTGTCGTGGGCCGTGCTGGCCGCGTCGGCTTCCGCGGCGTCGTCCTCCTCCGCGTCGTCCTCCTCCGCCGTGGCAGGTGCAGCGGCCTCGTCGTCGACCTGCGTAGCCGGAGCGGACGTGGTGTCGGATGCCGGATTCGTGCCGGCGTCGTTCACGAGATCCCGTGCCCGCGGCTTGCTGCCCGGCGTTTCGTCGTCGTCGTCGTCTTCGCCCAGGTCCATGATGTCGGGATCGGAGAATTCCCCGACGCCCAGTGCCCGTTCGGCCAGCGAGATCTGGCGTCGCCACAACTCGGCCTCGCCGTTTTTGCCCAGGGCCTCGAGCGCCATGGCGTACGCCTCGAACAACCGTGGGCTGAAGGAGAATGCTCGGTTGATGTCCAGCTGCGGGATCTGCAGTTCGGCCAGCGCCGCTTCCCGGTTGCCCAGGTCGGACTGCGCTCCGGAGGCAACGATGGCCATTTCGACCCGACCTGGCGTATCCAATGACGCGGCTTCCTCGCTGTGGGCGGTTTCCAGCGCCTTCTCGGGCTTGCCCAGACCGCGTTCGCAATCAGCCATGACCGGCAGGTGGATGTTCGAACCGCTGATCCGCCGGAACGTGCGGAATTCGCGAAGTGCCTCGGCGTAGTTGCCTGCGGTGTAGGCCGTCAGGCCCACTGCTTCACGAACTACGGCGACGCGCCCGCCACGACGGCTTGCAGCCATCGCGTGCTCGTATGCGATATCCGGGTCGATGTCGATCAGCCGCCCCGCCATGACCAGGTGCTTCGCCACCCAGTCGAAGTTCTTTTCATCCAGGTACCGCAGCTCGGCACGGGTGATGCGGTCCAGCTCCTTGCCTGTGACGTCGGGGTCGATCTCAGGCGAGCGTGGGCGGTCCGAACGGTTGGACACCCGGAGATCGGCGGGATTGTGCGCCGGGCGCTCGCCCTCTTCCAGGCCGGGGAAGTTTCGGCGCGTGTCGTCGCCGCGGTTCAGCTCACGGGGGGCCCGGTCATCGCTTTTGCCGCGGAACCCATCGTCGTTGCGCTTGGGCTTGCCGCGGAATCCCTGGCTCTGGCGGTCGTCGCGTCCGCGTCCTCCTGCATTGCGGTCGTTCCCGCCGCGGAAGCCGCCCTCGGAACGCTCGCGGTTGCCACGGAAACCGCCATCGTTGCGGTCATTGCCGCCACGGTATCCACCTTCGCGACGGTCGTTGCCGCCACGGAAGCCGCCCTCGGAACGCTCCCGGTTGCCACGGAAACCACTGTCATTGCGGTCATTGCCGCCACGGTATCCGCCTTCGCGACGGTCGTTGCCGCCGCGGAAGCCGCCTTCGCGACGGTCGTTGCCACCGCGGAAGCCACCCTCGTTGCGGTCGTTGCCGCCGCGGAAGCCACCTTCGCGACGGTCGTTGCCACCGCGGAAGCCACCCTCGTTGCGGTCGTTGCCACCGCGGTATCCACCCTCGTTGCGGTCATTGCCGCCACGGTATCCGCCTTCGCGACGGTCGTTGTCGCCGCGGAAGCCACCCTCGGAACGCTCCCGGTTGCCACGGAAACCGCCATCGTTGCGGTCATTGCCGCCACGGTATCCGCCTTCGCGACGGTCGTTGTCGCCGCGGAAGCCACCCTCGGAACGCTCCCGGTTGCCACGGAAACCGCCATCGTTGCGGTCACTGCCGCCACGGTATCCACCTTCGCGACGGTCGTTGCCGCCGCGGAATCCGCCTTCGCGACGGTCGTTGTCGCCGCGGAAGCCACCCTCGGAACGCTCCCGGTTGCCACGGAAACCGCCATCGTTGCGGTGATTGCCGCCACGGTATCCACCTTCGCGACCGTCGTTGCCGCCGCGGAATCCGCCTTCGCGACGGTCGTTGCCGCCGCGGAAGCCACCCTCGGAACGCTCCCGGTTGCCACGGAAACCGCCATCGTTGCGGTGATTGCCGCCACGGTATCCGCCTTCACGACGGTCATTGCGATCGTTAGCCCGGGGCCCCTTGGACTTGTCGTCCCTCGGGCCTCGGAAGTTATTGCGTTCGTCAGCCACGGTGGCCGTTCCTCTCTAAGATCCGGCCGCGCCGCATCTGGGTTACATCTTGGGTCCTCGGAAGGCTCCGAAGGGGTTCTAAGCTCATTCAATCTTAGACGCATACTCATCTCGGCTCGCCCGGAGGAGGTGCGCCGTACTTTAACCGACTGTCGGGCCGTTAACGAGTTGAGGCCCTCAACCTGGGGTTGAGGGCCTCAACTTCTAATTGTGGTCCGGCGGCGTCCTACTCTCCCACACCCTCCCGAGTGCAGTACCATCGGCGCTGTGGGTCTTAGCTTCCGGGTTCGGTATGGGACCGGGCGTTTCCCCCACGCTATGACCGCCGTAACTCTTCT
>NZ_JBGFFC010000004.1:0-260235 GCF_041679245.1 Arthrobacter sp. JSM 101049 | reverse complement strand
CTCCGGAACTTCTTCCATGACCCCACTCTTCCACCTGCCACCGACACTTTGGCCGTCCCGGGTTGGCCGGTGGACAGGACCGATGGGAATCGAACCTGTGAGGGGAAAGAAGCCGCGCGCGTCCGGGGAACACGGAGGTGATGCAGGGAGATGGCACACGTAGATGACACACGGAGGTTTTGCGCGGAGCTCTCCGACCTTGGAAGAGGGGCGCGGAGGTTGACCGATGGAGCGGGAGCCGGCGTAGGTGTCAGCGGTCCTGGTTGTCGGGAGCGCCGTCGTCCAGTGCGCAGTCGCCCGTTGCGTCGTCGCCCTTTGCGCCGTCGGCGGTGCCGTGGTCCAGAATTCCCCGGGCGGCGAGGGCATCGCCGGTCTGCTGGGCGAAGGCGACCGCGGAGACCACTACCGGACCAGCAAGCACCACCGGGTTCCGGCCCAGGCCCCGGGCCCGGGCTGCATCGGCGACATCGGCGATGCACCCGAGCATGGCCGGGATGCTGCGCAGCATGAGCCCCACGGCCAGGGCGACCACCTCGGGGTTGACCCCGAGCACGCGCAGAGGCGCTGCGGCCCTGGCCAGGGCGTCCACGAGGTCCGTCTGTTCGGTGGTCAACAGCAGCAAGCGTGCCAGCTGCACTGCGGCAAGCATGCCGCCGACCACCATGAAGGCGGTCCAGGGTCCGTTCATCCACCACTGGTAGGCGCCGAGCAGGAGCAGGATCCACCACAGGAAGCGCAGCGGGCCGGCCCAGGCCGCCAAGACGCGGCGGCCCGCCAGGGCGAAGAGGGCCAAGCCCACGGCGAGCAGGACCGCCGTCGTGCCCGGTGAGCGCCACAGCACCAAGGCCACGCCGCAGGCCACCAGCACGAGGTACTTCAGCCAGATCGGGGCCCGGTGGACGGGGGAGTGGCCCGGCAGCCGCAGCCCGATCAGCAGGGCGTGGCCGCGCATCAGCGGCGACCGCGCTGTGGGTCCAGGGCCAGCCGGCGGTAGCAGTCGACGGCGTCGCGGGGGTCGCCGTCGTGGATGATGCGGCCAGCATCGATCACCAGCGTCCGGTCCGCCCGGGCGGCGAAGTCGAGGTCGTGGGTGGCGTAGATGACCTGTTGGTCGAGCCCGAAGAGCGTGTCCTGCAGCAGCACGTTGTTGCGCAGGTCCAGCAGCGTGGTCGGCTCGTCGGCGACGAGGATGCCCTGGCCGGTGGCGAGCACGCTGGTCAGGGCGACGAGTTGGCGTTCGCCGCCGGAGAGGTCGTGGACGCTGCGCTCGGACAGGTGGGCCAGTCCCATGGTGCCGAGATGGTGCAGCGCGGCCTCCCGGCGTCGTGCCTTGTTTTTGACGCTCGCCTTCAGCGAGAGCTCCACGTCTTCGCGGACCAGGGGCATGACCAGTTGGGAGAGCGGATCGCTGAACAGGAAACCGACCCGGCGGCGGACGGCCGCGACGTCGCGCACGGTATCCAGGCCCTGGACGGCGATCCGGCCGGTCGTGGGGCGCGCCAGGCCATTGATCAGGCGCAGGAAGGTCGACTTCCCCGACCCGTTGGCCCCGATGACGGCGATCCGCGGCTCGGTGAGGTCAAGGCTGGCCGGCTCGAGCAGGACGGAATCCGGCCCGGTCCCGCCCGGATCCGGGAAGCTGACGCCGGCGCTGTGGAAGCTGATCACCGGATCTCCTAGGCGGCGAAGTCGCGGCGGGCCAGGCGGGGGAAGGCCTTGAAGACGGTGGCGGCGACCAAAGCCGCGATGAGGTTCTTCACCAGGTCCCCGGGCCAGTAGGCCAGGTCGACCAGTGCGGCCTGGCCCAGCGGGATGTGCCCGTTGAGGCTCATGCCGAGGATGCCCAGCGGGTGGGTGACCAGGATTGAACCGGCCATGGCAGCGGCGAACAGCCACAGCACACGGACCCGACGGGTCCTGCGCAGCACGAGGGTCGCCAGGGCGCCGGCGACCAGGGCCGCCAGCGGGAAGGCAAGCAGGTAGCCGGCGGTGGGGCCGGCCAGGACGCCCAGGCCGCCGGAGAACCGGGCGAAGACCGGCACGCCGGCCAGCCCGACGACGACGTAGAGCAGGACGCTGGCCGTGCCGCGCAGCGAGCCCAGGCACAGGGCGACCAGCGAGACCGCCAGGGTCTGCAGCGTGATGGGAACCCCGAGCGGGCCCACGGGGATGGCAGGGACCAGCGTCAGGGCGGCCAGCAGTGCGGCGAACACCGAGATCAGCCCCAGGTCGCGGGCTCCCCACGAGGTGCGCTGGACCGGCTGATGGGATGCCTGGAGTGAGTCGTTCGTCATGCCGACCATGATACTTGATCGGTGTTCAAGGCGGGTGCGCGGTGCAGGGAGGGTGCTGTGGGACTCGTCACCCTCGGCGCGCCGGGAGCGGCACGCGTACACTGGAAAGGTTGCGTGTCAGCGCACCACATCCCATTTGAGAGGTTCCTTGTGATTTCCGTTGCCGACCTTGAGCTCCGCGCCGGTGCTCGACTCCTGATGGAGGGTGTTTCCTTCCGCATCGACCAGGGGGACAAGATCGGACTGGTCGGACGCAACGGCGCCGGCAAGACGACCATGACCCGCGTGCTGGCGGGAGAGTCGGAGCCGACCGGCGGAACGGTGATTCGCAACGGGTCCGTCGGCTACCTGCCCCAGGACCCCCGCACACCGAACATGGGACAGCTGGCCCGCGACCGCATCCTCTCGGCCCGCGGACTCGACGAGATCGTCACCAAGCTGAAGAAGTGCCAGGACGAGATGGGCAGCGAGGACGACGCCATCCGCACCAAGGCGATGAACCGCTACGACCGCCTGGACGCCGAGTTCATGTCGCGCGGCGGCTACGCCGCCGAGGCCGAGGCCGCGGCCATCTGCAACAACCTCGCCCTGCCCGAGCGGCTGCTGAACCAGACCCTGGACACGCTCTCCGGTGGCCAGCGCCGCCGCGTGGAACTGGCCCGGATCCTCTACGCCGACGCCGAAACCCTGCTGCTTGACGAGCCGACCAACCACCTCGACGCCGACTCGATCGCCTGGCTGCGTGAATTCCTGCGGAACCACCAGGGCGGACTCATGGTGATCTCGCACGACACCGGGCTGCTCGAGGCCACGGTCAACAAGGTCATCCACCTGGACGCCAACCGGGCGACGATGGACCTCTACAACCTCGGGTGGAAGCGCTATCTCGAACAGCGCGAAACCGACGAGCGCTCCCGGCGGCGCGAACGCGCCAACACCGAGAAGAAGGCCAGCACGCTGCTGGCCCAGGCCAACAAGATGAAGGCCCGGGCCTCCGGCGCCTCCGCCGCGCAGAGCATGCTCAAGCGCGTCGACCGCCTCATGGACGGCCTCGAGGAGGTCCGCGTGCAGGACCGCGTCGCGGCGCTGCGCTTCCCCGATCCGGCACCGTGCGGCAAGACCCCCATGATGGCCAAGAACCTCAGCAAGTCCTACGGTTCGCTGGAGATCTTCATGGACGTCGACCTGGCCATCGACCGCGGCTCCAAGGTCGTCATCCTCGGCCTGAACGGCGCCGGCAAGACCACGCTGCTGCGGATGCTCGCCGGCGTCGGGCAGCCCGACACCGGCGAGGTCATCCCCGGCCACGGGCTGAAGATCGGCTACTACGCCCAGGAGCACGACACGCTCGACACCGAACGCACCGTGCTGGAGAACATGCGCTCCTCCGCTCCGGACAACCTGGGCGACGCCGAGGTCCGCGGCATCCTGGGCTCGTTCATGTTCAGTGGCGACGATGTCAACAAGCCGGCGGGAGTGCTCTCCGGTGGCGAGAAGACCCGCCTGGCCCTGGCCACGATCGTCGCCTCCAGCGCCAACGTGCTGCTGCTCGACGAGCCGACGAACAACCTGGACCCGGCCAGCCGTGCCGAGATCCTGAACGCCCTGAGCAACTATCCGGGCGCCGTCGTCATGGTCAGCCACGATGAGGGGGCCGTCGCGGCCTTGAACCCCGAGCGCGTGGTCCTGCTGCCCGACGGCGACGAGGACCTCTGGAACGACGACTACCTGGAACTCGTCACCCTCGCCTAGTGCCCCGGCATCGGCCGGCGCTCGGGATCCTGCCTTTTGGCGGGACCCCACAGGCACCGGCCGGCGGCTGCCTCTCCGGGGATAACTACCCGGCGGGGCAGGCCGCTGGCCGGGAGCCTACCGGTGGGCCTGGTCCTCGAACCGGTCGAGGTAGGCGTCCTCGAGCTCCTCGTCCGTGGGCGTGTTGCCGCGCCGGCGGGTCGGTCGCTGCCGGGGTGCGCGGTAGGCCGAATGCAGCACCTGCACCCCCGCGGCCTCGGCTTCGGCGGCCTCCTGCGCGTCCTCCCGGTTGATCCGGGCCTGCTGGCGCGCCGCATAGCCGAGCCCCACGAAGGAGAGCACGCCGAAGGCGAACCACTGCAGGGAGTACGAGAGGTGGTTCCCCTCCTTGATGGAGGGGCGTTCCAGGGGCTCCGGCATGGTCGCGGCCGCCGGATCCTCGCCCGCCAGGACCCCGTAGGCGCCCGTGGCCACCGGATAGCCCAGGACGTCGGCGATGTGGGGCAGCTCGATCGAGGCCACCTGGCCCTCGGGCGCACTGCGCGATACCGCCGGCTCGCCGACCTTCAGGCGGGCGGTGACCTCCACGGTTCCCTGCGGGGGAGCGGGGACGGTGTCGGGCCGGCCGGCGGTGTCATCGCCGATGGGCAGCCACCCCCGGTCGATGACGACGACGGTGCCCTCCGTGGTCTTGAAGGGCACCAGGACCTCGTAGCCCGGGCCGCCGTTGCGCGGCCGGTTGCGCACCACCAGCGTGTCGTCCACCAGGTAGGTCCCCGTCATCGTCACCGGCGTCCAGGCCTCGTCCTCGGGCAGCGACGCGAAATAGGGGCGTGCCCGCCGGAAGTCGATGGCCTGGGCATCGTAGTTGGCCTCCACGCGGGCATTGCCGGCCCGCGCCTCGTCGAGCCGGTTCATCTGCCAGCGGCCCAGCCCCACGCAGGCGGCCGCGAAGACGCATACGAGCAGCAACCAGCCGAGCCAGCGCGTGCTGGCCAGGAATCGGTACACGGATTCAGCCCTCCTGGGCGTTGTCGGGGAGCGGGCGCGACTCCTTGAACAGGCCGCGCTCGGTCAGATAGGTGGTCAGCCAGCCGCGGTGTTCGTCGCAGGCCAACCAGATCTTGCGCCGCTCGGGCGTGTGGATGCGGGGGTTGTTCCAGAGCAGTTGCCAGGCGGCGGGTTGGCGGCAGCCCTTGCGCGAGCACAGGGGCTCGGCCGGGCCGTCGACGCCGGAGAGCTGGTCGAAGATGCTCATCCGTGGTGCCTGTCCTTCCGCCGGTGTCCGGCCGGGTCGTGGTGGCGCCGCCCGGGAGCTTCCTGCCCGAAGGCGTGCTGCCCGGGAGCTTCCTGCTCCGGGTGGTCCTGCGCGCGCTGGCCTGGCTCCCCGGGCTCGTCCTGCGGCTCGTACCATTCGCCGGGCAGCACGTCCGCGGGGGTCGGGTCCGCGGAAGCCGGTTCCGCGGAAGCCGGTTCCGCATCCTCCGGTGCGGCCGCGCGCTGCCCGGAACGCTGTCCGGTACCTCGTTCGGCATCCTGCCCGGAATCCGGCCCCGTGCCGGGCGCGGCGGACGCCGGGCGTCCGGGGGCGCCGGCAGGTTCGGTGTTCCCGGCGGTACCGGACCCGTCCGGCCCGGTCCCGCCGCTGGCCGTGCCCCCGGGGGCGCCCTCCGGCAAGGCGGCGGGGGCACCGCCGTCGTAGTAGTTCGACGTGGTCCGCTTGTCCAGGTCGGCGCCGCTGGCATTGGCGACGATCACGGCGAAGTAGGGCAGGATGACGGCCAGCACCAGCATGACGACCTGCAGCCAGCCGTGCACGAAGAACGCGGCGATGAAGCAGGCCAGGCGCACGCTCATCGAGATCGTGTACTTGACCGTTCGGGAGTGCATGTCCGCCGAGCGCGCCTCATCGGCGTCGGTGATCCGTTGCGGATGGCCGGCAGGGGAATGTGCGTTCAGGTGGTGGGGTTTCTCGCTCATGTTTCTTCCGTGGGCTCGGCTTCCATTGTCTCACCGTCACCGCGATCCGCCGAACCCGCGCACAGGTGGCCGTGCACGTGCCGGAGGCCCCCGGGGAGGCCGCGCGGATAGACTGGCGGGGAAACCACCGACCATCGACCGTGGAGGACCCATGACTGAAACCGCGACCGACACCGCGACCGACACCGCGCAGCCCACAGCCCGCAGCGTCCTGATCACCGGCGGCAACCGGGGCATCGGCCTGGCCATCGCCCGCGCGTTCGAGGCCAACGGCGACAAGGTCGCCATCACCTACCGCAGCGGCGAGGTCCCCGAGGGGCTGCTGGGCGTGCAGGCGGATGTGACGGACACGGAGTCGATCGACGCCGCATTCACCGAGGTCGAGGCGGCCCACGGCCCGGTGGAGGTGCTCGTGGCCAACGCCGGGATGACCCGCGACATGCTGCTGCTGCGCATGAACGAGGACGATTTCTCCTCCGTGCTCGACACCAACCTCACCGGCGCGTTCCGTGTCATCAAGCGTGCCTCCAAGGGCATGATCCGGTTGCGCAAGGGCCGGATCGTGCTGATCTCCTCGGTCGTGGGGCTGCTCGGCTCGGCCGGCCAGGTCAACTACGCCGCCTCCAAGGCCGGCCTGGTGGGCATGGCCCGCTCGATCACCCGCGAGCTCGGTTCCCGCGGCATCACCGCCAACGTCGTGGCACCGGGCTTCGTGAACACCGACATGACCGCGGCCCTGCCCGAGGCCACCCAGAAGGAATACCTGGCGTCCATCCCGGCCAAGCGCTTCGCCGAGCCCGACGAGGTCGCCCAGGTCGTGCGCTGGCTCTCCGGCGACGAGGCTGCCTACATCTCCGGGGCGGTCATCCCCGTCGACGGCGGCCTGGGCATGGGCCACTAGCGCCGCCACTGGCGCCGGTCCCCGTTCCGCCGGACGGATTTTGGAGCTTCCCTACAACTGCACGACGCCGGAACGGCTGGCAAGATGGAGGGGAGCGCCTGCCGCGGTGGGCACCTTTTGCAGCATTCGCACAACTGCGGGCTCGACCCGGGCCAACCCGGATCACCCCGGACCAACCCGGATCACCCCGGACTAGGAGCACTCATGACCGATCTCACCGGCAAGACAGCCATCGTCACCGGGTCCTCGCGCGGCATCGGCGCCGAAGTGGCCCAGAACCTGGCGGGGCAGGGCGCCGCCGTGGTGGTGAACTATCGCCAGAAGGCCCCGCGGGCCAACAAGATCGTCGCCGGCATCACCGAGGCCGGCGGCAAGGCCGTGGCCGTCGGCGCCGACCTGACCGAGGAAGCCGGGGCGCAGGCCCTGGTCGACGCGGCGATCGGGAACTTCGGCTCGCTGGACGTGCTGGTCCTCAACGCCTCCGGCGGCATGGAATCCGGCCTGGGCGAGGACTACGCGCTGCGCCTGAACCGCGACGCCCAGGTCAACATGCTGCGCACCGCCGCCGCCGTGATGCCCGAGGGCTCCCGCGTGGTGTTCGTGACGAGCCACCAGGCGCACTTCATCGAGAAGACCGCCACGCTGGACGCCTATGAACCGGTCGCCCGCTCCAAGCGCGCCGGCGAACTGGCCCTGCGCGAGGAAATCCCGGCGCTGGAGGCCAAGGGCATCTCGCTGGTCGTCATCTCCGGGGACATGATCGAGGGCACCGTGACCGCCACGCTGCTGGACCGCGCCCAGCCCGGGGCGATCGAGGAGCGCCGCAAGGCCGCCGGCAAGCTGCTGACCGTCCAGGAGTTCGGCGTGCAGGTGGCCGCTATGGCGACCGCCGACGTGCCCACCGGGCACACCGAATACGCCGGCGGGGCCGGGCACTTCCTGGACTGACCGCACACGGGCTGGCCTCGGGGCCAGACAAGAACGGGGCGTACCCGCCGGATGGCGGGGACGCCCCGTTCTCGTCTGCCGTGCGCTGCGGCTGCCGGCACTGCTGCGTGTCGCCGTGCGGCTACTTCTTGTCCTTGGGCTTCTCGCCGCAGACGATCTTGTTCCAGGGCTGGTAGGTCCAGTGCAGGCTGTCGTGCAGCGTCTGCGAGCCGGAAGTCCGGGTCCGGTGCACGTCGACGGAGAAGCCCTTCTGCCCGCCGGACTCGGCCACGCAGTCCTTGGCGTCGTTGTAGCGGGTCTTGGGATCGGTGCGGTTGTAGTGATCGGACGTCTTCGAGGTCACCGTCCACTTCTTGGTGCCCCACAGCCGCGTGTGGACCCGGTCGCTGCCGACCCACGCTTGGATCATCACGGCATGCCCGGTATTGTTCTTCCACGCCATGTCGATCTGGCCCTCCCAGAGGGTCGACTCGCGCCCGGCGGGGTAGCGGTCGAACCAGCGGCTGTGCGGGCGGTGGGTGATGTCGTCCATGCCGGCCAGCCAGCCGACGTTGAACAGCTGGGTGGAGATCTGCGACAGCCCGCCGCCGACGGCCGTGGTCGAGAAGCCGTCCTCGACGACCCCGGATTCGTAGTAGCCGTTGGCCACGGTGATCGGCGCGAGGGCCTCGGTCAGCGAGAAGACCTCCCCGGGCATCACGACCAGCCCGTTGAGTTTGGCGGAGCCGGCCTTGAGGTTCTTGGTGCGGACCGAATCGTAGGTCGGGTAGGGGGTGGAGAACTCGACGATCTCCTCTTTGACGCCCAGCGCCTTGGCCTCCTTCGTCGTCAGCTCTGGCTGCGTCTTGGTCATCTTGACCTTGGCGGTGCGCGCGTCGGTGGTGGCGGCCACCAGGATCTTGTCGGCCAGTTCCTTCGTATCGACGCCGTGGCCGGTGACGGCCGGCTGGATGGCCGGCTTGCCGCCGCGCAGGACGATCTTGGCGTCCTTCGCAGTGGAGCCCATCTTCGGGTTCGCCTCCAGCAGCTCGTCGGAGAGCTTGTCGTTGTCCAGCGACATCGTCACCGAACCGTCGGCGACGGTGAAGGAGGCGGCCGCGGCCAGGGCTGCGGGCTTCAGCTTGGCCGTGAGGTCCCCGGCGTCGACCGTGACCGGGTCGGCGACCAGCGGCTTGGCCTGCTCGTCGCGGGCCTTCTCGAAGGCGGCAATCGGCGTGGTGGGCTCGACCGCCGTCGTGGGCAGCTCGATCGGCTGGGTCGCCCCGAACCAGGAGCCTTCCAGTGCGGTGGCGGCCTCGTCGGCGGCGAGGGTCTGGCCGATGGTCGGGGCCGTGTAATCGACCGCCGCGTCCTTGAAGCCGATCTTGCCCTCGGTGGCCTCGGTGTCCAGCTTCGGGCGCAGGCCCTCGATGGCGGCGTCCAGCATGTCCTCGTCGTCGGTCAGCACGGGCTCGAGGGCGTTGCCGCCGGTGAGCCGCTGCCACATGACCGCGGGGTTGGCGGAGTAGCCGGTCTGTCCGTCCAGGGTCGCGTCCACGTCGATGCCGAAGCCGGCGTTGGCGGGGATGAGCTCGGTGGACTTCTTGCCGGCGGCGACGGTGACCGGGGAGGTGGCCAGCGGGTCGAGCTCCTGGTGCAGGCGGTTCGCGGCCGTGGCGGCGTCCAGGCCGCCGATGTCCACGCCGTGCACGGTGGTGCCCTGCGGGATCTGGCCCCCGAGCAGGGCGGCCCCGCCGAAGTAGGCCCCGGCAACGACGACGACGGCACCACCGCCGATCAGCCAGCCCGTGGTTTTCCTGCCGCCGTGTTGCTTGTCCCGCATCTTCACCCGTGCATGCTCCATGTCAGTCATCCAACGTGGGCGCGCCGGACCGCGCGCACACCTGTTGAATCCTAGCGCCGCACGCCGGTCCCGCCGGTCAGGGACGGAGCCCCGGGCGCCGGTAGTTATGCAATCGTCATGCTCAGACCCCGGCCAGGTGCCGGAGGACATCCAGCCGCGGCAGGTCGATCACCGCGTCGGCGGCGGCCCGCAGGGCCGGTTTGGCGCGGTACGCGACACCGAGTCCCGCCGCGGCCACCATCAGCAGGTCGTTGGCCCCGTCGCCGGCGGCGATCGTGTGCTCCAGCGGTATCCCGGCATCGGCGGCCCAGCGCCGCAGGCAGGCCTCCTTGGTGGCGGCATCGACCACGTCGCCGTGCACGGTGCCGGTGAGGACCCCGTCGGCGAGGCCCAGGTCGTTGGCCTGGGCGAAGTCCAGCCCGAGGTCCGCGGCCAGCGGGTCGAGGATCTGCCGGAAGCCCCCGGAGACCACCCCGACCAGGTGCCCGGCAGCGTGGAATGCCTCGACGAGTTCCCGGGCGCCCTCGGAGAGAACGACGGCGGCGCGCACCTGGTCGATGACCGCCGCATCCAGCCCACCCAGGGTGGCGACGCGGGCGTGCAGGCTCGCGGCGAAGTCGAGTTCGCCGCGCATCGCCGCCTCGGTGACGGCGGCGACCTCGGCCTCGCGGCCTGCATGGGCGGCCAGCAGCTCGATGACCTCCTGCTGGATCAGCGTGGAGTCGACGTCCATGACCAGCAGCTTCCGGGGCGCCTCGATGAGCGCGGCCGGAACCAGGGCATGCTCGGCGGCATCGGTGGCCAGCTCCGCGGCCAGTGCGGCCCGAGAGGTCTGCAAGGGGACCCGGCCATCCGCCGTCGTGCCCCCCGCGCCCGGGGCATGGGCCAGCGCACGGCGGGTACCGGCATACCCCGGTCCCGCAAACGGCGTCGCGGAGACCACCGTGAAGCCGTGGGAAGCCAGGACAGCCTCCAGCCCCGCCGCGTCGAGCCGTGTCCCGTCGGCGGAGACCGAGGCGTCGACGGGTTGGCGGTGGTGGGAGACGAGGTAGGCGAGGATCTGCATGCTCGGATTCTGCCGTGCCGGCGCCCGCCGGCGCCAGTTCGCGACGCGGGCAGGTCGCCGGAGGCCGCGTTTGGTTGATCATGGCCGTGTTGCCTTAGGGTTTTGACCATGACTGATGTGCTCTCCTTTGCCGGTATCGACGTGGTCCGGGGCAACAAGAACCTCCTGACGGGCATCGACTGGCAGGTGGAGGACGACGAGCGCTGGGTGGTCCTGGGCCCCAACGGCGCCGGGAAGACCACGCTGCTGCAGATCGCCGCCGCGCGCATGCACCCCACCCGCGGCACCGCTTCGATCCTCGACGAGACCCTCGGACGGGTCGACGTGTTCGAGCTGCGCCCGCGGATCGGGCTGTCCTCCGGGGCGCTGGCCTCGCATATCCCCGCCCACGAAACCGTGCTCAACACCGTGGTCACCGCCTCCTACGGCACCACCGGGCGCTGGCGCGAACGGTACGACCCGATGGACGAGCGCCGCGCCTTCTCGCTGCTGCACGCCTGGGGCATGTCCACGCTGATCAACCGCACGTTCGGCTCGCTGAGCGACGGCGAACGCAAGCGCGTGCAGATCGCCCGCGCCCTGATGACCGATCCCGAACTGCTGCTGCTCGACGAGCCCGGCGCCGGGCTCGACCTGGCCGGCCGCGAGGACCTGGTCGCCCGGCTGGCCGAGCTCGCCGCCGACGAGGACGCCCCGGCCATGGTGCTGGTCACCCACCATCTCGAGGAGATCCCGCCGGGCTTCACGCATGCGATGCTGCTGGACGAGGGTGCCATCGTGGCCGCCGGCCCGATTGAAGCCACCCTGACCGAGGCGAACCTCTCGATCACCTTCGGGATGGACCTGCGCCTGCGGGTCGAGGGCGGACGCTACTCGGCGGTCGCCCGCCACGACGCCTAGGAACCGCGCACCGCATGGAATGGTGGAAGGAAATCATCGTCCTGGTCGCCGGCCTGTGGGCCGGGACGATCAACACGATCGTCGGCTCCGGCTCGCTGGTGACCTTCCCCGTCCTGGTGGCGCTGGGCTACGCGCCGGTCAACTCGATCATCTCCAACGCCATGGGCCTGGTCGCCGGCGGATTCTCCGGGGCGTGGGGCTACCGGCGCGAGGCGCGCAGCGTTCCCAAGACGATGCTCAAGCTCGTCCCGGCCTCGCTGCTCGGCGGCATCCTGGGTGCCTTCCTGCTGCTCCACCTGCCCGAGACGGTGTTCGGCTATGTCGCCCCGGTGCTCATCGCGATCGCCGTGCTGCTGGTGATCTTCCAGCCGCGGTTGGCGCGGTGGGTCCGCGAACGCCAAAGTGAAAGTGGCGGTCCTCTGCGCCCGGCCCACGTCGACGAGCAAAAGCTCTCCCCGCTGGTCTACGTGCTGGTCTTCCTCATTGGCGTCTATGGCGGCTACTTCACCGCGGCCCAGGGCATCCTGCTCATGGCCGTGCTGGGCATCTTCTTCCACGGGTCGCTGCAGCAGTCCAATGCCATCAAGGTCATCCTCTCGCTGGTGGTCAACCTCGTCGCGGCGGCCTCCTACCTGCTGTTCGCCTTCGACCGGATCAACTGGCCGGTGGTCGCGCTGATCGCCGGCGGTTCGCTCGTCGGCGGGTTCATCGGGGCCAAGGTCGGCCGCAAGCTCTCCCCGCTGCTGCTGCGTGGGTTCATCGTCGTGCTCGGGATCGTCGCCCTGGTGAACATGATCGGCAAGCTGGTCGCCTGATGCCGGTCGTCATGCTCGACTCCGCGGCCGATCCGCGCGTCGCCGACTACGTCGCGCTCTCCGACGCGGCACTGCGCCAGCGCACCGACCCGGGCCGCGGGCTCTACATCGCCGAAAGCTCCAAGGTGGTGCGCCGCGCCCTGGCCGCCGGGCATGTGCCGCGCTCCTTCTTCCTGGCGGAGAAGTGGCTGGCCGGGCTGGCCGACGTCCTCGAGGCCCACCCGGACGTCCCGGCGTTCGTCGGGTCGCCCGGGGTGCTGGAGGAGATCACCGGCTTCCACCTGCACCGCGGGGCGCTGGCGGCCATGAACCGTCCGGCGCCGCTCCCGGTGGCCGAGGTGATCGCCGGTGCCCGCCGCGTCGTGGTCCTCGAGGACATCGTGGACCACACCAACCTCGGCGCGATCTTCCGCTCGGCCGCGGCGCTGGGCGTCGACGCGGTGCTGGTGTCCCCGCGCTGTGCGGACCCGCTGTACCGCCGGTCGATCCGGGTCAGCATGGGAGGGGTGTTCCAGGTCCCCTGGGCGCGCCTCGACGACTGGGAACAGGCCCTGGACCAACTGCGCCGGACCGGCTTCACCCTGGCCGCGATGGAGCTCACCGCCGAGGCACGGCCGGTCGACGAGGTCGCCGCCGAATCGATCGACCGGCTGGCACTGGTGCTTGGCACCGAGGGCGCCGGCATCTCCGAGGCCACGCTCGCGGCGGTCGACCAGACCGTGATGATCCCGATGCGGCCCGGCGTCGACTCGCTGAACGTCGCGGCGGCGTCCGCCGTGGCGATGTGGGAGCTGCGCGCGCGGTAGCGGTAGGCGTAGGGTCGCCTGGTCAGGCGCGACCAGGTCGTTCGTGCTCGTCGAGCACGATGCTCCCGCCGTGCCACCAGGTGCCGCACGATGGACAATGGATCTTCCAATCGTCCGAGCCGGGGATTTCGACCATCCGGCCGACCGGTTGGCCGCTGGCGGGACATCGATCCCGGGTGGTTTCCCGTTTCGTGTCTGCAGCCATGTCGTACTCCTTCGCTGTAGCCTGCGTCGAGGACGAGGCTAGCGGGCGGCACCGACAAACTGTGGCGCGTCAGCGTCGATCGGGGGCCGCGGCCGGGGGAGCCGGGTTGCCGGACGGCTGGTTTCCTCGCCGGGCCGATCGGACAGGGACCACAGGGGTCATCGGCAGTGGCGCGGCTCGTGGCGGTCTACTGCGGAGAGTTGGGTCAGGTAGTCGTTGTAGGCCCGCAGGGCGGCGTCGCCGCCGCGGGCAGCCTGGCGATCGAGTCAACGGGTGAGACGCTCGTCCCATTTCTGCCACGTGGGCACCAGCACTCCGAGCATGATGATGGTCGCGATCTCCGTGAAGGCCCACGCGGGGCCGCCTGCGCCACGCCGTAGCCGTTCAAGGCCAGGCCATCGACGAGGATGACGGTGGCGATGCCCGGCGATCACCAGACGACTCGTCCCACCGGCCAAGGGACTCCTCGGCGATGCAGGACCCGCACGCAGGACAGGTACGCCATCAGGCCCAGCGCTGCGAGGACGACGAGGACGGGTAGGAGCCGCGGATGCCAGTAGGTCACTCGCGACAGCGTTGGCGGGAACGGGGTGCCTCGGTGAAGAGGTGCCGTTGACGAGTTGGGTGCCGTCGATCGTTGATCGATCGTCGGCTGATGGGGGCCACTACGCGGTAGGTGTGGCGATTTCCATGGGTGCCCGGCCGTCGGCTATAGTGAATGGTCGGTTCCGTGTCGAACGGAACGGCTTTACCCGAATGGCCGCTGGCAAAATCCAGGGGCTCGAACAAAGGTTTTCACATGAAGTCCAACACGCACCCGCAGTACGCGCCGGTCGTCTTCAACGACCTGGCCTCCGGCGAGAAGGTCCTGACCCGCTCCACGGTCACGTCCAACAAGACGATCGAATGGGAAGACGGCAACACCTACCCGGTCATCGACGTCGAGATCTCAGCCGCCTCGCACCCGTTCTACACGGGCAAGCAGCGCATCATGGACTCGGCCGGCCGCGTCGAGCGCTTCAACGCCCGCTTCAAGAACTTCGGCAAGAAGTAGGCACACACTTCATGTCCAAGGGGACCCTTCGGGGTCCCCTTGTCGTTAAGGGCCGTTTCAGCTGAAGAGCGCCAGGTGTACGCTGGTGACCGGGTCGATGTCCGCGGCGAAGTCGTCGTGGGTCGTCGTCCACTTCTTGACGTAGGGGCACATCGGCACGACGCGGAAACCTGCCTCCACGGATTGCCGGATGGCGTCGCGGGTCAGCGTGGAGGCCAGCCCCTGGCCTCCGAAGGCGTCGTCGATGACGGTGTGGTAGAGGATGCGCTGCGGCGCTCCCGACGCGTCGGTGTCGCGGTAGGACGATGATCCTGCGGCCTTCCCGTCCACGGTGATGTCGTACCGGCGCTCGGCGGTGTTGAGGGTGACGTCGATGGTTTCGTCCATGGTGTGGCTCCTTCGGTCGGGCGGTGTCCTGCCGCCAGTGTAACCGCGGGGTCCTGGTCGGCCTGGCCCGCCCGTCCACCGGCCGCGTTGGTTACTAGGATGGGTGCATGCCTGTTGACGATGCCTCCTCCGCGGACCAGAACCCCTACACCCACCACGGCGAATACAAGGTGCCCGGCGGCAAGCTGGTCGTCGCCGACCTCGAGGTCGCCACCTGGGACTCGCCGCCCCGCATTGTGCGGGCCAACATCAACGGGGACTTCTTCCTCGAACCCGACGAGACGCTGGATGACATCAACGCCGCCCTCGTCGGGTTGGACGCCTCCGCCCCGCACTCGGCCATCCGGGACGCGGTCGAGGCCGCAGTGGACGCGGACGCCGTGATGTTCGGCTTCGACCCGGCTGCCGTCGCAACCGCCGTCCGCCGTGCCCTGGGCCTGGCCACCAGCTGGGAGGACCACGACTGGGAGGTCATCGGCCCCACTGCCCTGCCCATCGCAGTGAACGTCGCGCTGGACGAGGTCATGACCCGTGAGGTCATGGAGGGCACGCGGAAGCCGACCTTGCGGATCTGGGACTGGACGGAGCCCGCGGTGGCGATCGGCAGCTTCCAGTCGGTCCGCAACGAGATCGATCCCGCGGGCGCGGCCCGGCACGGGGTGACCGTGGTGCGCCGGATCAGCGGCGGCGGGGCCATGTTCATGGAGGCGGGCAACTGCATCACCTACTCGCTCTACCTGCCCGCATCGCTGGTGGACGGGATGAGTTTCGCCGATTCCTACCCGTTCCTGGATGCCTGGGTGATGGAGTCGCTGAAGCGCCTGGGCGTCGAGGCGTTCTACAAGCCGCTGAACGACATCGCCACCCCGCAGGGCAAGATCGGCGGAGCGGCGCAGAAGCGCTTCGCCGGCGGGGCAATCCTGCACCACGTGACGATGAGCTACGACATCGACGCCGACAAGATGACCGACGTACTGCGCATCGGCAAGGAGAAGATCTCCGACAAGGGCATCGCCAGCGCCAAGAAACGCGTCGACCCCCTCAAACGCCAGGCAGGCATCCCGCGGGCGGAGATCATCGAGATGATGGTCGACACGTTCGCCGCCCGCTACCGGGCCACCCGAACGGAGATCGGGGAGGCGACGCTGGAGCGCGCCGACCGGCTCGCCGATGAGAAGTTCCGCACCGACGACTGGCTTAACCGCGTGCCCTAGACCGCGGCCTGCCCGCGCAGGGTCCGGGCCAGCTGGTCGCGCTGCTCGACGATGATCCGGCGCAGGGCCCGCGGTGCCTGGACATTCGCGGCCAGCCAGGCATCGGCCTCCCGCAGCACCGGATGCTCCTCGGGGCCCTCGGGTCCCAGGTCCTGCGCACTGGGGAAGAGCCCCTGGACGACCCGGGTGGCCAGCCCAATGCTCATCGTGTCCCAGATGCCGGTGAGCGCGGGCCAGTAGCGGCCATAGTAGCCGTCGAGCAGCTCGTGCGGTCCCACGAGGAACCCGTTCACGGTGGCGGTGAGCACGTCGTTCGAAAGCGTGCGGCCGTCCGCGTCGGTCCCGGAGAGCGCCGCGTCGAAGGCGGCGCGCTTGACCTCCGGTACGGGCCGGGCGGCCCGCGCCAGGGCATGTCCCACCGAGGCGACAGCCGAGGGGTTCGCCGCGCGTTCGGCATCCAGCGCCGCCGCGTCGACGAGGCCGCGGGCTGCGGCGGCCTGCAGCAACGCCCAGCGCAACTGCTCGTCGACCGTCAGCCCCTCGACGGAGGCCGAGCCGTCCAGCAGCCCGGTGACCACCTCGTCCAATCCGCCCGTGCGGGCCAGTCCGGCCAGGGTGCGGGCGTACGCCACCTGGGCGTCGGAGCCCGGCTGCGCGGCGAGCAGGAAACCGTGGACCGCTTCGGCCAGTCCCCGGTGTTCGGCGTCCCGGACGCCCGGCGGGCAGTACAACTGCACCGCCGACTCGGCCTGCCCGAGGATCATGGCCAACACGCCGACCTCGGTGATCGTGTCCACGTGGCGCCGCGCGGCCTGCAGGAAGGCCGGGGCCGGCAGCACGGCGTCGCGGACCATCGACCACAGGGCAGCCCAGGCGGTCGCCCGGGCGAGCGGCTCGGTCAACGAGCCGAGGTCCTCCAGCAGCACCTCCAGGCTGCCGGCGTCGAACCTGACCTTCGCGTACGTCAGGTCCCCGTCGTTGGGCAGGATCACGGCCGGCCGGGGCCGGCCCACCAGTTCGGGCACCTCGGTGCGGGCCCCGGTGACGTCCATCCGGAAGCCGCCGGAGCGCACCAGCGCGCCGCCGCGCAGGTCGAAGGTGCCCAGGCCCAGGGTGTGCGGGCGGAGGGCGGGGGAGCCCGTGGTGGGGTCCACCCCGTCCTGGACGATCACCGCGGAGGTGATGACGCCGTCGTGCTCCTCCACCTCAACCTGCAGCGACCCCACGCCGGCACTGCGCAGCCAGGCGTCGGCCCACGCGCCCATGTCGCGGCCGGAGGCCTCGGCCAGCACCGTCAGGAAGTCGGACAGCGACGTGTTGCCGTAGGCGTGGCGGCGGAAGTAGGTCCGCGCCGCGGCGGTGAAGGCCTCCCGGCCCACGTACGCATCGAGCTGTTTGAGCACCGAGGCGCCCTTGGCGTAGGTGATCCCGTCGAAGTTCTGCTTCGCGGCCTCCAGGTCCGGGATGTCGGCGACAATCGGGTGGGTGGTCGGCAGCTGGTCCTGCACGTAGGCCCAGGCCTTGCGGCGGTTGGCGAAGGTGACCCAGGCGGTGTCGAAGCCGGTGGCCTCGGCGACGGCCAGGGTGCCGATGAAGTCCGCGAACGACTCCTTCAGCCACAGGTCGTCCCACCAGCGCATGGTGACCAGGTCGCCGAACCACATGTGCGCCATCTCGTGCATGATGGTGTTCGCCCGGCCCTCGTACTGGGCCTCGGTTGCCCGGGAGGTGAACACGTAGTGCTCGGTGAAGGTGACCAGGCCGGGGTTCTCCATGGCGCCGAGGTTGTATTCGGGCACGAACGCCTGGTCGTACTTGCCCCAGGGGTAGGGGTAGTCGAAGAGGTCGTGGTAGAAGTCCAGCCCCTGTTGGGTGGTCTCGAAGAGGGCGTCGGCGTCGAAATGCGCGGCCAGCGAGGCGCGGCACGTCAGGCCCAGCGGGACCTCCAGGACGCTGCCGTCGTCCAGGGTGCGTTGCCAGCTGTCGGTGACGTAGTGGTAGGGGCCGGCCAGGATGGTGGTGATGTAGGTGGAGATCGGCAGCGTCGGGGCGAACACCGTCGTCGAGCTCCCATCGCCATGGTCGGTGCGCTCGGCCACCGATTGGTTCGAGGCCACATGCCAGCCGGTGGGGGCGGTGACGGTGAACGTGAACGGGGCCTTGAGGTCGGGCTGTTCGAACGTGGCGAACACGCGGCGGGCATCGGCCGGCTCATACTGCGTGTAGAGGTAGGTCTGGCCGTCGACCGGGTCCACGAAGCGGTGCATTCCCTCGCCGGAGGTCGAGTACAGGGCCGTGCCGTCGACCTCCACGACGTTCTCGCCGGGGACGGGGGCGACGTGGATCCGCGAGCCGTCCACCACGATGGCCGGATCCAGGGACCGGCCGTTGTGCACGACGGCGGTGACCCCACCGTGGATGAAATCCAGGAACACCGGCTCGGCGCCGGCCGCGGCGGTGAACGCCACCCGGGTCCGCGACCGGTAGCCGGCCACGGAGGCATCCGGCGCGCCGGTCAGGTCGAGGGACACCTCGTAGGAGTCGACGGCGAGGACCGCGGCCCGTTGGGCGGCCTCGTCGCGGGTCAGGTTCTGGTTCTTCGGCTGCTGGTTATCCACCCGTCCATTCAACCATGAAGCAGGTGTTGCACATCACTACCAGGGGGAGGGCCGGTAGTCCTTGAGGAAGCAGCCGCGCAGGTCCTCGCCGGCTTCGCCGGCCACGATCGGGTGGTAGACCCGGGCGGCGCCGTCGATGAGGTCCAGCGGGGCGTGCCAGCCCTCGGCGGCGTGGCGGATCTTCGACTCGTGCGGGCGCTCGTCGGTGATCCACCCCGTGTCCACGGCGGTCATGAGGATCCCGTCGGATTCGAGCAGTTCCTCCGCGGCGGTGCGGGTGAGCATGTTCAGCGCGGCCTTGGCCATGTTGGTGTGCGGATGCCCGGAGCCCTTGTAGACGCGGGAGAACTGGCCCTCCATCGCCGAGACGTTCACGACGTACTTGCGCCGCGATGCCGCAGCGGCCATGGCCGGGCGCAGCAGGCTGGCCAGCAGGAACGGTGCGGTAACGTTGCACAACTGCACCTCCAGCAGCTCCAGGGCCTCGACCTGGCCCAGGTTCTGCGTCCAGCTGTTCACCGACACCAAATCCGGGACCAGGCCGCCGGCGTCGATCGCCGTACCGGCGGCGATGCGCTCCAGCGAGGCGGATCCGGCAGTCATCGCCAGTTCCGCGAGCCGCTCCGGGGCCACGCCCATCGTCGACTCCAGCGCCGCCATGTCCAGGTCGAACGCCGCGGCCAGGGCCTGCGGGTGGGCCTGCGGGGCGACCCCGGCACCCCAGACCTCCGGTCCGCCGTGGGCGGCCGAGAGCTCGGGGGCCAGCGGCTGGGACTCGGCCTCGATGAGGTGGCGGTAGGCATTGGACGAGCGGCGGACCGTTTGCGCGGCGTTGTTGATGAGGATGTCCAGCGGGCCGGCCGCGGCCAGGCGCTCGGCCAGGGCGACCACCTGGGAGGGATCGCGCAGGTCGATGCCCACGATCCGCAGGCGGTGCAGCCAGTCGCCGCTGTCGGCGACCGCGGCAAAACGCCGCGCCGCGTCGGCCGGGAAGCGGGTGGTGATCGTGGTGTGGGCGCCGTCGCGCAGCAGCCGCAGGGCGATGTGCATGCCGATTTTCGCCCGGCCGCCGGTCAGCAGGGCACGCCGGCCGGCCAGGTCCACCCGGGCCTCGCGCCAGTGCCGGCCGCTGGCGGCGCAGTCGGGGCAGAGCAGGTGGTGGAAGGCGTCGACCTTCGTGAACGGCTGCTTGCAGATGTAGCACTTGCGCGGCTGCCGGTACTCCCCGGCGCTGCCGTCCGCCGTCGCGGAGGAGAGGTCCAGGCCCTCGGTCTCGTCGTCGAGCCGGTTTGCGGCCCCGGTGGCGGTGCGCTCCATGACCTCGCGGTCCGCGGCCAGCACCGCCTGGCGCGCCTCGGTCCTGCGGGCGCGCTTGACCTCCTTGAACATCTTGGCGGTGGCCCGCCGGACGGCGATGAACTGCTCGTCGTCGTCGGGCAGCTCGTGGATGCGCTCGAGGACACCCAGGCAGGCGGCCAAGTCGTCGGGGGCAATGGCGGCGGGATTCTCAGTCATGACCGGAGAATCCTACCGCCTGGGCGCCCTGGCCGCCGAGCCGGCCTATCCCGGGATGTGCTGGCCCTTGGACAGGACGGTCAGGCCCGAGTCGGTCACGCTGAACCCCCGGGCCCGGTCGTCCTCCAGGTCGACTCCGATCTCCACGCCGGCCGGCACGACGACGTTCTTGTCCAGGATGGCCCGCTGAACGGTCGCCCCGGCGCCGATGACGACGTTGTCGAGCAGGACCGAATCGGTGACGGTCGCGCGTTCCTCGACGCGGACGTCGACGGACAACACCGAACTGGTCACGATGCCACCAGAGACCACGACGCCGGCCGACAGAATCGAATCATGGGCTTCCCCGGGCCGTCCGTCCTTGGCCCGGACGAGCTTCGACGGAGGCGAGTTGCCGTGCCGGGTGTGGATCGGCCACTCGCTGTTGTAGAGGTTGAACTTCGGGATCGGCGCCACCAGGTCCATTTGCGCGTCATAGTAGGCCTCCAGGGTGCCCACGTCGCGCCAGTAGCGGAGCTGCTTCATGTCCTCGCCCGGCACCGGGTTGGCCGAGAAATCGTAGACTGCGCAGTCCCCGCGATCAACGAATCCGGGGATGATGTCCCCGCCCATGTCGTGTTTGGTGTCGCTACGCAAGTTATCGGCGCGCAGTGCTTCGACCAACGCGTCCTTGGTGAAGATGTAGTTGCCCATCGAGGCCAGGAAGCTGTTCGGGTCATCGGGCAGACCCGGGGTGGAATCGGGCTTCTCGACGAAGGCGGCAATGCGCCCGGGGCGGGCGGGGTCCAGCTCGACGACGCCGAACTGCTTGACCTGGTCCAGTGGCTGGCGCACCGCCGAGACGGAGGCCGAAGCCCCCGATTCGATGTGCGCGTCGAGCATGGCGGAGAAGTCCATCCGGTACACGTGGTCGGCGCCGACGACCAGGACGTAGTCGGGCTGCGCGTCGTCGATGAGGTTGAGGGATTGGTAGATGGCATTGGCCGAGCCCAGGAACCAGTCCTTGCCCAGACGCTGCTGGGCGGGGACGGAGGCGACGTAGTTGCCCAGCTGCGTGGACATCCGCCACGTCTCCGAGATGTGCCGGTCGAGGCTGTGGGACTTGTACTGCGTCAGGACGACTACGCGATGGAATCCGGAGTTCACGACGTTGGACAGCGCGAAGTCGATCAGACGATAGCTGCCAGCGAACGGTACTGCCGGTTTGGCGCGGTCCGTCGTCAGGGGCATGAGTCGCTTTCCCTCTCCACCGGCCAAGACCACGGCGAGGACTTTCCTGTAGGGCATCGTGCCTCCGTTGTTGACTCCCCTCCGGACGGCAGCAGCCGCCCGGCTTCACCTTGTGGGATCACACTATGGCAGAACGCACAGAGCGACTACGTTAGTGCTGTGAGAGTCGACATTGTTACCAAGGAATTCCCGCCGGCCATCTACGGGGGTGCCGGCGTCCACGTCGCCGAGCTCTCGCGGGTCCTGGCCCCCCTGGCGCAGCTTCACGTCCACGCCTTCGGCGCCGAACGCCCTGGTGATTACCACGGTGCGACGGTGGCCAGCTACGCCGAACCCGACGACCTGGCCGCGGCCAACCCCGCCCTGGCCACCCTGGGGACCGACCTGCGCATCGTGCCCGCACTGGCCGGGACCGACGTCATCCACTCACACACCTGGTACGCGAACATGGCCGGCCACCTCGGCTCGCTGCTGCACGGCGTCCCGCATGTGCTCAGCGCCCATTCGCTGGAACCACTGCGCCCCTGGAAGGCCGAGCAGCTCGGCGGCGGGTATGCGGTGAGTTCCTGGGCAGAATCCACCGCCTACCATGCAGCCGATGCCGTCATCGCGGTCTCCGCCGGAATGCGCCGGGACATCCTGGCCGCCTACCCCGGGATCGATCCCTCGCGGGTCCACGTCGTGCACAACGGGGTCGACGTCGAGGCCTGGTGCCCCGCCCCCGACCTGGACGCGCTGCCGGCCCTGGGGATCGACCCCGCCCAGCGCACCGTCGCCTTCGTCGGGCGCATCACCCGCCAGAAGGGGGTCCCGTACCTGTTGCGGGCCGCCGCCCTTCTGCCACCGGACGTGCAGCTGGTCTTGTGTGCCGGCGCGGCGGACACCCCGGAACTCGCCGCCGAGGTCGCCGAATTGATCGGGCAGCTACGCGCCACCCGTGATTCCGTGGTCGTCATCGAGCGGATGCTCCCACGCCACGAGCTCATCCAGGTCCTCACCCAGGCAACGGTCTTCGCCTGCCCGTCCATCTACGAGCCGCTGGGCATCGTGAACCTGGAGGCGATGGCATGTTCGACGGCGGTGGTGGCCAGCGCCGTCGGGGGCATCCCCGAGGTCGTCGCCGACGGGGAGACCGGGTACCTGGTCCCGCTCGAGCAGCTCGACGATGCCTCCGGCACCCCGGTGGACCCCGAGGGCTTCGTCCGCGACTTCGCCGCCGCGTTGGCCCGCGCGCTGGAGGATCCCGACCACGCCGCCGCGCTCGGTGCTGCCGGACGCCAACGGGCCGCCGACCATTTCAGCTGGGACACGATCGCCCGGCGCACCCTGGAGGTCTACCAGGGGGCCATCGACGGCTTCAACCGGTAGACCCGACCTCTGACTGGCCCCAGACACGACGACGCCGGCGCCCCCTCTGCTGGAGGCACCGGCGTCGTGTTCTTCGGGACCGGGGTCAGGCCCCGACCTTGCGGCCCTTCTTGGCCGCGGCCTTGGCAGCGTGGCGCTGGGCCTTCTCTGCGGCCTTGCGGCGGGCGACCAGGATCTTCTCGTCGACCACCGCGCCGGGCTTGGCCCGCTCGCGGCGCAGGTACTCCGCGGCCTCGTCCTGGCGCTCGGCCTCGATGCCGCTGGCGATGTCCGCGCGCAGGTGCTCGGGGCCGTAGCCGAAGGCATCGACGAGGTCCTGCGCATGCGGACGCAGGCGGGCGAGCAGCCGGTTGATGTAGGGGCCGAGGGTGCGGGCCCGCTGGCTCGAGAGGCGGCCGTGCATCTGGTACCAGGCCAGGTCCTTCTCGATCAGCTGCAGTCCGAACAGGTCGCGGACCCAGGTCATGACCTGCCGCGTGTCGGCGTCCTCGATCTCTTCCAGGGCCGCAGTGAACGCTTCCCAGAGCAGCAGCTCCCCGTGGGCGCGGGCGGCCTCGATGATCTCGTGCTGGTGCTCGTTGAAGACCCGGGCGCCCTCGGCCGGCGGCAGCTTCGCGGCCCCGCGCATCTCGTCGGCGACTTCGGCCACCGCGGTGCGGACGCGGTCGGCCAGCAGGTCGCGCTGGGTCTGGGCGTCCTTGAGGAAGTTCGCCGAGCGCTTCTCGGACCCGGTGTCGGCCCAGGTCTGGGCCAGCTGGCGCAGGCCGGAGCGGTTGATGGCGACGTTGCCCGCCTGGCGCACGACGTAGCGGGCCAGGACCCCGGCGTCGAGGTGGCGGAATTCCTTGGCGTAGTCGGTGAGCAGGCGCTTGGCGACCAGTTGGAGCAGCACGTTGTTGTCGCCTTCGAAGGTCACGTAGACATCCAGATCGGCGCGCAGCGAGGTGAAGCGGTTCTTCGTGATGAAGCCGGCGCCGCCACAGGCCTCGCGGCACTCCTGCAGGATGTCCAGCGCGTTCCACGTCGAGGTCGGCTTCAGCGCGGCCGCGAGGGTCTCCAGGTCCTGGCGGTCCTCGTCGGTGTCCGAGGCACCGGAGAAGACGCCGTCGAACTTCTCGAGCAGCTCCTCGTGGGCGAACGACATCGCATAGGTGGTCGCGATCCGGGAGATCAGCCGGCGCTGGTGGCGCTGGTAGTCCAGGATCACCTCTTCGCGCACCGGCGAGGTGGCATTGAACTGGCGGCGCTGGCCGGCGTAGGTCACCGCGATCTGCAGGGCGACCTTCGAGGCGGCGACTGCCGCCCCGTCCAGCGAGACGCGCCCCTGGACCAGGGTGCCCAGCATCGTGAAGAAGCGGCGGCCGGGACTGGCGATGGGGGAGGTGTAGGTTCCCTCAGCGTCGACGTCGCCGTAGCGGTTGAGCAGGTTGATCCGCGGGATCCTCACATGGTCGAAGTGCAGGCGTCCGTTGTCGATGCCGTTCAGCCCGCCCTTGAGGCCGTCGTCCTCGCCGCCGATGCCCGGCAGGAACCCGTTCTCGTCGCGGAGGGGGACGTAGAAGGCGTGGACCCCGTGGTTCACCCCGCGGGTGATGAGCTGGGCGAAGACGACGGCGGCGCGTCCGTGCAGTGCCGCATTGCCCAGGTAGTCCTTCCAGGCGGCACGGAACGGGGTGTGGATCTCGAACTCGTCCGTTTCCGGCACGTAGGTGGCGGTCGTGGCGACACTGGCCACGTCGGAGCCGTGGCCTATCTCGGTCATGGCGAAGGCCCCGGGGATCGACAGGTCCATGATGCCGGGCAGCCACTTCTCGTGGTGTCCGGCGGTGCCCAGGTGCAGGACGGCGGATCCGAACAGACCCCACTGGACGCCGGCCTTGATCTGCAGCGACGGGTCGGCGGTGACCAGTTCCTCGAAGGCGGCGATGTTGCCGCCGTGGTTGTTGCTGCCGCCCAGGGCCTCGGGGAAGGCGCGCTGGATGGCGCCCTCGTCGACCAGGAGGGAGAGCTGGCCGAGGACCCGTTCGCGGTGCTCGGCCATCGACTGGCCCTCGATCCGCTGGAACTCCGGCCGGCCGGCCAGGTCGCGGGAGGTGCGGCGTTCCTGGGCCCAGGTGCCCAGGAGCTGCTCGCCGAGTGCGGCGATGTCGATGCGGGGTTCGGGCCGGCCGGAGCCTTCCGGTTTCTGCTGGGTCACGGTATGTGCCTTTCCAAATTCGTTCTGGTTCATGCTGGGTGGGTCACGCGGGTGTCTCGGTATCCCGGCGTCGCTGGCGCCTGTTGCCGCCGTGTGGATCCCCGGCCATGCCGGAGACCAGCCAGCCGGTGATGGTGAGGGTCAGGGCGTCCTCGCTGGGCTTGAGCGGGGAGTCGGGTGTCCGGAGCCAGGTCTCGCCGGCGGCCCGGACCATGCCGATGGCCGCGCGCGGCCAGAGGTCCAGGGCCGGGTTGACGGCGGTCCCGCCACCCCGGTTCTGCAGGTAGGCATGCATCCTGTCGGTCATCATCGAGGTCAGCTCCGCGAAGAAGTCGTCCAGGGGTTCGCCGGCTGGCTGTGCCGCGGGCGAGGGTGGCTCGGGGGGAGTGCCGGTGACGAAGAAGTAGACGTTCGGCGAGGTCTGGGCCATGTGCAGGTAGGCGCGGACCATGGCGCGCAGGCCGGCCTCCTCCGAGGTGGCCGCCCGGGCGGCGTCGACGACCTTGGTGCGCATCTGGCCGATGACGATTTCGCCCATCGCGCGGCGCAGCCCGTCCTTATCGCCGAAGTAGCGGTAGAACACCGACTTCGAGGTGCCGGCGGCCGCGGCGCAGTCGTCCATCGAGGCCCCCGGGCCCAACCGGTGGATCACCGAGCGGGCGGCCTTGACCAGTTCGGTCCGCCGGGATTGCCGATGGGCATCCCAGCGCGCGGAGCGGCCGTCGCCCGCCAGGGCCGGGGCATCGCCCGCGGAGGTGTCAGAAGAGTTCACGATACCCAGCGTATCAGGTACGCTAGGTATCGGTAATCCACCTCACACCGTCAGGAGTCATTCCATGGCCGAACAGGCTTCCCCCGCCCAGGCAGCGCCGAACGGCACCGCCGGCCTTCGCCCCGCCGTGGTCATCGGCGGCAACCGCATCCCCTTCGCGCGCTCCAACGGCAAGTACGCCACCGCCTCCAACCAGGAGATGCTCACTGCTGCCCTCGACGGTCTCGTGGCCCGCTTCGGGCTGCAGGGCCAGCGCATCGGTGCCGTCGCCGCTGGTGCCGTGCTCAAGCACTCCAAGGACTTCAACCTGGTCCGCGAATCGGTCCTGGGGACCGCGTTGTCGCCGACCACCCCCGCCTACGACGTGCAGATGGCCTGCGCCACCGGCATGGAGGCCATCGGGTCGCTGGCGAACAAGATCCGCCTGGGCCAGATCGAATCCGGCATCGGGGGCGGGGTGGACACGACCTCCGACGCCCCGATCGCCGTCAGCGAGGGCCTGCGCTCCCTGCTGCTGGACCTGTCCCGGGCCCGGACCCTGCAGCAGCGGCTCGCCGCCCTGTCCAGGTTCCGCCCGAAGGACCTGACCCCCAACGCCCCGGGCACCGGCGAGCCGCGCACCGGCCTGTCCATGGGCGACCACCAGGCCGTCACCACGGCCGCATGGGGCATCACCCGCCAGGCCCAGGACGAACTCGCCCTGGCCAGCCACCAGAACCTGGCCGCCGCCTACGACCGGCACTTCTTCGACGACCTCGTGACCCCGTTCCGCGGCGTCTCGCGCGACACCAACCTGCGGGCCGACAGCACGCTGGAGAAGCTGGGCACGCTGAAGCCGGCCTTCGGCAAGAACCTGGGCGAGCAGGCCACCATGACCGCCGGCAACTCGACGCCGCTGACCGACGGCGCCTCCACCGTGCTGCTCGGCTCCGAGGACTACGCCCGCGAGCACGACCTGCCGATGCTGGCCAACTTCGTGGACTTCGAGGCCGGTGCCGTGGACTTCGTCAACGGGGAGGAGGGCCTGCTCATGGCCCCCGCCTACGCGGTCCCGCGCCTGCTGGCCCGCAACGGGCTGACCCTGCAGGACTTCGACTTCTACGAGATCCACGAGGCGTTCGCCGGCACCGTGCTCAGCACCCTGGCCGCCTGGGAAGACCCGGACTTCTGCCGCGAGAAGCTCGGCCTCGAGAACCCGCTGGGCTCCATCGACCGGGGCCGGCTGAACGTCAACGGCTCCTCGCTGGCCGCCGGCCACCCCTTCGCCGCCACGGGCGGACGGATCGTGGCCACGCTGGCGAAGATGCTGCACGAGAAGGGATCGGGCCGCGGCCTGGTCTCGGTCTGCGCGGCCGGCGGCCAGGGCGTCGTCGCGATCCTGGAGGCGCGCTGAACATGGCCGACAACTACCTGAAGCTCGTCAACAACGGCCTGACGAAGGACCTGGCCAAGACCCTGGGCCTGCCGCGCCCGGCGATCCTGCGCCGCTACCAGCCCGGCCAGCCCCTAGTGCCCGGCCCCGTCGTCGTCCTCGGTGCCGGTGCGGCGGCGCACGAACTGACCGATACCCTGCTGGGCTGGGGCCTGGACGTGCGCCGCCATGCGGGTGGCTCCGAGAAGCTCGGCGCCCTGATCCTGGCCCTGGACGGCGTCCAGTCGCCGGGGGACCTCTCCGCCGTCGCCCTCGAGACCGGTGCCGCGCTGCGCAGCCTGCTGCCCGGTGGACGCGTGGTCGCCATCTCGCGCCCGGCGCTGGCCAGCGACGACCCGGCCCGTTCGGCGGCCCGGCACGGGGTGACCGGGATGCTCCGGTCGCTGGGCCGGGAACTGCGCGGTGGGGCCACCGCCAACGGGGTCCTGCTCGCCGACGGGATCGGTGCCGACGCGCCGTCGGCCACCGCCGCGCTGCACTTCCTGCTGTCGGGCCGCAGCGCCTACGTCGACGGGCAGTTCCTGTCCGTCGACTCCACCCGCGGGACCGTCCCCGTGGACTGGGACCAGCCGCTGGCCGGCAAGGTCGCGGTCGTCACCGGGGCCGCCCGCGGCATCGGCGCCGCGATCGCCCGGACGCTGCACCGCGACGGGGCCACGGTCATCGCCGTCGACGTCCCGCAGGCCGGGGACGCGCTCGCGGCCGTGGCCAACGAGATGCGCGGGACCGCCCTGCAGCTCGATGTCACGCGCGAGGACGCCGGTACGGTGCTCATCGAGCATGCCCGCTCGCGCCACGGGCGGCTGGACATCGTCATCCACAACGCCGGCATCACGCGGGACAAGCTGCTGGCCAACATGGACGCCGCCCGCTGGGACTCGGTCATCGCCGTGAACCTCGAGTCGCAGCTGCGCATGAACGAGGCCTTCCTGGCCGCGGACCTGCCGGGGCTGCGGATCGTCTCGCTCGCCTCCACCAGCGGCATCGCCGGCAACCGCGGGCAGACCAACTACGCGGCCTCCAAGGCCGGGGTGATCGGCATGGTCGCCGCGACCGCCGAGGCCCTGGCCTCCCACGGTGGCGGCATCAACGCCGTCGCCCCGGGGTTCATCGAAACCGAGATGACCGCCAGGATCCCCGTCGCCACCCGCACCGTGGGCCGGATGCTCATGCCCTCGCTGATGCAGGGCGGCCTGCCGCTGGACGTGGCCGAGGCCATCGGCTTCCTGGCCTCCGATGCCGCCGGCGGCATCAACGGGCAGACCCTGCGCGTGTGCGGGCAGTCGCTGGTGGGCGCATGAGCCGCCGCGAGGTCCGCATGGACTCGGTCCCGGCCCTGCCGCGGCTCTACGCGGAGGCGCTGGCGCACCAGGTCCGCAGCAAGCTGACCGGCTCCGGCGGGGAGCAGGTGCTGCCCGCCGTCGAGCACGTCGTCTCCGGGGTCCGCCCCGAGGTCCCGCGGCTGGAGGCCTACCAGGCGCTGGTGGGGGACACCGTGCGCTCGACACTGCCGAGTGTCTTCGTGCACGGGACCGTCTTCCCGGTGGCCATGTCGGTGCTCGCCGCCCGGGACTTCCCGCTGCCGCTGCTGGGGATGGTGCACCTGTCCAACCAGGTCGAGCACCTGCGCCCGATTGGCGTGGACGAGACCCTGGACGTGCGCGCCTGGGCCGAAAAGCTGCGCGACCACCACGCCGGAACCGCGGTCGATGTGGTGTGCGAGGCCAGCATCGCCGGCGACGTCGTCTGGGTGGGGACCTCGACCTACCTGGCCAAGGGGGTCTGGTCCGGCCCGAAGCCGGAACGCCGCGGCGACCGCGAGCCGTTCACGGCCCCCCGGCAGACCGGGGCCTGGCGGCTGGGGGCCGGGACGGGCCGCGAATACGCTGCCGTGCTGGGCGACTACAACCCCATCCACCTCGGGGCGCTGCCCGCCCGGGCGCTGGGCATGAAACGCCAGATCGCCCACGGGATGTTCCTGGCCGGCAAGGCGCTGGCGCAGACGGCACCCCGTGCGGGCGGGTACCACTGGGACATCGTCTTCGAGGCACCGGTGCTGCTGCCCTCCACCGTGGCGTTCGGGGTCACCACCACGGACGCACTGCTCTCCTTCGAGGGCTGGAACGCGGCGAAGGGGCGCCGGCACTTCCGCGGGGCGGTCCGACCGCTTTAGGACCGTGGAGCCGGGAACCCGGCAGGCGGGCCCACCACCCCGTCCTCGTCGGCGGCGGCCCGGGCATAGCTGGCCCGGGCCGCCGCTGCCGTGTGGTCCCAGCTGAAGTCGCGGGCCCGGAGGACGGCGGTTTCTCCCATGGCCCGGAAGCGGTCGCGGTGCGTGGCCGCCAGCGCGATGGCTTCCGCCCAGCTGGCCGCCGTCAGATCGGCGACGAGCACCCCGGTGGAACCGTCGGCCACGCTGTGGCGCAACCCCCCGACGTCGTGCGCGAGGACCGGTGTGCCGCAGGCCTGCGCCTCCATGGCCACCAGCCCGAACGATTCGCTGTAGGAGGGAACCGCGACCACGTGGGCGGCGCGGAACCAGGCCGCCAGCTGGTCGGCCGGTGCCGGGGGCAGGCGGTGGGCGGTGTGCTCGAGGTGCTCCTCGGCGATCAGCCGCGCCAGGTTCAGCTCCTTCGAGCCGCTGCGCGAGCCGATGATCGCCAGCTCGACGTCCAGGTCCGGCCGCTTGCGGGCCAGCAGGCCCAGGGCGCGCAGCAGGATGTGCGGGCCCTTGAGCTTCTGGATGCGTCCGGCGAAGGCGATCCGCAGCGGATCCTCGGCCGGGCCCGGCGTGTGCCCGGCATCGCCGATCCACGTCCGCGGGCCCTCGGGGTGGAAGATGTCCAGGTTCACCCCGGGGGCGACCAGGTCGATCCGCGAGCGGTCCGCGCCGTAGTCGGCGACGAGTTCGTCGGCCTCGGCCGCCGTGTTGGCCGTCAGCCGGGTGGCCCGGCGGGCCAGCACCGTCTCCGCCTCGACACGGCTGTCCGGTTCCTCCGCGTCCCGCTGGTGGCGTCGCTTGGACTTGGCCATGGTGTGCATCGTGTGCACGAGCGGAACACCCCAGGCCCGGGCCAGGTCGAGCCCGACGAGACCGGACATCCAATAGTGGCTGTGGACGACGTCGTATGGGCCGAAGCGGCCGGACAGGATGGCCGTCGAGATGTCCGGCAGATAGGCGGGCAGCTGCTCCTTGGGCAGCGGTCCCCGGGGGCCTGCCGGGATGTGGTGGACCACGACGCCTGGACCCAGGTGCGCCGTCCCGCTCTCCTCGGGGCTGCGGGTGAAGATGTCCACCTGGGCACCGCCGGCGGCAAGGGCAAGGGCGACTTCGCGCACGTAGACGTTCATGCCGCCCGCGTCCCCGGAGCCCGGCTGGTCCAGTGGGGAGGTGTGCAGGCAGGGCATGGCCACCCGGAGGCTCTGCCGGTCAGCGCGGCGCTGCCGCCGGGTGGGTTCCGGCAGCTGGCCGGAGGTATCGATGGCGAAGGGCATGGGGGTCCTGGAGCGGAGGGCCGGCGACGGGCCGGAGGGGTCCCTTGAAGACTAGTCCGCTGGCCGCGCCACGTCCTATTTCCGGGTGCCTCCGCCTGACCGGGCACCGGGAACGGCCGCTCCCGGCAAGGCCCCAAGATCGGCCGGAACCGTGTCCTCGGCAATGCCGCGCGGGAACCAGACGGGGCACCGGTCCGCGACCTGCGCGACGGTCGGCTGCTCAGGCAACGGCCGGGCCGTGGGCAGCGTCTGCTCGAGGGCCTGGGCGAGCAGCTTCATCTCGACGCGGCCGAGGTTCCTGCTGGCCGGGGCCCCGGCAGCGGCGGTGCGGGACGCGTTCTCGTCCAGGTAGGCCAGGCACAGGGCCGCCAGGGTCGGTGGCTCATCGGCGGGTGCATTCGTCGACGGCGGAGAGGCGGGCGTCGGTTCGGCGGGGTCTGGTTTCGGGCTGGGGGCCTTCGTTGGGCTGGGGTCCTGCGTTGGGGTGGGCTCCGGGGTTGGTGACGGTGTCGGCTCCGCGGTGGGTGAGGCTGACGCTGTCGGTTCGTCCGCCGGGGGCGAGCCGGTGGATGGCGACGCCGTCGCCGAGGACGCGGGTTCCGCCGGTGCGACCGGTGACGCCGACGGCGTCGGCAGCGCTGTCTCGTCGGGCCTTACCGTGGCCGAGGCCGTGGGCGGTGTGGTCGGCTTCGGTGACGGTGTGGGCGACGGAGTGGGCGACGGGGTCGCCGCTCGCGTCGGTTCCGGCGCGGAGCCCGGCCGCGGGGACGGCGGAACCGGCGCCCGGGTCGCCGTAGGGGCCGGTTCCTTCCGGTCCGCACCCGACGGTTTCGACCGACCGGACGCGTCGATCGGCGCCGTGGAGGCGGGGGCGGGACTGGCGGTGGTCGTTGTGCGGTCGACCGATTGGGGGCTCGCGCGGTGGTCCTCGATTTCGCGGCGCTCATCGGGCGTGACCGGGCGCTTCTGCCCGGGCAGCAGCGGCAGGTACCGGGCCGGGTCGACCCACTTGCCATTGAGGTAGACCTCGAAGTGCACGTGGCATCCGGTGGAGTTGCCCGTGGTTCCCGACAGGGCCAAGAGGTCTCCTTGGCGGACGGTGTCCCCGACGTGGACGACGAGCAGCGAGTTGTGGCTGTAGGCGGTTTCGACCCCGCTGCCGTGGTCCACCCTGACCCGCTGGCCGGAGTGCCCGGCCCAGGCGGATTGGACCACCGTCCCGTCCTCCGCGGCCCGAACCGGAGTCCCGCAGGGCACGCCGTAGTCCTGGCCGATGTGGATGTAGGCTCCGGGCCCGGTCGGGTTCAACCGCCACCCGAAGGGGCTGGTGATCCGCGTGCTGTCCACCGGTGCCGACAGGGCCAGGCCCCCGGGGAGCAGTCCGGCTGGCGCGGTGGTGATGCGGGAGGAACCGCCGATGGTCGAGACGCCTTCGCCATTTCGCGCTGCCCCGTCGGAGGAGATGTCGGGATGGTACCCGAGGTCCCACTCGGTCGGCTGCTCCGGTCGCTCGCGCAGCGGGGCGGTTCCGGAGACCATGGTGTAGCCGGCCCGGACCGTCGGGGGGTGTTCCGTCGCCGAGGGCGCCGGAACGGGGAGGAGGCCAGCGGGGGAGGGCCCCGGTATCGGGGCGGATCCGACCAGGAGGGCGCCGCCGACGGCGAGGCCGAGCCATTTGAGCGAAACGCGGCGGAGACCGTGGCCGGTTGGCGGCCGCCCTGGCACGCGTGAGCCCATGGTTCCCCCGAGGAGACGGAGCGGGTGCCCATGCCGCAGTGTGCCTCGGCGGTGGGCGTGGTCCAGATCACGTTACGCGCGTCCCTGGTGTCTGACCAGTGTTCGACGACGGGAAAATCCATCCGCTGGCGGTAGCCCGACTCCCGAGCGGCCGGGGGACCGCCACACGTCCCGCCGCACTCTTGCCAGTGGGCATGAAAAAAGCCCCGGAAAACCGGGGCTGATTTCGTGCGCGGAGGGGGACTTGAACCCCCACCCACTATACGTGGACTAGCACCTCAAGCTAGCGCGTCTGCCTATTCCGCCACCCGCGCAGGTGGTGCGATTCGACCGGTTCCGGGGTCCTGTGGGACTTCCTGACCGGTGAAAGCAGCGAGTAAGACTCTAACATGAGGGTCGGCTAGTTCCCAATTCGGCTCTCGTTGGGGATGACTTGCGGGGATGGCTAGGCTGGAGCCATCCCGAACAACCCGGAAGGTCAGGTCATGACGGAGCGAGGAAAGCCCGGTGCCGCCACCACGGCAGCCGACGAAGTCGAGGAGATCTGCCGCACGCTGATCCGCTTCGACACCAGCAACTTCGGCGGCAATGACGCCCGCCCCGAACGTCCCGCCGCCGAGTACGCGGCCGGGTTGATGTCCGAGGGCGGGCTCGAGCCCAAGATCTACGAATCGTCCCCGGGACGCGCCAGCGTCGTGGCCCGCATGGCCGGCGAGGATTCCTCCCTGCCGGCCCTCGTGGTCCACGGGCACCTCGACGTCGTCCCGGCCCAGGCCGGGGACTGGAGCGTCGACCCGTTCGCCGCCGACGTCAAGGACGGCATGATCTGGGGCCGCGGCGCAGTGGACATGAAGGACATGGACGCCATGATCCTGGCCGTCCAGCGGCAAATGCATCGGGACGGTGTCCAACCGAAACGCGATATCGTCTTCGCCTACTTCGCCGACGAGGAGGCCGGGGGCACCTACGGCGCCCGGTGGATGGTGGACAACCACCCCGAGGTGTTCGAGGGGGCCGGGGAGGCCATCAGCGAGGTCGGCGGCTTCTCCTCCACTGTCGGGGGGCGCCGCGCCTACTTCCTGCAGACCGCCGAGAAGGGGCTGCACTGGCTGACGCTGCACGCCGGCGGACGGGCCGGGCACGGATCGCAGATCAACGACGAGAACGCCATCACCCGGCTGGCCGGGGCGGTCTCGCGCATCGGCGACTACGAATGGCCGATCGAATACACCAAGACCACGCGTGCCCTGCTGGAAGGCGTCGCCGAACTGACCGGCATCGAATTCGACGAGGAGGATCCCAGCGCCCTGCTCGACGCCCTGGGCAACGTCTCCCGATTCGTCGGCGCGACGTTGCAGAACACCTCGAACCCGACGTCGCTGAAGTCCGGCTACAAGCACAACGTCATCCCCGGGGCAGCCGAGGCCTTCCTGGACTGCCGCACCCTGCCCGGCCGCGACGAACTGCTCAAGGAGACCCTGCGCGAACTCGCCGGCGCCGGCGTCGACTTCTCCACCGTCCACGAGGACACCTCCCTGGAAGTCCCGTTCTCCGGCGGCCTGGTCGACAACATGGTCGCCTCCATCGAGGCGGAGGACCCCGGATCGGTCGTGCTGCCCTACATGCTCTCGGGTGGCACCGACAACAAGTCGCTCTCCCGGCTGGGCATCACCGGCTACGGGTTCGCACCCCTGCGACTGCCCGACGAGCTGGACTTCACCGGCATGTTCCACGGCGTCGACGAACGCGTCCCGGTCGATGCCCTGCAGTTCGGCACGCGAGTGCTCTCCCGGCTGCTGACCACGTACTGACCATCCGGAAGGCGGGACACCCCATGGACGCCATCCGCGCGATCCTCACTGACGAACTGCTCGGACGCATCCGCTCCCGGGCCCCCGGCTACGACGCCGAAAACACCTTCTGCACGGAGGACCTCGCCGAACTGCGCCAGGCCGGCTACCTCACCGCCATGGTCCCCATCGACCGCGGCGGCCTGGGGTGGGGCCTGGAACGCACGACGGCGGCACAGCGCCTGCTCGCTGCCCATGCCCCGGCGACGGCGCTTGCGGTGAACATGCACCTGGTCTGGTCCGCCGTCGCCCAGCTGCTGGCGGCGCGCGGGGACCACCGGCTGGACTTCGTCACCGACTGGATCGCCGCCGGGGAGACCCTTGCGTTCGGGATCTCCGAGGCCGGCAACGACTCGGTGCTCTTCGACTCGGCCACCCGTGCCGATCGCTCGCCCGAGGGCGGCTACGACTTTACCGGGATGAAGATCTTCACCTCGCTGGCCCCAGCCTGGACCAAGCTCGGGGTCTTCGGCAAGGAGGGCGAGGGCGAGTCGGCCCGGCTCGTTCACGGGTTCATCGACCGCGGCGATCCCGGGGTCGAGACGATCGAGAATTGGGACACCCTGGGCATGCGGGCCTCCCAGTCCCACTCGACACGGCTCGAAGGCGCTCACGCGGACGCCGCTACAATCCACAGCCGCCTGCCGGTGGGCCCGAATGCCGATCCGCTGGTGTTCGGCATCTTCGCCGCGTTCCTGTCGCTGACCGCCTCCGTCTACGTCGGCCTGGCCGAGCGGGGCATGGAGCTGGCCGCGGAGAAACCTGCGAAGCGCACCTCCCTGAAGGACGGCGGCCGGGCTTTGGCCCAGGACCCCGACATCCGCTGGCAGGTCGCCGATGCAGGACTCGAGATGTTGCGCCTAGACGCCCAGCTGCGGATGACCACCCGCGACCTGGACGACGTCGTGGACCACGGTGCCTCCTGGTTCCCGCGGCTGGTGGCCCTGCGCACCCACGCCGGGGAGACGGCCCGACGGACCGTCCAGCTGGCCCTGCAGGTCTCCGGCGGCGGCCAGTACTTCCGCGGCAGCGAACTCGAGCGGCTCTACCGCGACGCGCTGGCCAGCCTCTACCACCCCTCGGACGCGGAGTCGGCGCATTCGACGGTCGCCAGCTGGCTGCTGGGCCCGCCCACGGACTGAGACCGCACGGCGCGAAGATGGCCCGGCCCGGCGACGCGCGGAACGCCGAGCCGCCGGACCGGGTTTCCGGCGCAAGAGCAGTCGGCGGCGGGACCGGTGCACCGTCGTCGTGCCCCGGGGGCAGGGGGAGCAGCCGCTCAGGAGGAGTAGACGTCCAGGGTGCTGGCCACGCGCATCACGCGCCGGCGCATCCAATACCGGCGGACACCACCGAAATACAGGCGCGTGGTGCGCAGTTCCCATTTGCCGTACTCGGCATGCTCGGTGAGCTCGCGCCGGGCATCGGCGATCGACTGGCCCGGACGGACCGTCAGGACCAGGTACTCGAAGCCGCCGGCGGGGTCGGTGTACTTCTGGGCGGGGGCTGGTGAATTCTTCATCATGTGGTATCCATTCTGCTCGCTCTGCGGGTAACGTCTAGACCATGAGCACAGATCCGCGTGTTGCCCTGCAGGCCCTGGTGGCCTCGCTCGAAGAACATCTCTCCGCGGTGTCCTCGCGCCGGGGCGAGGACGACCCGGCCGTCGAAAGCGCGGTCTTCCGGCTGATCGACGCGTTCGAGGAGTACGAGGACGCCCTCTACGACACCTTCGGCGAAGTGACCCCGTTGGATGTCTACGACGACGACGAGGACGACGAGGGCGACGGGGACGGCGACTACGCGGAGGACGCCGACCTCCGCGGCTGAGGCCACGCCGCGACGTGCGGCACACACCACAATGTGGGCCCGGGGCACCGTAGGTGAAGTAGTGTCTCACTCGTGAATTGGTTTGAAGCGGCCTTTTTGGGCCTGATCCAGGGTTTGACCGAGTTCCTCCCCATTTCCTCCAGCGCACACCTGCGCATCGTGGGGGAATTCCTGCCCAACGCAGCCGATCCCGGCGCGGCCTTCACCGCCATCACGCAATTGGGGACCGAGACCGCCGTCGTCCTCTTCTTCTGGCGCGATATCGTGCGCATCATCGGCGCCTGGTTCCGTGCGATCACGGGCAAGATCCCGCACAGCGACCCCGACGCTCGCATGGGCTGGCTGATCATCATCGGCTCGCTGCCCATCGGCATCCTGGGGCTGCTCTTCCAGGACCAGATCGAAACGACCTTCCGCTCGTTGTGGCTCGTGGCCACGATGCTGGTGGTCTTCGGCATCTTCCTGGCCATCGCCGACCACTACGGCAAGCAGCGGCGGGAACTGGGCGAGCTGACCGTCAAGCACGGCATCTACTTCGGCCTGGCCCAGGCGCTGGCCCTGATCCCCGGGGTCTCGCGCTCCGGCGGCACCATCACCGGAGGCCTGCTGATGGGCTACACCCGCGAAGCCGCGGCCCGGTACTCCTTCCTGCTGGCCATCCCCGCCGTCTTCGCCTCGGGGCTGTACCAGGCGGTCAAGAGCGTCGGGGAGCCCAGCGTCTACACCGGCGGGCAGACCCTCGTGGCGACCGTGGTGGCGTTCGCGGTCGGCTTCGTCATCGTCGGCTGGTTCCTGAAATTCGTCTCCAGCCACAGCTACAGTGTGTTCGTGTGGTACCGGATCGCCCTGGGTCTGGTCCTGTTCGTCCTGCTGGGCTTCAACGTCATCAACGCCTAGCACCACCCGCTCCACCGCCCCCGAAAGGCCGATACTCCTTGCACGCATGGTCCGCGCCCAGCATCCCCTCGATCCCGGGCACCCCGCCGCCCCTGCGGATCCACGACTCCTCGACCCGGGAACTGGCCACCCCGGTGACCCGGGGGCAGGCCAGCCTCTACGTCTGCGGGATCACCCCCTACGACGCCACGCACATGGGCCACGCCGCCACCTACGTCGCGTTCGACCTGCTCAACCGCTTCTGGCGTGATGCCGGGTTGGAGGTCGACTACGTGCAGAACGTCACCGACGTCGACGACCCGCTGCTCGAGCGGGCGAACGCCACCGGGGTGGACTGGAGGGACCTGGCCGAAGGCCAAACCGACCTGTTCCGCGGGGACATGGAGGCGCTGAACGTCATCCCGCCGGAACACTATGTGGGCGCCGTCGAATCGGTGTCCTGGATCGTCCCGGTCGTCGAGGCGCTGCTCGACTCCGGGGTGGCCTACCGGGTTCCCGGGACCGAGGGGGAGCCCGACGGCGACGTCTACTTCGACTCCGAGGCCGCCGCCTCCGATGTCTGGCAGCTGGGGAGCGTCAGCGGCTACGACCGCGAGACGATGGCCGGGTACTTCGCCGAACGCGGCGGCGACCCGGATCGGCCCGGGAAGAAGAACGCCCTGGACCCGCTGCTGTGGCGGGTCCGCCGCGCGGGCGAGCCCTTCTGGGACGGCGCCTGCCTCGGGGAGGGGCGTCCCGGCTGGCACATCGAGTGCTCGGTCATTGCCCGGCGCTTCCTGCCCGCGCCCTTCACCGTCCAGGGCGGGGGATCGGATCTGGTCTTCCCGCACCACGAGTTCTCCGCCGGGCACGCCACCGCCTCCGACGGCAAGCCGCTGGCCGAGCACTACGTCCACACCGGCATGGTCGGCCTGGACGGGGAGAAGATGAGCAAGTCGCTGGGCAACCTGGTGCTGGTGTCCAAGCTGCGCGCCGCAGGGGAGGACCCGATGGCCGTGCGTGCGGTCCTGGTCGGCCAGCACTACCGCTCGGATTGGCAGTGGACGCCCGCACTGCTCGAACAGGCCACCGCCCGCCTGGCCGCCTGGCGCCGGCAGGCAGCGGCCACGACGCGGGACCGCGCGATCGACCTGGTCACGCAGCTGCGCCGGCACCTGGCCGACGACCTCGATTCCCCCGGCGCACTGGCGGTGCTCGACGATTGGGCGGGGGAGGCACCGGCCCCCGACCGTACCGGCGAGGGGGAACAACTCGTCCTCGACGCCTTGGATGCCCTGCTGGGCCTGAAACTGCGCTAGCCGGCCGGGACCGGGCGGGCCGCGCCGTCCGGACAGCCCGGTTAGCCGTCGGTGCCGCCGTCGCGGCGCTTGAGGTAGCGCTCGAATTCGCGGGCGATCGATTCGCCGCTCGCCTCCGGCAGCTCCGTGGCGTCCTGGGCCTGCTCCAGCTGCTGGACGTAGGCGGCGACCTCGGGATCCTCGGCCGCCAGTTCGTTGACCCCGCGCTGCCAGGCCTCGGCCTCCTCGGTCAGGGCCGTGAGGTCGAACGGCGTGCGCAGGATCTCCTCCACTTGCCGCAGCAGCGACAGCGTCGCCTTGGGGGAGGGGGAATGCCCCACATAGTGCGGGACGGCGGCCCAGATCGAGACGGTGGGCAACCCCGCGGAGTCGGCGGTTTCGGCCAGGACCCCCAGGATCCCGGTGGGCCCCTCGTAGGTGGCCCGGTCCGCCCCCAGCAGGGTCCGCAACGTCTCGTCCTCGCTGGAGGTGCTCGCCGGCAGCGGCCGGGTATGCGGGACGTCGGCCAGCAGGGCCCCGACCAGGACCACCGCCTTCACGTTCTGCAGTTCGGCCTGGGTGAGCAGCTCGGCGGTGAACGCCTGCCACCGGTAGGTCGGTTCGGTCCCGCGCACCAGCAGCAGGTCGACCCCGGTATCGGGCAGCGGGGCCCGGAACATGCGGGTGCTGGGCCACCGGATCGTGCGCTTGCCCGCCGCATTGCGGCGCACCGAGGGGCGGGAGAACTGGTAGTCGTAGTAGTCGTCCTCGGACAGCTGGCCGACGTTCTTGGCCTCGAAGGTCCGGGCCAGGAAGCGCAGCGCGTCACTGGCGGCCTCACCGGCGTCGTTCCAGCCCTCGAAGGCGACCACCATGATGGTGGGCCGCCTGCCGGTCCCGGGGTGCGCCTGGGCCGCGATCAGCTCGGGGAGCGAGCCGCGCGTGTCGTTGTCCTCTGCCACGCTCTCACCCTAACGCGAACGCTGGCGGTGGCAACGCCTGCGTCCACGTAGAATTGAGGAATGAGCGCCTTCCCCACCCACGCCCTGCCCAGGACGAATGCCTACGACGCCCATGCCGGCCTGCAAGCCGTCCTCTGGGACATGGATGGGACGATCGTGGACACCGAGCCGTACTGGATCGCCGCCGAAAAGGAGCTGGTGGCCAGCCACGGCGGACACTGGAGCGACGAGGACGCGCACCGCCTGGTCGGCCAGGCCCTGCCGACCAGCGCCGCCGTGTTGCGCGAGGCAGGGGTCGACCTCGAGATCCGCGAGATCATCGACGAGTTGACCGCCCGGGTCGTGGCCGGCCTGCGAACCCGCACCACCTTCCGGCCCGGGGCCCGGGAACTGCTGGCGGACCTGCGCGAACACGGGGTGCCGTGCGCTCTGGTCACCATGTCCGAGGGGCCGCTGGCCCACCTGGTGGCCGAGGCCCTGCCGGAGGGCACCTTCGAGTTCCTGGTCACCGGGGACATGGTGTCCGCCGGCAAGCCGGACCCGGCCCCCTACCACCTGGCCTTCGAGACGATGGCCGGCCTCGTCGGCGGACTCGAACGCCACCGGGTCGTCGCGATCGAGGACTCGGTGCCCGGCGTCCGGTCCGCCGTCGCCAGCGGCACCCCCACCATCGCCGTCCCGCACTACTCCCAGTTGCCTGCGGACGGGCAGTGGACCGTCTGGCCCACGCTCGAGGGAACCACCGCCGACCAGCTGGATGGATTCGTGCTCGCCGGCGGAGCCGCCCGGTGAGCGGACCCGCACAGCCGACCGGCACCGGCGCCCACCCCGCATCGGCCGAGGGGCAGGACCACGAGCGCCGGCCGGGCATCCCGCTGGGGCGCATCGGCGGCGTCCCCGTCTACCTGGCCTGGTCCTGGTTCCTCATCGCGGCCCTGATCCTGCTCGTCTTCACGCCCAACGTGATGCGGGCGCTGCCCGGCATCGGCCTGGCCGCCTACGCCGTGTCCTTCGCCTACGCGATCTTGCTGGCCCTGTCGATCCTGGTCCACGAACTCGCCCACGCCCTCTGCGCCAAGTCCTTCGGCTGGCCCAACGCCCACATCGTGCTGACGCTGTGGGGCGGACACACGCAGTTCGGCAGTTTCCACGCCACGCCCGGCAAGTCGCTGCTGGTGGCCCTGTCCGGGCCCGCCGCGAACTTCGCCCTGGCCGGGCTGGGCTACGTCGCCGTACTGGCGCTGGAACCGACCGGGGTCACCGGCCTGCTGATGAACATCCTGGTGTGGGCCAACTTCCTGGTCGCACTGTTCAACGTGCTGCCGGGCCTGCCCCTGGACGGAGGCCGGCTCGTCGAATCGGCGGTCTGGTCCGCCACGGGCTCGCAGGAAAAGGGCACCGTCGCCGCCGGCTGGGCCGGGCGGCTGATCGTCATCGCCATCGCGGTCTACATCGTGCTCATCCCGCTGCTCAACCGCGAGCCGATTGACCTGCAGCTGACCGTGGTCGCGCTGCTGCTCTGCGGCTTTTTGTGGATGGGCGCCAGCCAGGCGATCTCGGACGCACGGATGCGCCTGCGCCTGCCGCGCATCGCCGCCGGTGAGCTCATGGAACCGGCCAGTGCCCTGCCGGCGTCCGCCGTCGTCGTCGACATCGACCGGCGGATGGCCCAACTGCCCGGCCACGTCCTGCTGTGCGCCCCGACCGGGCTACCCGAGGCCGTCGTGGACCGCGCCTCCCTCGCCGCCGTCCCGCCCGCCTTGCGCCGCACCACCGCCGCCGGGACCGTGGCCCGGGCACTGGCCCCCGGCGCCATCGTGCGGGCCAGCCGTTCGGGACGCGACTTGGTGACCTACCTGGCCGGCCTGGACGGCAGCGAATACGCCGTCGTCGACGACACCGGCCGGCTCGTGGGCCTGCTGATGCAGGACACCGTCGTGACGGCCATCACCGGCAAGAAGGCCTGACCATGACCCACGCAGCCAACGGAACGAGCCCCAGCATGCCCGAAACCCCCTCCCAGCCCGCCGCTCCGCACGGCGCCTCCCACCGCCGCGGCCCCTTCGCCCCCGGCGACCGGGTCCAGCTCACCGACGAGAAGCGCCGGATGAACACCGTCACCCTGACCCCCGGCGGGCAGTTCCACACCCACCGCGGCGTGCTGGACCACGACGCGCTGATCGGCCAGCCCGAAGGCATCGTCATCGAGAACTCCGAGGGCCGGCGCTACCAGGCCCTGCGCCCGCTGCTGAAGGACTTCGTGCTCTCCATGCCGCGCGGCGCCGCGGTCGTCTATCCCAAGGACGCCGCCCAGATCGTCACCATGGGCGACATCTACCCGGGTGCGCGCGTGCTGGAAGCCGGCGTCGGATCCGGCGCCCTGTCGATCTCCCTGCTGCGCGCCGTCGGCGACGCCGGCTACCTGCACAGCATCGAACGCCGCGCGGAGTTCGCCGACATCGCCCGCGGCAACGTCGAGACGATCTTCGGCGGACCGCACCCCGCCTGGAACATCAGCATCGGCGACTTCCAGGACCAGGCCACCGCCACCGAGGAACCCGGCTCCATCGACCGGGTGGTCCTCGACATGCTCGCCCCCTGGGAATGCGTCGACGCCGTCGCCACCGTCCTGGCCCCCGGCGGCGTCTGGGTCAACTACGTCGCCACCGTCACCCAGCTCTCCCGCACTGCCGAGGCCATCCGCGCGGACGGCCGGTTCACCGAACCCGAATCGTGGGAGTCCATGGTCCGCGGCTGGCACCTCGATGGCCTGGCCGTGCGCCCGGACCACCGCATGGTCGCCCACACCGGGTTCCTGCTCACCACCCGCCGCCTGGCCGACGGCGCCGCCGGGATCCCCGGGCAGAAACGCGTCAAGAACACCGAATTCGCCGCCGAGGACCTCAACGCCTGGACCAGGGAGCACGACGATGAGGCCTGGAACGCGGAGAACCTGGGCGAACGCGGGGTCTCGGACCGCAAACTGCGCCGCGCCGCGAAGGACGCGAAATCCATCAAGCAGCGCGGGGCCTTCCGCGACGAGAACGGCAACGGCCTGGACCCCGACGACTTCCCGGAGCCCGACACCACGCAGTAGCCCCCGGGGCCGTTAACGATTCGACGCCATGGCACCACAGGTGGCTACGATGAAGACAACGGCCCCCACGGGGGCACACGGCGAGAGAAGGGTGCCCCCATGCCGGAGAACTCCACCCCGGTCCCCGGGCCCGGGGACCCGCAGCGCGAGCAGCGGCTGCAGAACCAGCTCGACATCGCCGAGCGGCAACTCAACGTCCTGCGCGACAAGGCACGGAACCTCGACCGCCAACTCGGCACGGCCACGGCCAACAACGGGCGGCTGAGCGCCATGCTCGAACGCACCCGCGAGCAGATCGTGACGCTCAAGGCCGCGCTCGACCAGGACGGGGACACCCCGTTCACCTTCGGGACGATCGTCGGGCTCAACGCCCGCACGCACCCGTCCGCGGGAACCGCGATCGCCTCCACCGCAGTGCAAAGTGCCGACATCATCCAGGGCGGGCGCAAGCTGCGGGTGGCCATCAGCCCGCTGCTGAACTTCGAGGCACTCCAGTTGGGCCAGGAGGTCCTGCTCAACGAATCCCTGGCCATCGTCGCCGGACTCGGGTTCGAGGCCTCCGGCGAACTGGTCTCCGTCAAGGAGGTCATGGACGACGGCCGCGTCCTGGCCGTCGGGCGCGCCGACGACCAGAAGGTCATCCGCCTGGCCGGGCCGCTGCTGCGCGAGAAGGTCAGGGTGGGCGACTCGCTGGCCATCGACCCGCGCACCGGGCTGGCCACCGAACGGGTCCACCTCTCCGAGATGCAGTCCCTGATCCTGGAGGAGGTCCCGAACATCTCCTACGCCGACATCGGCGGCCTCGGCCCGCAGATCGAGCAGATCCGCGACGCCGTCGAACTGCCGTTCCTGCACCAGGACCTCTACCGCGAACACGGCCTGAAGGCCCCCAAGGGCATCCTGCTCTACGGGCCGCCGGGCTGCGGCAAGACGCTCATCGCCAAGGCGGTCGCCCACTCGCTGTCCGAACGCACCGCCGAACTGCGCGGCGGGGAGAGCGCACGGAGCTATTTCCTGAACATCAAGGGCCCGGAGCTGCTGGACAAGTACGTGGGGGAGACCGAACGCCACATCCGGCTGATCTTCGCACGGGCCCGGGAAAAGGCGGCCGGCGGGAACCCCGTCGTCGTGTTCTTCGACGAGATGGACTCGCTGTTCCGCACCCGCGGCACCGGCGTCTCCTCCGACGTCGAGACCACGATCGTGCCCCAGCTGCTCTCGGAGATCGACGGGGTGGAGAAGCTGGACAACGTCATCATCATCGGCGCCTCCAACCGCGAGGACATGATCGACCCGGCGATCCTGCGCCCGGGTCGGCTGGACGTGAAGATCAAGGTGCTGCGCCCCGATGCCGAGGGGGCGGCCGAGATCTTCGCCAAGTACCTGACCACCGACCTGCCGATCCACGCGGCCGACCTGGCCGAGCACGGCGGCAACGCGGAGGCGGCGGTGCAGGCGATGATCCGGCAGACGGTGGAGGCCATGTACGCCACCGACAAGGAGAACGAGTTCCTCGAGGTCACCTACGCCAACGGGGAAACCGAGACCCTCTACTTCAAGGACTTCAACTCCGGGGCGGTGATCCGCAATGTCGTGGACCGCGCCAAGAAATCGGCCATCAAGGAGCTGCTGACCTCCGGGGAACGGGGCCTGCGGATCGAGCACCTGCTGCGCGGGGTCGTCGAGGAGTTCCACGAGCACGAGGACATGCCCAACACCACCAACCCCGACGACTGGGCGCGGATCTCGGGCAAGAAGGGCGAACGGATCACCTACATCCGCACCATCGTGCAGGACAAGGCCAGCGCCGCCAGCGGCCGCAGCCTGGAGCACGAGCCGGGCCCGGGATACTCCAACACGGGCCAGTACCTGTGAGCGTGCGCCGCGTCGTCGGCCTCGAGACCGAGTTCGGGGTCCTGGCCCCCAGCCAACCTGGGGCCAACTCCACGATCCTCTCCGCCCAGGTCATCAACGCCTACGCGGCCACCGTGCGCACCGGCTATGGGCACCTGGCCGGTACCCGCTGGGACTACGCCGACGAGGCCCCGCTGGCCGACGCCCGCGGCTGGAACATGCCCCGCGCCGTGGCCGACGCCTCGCAGCTGACCGACGCCCCGCGTGAACTCACCGCCGAGGAGATCGCCCTGGCCGGCGGCGACACGCGGGCGGGTGAGACCCTCTACGCGGAGGAGGACGCCGGGGGCCACGTGCTGATGAACATGGTGCTGGGCAACGGCGCCCGGCTCTACGTCGACCACGCCCACCCGGAGTACTCCTCCCCGGAGACCACCGGCCCCCACGCCGCCGTGCTCTACGACCAGGCCGGGGACCAGGTGGCGCTGGCCGCCCAACGCCGGATTGCCGAATCCCCGGGATTCGCCGAGGTGCTGCTCTACAAGAACAACACCGACAACAAGGGCGTTAGCTACGGCGCCCACGAGAACTACTTGATGCCGCGCACGACCGCCTTCGACGACATCGCCGCCGGATTGCTCCCGTTCTTCGCCTCCCGGCAGGTCCTGTGCGGGTCCGGCCGGGTCGGCCTGGGCATGACGGGCACGACGGCGGGCTTCCAGATCAGCCAACGCGCCGACTTCTTCGAAGCCGAGGTCGGACTGGAGACCACCATCCGCCGGCCCCTCGTGAACACCCGCGACGAACCCCACGCCACCTGGGAGACGTACCGGCGCCTGCACGTCATTGCCGGCGACGCGAACCTCGGCCAGGTCTCCACCCTGCTGCGGGTCGGGACCACCGCCCTGGTGCTCACGCTCATCGAGGCCGGCGCGGCGCCGCCGCTGGAATTGCGCGACGCGGTCGCCGCCGTGCAGCAGATCAGCCACGATCCCACCCTGCGCACCACGGTCGAGCTGGCCGACGGCCGGTGGATGACCGCGCTGGAGATCCAGCAGGCCTACCTCGACGCCGCCCGCGCCCACTGCGAACGTATCGGGGCCGAGGATCCGCAGACCACCGACGTGCTCACGCGCTGGCAGGACACCCTGGACACACTGGCCAGGGACGTCTCCTCGGCCAAGGCGACGGTGGACTGGGTGGCGAAGCTGGAGCTGATGAACCGCTACCGCGACCGCGACGGGCTCGCATGGGATGACCACCGGCTGGCGATGATGGACCTGCAATGGGCGGACATCCGCCCCGAGAAGGGCCTGTACCACCGGTTGGCCTCACGCGGGTTGATGGAAACGCTGTTCACCGCCGAGCAGATCCAGGCCGCGGTGTCCGAACCGCCCGAGGACACCCGAGCCTACTTCCGCGGGCGCTGCCTGACCGCCTACCCCGACGACGTGCTGGGGGCGAGCTGGGACGTGGTCACCTTCAGCGTGCCCGGCCGGCCCGGTACGCAGCGCATCGCCACCCCCGAGCCGCTGCGCGGCACCCGCGAACTGGTCGGCCCGCTGTTCGACGCCGGGCTGGAGGTCGGCGCCTTCGTCGACGAGCTGCGCCGCGGTGGGCCCCCGCGAACCGGCCGGTGACCAGCGCCGAAGACGTGACAAGATAGAGGAACCGGCGATCATTCGCCCCGAGGCAAGGAGCTCCCCATGGCACAGGAACAACAGCGGCCGCAGCAGTCCACCCAGGACCAGGAGATCGAGGACGACGCCGGGACACCGGCACCCGCGCCCGCCTCGCCAGCCGCCCAGGCCCAGACACAGGACGTGGACGACCTGCTCAACGACATCGACGGCGTCCTGGAACAGAATGCGGAGGAGTTCGTGCGCGGTTTCGTGCAAAAGGGCGGCCAGTAGGCATGCGAACCCCCGAGGGGCCCTCCTTCGTCGACTACCTGGCGCGTGAACGGCCCGACCTGCTCCCGGCCCGCGATCCCGCCCCGGCGCCCGAGGGCGTGCGCCATGCCACGACCATCGCCGCCCTGGCCTACGACGGCGGGGTGGTCATGGCCGGGGACCGGCGCGCCACCATCGGCAACGTCATCGCCAGCCGCCACATGGAAAAGGTCTTCTCCGCCGACCGGTTCTCGGTGGTCGGGATCGCCGGCTCGGCCGGCATCGGCCTGGACCTGGTCCGCCTGTTCCAGGTCGAGCTGGAGCACTACGAGAAGATCGAAGGCGAACTGCTCAGCCTGGACGGCAAGGCGAACCGGCTGGCCGCCATGATCCGGGCGAACCTGGGGCGGGCCATGCAGGGCATGTCGGTCGTCCCGCTGTTCGCCGGCTTCGATCCGCGCCAGCAGACAGGGCGCATCTTCTCCTTCGACATCACCGGCGGCCGGTTCGAGGAGATCGAACACCACACCATCGGCTCCGGGTCGGTCTACGCCCGGGGGGCCCTGAAGAAGCTCTGGCGGCCCGGCCTCGACCCGGCGGCCGCAGTCCGGGTGGCCATGGAGGCGCTCTACGATGCCGCCGACGACGATTCTGCCACCGGGGGACCGGACCTGGTCCGGCACCTGTGGCCGGTCCTCTACCGGGTCGACGCCGACGGCGCCCTGAGGATCCCCGACGCCGAGCTGGCCGTGGTCGCCCGCGACATCGTCGCCGAACGCTCCACCGAGGCGCGGGAGGCCTGATGAGCGCGCAGTTCTACGTCTCGCCCGAACAGCTGATGAAGGACCGGGCGGACTTCGCCCGCAAGGGCATCGCCCGCGGCCGCTCCGTCATCGTGGCCAGTTGCCTCGACGGCATCGCCCTGATCGCCGAGAACCCCTCCCGGACGCTGCGCAAGATCGGGGAGATCTACGACCGGATCGCCTTCGCCGCCGTCGGGAAGTACAACGAGTTTGAATCCCTCCGGCAGGCCGGCGTGCGCTACGCCGACACCCGCGGCTACTCCTACGACCGCGAGGACGTCACCGGCCGCGGACTGGCCAGCGTCTACGCCCAGAGCCTCGGAGCCGTCTTCACCGCCGACACCAAGCCGTTCGAGGTCGAACTGGCCGTCGCGGAAGTGGGGGAGGACCCGGCGGCGGACCAGCTCTACCGGGTGAACTTCGACGGTTCGATCTCCGACGAACCCGGCGTCGTGGTGATGGGCGGGGACGCCCAGGCGCTCGCCACCGCCCTGGAGGGGGCCTGGGGCGGCCGCGATCTGGCCGGCACGTCCTTCGACGAGGTCATCCGCACCGCGGCGGCGGCACTGCCCCAGGCCGCCGGGACGCTGGAGGCCGGAACCCTGGACGCTGACCTGTTCGAGGTGGCGGTGCTGGACCGGGTCCCGGCGGACCCGCGGGCCACCCGACGCACCTTCAGACGCTATAACAAGGACGAGGTCCTGCGGACCCTGGCAGGAAAGGACGGTGCCTGACCATGGACCGGCGCATTTTTGGGATCGAAACCGAGTACGGCATCGCCTATTCGTCGCCCACCGGACGGCCGCTGACCCCCGAGGAGGTCGCCCGCTACCTGTTCAAGCCGGTCGTCGCCTGGGGGCGCAGCTCGAACGTCTTCCTCACCAACGGTTCCCGCCTCTACCTCGACGTCGGGTCCCACCCCGAGTACGCCACTGCCGAATGCGACGACGTCACCCAGCTGATCGCCCACGACCGGGCGGGCGAGTCGATCCTCAACGGGCTCGTCTCCAGCGCCGAGGAGCTGATGCGCGCCGACGGGCTGGAGGGGTCGATCTACCTGTTCAAGAACAACACCGATTCCGCGGGGAACTCCTACGGCTGCCACGAGAACTACCTGATCCCCCGCAAGCTCGAATTCGCCCGGCTGGCCGAGATCCTCATCCCCTTCCTGGTCACGCGCCAGCTGATTGCCGGGGCCGGAAAGGTGCTGCCGGTCGATGGCGAGCACCGGTATGCCTTCTCGCAGCGCGCCGACCATGTCTGGGAAGGCGTCTCCTCGGCCACCACCCGCTCGCGTCCGATCATCAACACGCGGGACGAGCCGCATGCCGACGCCGAATATCACCGGCGGCTGCACGTGATCGTGGGGGACTCGAACATGTCCGAGACCACGCAGCTGGTCAAGGTCGGCTCGACGGACCTGATCCTGCGCATGATCGAGGCCGGCACCATCATGGAGGACCTGCGCCTGGAGAACCCGATCCGCAGCATCCGCGAGATCTCCCACGACCTCACCGGCCGCCGTAAGGTGCGCCTAGCCAGCGGACGCGAGCTCAGCGCGCTGGAGCTGCAGGAGCTCTTCTTCGCCAAGGCCACCGCCTTCGTCGAACGCCACGGCGCCCACACCCCGCACCTGCCGCAGGTGATGGACCTCTGGCGCCGGGCGCTGGACGCCGTTGCCAGCGGCGACGCCTCCGGCATCGACACCGAAATCGACTGGGCGATCAAGCAGCGGCTGATCCGGCAGTACCAGGACCGCCACGGCCTGGAGTTGTCCTCGCCGCGCATAGCCCAGCTGGACCTGACCTACCACGACATCGATCCGCGCCGTGGCCTGTTCTCCGTGCTGCGCTCGCGCGGACGCGTGGCCACCGTCGTCTCCGAGGCGGACATCACCGACGCCGCCGAAAATCCCCCGCAGAGCACCCGCGCGAAACTGAGGGGGGACTTCGTGCGCGCGGCCAAGGAGGCCGGACGCGACTTCACGGTCGACTGGGTCCACCTCAAGCTCAACGACCATGCCGGGCAAACCGTGTTGTGCAAGGACCCCTTCGCCAACACCGATGCGCGGGTCGAGGAGCTGATGGGCCTGATCCCCGGCCGGTAGCCCGGCGTGCCGCCTCAGGTCTTTCACAGGGATCGCCCCTAAGCTTGATGTGGCTTGGAACCGGCGACCCCGCCGGACGGCCGCCCATGACGACCGAATACAAGGAAAGTGGATTCTGTGCGCAAGCTGTTGGCACTGGTTCTCGGGTTCGCGCTGCTCGCGTTGACAGCCTGCGGAGCCGGAACCCCCAAGACCGTGGGGGCGGCCGAGCCGCTCTCCTCCATCAAGTTGACGCCCGGCAAGGACGACAACTCGGCCCCCAAGGTCGAATTCGACACCCCGCTGAAGGCCACCGAGCCCGGGGCGAAGGTCCTCGAGCAGGGTGATGGGGCGGAGGTCAAGGAGGGCCAGACCGTTTCCTACAAACTCGCCGGCTACAACGTCGAGGACGGCACCGAGGTGGGCAACACCTTCTCCCAGCCGGCCCTGGCCATCCAGGTGAACGATCAGCTGAAGTCCATGGACGCCGAGATCCACGACATCCTCGTGGGCACCAAGGTCGGTGCCTGGGTTGCCTACATCCACCCGGAAGCCGCCCCCGAGACCGGGGAATCGGACAAGGACAAGTCAGCGCCCGCCGAGGAAACCCCGGTGCAGCAGCTGCTGATCCTGAAGGTCGTGGACGCCAAGTCGCCGGCGATCAGCTTCGAGAAGCAATCGGGGGATGCGAAGAAGGGCGAGGAGGCCACCGCCGAGCTCGGCAAGGATGGCCAGGCCACCGTGAAGATCCCGGCCGGCAACGAACCGCCGTCCGATCTGAAGGTCACCACCCTGAAGGAAGGCGATGGCGCAGCGGTCAAGAAGACTGACACGATCACCGTGGACTACGCCGGGGCCCGCTGGGAGGACGGCCAGCAATTCGACTCCAGCTACGACAGGGGCGAGGCGGCCACCTTCGGCCTCGACCAGGTCATCAAGGGGTGGACCCAGGGACTCGAGGGCGTCAAGGAGGGGTCCACGGTCCTGCTGACCATCCCCGGCAAGCTCGCCTACGACGGATCCCCCGGCAAGCCGCAAGGTACCCTCGTATTCATTGTTCACGTGAAGTCCATCGAGCAGGCTTCGAAGTAGAGACACGAAAGGACATCCATGTCTTTTGGAAAGCGCGAGTACGACCGCACCAAGCCGGAAGTTGATTTCCCCGGCGAGAACCCGCCCACCGAGCTGGGCATCGAGGACCTCATCGTCGGCGACGGCGTCGAGGCCGCCCCGGGCAACACGGTCTCGGCCCACTACGTCGGTGTGGCCTGGTCCACCGGCGAGGAATTCGACGCGTCCTGGAACCGTGGCGAACCGCTGGACTTCCGGGTCGGCGTCGGCCAGGTCATCCAGGGTTGGGACCAGGGCATCATCGGGATGAAGGTCGGCGGACGCCGCCGCCTGGAGATCCCCTCTCACCTGGCCTACGGCGACCGCGGAGCCGGATCGGCCATCGCCGGTGGCGAGTCCCTGATCTTCGTGGTCGACCTGGTGGACGTGCGCTGACCCGTCCGCACCGCACGACGGCGCCGCCCCGGTTCCTGGCAACAGGCCCGGGACGGCGCCGTCGTGCTTTCTAGTAACGTAAGGCGTGTGTCTGCCAAACGAAACGCGGGTGCGCCCTCGCGCACGGAAAAGCTCGTCAGCCTCACCTACGCCCTGATGTCCCGGCGCCGTGGGTACACGCGGGCGGAGCTGCGCGGCATCGTCGACGACTACCAGGGCCTGTCCGACGACGCGTTCGAGCGGAAGTTCGAGCGCGACAAGGAGGACCTGCGCGCGCTCGGCATCCCGCTGGAGACCCTGGTCGGGGACGCCTACTACGGCAACGACCGGCAGGACACGCACTACCGGGTCCGCCCCGAGGAATACCGCCTGCCTCCGGTGTCATTCGCACCCGAGGAAGCCATGGCCCTGGGACTGGCCGCGCGCGTCTGGAAGGACCCGACGATTGCCAGCGCGGCGGACCGGGCCTTCCATCGGATCTCCCCGGCCGCCGCAGCAGACCCCGATGCCGCCGGCGCCGCCTTCGAGACTTTCGAACCCCGTCTGCACGCCGCCGACGCCGTTTTCCGCGACCTGCTCGGAGCCGTCTGGGACCGCTCGCCGATCCGCTTCACCTACCGCTCGCCCTCCGGGGAGGCTGCGGTGCGCACGCTGGAGCCGTGGGGGATCGGCAACCGCTTCGGCCACTGGTACCTGGTCGGCTGGGACCGCGACCGCGACGGGCAGAGGATTTTCCGGCTCTCGCGCATCGTCTCCGAGATCGCCCGCCGGCCCGGCACCGTCCAGCGGCCCGAGGGCTTCCGCGTCGGCGACGTGCTGGACGGCCTGGATCCCGATGCGGCACGCCAGCGCGCGACGGTTCGCCTGGCCCCGGGCCGCGGACTGGCCCTGCGGGCCCGGGCCGACGCCGACGCCTCCGATGCGGAAGCCGGCACCTTCTCCTTCGACTACCAGGATGACGAGGCCACCAGCGCCGAATTGGCCGAGCTCGGTCCGGCGGTCGCGGTCGCCGGCCCGGGGCCACTGCGGGCCGCCGTCGTCCGCCGGCTCACCGGGGCCCTGGAGACGCACCAGGGTCCCACCCCCGAATACGCCTTCGGCCAGTCCCGCCCTGGTGGCCGCCCCTCGACCTCGGACGTCGTGGCCCGGGCGCTGGACATCATCGCCTACGTCGTGCGCGAAGGCGCCCCGCTGATCAACGAGACCGCCGCCCACTTCGGGCTCAGCCGGCGGCGCCTGATCGAGGACCTGACGATGATCCAGCTCTGCGGGGTGCCCAACGGCCTGCCTGATGAACTGATCGACGTCGACTTCGAGGGCGACCGGGTCTCCATCGCCAACGCCGAGGGCCTGGCCGCGCCGATCAGGTTGAACCTGGTCGAGGCCTTCTCCCTGCTGGTCGGCCTGCAAACGATCCTCGACCTGCCCGGGACCGAAGACCGGGCAGCGGCCCGTGGCGCCCTGGAGAAGCTCCGCTCCGTGGCCGGGGAGTTCGCGGACCTGGACCGTGTCGCTTCCGCGCGGTTGGCCGCCACCGAGGCATCCGGGACGCGGGACACCGTGACGGCAGCCATCGCCGGCACGCAGGTCCTGCACCTGCGCTACTACCATCCGGGACGGGACGAGATCAGCGAACGCGACGTCGAACCGATCCGCTTGCTCGAAGACGGCGGGCGCACCTACCTGCAAGCCTGGTGCCGCACTGCCACCGGGCAGCGGAACTTCCGGCTCGATCGGATCCTCGCCGCCACCACGTCCGGCGAGGGGTTCACCCGCGTGCCCGCACGCCATACGCCCGCGGAAGGCGCCCTGTACACGCCCGCGACGGAGGACACCGTCGTCGTGCTTGGATTCGCCCCCCGGATCCAGCGGCTGGCCACCGAATTCGCGCCCTGGCAGAGCACCAAGACCAAGGACGGCACACTCATCGCGCAGGTCGGCATCGCCGAGGCCGCGCAGCTGCCCGGGCTCGTGGCCCGCCACGGCGGGGAACTGCGGGTCATCGATCCGCCGGAGGCCGCCGATGCCGTGCGCAGGTGGCTGCACGGGGCGCTGGCGGCGGACCGCGAGCAGCAACCCCACTCGTCGACGAAGGAGAACGCATGATGCCCTGGTGGTTCTGGATACTGCTGTGGGTCGTGCTGGCCCTGGCCACGCTGGTGTTCCTGGGCCTGTGCGCCCTGCATCTGTACCGCCGGTTCATGGCCCTGGCCCAGGAGGTCGGCACGGCCGGCGATGCCCTGGTGCTGCCACCGGGCGAGCCGCTGGAGGAGGACCGCCGGACAGATCCCCTGCCCGCCGTCGGGGTGGCCGCGCTCTTCCGTTCCCCCGAGGTCGCCAGGGCCGAGTACGACGCCGGGAAGCTCGCCCGGCGCCGGGCACGGCGGGACCGGCGCGTCGCCGGGAAACGTGCCAGGGGGCGGGCCCAGCGGGTGCGAGACCTGTACCCGCGTGACGTAGACTTGTAGGCAGACGAAAGGAAGTTCCCCCATGGGTGGTCTACAGGGATGGCACATTGTCATCATCGTTGTCCTGGCGCTGATCCTCTTCGGTGCCCCCAAGCTCCCCGGTCTGGCCCGTTCCCTGGGCCAGTCGATGCGCATCTTCAAGTCCGAGGTCCGCCAGATGAAGGACGACGATCCGAAGGATCCGAAGTCAACGGATGAGACTGTCGAGGGCAAGGTCGTCGATCCCGACCACCGCGGGCCCAAGCTCTAGTCCTCTGTGGCGCACAAAACAGGGCGCAACTCCAACCCCGAGGGGAGGATGGCGCTCAAGGAACACCTGCTCGAGCTGCGCAACCGGCTTTTCATCTCCCTCGGGGCGCTTTTCGTCGCGGCGGTCGGCGGCTTCTTCCTCTACCGGCCCGTCCTGGCACTGCTGATCCAGCCGTTGAAGGACGCCGGCGGGATGGCGAACTTCAGCACGGCGGTCTCGCCGTTCGACATCATGATCAAGGTTTCGCTCTTCCTGGCCCTGGTCATCGCCTCCCCGGTCTGGCTCTACGAGCTGTGGGCCTTCATCGTGCCGGGGCTGAAGAAGAAGGAAAAACGCACCGCGCTGGGCTTCATCGGCGTGGCGGTCCCGTTGTTCCTGCTGGGCATCTTCCTGGGCTATTGGGTCCTGCCCCACGCCTTGGTCTTCTTCCTGGGGCTCACCCCGGACATCGCCGTCAACCTGATCACCGTTCCGGAGTACCTCAGCTTCGTGCTGCGGCTGCTGCTGGCCTTCGGGCTGTCGATGATCATCCCGGTGCTGCTGGTGGGCCTGAACATGATCGGCATCCTGCCCGGCCGGATCATCGTGAAGAACTGGCGCATCACCGTCTTCCTGATCTGCCTGGTCGCAGCCATGGCGGCGCCCGGTGGCGACGCCCTGACGATGTTCGTGCTGGCAGGGCCCTTGCTGGTGCTCTTCGCCGCGGCGACCGTCTTCTGTCTGGTCAACGACAAGCGGCGGGCCAAGCGCCGTGCCGAACAGGAAGAGGAAAACGAACGGCTGATCGCCCACGGCGACTCGATCGACTGACTCCAGCCGATGCCCGGATAGGGTGAAACTGTCCCCGACAACGTCGAACCCATGAAGGGGTGGTCAGGCATGGGCTCTCCAGCAGAGCAGTATGCCGCGTGGCGCGAACGCGCGGCTGAGGCAAAAACAGAACTCGGCATCTTCCGGCGCGGACTGGACTTCGACCTCGACGCCTTCCAGATCGAGGCCTGTGCCGCCGTCGAGCAGGGCCGCGGCGTCCTGGTTGCCGCCCCGACCGGTGCCGGGAAGACCGTGGTGGGCGAATTCGCCATCCATTGCGCCCTGAAGCGCGGCCTCAAGGCGTTCTACACCACGCCCATCAAGGCGCTGAGCAACCAGAAGTTCAACGAATTGGCTGCCTACTACGGGCCCGAGCGGGTGGGGCTGCTCACCGGGGACACGACCATCAACGGCGAGGCCGATGTGGTCGTGATGACCACCGAGGTCCTGCGCAACATGCTCTACGCCGACTCGGACACCCTCACCGGCCTGGCCTATGTGGTGATGGACGAGGTCCATTACCTGGCGGACAAGTTCCGCGGTGCCGTGTGGGAGGAGGTCATCATCCACCTGCCCCAAAACGTCCAGGTGATCTCGCTGAGTGCCACGGTATCGAATGCCGAGGAGTTCGGAGGATGGCTGGACACGGTGCGAGGGGACACCGCGATCGTGGTCTCCGAACACCGCCCCATCCCGCTCTGGCAGCACGTGATGGCCGGCGGCCGGCTGCTCGACCTCTTCGCCGGCGACGTCGCCTTCGACGAGGCGGCGGCCATCGAGGGCGGATCGCCGGAACGGGAGATCGCGGTCAACCCCGAGCTCATCCGGTTGGCCCAGCGCGACGAACGGCGCAATTTCCGCGGCGGCGGCGGTCGGGCCCACCGGCGCGGCAGGGGACACGCCGGCCCACCGCGTCCTGCCACCCCACCGGAGAAGCACCGGGTCTCGCGTCCGGAAATGGTGCTCTCGCTGGACCAGGCGGGGCTGCTGCCGGCCATCGTCTTCATCTTCTCCCGCAAGGGTTGCGACGCCGCCGTCGCCCAGTGCGTGCGGACCGGGTTCTTCCTGACCACCGAGGCCGAGTCGGCGCGCATCGAGCAGGAAATCGACGCCGTCGCCCAGGAGATCCCGCCCGACGACCTGGAGGTCATCGGGTTCTGGGCCTGGCGGGAAGGCCTGCTGCGGGGGTTCGCGGCCCATCATGCCGGCCTGCTGCCGATCTTCAAGGAAGTCGTCGAGAAGCTCTTCGCGCAGGGGCTGGTCAAGGCGGTGTTCGCCACCGAGACCCTCGCCCTCGGTGTCAACATGCCCGCGCGTTCGGTCGTGCTCGAGAAACTCGAGAAGTTCAACGGGGAATCACACGTGTCCATCTCGGCCGGTGAATACACCCAGTTGACCGGACGCGCCGGGCGACGCGGGATCGACGTGGAGGGCCACGCCGTCGTGCTCTGGCAGCCCGGGACCGACCCGGCCGCCGTAGCGGGCCTGGCCTCCAAGCGGACCTACCCGTTGAACTCCAGCTTCCGGCCGACCTACAACATGTCGCTGAACCTCTCGTCGCAGTTCGGGATGGGACGGGCGCGCAGCATCCTGGAGTCCTCGTTCGCCCAGTTCCAGGCGGACCGCTCGGTGGTCGGGATGGCCCGCCAGGTGCGCAGCCGCCAGGAGTCCATGGCCGGCTATGCCGCGTCGATGGCGTGCCACCTGGGTGACTTCGAGGAGTACTCGCGCATCCGCCACGAGCTGGGGCAGGCGGAGAAGGACGCCTCGCGCACCGCGCACCGCATGCGGCGCTCTGCGGCCGAGGAGTCGCTGGAACAGCTCATCCCGGGCGATGTGATCGACGTTCCCGGGCCGCGCCGGCTGGGCCGCTGCGTGGTCATCGCCGTCGCCGATTCGCTGCGTGACCGCCGGCCCACGGTGCTCACGGAGGACCGGCAGGTCCGCAGGGTCGGCGTCCAGGACCTGGAGGGGCCCGTGGAGGTCATCTCCCGGATCCGGATCCCGAAGTCCTTCACCGGCAAGACGCCCAAGGAACGCAAGGACCTGGCGGCCTCGCTGCGCAATGCACTGCACGAACGCCGCCCGCCGCGCCGCGGTGCCAGCGGCTTCGACTTCCCCGGGACGCAGAAGCAGGAGGCCCGCATCACCGAGCTGCGGCGCCAGCTCAAGCGCCATCCCTGCCACGGCTGCAGCGAACGCGAGGACCACGCCCGCTGGGCCGAACGCTGGTGGAAGCTTAAGGCCGAGACGGACCGCCTCTCCGGGCAGATCGCCGGCCGGACCAACACGATCGCCAAGACCTTCGACCGTGTCTGCGCGGTCCTGGAGCACTACGGCTACCTGGCCCTGCCCGAGGGCGGGACCGACGGCGGGACCGACGGCGGCGTCCTGGTGACCACTGCCGCCGGGAACAGGCTGCGCCGGATCTACGGCGAACGGGACCTGTTGACGTCCCTGGTCCTCGAATCCGGGTGCATGGACCGGCTGGGCGCGGCAGAGCTCGCCGGCTTCGTGACGACCCTGGTCTACCAGGCCAAGCGGGAGACCTCGGGCGTGCACCCGAAGATGCCCAGTCCGTCCGTGGAGGCCGCCTGGGAGGTGGCCGTGCGGAACTGGTCCGAACTGACCGACCTGGAGGTGGTCCACCGGCTGCCCGAGACGGCCGAGCCGGATTCTGGGCTGGTCTGGCCGATGTACCACTGGGCCCGGGGCAAGGACCTGAAGGACTGCCTGCGTGGCACCGACCTGGCGGCCGGGGACTTCGTCCGGTGGGCCAAGCAGGTCATCGACACGCTCGACCAATTGGCCAAGGTCCCCGAGCTCTCCCCGGTCCTGGCCGGGCGTTGCCGGGCAGCCGTCGATGCCGTCCGACGCGGCGTCGTCGCCTACTCCAGCGTGGCCGACTAGGAGCCGTTCCGCGGCCCATCCGCCGCGCCAAGTTTTCCGGCGGCCCACCGGCCGCCCCTGCAGGAAGGAATGAGACATGCCCGAGCTGGTCATGTACCGCAACGGAGCCATCTACAGCGCGGCCGACCCGTTTGCCACCGCCATGCTGGTCGACGGCGCCTCCGTGGCCTGGGTCGGCCAGGAGGCCGCCGCCGATGCGCTGGTCGATGCGACCATGGAGGTCGTGGACCTCGAGGGTGCCCTGGTGGCCCCGGCCTTCGTCGACTCCCATGCCCACCTGACCGAAACCGGTGTTGCCCTGGCCTGCCTCGACCTGTCCGGATGCACTTCGTTGGCCGACCTGCTGGCCGCCGTGCGGCGCCGCGCGCAGGAGGAGCCGGGGCCGGTCGTCGGGGCCGGCTGGGATGAGAGCCTCTGGCCCGAGGGCCGGGTGCCGACGGCCGAGGAGCTCGAGGCAGCGGCACCGGGGCGTGAGGTGTATCTGACCCGGGTGGACGTCCATTCCGGCCTGGTGAACCGCACCCTGGCCCTGAACGTGGGCCTTGAGGGCGTCGATGGCTGGGAGGGCGGTCCCATCGCCGTCCGAGAAGCCCACACCCGCGTCCGCGACCACGTCCTGGCGTTCGACGCGGTGGCCCGTACCGGATACCAGCGGCGCGCCCTGCGTCATCTGGCCGCGAACGGGTACGCCGCCGTCGCCGAAATGGCGGCGCCGCACATCGGCACCCGCGAGGACGTCGTGGCGCTTGAGTCCCTGCTCGAGGCCGAAGGCGACGACCTGCCCGCCGTGCGCATCTACTGGGCCGAACCGGTCACCAGCGCCGACGCGGCACGCGAACTGCTGGCAGGCTTCAAGAGCAACCGCATGGCCGGGCTCGGCGGCGACCTGAACATCGACGGCTCGCTGGGCTCGCGCACGGCCTACCTGCGGGAGCCGTACACCGACGACCCCGCGGCCCGCGGCACACTGTACCTGGATGCCGACACCATCGCCGCCCACGTGCAGGCCTGCACCGAGGCCGGCATCCAGGCCGCCTTCCACGTCATCGGCGATGCCGGCATGGATGAGGCAGTTGCAGGGTTCCGCGCGGCAGCCGACCGGCTGGGCACGGCGGCGGTCCAGCGCGGCCGCCACCGCATCGAGCATGCGGAACTGCTCGACGACGCGGCCATCGCCACGCTGCTCGACCTCGGCGTGACCGTCTCCATGCAGCCCCTGTTCGACGCCATGTGGGGCGGCCCCGGCGGGCAGTACGAGCAGCGGCTGGGCGCCGAACGGTCGGCGGCCATGAACGAGGTCGGCCGGCTGCTGGCCGCGGGCGTGCCCGTCTGCCTGGGCTCCGACAGCCCGGTCACCCCGACGAGCCCCTGGGCCACCGTGAAGGCCTGTCTGGAACACCACACGCAGAGCTCGCGTGTTTCGGCCCGGGCGGCCTTCGTGGCCCATACCCGCGCGGGCTACCGGGCCGCCGGTGACCCGGACCCGCTGGCCGGACAACTCGTGCCCGGGGCCGAGGCGACATTCGCGGTCTGGGCCGCGTCCGAACTCTCCGTGCAGACCCCTGACGCCCGGGTGTCCTCCTGGAGCACCGACGCACGCGCGGGAACGCCCATGCTGCCGGTCCTCGAGGACGAACTGCCCACCTGCCTGCAGACCGTGCGCCGTGGACGGTCGATCTTCACCTCGTCCCCGGTGGAAGCCGGAACAAGCGGATCGGGGGCCGCGGTAGGGTCCTGACTGACTAGGCGCTTTCCCTGAAACCCCTAGTCAAAAAACAGTTGACAGGGCGTTGGAAGCAGATAGGCTGGGTTCTCAACGGCGATGGTAGTTAGGCCTACGACGTCGCGCCGGCATCTCGGCAAATAACAACACAGGCAAGGCCCCGGGAGCAGTAGAAAACAAATCGATAGCGCACTCGTGTGCTCTTTTTGGTCCGAAGTTCCCGGGGTCTTTCCATGTCCGGACTACGGCTGCCCGTATACTGGGACATCGGCTTTCACCGCGGTTGCATCCGCAGGGAAGCGGACCAGCGGTCCGTCGCCGTGTACAGGGGCCCCGCCGGGGCCAGTTCGAGGTCCACCGGGCCGCCGAGACAGCTCAGAAGGGTAAAACCGCGTGCGGGTAATCACCATCATTCCGACCTACAACGAGATCGAGTCGCTCCCCATCACCATCAAACGGCTGCGGGAGTCCGTCCCGGAGTCGGATGTGCTGGTGGTCGATGACAACAGCCCGGACGGAACCGGTGAATTCGCCCGGAAGCTGGGCGAGGATGACCCGCAGATCCACGTGCTGCACCGCGAGGGAAAGGCCGGCCTCGGCGCCGCCTACCTGGCGGGCTTCAGCTGGGGCCTGGAGCAGGGCTATGACGTCCTGGTCGAACTGGACGCCGACGGATCCCACCAGCCCGAGCAGCTGCCGCGCCTGCTGCAGGCCCTGACGGCCCAGGACGCGGACCTGGTCATCGGCTCCCGCTGGGTCCGGGGCGGCAGCGTCGTGAACTGGCCGTCCTACCGCAAGCTCATTTCGTTGGCCGGCAGCACGTATTCCCGGCTCATGCTGGGTCTGGGGATCCGCGACATCACCGCCGGATTCCGTGCCTTCCGGCGCGAAACCCTGGAGGCCCTGGACTTCAACGACGTCGAGTCCGTGGGATACGGCTTCCAGGTCGACATGACCTTCCGGGTCGCACTCATGGGAAAGAAGATCGTGGAGGTGCCGATCACCTTTGTGGAGCGCGAACTGGGTGTTTCGAAAATGAGCGGGAACATCGTGGTCGAGGCCATGCTCAACGTGACGCGGTGGGGGCTGACCGCCCGCTGGAAGAAGCTCACCGGTAAGCTCTGAGCCGGCCGTAGCCGCCGACGGCGAAGGGGCCGGGTACTGCACCAATTGGTGCAATACCCGGCCCCTTGCTCGTCAGGCCGGACCCGAGGTTCTAGGCGTCGACCTTTTCGCCGCGGGCGGTGCGCAACTTGTCGAGACGGTCCTTGAGGATCTGCTCCAGCTCGTCCACCGAACGGCGCTCCAGGAGCATATCCCAGTGCGTACGCACGGGCTTCGCGTTCGAGTCGTCGGGCTGCTCGCCGTTGACGAGCTTGGCTTCCTTGCCGGTCTTGGAGACCCAGGTGGGAGGGATTTCCGCTTCGGTGGAGAACATGACGAAGACCTGCTCCCCGTCCTCGCAACGGTATTCAACGCGCTGGCGCGGAGCCGGCTCGACGCCGGCCTCGGTCTCCATGCTCTGTGCGCCCAGGCGCATTCCCCGCAGACTGCGATCGCTCATGTTTTCTCCCTACTGCGTTCTGCTGCTGTTCGGCATCAACTACGTACACAACGCCGTTGGCGGGGCAATCATTCCCCGGCCCGACGGCGGAAGCCACAAAAACATCAGTATACGCGTTTCCGGGGACCGTCCGGCGCCGGGGGAGCCCCGGTGCCCAACGTGCCGGAGAGGCGTCCGGTGAGGTTACCTCCGCAGGCTACGGGTTCTTCGGGGCCGGTGCCGTATCGTCCCCGTCGGTGAAGTTGCCCAGTGCGCCGCCGATCCCCTTCAGGGCCTCGCCGACCTCGCTGGGGATGATCCACAGCTTGTTCGAGCTGCCCTCGGCCAGCTTCGGCAGGGTCTGCAGGTACTGGTAGGCGAGCAGCTTCTGATCGGGGTTGCCGGCGTGGATGGCGTCGAAGACCTTCTCGATGGCCTGGGCCTCGCCGTCGGCCCGCAGGATCGCGGCCTTGGCATCGCCCTCGGCAGCCAGGATGGCGGCCTGCCGCTGCCCTTCGGCCGTGAGGATCTGGGACTGCTTGGTGCCCTCCGCCGTCAGGATCGCGGCGCGGCGGTCACGTTCGGCGCGCATCTGCTTCTCCATGGAATCCTGGATGGACAGGGGCGGATCGATGGCCTTGAGCTCGACGCGCGAGACGCGGATGCCCCACTTCCCGGTGGCCTCATCGAGGACCCCGCGCAGCTGGCCGTTGATCTGGTCGCGGCTGGTCAGCGCCTCCTCGAGGTTCAACCCGCCGACGACGTTGCGCAGCGTGGTGGTCGTCAACTGCTCGACCGCCTGGATGTAGTTGGCGATCTCATAGGTGGCGGCGCGGGGCTCGGTGATCTGGAAGTAGACGACCGTGTCGATCGAGACCACCAGGTTGTCTTCGGTGATCACCGGCTGCGGGGGGAAGCTGACGACGTTCTCACGCAGGTCCAGCAGCGGAAGCAGCCTGTCGACGAAGGGGATCAGCAGCGTCAGCCCCGGTCCGAGTGTGCGCTGGTATTTCCCCAGCCGTTCCACGATGCCGGCCCGCGCCTGTGGGACGATGCGTACCGACCGCAGCAGCACGATGATCACGAAGACCGCGAGTACTGCCAGGACGATGCCTAGGCCTGTCATATGTGGTTCCCCTATTCTGTGTGGCCCCGAGGGGCTGGTGGCGGAGCCGGCGCCGGATTGGCCTGCGCTGGTTCCGTCGAAGAACTAGTGCCCGTGCGCCCCGGCGGCACGGGTGGTGATGAAGGCGGTGGCGCCGTCGATCCGAACGACGGTGCCGTACATGCCGGGTGCCAGGGGCGTTTCGTCTTCGCTGCGCACGCTCCAGGTCTCGCCGCCGATTTTGGCCCTGCCGCCCATCTTCGTGGTGGGCTCGAGCACGAGGGCATCCTGGCCGACGAGGCGGTCGACATTGGTGAGCCGGTCCGCCGGTCCCTTGTGGAGCTGCCGCAGGGCAATGGGCCGCACGAAGAAGACCATCGCCAGGGAGAGCAGGCAGAAGACCAGCACCTGGAGCCAGAAGCCCCCGCCGGCCAGCGCCACGAACACCCCGCCGAGTGCGCCGGCACTGAGCATGATGAAGTAGAGGTCAAGGGACATCATCTCGACGATCGCCAGGACCAGGAAAAGGGCCAGCCAGAAAACCCAGGCATTCGCGATGACCCATTCGAACATTCCGCCACCTGCATCAACGTTGGGAGGGCACGTTCCGCCCTCGGTCCTTCCATCTTGCCCGACGGGCCCGTCCTCCATCATCACCCTTGGGAGGTATGTTCCCTCCGGAAGGCCCTATCGGCGGCGGAAAACCTGCAGGCGGAAGGCGGCCGTCACCACGTCCGGCAGCGGGCTTCCCGCCAGCCGGCGGCGGATGTCGGCCTCGTCGTGGTGGTGTCCGGCAGGCCCCATCAGGGCGAGGCGGACGGCGTCGTCATCCGAAAGACGCAGCGGCGTCCTGATCTCCCGGGAGCGCAGTGGCTCGAACGCGGGGCCGAGTGCCGCGGCGACGGATTCCTCCTTGCCGGCTCCGATGGAGAGCATGCCCAACGGTCCGATGGCCTCCGCGAGATGGTCGGGCAGGGGCGTGGCCACCAACGCGACGCCACCCGGGACGAGGACTCGGGAGAACTCCCCGCCGTTGCGCGGGGCGAAGACATCCATGAGCACTTCGAATTGGGCGTCGGCGACCGGCAACGGCCGCCACAGGTCCCAGACCAGGGCCCGGGTGCGCGGCAGCTTGGCCGCCCGCCGCATGGCGAACCGCGAGATGTCCAGTGCGACGGCCTCCGGCCGGGCCCCCCGCGTCGCCTCCAGGGCGCCGGCGACGGTGTCGAGGTAGTAGCCGGTGCCCGCTCCGGCATCCAGGATCCGGGGAATGCCCCCGGGAACGACGGCGGTGGACTCCTCGGCCAACGCGTCGGCCAGCGGGGCATAGTGTCCGGCGGCCAGGAACCGGGCCCGGGCCTCGACCATCGCCGGGGTGTCTTCGCGGAAGGTCGTGCCCCGGCCGGTGAGCAGGTTGAAGTAGCCCTGCTTGGCGGCGTCGAAACGGTGGCCGGCCGGGCAGGACAGCACCCGTGCCGGGGACCCGGCGGCCTCCAGGGACTCCGCGCACACCGGGCAGCTGAGGGCGATGGATTCGCGGATCACGGCTATTTCCTTCAATAAGTCTTTCAGATACGCTCACTGGGTGAAACCAGACCAGCTTGAGCTCCTGACCACTGTATCCGCACCGTCCTTGAGCCCCGATGGCCGCGTGGCCGTCTTCGCGGCCAGCCACCCCAGCTTCGACGCCGATACCGGGGTCGGCCAGCTGTGGCTGCTCGAGCTGGACGACACCGGTTCCAGCGCGCCGGCCCCGCGCCGCCTGACCCGGGGGACGGCCGACCGGGCCCCCCGGTTCTCGCCCGACGGACGGATGATCGCCTTCCTGCGGCCCGACGCGAAAGGCCGCCCGCAACTGGCGATCGTCGATGCCCGCGGCGGCGAGCCGCGCCTGGTCACCGACCGGCACCTCGGCGTGGGCGGGTTCGTGTTTTCCCCGGATTCGCGCCGCATCGCCTTCACCAGCCGGACCCCGGAGGAGGGCCGCTACGGGACGCTGGACGGCGTCGAAGCCGGCGCCGAGGACCCGCGGCGCATCAGCGGGTTCAAGTACCGCTTCAACGGACTGGGTTTCGGCAACGACAAACGCGCCGGCATCCACCTGATGGAGGTCCCGGAGCTGGGGGACGAGCCGTACATCAAGCCCGTGGGCCGCGCCGCGAAGGCCGTCCAGGACGCCGCCGCTGCCGCCGGGGGCGAAGTGGCGCCGACCGCCGAATTCCCGCCGGCCCGCCTGATCACCCCGAGGGACCGCGACTGCTCCAGCCCTGAGTTCGCCCCCGACGGTTCCCATGTCTATTTCACCGCCTCCCTGCACGAGGGCTCCGACCGGGACCTGCGCTCGATGGTCCACCGGGTGGCGGTCGAGGGGCTGGATACCTCCGGCACCGGCGAACTCGACGTCCAGCTGGTCGCCGGCTCCGCCGAGGGGGACACCGCGTACGAGTGCGTCAGGTTCAGCCGCGACGGGGCCTCGTTGTTCCTGCTGGGCAGTGCCGTGGGGGAGTCGGGCATCGACTTCGTCGCCCGCAGCGGCGCCGTCTACGTGCTCCCGACCGCCGACATCGGCACGGGGCAGCCACGCCTGCTGACGGATCCGGACACCGTCGACTACACGGAGAACGATGAGCTCATCCCGTACGGGCAGGCCGGGGTCGCCGCGCGTGCCCGCGTGCGCGGCAGCGGCGAACTGCACGCGATCACCCCGAACGGCCGGACCGAGGTACTGGTCTCCGGGCACCTGGTGGTGGAGGGGGCAGCCGAGGAGGGCGGCGTCGTCGTGCTCTCCTATTCCGATCCCACCACCCCCGGGGAGATCGGGGTGGCGCACGAGGGCGGGGTCCACGCCCTGACCGATTTCGCCGCCGGCCTGCGCGCGGGGACCCGCATCGCCGAGCCGCGCGAGCTGGTCGTCGACTCGACCGACGGGTACCCGGTCCACGGGTGGCTGTACCTGCCCGCGGGGGAGGGCCCGCACCCGGTGCTGCTGAACATCCACGGCGGCCCCTATGCCCAATACGGCTGGGGCTACTTCGACGAGGCGCAGGTCTACGCGCAGGCCGGCTACGCGGTGCTGCAGTGCAACCCGCGCGGCAGCGCGAGCTACGGGCGCGCCCACGGGTTGGCCATCAAGGAGGCGATGGGCACGGTCGACCTGCAGGACGTGTTGGCGTTCCTCGACGGGGCGGTGGCGTCCGAGCCGTCGCTGGACGGGAACCGGGTCGGGGTGATGGGCGGCTCCTACGGCGGCTACCTGACCGCCTGGATGATCGCCCACGACCACCGCTTCGCCGCGGCGATCGTGGAGCGCGGCTACCTCGATCCGCTCTCGTTCACCGGCAGCAGCGACATCGGCTGGTTCTTCAGCGAGGAGTACACCGGCCGCGACGTCGCCGCCACGCTCGAGCAGAGCCCGATGGCGAAGGTCTCCCAGGTGCGCACGCCGACCCTGGTCATGCATTCCGAGGAGGACTACCGCTGCCCGCTCGAGCAGGCCCAGCGCTATTACGTCGAGCTGCTGCGCCACGGAGTGGAGGCCGAGTTCCTGCTCTTCCCGGGGGAAAACCACGAGCTGTCCCGCGGCGGGACGCCCTGGCATCGGCGCCAGCGCTTCGAGGCGATCCTCGACTGGTGGTCCCGCCACCTCCCCATCGAGGGTGCTTCGGGGAACGACGGCGGTGCCCCCGCGGCTGCCTCCGTCGAGAAGGCTGTCTAGAAACCCAGCCCGGTGCGGGCGGCATCGATGCCCGGTGCCGCCCAGCGTTGGGCGTACTCCGCGCCTGTGCAGAGGCTGCGGGTGATGGCCTTGTCGATGTAGACCGTGCCGTCGAGGTGGTCGGTTTCGTGAGCGAAGATGCGTGCCGGCCAGCCGGTGAAGCCGCGCTGCACCGTTTCGCCGAGCTCCGTGGTGTAGGTGGCGAGAAGGTCCGCCGGCCTTTCGACGACGGCCTGGTAGCCGTTGAAGGACAGGCATCCCTCGTAGAACGAGGCCGTGCGGTGTCCCTGCGCGGCGTAGGAGGGGTTGATCGCCGCGAAGTACTCCAGCGGGACGCGTTCGCGCACCTCGGCAACGGCATCGTCGAGGGGGAACTGGTCCTCCAGCACCGCAAGACGCAACGGCAATCCGATCTGCGGGGCCGCCAACCCGACCCCCGGGGCCGCATGCATGGTCGCGCGCATGACCTCCAGCAGATCCTCGAGCAGTGCTGTCGGCAGTTCGCCGGCATACTCCGGGGTCCGGGCACGGAGCACCGGATGGCCGAGCTGGACGATGGGCGGCAGGGAGTCGGCACGCAGCGTGCCGTCGTCGTCGCGTTCGATGCGGGTGACCATCGCGGCGACGATGTCGAGCAGCTCGTCGGGGGAGTAGGCGGGGGCTGCGGGGGTGTTCGATGGCATGGCGGGGCTACCTGTCGGGGTGGATTGTTGCGGTGGGTTCATCGTGCGGGGCCGGGGCGTTGTCCGGCGTCTGCAGGGCCGCCAACCGGCTGGCGAGTCGTGCGGCGTCGACGGCGTGTCCGCCAGCTGCCGTGGGATCCGGCGCCGCCATGCAGATGAGATCGGTCCGGATGTCGCGGTCATAGAGGACGTCGATGAGGTTGGCCAGGCGTTTCCAGGCGCTGGGGCCGGCGCGGTCGGGAGCCGGGATGCCGTCGATGACCACGTGGTCGAAGTGCTCGGCCAGGTAGAGGTAGTCCGATGCGGCCGACGGGGCGTCGCACAGCGCGCGGAAGTCGAACCAGGCCTGGCCCTGGGCAGCGCGCAGTGCGGGGAACGTGTGCGTGGTCGGCGTGACGTCCGTCAGTTCGTGCGACGCGGGAACCGTGAGCCCGGCGGCGCGCAATTGCCCTGCCGATCCGGGGACAAGCACATGCCCCGCGGCGTAGCCGTGCTCGTGCGGGGGAGTGGTGGCGAGGGTGCGGTAGTCGGTTCCGGCGTCGAGCCGCGTCACGGACATCCCCCGTGTGATCATCTCGATCGTCGGTTCGAAGAGGTGGTGGAAGTACTCGTTCGACAGCAGGTCCTCGGGGGCATAGTTCGAGGTGGCGATCAGCAGGATGCGTCGGGCGAAAATGGCCTTGAGGGTCCGGGCGAAGAACATCGCGTCACCGGGGTCGTGGACGTGGAGTTCGTCGAAGCAGAGGACGCGGGTGGGCCCGAGCATGTCATCCAGCGCCTGGTCGATGGGCGATGTCCCACCGGTATCGACCTGTTCGACGCCGTGGGTCCGGGCATGGAGTTCCCGGAAGAAGTCGTGGAAGTGCATGCGACGCGTGCCCTCGGATTGCACTGCATCGTGGAGCAGCCCGAGGACCCATGATTTGCCGCGCCCGGGTGGGCCGTAGATGTAGTGGTTGTCCGGGCGAGCCGCCGCGCGCCGCGAGAGGGCGTCGGAGGCCGCAGTTGCCATGGCTTGAACGAGGCGGCGTTGCCCGTGGTCGAGCTCGAGGCCGGCGCTGGCCGCGGCGTCGTGGATGCGGCCGGCGATCTTGTGGGAGGAGTTGCGGTTGCCCCAGGAGAGCTGAAGGGGATTCATCGGCCGATGGTGCCGGCTGCGGTGGTGGGCATGCCCGCAGTCTACAAATAATGGCTCGCCGGTGGGTTAGGCATCATGGGCCGTGCGGTTCTCGTCGGCGGTCCGTTGCACGCTGCCGGCCGCAGGGTCGGCCCGGGCGTCCCGGATCCCCGCACGGACGGCAGCCCTGACGGTCGTGTACAGCAGGTAGAAGAACACGATGAGGCCAACCAGGCCCAGGACCAGTGCGTTGAGTGCTGATGCATCCATCCCGGAAGTCTATTCTGTTGAGAATGCGAGTGGAGAGAGAGGGGGTGACTCGTGGAACCAGTTCTCGCCGTTCGACTAGCACTCGATGTTGCGCAGCAGGGGCTGTGCGCGGGGGAGATGCCCATCGGAGCCGTGGTCATGTCCGGCGACGAGGTGTCGGCAACTGCCCATGCGCAGGAGCAGGCCCTCGGCCGGCGGATCGTCCATGCCGACCTTCTCGCCCTGCAGGAAGCAAATCGAATCCTGGGGTTTCGGAGGGTGCCGGCCCCTTTGACGCTGGCGGTGAACCTCGAGCCTTGCCTGATGTGCCTTGGGGCGGCGATCACGCTGGGGGTAGAGCACGTCTGGTTTGGGCTCGAGTCACCCAACGACGGCGCGGCAGCGCCGGTGGCTGCATGGAACCCGCCGGTGGAGCAGGTGTTCTTCAGGAAACCCACCCGCATCCTTGGTGGGTTCCTCCGGCAAGAAGTGGTTCGCCAGTTTGACGCCTACGCCGCCGGTGACGGCCCTGATGGCATGAAGGAATGGGCCAGGGGCCCGACGGCCGCTGCTGTTCCCCTTGACGCCGTCGGAATCTCCGGCGCGGACCGGACATGGTGAAAACAAGGCCCGCTCCGCCCGACGTCGTCATCCGGGACGCCGTGGTCGAGGACGTGCCGGCCATCATCGGACTGAATGTCGGCGCCGGGCGGCCGTCCGGAACCTCCGACTCGTATGCAGCCGCCGCTGATGACGACGGACGATTGGTGGTCGTGGCGGAGTGCGGACAGCAGCTGGTGGGTTGGGGCAAAACCCACCGTTGGAACTACCCAGATGGGCCAGCACCAGCAGGTCACTACCTGGGTGGGGTGACGGTGCTTCCGTCCTATCGCCGACGAGGCATCGGAGGCTTGTTGACCCACCGGCGCCTGGATTGGATCTGGGAGCGATCGGCTACTGCCTGGTACGTCGTGAATGCCGGCAACACGGCATCAATCGAGATGCACCGAGAATTTGGGTTTGAATTGGTTGCCGCCGCGCCGTCCTTTCATACCGTCCGGTTTGATGGTGGACGAGGCTACCTGATGGGCGCGAACCGTCCAGTTGGCCATTCCAATCAGTAAGTTTGGCGGGGGAGAAGCGGGTCTGGAGATCGAACAGTATTGGAGAAGTTGGCCGAAGCACCCTTGCATGCAGGTCATGTGCACAGTCTCGCTTCGGCCTAAAGGAAGGCCACCCCCGTGTCCTTGCTGGCAGAGAGTGCATCCGGATCCCATACGCTCAGGGGGGCGGCATCGAGCACGACGCACCCGAAGGAGGCCGTGGCGGAGCACTGGGCCCAGCATGGATCGTCATCGCTCGAGATGCCCGACTTCGGGGTGTACGCGACGCCGTCCGGGCGCACGGTGTTCCCCGATGGGTCGATAAGGGATTGCCCGGAAATCCACTCCGCCACGCTGGTTGTGAGAAGGCGCCAGCTGCCCGTCGCATCCGAGTAGTCGAGCCGTCTGCCTTCGAGGAGGTTTCTGAACCGGGCAGCCAGCGTGGACAAGGTGCTGTTGTTGCGAAGGGCGACCCACAGCCTGCCCGACAGCTGTAGGCGGTAGAGCCGTCGGGCGTCGCGCCAATCGGAGTCGACCCCCTCCACCGGCATGCCGGCAGCGACCATTTCCTGTAACAGGACATCGATGCCAACGCCGACTGCCACGGCGTCAGCTCGCAGGGCGGCGTACCCGTCCGCGGACGGCGCGCTATAGGCAAGGACCTCGCGATAGGCGGTCGCTCGCTTCGTCGCGGCGTAGACCGTGTGGCCGGGCAGGTCGAAGCGGCTCCCGCAACGGCGCACCGGGCGCGCGTGCTGGGAGCAGGGGCACCCGTGGTCTTTTGTGAACGTGGGGCGGCGTGGATTCAATCAGAAACTGTCGTAGCGCCGCTCGCTGGTTCCCCGGATGCCTTGTCGTTCCGAATATCCCATGAGGTGCCACGAATGAAAGACTGCATGCCAGAGTATCGCCTTCGACGTTGCGAGAACCCGGCGCATCAAATCAGCTCCGATTGTGAACGCCGATAATCTACATTATGTCAAGTAGTACTCTGTGTATCTCGTCGGATGAATCATCCAAGCCCTCTCCCGCGGCCGTTCGGCTCCGGACGCTCGTCGCCCTCTGGGCCGCGGTGTTTCAGGGGTCCACCGAATTGGAGCGGCAGCGGCAGCCTTTCCGCGGACCTGCGCAGAGCAGGACCTGAGGCCCCGAGAAACCACCCCTGACTTGCTCGTTTGCTTAGATGATGCAAGTGATGAATCATTGATTCAATCTTTGCAGCGGACTTGGAGGCGGAATGGCGGTCGATGGATCAGGGCGGGTGTATCTGCTGGGCTCCGTTCCGCTCTTGCATCCCGAACAGCAGACCTTGGACGAGATGCTGGACGGCTGGCGCAACCAGCAGCTCTCGCGGAACCTCAAGTTCGACACGATCGACCAGCGCGCCCGGTATGTCCGCAGGTTCGTGGACCACGTGAACGAGTTTCCCTGGAATTGGACGCCGGCCCACGTCGAGGAGTACTTCGGGGACCTGCGCTCGATCCGGCGCGTGAGCCATGCGACACTGCGCGCCCACCAGTCCGCGCTGCGCCACTTCACCTCATACGTCTCCAACCCCGACTACGGCTGGGATAGGGCCTGCGAGCAGCTCTTCGGCACCCATCCCGCCCAGGTCTTCTACGAGTGGAACACGGCCACGCACGTGCAGGAGTTCGAAGGCCGCCCCGCCAAACGGCCCTTCACCAAGGAGGAACTCCAGAGGGTCTTCGACCACGCCGACGACGAGGTCGGACTCATCGAGGCCTCGGGCAAGAAGGGCTGGCAGGCGGCCTACCGCGACGCCGTCATGCTCAAGGTGGCCTACTCCTACGGGCTGCGGTTCAACGAGCTCCGGCACCTGCAGACCGTCGACTTCGCAACCAACCCCCGCGCCCGCGGATTCGGGAGATTCGGGGTCTGCAAGGTCCGCTTCGGCAAGTCCCGCAGGGCCTCGCCGCCCAAGCCCCGCAGCGTGCTGACCGTCTTCGACTGGACCGCAGGCATCCTGGAGGATTGGCTCGCCAATGGCCGCGGAACACTCCACACGCCCGACCTCTTCCCCAGCGAACGCGGTGGCCTGATCGTCGAGTCCACCCTCCTGCGCCGGCTCCGGCGGTACCTCGACGAACTGGGAATGCCGTCGGACGGGCTGGACCTGCATTCACTACGGCGCTCCTACGCGACGCACCTGCTCGAAGCCGGGTGGGATCCTAGATTCGTGCAATACCAAATGGGCCACGAACACGCCTCCACCACCGGAATCTACCAATTCGTCAGCGACGACTTCCGCAACACAACCCTGCGGGCCTCCCTGGACCGCACGCTGGGCGAGGCCCTGGGACCGCAATCCGGAGGAGAGCAATGAAGCGCCAAGTCGAATACACGTGGCGGCTGGCCGAGCTGATGGCGGCCCGGGGACTGCACAACACCACCGACCTCATCCCCCTGCTGGCCGAACGCGGAATCAGCCTCTCCAGGCCCCAGGTCTACCGCATCGTCAACCAGAAGCCCGAACGCGTAGCCCTGCAGGTCATAGCCGCCATCTGCGACATCTTCTCCTGCGGCCCCGAAGACCTCATCACCGTCACCGCCGCCGACGTCCGGGCACGCAAGACCGGAACCAACAACTCCCCCAACGTCGTGGACCTCAACCGGACCGTCCGCCCACGCCGCGCCCGCATCATCGACGATGACGACTGAACCACCCGCAGGATTCACGCCGCGCAACACCGCCCGCGGCCGCCCCCGCACGAACGGCTCCGTCCAGTGCTCCCGCTGCGGCCGCGCCGCCGGCAGGGCACGGGCGACTTGGCCAGAAGGCAAGATCTGCGGTCCCTGCTTCACCTTGGCGACCCGAGCCCGCGGCACCTGCCCCGACTGCGGACAGCACAGACTCCTCCCCGGCCCACCCTCACGCGAGGGAGGACCGCGGTGCGCACCGTGCGCCGGCATCCACCACGACTTTCACTGCACCCGCTGCGGCCACGAAGGCGAGTTCTACCGCCGCGGCATCTGCGCCCGCTGCGCCCTCAGGGACGACCTCACCGCCCTGCTGCTCACCAACCCAGCCGATCCGAAAAGCACAGCAAGTCTAATCAACGTCCTTTGCGAGGCGGAGCGCCCCGAAAGCGTCATCACGTGGAAGCGCTCCCCCAAGGTCCAAGCACTTTTGGCATCCCTCTCGAGCGGCCAGACACCTCTGACCCACGAAGGGCTCGACAGCCACAGCGACAGCGCAGGACGAGCAGCCGACCACCTCCGGGCACTGCTCATGCACCACGACCTTCTCCCCCAGCGCGACCCGTACCTCAGCCGCTTCGAGACCTGGATAGACGACAAGCTCCGCGCCCTGCCGGCCGAAGTCGCCAAACCCGTCGAACACTTCGCCAAATGGCACCACCTCAGGCGCATCCGGGCCATGGCAACCCCGGACTCGACTGCCCGCGGCCCCGTGCATGCAGCCAAACAAGAGATCACAGAAACCATCAAATTCCTCTACTGGCTCTGGCAGACCCACCAGCGCACCGCCTCCACCAGCACCCAGCAGGACGTTGACACCTGGCTCTCAACGGGACCAACCACAAGAAAGGCCATCCGGACGTTCTTCGTGTTCGCGAAGAAGTCCGGCACGAACACGCGTGTCGAGATCGGCCACTACAAGGCCAAGAGCCGCCCGGCCATCACGCAGGACGAACGCCTCGCGTGGCTCCGGGAAATGCTCACCGGCACCAGCGAGTCCCTGCCCTACAGGGTCGCCGGCATACTGCTTCTCCTCTACGCCCAGCCCCTGGTCCGGGTGGCCGCGCTCCGCAGCGACACAATCAGCGTCAACGACACCACCGGGACGCTGAGCATCACCCTCGGCACGCATCCCGTGCCCGTCCCGCAGCCATTCGCGGAACTCCTCACGCAACACCTCCAAAACCGCCCCAATCTCAGAACGGGATCGGGGACGGACAGCCCCTGGCTCTTCCCGGGAACCCGGACAGGCCAGCATCTCCACCCCAACACCATCATGGACAGACTCCGCAGCCTCGGCCTCGAACTGCGCGGCGCGCGAAACACCGGCCTGGACGAACACCTCGCCCTGGCGCCGCCACCACTGGTCGCCGACGCACTCGGCTACAGCCACCAGGTCGCATTCCTCCACTCCGAAGCCGCAGGTGAACCATGGACCCGCTACGCCGACCTCAAATCGAACCGCAGTGTCCGCCAGCCCTAGGTGCCGCCCGCCTCAGCCGTGCTGCCGCTGCCGGGAGCCCATGGACGATAGCCTTTGCAAGTGCACACTGACATGCCAGCCACCCCTGGTTCCAATCGACGATTCGGGCTGATGCGCCTGACCCCTCGCCAAGCACTGCTGGCGCTGGTTCCTGCGGCCCTTGCGTGCGCGGCCGTCGCTGTCGGCGCCGGCTTTCTGCCCCCGGGCGTCCTTCTGGTGCTGGCAGCCGCAGGTTCAATTCCCGCGATGCTGGTCGTGGCCTGGGGGACCCTGAAGTTCCGCAGCTACTACGAGGTCAAGCGCTCCAAGGCGGACCTGCTGACCATGCTCTACGCCACCCTCATCCAGTTGTTGGCCCTGGCCCCAACCGCCTACCTGTTTGTCACGATGCTGAGCAGCTACGACGCGCTGGCGGGCCAGACACCGTAGCCATCCACCAACTCCAGCCCGCGAAACGATGGATGGACCGAAACGGTCGCGCATGAGCCACAGAGCGACCGACTCCTTGTTCTTTGCACCATTACCTGCTGCCTCGATTCACGAACACGCCCGGCCTAGATACGCAGAGGTGCCAGTAGAACAATGATTATTGCATCCGATGCATGTTGTGGCACCGTTGCCGTGCTCGTCGATGCGGCGCCGCAGTGTCTGCCACCCGTCGGGGAAGAGTCTGCGGGCATAAGCTCGGTTGGAACGGCTCGGCTCAACCCGATCCCGGCGAGCGAACCAAGGGGGAAATCTGGATGGAAGACGCAGTGACGACGGGAGTCATCATGATGGTGATCGGATCGGCTTTGGCCGCGGTGGGTGGCCTGGGAATCGCGCGGAGACTGCCTTCCGGCTGGATGATCGGGATCCGGCTACCCGTGACTACTTCCTCAGATGAGGCCTGGCTGGAAACCCACGTTGCTGCGGGACCTTGGCTCGTTCTAGGAGGAATCGTGCCCTTCGCGACCGGAATCGCCCTCCTCGTCGTCGGTGGAAGCATGCCAGACTGGAGCGTTCTGGCGGCCTACGCCGCCCTTGTCGTGCTCGTGGCCCTCGGCGCAGTAAAGGGCGTCAGGGCCGCGTACTCTGTTACCGGTACAACGCGGTAGCCAGAACCGCGACGCCGGTGCAGGCGCAGGCCCAGAGCACGCTGGCGAACGTTCCCAGGATGAACCGTTCTGCCGCCCCGTCCTTGCCCAATTCGGCATAGCGGCCCAGCCCCTTCACGGCCAGGACAATGGCAAGGCCCTCAGGCCATCCACACCAGAGTGTTGCGGAAATGGCGAGCCGCTCCAACACGCCGATCCAAGCGCCTCCTTGCAAAATCTGGCTTGAGCGATCTGCAAGGGAAGCAACGGCAGCGTCTACGTGGACTACCACGGTGCTATCGAGATCGCGTCGTTGTGCCACTTCGGCGTCGTCGTCCGGTGCGGCAGCCATCGGTTGTCTGGCGAGTTCGACTGCCGCCGAACGCTCTGACAGGCGCAGGATCGACATGGTCACCGGTCCTCCTCCAAGGGCGGCCGCAGCTACGGAGAATGCTGCAGCGGTACCCCAGCCCGGGACTCCCCCGGCCGTGCCAGCGGCGAGAAATGCCGCCGCAGCCAGCAGCACTACCTGTCCCGCGGCGGTGATGAAAAGCCAGCGGTTCGTCGTGCCACGGAACCGGCGGAAATACTGTGGCAAGCCGACAGCGCCAGACAGGGCCAGCAGGACGAGGGTGGTCATGGGTTCTTCCTCCCGTCGAATTCGGCTGCATAGCGGTCCAGTGCCTGGCCGGCCTGATCGGCGAGCTTCCGGCACTGGCTCCAAAGCCCCGAAGCCAGCCGGCTCGACACAGCCTGCTGGGTGATCCCGAGGCTTACGGCAGCCTGGCGCTGCGACAGGCCCCGGTCGACGAGTGTCCCCGCTTCCTGTGACGATGCGGTGCGCCGCCTATTCACCTCGGCTACCAGCTGCAACTCCGCCTCCAGCCGCTGCGCCTCCGGACCTGCGCCGGTCACCGCCACAGATGCCGGGGCGTGCTTGGCCCGCTCAACCGCGTCCCGTGCAGCTTCGAAGGCCTCCCCCGCTCCCGCACGCGTCTGCTCCGGCAACGGCTCCTTCACCGAGCCGACCCCGAGGCCAACACTCCATTCTTCGTCCAACGCGACATCCAGGAGGAGTTCCACCGCCGCCCGTCCGTCGTCGAGGACCCCCTGGAGCTCGTCGCCTGCAGTGCGCTCGAAGGCGCGGACAGTGGGATAGTCCGCGTTCAAGCGGGCGACGAGCCCGTCCACCCGATCGGGACTGTGCCTTGAATCCCGCTGGTCGATGGTCAAGACGATCATGCGACAAGGCTACCTTCTTGTGCTGTCCAAAACAAGGAAGCAAGTTTGTCGCCCCGATGCCCAGGCCGGAGAGCGCGGATAGACTTTGACCATGCAAAATCGCCTGACGTGGATTGCCCTGTTCATCATCGATCTGCTGCTCGTGGTCATTTTTGCCGCGCTGGGACGCCGGTCGCATGCGGAGGGCCTCGACGCGGCAGGCATCCTGGGAACCGCCGCGCCCTTCCTCATCGCCTTGGCCATCTTCTCCTGCATCACGGTTGTCTGGCGCGAGTCGATCCGGATCTGGCCACATGGGATTGTCGTGTGGATCGGGACCGTGGCGCTGGGGCTCATCATCCGCGTGTTGACCGGGGACACCGCCGCCACGCCGTTCATTGTCGTAGCCGCCCTCGTCCTGGGCATCTTCCTCGTGGGGCGACGAGCGATAGGTTCCCTGCTCGCACGTCGTAAAGTGCGAGCGGATGGTGCCGTGAACTAGGCTGAAAGCACGATTCAACAGCCGGACATTCCCGGTGCCGGAAGGTGGAGGAAGACGTAATGATCACCGCGTTTGTAATGATCCAGACAGCCGCTGACAGCATTCCCGAATGCGCGCAGAGGATCTCCGAGCTTGACGGTATCAGCGAGGTCTACTCGGTCGCCGGTGACTGGGACCTGATCGCCATCGCCCGTGTCCGAAACCATGAAGACCTGGCTGAAGTCATCGCGAACCGGCTGTCCAAGGTCGACGGCGTTGTGGAGACCACGACCCATATTGCCTTCCGCGCCTATTCGCAGCACGACCTCGACGCCGCGTTTTCACTGGGACTCGAATAGCAGGGCCCGCCTGATCCAGGCAGGTTAACCCGGGGCCGTTGGCTCCCGCACCGGCATACGGAGCGGGAGCCAACGGCCCCGTTGTGGTGTGGGACGCTACTCGCCGATGCTCGTGGCGTGGATCCAGTGCTCCAGTGCCTGCCGTGCGGCACCGCTGTCGATGGACTTCCGGGCTCGATCGGCTGCCGCTGCGAGACGTTCCCCCAAGCTGCCCGTGGCGCTTTCATCGAAGGCGACCAGCCCCGCTGCGGCGTTCAGGACGACCGAATCACGTACCGGGCCCGCTGCCCCTGCGAGGATGTCATGGACTACCGCGGCATTGTGCTGGGCGTCGCCACCGCGCAGATCCTGCAGTGACGCCCGTTCCATTCCCACGTCGCGTGCGTCGAAGACCGTCGCGGTAACCTCCCCGGAACGTACCTCCCACACGTGGTTGGTCGTTGTCGTCGTCAGTTCGTCCAAACCGTCGTCCCCCCGGAATACCAAGGCACGGGACCCACGGGCCGCGAGGACGCCGGCCATGATGGGCGCCATCCGCGCGTCCGCACAGCCGATCGCCGAGGCGGTGGGCAGTGACGGATTGGTCAGCGGACCCATGAAGTTGAATGCCGTGGCTACGCCCAGAAGCGAACGGGCGGCGGCGGCAAAGCGCATGGAGGGATGGAACATCTGGGCAAAGCAGAAGGTGATGCCAGCCTCGTCGAGAATGGGGCCCAGGCGTTCTGCTGGGGTGTTGAGGCGGACACCAAGGGCTTCAAGCACGTCAGCCGAACCCGACGACGAGGAGGCGGCGCGGTTTCCGTGCTTGACCAGGCGCGCGCCGGCTCCGGCGCACACCAGGGACGACATGGTCGAGATGTTCACGGTGTTGTGCCTGTCTCCACCGGTTCCAACGATGTCCAGCTTCTCCCCGGGAAGATCGAGCGGACGCGCGCTGGCGATCATGGCCTCGACCAAACCGGACAGCTCCGCCACGGATTCGCCCTTGGCGCGCAACGCAACGAGGAAGCCGGCAATGTGCACATCAGAAGCGTTGCCGCCCATGATCTCGCTCATCGCCCACGCGGCGTCCTCTGTGGACAGGTCCTCGCCGCGTATCAGCGACGTGAGGATCGTTGGCCAGTTCGGGAACTTGGACTGAGAAGAAATCGTTGACACGCAACAAGGTTATCTACGTTTTGTAGAAAGTGCGGAATTGTTTCTCCCTTGATATTCCGCGGAACTTGGGGCTGACCGGTGCGAAAACCGGCGACTCGGGGTCCGATGCATTGGTGTCTGCGGCACTTTTATAGACATAATGGCTCTGTGACAACTGCGACTCATGCCCTCAATGCCCAGGCGCACCCTGCGCCTAACCGTCCCAACATGGTGTCGGTCGGAACCGTCGTCTGGCTTTCCAGCGAGCTGATGTTCTTCGCCGCCCTTTTCGCCATGTATTTCACACTCCGCGCGGCGTCGCCGGAGTTGTGGGCGAACGAGACAGCCAAGCTCAACGTCCCGTTCGCACTCGTCAACACGATCATCCTGGTTTCCAGTTCTTTCTCTTGCCAGCTCGGAGTCTTCCGGGCCGAGGACCTCCAGCCGCGCCGCCTCGGCGGACTGCTGAACGTCCGCAAGTGGGGAATGGTCGAGTGGTTCATCCTCACCTTCATCCTCGGGGCGATCTTCGTCTCCGTCCAGGCGTATGAATACACCGAACTCGTCCACCACGGCGTCGCCTTGAACTCCAACGCCTATGGCTCGGCCTTCTACATCACGACCGGCTTCCACGGTTTGCACGTCGCCGGCGGCCTCGTCGCCTTCGTCCTGATCATCGGACGCGCCTTCGTGGCGAAGAAGTTCGGTCACTTTGAGGCAACGTCGGCCATCGTCGTGTCCTACTACTGGCACTTCGTCGACGTCGTGTGGATCGCACTGTTCGCGATCATCTACTTCCTGAAGTAGACACCGGCTTACGGGCCACATCAAGCATCATCAATCAAACCAAGTGAGGAACCAGCAAGTGAAGGCTCTTTCGCAAAGGCGCCGCCATCCGCTCGCCGCCGTAGCGCTGTTGTTGATGGGTCTGCTCATCACCGGCGGCCTGTATGCCGCGGCCAGCAGCGTCAACGAGGCCAAGGCCGCGACGACGTACAGCGCCAGCGACGTCAACGAAGGCAACAAGCTCTTTGTCGCCAACTGTGCCACCTGCCACGGCATGAATGCCGAAGGCTCCCCTAGTGGCCCTTCGCTTGTCGGTGTCGGCGCGGCAGCCGTCGACTTCCAGGTTGGCACCGGTCGCATGCCGATGCAGATGAATGGCCCGCAGGCCCGGGAGAAGCCGCGCCAGTTCACGGACGAGGAAACCATGCAGCTGGCGGCGTACGTTGCGTCGCTCGGCGCCGGTCCCGCAGTACCGGGCGAGGAAGTCCTCGATACGTCCAAGGGCAACTCCGCAACCGGTGGCGAGATCTTCCGCGTCAACTGCGCCATGTGCCACAACGCCGCTGCAGCTGGTGGCGCCCTGACCCGCGGCAAGTTCGCCCCGGCATTGGCCGGAGTCAGCAAAAAGCACATCTACGAGGCCATGGTCACGGGCCCGCAGAACATGCCTGTCTTCAACGATTCGAACATCACGCCCGACGAGAAGCGCGATGTCATCACCTTCCTGAAGGAAATCGAATCCCAGGGCTCCCCCGGTGGCGCACAGCTCGGCTCGCTTGGCCCGGTTTCCGAAGGCCTGCTGATCTGGACTGCAGGACTCGGCATCGTCATCGCCTTCACGATCTGGCTGACCTCGCGCCCGTCCTGATCCCGGGCAACGGGCATCGTCCCGTATACCACACTTCGTACCAAGGAATTTGAGAAAAAGGATGAGAGAGAACATGGGCGACCATAGTCACGGCAGTCCGAACGACCCGGGCACCGTTGCTAAGGCCGGTCAGGGCTCCGTGGATACTTTCCAGGACCCGGGCCTGCCTCCGCACCGGCCGCGTCTCGCTGACGTCGACCCACGGGCCGCAAAGCGGGCGGAACGCCAGGTAACGCTGCTGTTCGTGCTGTCCGTTCTGGGCACGCTGCTGTTCTTCGTGGCGTATTTCGTCGTGGGGCATGCAGAATCGATCAGCGAGATCCGCCTGCAGAACACCCTGCTGGGCATCGGGACCGCGTTCGCGATGCTGGGAATCGGCGTGGGCATCGTCCACTGGGCCAAGACCCTGATGCCGGACCACGAAATCACCGAGCTGCGCCACGAGATCCGCCCGGAAGGCGACCGCGAAGTCGCCGAGAAGATGCTCGGCGACATCATCGAGGAAACCGGCATCAAGCGGCGTCCGCTGATCCGCAATTCGCTGATCGCCGCCGTCGCACTGGCGCCGATCCCGGCGATCTTCATGTTCCGCGACCTGGACCGCACTGGCGCCAGCGCCAGCCAGATTGTCGATCGTCTTCGCCACACCATGTGGGACAAGGACGTCAAGCTGGTCCGCGATCCGTCCGGAACCCCGATCAAGGCCTCCGATGTCCAGTTGGGCTCGGCCTTCCATGTCATCCCCGAGGGGCTGAACGAGATGGAAGATCCGCTGAACGAAAAGGCCAAGGCCGTCGTCCTGCTCATGCGCCTGGATCCCGAGCAGATGCATATCTCCCCCGAGCGCGAGACGTGGCACTACGACGGCATCGTTGCCTACTCGAAGATCTGCACCCATGTGGGCTGCCCCGTTGCCCTGTACGAGCAGCAGACGCACCACCTGCTGTGCCCGTGCCACCAGTCGACGTTTGACCTGACGCAGGAATGCAAGGTCATTTTCGGCCCGGCCGGTCACGCACTTCCGCAACTTCCGATCACGGTCGATTCGGAGGGCTACCTGGTTGCCCAGAGCGACTTCCATGAGCCCGTCGGCCCGAGCTACTGGGAGCGTGGCTAATCATGTCCTCAACCAATGAGTACCGTCCCAAAACCTCGACGGGTCGGATCGCCAACTTCGTGGACACGCGCGTTGGCGGATCCGCCATGGTCAAGGAATTCGGTCGGAAGATCTTCCCGGACCACTGGTCCTTCATGTTCGGCGAAGTCGCGCTGTACACCTTTGTCATCCTGCTGATCTCCGGAACGTTCCTGACGTTCTTCTTCGATCCCTCCATGGCGCACACCGTCTATGAAGGCAGCTACAACCCGCTCAAGGGCGTTCACATGTCGGTGGCCATGGCCTCGACGATGGACATCTCCTTCGACGTGCGTGGTGGCCTGTTCATGCGCCAGGTGCACCACTGGTCCGCGCTGCTGTTCGTTGCCGCGGTCTCCGTGCACATGCTGCGCGTGTTCTTCACCGGCGCCTTCCGCCGGCCGCGTGAGCTCAACTGGGTCGTCGGCGGCACGCTGCTCGTCCTGGCCATGGCAGCCGGATTCACCGGCTACTCGCTGCCCGATGACCTGCTGTCCGGTAACGGCCTGCGCATCATCGACGGTGTCATCAAGGCCCTCCCGGTCGTCGGCACCTACATCTCCGCCTTCCTGTTCGGCGGCGAATTCCCAGGTACGGCGATTGTCGGCCGGCTCTACATGCTGCACATCATGTTGGTGCCGGCAATGATCCTGCTGATGATCGCGATCCACCTGTTCATGGTTGTCGTGCACAAGCACACCCAGTACCGCGGCCCGGGCCGGACCAACGACAACGTCGTCGGCTTCCCCGTCGGTCCCGTCTACGCGGCCAAGGCCGGCGGCTTCTTCTTCATCGTGTTCGGCATTGTCGCAGCCATCTCCGGCTTCTTCACCATCAACCCGATCTGGAACTACGGCCCCTACGACCCCTCCCCCGTCTCCGCTGGTACGCAGCCCGACTGGTACATCGGCTGGGTCGATGGCGCCCTGCGCCTCATGCCCGGTGTGCTGGGCAACTTCAGCTTCGAGTGGATCATCCCGTTCCCGTGGGGCGACAACAACCTCATCCTCAACGTCCTGCTGCCCATGGTTCCCGCAGCGATCCTGATCGGCGCCATGTTCGGCTGGCCATGGATCGAGCGCTGGGTGACCAAGGACGACCGCGAACACCACCTGCTCGATCGCCCACGGAACGCCCCGTTCCGTACCGGCGTCGGCGTGGCCGGTGTCATCTGGTACTGCGTCATGTGGTGCGCTGCCTCGTCCGACCTCATCGCCACGCACTTCCATGTGTCGCTGAACGACGTGACGTACTGGCTCCGTGTGCTGTTCTTCCTCGGCCCCATTGTCGGGTTCATTGTGGCCCGCCGCATTGCCCTGGCACTGCAGCGCAAGGACCGTGAGATCGTCCTCCATGGCCGCGAAGCGGGCATCATCCAGATGTCCCCCGAAGGCGCCTTCACGGAGCAGCATGTCGAACTCGACTTGTACAAGCGCTACAAGCTCGTCGCCTTCGAATCGCACGAGGTCATCCCGGCCGAGGCGGACCGTGCCGGCCATGTGACCAAGTCCGAGAAGGCCCGCGGCGCCATCTCGAAGTTCTTCTTCGAGGACCGGGTCGCACCGGTGACACCGGCCGAGCTGGAGGCCGCCCACGGCCACCACGCGCCGGAGCTTGAGGGCTCCTCACAGAACGCCTCCATCGACCACTAGACATTCACCTGTATGCACGCTGGGCCCCGACCGCTTCGGTCGGGGCCCAGCGTGCGTTAGGCGCAGGTGTCCCTGCGGCGCGCAGAGCCCGACCCGGGGGCACGGGGGTTCCGCAAGCTCCACGTGCCGTCCTCGCAGGCCCAACTGCAACGGTTCTTCGCCCGGTACCTGTTCTGGGCACCATGTCGGACTGGGTGTCCACGACGCGTTGAGGTTTGCCGAATCGGTGACGGGTGGGGTCACCCGGCGCTGCTACACCTCTCGTCGACCTTGCCGCCGCTTGCACGCTGGTACCCCCCGGGGAACGACCGAACATGACCGCTTCCTTCATGGAAGCCGCGTGGGGCCCCAAGGGGTACCGGACAGAGCGAATCCACGACGAGGGAAGCATCCTCTGCAGACCCCACGAATCGGAGGGACTCCCCCGGTCGGCGGTGCCATCCCCCGACATTTCCGAGGGACAGTGGGCCGCGAGCTGGTGGAGGGCCGAGGTTCGCGGCACCACTGTACTGGCGGAGGCACTCCGTGGCGGTTGGGGCAGCCACGGCCTTCAGGGAGGATCGCCTGCCTGATGCTGCGTGCGCCGGCGTTGGACCGCACTGCATTCCGCATGGCCGCTCAGGCAGAGCCAGCTGTGCCCGGCGGCCTCCTGCGAGGATCCAGGCTTCCTGGTGACGGCTGCAGGCGGCCGGCCGGACGGACGCGCGGTGGAGATACGTCTGGGAGCACCATGGCGCGCCCTGGCGCCATCGCTGCAGGGCCTAGCCCTCTTCGGACTCGTAGGAGTGCCGGGGACGCGTTCCGGGGCGCTGGAGGGGCACGAAGAGCTTGTAGCGGTCGGCCCGATAGAGCGAGACGGAGTAGTCGACCAGTTCGCGTTTGACGTAGGCGTGGCGCTGGATTTTCAGCAAGGGGGTCCCGGTATCGACCCCGAGGTGCTTTGCGTCATGTTGGGTGGCTGCGGCCGCCTCCACCTGGTCCTCGCCCCACTGCATGACGAGGCCGTAGCGTTCATTCAACGACGCGTACAGCTGCCGTGGCGCCGGGTCGTCGAGGAAGCCCGGGACCCGATGGGACGGGAGGTAGTTTTCGTCGAGGTTCATCGGCAGCCCGTCCGCGAGCAGGAGACGGCGCAGGCGTACCACCGGTGTCCCGTCCTCCAGCTCCATTTCCCGCGCCAGTTGTCCCGTGGCAGGCACCTCGTCGAATCGAAGGACACGGCCGGTGGGGACCATGCCGCGGCGCTCCATCTCCTCGCTGTAGGAGGTGAGTTTCACTTGCAGGTCGACTTTGGGAAAAGCAGCGAAGGTCCCGACCCCGACGATGCGTTCCAGAACGCCGTCATCGACCAGGGAATTGATGGCGTTCCGTACGGTCATGCGGGCGACGCCGAACTGGTCGGTGAGTTCGCGTTCCGAGGGGATCGGACGTCCCGGCTCGCACACCGTGGTGGCATGGTGCCGAAGGATCTCTTTGATCTGCTGGTGCTTTTTCAGGGGTGAGGAGGGGTCCAGCACGCCCGACACGTGAACTGGTGGCCTGTGGGGCATCGGGTTTTCCGCCATTCTCTAGCTGGGCCTCACCGTCCATGGTAACGCGACACCGGCAGCGTGAACCCGCCATCACTCGAGGGCCAGTTGTGCGATGCATGCGAAAGGGGCGGCTTCTCCCCGGAGGGAGAAGCCGCCCCTTTGGCGCGGTGCGCGGGACCTAGTGTGCGTGGTCTCCGCGGCTGTACTCGTACACCCAGCCCACGAGGGCGATGATGCACAGTCCAACACCGATGTAGGTGATCCAGAAGCCGACGGCGATGCCGAGGAAGCCGATGGCGGCGGCGGTCCCCAGGACGAGCGGCCACCAGCTCCACGGGGAGAACAGGCCGATAACGCCCGCATTCTCGTGAATCTCGCCGTCGACCCGGTCCTCAGGACGCTGGCCGACGCGCTTGGACGTCGTGTACAGGTAGAAGCCCACCATGAGGCCCAAGCCCATGGCCAGCGCCAGGGCGATGATGCCGACCCATTCTTCCCAATCGGTCATGACGCCATAGACGATGAACACCGGCAGGAAGAAGACGGCCAGAACCAGGAACAGTCCGGTTTCAACTTTCATGGCTACAGGTCCTTCTGGTCGGCCGGGCCGAAGACCTTGGCAACACCGGCGGTCGGGGTTGCCCGGGCCGACAGCTCAGGGTGATGGAGATCAAGCGCCGGACGCTCGGAGCGGATGCGCGGAATCGAGTGGAAGTTGTGGCGCGGTGGCGGGCACGACGTCGCCCATTCCAGGGAACCGCCGAAGCCCCACGGGTCATCGACCTCGACACGCTTGGCAGAGCGGGCCGTCACCCAGACGTTCCAGAAGAACGGGATCATCGACAGGCCCAGGATGAAGGCAAACACCGTGGAGAACTGGTTCATGGTGGTGAACCCGTCTTCCGGCATGTAGTCGGCGTAGCGGCGGGGCATGCCCATGACGCCCAGCCAGTGCTGGATCAGGAACGTGCCATGGAAGCCGATGAACAGCATCCAGAAGTGGATCTTGCCCAGGCGCTCGTTGAGCATGCGCCCGGTCCACTTCGGCCACCAGAAGTAGAAGCCGGCGAACATGGCGAACACCACGGTGCCGAAGACCACGTAGTGGAAGTGAGCCACCACGAAGTAGGTGTCGGAAACATGGCTATCGAGCTGCGGTGCGGACAGGATGATGCCGGTGAGGCCGCCGAAGAGGAACGTGACCAGGAAGCCGATGCTCCAGAGCATCGGTGTCTCGAAGGTAATCGAGCCTCGCCACATCGTGCCGATCCAGTTGAAGAACTTCACGCCCGTGGGCACCGCGATCAACATCGTCATGAAGCCGAAGAACGGCAGGGCCACCGAGCCGGTGACGTACATGTGGTGGGCCCACACGGCCACGGAGAGCGCGGCGATCGAAATCGTCGCGAAGATCAGGCCCTTGTAGCCGAAGATCGGCTTGCGGCTGAAGACCGGGAAGATCTCGGACACGATGCCGAAGAACGGCAGGGCGATGATGTAGACCTCGGGGTGGCCGAAGAACCAGAACAGGTGCTGCCACAGGATCGGGCCACCGGCATCCGGGTCGTAGATGTGGGCGCCGAAGCGGCGATCGGCGCCGAGGCCGAACAGGGCTGCTGCCAGCGGCGGGAAGGCCATCAGGACCAGCAGCGAGGTAATCAGCGCGTTCCAGCTGAAGATCGACATGCGCCACATGGTCATGCCCGGGGCACGGAGGCAGATGACCGTGGTGATGAAGTTGACGGCGCCCAGGATCGTTCCGAAGCCGGACAGGGCCAGGCCGAAGACCCAGAGGTCACCGCCGACGCCGGGGCTGAACGTGGTGCTCGACAGCGGCGCGTACGCGAACCAGCCGAAGGCCGCAGCACCCTGCGGGGTGATGTAGCCGGCCATGGCAATGGTCGAACCGAACAGGAAGAACCAGAAGGCCAACGCGTTCAGCCGCGGGAAGGCAACATCGGGTGCGCCGATCTGCAACGGCATGATGACGTTGGTGAAGCCGGCGAACAGCGGCGTGGCGAACATGAGCAACATGATCGTGCCGTGCATAGTGAACAGCTGGTTGTACTGTTCCTTCGTCTGCAGGATCTGCATGCCCGGCTCGAAGAGCTCGGCACGGATCAGCAGCGCCATGATGCCGCCGATGCAGAAGAAGACGAAGGAGGCGATCAGGTACATGTAGCCGATCGTCTTGTGGTCCGTCGAGGTGATCCAGTTGACGATGATGCGTCCCTTGGATACCGGGACGACCCGGGGGGCGAGGGGCTTTGCCTCGTCCGTGGCGTATTCGTAGGTAGTCATCCCGCCTACTCCCCTTCCTCATGCGGAATCATGATGGAGGTGACCTCGTCGGGCTTGCGGTTGTATTCCGCCCCGATGTGTCCGTCCTTCATGTCCGACAGCTTGGCCTCGAACTCCTGCTCGGAGACGACCTTGACGTTGAACAGCATTTCCGAGTGGTACTCGCCGCACAGTTCGGCGCACTTGCCGGCATAGGTGCCCTCCTCCTGCGGAGTGAGGTAGATGCGGTTCGTCTTGCCCGGGATCATGTCGAGCTTCTGCAGGAATGCGGGAACCCAGAACGAGTGGATGACGTCGCGGCTGTTCAGCTCCAGCGTCACGGGAACGTCCACCGGGAGGTAGAGAACCGGGAGTTCATCTTCCTTGCCGGCCGAGCCGTCCAGGTGTGCCTGCACGCCGGCGTCGTACTTTTCTTCTCCCTTGTAGGAGTAGTTGTAGTCCCAGGCCCACTGCTTGGCTTGGATGTCGACCACCAGCGGGGAATCCACCGGGGTATTGACGGTGCGCTGCGTGTTGTCGGAGAACGTGAAGAAGGTCAGCACCAGCATCAGCGGCACGGCCGTGTAGAGGATCTCCATCGGCAGGTTGTAGCTGAGCTGGCGCGGGTACCCGGTGTCGCCCTTGCGGCGGCGGTAGGCGACGATCACCCAGAGCATCAGGCCCCATGTCACGATGCCGACCAGCATCACGGTGATCCAGCTGTTGACCCACAGATCCTGGATCATTCCAGTGTGGTTGGTGATGTCCCGGGATTCGTTCGGGAGCCAGCCTCGCTCGGCTTGTTCTGAACAACCCGTCAACAGCAACGCCCCCGCGCCGGCAATGGCCAATACCTTGGCCCTGCCCCTGCGACTGCTGCTGGTTCGGTCTTGCGAACTCACAGACGGCCCTTCCTCTTTGTTGGTGCGATACGTCGTTTCGTCACGGTCGGTTCCGGGCGCAGCAAGGCATCCGGCACCGGCACGGCGAAACAAATAGTTTTACTACTCATCGTAGAGCTTACCCTCTTGCCCGACGGAATGCCGACCGAAACCCCGTGTCAACCAATGGTTACGTCGAGGTGGGTTTTCGGCCGGCAGTGCTTCCTAGTGGAAGGAATCGCCGCAGGCGCAGGAGCCGCCGGCGTTCGGGTTGTCGATGGTGAAGCCCTGCTTGGAGATCGTGTCTTCGAAGTCGATGGAGGCGCCGCTGAGATACGGCACGCTCATCTTGTCCACGACGACCTCGACGCCGTCGAACCCGCGCACGGCGTCCCCGTCCAGGAGCCGCTCGTCGAAGTACAGCTGGTAGATGAGGCCGGAGCAGCCACCGGGCTGGACGGCAACGCGCAGTCGCAGGTCGGTTCGGCCCTCCTGTTCCAACAGGCTGCGGACCTTGTCTGCGGCGACATCGGACAGGAGCACCTCGTGGGATTCGAGTTCCTCGGGGGATCCGACGGGGGAATCGTTGGTGGTGGCGGTCATCTGGTCCTCCAATATTGCTTGTCTCGGAGGGCGGCACCGTAGCGTGCCGTCCCCTCACTCTCCATGGTACGACGACGGGGCACTATTGCAGACCTTGTGAGTCCAGCCGCGCCAACAGCAGCGCCTCGGCCACGATGGCCTTGCGGAAGTCCTCAAGTTCCAGTGACTCGTTGGCGCTGTGCGCGCGCGAGTCGGGATCCTCGACTCCGGTGACCAGGATCTGGGCCTGGGGATAGAGGTCGAGCAGGTCGGCGATGAACGGGATCGATCCGCCGATGCCGGTCTCCACTGGCTGCACGCCCCAGGCCTGCTCCAGCGACCACAGGCTCGCCCGGGCCGCCGGGGCGGTCGTGTCGGTGGCGAAGGCATTGCCCTGCTCGACGGCGGTGAAGTCCACCCGGGCACCGAACAGGTCCTGGGCCTCGACGTGGCGGCGCAGGGCCTCGGCTGCTTCGGCGGGGTCCTGCCCCGGGGCCAGGCGGACGCTGATCTTCAGCCGGGCCGAGGGCTGCAGCGTATTGGACGAGACGGCGACCGAGGGCACGTCCATGCCGATCACCGACAGGGCCGGCTTGTTCCACAGGCGGTCGGCCAACGCTCCGGAGCCGGCCAGGCGGACCTCGGGCAGGACCGAGGAATCGGTACGGAAATCGGCTTCGGCGTAGTCGACCGGTTCGGTGTCGCGGGCCACCAGGCCCTCGACTGCGACGTTGCCCTGGGCGTCGTGGAAGGAGGCGATCAGGCGCGCGGCCAGCGTCGGCGCGTCGAGCACCGGACCCCCGAACATCCCCGAATGCACCGCGTGGTCCAGGACGCGCACGTCGATTACGGCGCCCACCATGCCGCGCAGGCTGGTGGTCAGCGCGGGAACCCCGACCTTCCAGTTGCTCGAGTCGGCGACGACGATGACATCGGCTGCCAACAAGTCGCGGTGCCGTTCCAGGAACGGGCGGAAGGACGGGGATCCGGCCTCCTCCTCGCCCTCGAAGAAGTAGGTGACCCCAACCCCGAAGTCCTCCACGGCATCCAGCACCGCACGCAGCGAGGCGATGTGGACCATGATGCCGGCCTTGTCGTCCGCGGCACCGCGGCCGAACAACCGGCCCTCGATCTCGGTGGCCTCGAACGGCTTGGTCTGCCACAGGTCCTCGTCCCCCGGGGGCTGGACGTCGTGGTGGGCGTAGAGCAGGATCGTCGGCTTGCCGGGCTGGGCCGGGCGACGTCCCACCACGGCGGGTGCCCCGGGGACGCCGTCGGGCGTGTCCACGGAGAGGATCCGGACGTCCTCCATGCCGGTGGAACGGACGAGTGCGGCGACGGCTTCGGCGCTGCGGTCCAGTTCGGCGGCATCGAAGGCCTCCCAGGCGATGCCGGGAATGGCGACGAGTGATTTCAGGTCGGAGACGGTCTGGTCGAAGGCGCGGTTCACGCGCTCGGTGATCGCGGCCAGGTCGACGCCGTGGTCGACGGCGTGGTCGACGGCGCCGGTGGTGGAATCGGATGTAGTCATGCCTTCACCCTACAACTGGGCGGCGTTTCGGCAGGGGGCCGGCCCCGGCTAGACTTGGAGCGTGTTTGGAAGCAAAAAAGCCGATGCCGCACCGCCGCAGGCCACCCCCTCAGAGCCCGAACGTCCGACCGTGGGCAAGGGTGCCCCGACCCCGCGCCGCAATGCCCAGCAGGCGCAGAACAAGCGCCCCCTGGTGCCCAGCGACCGGAAGCTGGCCAAGGCGCAGGCCCGCGAGCAGCGCATGGCCGCCCAGGACCGGATGCGGCTGGCCAACGAGACCGGCGACGAGCGCTACCTGGCCGCCCGCGACAAGGGCCCGCAGAAGCGCTTCGCCCGTGATTTCGTGGATTCGCGCTGGATGGTCGGCGAATTCCTGATGATCTTCATCCTCATCTTCCTCGTCGTCGCGTTCACCATGACCCAGAACCTGCAGGTCCAGGCCTACATCACCATGGCCTTGTGGGTCATCCTGGGCATCACGATCATCGACTCGTTCATCATGACCCGCCAGCTCAAGAAGCGCCTGGTGGCCAAGTTCGGCCACAACGACCGCGGGGTGCTCTGGTACGCGTCCATGCGCGGCTTGCAGTTCCGCCGCCTGCGCCTGCCCAAGCCGCAGGTCGCCCGCGGGGCCAAGCTCGACTGATACCGGTCTCCCCCAGCACGACGGCGGGTCCCCACCTTTAGGGTGGGGACCCGCCGTCGTCGTATCCCGTCCGGAACCGGGCCTGTCAGCGTCGGACCCGTCAGCGTCGGGCCAGCGCCTGGCGCAGGCCCCGGTTGATGCGCCAGGCCCAGAACGGCCCCTCGTAGAGGAACGCGGTGTAGCCCTGCACCAGGTCGGCGCCGGCCTCGAGCCGCTCGAGCACATCGGAGGCGTCCTCCACTCCCCCGACGGAGACCACCGCGGTCTCGCGCGGCAACACGGCACGCAGCCGGCGCAGCACCTCCAGCGACCGGGCCTTCAAGGGCGCACCGCTGAGCCCGCCGGCACCGATCTCGCGCACCCGGTCCGGGACGGTGACCAGCCGGGTGCGGGCGATCGTGGTGTTGGTGGCAATGACCCCGTCCAGCCCGAGCTCGAGGACCAGGGCGGCGACGTCGTCGACGTCGGCATCGGCCAGGTCCGGGGCGATCTTCACCAGCAGCGGGACGTGGCGTCCGGCGCTGCGGTCGGCTTCCTCCCGCACGGCGGCCAGCAGCGGCCGCAGCGATTCGATGCCTTGCAGCAGCCGCAGGCCCGGGGTGTTCGGGGAGCTGACGTTGACCACCAGGTAATCCGCGTGTCCGGCCAGCTGGCGCGTGCTGGCCAGGTAGTCCTCGATGGCGGCGTCGAGCTCGACGGCCTTCGTCTTGCCGATGTTGATGCCCACCACCGGCCGGGTGGCGCCGAAGCGCCGGGCGAGGACCGGCAGGGCTGCCCGCACCCGCGGCGCCACCGCGGCCGCTCCGTCGTTGTTGAAGCCCATCCGGTTGATGACCGCGCGGTCCTCCACCAGGCGGAACAGCCGGGGCCGGGGGTTCCCCGGCTGCGCCTGGCCGGTGATGGTGCCGACCTCGATGTGCCCGAAGCCCAGGTCGGCCAGGGCGGCGATGCCGTGGCCTTCCTTGTCGAATCCGGCAGCCAGGCCGAACGGCGAGGGGAAGTCGATGCCCATCACCGTGCGGCGCAGGCCCGCGTGCGGGCGGGTCATCCGCCGCAGCACGGTCGAGGCCCCGGTGGACTCCGCCAGCCGGATGAGCCGGAAGCCGATGTGATGGGCCTTCTCGGGGTCCATGCCGGAGAAGACGACACGGAAAAAGGCGGGGTAGATGCGCATGGTTCCAGTCTTCCCTGCACGCCGTCCCGCTGCCAACTCGGTCCTCGTTATGCTCGACATATGCTCAGCCAGGAACCGCAGTACGCGATCGACACCGAACCCGGGCAGTGGGCCGATGACGACCTCGGCCCGGGGTTCAGCTACACCAGCATCTCCCCCGGCCACGACGACGAGGGCCCGCTCTGCGCCACCCTGGTGCGCTACCTGCCACCGTCACAGGAGAAACCGCATTGGCGCGACGCCATGCTCAACCTGCGCCAGGGCCTGGACCGCGCCCGCGGAACCCACCCGGACGGTGCCGCGGTCGACGTGGTGCTGGGCCTGCACGGCTGGACCGACTACTTCTACAACCCCGAACTGGCCCGGTACTGGACGGAGCGCGGCTACCGCTTCTACGCGCTGGACCTGCGCCGCTACGGCCGCAGCCTGCGCTCCTGGCAGACCCCCGGATATGCCTCCGATCTCACCGAGTACGACGCCGACATCGAGGCTGCGCTGGAAACCATCAGGGAGGATGTGGGCAAGGTGGGCCGGATCGTGGTCGTCGCCCACTCCACGGGCGGGCTGACAGCCAGCCTCTGGGCGAACCGGCACCCCGGGGTCCTCTCGGCCCTGGTGTTGAACTCCCCCTGGCTCGAAATGCAGGGCAGCTGGCTGGTCCGCAACGCGGCAGCCGGGTTGCTCGAGCCGCTGGCGCGGGTGCGGCCGAAGGCGCGGATCAAGCTCCCCGAGGTCGACCACTACTGGCAGTCGCTGTCCAACCGGGCCCACGGGGAATGGGAGGTCCACCCGTTGTGGCGTCCCCGCCATGCCTTCCCGGTGACGGCCGGTTGGATCTCCGCGGTGTTGTCCGGGCACGCCGAGGTCGCCCGCGGGCTGGACATCCGCTGTCCGGTGCTGGTGATGACCTCGGACAAGACGCATCTGGGCACGGCGTTCGAGCCCGAGATGCTGGTCACCGACACGATCATCGAAGTCGAGACCGTGCGGCTGCGGGCCTTGAAGCTGGGCAACGAGGTCTCGATCGCCCGGATCGAGGGCGGGATGCACGACCTGTTCACCTCGGCGGCACCGACGCGCCGCAAGGCCTACGACGCCGTCGGAAGGTTCTGCGACGGGTACCTGCCCCGCCGGTAATCCCCCGGGGTGCCAGGCACCCAGGCGGTGGGCTTTCAGGCGGTGGGCGTGTCCAGCGCCGCGCCGAAACGCCGGTCCCGGCGCGCGTAGATCTCCACGGCCTCCCAGAGGGTCCGCCGGTCCACGTCCGGCCAGAGCACGTCCATGAAGACCAGCTCGGCGTACGCGGACTGCCACAACATGAAGTTCGAGGTCCGCTGTTCGCCCGATGAGCGCAGGAAGAGGTCGACGTCGGGCAGGTCGGGTTCGTCCAGGTACCGGCCGACGGTCTTCTCGGAGATCCCCCGGGGGGACAGCCGGCCGGCGGCCACGTCCTCGGCGATCGCGGCCACGGCGTCGGCGATTTCGGCCCGTCCCCCGTAGTTCACGCACATGGTCAGGTGGCAGACGTCGTTGTCCCGGGTCTGCTCCTCGGCCTGCTGCAGTTCGCTGACGACCGAGCGCCACAGCTTCGGGCGCCGGCCGGCCCACCTCACGCGCACCCCCCAGGCGTCGAGCTGGTCCCGCTGGCGGTGCAGCACGTCCCGGTTGAAGCCCATGAGGAAGCGCACCTCCTCGGGGCTGCGCTTCCAGTTCTCGGTCGAGAACGCGTAGACCGAGACGTACTTGATGCCCATCTCGATGGCCCCGGCCATCACGTCCAGCAGGGCTGCCTCGCCGGCCTGGTGACCGGCGGTGCGGGGCAGTCCGCGCTGGTTGGCCCAGCGGCCATTGCCGTCCATGACGATGGCCACGTGCCGGGGAACCAGCTCGGCCGGGATGCGCGGGGGGACGGCGCCGCTGGGATGGGGCCAGGGCGGCACGGCCTCGGTGCGGTGCGCGCGGGCGCGGGGTCGCTTCATCGATCAGGCTCTTTCCACGTGTTTGAGGGACTTGACGACCCGTTCCAGATGCCACTGCAGGTACCCGGCCACCATACCGGCAGCCTCCTTGCGGGAGGAGGCATCGGCGTCGTGCGCTGCGCCCCAGTCGCCGGTGAGCAGCGCGGCGAGCAGGGCCACGGTGTCGGGGGCCGGCGAGTTGGAGCCGGCGGGCCGGCAGTCGGCGCAGACGACCCCGCCGAGGGGGATGTTCACCGCGGTGTGCGGGCCGGGGGCGCCGCAGCGCACGCAGTCGGTGAAGCTCGGCGCCCAGCCGGCGGTGGCCAGGGCGCGCAGCAGGTAGGAGTCCAGCAGCAGGCCGGGGTCCTGGGTGCCGCGCGACATCGCGGCCATGGCCCCGTGGAGGAGCCGGAATTGCGGGGCTGCGGATTCGGTGTCGGCCTCGGTGAGGCGTTCGGCGGTTTCGGCCATGGCGCTGGCGCTGGTATAGCGGGCGTAGTCCAGCGAGAGTGCCTGGCCGTAGGGGTGGCGCAGCTGGGCCTGGGTGATGATGTCCAGGCTGCGCCCGCGGACCAGTTGGGCGTCGACGAGCATGAACGGCTCGAGGGTCGCGCCCATCTTCGAGCTGGTCCTCCGTACCCCCTTGGCCACGGCGCGGACCTGGCCGTGCTCCGGGGTCAGCAGCACGATGATGCGGTCGGCCTCGCCCAGCTTGTGGGTCCGCAGCACCAGCCCGTGGGTCCGGTAGGACTTGGCGGCGAAACTGGAGCGGGGCACGACTCCAGTATCCCAGAGAACCCGTGCCCCGTCGGCCGCAGTTGCCTCGCGGCAGCGTTCTATTTTGCGGCGTTGGCGTCCAGGATGGCCCGGTTGACCGCCGAGATGACGGCCTTCAGCGAGGCCGTGGTGGTGTTCGCATCGATGCCCACGCCCCACAGCACGCGTTCGCCCACGGCACACTCGACGTAGGCGGCAGCCTGGGCCGAGCCGCCCTCGCTCAGCGCGTGTTCGGTGTAGTCCAGCACGCGCAGGTCCACGCCGTCGGCGGCCAGGATGTTCACCAGGGCGTTGATCGGGCCGTTGCCGGTGCCCGAGCGCTCCTGCACCGAGCCATCGGCCTCCAGCATCGCCTCCAGGGTGAACGAGCCGTCCTCGTCGGTGCGCGTGCGGGTGTTGCCCAGCCGGTAGTGGCCCCAGGAACGGCCCTCGAAGGTGTCCGCGGGCAGGTACTCGTTCTGGAATTCCTGCCAGATGCTCGCCGGGCTGATCTCCCCGCCGTCGCCCTCGGCCTTGCGCTGGATGACCCCGGAGAACTCGATCTGGGCACGGCGCGGCAGGTCCAGGCTGTGGTCGTGCTTGAGCACGTACGCGACCCCGCCCTTGCCGGACTGGGAGTTCACCCGGATGACGGCCTCATAGGAGCGGCCGATGTCCTGCGGGTCAATCGGCAGGTAGGGCACGGCCCAAGGGATGTCGTTGATGCCCTTGCCGGCGGCGGCCGCATCGCGCTCCATGTGCTCGAAGCCCTTCTTGATGGCGTCCTGGTGGGAGCCGGAGAAGGCGGTGAAGACCAGGTCGCCGCCGTAGGGCGAGCGCTCGGGCACGGGCAGCTGGTTGCAGTATTCGACGGTGCGGCGGATCTCGTCCATGTCGGAGAAGTCGATCATCGGGTCGATTCCCTGGCCGAAGAGGTTCATGCCCAGGGTGACCAGGTCGACGTTGCCGGTGCGCTCCCCGTTGCCGAACAGGCAGCCCTCGATGCGGTCGGCACCGGCCATGTAGCCGAGCTCCGCGGCGGCGACGCCGGTGCCGCGGTCGTTGTGCGGGTGCAGGGACAGGATGATCGAGTCGCGGTGTTCGAGGTTGCGGTGCATCCACTCGATCGAGTCCGCGTAGACGTTCGGGGTGGCCATTTCGACGGTGGCCGGCAGGTTCAGGATCATCTTGTTTTCCGGCGAGGCCTCCAGCACCTCGGCCACGGCATCGGAGATGCGCTTGGCGAACGCGAGTTCGGTGCCGGTGTAGGACTCCGGCGAGTACTCGTAGGTGATCTTGGTGCCGGTGAGCTGTTCCTCGTACTTCTTGCACAGCCGGGCCCCGGTCAGGGCGATGTCGACGATGCCGTCCTCGTCCTGGTTGAACACGACGCGGCGCTGGAGGACCGACGTGGAGTTGTAGAGGTGCACGATCGCCTGCTTGGCGCCCTCGAGGGCCTCGTAGGTGCGCTCGATGAGGTGCTCGCGGGACTGGGTGAGGACCTGGATGGTCACGTCCTCGGGGACGCGGTCGCGCTCGATGAGCTGGCGGACGAAGTCGAAGTCCGTCTGCGAGGCGGACGGGAACCCGACCTCGATCTCCTTGAAGCCCATGCGCACCAGCAGGTCGAACATCTGGTGCTTGCGCTCGGGGCTCATCGGGTCGATGAGGGCCTGGTTGCCGTCGCGCAGGTCCACGGCGCACCAGCGCGGGGCCTGGGTGATGACCTGGTCCGGCCAGGTGCGGTCGGGCAGCTCGACGCTGATCTGGTCCTGGAACGGGACGTACTTGTGGACGGGCATTCCGGAGGGCTTTTGCAGGTTCTGCATGGTTCTAGGGGGCCTTTTCAGTGGTGGTTGAAAATTCAGGCCGGCAGCACGAAACTCCGCAGCGGGGGGTCGGCCCTAGTGACTGGTGTCCAGATTCGTCCCGCCGCGGCTGCCTAGTAGAAGGATTCCCGCATGCATGGTCCTCACCCTAGCAGTTGGCGCAGCCGGTGGCGGCAGCCGGGCTTAATGTGTCGCCAGCGGGCCCCGCGGCCCCTGTCGGACCGCCGGGTCCGCCCGCCGCACGCCTCAGAAACCCAGCCGCCCGAGCTGCTTGGGGTCGCGCTGCCATTCCTTGGCGATCTTCACGTGCAGGTCCAGGTAGACCCGGGTGCCCATGAGCGCCTCGATGCCCTGGCGGGCCCTGGTGCCCACTTCGCGCAGCCGGGACCCGGCGCGCCCGATGACGATGGCCTTCTGCGAAGGGCGCTCGACGAAGAGGTTCACGTGGATGTCCAGCAGCGGGTTGTCCTCGGGCCGGCCCTCGCGCGGGATGATCTCCTCGACCACGACGGCCAGCGAGTGCGGCAACTCGTCGCGCACGCCTTCGAGGGCGGCCTCGCGGATGAGCTCGGCGATCATGACCGCCTCGGGCTCGTCGGTCAGTTCCCCGTCGGGATACAGCGGCGGCGACAGCGGCATCTGCTGCACCAGCACGTCGGCGACGGCTGTGACCTGGAAGTCCGCGGTGGCCGAGACCGGCACGACGGCGGTCCACCCCTGGTCGCCCAACGCATCGGTTCCCAGCTCGGCGACCGCGACCAGCTGCCGCGCCAGTGTGGAGCGGTCCACCAGGTCCGCCTTGGTCACGATGGCCACGACGGGCTTGCGCTGCAGCTGGCCCAGTTGGCTGGCGATGAACCGGTCCCCCGGGCCGATCTTCTCGTTGGCAGGCAGGCAGAACCCGATGGCGTCGACCTCGGAGAGGGTCTCGGCGACCAGGTCGTTCAGGCGCTGCCCGAGCAGGGTCCGCGGGCGGTGCAGTCCCGGGGTGTCGACCAGGACCAGCTGCGCGTCGTCGCGGTGGACGATGCCGCGGATGGTGTGGCGGGTGGTTTGCGGTTTCGCCGAGGTGATCGCTATCTTCTGCCCCACCAGGGCGTTGGTCAGCGTCGACTTGCCCGCATTGGGCCGTCCGACGAAGGAGGTGAACCCGGCACGGAAGTCCTCCGGCCACTCCCGCGGAAGGGCCGCCCCGCTGCTCGCGGGCCCGACCTGCGGTTCGCGCACCCCACTGCCGGAGGCATGGGCCTTCTGGCCTGCCGTGGAGGAGGCGGAGCGGCGGTGTGGCTGCCGGGCGCCCGGGCTCCCCTGCTTTCGCTGGCCGGCAGCGGGGGTGGACGGGGTGTCGCCGGACCGGCCACGGCGCGGCGCGGCGCCCTTGCGGGGTTTTGGTTCTGCCATGGGTCAGTCCTTGCTCTCGCGGGGAACGTCTTCGGCGGACAGCCTGCCCAACGACCCCTCCTCATTGTCTGCGGCTTCGGGGTATTCGTCGACCCAGGCCAGGACGTAGCCGATCCGGTTGCGCCGGCCCGCCAGGCGCTCGGCGTGGATGCGGATCCCGTCCACCGTCACCTCGGACCCGACGATCGGCACGCGGCCAAGCGTCTTGGCCAGCAGTCCGCCGACGGTATCGACCTCGTCGTCGTCCAGGCGGCGGTCGAAGAGGTCGGCGAAGTCGTCGATGCCCATCCGGGCGCTGACGCGGAAGACCCCGTCCTCGACCTCCTCGGACTCGACCGACGAATCGTCGTATTCGTCGTCGATCTCCCCGACGATTTCCTCGATGAGGTCCTCGAGGGTCACCAGTCCCGCCGTTCCGCCGTACTCGTCGATGACGATGGCCACGTGTGTCGATTCGCGTTGCAGTTCCTGCAGGAGCTCGGCCACGGACTTGGACTCCGGGACGTAGCGCACGTCGCGGCAGACCTGCTCGACGGTGTGCTCGTCATCGGCCCGGGCATGCAGGCGGGCGGCGACGTCCTTGAGGTAGATGATCCCCACGATCTGGTCGGGGTTGTCGCGGATCACCGGGATCCGGGAGCAGCCCGAGCGCAGGAACAGGCTCATGGCGTCCTGGAGCTTGGTGCCGTGGTCGACGGTGACCATGTCGGTGCGCGGGACCATCACGGCGCGGACCCGGGTGTCGCCGAGTTCGAAGACCGAGTGGATCAGGTCGGCTTCGACGTCCTCGATGATGTCGGCCTCGTGGGCGCGGTCGACCATGTCGCGGAAGAGCTCCTCGGTGAAGAAGGCATCCTCCTGCACCGGCGCCCCCTTGGCGACGCTGCTGCCCAGCCGGACGAGCCAGCCGGGGATGGGGCCGAGCGCCAGGCGCAGGACGCGGACCAGGGGTGCGGTCAGGACCACGACGCTGCTGCTGCGCACGCGTCCGTACCGGCGGGGCGAGACCCCCACGAGGACGAAGCCGACCGCCGCCATGGTCGCGGTGGCCAGCAGGCCGGCGAGCCAGATGTTCTCCAGCACGTCGTGGTAGAGCAGGGCGATCGCCACCGCGCTGGCGGTCTCGAACCAGATCCTCCAGAAGCGGACGACGTGGGTGTGGGCGGTGGCGTCGGCCAGGATCGCGCGCAGCTGCTTGCGCGGCCGCTCGGCGAGCATGTCCTCGGCCTCCTGGCGCGGCAAGGCCAGGAAAGCGGACTCGGCGGCGGTCAGGATGGCGGCGCAGCAGACGAAGGCCAGCGCCAGGATGAGCAGGAGGGCGGGGATCATTCGGTGGTCTCGCGCGGGGCGTCCCGGCCGAGGAACGCCTCGAGCAGGCTGCGTTGCAGCGAGAACATCTCCTCCTTCTCCTGGGGTTCCTCGTGGTCGAACCCGAGCAGGTGGAGCATGCCGTGCGTGGCCAGGAGCAGGATCTCGTCGGCCGTGGTGTGTCCCCCGCGGGAGGCCTGCACGGCGGCAACCTGCGGGCAGATGACGATGTCGCCGAGCATCCCGGCCGGGGTGGTCGACCCCGGCGCGCCGGGCCGCAATTCGTCCATGGGGAAGGACATCACGTCGGTGGGCCCCTCCAGGTCCATCCAGTCGATGTGCAGGCGTTCGATGGCCGCCTCGTCCACGAGGATGATCGAGACCTCGGCCTGGGGGTGCACGTAGAGGGCCTCGAGGATGTGGCGGGCCAGCCGCGAGAGCTCCTCGAGGTCCGCGTCGAGCCCGGATTCGTTGTTGACTTCGATGCCCATGGCCTACGACTCCGGATCGGTGGTGCGCTGGTCGGCGGCGGCCGATTCCCGTTCGCGCCGGGCGGCCATCCGGGCCCGGGCGGCCTCGTTGCTGTGCTTGGCGGCACGGCGGCGGGCCGCCTCCGGGCTGGTCCCGGCGGTGGCGGACCACTTCTCGTAGGCGGAGACGATGTCCCCCACCAGGCGGTGGCGGACCACGTCGGTGGCGTCGAGCTGGCAGAAGGCGATGTCCTCGACCGAACCCAGGATCTCGGAGACGATCTTCAGGCCCGAGCGCGTGCCACCGGGCAGGTCGACCTGGGTCACGTCACCGGTGACGACGATCCGCGAGCCGAACCCGAGGCGGGTGAGGAACATCTTCATTTGTTCCGGCGTCGTGTTCTGTGCCTCGTCCAGGATGATGAACGCGTCGTTGAGGGTCCGCCCGCGCATGTAGGCCAGCGGGGCGACCTCGATCGTGCCGGCGGCGATCAGGCGCGGGATGGACTCGGGGTCGATCATGTCGTGCAGCGCGTCGTAGAGCGGGCGCAGGTACGGGTCGATCTTGTCCGTCAGCGTGCCCGGCAGGAAGCCCAGCTTCTCCCCCGCTTCGACGGCCGGGCGGGTGAGGATGATGCGGTTGACTTCCTTGGCCTGCAGCGCCTGGACGGCCTTGGCCATGGCCAGGTAGGTCTTGCCGGTGCCGGCGGGGCCGATGCCGAAGATGACGGTGTTGGCGTCGATCGCGTCGACGTACGCCTTCTGGTTCACGGTCTTCGGGCGGATCCGCTTGCCGCGGCCGGAGAGGATGTTCAGCCCGAAGGTTTCCGGACCCGAGGGGCGGGCGGCACCCTCGGAGTCGACCATGCGCACGAGCTGTTCGACCAGCTGGGCCGAGACGCGCGTGCCCTTCGTGGCCAGGCCCCGGGCTTCCTGGACGACCTGCTCGGCGCGCGCCGATTGGCCGGGCTCGCCGGTGATGCGCAGCTCGTTGCCCCGCACGTGGAGCTCGGCGCCCGGGTAGATGCCCTGCAGGATCCGCAGCACCTCGTCGTTGGCGCCCAGTGCCCCGACCATCTGCTCGGTGCTGGAAAACGTGATCACCGTGGCGCCGTTGGCCTCCGGTGAGTTGCTGTTCTCGTCGGTCATCCTGCTGGGTCGTCCTCCCGTTGACGTGTCGATGGCGCCGTGTGCCGGTCCGGAGGGGACCCGAAGGCGCCCCTCCATCCTACGGGAAGCGCGTTCGGCTGCGCCGTTACTCCTCCCGCTGTAAATATCAGTCCTGCAACAGTCGCTGCTTTTGGCCCCTGTCGGGTGCCCGGCTCCCCCGGCGTGTGCCAAGGTTAATGGTCGGCCGAGGCACCCCCTGCCCGCAGGCCTGCCCCACCACCGCTGTCCAGTTGAAGGATCCCCGTGAGCATCGTCCGCACCGGCCGCCGCACCCAGGTGCGCGTGGCCATGTTGGCCTCGGTGGTCTCGCTGGGGATGCTCGCTGCCTGCAGCGGTGCCCCCGACGGGTCGATGACGAGCATGCCGGCCTCGAGCAGCGCCCCGCCCGTGGTGTCCAGCCAGGGCAGCACGGCACCGTTGGAGTCGCTGAGCGCCCCGCGCCTGTCCCCCATCTACTGGCTGGGCGAGCGCGATTCGACCGTCTACCTCTACCGCGAGTATGTCGAGGCGGAGGACCAGGGTGATCCGGTCACGACGGCGATCAAATACCTCACCGAGCAGCAGCCGGAGGATCCGGACTACTTCAACGTCTGGTCCAAGCCCTCGCGCATCGGCACCTCCATCAGCGCGGACAACGTCATCACCCTGGACATCTCCGCCGACGCCTTCTCCCGGGACCTCGACGAGGGCCTGGCCCAGCGGGCGATCCAGCAACTGGTCTACACGGCCACCGCCGCCGCGTCCGCCGCGGGGCTGCTCAGCCAGAATCCTCCGGCCAGCGTCGACCTCCTGGTCGACGGCCACTCGGGATACAACGCGTTCGGCCACGTGAAGCTCACCGGCCCGATCCAGCGCGACGCCTCGTTGCGGGCGCCGATCTGGATCATCGACCCGCAGCAGGGCACGGTCCATAGTGCCGGCAAGGTCCGGCTGCACGGCATTTCCGGTGCGTTCCCCGGCGGCACCCATTGGGTCCTCAAGCGCCAGGAGGACGGGAAGGGGACCCGCGTCGCCGGGGGCAGCCTGGCGCTGGGAGGCGGGTCGCTGGCCGACAACGAATTCGAGGTCACCCCGGTCCTGGAGGCGGGGACCTACACCCTGGCGGTCTGGGGGCAGGCCGCCGACGACGGCAAGCGCCTGAGCCAGGACACCAAGAAGTTCACGGTCCGCTAGCACCGCCGAGCCGCCTGCGCCCGCCGCCTCCCCGTGCTCCGGTGCCGGCTACCGGGGTCCTGTTCCCCGGAGCCCCGCTGTGCCTCCGGTCCGGCGCGTCCTGACCTATGCGTCCTGACCTATGCGTCCAGCAAGCCGGCCAGATGCCGGGCCAGCACCAGTGCTGCGGGGCCGGCCGTCGAGGCCCTGAGCACATGGTGTCCAAGCAGCGCCGTCCGCGCCCCGGCTGCGGCCAGGCGCTCGACCTCCGGGTCGGCGATGCCGCCCTCCGGTCCGACGATGAGCAGGATCGCCGGCACCCCGGCGTCCTGGCCGGCGGTACCGGCACCCGATCCGCCGTCGTGCAGGAAGTCGCGGACGACGGCGGAGAGCGGCTCGGTGGCCTGTTCGTGCAGGATGAGGGGCAGCTGCCGGGCGCCCTCGCCGGCGGCGCGGTCGAGCCGGGCGGCCAACTGACCCGTCGTGAGCACCCCGTGGACCTCGGGCAGCCGGGTGCGGCGGGACTGCTTCACGGCCGCCCTGACGGTGGCCGCCCATTTCGCGCGGCCCTTCTCCGCTTTCGCCTCCGGCCAGCGGACCACGGAGCGGTCCGCCTGCCAAGGGATGACCTCGTCAACGCCGAGTTCGACGGCGGCCTCCACCGCCTGCAGGTCGCGGTCCCCCTTGGCCAGGGCCTGGACCAGGACCAGGCGGAGGGCAGGGGCTGGATCGTGCGTGATCCGGTCCACGCGGGCTGTCAGGCAGGCCTTCCCGGTGGACTGGACCGTGCACCCGGCCCGGGTCCCGCGGCCGTCCAACAGGTCGATTGCCTCCCCGGTCCGGACCCGCTTGACGGTGACGGCGTGGTGTCCCTCCGCGCCGTCCAGGACGACGACGTCGCCAGGAGCCGTGCCGGCGGGCAGCCCGTCGTCGAGCAGGAAGGCCTGGTTGCTCACTGGTTGCTCATCAGCCGCGGTTGCCCAGCTTGTCCCGCAGCCGGGAGAAGACCCCGCCGCGTTCGGCCAGGCGTCCCTCGGCGAATTCCTCGTCGCGCAGCCCGGCCAGGCGCTCCAGCAGCTCGCGCTGCTCGTCGTCGAGCTTCGTCGGGGTCTCGACCTGCAGGTGGACCACCAGCTCACCCCGGACGCCACCGCGAAGACGCGGCACGCCGAGTTGGGCCAGCTTGACGGTGTCCATCGACTGGGTTCCCGGCTCGATGCGGATCTCCTGCTCGCCATCGAAGGTGTCGAGCTTCATCTCCGTGCCCAAGGCGGCGGCGGTCATCGGGATGCGCAGCGTCGCGTGCAGGTCGTTGCCCTCCCGTTCGAACACCGGATGGCGCTTGACGTTGATCTCCACGTAGAGGTCCCCGGACGGGCCACCGCCGGGGCCGGCCTCGCCCTGGCTGGCCAGGTGGATGCGCGTGCCGGTGGCAACACCTGCAGGGATCTTCAGCTGCTTGCTCACGCGTTCGCGGACGCGTCCCTGGCCCATGCACTCGTTGCACGGGCTGGGCAGGATGGTGCCGAAGCCGCGGCAGGCGCTGCAGGTCTCGACCGTCATCATCTGGCCCAGGAAGGAACGGACCGGGCGCTGCACCTGGCCCTGGCCGTGGCAGATCGTGCAGGTCTCCGGGGAGGTGCCGGGCTGGCAGCAGCTGCCGTTGCAGACCGTGCAGGTCACGGCGGTTTCGATGTCGAGCGTGTAGACCGTGCCCTGGACGGCGTCCTTGAGTTCGATCGTCGCCGTTACCAGGGCGTCGCGCCCGCGCTGCGTGCGCGAGGCCGGGCCCTGGGCCTGGCCGCCGCCGAAGAACTGCTCGAAGATGTCGCCGAAGCCGCCGAAACCGCCGGCGCCTCCACCGCCGCCGGCGGTGCCGTTCTCGTTGCCGGTCGCGTCATAGACCTGGCGCTTCTGCGGGTCGGAGAGCACCTCGTAGGCGTGGGTGACCGCCTTGAACTGGTCCGCAACGTCCTGGCCCGGGTTCACGTCCGGGTGGAGTTTGCGGGCCAGCTTCCGGTAGGCCTTCTTGATTTCCTCGGCGGAGGCGTCGCGCGCGACGCCGAGGGTTTCGTAATGGCTGCTCACAGTGTGTGCTGTGTCCTTTCCGACATTCTGTACATGCTGGTTCCCCGCGTTCCCGGACCGTCAACCGGCCAGGATGCGCGAGAGGTATCGGGCGACCGCGCGGACGGCCGCCATGCTGGTGGGATAGTCCATGCGGGTGGGGCCCAGGACGCCGACCTTGGCCGAGGAGCCCGGCCCGTAGCCGGTGGCGACCACCGAGGTCTCCGCGAGGCCGCCGTAGAGGTTCTCCCGGCCGATCTGCACGGCGATGCCCCGGGCGTCCTGTTCCATCTCGGAGAACAGCCGCAGCAGGACCACTTGTTCCTCGAGGGCCTCGAGCACCGGGGTGATCGTCAGGGGGAAGTCCCCGGTGGACCGGGCGAGGTTGGCGGTTCCGGCCATGATGATGCGGTCGATCATCGAGTTGTCGCCCAGCGACCCCAGCGCCCTGGCCAGGATCCTCCCGGGCGCCCGCAGGGACTGCGGCAGGTGTTCGCACGCCGCGCCGGCCACCTCGCCGAGGGCCTGCAGGCGTTGCCCGGAGGCCGCGGCCAGGAAGGCCGACTTCAGGCTCGCCAGCGATTCGTCGCTGGTCTCCGGGGGGACCACGACCACCCGCTGGTCGACCTTGCCGGTGTTGGTGATCAGGACCGTCAGCACCTGACCGGCGCCGAGCCCGACCAGTTCGATGTGGCGCACGGTGGCGTCGCTGAACTGCGGGACCTGGAGGACAGCGACCTGGTTGGTCAACTGCGCCAGCAGGCGCACAGTGCGGTCAAGGACCTCGTCGAGGTCGTCGGTCCCCTCGAGCATCTGCTGGATGGCACGGCGTTCGGCGTGCGAGAGCGGGCGAACCGCGTCGATCTGGTCCACGAAGTACCGGTAACCGTGTTCGGTGGGGATCCGCCCGGCCGAGGTATGGGGCGCGGTGATCAGCCCCTCCTCTTCCAGGGCCGCCATGTCGTTGCGGATGGTGGCCGCCGACACGCCGAGTTGGTGTCGCTCGACCAGGGCCTTGGATCCGACGGGCTCGCGGGAGTGGACGTAGTCCTCCACGATGGCCCGCAGGACCTCGAGGCGTCGTGGCACGGACATTCGATCCTCCTGGGTCTCGTGGCGGACGGACGTGGCAGGCGGCATCGCTTAGCACTCGACACGCCTAAGTGCTAAGTCTAATACGATTCCGCTGTTGTTAGCATGGTGGCCGCGCGCCCATGGCGCCGCGGACCGACGCCTCGGCCGCCACCACCACCGAAAGGCCTTGTCAGGAATGGATATCCACCAGTGGGGCGCCCAGGACCTGTCGGCGCCGAAGCGCCGCGAGCTGCGCCGCGTACCGGCCGCATTGGGCCTGCTCCTGGAAGACGTCCAGTCCGGATGGGTCGGTGAAGTGGTCAGGATCGAACGCTCGGGCGGGATGCGCCTGGTGGTCCTGGAGGACCGCCGGGGCAAGACCCGTTCCTTCCCCACCGGCTTCGGGTTCCTGCTCGAAGGCGAGCCCGTGGAGGTCACCGAACCCCAGGCAGCGGCCTCGGCCTCCGCAACCCGCACGGCCTCCGGATCGGTCCGGGTCGAGAAGCTGAAGGCACGCACTGCCCTGGCCAGCCGCATCTGGGTCGAGGGCAAGCACGACGCCGAACTCGTCGAAAAGGTGTGGGGCCACGACCTGCGCGTGGAGGGCATCGTCGTCGAACCCCTGCACGGGGTCGACGACCTCGCCGGCGCCGTGGCGGATTTCTCCCCCGGCCCTGGCCGCAAACTCGGGATCCTGGTCGACCACCTGGTGTCCGGGAGCAAGGAGGAACGCATTGCCGCCGAGGCCATGCGGGTTCCCGGTGCCCGCGGGAACGTACTGATCGTCGGGCACCCCTACGTCGACGTCTGGCAATCCATCCGCCCCCAGGTCCTCGGCATTGCCGCCTGGCCGGTGGTCCCCCGCGGCACCGACTGGAAGACCGGGATCCTTCGGGGACTGGGATGGCCGCACGCAACACACGCCGATGTCGCCCGGGGCTGGCGGCAATTGCTGGGAAAGGTCACCAGCTACGCCGACCTGGAGCCGAGCCTGCTGGGACGAGTCGAAGAGGTCATCGATTTCCTCACCACCGGACGCCACTGACGGTGCCGGCACACCGGGCCCGCCGCGCCGCAGCCTGCCATCCGTCGCGCCAAGTCGCATCGGGGCGATAAACTGGTGGCCACTACACATGGGACGGGAGGAACGTCGGAGTCATGAACGGAATTGATGGACACCCCAAGGACGGCCCGGCGGACGCCGGCCGCTTCGAGGGCTCATCGTCGGCTCCCCTGCCGTTGACACCGTCGGAGGACCGGCAGTGGGCGACCATTGCCCACTTTGGTGGGATTCTGGGGTGCATTCCCTCCGGCATCATCTACCTCGTCTACCGCGACCGGGGCCCCTTCACCGCACAGGAGTCCAAGGAAGCGCTGAACTTCACGTTGCCGTTGACCGTCCTGGCCCTGCTGTCCAATCTGCTGATGCTGATTCCAGTCGTCGGCGGCGTGTTCGCCATCGTCGCCGTGGCCATCTGGGTGTATGTGACGGTCAGCGGGGTGGTGGCGGGCATCGAGGTCAACAAGGGCCGCCCGTACCGCTATCCGGTGAACCTGCGCCTGATCGGCTAGCTCCGTTCCGCGCGGCACGTCGTGTGCAGTGCGGCCCCGGGGACACGGATCCCCGGGGCCGCACTGTCTTGTCGGTCGGTATCAGAAGCCGAGGAGCCGGCGCACGATGGTGTCGGCGAGCAGGCGCCCCCGCAAGGTCGGGACGATCGTTCCACGGACCGCAGCGGCGCCGTCGACCAACCCGTCGGCAATGAGCCCGGCCACCGCTTGGCGCCCCGTTGCGGGCAACTCGCCGGTCGGCAGCCCGTCGACGATGCGGGTGAGCAACATGGTGCGTTCAAGCAGCCGTGCCTGCTCGTCGGGTGTCTCGCGGCCGGCCGCCGGCGAGATGCCGCCGTCGATCCGCTGCTGGTAAGCCGCCGGGTGCTTGACGTTCCACCAACGCAGCCCGCCGACATGCGAATGCGCCCCGGGACCGGCGCCCCACCAGTCGGCGCCTTTCCAATAGGCCACGTTGTGCCGGCACCGGGTGGCTTCGCTGCGGCTCCAGTTGCTGACCTCGTACCAGGAGAACCCGGCGGCCGTGAGCATCTCCTCCGCCAGGAGGTACTTGTCCGCATGGTCGTCGTCGTCGATGTCCGGCACCTCGCCACGGCGGATGCGTGCCGCCAGACGGGTCCCCTCCTCGATGATCAGCGCGTAGGCCGAGATGTGGTCGGGCTCGTAGGAGAGCGCCGTTTCCAACGAGGTGCGCCAGTCGTCCACTGATTCGCCGGGCGTTCCATAGATCAGGTCGACGCTGACATCCAGTCCGGCATCGCGTGCCCACTGGACGGCCTGGCCGACGCGCGAGGGCCGGTGGGTGCGGTCCAGGGTCTTCAGCACGTGCGGCACCGCGGACTGCATGCCGAAGGACACGCGTGTGAATCCTGCCTCGGCGAGTGTGGCCAGGGACGCCTGGGTCACCGATTCGGGGTTGGCCTCGGTGGTGACCTCGGCTCCATCGAGCAGGCCCCAGGTCGTCCGGATCGTGTGCAGGACCGCTGCCAGGTCGCCGGCGGGGAGCAGCGTGGGCGTTCCCCCGCCGAAGAAGACCGTCGAGACCTCCCGGTCGGGCAGGCCGCTCGACCGCAGGACGCCCGCGCCGAACTCCAGTTCGGCCGAGGCCGCGGCCGCATAGGTGTCCTGGCTCGAGCCAGATCCCAGCTCATGGGCTGTATACGTGTTGAAGTCGCAGTAGCCGCAGCGCACGGCGCAGAACGGGATGTGGACGTAGACGCAGAAGTCGCGGTCCGACGCGCCGTCGGCCGTTGCCGGGGGCAGCAGGCCGTCGGCGGGTGCCGGATCGCCCAGGGGAAGTGCTGACGGCATGGATGCTACTTCTTGGCCTTGTCCTTGGAGCCGTCTGATGATAGGGCGGCGATGAACGCCTCCTGTGGGACCTCGACCCGGCCGACCATCTTCATGCGCTTCTTGCCCTCCTTCTGCTTTTCGAGCAGCTTGCGCTTGCGCGAGATGTCGCCGCCGTAGCATTTGGCCAGCACATCCTTGCGGATGGCCCGGATGGACTCGCGGGCGATGATGCGCGACCCGATGGCCGCCTGGATGGGCACCTCGAATTGCTGGCGCGGGATGAGCTCGCGCAGCTTGGAGGTCATCATGACCCCGTAGGAGTAGGCCTTGTCCTTGTGGGTGATGGCGCTGAAGGCGTCAACCTGTTCGCCCTGGAGCAGGATGTCGACCTTGACGAGGTCGGCGACCTGTTCGCCGTCGGCCTTCCAGTCGAGGGACGCGTATCCCCGGGTCTTGGACTTGAGGATGTCGAAGAAGTCGAAGACGATCTCGGCCAGCGGCAGCCAGTACCGCAGTTCGACGCGGTCCTCGGAGAGGTAGTCCATGCCGCGCATCTGCCCCCGCCGGGACTGGCACAGCTCCATGACCGCACCGACGAACTCGTTCGGTGTCAGGATCGTCCCGGCGACCATTGGCTCATGCACTTCGAGGATCTTGCCGGAGGGGAATTCGCTGGGGTTGGTCACCGTGATCATGGACTTGTCCTCGGTCATCACCTCGTAGACCACGTTGGGGGCGGTCGAGATGAGATCGAGGTTGAACTCGCTTTCCAGGCGCTCCCGGGTGATCTCCAGGTGCAGCAGCCCCAGGAACCCGACGCGGAAGCCAAAGCCCAGGGCCACTGAGGTCTCGGGCTCGAACGTCAACGCAGCGTCGTTGAGCAGGAGCTTGTCGAGGGCGTCCCGCAGGACCGGGTAGTCCGATCCGTCGATGGGGTACAGACCGGAGAACACCATCGGCTTGGGGTCCTCGTAGCCACCGAGGGATTCCGCAGCAGGCTTGGTGAAGCTCGTGACCGTGTCGCCGACCTTGGACTGGCGGACGTCCTTGACCCCGGTGATCAGGTAGCCCACCTCCCCGACGCCCAGGCCGCGGGTCGGGGTGGGTTCCGGTGAGGAGACCCCGATCTCCAGCAGTTCATGGGTGGTCCGCGTGGACATCATCTGCAGCTTCTCCCGCGGGGTGAGCTGCCCGTCGACGACCCGGACGTAGGTGACGACGCCGCGGTAGGTGTCATAGACGGAGTCGAAGATCATCGCGCGGGCCGGTGCATTCGCATCGCCGACCGGTGCCGGCAGGTCACGGACGATCTTGTCCAGCAGGGCCTCGACCCCCTCGCCGGTCTTGCCGGAGACCTTCAGCACGTCCTCGGGTTCCCCGCCGATCAGGCCGGCCAGTTCGGCCGCGTACTTCTCCGGCTGCGCGGCCGGCAGGTCGATCTTGTTCAGGACCGGGATGATCGTCAGGTCGTTTTCCATGGCCAGATAGAGGTTGGCCAGGGTCTGCGCCTCGATGCCCTGCGCGGCGTCGACCAGCAGAATCGCCCCCTCGCAGGCCGCCAGCGAACGGGAGACCTCGTAGGTGAAGTCCACGTGGCCGGGGGTGTCGATCATGTTCAGCGCATACGCGGTGCCGTCGAGTTCCCAGGGCATGCGCACTGCCTGGGACTTGATGGTGATCCCGCGTTCGCGCTCGATGTCCATGCGGTCCAGGTACTGTGCCTTCATCTCACGCTGGGAGACGATCCCCGTGGATTGCAGCATCCGGTCGGCCAGGGTGGATTTCCCGTGGTCGATGTGGGCGATGATGCAGAAGTTCCTGATGATCGCCGGATCGGTTGCGGCAGGCACCGGTGCGGTGCGGGCCATGGGTGACACGTGGGTGACCTCGCTCTGGGACGGATGGAATGACGAACGTGGATGCGGATGGACCGCAAAACATCATTCTCCCACGATTCGGACCCGCCGCAGTCCGCCGTTACGGGTGTGGCGCCCCACTGCTAGTGTGGCGCCATGCAGATCAACCCCCGAACCATCAACAGATGGGTGCGCCTGGGTATCAAGGCCTTCCGGGCCTTCCGCTCCGGCCAGGAGACGCAAGTTCGCGGCGGAAACGGCCGGGCCCGGCCCGGCGCTGCCCCGGCCGGTGGCACCGGGGACGGCTGGCGCATCCGCCCCTATCCGGGTGACTTCACGGCGCGGGTCGAGGCGGTGTACGCCCCGGAACCGGACGGCTCCCCGGACCCGGGCGAGATCGTCTGGACATGGGTGCCATACGAAGAGGACCACACGCAGGGCAAGGACCGCCCGGTGCTGCTGGTGGGGCACGACGGCGACCTGCTGCTGGCCCTGATGCTCACCTCGCGCAATCATTCCGACGCCCGCCACTTCGATGCCGATTATGTCGACATCGGCTCCGGCCCCTGGGATCGGCAGGGCCGGCCCAGTGAGGTCAAGGTCGACCGGGTCATCAGGGTCGACCCAGGGGGCATTCGCCGCGAAGGCACCGTCCTCGGCCGTGCCGCGTTCGACCGCGTGGTCGGCGCCCTCCGACGCGTCTGATCCGTCACCCGCCCGTAGGTGATCTGCGGATGTGCCCGGGTGGTGCCGGCGACCCGCCGTGTCCCCCGTCGAATCGCGAGGAGGTGGCATCCCTGCTAAGATTGCTTGCTGTGTGTCCGCGCAGGTCGACGGGCACTTCTCCCGGGTCGCCATAGGTATCCCCACGCCGCTCAGTCGATGGCTCGGGAGGGATCCCTCACCGACCATATTCCGCGATAGCAAGAGAGTTTATACAAGTGGCTAACATCAAGTCCCAGAAGAAGCGCATCCTCACCAACGAGAAGGCCCGCGCCCGCAACGCCTCCGTCCGTTCGGAGCTGAAGACCGCGATCCGCTCGGTCGACAAGGCCGTCGCCGCCGCCGACAAGGATGCCGCTTCGGCTGCCCTTGCCACCGCCGGCCGCAAGCTGGACAAGGCCGTCAGCAAGGGTGTCGTGCACAAGAACAACGCCGCCAACCGCAAGTCGGCCATCTCCAAGAAGGTCAACGCGCTCTAAGGCTCGTTCCACAGCTTGAGTGGCTGGGGCCGCTACCGGGAAGCCGGTAGCGGCCCCAGCCGCTTAACGACCCGGCCGTCCGCCCCCGGCAGGGTCCAGCGTTGTTTCAGCGTCGGGCAGCCAGCGCGATGCCGGTGACGGCGCGCTCGACGGCGTACCGGGGATCACGCGAGGCCCCCTTGACCTGTGCGTCGGCTTCGGCGACCAGGCGCAGGCACCGGACGAGATCGTCGTGTGAGAAGTAGCGGGCCTGCTCCTGGGCTTGTTGGACTTGCCATGGCGGCATTCCGAGTTCCTTCGCCAGCATGCCCGAGGATTTCCGCTGTCCCGCGACCTTGGCCACCTGCCGGAGCTTCATGGCCAGGGCAGCGACGATCGGGACGGGGTCCGTACCCGTGGCCAGGGCATGGCGCAGCGTGCCCAGTGCAGCGGGCCCACGGCCCGAGAGTGCGGCGTCGGCCACCTTGAACCCGGTCGCCTCGACGCGGCCGCCGAAATAGCGGTCCACGGTTGCCTGGTCGATCTCACCGGTGGTGTCCTGGACGAGCTGGGTACAGGCTGCCGCGAGTTCGGCCAGATCGCTCCCCACGGCTGCCACCAGGGCGCGGGTCGCTTCGGGCAGGATCCGGCGTCGGGCTGCCTTGAATTCCTGCGTGACGAAATCGTTCTTGTCGGCTTCCTTCTTCAGCGGCTGGCAATCAACTACCTGCGCACCGGAGGACTTCAGTGCCTCGAGCACTTTCTTGCCCCGGTTGCCGCCGGCGTGGTGCAGGACCATGACGACGTCGTCGGCCGGCGACGCGGCGTACTGCATGATGTCCTCGAGGAAGTCCTCGTTCATCGTCGCCAACGAGAGGACCTCGATGACCTTGGCTTCGCCGAACAGCGAGGGGCTGGCGGCCAGCAGCAACTCACCGCGTTGGTAGGAGGCGGCGTCGAAGTTCGTCACTTCCGTGGCCCCGTCCCGCTCCCTGACTTGTTGGCGGATCGAGTCGAGCACCCGGCCGGCGATGTAGGCCTCGGGCCCTTGCAACAGGATGAGCGGCGACGGGGTGGCCTCGCGCCAGCTGGAGGAGCTGCCCGAGCCCTTCGCCGAGGACCGGGAGGTTCCCGCTGATTTTGCCACCATGTTCCGCCTTCCGTTGGATGCCGACATTGCATCCTATCGCCCCTCATCTCCCCTTCCGTCCGCTGACGACCAGCACACCGTCGGCGGTGGCGTGGAGGCGGATCGTGCCATGGAGGTCGGTGCGGAAGGTCTGCATTCCCGCTGCCCGTAGCGCGTGCAGGATCACCGGCGTGGGGTGGCCATAGCTGTTCCCGGCCCCGACGCTGATCAGGGCCACGCGTGCACCGCAGGCTTCGATGACCGCGGTTCCGCCGTTCTTTGCGCCGTGGTGGCTGACCTTGAGCACATCCACGTTCAGTCCCGGATGCTCCTGCAGCACCTTGTTCATGGCCTCGGACTCCAAGTCGCCGGCGGCCAGCATGCTGAAGTCCGTGCCCGAACCGGTGAGGTGGAAGATGACGGCCAGCGACGCATCGTTTTCCGCTTCACCGATCGGGTTGCCGATGGGGCCGATCACCTCCCAGCTGACTGTCCCGGACCTGCCTGTTGTCCCGGGGGTGGCTTCGCTGGCCTTGAGACCGGCGGGCAATCCCGGCAGGGATGTGCGTCCGGTCGCGGTGGAGAAGTAGGCCGTGCCGAGCGCGCGTCCGGCGATCGCTCCGGTGATGCCAGCGGCATGGTCGGCATGCAGGTGGGTGATGAACAAGGTGTCGATCCTCTGGACGCCCAGGTGGGCCAGGCACGTGTCGACGGCTTCGGGATCGGGGCCGGTGTCGATCAGCATGGCACTGTGCGCTCCCGTGCGCAGTGCCACGGCATCGCCTTGGCCCACGTCGCACGCGGCCACCTGCCACGCTCCCGGCCGCACGGGGACCAGCGCCGTGGCCGGGGAAACCAGTCCTGCCAGCAGGCCAAGCCCGGCGAGGGCGGCCGCCGCGGCGACCCCCCGCCGCCCCCCGTCAGCGAGCCATGCCGAAGCGTTCCGCAGCACTGGCAAGCCCAGCAGCGAGTCGGGTCCGCCTCGTTCGACCCAGTCCTGGATGACGGGGTTCCGGCCCCCAGGCGGCGTCGCCGCCAGCCAGACCGAGACCACACCGAGGATGGCGAGGAGGACCGCAGCGGCCCGGCTGCCGAATGCGTCGGGCCAGGGCAACATCGCGCCGGGCAACGTGGCGACGAAGTGGCCCAGCGCGCCGATCCACGAGGCCGGGAGGCCAGCTGCCCAGACCAGCGGTTGCGCCCAGGGCCCCGGGAGCCCGCAGAGGACCAGTGCCAGTGTCCCCAGCACGGTGATGGGCGGCACGAGGGGCGCGGAGATGATGTTCGCCGGGATGGAGTACAGGCTGAAGGCCGGCGTCATGCCCAGCAGCACCGGGAGGCAGAACAATTGCGCGCTGGCACTGACGGCCACGCCGTCGGCGAGCCATCCGGGCATGATGCGGCGTCCCAGCCGTGCCAATCGAAGGCCCACCAGCACGATGCCCGCCGTGGCTAGTGCCGAGAGCTGGAAGGCGGGTTCGCGGGCATACCAGGGGTCCCAGGCCAGCACAGCGACCACGCACACGCAGAGGGCCGTCAGGGCTTGCCGACCCCGCCCCGCATAGACCGCCAAGGCGCCGATGGCCCCCATGACGGCGGCGCGGATGACGCTGGGTTCGGGATGGACCAGCGCCACGAACCCCACCAGCATCAGCAGTGAACAGGCCAGGGACGGCCAGCGCCCAATCCCGCAGAAGCGGCCAATCCAGAGCACGGTGCCCAACAGCATGGCCACGTTCGCTCCGCTGACGGCCGTCAGGTGCGCCAGGCCAGCGGTCTTCATGTGGGCGGACAGCGCCGCCGATTGTCCGGAACGGTCACCCATCACCATGCCGGGCAGCAGGGCGGGCCCCTCCCCCGGCAGCACCATGGCAGCCGCTGCCAAGCGCTGGCGCCATTGCTCGGTGGGCAGGGACTGGGTCGCGCCGCTGGCGGTGGCCAGGGGTGCCGCGGCAGTGAGCCAGTAGCCCTGTCGTTCGCCGGGGTCTGCCCGGCTGATGCGGACGAGTCCCGAAACCCTTGCCCCGACGGCCGGGGGCGGGCCCGCCGGGAACTGACGGGGATCGGCCACCAGCAGCGCCTCGGCCTTGCCAGCATGCCAGTCCCCCGCTGCCGAATAGCGCTTCAGCTGAACCTCGATCAGCAGCGTGACTTCCTCCGCATCAACCGGCCCCTGGCCCACGAGCCTTTCCCCGGTCCCGCCAGTCGGGCCCGGGATGGAGCGCGGGTCCCCGGTCACGACGGCCTCGGCTCGGATTGTTGCCCCGGTGTCGGCCAAGGCGCCGAGCACCGGATCGCGGTGGGCGAGAGCATGGACCGATATCGCCGCCGAAACCAGGAAGAGGCCCACGACGGCCGCGGCCAGTGGAGACCACCAGTGGTGGGACCACGCGATCAGTCCCCTGTTGCGGAGCAGCACCCAGAACAAGACGGCGATCAGCGCGGCGACGGCAACGGCTGCCAGCATGGACAGGCGGGGATCCTGTTGGACCAGGAACCACGCCGACGTCCACGCGCCGAGCGCCGTGGAGAGGCTGCGCAAGTCGAGGTGGCCGTCATCCACCGGACCGGCAGGGGTGTCGGGATCCGGGGCGGCCCACCGCACGGCCCATCGCACCGGAGCGGGCAGCATTCCGCGGATGGTCCCTCTGCGGCCCCCCGTTGGCGGACGGGGCCCTGCGTGCGGATGCGGCATCACCGCATCCGGACCAACGGCTTAAGCTGTGACATGAGCGACGGGCCGATGCCGCTGACGGCGTCCAGTTCGTCCAGCGAGCCAAACGGGCCGTTGGCGTTCCGGAACTCCACGATCCGGGCCGAGAGGGCTGGACCGATTCCCGGCAGCTCCTGGAGTTCGGCCTCGCTGGCGGTATTAATGTTCAGGGGTTGGCCGGACGCCGGCTGCGGTGCTCCGGCACCATCCGCGCCGGGCGCCGGAACGGTGCCTGCCGCGAGTTCGTCCCGGGTCGGCAGGTAGAGCTGCTGGCCGTCCTGCAAGGGTGCTGCCAGGTTCACCGCGGAGGCGACGGCGTCCGGGGTGAGGCCGCCGGCCGAGCGGACCGCATCCCCTGCCCGGGCACCCGGGCCGAAATGGTAGACGCCGGGTTCCCGTACTGCGCCGGCGACGTGGACGACGAGCGTGGGGGCCGTGCTGGCCGTGTCCTGGGTCGAAGCCGCGGAGGCGGCGTTACCGGCGGTCTCCGGGGAGGATGGTGTGGCCGTGACCCCGTCGGTGGTGCCTGGCGAGGGCTGGATGCTTCCGGTGGCGGAGCTGGGGTCCATGTCCACGGCGCCGATCCGTTCGCCGGAGCCCTGCGGCGGGTTGAAGAGCAGGCTTGCTGCTATCCAGATGACCGCGGTGAACAACAGGCACATGATGGCCCCACGCCCCAGGCGGAACCGGAAACGGACGCCGCCGTCCCGCTCCCCGCCGCGCGGTTCCTCGGAACGTGATTCCCACCGGTGTCGGACCATGCTGCCAGCGTAGGAAGTCGAGCATGCCGCGGCCCGGGCGGGCACGCCGCTGTGGACAAGGACCCCGCAGCCGCGACCTGTGGAGGCCTCGCGCGGGAACCGAGGGCGGTGAAGGGCTAGGTGCCGCTCTCTGCGTCGCCGGGTTCTGGCCCGGGCCGGCCCGGCGAGGCCTCCGCGGGCGACCCGTCGCCAGCGGTGTCGTCGTCGATCGGCAGCGGTGCAACCACCACGGCCAGGACGCCGGCGCCGGCATGGGCGGCCAGGACCGAGGGCAGCGGTTCGCAGAGGACCTCGCCCTCACTCGAGCTTTCGAGTTCGGCCCGCAGCTCCTCGGCCTGGTCGGGATTGCCGAAGTAGTGCACAGCCATCCGGGCTCCGGCCGGTGCCTGGTCGGCGGCTTCGCGGGAGATCTCCACGAGCCGGGCCAGGGCACGTGGCATGGTCCGGACCTTTTCCCGGACGCCGATGCGCCCCTCTTGGATCGCCAGCAGCGGTTTGACGGAGAGCAGGGTTCCGAACATGCTGGCGGCGGTGCCGATCCGGCCCCCCTTGCGCAGTTGCTCCAGGCTGGGGACGACGAAACAGATGCCGTAGCCGCCGGCTCGTCCTGCGGCGGATTCCACATCGGCGGCGGGCCGGCCGGCTTCGGCGGCCAGGACGGCGTCCATGACGGCCAGTCCCTGGGCCAGGCCCACCGTGCGGGTGTCGACGACGGTGACCGGGATCTGGACCTGTTCCGCCGCCCAGCGGGCCGCCTCGACGGTGCCGGAGAGGTCCTTGGACAGGTGCAGCGAGTAGACCTGCTCGAACCCGGCGGCGGCCAGCGATTCGTAGGCCCGCTGGAATGCTCCGGGGGCCGGCCGGGATGTCTTCACCGGGGCTCCGGTGGCCAGGGCCATGGCCAGTGCCGTCCCGACGTCGTCGAGTCCCTCGGTGTAGATCTGTCCGTCGATCATGACCGGCATGGGCAGGACCCGCAGGTACTCCGCGTGGGCGGCGGCCCAGTCCGCCGGGATCGCCGCTGCCGTATCCGTGACGACGGCGATCCTGGGGCCGGGTGCCCGGTGCCGCCGCTCGCGGGGCAGCAACCGGTCCAGGAAGCCCACGGCCCGGTCGGGGCGGGCCTCCGCCGGGGTGCCGCGACGCTGGGCTGGAACCATGTCCCTACCCTAGGTGGCGGGGACGAGGTTCACGAGCTTCGGGGCGCGGACGACCACGGTGCGCAGCTCACGGCCATCCAGGGCCCGTTGGACGGGCTCGGAGGCCAGCGCGAGTTCGCGCAGTTCGTCCTCGCCGATGTCGGCGGGAACGGTGAGACGGTCCCTGACCTTGCCCTTTACCTGGACGATCGCGACGACGGTGTCCTGGACCAGCAGATCGGGATCGACGGCCGGCCACCCGGCGTTGGCGACGGAGGGCTCGTGGCCGAGCCGTTCCCACATGTCCTCGGCCGTGTACGGGGCAAAAAGGCTCAGGACGACGGCGACGGCTTCGGTGGCCTCGCGGACCGCGGGGTCGGCGGCACCGGGGCCGGAGTCGATTGCCTTGCGAGTGGCGTTGACCAGCTCCATGAGCTTGGCCACGACGACGTTGAACTTGCCGGCATCCAGCAGTTCGGCGGCTTCGGCGACGGTCCGGTGGACCACGGTGCGCAGCCCCCGGTCCCCCGAGGTGGTTGACGTTCCCACGGGGCTGGCCACGTCCTGGGACAGGCGCCAGGCCCGGGCGAGGAACTTGCCGGCCGCCGCCGGCGAGACATCGGCCCAGTCGACGTCGTCCTCGGGCGGTGAGGCGAAGACCATGGTCAGGCGGACGGCATCGACGCCGAAGCGGTCCAGCTGCTCGCCGAGGTCCACTCCGTTGCCCAGCGATTTGCTCATGGCCTTGCCGCCGTTGAGGACCTGCCCCTGGTTCAGCAGGGCGGAGAACGGCTCGGTGGCACTGATCAGGCCCAGGTCGTGGATGACCTTGGTGAAGAACCGCGCGTAGAGCAGGTGCAGGATCGCGTGCTCGACGCCGCCGACGTACTGTCCGACGGGCATCCAGTTCCGCGCGGCCTCGGGGTCGAAGGGGCCCTCGGTGTAGTGCGGGGAGACGAAGCGCAGGAAGTACCAGGAGGAGTCGACGAAGGTGTCCATGGTGTCCGTGTCGCGCTGGGCGGGCCCTCCGCACGTCGGGCACGTGGTGTTCACCCAGTCGGTGGCGGAGGCCAGCGGGGAGGTGCCCTTCGGGGCCAGGGCCTCGCCACGGAGGTTGTCGGGGAGGCGTACCGGCAACTGGTCGTCGGGGACCGGGACCTCGCCGCAGTCCGGGCAGTGGATGATCGGGATCGGCGTGCCCCAGAAGCGCTGGCGTGAGAGCAGCCAGTCGCGCAGCCGGTAGTTCACGGTGTGGCGTCCGGTTCCGGCGGCCTCGACGATCTCGGTGGCGCGGGCGATGGCGCGGGCCTTGTCGAGTCCGTCCAATTCCCCGGAGTTGACCAGGGTGCCTTCGCCGTTGGTGGCGACGCCGCTGGTCGCGGGGTCCTCTTCGCCCGTGTCGACCACGACGCGGACGGGCAGGTCGAAGGTGCGGGCGAAATCGAGGTCGCGCTGGTCGTGGGCGGGCACGGCCATGATGGCGCCGGTGCCGTACTCGGCCAGCACGTAGTCCGCGGCCCAGACGGGCAGGCGGGCGCCGGTCAACGGGTTGAGCGCATACCGGCCCAGGAAGACGCCGGTCTTGGTTCGTTCGGTGGACTGCCGCTCGATCTCCGAGAGCGCCTTGACCTGCTCCTGGTAGGCGTCCAGGGCCTGGCGCTGTTCCGGGGCGACGAGCTCGTCGGCGAGGGCCGCATCGGCGGCGATGACGAAGAACGTGGCCCCGTGCAGGGTGTCCGGGCGGGTGGTGAAGACGGTGACCTTGCGCTCGTCCGCGGAGCCGGCCAGCGGCTCGATGGCGAAGTCGACGTGGGCTCCCTCGGACCGGCCGATCCAGTTGCGCTGCATCGCCAGGACGCGTTCGGGCCAGTGGCCCTTCAGCGACTCCATGTCGTCCAGGAGACGGTCCGCGTAGTCGGTGATCTTGAAGTACCACTGGTTCAGCGATTTCTTGGTCACCGGGGTGCCGCACCGCTCGCAGGTGCCGTTGACAACCTGCTCGTTGGCCAGCACGGTCTGGTCCTTCGGGCACCAGTTCACCGGGTGGTCCTTGCGGTAGGCCAGGCCCTTCTCGTGGAAGCGCTTGAACAGCCACTGCGTCCAGCGGTAGTACTCGGGATCGGAGGTGTGCAGGCGGCGGGACCAGTCGGCGCTGATGGCGTAGCGCTTGAACGAGGCGGCCTGGGTGTCGATGTTGGCGTAGGTCCACTCGGCGGGGTGGGCGTTGCGCTTGATCGCGGCGTTCTCGGCGGGCAGGCCAAAGGAATCCCAGCCGATGGGATGGAGCACGTCGTATCCGAGCTGCCGCCAGTAGCGTGCCACGACGTCGCCCATGGCGAAGGCCTCGGCATGGCCCATGTGCAGGTCACCGGACGGATAGGGGAACATGTCCAGGACGTAGCGGCGTTCGGCCGATCCGTCGTCCTTCGGGGTGAAGACCCCCAGTTCCTCCCACACGGGCTCCCACCGGGCTTCAAGGTCGCTGAAGCTGTAGCTGGTGCCGGTATCCGGGGTTCCGGGTGCCTCTGTGCTCACGATGTGTTCGCCTTCTGGTTGTGCCGAAGTTGTGGGTCATGCAGTTCCGGCGTCCACCGCCGGCCCACCCAGGGCCGGTCGCGGAAGCCGAACACGAAAAAGCCCCTTGGCATGCAAGGGGCAGCCGGGGAGGTGTTCCCGGCTAGGCAAGACGTAGGACTGCTGACATGCGGCCAGTCTACAGCACGCCCGGGCCCCGCCACCGCAGGGTGACGGGGCCCGGAAGGGTGCTGCCGGGAACCTACTGCACGTCCTCGTCGACCCAGTCGAAGGTCTTGGTGACGGCCTTCTTCCACAGCCGCAGCTGGCGCTCGCGCTCCTCGCGGGCCATGATCGGTTCCCACCGGGTGTCCTCGGCCCATTTGCTGCGCAGTTCGTCGAGGTCCTTCCAGAACCCCACGGCCAGTCCGGCGGCGTAGGCGGCACCCAGCGCCGTCGTCTCGGTGATTTCCGGGCGGACGACCGGGACGCCGATGACATCGGCCTGGAACTGCATGAGCCCGGCGTTGGCGACCATTCCGCCGTCGACCCGCAGTTCCGTCAGCGGCACCCCGGCGTCGGCGTTCACGGCGTCGAGGACCTCGCGGGTCTGGAAGGCGGTGGCCTCCAGGGCCGCCCGGGCGATATGGGAGCGGTTGGCGAAGCGGGTCAGGCCCACGATCGCCCCGCGGGCGTCGGGCCTCCAATACGGGGCGAACAACCCGGAGAAGGCCGGCACGATGTAGACGCCTCCGTTGTCCTCCGCCTTCGCCGCCAGCTCCTCGACCTCGGCGGCGGAGGAGATCATCCCGATGTTGTCGCGCAGCCACTGCACCAGCGAGCCGGCGACGGCGATCGAGCCCTCCAGGGCATAGACGGGTTTCCCGTCGCCGAGCTGGTAGGCCACCGTGGTCAGCAGGCCGTTGCTGGACTTCACGACCTCCTCGCCGGTGTTGAAGATCAGGAAGCAGCCGGTCCCGTAGGTGTTCTTGGCCTCGCCCGCGGAGAACGCCGCCTGGCCGAAGGTGGCTGCCTGCTGGTCCCCGAGGATGCCGGCGACGGGCACTTCCCGCAGCAGCTGCCGGGTGTGCACGGTGCCGTAGACCTCGGAGGAGGACTTGATCTCGGGCATCATCGAGAAGGGGACGCCGAAGTCCGCGAGGATGTCCTCGTCCCAGGCGAGCTTCTCGAGGTCCATGAACAGCGTGCGGGAGGCGTTGGTGACGTCGGTGATGTGGATGCCTCCGTCGGTGCCGCCGGTGAGGTTCCAGATCACCCAGGTATCGGTGTTGCCGAAGAGCAGGTCCCCCGCCTCGGCGCGTTCGCGCACCCCCTCGACGTTGTCCAGGATCCACTTGACCTTGGTGCCCGAGAAGTACGGGGCCAGCGGCAGGCCCACCCGGTCCTTGTACCGGTCGCCGCCGCCCTCGGCGGAGAGTTCCTCGACGATGTTCTGGGTCCGGGTGTCCTGCCAGACGATGGCGTTGTAGACCGGCTTGCCGGTGTTCTTGTCCCAGACGACGGTGGTCTCGCGTTGGTTGGTGATGCCGACCGCGGCGATGTCGTGCCGGGTCAGGTTGGCCTTGGACAGGGCGCTGCCGACGACTTCGCGGACGTTGGTCCAGATCTCCTCGGCGTCGTGTTCGACCCACCCGGCCTTGGGGAAGATCTGTTCGTGTTCCTTCTGGCCGACGGAGACGATGCCGCCGTCGTGGTCGAAGATGATGGCACGCGAGCTGGTCGTGCCCTGGTCGATGGCGATGATGTGCTGGGGCATGGGGTGTTCCCTTCGAAGTACCGGTGGCTGGTGGTGGTCCTGCTATGTCGCGCATCACACGTTCCGGCTCCTGCGAGTCTAGGACATGGTGCGGGGACGGGGAGGCGCGGGGTCAGAAGAGGGCTGCGGCCGACAGGCCGCCGATGGCGCCGCCGAGCAGCGGCCCGACGACAGGGACCCAGGCATATCCCCAGTCGCTGCTGCCCTTGCCCTGGATGGGCAGGACCGCGTGGGCGATCCGGGGGCCGAGGTCGCGGGTGGGGTTGATCGCGTAGCCGGTGGGCCCGCCCAGCGATGCGCCGATGCCGACCACCAGCAGTGCCACCGCCAGCGGGCCGAGGCCGTGGGGGGTCTTGCCGAAGCCGGCGATGACGAAGACCAGGACGAAGGTTGCGATCGCCTCGGTGAGCAGGTTCCAGAACTTTCCCGGGATGGCGGGACCGGTGGAGAAGACACCGAGTTTGGTGGCCGGGTCGGGTTCGGCGTTGAAGTGCTGCCGGTAGGACAGCCAGCACAGGACGGCCCCGAGGAAGGCGCCGACGAGCTGTGCGGCGAAGTAGCCCAGGGTGGTGATGAGGGTCTTGTCGACGCCGGGGGCGTACTCGGGGATATCGGGGTTCACCAGCAGGCCGATGGTCACCGCGGGGTTCAGGTGGGCCCCGGAAGCGGCGGCCACCCAGACGCCGGCGAAGACGCCCAGGCCCCAGCCGAAGTTCACCATGAGGGTGCCGCCGCCCAGGCCCTTCGAGCCGGCGAGGGAGACGTTGGCGACGACTCCCCCGCCCAGGAGCAGCAACATCATGGTGCCGAGCATCTCGGCGCTGAAGACTTCCAGTGGCATCAAGGACTTCCTTGTCGATTGAAGTGGTCGGGGCGGTGGTTGGCCCGCCCCGCGTGCACCGGGCCGGCGGCGGCCGCCGACCCGGGAATCGTGGGGGCCGGAACGTGCCGTGGGCGCGTTCCGGCCGGCCGGGTCCTAGACCCGGGTGTGGCCGAACACCACGCCGTGCTCCTCGGTGAGGACGCGCCGGGTGTGCCCGCGTTCGGCTGCCGTGCGTTCGGCGTCCCATCCCAGGACCGGGGCCAGCAGCCGGGCGCATTCGGCGATGAGCTCTTCGGTGACCAGACCGCGGAAGGCCAGCGAGGTCCTGCGGATGAACACGTCGACCAGGCGTCCGACCTGTTCGGTGCGGCCCATGTGCGCCAGTTCGCCGGTGCCGAGTTCGGCGCAGTGCTCCAGCGGGGCGTCGGCGCCGGTCGCTGCGAGCACCTCGTCCGCGCGGGTGCCGTAGCGCTCCAGCAGCACGGCGAGGCGCTCCCGGCCGGCCCGGTCGGTCCGCGCGGAGATCCAGCGCTCCCGGTCGACCGCGGTGCGCGGGTAGCCCACACCCCCGCCGATCGCCAGCGTCCGCGTGTCCGGCCCGGCCGGCCGGCCCAGAGCCTGCAGGACCTCGACCCCGAGGTGCTCGGCCAGGGCGCGGAAGGTTGTCCACTTCCCGCCGACCAGGCTGAGCACGGTGGTGCCGCCGGCGCCGTGGCGCTGTTCGATCCGGTAGTCGCGCGAGACGAAGCCCGGCTGGGTGTCGTCGTGGCGCGGCAGCGGCCGGACTCCGGAGAACCGGTAGACGATCTCGTCACGGGAGACGGCGACCCCGGGGAAGACGTGGCCGATGAGCTCGAAGAAGTAGTCGACCTCCGCGTCGGTGCACCGGGCCGGTTCATCCATGTCCGCCTCGAGGTCGGTGGTGCCGACCAGGACCCGGTCCCCCATGGGGTAGACCAGCACGATCCGGCCGTCGCTGTGCTCGAAGAAGATCTCGCGGCCGCCGCAGGCGGCGAGCAGTTCCGGGCTGTCCAGGACGATGTGCGAACCCTTCGTCCCGCCCATGAACCGGCTGTCCTGCCCCAGCGCCTCGTTGGTCGCATCGACCCAGGCACCGGTGGCGTTGACGATGACCGGTGCGGCGACGTCGAATTCCTCCCCGGTGAGCTCATCGCGCAGCCGGGCCACGCCGTCGTGCTCGGAGACGAGGGAGAGGTAGTTGCAGGCCCGCGCTTCCGGGTTGGCGGCCAGGCCGTCGTGCAGCACGTCCAGGGTCAGCCGCTCCGGGTTGTGGACGGAGGCGTCGAAGTAGGTGGCGGCGTACTTCACGTCCGGGCGCAGGGCCGGCAGCTCGGCCAGGGCGCGGCGGCGGCCGTGGAAGCGGTGCCGTTCGGTGAGGCGTCCGGAGCCGGCGAACGCGTCGTACATCATCAGGCCCGCCTTGATCAGCAGGGCGCCGCGTTCCTGGGGTTTGCCGTTGCGGTGGGTGAGGAAGCGGGCCGGGGCGCTGAGGATGCCGGAGAAGGTGGAGAAGATGGGGATGGTGGTGCGCAGCGGTTTGACGTAGTGCGGGGCGATGGCCAGCAGCGTGTTGCGTTCCTGGACGGATTCGCGCACCAGGCGGAATTCGCCGTTCTCCAGGTAGCGAATGCCGCCGTGGATCATGTGCGAGGACGCACCCGAGGCGCCCTGGCAGTAGTCGCCGCGTTCGATCAGGGCGACGTCGATGCCCTGCAGGGCGAGGTAGCGGAAGGTCGCGACGCCGTTGATGCCGCCACCGACGATGAGGACCTGGGCGTGGGGGCGGTCGCGGAGGCCGGCGACGGCGGGACGGGTGGCTTGCGTGGATGGCACTCGGATCGGTCCTTTGCTGCGAGGTGGTGCTGGTGCGCCCGGTATCGGGCTACCGCCAAGTAGTCTGGTGAGTGCGGAACATTACAGTCAATTGGACTGCACATATGTGCAGAAAGGCAGGAGGACCATGGGCCGTGGCGGCGATCACGACGACTGGACCGGGACGAACGGTGAACCAAATGTGCAGGGCGCCCGCCATCACGGCGCCGACCGGCGCGAACGCGACGCCCTGCGCGCGGCCCAGCTCTACTACGTCCAGGACCTGACCATGGAGGCCATCGCCCGGGACCTGGGCGTTTCGCGCTCGACGGTCTCGCGGCTGCTCTCCCTGGCCAAGCGGACCGGGCTGGTGAAGATCGAGCTGGACCCTCCGCGCGGCCGGGCGACGTCCCTGGTCCGGGACCTGGAGGACCGGTACGGGGTACGGGCCCAGGTGGTCCCCACCGACGGGTCGCTCAGCGAGGCCGAGGTCCTGGAACGGGTCGCCGCGCACGCCGCCCACGTGGTGCAGCCGCTGATCTCCTCCGGCATGACCGTCGGTCTGGCATGGGGTTCGACGCTGAGCGCGCTGAGCAAGCACCTGGTGCACAAGCCGACCCACGACACCGTGTTCGTCCAGCTCAACGGGGCCGCCAACCCGCTGACGACCGGGATCTCCTACGCCAGCGACATCCTGTTCAGGTTCGGCACGGCCTTCACCGCCCGCGTGGAGCAGTTCCCGGTCCCCGCCTTCTTCGACCGGGCCGAAACCCGGGCCGCCATGTGGCAGGAGCGCTCGGTGATCCGCGTCCTGGACACCCACCGCAAGATCCGCCTGGCGGTCTTCGGCCTGGGCTCGATCGACTCGGCGGTGCCCAGCCAGATCTACCGCGGCGGCTATGTCAGTACCCAGGAGGCCCGGGCCCTGCGCGAGCAGGGGGTCGTCGGGGACGTGGCCACGGTGTTCTACCGCAGCGACGGCAGCGACGACGACATCGCGATGAACGACCGCTCCACGGGCCCGCGGCTGGCCGACCTGCGGCGGATCCCGCAACGCCTGGCCGTGGTGGCCGGACGCGGGAAGCTCGCCGCACTGCGCGGCGCGCTGGAGGGCCGGCTGATGACCGACCTGGTCGTCGACGAGGGCACGGCCTGGCGTCTGCTGCGCTGAAGCGTGGACGGCCGGACCGATAAGCTCGACCCATGAGCGACTACCCCGCCTACCGCACGCCCTGGACCACCAGCCACCGGCACCTCGGCTCCGACCTGCGCGTCAGGACCTACCCGGCGCAGGGGCCGTCGCGCGGCACGATCCTGGCCATCCACGGCTTCCGCGGAGACCACCACGGCCTGGACCTGCTGGTCCGCCACCTGCCCGGCTACACGATCGTGGTCCCGGACCTGCCCGGTTTCGGGGACTCCACCGCGTTCACCACCGCCCGGCACGACGCGGCCACCTACGCCACCGTGATCGAGGCGCTGCGCACCGACCTGGGCCTGCCGGACACGGCGACCCTGCTGGGGCACTCGTTCGGATCCATCGTCGCGGCACAATATGCAGCAGCGCATCCGGGCGCCTTCGCACACCTGGTGCTGGTCAACCCGATCTGCGAACCGGCCCTGGAAGGACGCCAGGCGGTGTTCTCCCGCCTCGCCGCCGGCTACTACGCCGCCGGCCGGATGCTCCCCGGGCCGCTCGGGTTGGCGGTGCTGCGCAGCCGGCTCGTCGTGGACATCATGTCCACTGCCATGGGGACCTCCGGGGACCCGGCGACGCAGGCCTACGTGGTGGACCAGCACCGGCGCTACTTCAGCGGGTTCGCCAACCGGGCCATCCTGCAGGAGGCCTTTGCCTCCTCGATCCGCGACACGGTGCGCGACGTCGCCCCGGCCATCCGCACCCCGACGCTGCTCGTCGTCGGCGAACTCGACGACCTGGGCTCCGTTCCCGGACAGTACTCCCTCGCGGCCCTGTTCGCGCAGGCGAACATCGAGGTGCTCGCCGGCGTCGGCCACCTCATCCACTACGAACGCCCGGGGACCACGGCCCGGCTCGTCGACGCGTTCCTGGCCGCTGAACCGGCCGGCTGAACTGGGTGCTAGAGCAGGCCCTGCTGGTCCACCCGCACCCCGACCACCGGGTCCCGGTTCGCCGAGGACCGGGCCTTGACCCGTCGCAACTCGGCGGTCACCTGGGCGCCGTCGACATAGGGGAAGAACAGCAGCCAGCGGTGCACCCCGTCCTCCTCGATCACCGGACCGGTCAGCCGGGCTGCCTCGGGCAGTTCCAGCGCCTGGGCGAAGGCATCGGCGGCCGCGGCCGGTCCGGTCAACGCCGCGGTCCGTACCGCCGGCGGCAGCCCCAGCTCCCGGCGCAACCCCAGCTCGTGTTCGGCGAATCCCGCCGGATCCCAGCGCACCAGCGCCCGGACCGGGTCCGACTCCCCCGCCGCGACGACCACGACTCCCCCGTCACGGGACGGCCGGGCCAACGCGGCGGCACCGAGCCAGCGGTGCAGCACCTCCTCGCCGGTGCGCAGCTCGTCGCGGGCCAGCATGCGGTCCCCGTCCAGCAGCAGGACCGCCGCGTAGCCGCCCTCGGCAACGGGTTCGGCTCCGGGGGTCGCCACCACCAGCGCCGGGGAGGCGGGCACGCTGCGGCGCGGGTGCTCCCCCGTGGCGCTGATGACCGGGACCTTCGGGAAGGCCCGGCCCAATTCCTCCGCGGTGCGGTCCGCCCCGATCGCCGCAGCCCGCAGCCGGTGGCCCCCGCAGATCTGGCAGGTCCAGTTCGGCGCCTGCCGGCCGCACCAGCGGCAGCTGGGCACGGCGCCGGCGTGATCGAGCGCGAGCGGGCCGGAGCATTCGGTGCAGCGGGCCGGTTCGCGGCAGCGTTCGCACCGCACGGCCGGCAGGAAGCCGGTCCGGGCCACCTGGACCAGCACCGGTCCGCGTTCCAGGGCCCGGGCCGCGGTGGCCCAGGCGATGCGCGGCAGCCGCGCCGCATGCAGCACGGGATCGCGTTCCTGCTCGAACGAATCGGAACTGGCCACCACCCGCGCCGCGTTGGACCGCAGCAGGGCACGCGGGGCGGCAAGCTCGGGGGCCCATCCGGTCAGGACGAGCCGCTGGGCCTCGGCGCTGCGGGACTGCCCGGCCAGCAGCAGGGCGCAGCCGACCAGCTGGGCGCGCAGCAGCAGCACCTCGCGCACGTGCTGGTAAGGGGCCCGCGGTTCGGCGTGGCTGGAATCCTGGTCCTCCCACAGCACCACCAGGCCCAGGTCGTGCACGGGGGCGTACGCGGCCGAGCGGGTCCCGACCACCACCCGCGCCTGCCCGCGGGCCACGCGCAGGAACTGCCGGTAGCGCGGGGTCGCCCCGTCCTCGGCGCTGAGCCGGGCCACGTCCGCCTCCCCCAGCGCGGCGACCAGCCCCGCGGTGGCGCGGTCGAGGTCGCGGGCATCGGGCACCACGACCACGGCCCCGCGCCCGGACCGGCGGCAGGCTGCCACGGCTTCGACCAGCAGGGCCGGCCAGCCCCCGGCCTGGTTCGGGACCACGGTGGCCACCGCCCGCGGGGAGCCCCCGGAGGCGAGGGACTGCAGGTAGCCGGTGCCGCCGTCGTACTGTCCCAGGCACGACGGCGGTGCACTGGCTCCGCCGTCGGCGCTGCTGGGCTCGGGCGCACTGCTCCCGCCGGCGGCGCCGGGCTCCTGCGGGGCGGGGTCCCCCGCGGTGGGCTCGGCCTCGACGCGGGCCATGCGCGGGGGGATGGCCGAGCGGATGACATCGGGCACGGTGCCGGCGTAGCGGGCGGCGACGGCCTGGCAGAGGGCCAGCACGTCCTCGCGCAGCACGACCTCGGTGGAGATGACCTTGCCCAGCGGCTGCAGCTTCACCCCGGCCTCGGTGTCGGCGAGCCGCTCGACGAGGTAGCCGGAGAGCTCCTGGCCGCCGAACCGGGCCCTGATCCTGACGCCGGGGATGGCGTCGGCGTCCAGCTCGGCGGGCACCAGGTAGTCGTAGAACCGGTCCAGGTGGGGCACCTGCGTCTCGAGCAGTACCCGGGCCACCGGCAGCGTCGCGGCGGCGGTGATGCCGCCGGGTGCCGGGCCGCGCAGGTCGAATCCCTGCAGCAGCGTGGGCTGCCCGGGTTCGTCCGCGGACCGGTCCACCGGGGCCCTCCTGGGGGTTGTGGGGCTAGAGGTTGAAGTAGCTGCGCAGCGCCGCGACGCGGGTGGTCTGCTCCCAGGTGAATCCGGGCTCCTCGCGGCCGAAGTGGCCGTGGGCTGCGGTGCGCTGGTAGATGGGCCGCTTGAGGTCCAGGTCCTCGATGATGCCCAGCGGGCGCAGGTCGAAGACCTCGTGGATGGCGTCGGCGATCCGGGCCGGGTCCACGGTTTCGGTGCCGAACGTCTCGACGTAGAGCCCGACCGGTCGGGCGACGCCGATCGCGTAGGCCACCTGGATCTCGGCCCGGCGGGCCAGTCCCGCGGCGACGACGTTCTTGGCGATCCAGCGCATGGCGTAGGCGGCCGAGCGGTCGACCTTGGAGGGGTCCTTGCCGGAGAACGCGCCGCCGCCGTGGCGGGCGAAGCCGCCGTAGGTGTCCACGATGATCTTGCGTCCGGTCAGCCCGGCGTCGCCGACGGGTCCGCCGATGATGAACGGGCCGGAGGGGTTCAGGATGATGCGGGTGTTGGAGGTGTCCAGTTCGGTGCCGGCCAGCACGGGCTTGACGACCAGGTCCAGCAGGTCGCCGCGCAGCTGGTCCAGGTCCAGTTCGCGGGCGTGCTGGGCGGAGACGACGATGGTCTCCACCGACACTGGCGTGTTCCCGTCGTAGCCGATGGTGACCTGGGTCTTGCCGTCCGGGCGCAGCAGCGGCTGCGATCCGTCCTTGCGGACCTGGGTGAGCTTTTCGGACAGCCGCTGGGCCAGCCAGATGGGGGTGGGCATCAGCACGGGGGTCTCGTCGGAGGCGTAGCCGAACATGATGCCCTGGTCGCCGGCGCCCTGCGCGTCACGCGGGTCCAGTCCGGTGCCTTCGCGCATCTCCCAGGAGTTGAACACGCCGTCGGCGATCTCCTGGGACTGCTGGCCGATGGAGACGGAGACGCCGCAGCGGGCGCCGTCGAAGCCGTTGGCGGAGGAGTCGTAGCCGATGTCCAGGATGGTCTGGCGGACCAGCTGCGGGATCTCGACGTATCCGGCGGTGGTGACCTCCCCGGCGACGTGCACCAGCCCGGTGGTGGTCAGGGTTTCCACGGCCACCCGCGAATTCGGGTCCTGCGCGAGCATGGCGTCGAGGATGGCGTCGCTGATCTGGTCGCAGATCTTGTCGGGATGGCCCTCGGTCACCGATTCGGAGCTGAACAGACGCAGGGCGGGGTTCGGGGAAGTCACCCGTCCACTCTACCGGTTCAGGGCGTTGGCCAGCGCCGTGACGACGGCCCCGGCAACCTCGTCCTTGGTGCCTGCGACCTGGATTTCGTCGGCGCCGTCGGCGGAGAGGACGGTCACCGTGTTGTCCTCGGTGCCGAAGCCGAGGGTGGCACCGACCTCGTTGACGACCAGCAGGTCGCAGCCCTTGCGGGCGAGCTTGGCGCGGGCGTGGTCCATGACCGAGCCTTCCTCGTCGCCGGTCTCGGCGGCGAATCCGACGATGACCGCCGGACCGGCAGCGGGGTCCGCGCGGCGCCGGTCCACCAGGCCCGCGAGGATGTCGGGGTTGCGGACGAGCGTGAGGGTGGGGGCGCCGTCGTCGCCCTTCTTCTTGATCTTGGAGCGGGCATAGTCGGCCGGGCGGAAGTCGGCGACGGCTGCCGCCATGACGACGGCGTCGGCCCCCTCACAGGCGTCGGTGACCGCTTCGCGCAACTCCAGGGCGGTGGAGGCGGTGAGCAGTTCCACGCCTTCGGGCACGCCGGTCTCCAGGTGGGCGGCGACGAGCTTGACGGTGGCCCCGGCGGCGAGGGCGGCGCGGGCGATGGCGGTTCCCTGCTTGCCGGAGGAGCGGTTGCCCAGGAAGCGGACCGGGTCCAGCGGCTCGCGGGTCCCCCCGGCGGAGACGACGACGGTGCGCCCGGCCAGGGCTCCCGCGGCACCGGGCCGGTCGCTGGTTGCGGGCGTGGTGGCCAGCAGCCGCTGGGCCTCGGCGAAGAGGTCCTGCGGGTCGGGCATCCGGCCGGGGCCGGAATCCTGGCCGGTGAGCCGTCCCACGGCCGGGTCGACGACGGTGACCCCGCGGGAGCGCAGTGTGGCGACGTTGGCCGTGGTGGCCGGGTTGTCCCACATTTCGGTGTGCATGGCCGGGGCGAGCATGACCGGGGCGCGGCTGGCCAGCACGGTGTTGGACAGCAGGTCGTTGGCCATGCCGGCGGCGAGCCGGGCCATCAGGTCGGCGGTGGCCGGGGCGATGACGACCAGGTCGGCGTCCTGGCCCAGCCGGACGTGGTTCACGTCCTCCACGGCCTCGAAGACGCTGGTGTGCACCGGCTGTCCGGAGAGGGCCTCCCAGGTGGCGCGGCCGACGAAGTGCAGCGACGCCTCGGTGGGCACCACGTCGACGTGGTGGCCCGACTCCTTAAACAGACGCAGCAGCGCCGCGACCTTGTACGCGGCGATTCCGCCGCCGATGCCAAGGACGATGCGCTGCTGGGCCGTCACGGTCTGCTGTTACTCGGCTGCTTCGGCCGTGGTGGGGTTGACCTGCAGCAGGCCCTCGTTGATCTCGCGCAGGGCGATGGAGAGCGGCTTCTCGTTGAGCTGGGTGTCGACCAGGGGGCCGACGTACTCGAACAGGCCCTCGTGCAGCTGCGAGTAGTAGGCGTTGATCTGGCGGGCGCGCTTGGCGGAGTTGATGACCAGGGCGTACTTGGAATCGGTGGTGGTCAGCAGCTCGTCGATCGGCGGATTGATGATGCCTTCAAGGTTCGTGGACACGAAGCCTCCAAATTCTGTGTGGTGTTCGTCGGTGCCGGCGGGTACCGCTACCGCTGGTGCGGTGTGAGCCCCATCTGGGAAACCAGCTCGTCGGCTGCGCGCTGGATGTCGTCGTTCACGATCGTGACGTCGAATTCCTTCTCGGCAGCAAGTTCCAGTTTAGCGGTATCGAGGCGCCTTTGCTGTTCCTCGGCCGTTTCGGTGCCGCGTCCGATGAGCCGGCGGACCAATTCGTCCCAACTTGGCGGGGCGAGGAAGACGAATTTCGCCTCCGGCAGCGACTGCTTGACCTGGCGGGCCCCTTGCAGGTCGATCTCCAGCAGGACGCTGCGGCCGGCGGCCACGGCCTCCTCGACCTTGGTGCGGATGGTCCCGTAGCGGTTGCGGCCGTGGACGACCGCCCACTCGAGCATGTCCCCGGCCGCGACCAGCTCCTCGAAGGCGTCGGGCCCGACGAAGAAGTAGTGCACGCCGTCCTGCTCGCCGGGCCGGGGGTCGCGCGTGGTCGCCGAGACCGAGAGCCAGACCTCCGGGTAGTGGTCGCGGATGTAGGTCGAGATGGTGCCCTTGCCCACGGCGGTGGGGCCGGCGAGAACGGTGACGGTCGGGTGGCTGGGAGCCGGCATGGTGTCCTTTGTTACTTTTTCTGGTGCGGCGGCGTGTCGGCGAAGTGGGCCAGCAGCGCCTCCTGCTGTTTGCGGCCCAGGCCGCGCAGCCGGCGGTTGGCCGAGATGCCGATCCGCTCCATCAGCGCTGCCGCCCTGACGGACCCTACCCCGGGGACCGATTCCAGCAGGTCAGCCACGCGCAAGCGCCCGACCGCCTCGTCGGTCCGGGCCAGGTCGAGCAGTTCGGCGATGCCGAGCCGGCCGCCGCCGAAGCTGTTCTTCACTTCGGCCCGGCGGGTGCGCGCAACCAGGGCCTTGGCCCGCGCCTTGGCGCGGTCCTCCTCCGATAATGACTTCAAAACCATAGCGTAATCCCCTGCCGGCTAGGAATCGGTCGTGACTAGGAACTGCACGCCACGTGCAACCGCTGCAACGACGTGATCCGAACCTAGCGAACCCGGGCACCGGGCGCAATGGCCCGGCGCCGGCAGGTCTCAGGAGCGCAGGTCCTCCTGGAGGCGCACTGCGGCCCCGCGCAGCGCGTCAACGGTGGGTCCGTGCCGGAGGATGTCGCGGCTGGAGGTGGGCACCAACTGGTCCCAGACCCCGCCGAAGACCCGGCGCAGGTCTGCCGGTGTCGCCCCCTGGGCCCCGAGCCCGGGGGCCAGGATCGGGGCGCGGCCGGCCGCGAGGTCGATGCCCAGGTCCTGCAGGGCCGGACCGACGGTGGCGCCGATGACCAGCCCCGTGGAGCCCAGCGGCGTCGCGTCGGCGTTCTCCGCCGCGGTGGCCTCGACGATGCCGCGGGCCACCGAGGCCGTCCCGCCCACGTGCTGGACGCTGGCGCCCTCCGGGTTGGAGGTCAGCCCGAGCACGAACACCCCGCGACCGGTCCGGGCGGCCAGATCCAGGGCCGGGCGCAGTGATTCGAAGCCCAGGTAGGGGCTCAGGGTCACTGCGTCGGCGGCCAGCGGCGAGCCGTCGGCCAGCCACGCGTCGGCGTAGGCGGCCATCGTGGAGCCGATGTCCCCGCGTTTGGCGTCGGCCAGGGACAGCAGCGAGGCCTCGGCGCAGGCCGCCAAGGTCCGCTCCAGGGCGGCGATCCCGGCCGAGCCGTGGCGTTCGAACAGCGCGACCTGGGGCTTGACGATCGCCACCGTCCCGGCCATCGCCTCCACGACGGCCAGGGCGAAGCGCTCGACCCCGGCCGCCGTGTCGGGCAGCGACCAGTCGGCCAGCAGCCCCGGGTGGGGGTCGATGCCCACGCAGAGCGGGCCCCGCTCCCCCATCGCCCGCGCCAGGCGGGCACCGAACGGGTCCCGGGTTCCGCCGTCGTGCCGGTCACCCATGGCTCAGGCCCCCGCGCGGGAGGCGTTGAGGCGCTCGGCGTGCTCCTGCAGGCTGGTGACCGACCATTCGTATTCGCGCATGGCCTGGATCGCCTGGATGGCGGCCCCGAATTCGGCGACCGTGGTGATCACCGGGGTGCCCACGGAGGTGGCGGCGGCACGGATCTCGTAGCCGTCCCCGCGCGCGTCGCCGCCGGAGGGGGTGTTCAGGATCATGTCGATCTTGCCGTCGGTGATCAGGTCGGTGATCGTCGGGTCGTTCTCCCCGGCACCCTCGCGGACCTTGCGGACCACGGTGGCGGAGATGCCGTTGCGGCGCAGGACCTCGGCGGTGCCGCCGGTGGAGACGATCTCGAAGCCCAGATCGGCCAGGTGCTTGACCGGCAGCACGATCGAGCGCTTGTCCCGGTTGGCGACGGAGACGAACACCCGGCCACTGGTGGGCAGCGGCGAGTTCGAGGCGGCCTGGCTCTTGGCGAAGGCGGTGTCGAAATGCTTGTCGATGCCCATCACCTCGCCGGTGGAGCGCATTTCCGGGCCGAGCAGCGAGTCCACGACCCGCCCCTCGGGGGTGCGGAACCGGGCGAAGGGCAGCACGGCCTCCTTGACCGAGACCGGGGAGTCGGCCGGCAGGACCGAGCCGTCGCCGCTGGCTGGCAGCAGGTGGTGGACGCTGCGCAGCTCGGCGATGGAGACCCCCGTACCGATCAGCGCCGCGGCCTTGGCCAGCTGGACGCCGGTGGCCTTGGAGACGAACGGGACCGTGCGCGAGGCGCGCGGGTTGGCCTCGATGACGTAGAGCACGTCGGAGGCCAGGGCGAACTGGATGTTGATCAGCCCGCGCACGCCCACCCCCTTGGCGATCGCCAGGGTGGCCTCGGCGACCCGGGCCTGCACGTCGGTGCCCAGGGTGATGGGCGGCAGCACGCAGGCCGAGTCGCCGGAGTGGATGCCGGCCTCCTCGATGTGCTCCATGATGCCGCCGACGTAGATGTCGGTGCCGTCGTAGAGGGCGTCGACGTCGATCTCGATGGCGTCCTCGAGGAACCGGTCCACCAGCACCGGGTGGTCCTCGGTGATCTCGGTCGCGTGGGCGATGTAGCGCTCCAGGTTGGGCTCGTCGTAGACGATCTCCATGCCCCGGCCGCCCAGCACGTACGAGGGGCGGACGAGGACGGGGTAGCCGATCTCGTCGGCGATCTTCTTGGCGTCCTCGAAGGAGACTGCGGTGCCGTTCTTCGGGGAGATCAGCCCGCCTTCCTCCAGCACGCGGGCGAAAGCACCGCGGTGTTCGGCCAGGTCGATGGCCTCCGGGGAGGTGCCCAGGATCGGCACGCCGGCGTCGGCGAGTTCCTGCGCGAGCTTCAGCGGGGTCTGGCCGCCGAGCTGGACGTAGACGCCCAGCACGCCACCGGTTTCCTGTTCGGCGTGGATGACCTCGAGCACGTCCTCGAGCGTGAGCGGCTCGAAGTACAGGCGGGTGGAGACGTCGTAGTCGGTGGAGACGGTCTCCGGGTTGCAGTTGACCATGACCGTCTCGTAGCCGGCCTCGCGCAGCGCCATGGTGGCGTGGACGCAGGAGTAGTCGAACTCGATGCCCTGCCCGATGCGGTTGGGGCCGGAGCCCAGGATGATGACCGACGGCTTCTCGTGGGCCTCGACCTCGGTCTCCTCGTCGTAGGAGGAGTAGTGGTAGGGCGTGTAGGCGGCGAACTCGGCGGCGCACGTGTCGACCGTCTTGTAGACCGGGCGGACGCCCAGGGCGTGGCGGACCCCGCGCACGACGGCCTCGGGGGTGTGCGTCAGCGCGCCGATCTGCTCGTCGGAGAAGCCGTGCCGCTTGGCCAGGCGCAGGATGTCCTCGCTCAGCGCCCCGGCGGTGCGGATCTGTTCGGCGACCTCGTTGATGAGCGACAGCTGGTCCAGGTACCAGGGGTCGATGCCGGTGGCCTCGAAGGTGTCCTCGATGCTGGCACCGCCCAGCAGGGCCTGCTGCACCATGGCCAGGCGGTCGGTCGAGCCGACCCGGCTGCGGGCGAGCAGCGAGGGCACGTCGACCGGATCGGGGGCAGTGAAGGTCAGCTGGGCGCCGCGCTGCTCGAGCGAGCGCAGTGCCTTCTGCAGGGCCTCGGTGAAGTTGCGCCCGATGGCCATGGCCTCGCCGACGGACTTCATGGTGGTGGTCAGTGTCGGGTCCGCCGCCGGGAACTTCTCGAACGCGAAGCGCGGGACCTTCACCACGACGTAGTCCAGGGTGGGCTCGAAGCTCGCCGGGGTCTTGCGCGTGATGTCGTTGGGGATCTCGTCGAGCGTGTAGCCCAGCGAGAGCTTGGTGGCGATCTTGGCGATGGCGAAGCCGGTGGCCTTCGAGGCCAGCGCCGAGGAGCGCGAGACACGCGGGTTCATCTCGATGACCACGACGCGGCCGGTGTCCGGTTCGATGGCGAACTGGATGTTGCAGCCGCCGGTGTCCACGCCGACCTCGCGGATGACCGCGATGGAGATGTCGCGCAGCTTCTGGTACTCGCGGTCGGTCAGCGTCATCGCCGGGGCGACGGTGATCGAGTCGCCGGTGTGCACGCCGACCGGGTCGAAGTTCTCGATGGAGCACACGACGACGACGTTGTCGTTCTTGTCGCGCATCATCTCCAGCTCGTATTCCTTCCAGCCCAGGATGGACTCCTCCAGGAGCACCTCGGAGGTCGGCGAATACTGGATGCCGGCGCCAGCGATGCGGCGCAGGTCCTCGGGGTTGTAGGCCATGCCGGAGCCGAGCCCGCCCATGGTGAAGGAGGGGCGCACGACGACGGGGTAGTTCAGCTGCTCGACGGCGGCGAAGGCCTCGTCCATGGAGTGCACGATGATCGACTTCGCCGATTCGGCGCCGCAGCGTTCGACGACGCCCTTGAACTTCTCGCGGTCCTCGCCGAGTTCGATGGCCTCGATGTTGGCGCCGATGAGCTCGACGTTGTAGCGCTGCAGGGCCCCTGACTTGTCCAGCGCGATGGCGGTGTTCAAGGCGGTCTGCCCGCCCAGGGTCGGCAGGATCGCGTCGGGGCGCTCCTTGGCGATGATCTTCTCGACGACCTCGGGGGTGATCGGTTCGATGTAGGTTGCGTCTGCGAACTCCGGGTCGGTCATGATGGTGGCCGGGTTGGAGTTGACCAGGATGACCCGCAGGCCCTCCTCGCGCAGCACGCGCAGGGCCTGGGTTCCGGAGTAGTCGAATTCGGCGGCCTGTCCGATGACGATCGGGCCCGACCCGATGACCAGGACTGACTTGAGGTCTTCGCGCTTGGGCATTACTTCTCTTCCTTGGAGGTCGTGGCGACGGAGCCGTGGGCGGCCATCACGTCGATGAAGCGGTCGAAGAGGTAGGCGGAGTCGTGGGGACCTGCCGCCGCCTCGGGGTGGTATTGGACGGAGGAGGCCGGGATGTCCAGGCAGCGCAGGCCCTCGACGACGTCGTCGTTCAGCGAGACGTGGGAGACCTCCACGCGGCCGTACCGCTCCTCGGGAGCCGCGAAGGCCCCGTCGCGGGGGGCGTCGACGGCGAAGCCGTGGTTCTGGCTGGTGATCTCCACCTTGCCGGTGCCCAGGTCCATGACGGGCTGGTTGATCCCGCGGTGGCCGTAGGGCAGCTTGTAGGTGCCGAAGCCCAATGCCCGGCCGAGTATCTGGTTGCCGAAGCAGATCCCGAAGAACGGGATGCGCGCGTCCAGGACGCGGCGCAGCGTGGCGACCTGCTCGTCGGCGGTGGCGGGGTCGCCGGGCCCGTTGGAGAGGAACACGCCGTCGGGCTGCACTGCGGTGATCTGCTCGAAGGTGGAAACGGCGGGCAGCACGTGCACGCGGACCCCGCGTTCGGCGAACCGCACCGGGGTCATCCCCTTCAGGCCCAGGTCGATGGCGGCGATGCTGAAGCGCGGCTCGCCGGTCCAGCCGTGATCGGACGGCTCGACGGTGTAGGGCTCGTCGACGCTGACCTCCTCGGCCAGGCGGGCCCCGGCCATGGGTGCCTGGGCGGTGACCTGTTCCAGCAGGGCGGCGTCGCTGGCGCGCGCGGCGTCGCCGGAGAAGATCCCGGCCTTCATGGCCCCGCGCTCGCGCAGGTGGCGAGTGATCGCGCGGGTGTCGACGCCCTGGATGCCCACGACGCCCTGGCGGGCCAGCTCGTCGTCCAGGGTGCCCTCGGAGCGCCAATTGGACGGGCGGCGGGCGGCGTCGCGGACGATGTAGCCGGCGACCCAGATGCGCCGGGACTCGTTGTCGGCCTGGTTCACGCCGGTGTTGCCGATGTGCGGGGCCGTTTGCACGACCAGCTGCCGGGCGTAGGAGGGGTCGGTGATGGTTTCCTGGTAGCCGGTCATGCCGGTGGCGAAGACTGCTTCGCCCAGCGCGGTGCCGCCGGCTCCGTAGGCGCGGCCGCGGAAGACCCGGCCGTCCTCCAGGACCAGTACTGCCGGCTCGGGGGTGGTGGTTGCGCTCATTGCTTGTCCTTCTTCGGTGCGGTGCGGTCGTCGGTCGACGCGGCGGGGCCGGCGTCAGGGATCAGGGATTCGGCGGCGGCCACCAGGGCTGCCATGTCCGCCGCCCGTTGGGGACGGAAGCCGGTGTCCAGGTGGTGGCCGCCCAGGCGCCAGCCCAGGACCAGCAGCCCGCCGGCTTCGACGAACTTGCCGGCCATGCCCGACTCGCGGCGGACCGATTCGAGGTCGGCCGCCGGGATGTACACGTCCGGGGCGCCGCCGCGGCTGAACAGGACGCCCTGGGGGTGGATGGTCAGGTCGGCGGTGGACTTCATGCCCAGGCCGTGGACGCTGATGCGGTCCAGCCAGTCCCCCGCCGTCGTGGTGGAGACGTACTGGCCGGCGGCTGCGGCCAGCGGCGCGTCCAGGTCCCCGGGGACCGCCGGCGGGGCGGCGACGTCGGCCTGGCGTGCCTGCCGGTGCCGCCAGCCCAGGCGCATGAGCGCCACCGCGGCGACCGCGACCACGACGATGCCGATGAGGTACGGGATGTACTCGTTCACGAGGCGGCCCCGGTGTAGGCGCGCGGGGTGTTCAGTGCGCCGTCGAGCACGGTGGGGTGGCCGTGGAAGAAGGTGGCGCGGACGCTGCCGGGCAGTTCCATGCCGGCGAAGGGCGAGTTGCGCCCCTTGGTGGCCATCTCCTCGGGTTTGACCGTCCACCGCGCGGCCGGGTCCACCAGGATCAGGTTGGCGGGCTCGCCGGCGGCCAGCGGACGGCCCTGGTCGGCCAGCCGGCCGATCGCCGCCGGGGTCGTGGAGGTGATCCGCGCGACGTCGTCCCAGCCGATCAGCCCGGTCTCGACCATGGTGTGCTGCACGACCGACAGTGCGGTCTCCAGCCCGGTCATGCCCATCGCGGCCTGGGCCCACTCGCAGTCCTTGGCCTCGGAGGGGTGCGGGGCATGGTCGGTGCCGATGACGTCGATGGTCCCGTCGGCCAGGCCGGCGCGCAGGGCCATGACGTCGGCCTCGCGGCGCAGCGGCGGGTTGACCTTGTAGACCGGGTCGTAGCTGCGCACCAGTTCGTCGGTGAGCAGCAGGTGGTGCGGGGTGACCTCGGCGGTGACGTCGATGCCCAGGGACTTGGCCCAGCGGATGATCTCCACGGAGCCGGCGGTGGAGACGTGGCAGACGTGCAGGCGCGAGCCCACATGCTGGGCCAGCAGCACGTCGCGGGCGATGATCGATTCCTCGGCGACGGCGGGCCACCCGGCCAGGCCCAGCACCGCCGAGACCTCGCCCTCGTTCATCTGCGCCCCCTCGGTCAGGCGCGGTTCCTGAGCGTGCTGGGCGATGACCCCGTCGAAGGCCTTGACGTATTCCAGGGCGCGGCGCATCAGCACCGGGTCCCAGACGCACATCCCGTCGTCGGAGAAGACCCGGACGCCGGCCCGCGAGTCGGCCATGGCCCCGAGTTCGGAGAGCCGTTCGCCGGCGAGTCCGACGGTGACCGCCCCGACCGGGCGCACGTCGACCCAGCCGCTGCGCTGGCCCAGGTTGTGGACCTGCTCCACGACGCCGGCGGTGTCGGCGACCGGGGTGGAGTTGGCCATCGCGTGCACTGCGGTGAAGCCGCCGCGGGCCGCGGCCCGGGTGCCGGTCTCGACGGTTTCGGCGTCCTCGCGTCCGGGTTCGCGCAGGTGGGTGTGCAGATCGACCATGCCGGGCAGGGCGATCAACCCGGTGGCGTCGATGACCTCGGCGCCGGCGGCGGCGGGGTGGGTGGCCGCCTGCTCGCCGGTGGCGGTGATGGCTCCGCCATCGATCAGCAGGTCGGTGGCGGGGCCGCCGGCGAGGGCGGCGCCGCGGATCAGGTAGGTGGTGCTCATGTGGTTCTCGATTCTCAGAGGGCGCCGGGACGCTGCGGGTCGGCGGACAGCAGCAGGTACAGGACGGCCATGCGCACGGCGACGCCATTGGACACCTGTTCCAGGACGGTCGAACGGGGCGAGTCGGCGGCCGCGGAGGAGATCTCCAGGCCGCGGTTCATCGGGCCGGGGTGCAGGATCACGGTCCCGCGTCCGGGCTGGGTGTCCAGGGCGGCCAGCCGGGCGTCGTCGAATCCCCAGCGGCGGGAGTACTCGCGGGCGCTGGGGAAGAACGAGGCGTGCTGGCGTTCGCCCTGCACGCGGAGCATCATCACCGCGTCGATCCCGCCGGCCAGGGTCGCATCCAGGTCGTAGCTGATCGTGCACGGCCAGGCCGAGGCCCCGACGGGCAGCAGCGTCGGCGGGGCGACCATGGTCACCTCGGCACCGAGCGTGCGCAGCAGCCACAGGTTCGACCGGGCAACCCGGGAGTGCAGGATGTCGCCGACGATCGCCACACGCATGCCCGCCAGGTCGGAGCCGGTGGAGGCGATGCCGCGGACGGCGGACCAGTGGTTGCGCAGCGTGAAGGCATCCAGCAGGGCCTGCGTGGGGTGTTCGTGCATCCCGTCGCCGGCGTTGACGACCGGCGCGTCGATCCAGCCGGCCGCGGCCAGCCGGGCCGGTGCCCCGGAGGAGCCGTGCCGGATGACCACGCCGTCGGCGCCGATGGCCTTCAGGGTCTGGGCGGTGTCTTTCAGCGATTCGCCCTTGGAGACCGAGGAGCCCTTGGCGGAGAAGTTGATGACGTCCGCGGAGAGGCGCTTGGCGGCGGCCTCGAAGGAGATGCGCGTGCGGGTGGAGTCCTCGAAGAAGAGGTTCACCACGGTGCGTCCGCGCAGGGCCGGGAGTTTCTTGACCTCGCGGGAGCCGACGGCCACCATGTCCTCGGCGATGTCCAGGATGCGGATGGCGTCCTCGCGGGCGAGGTCGGCGGTGGAGAGCAGGTGCCTCATGCCTGCCCCACGATCACGACGTCGTTGACCGGCGCCCCGTTCTCGGTGTCGAGTTCGCCCAGCCGGACCCTGACCTTCTCGGAGGCCGCGGTGGGCAGGTTCTTGCCGACATGGTCGGCGCGGATCGGCAGTTCGCGGTGGCCGCGATCGACCAGCACTGCCAGCCGTACGATCCGCGGGCGGCCCAGGTCGGACAGCGCGTCCAGGGCGGCGCGGATGGTGCGTCCGGAGTAGAGCACGTCGTCGACCAGGACCACGACCTTGCCGTCGATGCCGCCGGCCGGCAGCCGCGTCGGCACCGGTGTGCGGGTGGTGGAGTGGCGCAGGTCGTCCCGGTACATGGTGATGTCGAGCTGGCCGGTGATGGCCGCCGGGTCGGTGCCGGGCTCGGCGCGGGCGATGCGCTCGGCGAGCCGCTGGGCCAGGGGGAAGCCGCGGGTGGGGATGCCCAGCAGGACCAGGTCCTGGGTGCCCTTGTTGGCTTCGATGATTTCGTGCGCGATGCGGGTGAGCACGCGCGAGATGTCGGCTTCGGAGAGAACGGTCCGAACGCTGGTGGGTCCGGTGGGCCCGGTCCCGTGGGTGGCGCCTGGTGTTTCCATGATGCCGCCTCCTTCCCCGCCTCACTGGACGGAATTTAAAGGGTGACTGCCCGGTCAAAATTACCACAGGACGATGGCGGTGCCCGGGTCGGCAGTGACGCCGACGGTAATGCGTCGGCATTGTTTCGGATCCCCTGTGACCGGCCCCACTGCCCGGCCGCTGGATATGCTGATCCCATGAGCGCACACCCGCCCGGGCATCCCCAGTGGCACGGTCCGGATCCTTCCGCGCCCTTGACCCCTGCCTGGCCCCGCGACGAGCCGGCGGCGAACCTGTTCAGTGCCGCACGGCTGGCTGCGGTGAAGCCGCCGCGGCGGCACAGCGCCGGCCTGGTGGTGGTCCTGGTGTTCAGCTCGTTGCTGCTGATCGGCGTGGGAGTCTGGCTGGGACTGGTGCTGGGCACCGAGACCCTGTTCGTGGTGGGGCTGTTGGCCCTGTTCCCGTTGGGCGTGTGTCTGGCGGCGCTGCGCTGGATCGACCGGTGGGACCCCGAGCCCCGGCTGGCCCTGCTGTTCGCGTTCGCCTGGGGAGCCGGTGCCTCGATCGCCGGGAGCCTGATCTTCGGGGAGGCGTTCGGCAAGGCGTTTGCCGCGGTGGCCGCGGCGACCGGGCCGGACCTGTTCGGTGCCGTGGTGCAGGCCCCGGTCGTCGAGGAGACAATGAAGGGCCTGGGGGTGCTGCTGGTGTTCCTGGTTGCACGCTCCCACTTCGACGGGCCGGTGGACGGGATCGTCTACGGCGGCATGATCGCCGCGGGGTTCGCCTTCACGGAGAACATCCTGTACTTCTCCGACGCCTACGCGCAGGCCGGGACCGCGATGGTGCAGGTCTTCGTGCTGCGCGGGCTGTTTTCCCCGTTCGCCCACGTGATGTTCACCGCGTGGACCGGGTTCGCCCTGGGACTGGCCGCCCAGCGCGGGGCCCGGCGGCTGTGGCCGGTGTACTTCCTGCTGGGTCTGGTGCCGGCGATGATCGGCCACTTCCTGTGGAACGGGGGCATGGGGCTGATCTTCCAGGACTTCTGGACGTTCTACCTGCTGCTGCAGATGCCGTTGTTCGCCTGCGCGGTCGTCGTGGTGGTGCTGCTGCGCGCGGCCGAGCGGCGGCTGATCCGCCGGCGGTTGGGCGATTACGCGGAGGCCGGCTGGTTCACCGCCGAGGAGGTGGACATGTTCGCCACGCGCAACGGCAGGCGGCAGGCCGCGGGCTGGGCGGCGGTGATGGGGCACCGGACGGCGATGCGCGGTTTCACCCGCACGGCGATGCGCCTGGCCGCGACGCGCAACCGGATCGTCTCCGGCAGCAACCGGGAACGGGCTCTGCGGGACGAGGCCCGGCTGCTGGCCCTGATCCTGCAATACCGCACGATCCTCACCGGGCGTCCGGAGACGCCGGGGGTCATCTGACCGGCAGCACCTACGGCAACGGGTGCCGCCCCAGCGTGGGGCGGCACCCGTCGTCGTACTCTGTGGTTCCCGGCTCTGTGGTTCCCGGCGCTGCCGGGGACGGCTCAGGCCAGCAGCGTGGGCTTGAGCTGCTGGATGCGTCCGAGCAGGCCGTTGATGAACTCCGGGGAGTCGTCGGTGGAGAAGACCTTCGCGGTGGCGACGGCCTCGGAGACGGCGACCGCGTCGGGCACGTCGTCGTTGTACAGCAGTTCCCACGTGCCCAGGCGCAGGATGGTCCGGTCCACCGAGGGCATCCGGTCCAGGGTCCAGCCCTTGGCGTAGGTGCCCAGGATCTCGTCGATCCGTTCACCGTGGGCCATGACCCCCTCGATCAGCGTCAGCGTGTAGTCGTTGACGGTGATGTCGGTGGTCTCCCGGCGCAGCCGCATCGCCTCCAGGGGCGAGACGCCGCGCTGTTCGGCCTCGAACAGGACGTCCAGCGCCCGTCGCCGGGCCTTGGTGCGGGCACTCACTAGTTGACACGCCCCAGGTAGTCGCCCGTGCGGGTGTCGACCTTGACCTTGGTGCCCTGCTCCAGGAACAGCGGGACCTGGATCTCGTAGCCGGTCTCGACGGTGGCCGGCTTGGTGCCGGCGGAGGAGCGGTCGCCCTGCAGGCCCGGCTCGGTGTAGGTGATCTCCAGGACCACGGACGGCGGCAGCTCGACGTAGAGCACGGCGCCCTCGTGCATGGCGATGGTGACCATCTGGGATTCGAGCATGAAGTTCGCGGCGTCCCCGACGACCTTGCCCTCGACGGTGAGCTGGTCGAAGTCGGAGGTGTTCATGAACACGTAGTCGGCGCCGTCCTGGTACAGGTACTGGTAGTCGCGGCGGTCCACGGTGGCGGTCTCGATCTTGAGGCCCGCGTTGAAGGTCTTGTCCACGGTCTTGCCGGAGAGCACGTTGCGCATCTTGGTGCGGACGAAAGCGCCGCCCTTGCCGGGCTTGACGTGCTGGAACTCGACGATGGTCCACAGCTGGCCCTCCAGCTTGAGGACCGTGCCGTTCTTGATGTCGTTGGTCGTAGCCACGGGTACTCTCTCTGTTCAGTCCCGGTCCGGGCCCGTCACCGTGCTAGCGGACGGTGCGGCGGTCCAGGGCGCAATTGTCAAAAAACCATAGCCATTCTAGCGCACGGCGGTGGCCTTGGCCTGCGCTGCGGCCAGTGACCGGCGCGAGATCTCGATGCGGAAGGCCTCGTCCGCCGCGGCCGTGCGCAGCTCCAGGGCCGTGCGGAACCGGGTCACGGCCGCGTGGTAGTCCCCGACCGTGAAGTACAGGACGCCGAGCTGCTGCTGCAGGACGGCCTCGTGTTCGGTGTCCTTGAACTCGTCGATCAGGCTGCGCAACCGCTTAATGGCCCGTTCCGGATCGCCGCTGGCCCGCACGACGTCGGCGTCGACCACGCGCATCGGGAAGTTCTGCGGATCGAGCAGCCGGGTCTCGGTGACCAGTTCGGCCGCGGTGGCCACGTCGCCGCGGGCCACGTGGATCATGACCTGCTCGACGGGGTTCGCCCCGGCCAGGGCGGCGTGGGCCGCGTCGTCATCGACGACCTGGGCCAGGAGCGTGTCGGGGTGGATGGACAGTCCGGGGATGCCGGTCGGGATCCAGTCGATCGGCGTGGTCATTCGGCGATTTCCTGGTAGGCGGCGAAGAGCAGCGAGGTGTCGGGGACCTCCAGCATGCCGGGCTTGGCCAGCCCGTCGAGCACGACGAAGCGCAGCAGGTCCCCGCGCGCCTTCTTGTCCCGGCGCATGCCGTCCAGCAGCGAGGCCCAGCGGTCGCGGCGGTAGGCCACCGGCAGGCCGAGCGAGGACAGGACGTTGCGGTGCCGGTCGGCCAGTTCGTCGCTGATCCGCCCCACGGAGCGGGCTAGTTCGGCGGCGAAGACCAGGCCGATGGACACCGCGGCGCCGTGGCGCATCTGGTAGCGCTCGGCCAGCTCGATCGAGTGGCCCAGGGTGTGCCCGTAGTTCAGGAATTCCCGCTGGCCGGCCTCGTGCAGGTCCGCTGAGACGACCTGGGCCTTCACCGCGATGGAGCGCTCGATGATCTCGCGCAGCTCGGGGGTCCCGGCGGTGGAGGCAGCCTGCGGGTCGGCCTCGATGATGTCCAGGATGCGCGGGTCGGCGATGAATCCGCACTTCACGGCCTCGGCCAGGCCGGTGACCAGTTCGTTTGGCGGCAGCGTGGCCAGGGCGTCGAGGTCCACCAGCACCCCGGCGGGCGGGTGGAAGGCGCCCACGAGGTTCTTGCCCTCTGCGGTGTTGATGCCGGTCTTGCCGCCGACGGCGGCGTCGACCATGCCCAGCAGGCTGGTGGGCACGTGGACGACCTTGACCCCGCGCAGCCAGGTCGCGGCGACGAAGCCGGCAAGGTCCGAGACGGCGCCGCCGCCGACGGAGACCACCGCGTCGGAACGGGTGAAGTCGTTCTGGCCCAGCACCTGCCAGCAGAACGAGGCCACCTGGATGTGCTTGCCTTCCTCGGCGTCGGGGATCTCGGCGGTCATCGCGGTGAAACCGGCCGATTCCAGGTCGGACTTCACGGTGTCCCCGGTGGTGCGCAGGGCGCGGGGGTGGATGATCAGGACCTTGCGGACCCGTTCGCCCAACAGGGCGGGGAGCTCCCCCAGCAGGCCGCTGCCGACGACGACGTCGTAGTTCTGCTCGGGTGCCGACCCCGTGACGCTGATACGGGTCGAAGCGCTGCTCATGTGGTGATGCCTCCAGTGGTTGATGCACGACGCCGGTAGGCGTCGACGATGGTCTCGGCCAGTTCGGCCACGGTGCCGGTGCGGGCGTCGACGGTGACGGTGGCGCACTCGCGGTAGTGCCCGACGCGGGCGGTGAAGATCTCGACCCAGCGGGCCAGGGGGTCCCCCTCCAGCAGCGGTCGTCCCGTGCCGGAGATGCGGCCCCTGACGCTGTCCAGATCGGTTTCCAGGTAGACAGTGAAGCCACTGCGCAACAGCTCCCGGTTGCCCGCGGCCAGCACGGCGCCTCCGCCGGTGGCGACGACGGCGGCGCCGGGCCGGTCGGCGGCTGCTTGCAGGGCAGCGCTCTCCAGGGCACGGAAGGCCGGTTCCCCGCCGGCGGCGAAGATGTCGGCGATGCTGCCGTGTCGGCGGGTGATCTCGCTGTCGGTGTCGATGAAGGCCAGCCCGAGCCGGGCCGCCAGCTTCCGGCCGACCACCGACTTGCCGGTGGCCATGGGGCCGATCAGGAAGATGTCGCCGGACATCAGGGGCGCACCGCCGACCCCGGGGCCGCCACGGAGTCCCGGAACGCCTCCAGGTTGCGCCGGGTCTCGGCCAGCGAGTCGCCGCCGAACTTCTCGACGACGGCGTCGGCCAGGACCAGGGCGACCATGGCCTCGGCGACGACGCCGGCGGCCGGCACGGCGCAGACGTCGGAGCGCTGGTGGTGGGCCGTGGCTTCCTCGCCCGTGGCCACGTCGACGGTCCGCAGGGCGCGCGGGACCGTGGCGATCGGCTTCATGGCGGCCCGGACCCGCAGCGGGTCGCCGATGCTCATGCCGCCCTCAATGCCGCCGGCCCGGTTCGAGGCGCGGCGGATCTCCCCGTCCGGGCCGCGGACGATCTCGTCGTGGGCGGCCGAGCCGCGGCGGGCTGCGGTGAGGAAGCCGTCCCCAACCTCGACGCCTTTGATGGCCTGGATGCCCATGAGCGCGGCAGCGAGGCGCCCGTCGAGGCGGCGGTCCCAGTGCACGTAGGAGCCCAGCCCGGGGGGCAGGTTGTAGGCGATGACCTCCACGATGCCGCCGAGCGTCTCGCCGTCCTTGTGGGCGGCGTCGACCTCGGACACCATGGCGTCGGAGGTGTCGCGGTCGTAGCAGCGCAGCGGGTCCGCATCCAGGGCCACGACGTCGGACGGCAGCGGCAGGGCGGTGGATTCGGGCACGGACACCGTGCCGACGGCGACGGTGTGGCTGACCAGTTCGATCTCCAGCGACGCAAGGAACCGGGCGGCGGCAGTGCCCAGGGCCACGCGGGCGGCGGTCTCGCGGGCGCTGGCCCGTTCCAGGACCGGGCGCGCGTCATCGAAGCCGTACTTCTGCATGCCAGTGTAATCGGCGTGGCCAGGACGCGGCCGGGTCAACGGGGCGTTGCGGGCCAGTGATTCCAGTTCCACCGGGTCCACGGGGTCGGCGTTCATCACCTTCTCCCACTTGGGCCACTCGGTGTTGGCGACCTCGATGGCCACCGGGCCGCCCTGGGTCAGCCCGTGGCGTACTCCCCCGACGAAGGTGACCTGGTCCTTCTCGAATTTCATCCGGGCACCGCGGCCGTAGCCCAGCCGGCGCCGGGCGAGCGCATCCTGGACATCGGTGGTGGTCAGGGGCACGCCGGCAGGCAGGCCCTCCAGGATTCCTACGAGCGCGGGGCCATGTGATTCGCCCGCCGTCAACCAACGCAACATGAAGACCATACTGCCATGCCACAGGGTCAACGGATCGGGTGCGGCAGCCCCACTGCGTCACACATCACATTTGTGACATGGGGCCAATCGGCCTCGCTGGTGCCGGTGAACAAGCGGACTTGGCCGACGGCCTGGTGCACCAGCATCGACAGCCCGCCGACCACCGAACCACCGGCCGCGGACCAGGCCGCGGCGATGGCACTGGGCCAGGGGTCGTAGGCCACGTCGAGCAACGGCGTGCCCGGCGCCAGGCCGTCCAATCCCAGCGCGTCGATGAACTCGTCGGCGGCATGCGGCGGAAGTGTGGAGACAACGGCGTCGTACTGGTGCATGCGCCCGCCGGCGGTGTGGGCGTCGACGGCCTCGGCCCGGCACCCGCCTGCGGCCGCCAGGGCCAGGACGTCCGCGGCCCGGCCTGCGTCGCGGACCACGAAGTCCAGCTGCCGTGCTCCCAGCAATTGCAACGCGGCGGTCGCAGCGGTCGCCGTCCCCCCGGCCCCGAGGATGGCCACGGAGCGCACCGCGGTAGCCCCGGCGTCGCCCAGGGCCTGCACGATGCCGTCGACGTCGGTGTTCTCCCCGTGCAGGCGGACCGACCCCGGGCTGCCGCTGGCCACAATGGTGTTGAGCACCCCCAGCCGACTGACCCGCTCCGAAACGCTGTCCATGAGCGGGACCATGGCCTGCTTCAGCGGCATGGTCACCGAGGCGCCCCGCCAACCGGGTTCGTCGCGGAGCATCCGGGCCAGCCGGGCCGCCTCGGACGCGCCCGCTTCGATGGCCCAGTAGTCGAGGTCGACCCCGAGCTCCGCGTAGGCGGCCCGGTGCAGTGCGGGTGACTTGGAATGGCCGATCGGCTGGCCGAAAACAGCGGCCCGGCCGGCGGCACTCACTTGCAGATGTCCTCGTGCGCCCCGCACCAGTCACGGAATTCCTGCTGGTAGACCTGGTGCTGCTCGTAGGTCTCGGCGAACTTCGTCTCACCCGTTTGCGTATTCACGGTCACCCAGTAGTAGTAGTCGTTGTCCTCCGGGTGGATGGCGGCCTCGATCGCGCTGTCCCCCGGCGAGCCTATGGGCGTTGGGGGCAGGCCCTTGTGCTCGTAGGTGTTGTAGGGGTTGCTCGCGTCGTGCTTTTCCTCCGCGGTGAACTGCAGGGAGTACTGGCCTAGGCCGTAAATGACGCTGGAGTCGACCTGGAGGTAGCCACCGGTTTCCGTGTTGCCCGGCTTCAACCGGTTGTCCAGGGCGCCCGAGACCGTCTTGTAGTCCTCGGGACGGGCCTCGGCCTGCAGGATGCTGGCGATCTTGAGCATCTTGTATTGCTCGGCGGGGTCGGTCACTCCCTGGCTGGTGAGTTCCTTCACGGTCGCATCGACCATCTGCTGCAGGATGTCCTTGGCGCTGGCATCCAGCGGGAACCGGTACTGGCCCGGGTGCAGGAAGCCCTCGAGGTTCTTTACCGGGTCCTTCAGCCCGAACTCCCCCGGCTTCTCGTTCAGGGCCTCGAGCTCGTCGATGGAGATGCCGGTGGCCCTGTTGATCTGTTCGAAGACGGCGTCGGTGCGGATGTTCTGCTTGATCGGGACGTAGTTGACCTTCTCGCCCGCTTCCCCGATCAGGATGGTGGCGGCGTCCACGGCCGGCATCTTGTACTTCATCTCGTACTCACCGGGGTGGATGACCTTGCTCTCGGCATCGACCTGCGGAATGGCCTCGATGAAGAGCTCCTCGCTGGCCACGATCCCCGACTCGGTCAGGTGCCGGCCGATCTGCGACGGTCCCCAGCCCGGTTCCACGGTGAAGGTGACTTCGCCTTCCCCGGGGCCGGCGTAGTCCTCGGGGTTCCACATGCCCAGCACGTTCTGCAGCACCAGGACCGTCCCGGCCAGGATGACCGCGAAAATGGCGACCATGACCGTCATGATGATGTTGCGGCGACGGCGACGGCGCTTGCGCACGCCCGGGGCGGTCCGCTCCCCGGAGAGCAGGAGGGCCGCGGTGGGATCGTCCTCGTCGTCCGACGGCTCCGGTGCCGCAGCGGCCTCGGCGTCGTCCGTGGGCGGGACCGTGCCGCCGTCGAGGATCTCCTCCTGGTCGTGTCGGGGGACGCCGGTAACCGGCGGATGGGCCTCGAGGACTTCGGCGTGGTGGTGGTCGCGGTCTGCGAGCTCCGAGGCCGGGTCGGCGATGGCCTTCTGCTTCGTGCCAGCGGGGTCGGGGTCGCCGTGTTCGGAGCCTGCGGCGGCCGGCTCTGGTTCCCCGGCCGCTGCCGCACGCCGGGAGACGCGTCCAGCGTCGGGGTCCGAGCTGCCCGCAGTGAAGTGGTCGTCCAGCGGCGCGGTGCCTTCGGCGCGGCGGCGACCGGACCGAAGGCGGCGGAACGGCGCGCCGCCGTGTGGCGCCGCGGCGCTGTCCTGAGGGTCGCCGGATTCGGCACCGGCGCCCCCGGGATGCTTCTCGTTCATCAGTTGGTGTCCTTCAGTCAAGGTCCGTGCTGTCGGGTCGCGAGCCGTGCCCCACGGCCATTCCTACGTCCCGCTGTAGTGATTTTTGCATGTCCAGCGCTTGTTGCAGGATATCTGCCGCGGCCACCTGGTCCACAACCTGGCGGTGTTTGCGCCCGTCAAGGCCCGATTCGTGCAGCGCCCGGTGGGCCGAGACGGTGGTGAGGCGTTCGTCGATCAGGCGTACTGCGACGCCGGGGGCCGAACGGGCCAACTCCACGGCCAGGTGTTCGGCGTAGTCACGGGCCATGGTCGTGGAGGCCGTCTCGCTGCCGCGCAGCGAGCGGGGCAGGCCGACGAAGACCTGCACGGCAGCATGCTCCACGGCCATCCGGGCCAGGACCCGGATGTCGCTGTTCTTCTTCTGGTCGCGCTTGAGCGTCTTCAAGGGGGTGGCCAGGACGCCGTCGGGGTCGCACAGCGCGACCCCGACGCGGGCCATGCCCACATCGACGCCCAGTTTCACCCCGCGCGGGACGTCCACGCCCGCGGACGAAATCAGGACCGCCCCGAGATCTGCTGGACGACGGCGGAGAGCGCCTCGGAGGTCTTGGAGGCATCGGACCCGCCGCCCTGGGCCACGTCGTCCTTCCCGCCTCCCCCGCCACCGAGGATCCCGGCGGCAGTACGGACCAGGGCCCCGGCCTTGACGCCGAGTCCCCGGGCCGCCTCGTTGGTCGCCACCAGCACCAGCGGACGCGCATTCGCAACGCCGGTCAGCGCCACGGTGGCCGGATCGGAGCCCAGACGGGAGCGCAGATCCAGCGCCAGGGCCCGCAGGTCGTCCGCGGAGGCAACGGGACCGGCCTCGTGCGCCAGAACGCGGACTCCGGAAACGTCGTGTGCCTGCGAGACGAGTGCGGCGGCCTGGGCCGTGCGCTGTTCGGCCCGCAGCCGCTCGATTTCCTTCTCGGCGGCCTTGAGCTTGGCCAGTGTCGCGTGGACGCGGTCCGTCAATTCCGCCGAGGGCACGCGGAAGAGTTCCGTCAGCTCGTTGACGAGGGTTCGTTCGGCGGCACCGTGGCGGAAGGCCTCCATGCCCACCAGGGCCTCGACCCGGCGGTTGCCGGAGCCCACGGACTGTTCGCCCAGCAGCGTGAGCGTGCCGATCTGCGAGGTGTTGGACACGTGGGTGCCACCGCACAGCTCGCGGGACCAGGCCCCGTCGATTTCCACGACGCGGACGGTGTTGCCGTACTTCTCGCCGAACAGGCTCATCGCGCCGAGGTTCTTCGCTTCGGCCAGCGGCATGGTGCTGGTCTGCACCTCGTAGTCGTTCCGGATGGCCAGGTTGGCGACTTCCTCCACCTCGGACCGGGCGGCCGGGGACAGGGCCTCGGTCCAGCTGAAGTCGAAGCGCAGGTAGCCGGCCTTGTTGAAGGAGCCGGACTGCAGGGCCTCGGGGCCCAGGATCTGGTGCAGGGCGGCATGGACCAGGTGGGTGGCCGAGTGCGCCTGTTCGCCGGAACGCCGGCGCTGCGTGTCGACGGCGGCGGTGACCTGGGCGTCGGCGGGCAGCTCGCCCTCGCGCACGACGGCGCGGTGCACCGAGAGGCCCTTCACGGGGGACTGCACATCGAGGACCTCGACGACGAACCCGTCGCCGGTGATCAGTCCGACGTCGGCCGCCTGGCCACCCGCTTCCGCGTAGAAGGGGGTTTCGTTGAGCACGAGCTCGACTTCCTGGCCCTGTTCGGCGTAGGGCACCAGTTCGCCGTCGCGCACGATGCCGCGGACCGAGGAGCCGCTGGTCAGCTCGTCGTAGCCGGTGAAGATGGTGTCGCCGGCACCGTGGAGCTGGGTGAAGACGGACAGGTCGGCGTGGCCCGCCTTCTTGGCCTTCGCGTCCTGCTGGGCGCGCTGACGCTGTTCGGCCATCAGCGTGCGGAAGGCGTCCTCGTCGACGGCCAGACCGGCCTCCGAGGCCATCTCCAGGGTCAGGTCGATTGGGAAGCCGTAGGTGTCGTGCAGGGCGAACGCCTCGGCACCGGACAGTGCGCTGCCGGCTGCCTTGGACGCGGAGACTGCCTGCTCCAGGCGTGCGGTGCCGCTGGCGATGGTGCGCAGGAAGGCACGCTCTTCGGCGTAGGCGATGCGGGAGATGCGGGCGAAGTCGGTGTCGACCTCGGGGTAGACGCCCTTCATGGCGTCGCGGGAGACCGGCAGCAGTTCCGGCAGCACCGGTTCCTCCACGCCCAGCAACCGCATGGCGCGGACCGCGCGGCGGATCAGGCGGCGCAGCACGTACCCGCGGCCCTCGTTGGACGGGCTGACGCCGTCGCTGATGAGCATCAGGGCCGACCGGATGTGGTCGCCCACGACCCGCAGGCGGACGTCGTCGGTATGGTGGGGGTCTTCGGGGTCCTCGGTGGAGGTGTATTCCCGTCCCGACAGCTCGGCTGCGTGGTCCAGTACGGGACGGACCTGGTCCGTCTCGTACATGTTCTCCACGTCCTGGAGGATCATCGCCAAGCGCTCCAGGCCGAGGCCGGTGTCGATGTTCTTCTGCGGAAGTTCCCCGGCGACGTCGAAGTCCGTCTTGGAGCGCACCGCGGAGAGCTGGTACTGCATGAACACGAGGTTCCAGATCTCGATGAAGCGCGTTTCATCCACCGCGGGACCGCCGTCGCGCCCATAGGCGGGGCCGCGGTCGTAGTAGATCTCCGAGCAGGGGCCGCCGGGGCCGGCCTGGCCGGTGCTCCAGTAGTTGTCCTCCTTGCCGGTGCCCACGATGCGCTCTTCGGGGATGCCGATCTGGTCGCGCCAGATCGCGCGCGCCTCGTCGTCGCGCTCGTCGCCGTCCTCGTAGACGGTGACCCACAGACGGTCGGGGTCCAGGCCGAAGCAGCCGTCGTCGACGGAACCGGTGAGCAGCTCCCAGGCGAAGGCGATGGCCTCGGCCTTGAAGTAGTCGCCGAAGGAGAAGTTGCCAGCCATCTGGAAGAAGGTGCCGTGGCGCACGGTCTTGCCGACTTCGTCGATGTCGGCGGTGCGGATGCACTTCTGGACGCTGACGGCGCGGTTGTAGGGGGCGGTTTCCCGGGCGGTGAGGTAAGGGATGAACGGGACCATGCCCGCAACGGTGAACAGCAGTGACGGATCGCTGGAGACCAGCGAGGCGCTGGGCACCGGGGTGTGGCCCCTGGCGGCGAAGAACTCGATCCACCGGGTGGCGATTTCCTGCGATTTCATGGCTGCTGATGATCCCTTCGTGGAACGGCTGAGAGGCGGTGGGTGGCAGGTCAGCCGCGGTGGCTGGGGCCGGTGGTGTGGGCGGTGTCGAGGCCCAGGGCGGTGCGCAGCTCGGCCTCGCGTCCGTGCATGCCGTCGCGGAAGGCATCCGCCGAGTAGGCCAGGGCATCGGCCAGGCGGCCGACGGAACGGTTCAGGCCGTCACGGCCCAGGTTCTGCCGGAGGGAGCCGACCTTGCGCGTGGCCAGCACGCCGACGCCGACGCCGATGCCGACCCAGAAAAGCTTCTTGACCATGGTGTTCTCCTAGCGGCTGCGGCGGCCCGCGCCGCCGGATCGGGCGTTGAGGGCGCTGCGCACCCCGTGGGTGAAGGCCGCGACCTTGATCAGCGGGGCACCCAGGACGGTGGCGGCCAGGGACGACAGCGCGGTGACGTTCGCGGAGGCGTCGGAGACATTGTTCGTGATCCCGTCGACCTTCTGCAGCTGGGCATTGGTCGAGGCCACGGTCGTCGTCACTTCCTCGAGCAGCGGGCTGGTGCCGTCGGAGAGCTCCCGGACGGCCAGGCGCAATTCGTCGAAGACCTTCCCGAGCTTGATCACCGGCACGGCCAGCAAGGCGACGAGTATGGCGAAGACGCCTGCGGCGATGAGGCCGGCGATATCTGACCCGGTCATATGGAACTGCTCCTCCTGGTAGGGGCTAATCAACAAGGACCAACATTACCGTTTCCCCGCCCCGGCGCAGGTGGCCCACCCCGGATCGGCCCGAATCGCCGGTGGCGGCGGTGGGACCAGCGGACCCCCGCTGCGCCATGCACGACGGCGGCCCCCAACACACGGAGCCCGTGACCGGCTGGTCACGGGCTCCGTGTGGTGCGCGTACTGCGCCCCGTGGAATCGGCTGTTGCCGGTTCCTAGCGGGCGTAGTACTCGACGACGAGGTTCTCTTCGCAGGTCACAGGGACCTCGGAGCGCTTCGGGCGGCGCACGAGGCGTGCCTGCAGCGATTCCAGCTTGACGTCCAGGTAGGCCGGGGCGGCCGGAAGGACATCACGGTGCGCGCCGGCGGCGGCAACCTGGAACGGAACCATGGTCTCGGACCGCTCGTGCACGGCGACCAGCTGGCCTTCGCTCACGCGGTACGAGGGACGGTCAACGCGCTGGCCATCGACCACGATGTGGCGGTGGACGACGAGCTGGCGGGCCTGGGCGATGGTGCGGGCGAAGCCGGCACGCAGGACCAGGGCGTCCAGACGCATCTCGAGGAACTCGACCAGGTTCTCACCGGTCTGCCCGGCAGTGCGCTTGGCTTCCTCGAAGTAGCGTGCCATCTGCGATTCGCGGATGCCGTACTGGGCGCGCAGGCGCTGCTTTTCGCGCAGACGCACGGCGTAGTCGGAATCCTGCTTCTTGCGGGCGCGTCCATGCTGGCCGGGGCCATACGGACGACGCTCCATGTACTTCTCTGCCTTGGGGGTCAAGGCAAGGCCGAGGGAACGCGACAGGCGAACCTTACGGCGGGCACGGGTGTTGTTAGCCACTGGTGTCCTTCTTCTCATTCGGCGGCTAGGTGTTACTGGCCTCCATGTCGGAGAGTTAAGGGAAGCCGCTCCCTTGGTACTACAACTCGATCTCCACCCGCGGCACAAAACGTCCCCGAGGGGTCATGCGGATGGAATCGGCTTGCCAGCCAAGGATCCATCCTAGCATTGCGGGGGTTTCACCAGCACATCAGCGTCTGCGGATGATCCTGCGGATCCGGTCGAGACGTTCGCCGATCCCGCGTTCGTTGCCGTTGGCGGTCGGCGCATAGTAGTCGCGCCCGACCAGGTCGTCCGGCGGGTACTGCTGTTCGGCGATGGAGTGCGGGGCATCGTGCGAGTAGACGTACCCCTTGCCATGGCCGAGCTGGCCGGCTCCCGGGTAGTGCGCGTCACGCAGGTGCGCGGGAATGCCGTGGCCGCGGCCGGCGCGTACATCGGCAACCGCTGCGTTGATGCCGTTGTAGGACGCGTTGGACTTCGGGGCCGTGGCCAGGTGCACCACTGCCTGGCCGAGGATGATCCGGCCTTCGGGCATGCCGATCAGCTGGACGGCCTGGGCGGCGGCCACGGCGGTCTGCAAGGCCGTGGGGTCGGCCATGCCGATGTCCTCCGAGGCACTGATCATGATCCGTCGGGCAATGAACCGGGGGTCCTCCCCCGCTTCGATCATCTTGGCCAGGTAATGCAGTGCGGCATCGACGTCGGAGCCCCGAATGGACTTGATGAACGCGCTGATGACGTCGTAGTGCTGGTCCCCGGCCCGGTCGTAGCGCTGGACGGCTGCATCCATCGCCCGCTCGGCGTGGGAAGTGGTCACCGTGATCGTTGCACGGATCGGCACCTCCCCCGCCGTCGGAGCCTCGACTTCGTCCTCGGATCCGGCGCCGCCCTCGCCCTCGCCCCAGGCGACGCCCGCGGCGGCCTCGAGCGCGGTCAGCGCGCGCCGGGCGTCCCCACCCGCGAGGCGGACGATGTGATCCAGGGCCTCGGGTTCCAGGGCCACGGTGTCGTCGAGCCCGCGCGGGTCGGCAACGGCGCGGAGAACCAGACCCCTGATGTCGTCCTCCTCGAGCGGCTTCAGGGTCAGCAGCAACGACCGCGAGAGCAGGGGCGAGACGACGGAGAACGAGGGATTCTCGGTGGTGGCGGCGATGAGCACGACCCAGCGGTTCTCCACGCCCGGCAGCAGCGCGTCCTGCTGGGCCTTGGTGAAACGATGGATCTCGTCCAGGAACAGGACGGTGGTGATGCCGTTCATGTCGCGGTCCGTCAGCGCCTGGTCCATGACCCGGCGGACGTCCTTGACCCCGGCGGTGATAGCGCTGAGCTCCACGAACCGGCGGCCGGGGGCCCGGGCAATCACGTGCGCGATGGTGGTCTTACCGGTGCCAGGAGGCCCCCAGAGAATGACGCTGGAGGGGCCCGATGGCCCTGGGCCGTCGACGCCGGCCAGCTGGCGCAGCGGCGAGCCCGGCTTGAGCAGATGCTGTTGCCCGACGAGTTCGGCGACCGTGCGGGGGCGCATGCGCACCGCCAGCGGCGGACGCGGGCGTGAGGGGCCGCGGCCGGGCTCGTCCTCGGCATCGTCCTGGGAGCTGAGCAAATCGGTCACCCGTCCACCCTAGTGCCTGCCACAGCGCCGCCCCGGGACCACTACGGTGGAAACGGAATCAGCAGCCGATGGAAGGACATGGACGTGCGAGCCGTAGTACAGCGGGTGGACCGGGCCTCCGTCGAGGTTGATGGGCAGGTCGTCGGCAGCATTGCCGAACCGGGGCTGCTGGTATTGCTCGGTGTCACCGGCTCCGACACTGGAGACGATGCGGGCCGCTTGGCGGCAAAGATCTGGAAGTTGCGGATGCTCGAGCAGGAAAAGTCGTGTTCAGACATTCACGCCCCACTGCTGGTGGTGAGCCAGTTCACGCTCTACGGAGACGTTCGCAAGGGCCGCAGACCCGGATGGTCGGCTGCAGCACCACGATCTGTTTCCGAACCGCTCTATGTCGAGTTCATGCAGCAGCTGCGCGGACTTGGGGCCCGGGTGGAGCATGGGGTGTTCGGAGAACACATGGACGTCTCCCTGGTGAACTCGGGACCCTTCACCCTCATCGTCGACACGGCCGATCTGCCCGGCTGAGAAGCGCACGCGCCGTAGCGGCGCACGCTTCCAGTCAGGGCCTGGTGCCGGGGAGAGCGGGTGCCTGGGCGCGGTAGGTGTGTCCGGTGGGGGTGGTCGTTTCGATGGTGTGCCGGTCCCCGGGGACTTCGCGTGAGTGCCATCCGGGTGCTTCCTTGCCCAGGTTGCAGGCCTTGCACAATCCCGCACCGTTCGCCGCGGTGGTCTTCCCTCCAGCGGCCCAGCCAAGAACATGATCCCGCTCCCTGATGGGCGCCTCGCACCACGGCCGGGCGCAAACCTGATCGCGTAGTTCGATGAATCGCCGCAAGCCGTCGGGGAACAACCTCGCCCGTGAATCCAATCCCACCAACGCCCCGGTCCCGGGAGCCGTGTACAAACGTCGCAGCCACACCAGTTCCTTCGCCTGTTCCCCCGGCCCGTCCGACCGTCCGGCATCCGCCGCATCGCGGGTGGCCTCCCCGCCTCCGGAAGGCCGGGCCCTCCCGGGAGTGCCGCGAGGACCCGCATTTTCCGTTTCGGCTCCTGCCGGGGTTTCCGGGGCTTCGGGAGCGGTGGGTGTGGTGGCCTGCAGGAGCAGATCCCGTGCGATCTGGGCCGGGACGACCCCGTAGCCCGGCAGGAACGCCGGTTCGACATCGCCTTGGAACAAGGTCCGGTCCGTCATCACCAGTTGGACCTCCACCGGGGTGTCCCCGGCCCGTGCCTGGCCGGTGACGCGTTCGACCAGCGTGTCGGCCATGACCTGGCCCCTGGAACGCACTTCGCCCTGGCTCGACGCAGTATCCGCGGCCCTGGACAGGGCCTTGAACACCGCGACCGCCTGCGCCACCGGCAACACGACATTCAGGACGCCCATCGTATCCGCAGCCGGCCTCAGGCTCACGTGCCGGTCCCCCACCGCCTTGCGAGCCCGCCGGACCAGTGCCGTGGCATCCATCTGCCCGGCCAGCTGCTTGGCCATCGCCACCAGTCTCCGGTCCCCGACGCCGTCGGTGGTCTGCGGGTCTGCCATCAATGCCTCGTCGACCTTCTGGCGGTCCTCCAGCGACAGGCAGGCGGTCTCGCGCACCATCAGCATCGCCCGCCACTCGCTGATCCGCCCCGACCGCAAAGCGGCCACGGTGTGGGGCATCTCGTTGACCAGCACCCGGGAAAAGCCCATCCACCGCTCGCCCCGATGCGGCGACTCCCGACGGGCCAACGCCAACTGCGCCCCCGCCGAGGCCCCCAGCTTCTCCTGCCGCACCCCCGCGGCGCGCTCACGCTCGACGACCCGTTCCCGCAAGGCCACGGCGGCACGTGCCTGGTACGCCGACGCTGCCGACTTCACGGCATCCAACGCCGCCAACAAGTCCACCAGGCCCTTTTCCGGCAGATCGACACCGCCGGCGGAAAGCTGTTCGACAAGAGCCTCGACCTCCGACACCACATCGCCGGCAAACCCGGCGGTGCCGGCCGGGGCAGCAGGGGCACCAGCAGGCGCTGGTGCGGGGACATCCCCGTCGCGCGCTGCTTCGGAACCACTAAACTCTTCGAACATGTATTCGAGTCTAGTGACGATCCGGACACCCTCGAAGGCCCTGCCCGGCCGCTGTGGACAACAGCCGGGCCACGAAACCTGTGGAGGAAAAGACGCGCACCCGACACTGGAAATGAACGCTACCGGCACCGAAGGAAACGACCATCAACCCATCACAGCCAGGGAACAGCGACACGCCCGCAAGCCCCGGAAACGCCGCAGGGGCACCCGCCATCGGCGAATGCCCCCACGGGGAACCAGAATTGAACCGGAACCGGTCCAGGACTACTTGGCTTCGGCGCCCTCGTCGACCTTGGGCGCCTTCTTCGGCTCGGGCTTGGAGTCCACGCCGGCTTCCTTGCGCTGCTGCGCGGTGATCGGGGCGGGGGCCTGGGTCAGCGGGTCGAAGCCGCCGCCGGTCTTCGGGAACGCGATGACGTCGCGGATCGAGTCCGAGTTGGTCAGCAGCTGCACCACGCGATCCCAGCCGAAGGCGATGCCGCCGTGGGGCGGGGCGCCGAACTTGAAGCCCTCGAGCAGGAAGCCGAACTTCGACTGCGCGGCCTCCTCGTCCAAGCCCATCAGCTTGAAGACCCGCTCCTGCACGTCGCGCTGGTGGATGCGGATGGAGCCCCCGCCGATCTCGTTGCCGTTGCAGACGATGTCGTAGGCGTACGACAGTGCGTTCTCCGGATCCTGGTCGAAGGTGTCCAGGAACTCGGGCTTCGGGGACGTGAAGGCGTGGTGGACTGCGGTCCACTTGCCGGCACCGACGGCCACGTCGCCGGAAGCGACGGCGGCTTCGGCCGATTCGAACATGGGGGCGTCGACGACCCAGACGAAGGCCCAGTCGCCGTCCTTGATCAAACCGGTGCGGTGGCCGATCTCGACGCGGGCCGCGCCGAGCAGGGCGCGCGCTTCGGCGGCGGTGCCGGCGGCGAAGAAGATGCAGTCGCCCGGATTGGCGCCCACGGTCGCCGCCAGGTTCTCGCGCTCGAAGTCGGTGAGGTTCTTGGCCACCGGCCCGGTGAGCGTGCCGTCTTCCTGGAGGAGCACGTAGGCGAGGCCCTTGGCGCCGCGCTGCTTGGCCCATTCCTGCCAGGCGTCCAGGGTACGGCGCGGCTGCGACGCACCGCCGGGCATGACGACGGCGCCGACGTAGGGTGCCTGGAAGACGCGGAAGGTCGTGTCCTTGAAGAAGTCCTTCAGCTCGGTCAGTTCCAGGCCGAAGCGCAGGTCCGGCTTGTCGGAGCCGTACTTCTGCATCGCGTCTGCATAGGTCATCCGCTGGATGGGGGTCGGGACCTCGACGTCGATCAGCTGCCAGAGGGCCTTCACGATGCCCTCGCCCAGGGCGATGATGTCGTCCTGCTCGACGAAGGAGGCCTCGATGTCCAGCTGGGTGAACTCCGGCTGCCGGTCGGCGCGGAAGTCCTCGTCGCGGTAGCAGCGGGCGATCTGGTAGTACTTCTCGAACCCGCCGACCTGCAGCAGCTGCTTGAACAACTGCGGGGATTGCGGCAGGGCGTACCAGGACCCCGGGGCCAGGCGTGCGGGCACCAGGAAGTCGCGGGCGCCTTCGGGGGTTGAGCGGGTCAGCGTCGGGGTTTCGATCTCGACGTAGCCCTCACCGTGCAGCAGCTCGCGCGCCACCCGGTTGGCCTCGGAGCGCAGGCGGATGTTGGCGTTGGGGCCCGGACGGCGCAGGTCCAGGTAGCGGTGGCGCAGGCGCGCCTCCTCGCCGACCTCGACGTGCTCGTCGACCTGGAACGGCAGCGGGGCAGAGGTGTTGAGCACGACGACGGAATCCGCCATCACCTCGATCTCACCTGTGGCGAGGGCCGGGTTCTCATTGCCCTCGGGGCGGCGTTCGACGGTGCCGGTGACCTGCAGGACGAACTCGTTGCGCAGGGAGTGGAAGTCGGCTTCGTCGCGGACCACGATCTGGGCCACGCCGGAGGCATCGCGCAGATCCAGGAAGGCGACCCCTCCATGGTCCCGGCGGCGGGCTACCCAGCCGGCCAGGGTGACGGATTGTCCAATGTGCTCGGCCCTGAGCGTGCCCAGGTCGTGAGTGCGCAGCACTGATGTCCTTTCGAGGGGATCCTCGCGTGCTGCCCGGATGTCTGCCGGTCACGGCACGCGCTGGTCTGGTGGTGGGTTTCGTTTGAGTTTACCGGCAGCCGGCGGCGCCGGGGCAACCGGGGGTCAGGAGGTGGTGATTCCCGGCTGCAGGTCCTTGGCCGGGGGCGTCCAGGCCTGCGGGTCGGCGGCGACCTGCTCGCCGGTGCGGATGTCCTTGACCTCGTGGGTTCCGTCGGCTGCGGTGAACCAGACGAAGGGGATGCCGCGGCGGTCGGCGTAGCGGATCTGCTTGCCGAACTTCTCGGCGCGGGCAGCGACCTCCACGGCGATCCCACGCCCGCGCAGCGCGGAGGCGACGTCCTGGGCGCCGTACCAGGAATCGTCGTCGTTCAGTGCCACCAGCACGGCGCTGGGCACATCACGGGTGGCTTGCAGACCGCCGTCGGCCAGCAGGCGGGAGACCAGCCGGGACACACCGATGGACAGCCCGACGCCGGGGAAGACCCGGTTGCCCTTCGCGGCCAGGGACTCGTAGCGCCCGCCCGAGCAGATGGAACCGAGCTTCTCGTGGCCGACCAGCACGGTCTCGTAGACGGTGCCGGTGTAGTAGTCCAGGCCGCGGGCGATGGACAGGTCGGCGACCACGGTGCCCGGGGCCCGGTGGCTGGCGGCCTCGATGACCTCGGTGAGTTCGGCCAGGCCCTCCTCCAGCAGCTCGTGCTCGACGCCGAGGGCGCGCACCTGGTCCACGAACGTGGTGTCCGCGGTCCGGATGGAGGCCAACGCCAGGGCGGCGCGGGCCTGCTCCTCGGTGGCGCCGAGTTCGCTGACGAGCAGTTCGGCGACCTTCTCGGGCCCGATCTTCTCGAGCTTGTCGATGCTGCGCAGCACCCCGGCGGTGTCCTCGAGGCCGAGGCCGCGGTAGAACCCCTCGGCGAGCTTGCGGTTGTTCACCCGCACCGTGAAGTCGCCGATCGGCAGCGACCCGAGGGCGTCGGCGATGACCAGGGCCAGTTCGACGTCATAGCGGAACGGAAGGGTTCCATCGCCGACGACGTCGATGTCGGCCTGGGTGAATTCACGGAAGCGGCCGTCCTGCGGGCGCTCGCCACGCCAGACCTTCTGGATCTGGTAACGGCGGAACGGGAAGGCCAGGTGCCCGGCATTCTCCACCACGTAGCGGGCGAAGGGCACGGTGAGGTCGAAGTGCAGGGCCAGCGCGTTCGGGTCCGACCCGCTCGATTCGCCCTCATCGGACTGGAGGCGGGAGAGCCCGTAGACCTCCTTGTCGATCTCGCCCTTGCGCAGCAGCTGCCCGACGGTTTCCACGGCGCGCGTCTCGATGTTGCCAAATCCGTGCAGTTCGAAGGTGCGGCGCAGGGCATCCAGGACGTGGAGTTCCACCAGGCGTTCGTTGGGCAGCCACTCGGGGAAACCTGACAGGGAGGCCTTGCGTGCCATAGAGGTGGATGCTCCTTCGCGGATGTTCGTGGGTCCCGCTCAGCCACGCCGGGACACGGCACGGGGAGGGGGTGGTGACCGCACAATTCTAGGACGTTCGCTCCGGGCCTCGCGACCCGGCCCCGGGTAAAGTACCGTGTTTCCGCGCCGACTCGGTAAAGTGACGGGGGAAACATGGGTCCCGGGGCACTTCCGGGACGATCCCGAGCGAAAGAGTTCTAGCGGTGACCAGCTCCAAGCAATCCGACGACAACGCCCAGCAGCCCGACGAAGCGGCTGCCGGAGTACCCACTGGCGAGGCACCCACGGGCGCCGACAACCCGGTGCCCGAGGCCCCCCAACCGGCCCCGAAGCCGGTGCCCACCCCGCGTCCGGTACCGACACCGGCCGCCATGCCCCGCCCTGCGGCCCCGACCGCCAGCGCCACGGCCACCGGCCAGGCAGCGCCGGCCGCCCCCGTCGTGGCCGCTCCCCCGGCCTACCGCAGCGACCTGGCCGAGGCGGCCAAGTTCGCCCGCGTGACCGAGGACGGGCACGTCTTCGTCATCGTCGACGGCGAGGAGTTCCCCGTCGGCCAGTACCCGGACGCCACCCAGGACGAAGCGCTGTCCTACTTCGTGCGCAAGCACGACGACGTCGTGAGCCAACTGCTGCTGCTGGAGCAGCGGGTGGCCGCCCAGGCCCCGTCGGCCGACATGAACAAGACGCTGGACCACCTGCAGGAACTGGTCTCCGCCCGCATCATGGTCGGGGACCTGAAGGCCCTGCAGCAGCGCATCGATGTAGTGCGCGGCGAGGTCGCCGAACGGCAGAAGGCCGAACGCAAGGCCCAGGAGGAGAACCGGGCCCGCGAACTGGCTGCCCGCGAGGCCATCGTCGCCGAGGCGGAGGAGCTGGCGGCGCAGGATCCGGCCACCATGCAGTGGAAGCAGGGCAGCAACCGCATGAACGAGCTGTTCGAGTTGTGGAAGTCCGCCCAGAAGGCCGGCCCCCGCCTGGGGCGCCCGACCGAGGACGCGCTCTGGAAGCGGTTCCGGGGCGCACGCACCACCTTCGACCGGCACCGCAGGGCGTTCTTCTCGCAGCTCGATGCCGACAACTCCGAAGCCAAGCGCGTCAAGGAGGACCTCATTGCACGCGCCGAAGCCCTGTCCAGCTCCACGGAGTGGGGACCCACGGCCGGCGAGTACCGCCGTCTGATGGATGAGTGGAAGGCTTCCAAGCGGGCCTCCCGCAAGGACGACGACGCCCTCTGGGCCCGGTTCCGTGCCGCGCAGGACGTCTTCTTTGATGCCCGGACGCGCGCCAACGAGGAACTGGACCAGGAGTTCGAGGCGAACCTGTCGGCCAAGGAAGCCATCCTCGCCGAGGCGCGTGCGCTGCTGCCGATCAAGGACCTGGCCGCCGCCAAGAAGGCCTTCGAGCCGATTCGCGACCGGTGGGAGGCAGCAGGCAAGGTGCCGCGGTCGGCCATGCAGCGGATGGAAGGGGGCATGCGCACGGTCGAGGATGCCCTTCGCGACGCCGAGGATGAGAAGTGGCGCCGCTCCAACCCGGAGACGAAGGCGCGGACGAACAGCATGCTCACCCAGCTGGAAGACACCATCGCCGAGCTCGAGGCCGACCTCGAGACGGCGAAGGCCTCGGGCAACGACCGGAAGATCCGGGATGCTGAGGAGGCATTGGCGGCACGCCGGGCGTGGCTGGAGACCCTGCAGAAGTCGGCGGAGGACTTCGAATAGGAGCACCACCGCAGCCTGTGAGGGGCCGGTCGCCAGTATCCACAAACTGGCGGCCGGTCCTTTTGCCGTCCGCGCCACTTTGCAACAGTGGGCTCATGACAGAGCCCATGCTCGCGGCGCCCGACAGCACCATCCTGCAGCCCGGCCACCCGTTCACCGCCCCCGAACTCGCCGTCTTGTGCGCAGAAGGCACCCTGCGCCTGGTCCTGCCGGGCACCTTCGTCTGCGCTGCCGTGGACGACTCACCGGCCCTGCGTTCGGCCGCCGTCGCGGCCCTGGTCGGTCCGCGGCTGCGGGAGGACGCGGTCATCGGCCGGCTGACCGCTGCCTGGGTCCACGGCCATCATCCGATGCCGGCCGGCCTGGAGCTGCTGGTCACCCGGTTCCACCGGCTGCCCCTGCACCGCGACGGCCTGCGGACCGCGCTGCACGAATGCCTGCTCCAGGAATCCGAGATCGACAGGGAGCCTCCGATGGCGGTCACGACTCCGCTGCGCACCGCGCTCGACTTGGCCTTCCACGGCGAGCCGGTCTCGGCCCGGCGGGCCATCTCCCGCATGCTCGTGGCACGGCATTCGCATTGCCGCCGGGAGCAGCTGCTCGAGGCGATCCAGGCCACGGGCCGGCGGCCGGGCAAACGCGCGGCGCTGGAACTGGTCCACGCACTGCCACGGCTGGGGAGCATCCCCTAGCTTCGGCGCTTGCCCTCGGAGGCGCGGTAGACGTCATAGACCCCGTCGATCCGGCGGACCGCGTTGAGGATGTGGTGGAGGTACTTCGGATCGCCCATCTCGAAGGAGAAGCGAGAGATCGCCACCCGGTCGCGGCCGGTGACGACGCTGGCCGAGAGGATGTTCACCTGGTTGTCGGAGAGCACCTTCGTGACGTCCGAGAGCAGCGACTTGCGGTCCAGGGCCTCGGCTTGAATCTCGACCAGGAACACGCTGGACTGCGTGGGAGCCCATTTCACGTCCACAAGCCGTTCGGAGTCCGCGCCCAGGGCCAGCAGGTTGGCGCAATCAGCGCGGTGCACCGAGATCCCCGACCCCCGGGTCACGAAGCCGCGGATGGCGTCGGGTGGGACCGGGGTGCAGCACCGGGCCAGCTTGGCCATGACGTCTCCCGCGCCGGCCACCACGACGCCGGCGTCGGAGGTCTGCCGGGAGGTCCCGGGGGTGAAGGACGGGGTCTCGTCGAAGTCCGCTTCATCGGGGTGCGCGGCACCGACCAGCGCCGTGAGGTGTTCGATGACGTTCTGTGCCGAGGTGTGTCCGTCGCCGACGGCCGCGTACATGGCGGCGATGTCGCTGTGCCTCAGCTGCTGGGCGACTGCGGTGAGCGTGTCGTGGGTCATCAGCTTCTGCAGCGGCAGGTTGTTTTTCCGCAGGGCGCGGGTGAGCTGGTCCTTGCCCTTGTCGATCGCCTCTTCACGGCGTTCCTTGGTGAACCACTGGCGGATCTTGTTGCGCGCCCGGGGGCTCTTGACGAAGTTCTGCCAGTCCTGGCTGGGGCCGGCGCCTTCGGCCTTGGACGTGAAGACCTCGACCCAGTCGCCGTGGTGCAGTTCGCTGTTCAGCGGCACCAGCTTGCCGTTCACCCGGGCGCCGATGGTGCGGTGACCCACCTCGGTGTGCACCGCGTAGGCGAAGTCCACCGGCGTCGAACCGGCGGGCAGTGCCATGACCTCGCCCTTGGGCGTGAACACGAAGACCTCGGCGGCGTTGATCTCGAAACGCAGCGAATCGAGGAACTCCCCGGGGTCGCGGGTTTCCTGCTGCCAGTCCATCACGCTGCGCAGCCAGTTCATGTCCTGGCCATCATGGCCGACGGCCTTGGTCTTCGCCGGGCCGGACTTGTACTTCCAGTGGGCGGCAATGCCGTACTCGGCGCGCCGGTGCATGTCGTGAGTGCGGATCTGGATCTCGACCGGCTTGCCATCGGGACCGATCACCGTGGTGTGCAGCGATTGGTACATGTTGTACTTCGGCATCGCGATGTAGTCCTTGAACCGGCCCGGCAGCGGGTTCCACCGCGCATGCAGGCTCCCCAGCGTCGCGTAGCACTCGCGGACGCTGTCGACCAGGACGCGCACGCCCATGAGGTCGTGGATGTCGTCGAATTCCTTGCCGCGGACGACCATCTTCTGGTAGATCGAGTAATAGTGCTTGGGGCGTCCGGTGATGGTCGCGCGGATGCGCGCCTGGTGCAGGTCATCGGCGATCAGCGTGCGGACCGTCGAGAGGTACTTCTCGCGCTCGGGGGTCCGGTCCCCCACCATGCGCACGATCTCCTCGTACACCTTGGGATGCAGGGCGGCGAACGAGAGGTCCTCGAGTTCCCACTTGATCGTGTTCATGCCCAGCCGGTGGGCCAGCGGTGCGAAGATCTCCAGGGTCTCGCGCGCCTTCTTGGCGCTGGATTCCGGGGAGACGTAGCGCCAGGTGCGTGCGTTGTGGAGCCGGTCAGCGAGCTTGATCAACAGCACGCGGATGTCGCGTGCCATGGCGATGACCATCTTGCGCACGGTTTCGGCCTGGGCGGCATCGCCGAACTGGACCTTGTCCAGCTTGGTGACCCCGTCGACGAGCATGGCGACTTCGTCGCCGAACTCGCGGGCCAGGTCGTCCAGCGAGTAGTCGGTGTCCTCCACCGTGTCGTGCAGCAGGGCGGCGGCCAGCGTGGTGCCGGTCATGCCCATCTCCGCCAAAATCGTCGCCACGGCGACGGGGTGGGTGATGTACGGGTCCCCGCTCTTGCGCTTCTGGTTCTCGTGGCAGCGTTCGGCCACGGCGAAGGCGCGGGTGATCAGGTCCAGGTCCTCGCGGGGGCTGTTGGCCCGGACCGTTCGCAGCAGGGGCTCGAGGATCGGCGGCTGCCCGGAGGCGCTGCGCCCCGCGAAGCGGGCCAGCCGGGACATGGTTCCGCCGCGGCGACGCGTCGTCGGCGGCGAGGCCGGCGCCTCGGCTTCGCGCGCTGCCCGGGCTGTGGGTTCGGCCATGGCAGCTCCTCTCGCTGATCCCCGGCAAGCACGGTGCTTCCGGGCCTGGGTAACGGTAGGCCACGAGTGGGTATTCCCACCCGTGGCCCGTCCGTTATCCACCGTTATAGCACCCGTGGGGCCTTGGGGTCACATGCGCCCCACGGGGACCGGCTGCCTAGCCGGCAGTGGCAGCCTGCGAGACCTGGTTCTCGCCGCGCTTGGAGAGGACCTTGGCGTTGTGCTTGCGCACGTCGGACTCGCCGTGGCGCAGGACCGCATACAGCGGTGCCTGCACGAAGATCGTGCACAGGGTCCCCACGATGATGCCCACGAACAGGGCCAGCGAGAGGTCCTTCAGCGTGCCGGCTCCCAGCAGGTAGGCCCCGATGAACAGGATCGAGCCCACCGGCAGGACGGCGACCACCGAGGTGTTGATCGACCTGACCAGCGTCTGGTTCACCGCCAGGTTGATCTGCTCGATGAACGTGCGGTCGGTTTGCTGGAAGGTGTGGGCCGTGTTCTCGCGGATCTTGTCGAAGACCACCACCGTGTCGTAAAGCGAGTAGCTCAGGATCGTCAGGAAGCCGATGATCGCGCTGGGCGTGACCTCGAAGTCCGAGAGTGAGTAGATCCCCGCGGTCACGATGACGACGGTGAACAGGCCGATGATGGCTGCCAGGGACATCTTCCAGGTGCGGAAGTAGATCGCCATCAGCAACGCCACGAGGACGACGAAGGCGATCAGGCCCCAGAATGCCTGCTGGGAGACATCCGCGCCCCAGGACGGCCCGACGTAGGACGAGGTCACCTCCGAGTCGGAGACGCCGTAGGCCTGCGCCAGGGCATCGGCGACCTGGAGTGTCTGTTCGTTGGTGAGGCGCTCGGTCTGGATGCGCATGGTGTTCGGGGCGATGTTGGTGACCGTCGGCTCGTGGTCGGGCGCGGCGGACTTCACGGCCTGCTCGCCGACCTTGACCTCGGTGTGCTGGACTTGCGAGACGGTGAATTCGGATCCGCCGCGGAACTCGATGCCCAGGTTGAAGCCGCCCTTGACGATCGGGACGATGATGGAGGCGATGACCAGCACGGCCGCGATCGCGAACCAGAGGTTGCGCTTGGCGATAAACGGGTAGGAGCGCCGGCCCGTATAGAGGTCGTTGCCCCAGGTGGCGAGATTAGGCATTGTCGTTTTCCTTCGTCGCGGAGGACTGTCCGGAGCCGGAGCGTGCCGCTGCCTGCCGGCGTTCGGCGATCGTCTGGCGTCGCTCGGCTTCCTTGGACGCGCTGGCGTTGCGCTTTGACGGGGCCGGGGTGGGCCGATAGGTGCGCACGCGCCCCGCGCCTCGGTAGAGCGGTTCGGCGCCGAGCAGCGACGGGTCGAGCCCGGAGAGCCGGTGCCCTTCGCCGAAGAACCGCGTGGTGGCCAGCAGCTGCAGCGTCGGGTGGGTGAACAGGAACACCACCAGGAGGTCGGCGAGGGCCGTCAATCCCAGGGTGAAGGCGAAGCCCTTCACGCCGCCGACGGCGACGATGTAGAGCACGACGGCGGCCAGCAGGTTCACTGCCTTGGAAGCCAGGATGGTGTGCTTGGCCCGCTTCCAGCCGGTCTCCACGGCCGAGGGGAGGCTCCGGCCGTCGCGCAGTTCGTCCCTGATGCGTTCGAAGTAGACGATGAAGGAGTCCGCGGTCAGGCCGATGGAGACGATGATGCCGGCGATGCCGGCCAGTGAGAGCCGGTAGTTCTGCGCCCAGCCCAGCAGCACGATGGCCAGGTAGGTCAGGATGCCGGCGACCACGAGCGAGAAGATGGTCACGAATCCCAGCAGGCGGTACTGGAAGAACGAGTACAGCGCCACCAGGACCAGGCCGATGATGCCGGCGATGAGACCCATCCGCAGCTGGTCCGCGCCCAGTGTCGCGGAGATCTGCTGGGAGCTCTGGATCTCGAAGGAAATGGGCAGTGCACCGTACTTGAGTTTCTCGGCCAGCGCCTTGGCGGACTCCTCGGTGAAGTTGCCGCTGATCTCCGCCTTGCCGTCCGCGATGAGCGCATTGGTCGTCGGGGCCGAGAGCACCCGGCCGTCCAAGACGATCGCGAACTGGTTCTGTGCCCCCTGCATGCCGACCAGGCGCTCGGTGACCTCACGGAACTTGGTGGTGCCCTCGCCGTTGAACTCGAGGTTGACCACCCACTGGCCGGTATTGAATCCCTGCTGGGACTGCTGCATGCCCGAGGTCGCATCGGCGATGTCGGTGCCAGGGATCGCGACCGGCCCCAGGATGTACTTCACGTGCTGGTCCGGATCGCAGGCGATCATCGGCTTCTCGGGGTCTGCCGGTTCGATGTCCTGCTTGGCCAGTTCGGCGGTGCAGTCATAGGCCTCGAACTTCTTCTGCAGTTCGGCGTCGATCCAGTTCGTGTCCGAACCGTTCTCGGGTTCCTTCTTCGGGTCCGGCAGGTCCTTGGCGGGGGTGCGTTCTGCCTTGGGCAGCGGATCCCAGGAACCGGCCTTGATGACGGGGCGGAACTCCATGTTCGCGGAGGCCTGGATCAGTTCCCGGGTCTTCTCATCCGGGACGCCGGGCATGGAGACGACGACGTTGCGTCCGGACTGCGTGGTGATCTCGGCCTCGGACACGCCGGAGCCGTCGACCCGCTGGCGGATGATCTTCACCGCCTGCTCGAGCTGCTCCTGGTTGATGTCCGCGCCGCCCTGGACCTTGGGCGACAGGATCATCTGCGTTCCGCCCTCCAGGTCGAGGGCGAGCTTCGGGGCAAAAGTCGATTGGTTGGTGGCGACGCCGGAAACCAGCACCGCCGACAGCGCGATGATGATCACGCCGAGCCACAACAGCGCGCGTCTGGCGTGCTTGATCGGGCCAGTCTTAGTCATGGTGGGACTTTCTGCTCAAGACACCCGCGGGAGGCATCGAAGTACGGCAGAACGCGGCGTCGGCCCCCGTGGGGACCGACGCCGCGATGCACTTAGTCGTTCTGGTTCTTGCCCTCGCTGTCGAGGCGGCGGAGCGTTTCCTCAGCCGTCTCGTCCCCGGAGGACTGCCCGGCCGGGGCCTCGTCCTGCGCTTCGGGGGCCGGTACCGGCACGACCTTGGCGATGGCCTGGGAGTGCACGGTGGCGGTGGTGCCCGGGGAGATCTCCAGGGTGACCTTGTTGTCGTCGGGGTTGATGGCCACGACCGTGCCGAAGAGGCCGAAGTTGGTCATGACCTCCGAGCCCGGCTCGAGCTGCGAACGCAGCTGCTCCTGCTGCTTCTGCGCCTTCTTGCGGCCGCGGAACATCATGAAGATGAGGAACGCGAACGCCAGGATGAGAATGAGGGTCATCGGGTCGAAGCCCGACGGTGCTGCAGCCTGGGCCAATATCGTGGAGGTCAAGGGTTACTACCTGTTTCTGTTCTGGGGGCTTCAGTGGGCGCTGGCAACAGGGCGCACTGGAGGGCAAGTCACCATTGTATAGGTCCATGCTGGACGTTCAGTGACCGGTGCCTCACGGGAAGCCCCGGGCTCACGCTGATCCGTCGGCCGGATCGGGGGCCGGGCGGCCGAACTGGTCCAGCAGGGCCGCGTCGGCCGGGGCCGCGAGGCCGAGGTGCTCCCAGGCGGCGGGCATGGCGATCCGGCCCCGCGGCGTGCGCCCCAGCAGGCCTTCACGCACCAGGTAGGGTTCGGCGACGGTTTCCACCGTTTCGGTTTCCTCCCCGACCGCGATGGCCAGGGTCGACAGGCCCACCGGGCCTCCCCCGAACTTGGTGCACAGGGCGGTCAGGACATTGCGGTCCAGGCGGTCCAGGCCGCGGCCGTCGACTTCGTACATATCCAGTGCGGCGGATGCGGAACGGGCGTCGATCTGTTCGATCCCGTGCACCAGCGCCCAGTCCCGGACCCGGCGCAGCAGGCGGTTGGCGATGCGCGGGGTGCCGCGGGACCGCAGGGCGATCTCCGCGAACGCCGCCGAGTTCACCGACAGGTCCAGCAGCATCGCCGAGCGGCGCAGGACGAGCTCGAGTTCGTCCGTGGCGTAGAACTCCAGGTGCCCGGTGAATCCAAAGCGATCCCGGAGCGGGCCCGGCAGCAGGCCGGCGCGCGTCGTGGCGCCGACGAGCGTGAACGGGGGCAGTTCCAGGGGAATGGCAGTGGCCCCGGCTCCCTTGCCGACGACGATGTCGACGCGGAAGTCCTCCATGGCCATGTAGAGCATTTCCTCGGCGGGCCGGCTCATCCGGTGGATCTCGTCGAGGAAGAGGACCTCGCCCTCGGTCAGCGAGGACAGGATGGCGGCCAGGTCTCCGGCATGTTGGATGGCCGGTCCGGAACTGATGCGCAGCGGGGCGTTCATCTCGGAGGCGATGATCATCGCCAGGGTGGTCTTGCCCAGTCCCGGGGGGCCGGAGAGCAGCACGTGGTCGGCGGAGCGTTCGCGGATGCGCGAGGCCTCCAGGACCAGGGAGAGCTGTTGGCGCACGCGGGCCTGGCCGACGAAATCGTGGAGGTTCTTCGGCCGCAGCGCCGCCTCGAGCGCACGCTCCTCGGGCTCCGAGGCGGAGGCGGTGATCTGCTGGTTCTCCGTCATGGGCGTAGCCTAGCGTCCGCCCACGGTCGCACCGCGGCCCAGGTCGCGAAGCACCGACTTGAGGATGTCGCCGACATGTCCGGTGGCGGCCAGTTCCGGTTCGGCCGCGGCGGTCGCCTCGAGGGCCTTGCCGGCGTCCTTCTCCGACCAGCCCAGCCCCACCAGGGCCTGCAGGACCTGGTCCTTCCACGCCGGCTCGGCGGCCGCCGGCAACGTGGTGGTGGCCTCCCCGGTGGGCGCCAGCTTTCCGGCCAGCTCGAGCAGGATCCGCTGGGCGCTCTTGGGCCCGATGCCCGGGACCCGGGTGAACGCCTTGGCATCGCCGTCGCTCACCGCAACGCGGACCTCCTCGGGCCCGTGCACGGCCAGGACGGCCAGAGCCAGGCGGGGGCCGATGCCGGCCACCGAAAGCAGCACCTCGAAGACCTCGCGCTCGGCCGGACTGGCGAAACCGAACAGGGTCATGGAGTCCTCGCGCACGACCATCGAGGTGTGCACGAGCGCCCGGCGCCCGATGTGGAGGCCGGAGAGCGTCTGCGGGGTGGCCTGGATGAGCATCCCGAACCCCGAGACCTCGACGACGGCGCTGTTCAGGGCCACATGGGTGACCTCCCCGTTCAGGGAACTGATCATGAAAAGCCTTCCTCCGCCGTCGTGCCGTATCCGGCAGCCACTGCGCGGCATCCGAACATATCTACGAACAGCCTACCTGCCGGCGGCGCCCGGGCGGGTCAGCGACGCGGCGCGCGGGTCGTACGCGCGGCGGCCTCGGCGGCCGCCCACGCCCGTTGGGCAGCGGTCAGGCCACTGGAACCGCCGCCAATACCGGCGGAGGCCTGTGCCCCGGGGGCGGCACCGCGCCAGCCGTGCGTGATCGCCAGGGCCGCGGCGTCGGCTGCATCGGCCGGGGACGGGGGTGCGTCCAGGCGCAGGATCTTGGCGACCATCTTCCCGACGGCCGCCTTGTTCGCCTGGCCGCTGCCGGTGACCGCCGCCTTGACCTCGGTGGGGGTATGCAGGGCCACCGGGATGCCGCGCCGGGCGGCGGCGGCGATGACGATGCCGGAGGCCTGCGCGGTGCCCATCACGGTGCTGACGTTGAGCTGGCTGAAGACGCGTTCGACGGCGAGGACATCCGGGTGGTGCCGGTCCAGCCAGGCGTCGATGCCCTCGGCGATGGCCAGCAGCCGCTGGTCCAACGGGGTGTCCGGCGTGGTGCCGACCACGGTCACATCGACCAGCGAGGCCCGGCGGTTGGGTTCGACGTCGACCACGGCCAGGCCGCAGCGGGTCAGGCCGGGGTCGACGCCGACCACGCGCAATGCCACGGCGGTGCTAGTCGTCCGCTTCGAGCTCGGCCATGACCTCGGCGGAGAGGTCGGCGTTGGAGTACACGTTCTGCACGTCGTCGAGCTCCTCGAGCGCGTCGGCGAGCTTGAGGAACTTGCGGGCGGCATCGGCGTCGAGGTCCACCTGCATCGAGGGGACGAATTCGACCTCGTCGGACTCGTACTCGATCCCGGCCTCCTCCAGTGCCGCGACCACGGCGCGCAGGTCGGTCGGCTCGGAGTGGATCTCGAAGCTCTCGCCGGACTCCTTGACCTCGTCGGCGCCGGCCTCGAGGACCGCCATGAGGATGTCGTCCTCGGTCAGGTCCTTCTTGGGCAGCGAGACGACCCCCTTGCGGGCGAAGAGGTAGGCAACCGACCCCGGGTCGGCCACGGTGCCGCCGCTGCGGGTGATGGCCAGGCGGACCTCGGAGGCGGCGCGGTTCTTGTTGTCGGTCAGGCACTCGACGAGCAGCGCGGAGCCCTGCGGGCCGCGGGCCTCGTAGATGATCTCGGCGTAGTCGATGACCTCACCGGTCAGTCCGGCACCGCGCTTGACGGCGCGGTCGATGTTGTCGTTGGGGACCGAGGTCTTCTTCGCCTTGGAGACGGCGACTTCCAGGGCCGGGTTGCCGGCCATGTCGGCTCCGCCCGCGCGGGCGGCGACCTCGATGTTCTTGATGAGCTTGGCGAACGACTTGGCACGCTTGGCGTCGATCGCGGCCTTCTTGTGCTTGGTCGTTGCCCATTTGGAGTGGCCTGACATGCTTACGCTTCTCCCTTGATCAGCTGGATGAAAAGTTCATGGATCCGGCGCTCCCCCGTGACCTCGGGGTGGAAGGAGGTGGCCAGCAGCGATCCCGAACGTACTGCAACGATTCTACTGTCCGTTGCCGGATCCGCGCCCGGCTGCCCGGACGGGACCTGCACCGAGGCCAGGACCTGCACGTCGTCGCCGACGCTTTCGACCCACGGGGCGCGGATGAACACGGCATGGACCGGGTCGGCGGCCGCGTCGGCGGCGGCACCGGCGGTGCGGTCCAGCGCCTCCAGTCCGGCGAAGTCCAGGTCCGTCTCGAACGACTCCACCTGCCGGCCGAAGGCGTTGCGGCGCACCGTCATGTCGATCCCGCCGAAGCTCTGCTGGGCCACGCCGGCGCGGTCCGTGGCCGGATCCAGGATGCGGTCGGCCAGCAGGATCATCCCGGCACAGGACCCGTAGACCGGGAAGCCGTCGGCGATGCGCTCCTGCAGCGGGGCGGCGACGCCGAACATGCGGGCGAGCTTGTCGATGGTGGTCGATTCGCCGCCGGGTAGCACCAGCCCGTCGAGTCCGTCGAGCTCCTGCGGGCGGCGCACGGGCACGGTCCGGGCGCCGCAGGCCTCCAGCGCAGCGACGTGTTCGCGCACGTCGCCCTGCAGGGCCAGGACTCCGACTGTGAGCATGCAGAACCTCCTTCCCCGACCGCGGCCGGGTGCCGGGCCGCGCCGGGCGGCCGAAAGATGGGGACGCTCCAGCATAGTTCGCCGCAGCGGCCAGCCGCGCGCCCGGCGACACGTTCGCCCGGGGGGCCACGTTCGCCGGGGGCCACGTTCGCCCGGAGCCTCAGGGGGCGTCGGGGTGCCAGGGACGTGCCCCGTCGTCGTCTGCGCCCAGGGCCTCCAGCCGGGTGCGGGTGCGCTGCAGCGAGGCGGCGTCCACGGCCTGCGTCGTGCAGGGCGTGGCAGCGGGCAGGGCACACCAGCGCACCGGGTCCTGCGCCATGATGTGGGCCGCCCACTGAGGAGGAGCGGCCCGCCAACGGCCGTCGCGCCGGGTGAACTCCAGCTTGAGGCTGACGCCTTCGCGGTTCACGGCCAGGTCGGTGGCATGGGCGGAGACGCTGTTGCCCAGCCCATAGGCGATCCACACGCCGTCGTGCTTCTCCACCGGCAGGACCGAGTGCGTGTGGTGGGAGTAGACGACGTCGAACTCGCCGCTGTCGGCCAGCGTGTGGGCCGTGCGGCGCTGGGCGGCCGTGGGCCGGGCCGAGTACTCGGCTCCGGAGTGGAACCCGGCCAGCACGACGTCGGCACCGGCTGTCCGGGCGGCCTTCGCCTGGGCGATCATCCGGTCGGTGTCGATGATGTCGACCCTCCAGCCGGTGTCCGCGGTGAGCCCGTTGAGGCCGTAGGTGGCGGTGACGATGCCGACGCGGACTCCCCCGGCGTCGAGGACCAGAGGCCTGGCCGCCTCCGCGGCGCTGCGGTAGGTGCCCGTGTGCTCCAGGCCGGCGTCGTCCAGCGCATCGAGGGTGCGTTCCAGCCCTGCAATACCGCCGTCGATCGCGTGGTTGGTGGCGGTGGTGCAGGCGTCGTACCCGGTCTCGGCGAGGGCGGGGAGGATTTGCGGCGGCACGACGAACGACGGGTATCCGCTGAACGGACCGTCTGGTGTCCCCACCGGCGTCTCCAGCGAACACACCGCCAGGTCGGCATCGGCCAGGTAGGGGCGCAACCCGGAGAGCAGCGGCCCGAAGTCGGGGTCGGCCGCCGATCCGTCCCGGCGGGCCTGCGCCCAGAGCGGTGGATGCAGCAGCACGTCCCCGGTCACGACGACCGAGACGCTCCGCGGGGTAGCCGGCCGGCTGCCGCGCGTGCCCGAACCGGCCTGCGGCAGCGGGGTCGTGGCCTGCGGCGGGGTGGAACCCGGCGCCGTGCCCGTGGGTCCCGTGGCGGTAGGTCCGGTGGCCGCCGGCCCGGCGGCGGGAGCGCAGCCGGTGAGCAGCAGCCCCGCGGCCAGGACGGCGGGCAGGATGCGGGACCTGCTGCGGGGCAGGATGCGGGGCGTGGCGCGGGCAGCGGTCATCCTCCGATGGTAGGCGTCGCGCGCCGGGCGGTGGTGTGAAAAACTGCCTTCATGACGAACCCACTGCTCACCCGCAGCCCCCTGCCCTTCGAGATGCCGGACTTCGGCGCCATCACGGCGCAGGACTACGTCGAAGCCGTCCGGCACGGCATCGCCGGGCAGCTGGATGCGCTCCGGGACATCACCGGTTCCGGCCAGGAACCGACGTTCGCCAACACCACGGAGGCCTTCGAGGCCAGCGGCGAAACGCTCCGCCGCGCCACCATGGCCTTCTCCAACGTCAAGCCCTCCCACGGAACCCCCGACATCCTCGCCGCCCACGGGACCATCCAGGCCCTGCTGACCGAGCACTCCGACGTCGTGCACCTCGATGCCGCGCTGTACGACCGGCTGGCCGCCGTCGACGCCGCCGGAGGGCTCGAGGGCGAAGCCGCGCGCCTCAGCGCGGAGACCCTGCGTGCCTTCCGCCACGCCGGGGCCGGGCTCGACGAGGCCGGAAAGACCCGTCTGCGCGAACTCAACGGCGAGATCTCCGCCCTGTCCACCCGGTATTCCGCGGCGCTGCTGGCCACGATGAACGACTCCGCGGTGCTCTTCGACTCCCCCGCCGACCTAGCCGGGCTCTCCGAGGCGGAAATCGCCTCCGCCGCCCGGGCGGCCACCGAGGCAGGGCACGACGGCGGATACCTCCTCACGCTGGTTTTGCCCACCCACCAGCCCGCCCTGGCCCGGCTGGAAAACGGCGCCTCGCGCCGCCGGCTGTTCGAGGCGTCGACCCACCGCGGACAGGACGGGGAGCACCGCACCCTGGACCTCGCGGTGGCCATTGCCCGGCTGCGCGCCGAGCGGGCCGCCCTGCTCGGCTACCCGAACCACGCGGCCTACGTCCTGGAAGCCCAGACCGCCCCCTCGCTGCAGGCCGTCCGCGACCGCCTCGAGGCGCTCATCCCCCCGGCCCTGGCCAACGCCGCCAGCGAGGCGGCCGTGATGGCCGAGGACGCCGGCCACGACATCGCGCCCTGGGACCGGGCCTACCATTCGGCGCGCGTCCAGCGAGAACGCTATGCCGTCGACGCCGCGGCCCTGAAACCCTGGTTCGAGCTGGACCGGGTCATCCACGACGGGGTCTTCGCCGCCGCGACCCGGTTGTACGGCGTCACCTTCGCCGAACGCCACGATCTGCCCGTCTACCATCCGGACGTGCGGGTGTGGGAGGTCTCCGACGCCGACGGCAGCACGCTCGGCCTGTTCCTGGGCGACTACTTCGCCCGGCCCACCAAGGCCGGCGGCGCCTGGATGAACAGCATCCGCGTCGGCGCCTCGCTGTTCGGCGAACTGCCGGTGGTCACCAACAACCTGAACATCCCGGCCCCGGCCGACGGCCAACCGGCGCTGCTGACCCTCGACGAGACGCGCACGTTGTTCCACGAGTTCGGCCATGCCCTGCACGGGCTCTTCGCCGCGGGGATCTACCCCTCGCTGGCTGGCACCGCCGTTCCCCGCGACTTCGTCGAATACCCGTCGCAGGTCAACGAGATGTGGCAGTTCGACGAGGAGCTGATCGCCGGCTACGCCCGACATGTCGACACCGGCGAGGCCCTGCCCGATGGCGCCCTGGACCGGATCCATGCGGCCGAGCTCTGGGGCGAGGGATTCGCGACCACCGAGTACCTGGCCGCCGCGGTCCTGGACATGGCCTGGCATTCACTGGCGCCCGGCGAGGACCCGGGCGAGCCGCTGGCGTTCGAGGACCGCGCGCTGCGCGAGGCAGGCTTCGACCCGGCGGTCCTGCCGCCGCGCTACCGCACCGGCTACTTCAAGCACATTTTCGACGGCGGCTACTCGGCGGGCTACTACTCCTACATCTGGAGCGAGGTGCTCGACGCCGACACAGTGGAGTGGTTTACCGAAAACGGCGGCGGGACCCGGGAGAACGGCGACCGGTTCCGCTCCGGGTTGCTCTCGCGCGGCAACACCCGCGACCCGCTGGAGTCGTACACCGATTTCCGCGGCCGTGCCGCCCGGCTCGAACCACTGCTGGTGCGCCGCGGACTCGACGCAGCCGCCCGGTGACCACCATTGCCGGGGCGCAGGCCGCCTTTGCCGTCTGGCACCGCTCGCTCGCGGCGGCGACCGGGGGCCACGAATTCACCACCCACGGCTGCCAGTGGGTCTGGCAGCCGACCCGGGCGCGCTTGGTGCTGCTCTTTCCCGCCCGCCCGGAGGCTGCGGGCCTGCGCCCGGGATTGGCCGAAGGCACCCGGCTCGGGGCCCGTGAGGTCCACGTCTGGCTCAATGCGGCCGCCCCGGACCGGGACCTGACGGCCCTGGGCTTCCGCGACGCACCTCCGGTGTTCTGGCACGCCGGCAGCTTCGACGACGTCGCCGCAGCGACCGATGCGCACCGGGCCTGGGACGGCCGGGTCGGGCTCGACCATGAGCTGCCGGAGGCCACCGGCGCCGACCGGGACGAACTGGCCGTCGCCGTTCCAGGTCGCATCGAACACGCCACCGCACGTTCGGCGGCCGGGGACCTGGCCGGACGGGGCTTCGCCCAACTGCACGACGGCGGTGATGTGGCAGTGCATTCGCTGGCTGTTGGTCCGTCATCCCGACGCCAAGGGGCGGGCACGGCTCTACTGGCCGCCTTGGCGGGGCCCTTGGGAACGCGTGGCGGACCCGACCAGCTGCTGGCCGGCTCCACCCCGGGTGCCTCAGCGTTCTTCCGGGCCAATGGGCTCGACCTCGTCGGCAAGGGCCGCCACCTGGTCCTTTAGCTGCGAGACCCGTGTCGGCACGGCACGGACGGGTGCCCGATCGTCGTCGTGTTCCGCAGAACCCCGTGCGATGAAATCCTGGCCGAGGACACCGTCCCAGCGCCGGAACGCTGTGCTCGAACGCCACAATGTCTGACACCGGTAGTACAATTGGTGCATGCAAACGGTCAGCAAGCGCGAACTCAATCAGCAAACCGCCGCCGTCCTCGACAGGGTCACGGACACCGACGACGTGGTGGTGACCGAACGGGGCAAAGCTCGTTGGCGGATTAGCGCCGTCCGGGAGTCCGACACAACATTGGCACGGCTTGAACGCGAGGGACGCTACACCCCGCCAGCGAGGCAGCCGCGACCTTGGCCGGAGACCGCAGGTGGGCGTGCGTACACGGCAGCTGAGGCGGATGCCCTGATCGACGAGACGCGAGGGGATCACTGATTCAATGAGTGGCCCCTTGATCTACCTCGACTCCTCAGTTGCCCTCCGCACCATCTTGGACGTGCCCGAACGCGAACGGCTGCAGTCCTGGATCCAGGAGGCCGGGACGATCGTCTCCTCCCGCCTCCTCCGCACGGAGGTGATCCGCGTCTTGCGCCGCGAAGACAGGCCGCTCAGCGACGGCGCGCCGCTTCTCGACCGGGTCGGCCTGCTCGACATCAGCCGCGAGACCCACGCCGTCGCCGAATCCATTGAGCGCCACATCAAGACGCTCGACGCCCTGCACCTGGCCACTGCGATCCTCGTCGGAGAGCCGGCCACGATTGCGACACACGACCAGACGATGAAGACCGTCGCCGGACATCTGGGCCTGGAGGTTACTGATCCGGTCGAGCCACCGTCTCGCTAGGGCCAGGATCTCAGAATCCTCGCCCGGGCCAACGTCCTACCAGGCCCGCTCGGAGGCCTCGGCGCTGGGGCATGCCAGGGTGGCCGCTCCGCTGGGCTGGTGAAGCGCCCATTCTGGCTCGTCAGCCGTAGCCGGGGTCAGCCCGGAAGATCGGACCGCGGCACGGAACGCCGACCCTGGGCTGGCCGGCGATCGTGGCACGCCGCCGGATGACGGCGGCGTGCCACGGAATCGTCGCGTTTACCAGCCGCGCTCGGCGAACTGGATCGAGCGGGCGGGTTCGTCGACGTTGATGCCGACCATGGCCTCGCCCAGTCCGCGGGAGACCTGGGCGATGACGGAGGGGTCGTCGTGGAAGGTCGTGGCCTTCACGATGGCTGCCGCGCGCTGTGCCGGATTGCCGGACTTGAAGATGCCGGAGCCGACGAAGACGCCGTCGGCGCCGAGCTGCATCATCATCGCGGCGTCGGCGGGGGTCGCGATGCCACCGGCGGTAAAGAGCACCACCGGGAGCTTGCCGGTCTGGGCGATCTCGCGCACCAGCTCGTAGGGGGCTTGGAGTTCCTTGGCCGCGACGTAGAGCTCGTCCTCGGGCAGCGACGACAGGCGGGCGATCTCGGAGCGGATCTTGCGCATGTGGCCGGTGGCGTTCGAAACGTCGCCGGTGCCGGCCTCGCCCTTGGAACGGATCATGGCAGCGCCCTCGTTGATCCGCCGCAGGGCCTCGCCGAGATTCGTGGCACCGCAGACGAAGGGAACCGTGAAGTCCCACTTGTCGATGTGGTTCACGTAGTCCGCAGGGGTCAGGACCTCGGACTCGTCGATATAGTCGACGCCGAGGGACTGCAGCACCTGGGCCTCGACGAAGTGGCCGATGCGGGCCTTGGCCATGACGGGGATGGAGACCGTCTCGACGATGCTGTCGATCATGTCGGGGTCGGACATGCGCGAAACACCGCCCTGGGCACGGATGTCGGCCGGGACCCGCTCGAGGGCCATCACGGCCACGGCGCCGGAATCCTCAGCGATGCGGGCCTGCTCGGCGGTGACGACGTCCATGATGACGCCTCCCTTGAGCATCTCGGCCATGCCGCGCTTCACCCGGGAGCTGCCTGTGGTCGAAGGCTGCGCGGGGGTGTTTTCAGTGCTGGACACGTCGGGTCCTTTCAAAAGGGTGGGAGAGTACGTTCCATCCTAAGCCTCTATGCCGCCCATCACCGCCCACCGTGACGCTGGGCGTAAGCGATCAGCCGGCGCCAAGGTCCCAGCAGACCCGGAGGCCGGCGAACCACTGGTGCTCGTCAGGCGTCAGTTGTCCGGCCAGGCCTCGGCGATATCCCGGCGGATGTCCCCCAGGACGGCCGGGATGGCCTTGGTCTGGGCGATGATCGGGAAGAAGTTCCCGTCCCCGCTCCAGCGCGGAACCACGTGCTGGTGCAGGTGCGCCGCGATGCCGGCACCCCCGGACGTTCCCTGGTTCATGCCCAGGTTGAAACCGGTCGGCTTGGCCACAGCACGCAGCACCCGCATGGCCTGCTGGGCGAGCGCACCCATCTCGGCGGTCTCCTCCACGGTGATATCCGTGTAGTCGGGCACGTGGCGGTACGGGCAGACCAGCAGGTGGCCCGAGTTGTAGGGGAAGAGGTTCAGCACCACGAAGGCGGTCTTGCCGCGGTGGACGATCAGCGATTCCTCGTCGCTGCGCGACGGCCCCGTGCAGAACGGGCAGTCGTCCTCGTCGGTGACCTGGCCCTGCCCGCGCTTGATGTAGGCCATGCGGTAGGGCGTCCAGAGTCGTTGGAAGGAGTCGGGAACCCCGGGCAGTTCGAAGTCGTCGGTGATGTCCTCGTCGTGTTCCGGGGTCCCCATGGCCTAGGCTTCCCGGTTCTTCACGGCCGCGACGATGCGCTCGATGGCCTCGGCCACCGGCACGCCGTTGTCCTGGCTGCCATCGCGGAACCGGAAGGACACGGCACCGGCCTCGGCATCCTCGCCGCCGGCGATCAGCACGAAGGGCACCTTGTCCTTGGAGGCGTTGCGGATCTTCTTCGGGAAGCGCTCGGTCCCGAGGTCGGCCTCGGCACGGATGCCGCGGGCCTTCAACTGGGCGACGATGTCCTGCATGTAGTCGTTGAACGTCTCGGCCACGGGTACCCCGAGGACCTGGACCGGTGACAACCAGGCCGGGAATGCCCCGGCGTAGTGCTCGATCAGCACGCCCATGAAGCGTTCGACGGAGCCGAAGAGGGCCCGGTGGATCATGACCGGGCGCTGGCGGGATCCGTCGGCTGCCTGGAATTCCAGGTCGAAGCGCTCGGGCAGGTTGAAGTCCAGCTGGATGGTGGACATCTGCCAGGTGCGCCCGATGGCGTCGCGGGCCTGCACGGAGATCTTCGGTCCGTAGAAGGCCGCTCCGCCGGGATCCGGGACCAGCTCCAGGCCCGACGCGGTGGCGACCTCTTCCAAGGTCCGCGTCGCCTCTTCCCAGGCGTCATCGCTGCCGACGTACTTCTCGGGGTCCTTGGTCGACAGTTCGAGGTAGAAGTCGTCCAGTCCGTAGTCCTTGAGCAGATCCAGGACAAAGTTCAGGGTGGTGGTGAGTTCGTCCTTCATCTGCTCACGGGTGCAGTAGATGTGGGCGTCGTCTTGGGTCATGCCGCGCACGCGGGTCAGGCCGTGCACGACGCCGGACTTCTCGTAGCGGTAGACCGAGCCGAACTCGAACAGCCGCAACGGCAGCTCACGGTAGGACCGCCCGCGCGAAGCGAAGATCAGGTTGTGCATGGGGCAGTTCATCGGCTTCAGGTAGTAGTCCTGGCCGGGCTTGCGCACCGAACCGTCCTCGTTGATTTCCTCGTCGACGTGCATCGGGGGGAACATGCCGTCTCGATACCAGTCCAGGTGCCCCGAGACCTCGTAGAGGTGCCCCTTGGTGATGTGCGGGGTGTAGACGAACTCGTAGCCGGCTTCCTCGTGGCGCTGGCGCGAGTAGTCCTCCATGGCCCGGCGGATGATCCCGCCCTTGGGGTGGAAGACCGGCAGGCCGGACCCGAGCTCATCGGGGAAGGAGAACAGGTCCAGCTCGGCGCCGAGCTTGCGGTGGTCGCGGCGCTCGGCTTCGGCCAAGCGGTCCTGGTAGGCCTTCAGGTCGGCCTTGGTGGGCCAGGCGGTGCCGTAGATGCGCTGGAGCTGCTTGTTCTTCTCGTTGCCCAGCCAGTAGGCGGCCGCCGTTCGGGTCAGGGCGAAGGCGTTGGAGATCAGCTTGGTGTTGGGCAGGTGCGGGCCGCGGCACAGGTCGCACCAGACGGTGTCTCCCGACTTGCGGTCGACGTTGTCGTAGATCGTGATCTCTCCGGCCCCGACCTCGATGTTGGCGCCTTCGCCGACCTCATCGGCGGTGGAGGACTTGCCGAGCAGTTCCAGCTTGTAGGGTTCGTCGGCCATGGCCTGGCGGGCTTCGTCCTCGGTGACCACGCGGCGGGCGAACTTCTGGTTCTGGTTGACGATTTTGAGCATCATCTTCTCGAGGGTCTTCAGGTCCTCGGGCGTGAAGGGCTCGTCGACGTCAAAATCGAAGTAGAAGCCATCGGTGATGTAGGGGCCGATGCCGAGCTTGGCGTCCGGCCGAAGCTGCTGGACCGCCTGGGCCATGACGTGGGCGGTGGAGTGGCGCAGCACCTCGAGACCGGCCGGGGAGTCGATCGTGACGCGCTCGACGACGGTGCCGGCTTCCAGCTCGCGGGAGAGGTCCTGCAGGACCCCATCCACATGCATGACGACGACGTCGCGGTTATCGAAGTACAGCTCGGCGCCGGTAGTGCCCGCAACCACCTCTCGCTGTTCGCCGTCGACGCTGAGGGTGATCTGCTCTGACACGTGGGTCTCCTGGTTCGTTGGGGGCTTCATGACTTGTGGCATACGGTGACCACAGCCAGCCGGGATCCAGCTTAACGGACTCCTTCACCCCCGAACCAATCCGCAGGCGGGACGACGCCCCGGGCGCTTTGGCACGCCGAGGCCCGGCTCGGTAGTCTCCTGCCATGGCGAAACGGCAGGGAGCAGGACCCGGCAATGGCTGACAGCTCATGGGATGGGCGACGCGATGCCTTCCGCGAGGCGACGATGTGGTTCGTGGAGACCACCCGGTCCTGTGCCGGAAGGTGGGACGAGGTGGGCCTCGGCGAGTGGACGGTCCGCGACCTCGTGGGTCACACCAGCAGGGCCCTGTTGACCGTCGAGGCCTATCTGGACCAGCCATGCGCGTTCGTCGTCGTCCCGTCTGCGGCGGAATACTTCACGAGTTCCTTGGCCACACGAGGCGATCCCGCTGCCGTCGCACAGCGGGGACGCGATGCGGGAGCGGCCCTGGGACCGGATGTGGTCCGGTCGGTGTCCGACATCGCCTCGCGGGTCCTCGACAGGATCGAGGGCGAACGAGCGGATGCCACGGTCGCCACGCCCGTCGGCGGCATGTATTTGGCGGATTACCTGCCGACCCGGACCTTCGAGCTGACCGTCCATACCTCTGATCTTGCAGCGGCCCTCGGCTTGACGCTGGACGTCCCCCAGGGCGCCGCCATCGAAAGCCTGGACTTGGCGGGTCAACTGGCAGCACGGAGCGGGCAGGGAGGCGCCATGTTGCTGGCCGCCACGGGACGGCGTGCGCTGCCGACTGGTTTCACCGTGCTCTAGTCGCCCGCGTGCCACTCCGCCCTTTCGTTGCACCGATCAACGTAGGGCACGAAGGTATCGCCGGCGAACTACGCGCTGGGCGATGAGCAGGAGGGGGTAGAGGGCGCGCCAGGGCTGCTGCGGAGCGGCCCGGGTGAGGGACCGGATCGTGAGGCTCACCGTGTCGTCGTGGCGATGCACGATGAAGGCCTCTTCTCCCTGGACGGGATGTCCAGGCATCGTCCGGTAGGCGAACCCGACGCGTTCGGGCTCCAGGACCACGGAAATGACTTCGACGGGCTCGACAATGACCCTGCCGAGCAGGTGGACACGGATGTCCAACCGGTCTCCCGTGGATACCGGTTCCGCCGAGTCCACGGTGAATCCGCTGGCCGTCTTGACGCGCCAGCGAAGGACTTGGGTCGTGGTGCGTGCCCACACGGCGGCGCCACGCCCCAGGAACGCCGAGTCCTCCGACCTGCGGTAGCGGGGATCGGTGGCCGGCCACGCGCTGAGTTCCGGGCTGGTCATGCGGCACATCCCCTCGTCATGGTGGCTCTCGGGCTGGTTCTGCCCCAGCCTACGTCGCGGGCGGCGTCCGGGTTAGCCGACGTCGAATTCCGGCCAGTCCTCCGGAACATTGCCTGGTCCCCGGTGGTCCAGATCCTCTGCTTCCATCCTCCGTGCCAGCGGCTGCGCACCGCCGTCGTGCTTGTCGGACTTGCCCCGCAGGCCGGTGAAGGACTCCTTCACCCGGTCAGGGTTGGACAGATGGCCGGGGGCAGGAAGCGAATCCTGGTCGGCCAGGTCCCAGGCCTGCAATGCCTGGAGGCTGATGCCGCGCGGTCCGGTGCGCCGGGTGATTCCGTGCACCAGCAGCAGGCGGGTGGCAAAAAGCAGCGGTCCCGAGTTCTGCTGTGCCTCGTGGAAGAACGTGCAGTCCACGCAGCCGGTTCCGTCGTCCAGGGAGATGAACACGACCCGCCGTCCGCCGCGCATCGGTGGCGTCTGGGTGGCCACCCGGACCCCAGCCACGAGGACCTCGGTGCCGTTGCGCAACCCCAGCAGGTCCTCGGCAGGCGTCGTACCCAGTTTCGAGAGCAGTGGGGCGTGCGAGGACATGAGGTGTCCGCTGGCATCCACTGCCATCAGGTCCAACTCGGTGCGCACGGTCTCGTCCAGGCCGGGTTCGGCCTCCCCCACCGCCAGCCCGCCGAGTTCGATGTCCCCCAGCGGCAGCGGGAGCTGTCCGGTGATCGGGCGGTACCGTTGCGGCAGCGTCGTGGTCGGGCGTCCGGCGAGGTGGGCCACCAGGTCGGCGCGGTTTCCCCGTCCTGCCGCTTGTTGGAGGCCGTCGAACGCCCCCAGTGCCGCGAAGGTGCGCAACGAGGAGCGGCTCAGTCCGGAGCGGTCGCGCACATCGGCGAGCGAATCGTAGGGCTGGCCGGCCACGACCCGTTTGACTTCGGTGCCCGAGACCCCGTGGATCCCGCTCAGGCTCAACCGGATGCCCAGCCGGCCGGCCGGCGTCGTCCCCGGGGCACGGTAGACCGGTGGGACGGTGGCCGGCGGCAGCAGGCCGGACACCTTTTCGACCCGGTAGGAGGCATCGGAGCGGTTGATGTCCAGCGGCAGGATCGGGATGCCCATCCGGCGTGCTTCGGCCACGAGCAGGCGCTTGGGGTACATCCCGGGGTCGTGTTCCCAGATGCCGGCGAGAAAGGCCTCCGGATGGTGGGCCTTCAGCCACGCCGACTGGTAGGTCGGCACCGCGAAGGCCGCGCCGTGGGCCTTGCAGAACCCGAAGGAGCCGAAGGCCTTCAGCGTCTGCCAGACCGCATCGATCACCTCCAGCGGGTAGCCGCGGTCCAGCGCACGGGCGCGGTAGAGCTCCTCGACCCGCGGCTCGGCCTGTTCGTTGCCCAGCAGGCGGCGGTAGACGTCGGCCTTGGCCAGACCGCACCCGGTCATGACATCGAAGATCCGCAGCACCTGTTCGTGGAAGACGGTGACCCCGTGGGTTTCCGCCAGTGCGGGTTTCAGGTCGGGGTGCGGGTAGTTCTCCGGGGCGAAGCCGTGCCGGTTCTCCAGGTAGGGCTTGACCATGTTCGACTTCATCGGACCGGGCCGGAAGAGCGAGATGTCGATGATCAGGTCGTTGAACTCACGCGGGGCGAGCTTGCCGATCAGTTCGCGCTGGCCCGGGGATTCGATCTGGAAACAGCCCAGCGTATCCGTGGTGCGGATCAGCTCGAACGTCGGCTCGTCGTCCAGCGGCACGCGCTCCAGGGCAATCGTCCCGTCGGCATACACGTAGTCCGGCAAGGCGCCGCCGGGGCCGCGCGGATGGGCGCCGGCGGCGGCCACGGATTCGCCGTCCCCGTGGATCCGGATGACCTCGGACACCGCGTAGGCCATCGCCGACTGCATGCGCACCCCCAGCACATCGAGCTTGAGCATGCCCATGGGGTCCATGTCGTGCTTGTCGAACTGGCTCATCGGCAGGCCGAGCCCGCTGGGCTGGACCGGGGTGCGGCCCAGCAGTGTGTTGTCGCCGAGGATGACCCCGCACGGGTGCATGGAGATGTGCCGGGGCAGCCGGTCCAGGCGCTCGGTCAGATCCACCAGCAGGTCCAGTTGCCGTTCGGTGCCCATCCGTTCGGCGAAGGGACGCAGCTCGGGCTTCTCGTCCAGGGCCTCGCGGAAGTTGCTGGCCGAGAAGCGCCACAGCTGCTTGGCGATGACATCCAGTTCGCCGTCCTCCATGCCGAGCGCCTGTCCGGCATCCCGGACGGCGCCGCGGGCGCGGTAGCCGTTCTGCATGCTCATCAGGGTGACCCGTTGGGAGCCGAAGCGCTCGAAGATGTGCTCGTAGACCCGGTGCCGTTCGGCGGATTCGACGTCGATGTCGATGTCGGGCAGAGTCGTGCGGTCCCGGGAGAGGAAGCGTTCGAAGAGCAGGTCGTGCGCCAGGGGGTTCACCTGGCTGATGCCCAGCAGGAAGTTCACCAGCGAGGAGGCCCCGGACCCCCGGGCCGCATTGCGCACCCCCATGCCGGTGATCATCGTGCTGACCTCGGCGACGGTGAGGAAGTAGGTGCCGAATCCCAGGTCGGCGATGGTGCCCAGTTCCAGGTCCAGCCGCTCCCGCAGTTCCCGGGAGCCTGCCTCGTGCGGCAGCAGCCGGGTGATGCCGGCTTCGCAGCGGGCGGCGAGTTCGGCGTCGGGACGGCCGGTGATCCCGATGACGGTGGCCTCGGGCACCACCGGGATCCCCCAGCCGGCATCGTCGACCGGGTCCATCCGCGCCCAGTCGGCAACGGCCCCGGTCTGGCGCAGCAGTTCGGAGGCCAGCGCCCCCTCCCCCGCTTCCCGGGCGATTTCCCGGGCCAGGGCCTGCATCCGTCCCGGGCTCTTGAGCCATCCCTGCCCGTTGGGCTGCAAGTCGGTGAGCGTCGCCAGCGAGCTCAGGGCGCGGGCAGAGTCGAGCACGTCGGCGGTGGCGGCCCCGTCGGGGTCGGCGTAACGCACGGCGTTGCTGAGGACGGCTGGTACCTGCAGCGCCTGGGCTGCCCGGAGCATCCGGATGGCGTGGGCGCTGCTGAGGCGCTCGCCGGGGGTGTTCAGGTGGGTGACCAGCTCCACGCGGACCGCGTCCCGGCCCAGCTGCGAGAGCCAGCCGGCCAGGGCGGCGCGCGCCCGGGACGGATCACGCCGCAGGGCGGCCTGGCCGACGTCCGAGTCCGGTCCCAGCAACACGGCCAGCACCGTTCCCTCCTCCGGGTCGCCGGTGCAGGTGGCCAGCTCGGCAGGGGTCACCCCGACCGGCTTGCCGGTGGCCCCCCGGTGCGCCGAGGTCCCCTCGTGTGCCAGGGAGACCAGCCGGCACAGCGCACGGTATCCGGCTCCGCCGCAGTTCCCCTTGGCCAGCACGATGACCCGTCCCTGCACCTGGAGGCGTGGGCGCCCCCGTCCGTTCCGGGATCCCCGGGCGGCATCGACTGCGGGTTCCAGGACGGCCAGGTTCACGCCGAGGACCGGATCGAGGCCTGTCTCGCGGCAGGCCTTGAGGTGCTTGACCGCCCCGTAGAGGCCATCGCGTTCGGTGCTGGCCAGGGCGTCGGCTCCCTCGGCGGCGGCACGGCGGGCCAGGTCCAGGGGCCAGGAAACGCCGTAATGTGCGCTGAACGCGGAAGCCACGTTCAGATGGGTGAAGCTCACGCGCTCTCCAACAAGGCATCGTGGATGCGGATGAGCCGCCAGCGACCGGTTTCCACGTCGCGGGAGACCTCGAAAGTGAGCAGCGGTCCCCTGCCGGCCAGCCGGACCTGCAGGCGCCAGATCTCATGGTCCACGAGTCCCGGTCCGCGGCCGCGTTCGGCCCGGACCTCCTCGGCCCACCACTTGCGGCGCTCGAACCAGCGGACGGGGTCGGCGGCCACACGGTATTCCCGGCCCTGCCAGCGCAAACGCAAGGGCAGCCCGGCGGTGCTGCATTCCACGTCGACGGACTGGGTGAAAAGCCCCATCTGGTACCTCCAAACCGCCCCGGACAACAACGTGGGTCACGGGGCACTATGTGACGGACGGGGCCGCGGATCCGCAGGGGCATGACGACCACTCCATTCTATTCGAATCTATGTTCTAAGCAAGATCAGGGTAGGAAGTCTGTACGACGTTTTGGTGCCGTACCGCTGGAAACCGGGGCTGACCGGGCATAACGTAGCGCCATGACTTCCATCACCGGTCCCGGGATCACCGCCATCACCCTCGGGGTGCGGGACGTTGAGACGTCCCTGGCCTTCTACGCCGAGGGCCTGGGCTTCTCCCGGGTCAACCACGTCCCCGGCGAAATCGCCTTCGTCCAGGCAGGGCGCGGCCTGCTGCTGGCCCTCTGGAACGCCGAAAGCATGCCGGGCGAATACGGCGACGTCGGCCATGGCCCCCTCGCCCCGCCGCTCTCCCTCGGACACAACACCGACACCGCCGACGAGGTCCGTAGCCTCTACCGGCGCGCGCTCGAGGCCGGGGCCACCGCCATCACCGCACCGGCGCTGCGCTCCTGGGGAGGGACCAGCGCCTGCATCGCCGATCCCGACGGCTTCCGCTGGGACTTCGTGCACAACCCGAACTTCACAGTGCACGACGACGGATCACTCACCTTGACTGCCTGAGCGCCAAACGGCGTTGTCCAGACCCGGACTTATCCACATTCCCGCGAACTGCTGTTGCCGCCTTCGGCGCGCCGATAGCTTCGAGGCATGGGAAAACACCTCACGACCAGTCTCACCGTCCTCGCACTGCTGCCGTTGGTCCTCACCACTGCCTGCACCGGCCCTCCGCCGTCCTCGGCATCCAGCCCCGCCCCGGGCCAGAACGCGGCCACCGCATCGGCAGCTCCGATCGCACCGCGCAGCACCGCATGGATCAAGCCCGTCTGGACCAAGAAGTTGGAGCCGATCGGGCAGCCGTTGCTGCACGACGGCGTCGCCCTGGCCATCACCGGCGAGGGCCAGCTGATGGAACTGGTCGCCCTGGACGTCAAGAACGGCAAGGAACTCTGGCGCAAGGACTACCACCCGGGCGACGTCAGCTCCGGCATCGTCAATGGCCCGGCTGTCGCCGAAGACAGCAAGGGGCACGTCCGTGCCGTCTTCCTCCAGCGTGGGCATATTCCCGATGAGGACTACGGGACCTACAACTGGACGGTTCCCGTCGCCGTCGACCTGAAGTCCGGCAAGGAGGTCTACCGCGGAAAGAGCCCGGAACTTGCCACCTCCCGGCCCGACGAATGCGACGATGGAACCGATCTCTGCTACCGGCGGTGGCGGCTTTCCGAAGACATCACGGAACTCGTGCACGTCGATCTGGCCACCGGGCAGGTCAAGCACGGCAAGGAAGCAAGCCCGCTCGGCGAGCAGGCCCAGCCGATCGGAGCCGGTGGCCTCGTGGTGAGAGGGGGCGATCAGCAACGGCTCGCACGCGCTGACCAGGGCAAGGTCCTCTGGCAGAAGAACCTGAAGTCAGTCTTCGGGGCGGGCGCCAGTACCGGCTGGGGTTGGTCATTCGACTACCTGGAGGAGAAGAACCTCTTCATTGGTGCCGTGGGCATTCGTCCGCGCCCCGACTTGAGCGACGAGGACTTCGATGAGCTCGACTCCTACACGATCGATGCAACGGACCAGGTGCTGGTCGGGATCCAGGCGACGACCGGAAAGGTCCTGTGGAAGGCAGGGGGCGCCCATCTGTGGTGCCGCTCCCAGATGGGTACTTCGGGAACCCGCTTCCACGACGGAGAGGCGTATCCGGTCCGATGCGAATTCCTCTCGGGAAGCGTGCAGGTCCCCGGCAAGAACACCTACCGCAAGGGCAAAGCCCGGCTCGTCGGGTACGACCCGCTCACAGGAAAAACCGCCTGGAAGTCCAAAACCGTGAAGCTGGCCCAGACCGACGAACTCCTCAGGCCCACGGCCGGACGAGGGGACTATGTCCTGACAGGAAAGGCCAGCGGAAACCTGATCGTAGACGCCGCGATCGGCAAGAACCGGCGGGCAGCCGCAGGTGAGACATTCTTCTGCACCGCTGATGTCTACTACAACCTGCCCATTGAACCCGACGAGGAATCGCCAGGCCACGGAGCGGGCGGAGACTTGTATACCTCCTGCAAGGCCAACGGCAAGAAGGCCAAGGGCTACACCGTCGGAGCCGTCAAGGACGTCGACAATGCGGAGCAGGGCGTCACCGTGGTCGCCGAGGAGGGAAAGCTCCTGGGCTTCAAGCTCCCGCCGGGTAAGAAGTCCTGAGGACGCGGGGCGGGCCGCCTAGATCGGCGGGCCGCCCACGCGGTTCGGAGCATGTAGTCAGCTGGCTGCCTGGTTGATCCGCACCATGTTCCCCGACGGGTCGCGGAACGCACAGTCCCGCGGGCCCCACGGCTGGTCGATGGGTTCCTGAAGAACCTCGGCACCCGTGGCACGGATGTGTTCGAAGAGGGCATCGACGTCGTCCGTGGTGAAGATGGTCATGGGCAGCACGCCCTTGGCCAGAAGTTCCTGCATGGCGTTGCCGTCCTGTTCCGAACGCCCGGCGTGGGGATCGGACAGGACGATCTCGGCGCCGGGCCGGGAATCGGAGCCGAGGGTGACCCATCGGTGGCCGCCGCCGGCGACATCGTTGCGCACCGTGAGGCCGAGCGCGTCGCGGTAGAAGGGAAGGGCTTCGTCCACGTCGTGGACGGTGACGTGGCAGTACTGGAGTGAAATGTTCATGCCCCCAACGCTAGGCGCCCACACCGGGCTCCGCTTCTCGAATCCTGCTCGGTTTGACCGAGGAGGGCCGGGCGTTGAGCCGCGCGATGCAGGCCGGCATGGCCTCGATCGCCGCGTGGTCCCGGTTCCGGTACTGCGTGGGCGTCTCGCCGGCGATCTGGGTGAAGCTCGAGCTGAACGACCCCAGCGACGTGCACCCCACCGCCATGCAGGCGTCCGTGACGCTGACGCCACCGCGCAACAACGCCATGGCCCGTTCGATCCGCCGGGTCATCAGGTAGGCGTAGGGCGTCTCGCCGTAGGCCGCCTTGAAGCGCCGGGAGAAGTGCGCCGGGGACATCAGCGCCCGCGCGGCCATGGTCGGCACGTCCAGCGGGCGGGCGAAGTCCCGGTCGATCAGGTCCCGGGCACGCCGCAGATGGACCAGTTCGGCGAGGTCGTGCCCGTCCAAGGCCATGGGCTACTCCGCGAAGAGGCCGACGACCGGCTCCGTCAGCTCCGGCCCGTCGTTCCGGACGTTGCCCACGGCCGGGGGCACCTCCCGCAACGTCCAGTGGCTGGCGACCCCGTGGGCCTCCGCGCGGAGCTGTTCGACCAGGGGCCCGGCTTCCTTGTTCGCGGGATTCAGCCATTCGGCCATCATGTCGCGGCCCATGGGGATGGGCAGCCGGTCGTGCAGGCCATGCAGCCCGTCGAGCACCTCGGATTCCCCGGTCTCCTCGGGTGAGGCCATCGTGAGGATGGAGCAGCTGAGCAGCCAGCGTCCGGCGTCGTCCTCTGCCTTGGAGCCGTCCTTCCACCATTCGTAGATCCCGGCGAAGTAGATCAGCGAATCATCCTCGGGGTGGACGAAGTAGGGGCGCTTGACGGCGGTCTTGCCGGTTCCTGTCTTCTGCCATTCGTAGTAGCCCTCGGCCGGGACGGCGCAGCGGCGGGCCTTCACGGCCGAGCGGAACGTGGGCTTTTCCAAGACGGTCTCGCTGCGGGCATTGAAGGACCGCACGCCGACGGAGGGGTCCTTGGCCCAGATGGGCACCAGGCCCCACTTCGCGAGGTGGACCTGCCGGACGAGCTCGTCGTCGACCAGGCGCTCGAGCACGATCGGGACGTCGGAGGTCGGGGCGACGTTCCACGACTGCCGCAGTTCCAGCGCGTCGTCGGCTTCCGCCTCGGCGTCAGCGACCAGGTCACCGATGGCCCGCGCCATCACGTATCTGCCACACATGGAATAAGGGTCTCACAGGGCTGGTTGTGCCGGGTATGACTGATGTGAAAACCGCTGAATTCGTCCCGGCCGCCGGAACCGTCACCATGTTCACCACCTCCTGGTGCGGCTATTGCCGGAACCTGAAGAAGGCCATGGACGCCGATGGCATCGCCTACCGCGAGGTCAACATCGAGGAGGTCGCCGGGACGGCCGAGATCGTCGAGTCCGTCAACGGCGGCAACCAGACCGTGCCGACGTTGCTCTTCGCGGATGGGTCCGCCGTAACGAATCCCCGTATTGAGCAGGTGCGCGAGCGCCTCTGACCGCTCTGTGACAGGATGAAGGGTGCCCGCGGTTCGTCCGCTCGGGCACCTTTTTCTTTACCGAAACGGGCCGTGCGCTGCGGCCGAGAGGATGGAAACCACATGCCACAGAAGGTCAAGGCCGTCGTCGTGAAGGCCAAGGACGCACCGGTGGAAATCGAGACGATCGTCGTCCCCGATGCCGGGCCAGGAGAAGCCGTCGTGGACATCCTGACCTGCGGGGTCTGCCACACCGACCTGCACTACAAGCTCGGCGGGATCGGCGACGAGTACCCCTACCTGCTCGGGCACGAGGCCACCGGCGTCATCAGCCAGATTGGCGAGGGCGTCTCCAACGTCGCCGTCGGCGACCGCGTGGTGCTGAACTGGCGCGCCGTGTGCGGGCAATGCCGTGCCTGCGCCAAGGGGCAGCCGCAGTACTGCTTCGACACCGCCAACGCCACCCAGAAGATGACCCTCGAGGACGGCACCGAGCTCTCCCCCGCACTGGGCATCGGCGCCTTCGCGGAGAAGACGCTCGTCGCCGCCGGCCAGTGCACGAAGGTCGACGAGGACGTCGACGCCGCAGCTGTCGGACTGCTCGGCTGCGGGATCATGGCCGGCATCGGCGCGGCGATCAACACCGGCGAGGTCAAGCGCGGGGAATCCGTCGCGGTCATCGGCTGCGGCGGCGTGGGGATCGCGGCCATCGCCGGTGCCCAACTGGCCGGGGCGACCACCATCATCGCCGTCGACATCGACCCCGCCAAGGTCGAGCTGGCCAAGAACCTGGGTGCCACCCACGGGATCAACTCCAAGGAGCAGGACCCGGTGGAGGCCATCCGCGAACTGACCGGCGGATTCGGGGCCGACGTGGTCATCGACGCCGTCGGACGCCCGGAAACCTACAAGCAGGCCTTCTACGCCCGCGACCTGGCCGGCCGCGTGGTGCTGGTCGGGGTCCCGACACCGGAGATGCAGCTGGAACTGCCGCTGCTCGACGTCTTCGGGCGTGGCGGGTCGCTGAAGTCCTCCTGGTACGGCGACTGCCTGCCCTCCCGCGACTTCCCGATGCTGGTCGACCAGTACAAGCTGGGCCGCCTGGACCTGGATGCTTTCGTCACCGAGCGCATCGGCCTGGGCGACATCGAGGCCGCGTTCGAGAAGATGCACGACGGCACGGTGCTGCGTTCGGTGGTGGAACTCTGATGCCCGCACAGATCCAGAACCTCGTCACCTCGGGCACCTTCAGCCTCGACGGCGGCACCTGGGACGTCGACAACAACGTGTGGATCATCGGCGACGAGAGCGAGGTCATCGTCATCGACCCCGCCCACAAGCCGCAGGCCATCGTCGAGGCCGTGGGAAGCCGTACCGTCAAGGCCATCCTGCTCACCCACGGGCACGACGACCACATCCGCTTCGCCCGCGAATTCGCCGACGCCGTCCGTGCCCCGATCCACATGAACCCGGACGACCAGATGCTGTGGGAGGACGTCTTCCCCGACACGACCCCGGATGCCGAGATCAGCGACGGCGACACGTTCGAGATCGCCGGCACGACGCTGCGGGCCATCCACACCCCGGGCCACTCCCCCGGGTCGACGTGCTTCCACGCCCAGCGCCACGGCACGCTCTTCTCCGGCGACACCCTGTTCAAGGGCGGGCCGGGGGCGACCGGACGCAGCTACTCGAGCTTCGAGACGATCATCGAGTCCATCCGCGATCGCCTCCTGGTGCTCCCCCCGGACACCGTGGTGAACACCGGCCACGGCGAATCCACGAGCATCGGGGCCGAGGCACCGCACCTGCAGGAATGGATCGACCGCGGCGAATAGCCGACGCTGGTCGGACGAAGCGGCGGTGGCGGGTCCTTCGGGGCCCGCCACCGCCGTTTTTAGCCGGCGCCCCGGGCGCGGCCCCACCAGGGCGTGTCCGCGATGAACTCCAACACCGTGATGCCCTTGCCGTAGCGGCGCCGTGCACCGAGGAGCAGGTGGGCGCGGGGCCGTCCGTTCGCCACCCGATAGCGCTCTCCCGCCAGGACCCACGGCTCGCCCACCTCGAACCGGCGATGGCCGCCGACAACCTGCGAGGCGGCAGTGCCGAGCACGAACTGGGCGAGGCGCGGAGCGCTGCCCAGCATGACCAGTTCCGGGTGCCGGACTGCGGTAAGCCCCATGCTGTAGGACAAGCGCCCGGCCGGGTCCTCCGACTCGACATGCGTCACCATCCAGCCGGAGCGCGCGATCTGCTCGTCGTCGCGTCGCAGCGATTCCTGGATCGACATCCCCTGGCAGATCTCGCACATCAGGCGCCGACCTTGCCGCGGGCCAGCTCGAGCACTCCGCCGGGACGCAGCGCCTTCGGCGGTGCCGCAGGTGCCGGGACGACCTGCAGGACTCCGATGATTCCCTCATAGCGCACGATCGCCTGCGTGAGCTCGATGCTGTGGGCGTAGCGCCGCAGGATCAGTTCCCGACCTCCGGGACCGGTCGCGGTGCCCGGTTGCAGCCGCGCCGGGCACTCCGCGAGCCGGTCCACCAGCGCATGCAGGATCCCGTGGGCCACCCCGTAGGCCACCTCGCGGATGATCAGCTCGGGTTGGTCCAGTCCGGTCAGCCCGACCGTATAGGCGACGGGCACTCCGCGCCGCCCGATCGCGTGCTCGACGAACCAGTCCCCCGGCGGCGGAGCCGCCGCCGGTTCCAGCCGACGGGCTAAGGTGCTGCAGTTGGTACACATGATGCCTCCTCACCGGCACCGGTCGCCCCGTCGCGCCCGGTGCCACAGACACCAGCATCGACGGGCCGCGAAGGCCGGGGCACGTGAGATCGGCAGGGTGTGCACAACGAGCGGCCGGATCGGACCTGTGGGGGTGCCGTGGAAGTCCGCGAACCCGTCGGCCGGCGGTGGCCGGTGGCCGGTGGGGAACCGGCTGGAGGGCTCTGCTAGGCGTGCACGATCCCCGGGTCCACGAGCGTGGTGTGCCGGGCGTAGGCGGCCAGCAGCGCACGTTCGACGTCGGGGACGGTGAGGCCCGGAACCAGGTCCTCGGCGGCCCCGGCGGTGGCCGGATCGAAGGGCAGCGCCATGTCGCGGTAGACCGCCTCGAGCACGCGGCGCAGTGGCGCGGAGTCCTCCACGACGAACACGCTGGCGAACAGCCAGGCCCCGGCCACGACGCGTTGCGCGGTGCCCACGAGCTTCACGGGACCGGTTGCGGCCGACAGACTGCTCGGGATCCCGTGGACGCTGAATTCCCCGGGGCAGTATTCACCTGGGATCTCCCCGACCCCGGCGGCGATGCCCAGCGATCCCAGGGCGTTCGCGTACAGCTCCCCCAAAACCCGGAAGCGCTCCTGGTGGCCCCCCATCGCCTCGGCCGCCGGTTCGACGTGGTCGACGATGAGCGTCCCGCGGTGGTAGGCGGCCGCCCGGCCACCGGCTTTGCGGACCACCGGGGCAAAGCCGAGGCCTCGTGCGGAGGAGGCAGCGGCGTCGTACCCGGGTAGGCGGACGTCTCGTTGGCCGAAGGCCAGCGTCGGTTCCGGGCGGTACAGCCGCAGCGTCGCCCCGGCCTGCCCGTCGCGTACACGCTCCAGCAGCCGGATGCCCTCGAGCAGGTCGGCCGCCGGGTCGCCGACGGCCTCGGACCGCCAGATGGTCAGCGGCAGGTCGGCTGCGGGATTCCAGGCGGTCATGGTCTCGATTGTAGTTGTGGGCGTACCTCCCGGGATAATGGACGGCGTGCCTGAACGACCCCTGCCCCTCATCCTGCTCGGCGGCTCCTCCGGATCCGGGAAGTCCTACCTCGCCGAACGGTACGGCCGACCCCACATCGAACTGGACAACTTCTACCGCGAGCTGGCCGAGGACTCCCCCACCACCCCGCTGCCCCGCACCGGGTACGGCGAGGTCGACTGGGACCATCCCGGCACCTGGAACTGCGATGCGGCCGCCGAGGCCGTCCTGGCGCTGTTGCACACTGGCAGCATGCAGGTGCCCGACTACTCGATCTCCACCTCGAGCTACTCCGGATACAAGCGCGTTGACCTGGCCGGCAGCCCGGCCGTCGCCGAGGGCATCTTCGTGGACGAGATCCGGGCGCCGCTGCTGGCCGCCGGCGTCGAGGTGCACGCCTACTACATCGACGTTTCTCCGATGACGACGGCGGTGCGCCGGCTCGTGCGCGACGTCAGGGAACGCCGCAAGCCCCTGCCGTTCCTACTGCGCCGCGGGTGGGCCCTCTACCGCAGCGAGGGCCAGCTGCGCCGGCGGTACGTCGATGCCGGGTTCGTGCCCACCCCGAAGGCCAGGATCCGGGAACTGCTCGCCGCGGCCTGAGCCCGCCCGCTTCTGCTGTTCCGGCTCCCGTTGCCGGCGACCTGTCCCGGCGCCGCCCGGGGCCGAGCCGACGGAGGCTAGCGGACGGGCATCGGGCGCACGGTGAGGATCTGTTCGCTGCGTCCGAACGGTCCCTCGACGTCGTGCAGGACCGCGGAGGTCAGGCCGATGCCGTCGGTGCCGTAGGTCTGCTGCGAGGAGATGCCCAGCCATTCACCGACCGGACGGCGGTGCATGTGGATCTGCAGGTCCACGTTGGGGAACATCCAGGACGCCGGGCCGGGTGCCACGCGGGGGGCGACCCCGTTGGCGGTGTCCACCATGCCCAGCAGGCGGACCATGTCATCGGAGGCCTCGCCGTCGACCATGGAGTTCGGGTTGCGCATCCAGACCATGCCCTTGCCCAGGCGCAGTCCGGGCTCGACGCGGAACTCGAGCTGTTCGATGTAGCCGCCGGGCCACATGTCCATGCCCTCCCAGGCGGGAAGCTCCTCCGGATGCGTGACCTGCGGGTCCTCGAGGCCGGCCACGGAGGTGGAATCGTGCGTCTTCAGCCGCCAGGCCCGGGCGACGATCGCCGTGCGGCCCTGGCAGGCCATCTCGGCCTCGACGAGTTCGATGGTCTTGCCGGGACGGACCATGCGGGTGGTGATCTCGATGTCGCCGCCGTGGATGATGCCCAGGATGTCCAGGCTCACCCGGGCCATCCGCATGTCCTCGCGCGGCTCGAACTTCTCGAGCTCGTGCACCAGCAGCCCGGTGGCCGGGGCCATGTGCTGTTCGTGGGCGTTCCAGGCGCCCTGGGTGTGGATGGTGGAGCGGTACCTGCCCGGACCGAGCGGAACGTAGAAGGACGTGGGCGCCGAGCCGTCGGGAAGGTGGGCGAGGTGGTCGGCGGAGGCGTCGGGGTTCTTCCCCTGGCCGAGCGAGGTCGCGGTCATGGATCCATCCTTTCAGCACGGCGCAGTGGGCACCAGATTTTCCAGCCTAACCGCTTTCCCGGGTTCCTTCTCCGCAGGCCGGGCGGCTGCTCAGGTGCCGCAGAAGGTGCGGTAGGGGCCGAAGTCGTCCGGTGCGCCCGCAGCGTACCGTTCCAGGCCGGGGCGTTCGCGGTACGGGTCGGTCACCGCGTCCAGCAGGTGCATGAACGGATCCATGTCGCCGGCCGTCGCCGCGTCCAGGGCCTCCTCCACCAGGTGGTTGCGCGGGATGTAGGCCGGGTTCACCTGGTCCATCAGGTCGGCGTCGGGGCCGAGCTCCCGCCAGGATCCAAGCCAGGCATCGAGGGCTGTGGGGTCGGTGAACAGGCTGCGCACCGGCTCGGCGTCCCCGCACGCGGCGGCGCCGAGCCGGCGGAAGAAGGAGGTGTAGTCGATCCGTTCCTGTTGCAGCAGGGCGATGACCGCGTCCACGGCGCTCCCTGCCGCGTTCTCGTCACCCGTCGGGCCCTGCGCCAGCCCGAGCTTGCGGCGCATCCCCTCCGACCAGGCGCTGCTGTACTGGTCGCGGAAGGTCCGCAGCGAGGCCATGGCCAGTTCGACGGCCCGGTCCTCGTCGTCGTCCAGCAACGGCAACAGGGCTTCGGCCAGACGGGCCAGGTTCCACTCCGCGATGACCGGCTGGTTGCGGTAGGCGTAGCGCCCCTGGGTATCGATTGAGCTGTACACGGCGGCCGGGTCGAAGCCGTCCAGGAAGGCGCAGGGGCCGTAGTCGATGGTCTGTCCGGAGATCGTCATGTTGTCGGTGTTCATCACGCCGTGGACGAAGCCGACGAGCATCCACTGGGCGACCAGCCGGGCCTGGACGGCGACGACGGCGTCGAACAACGCGAGGTAGGGCCGCTCCGCGGTGGCGGCTTCGGGATGCAGCCGTGCGACGGCGTGGTCGGCCACGCGGCGCAGCAGCGCCGCATCGCCCGAGGCCCGCGCGTACTGGAACGAACCGACCCTCAGATGGCTCGAGGCGATGCGCGCCAGGACCGCACCGGGCAGCATCTCGTCGCGCCGGACCATGCCGCCGGTGGCCAGCACGGCGAGGGACCGGGTGGTGGGTACACCGAGGGAGTGCATGGCCTCGCTGACGAGGTACTCGCGCAACATCGGACCGACAGCTGCCTTGCCGTCGCCACCGCGGGCAAAGGGCGTGCGGCCCGAGCCCTTGAGGTGCAGGTCGTGCAGCGTGCCGTCCCGTCCGGTCAATTCCCCCAAGAGCAGGGCCCGGCCATCGCCCAGCCGCGGTGAGTAGGAACCGAACTGGTGCCCGGCGTACCCCTGTGCGACGGGGGTGGCCCCCTCGGGCAGGATCGTGCCTGCCAACAGCCCGAAACCCTCGGGACTGCGCAGGAAATCCGGTTCCAGGCCCAGCTCGGACGCCAGCTCGGCGTTCAACACCAGCAGTCGCGGGTCCACGGGCGACTCGGCCTGCCAGGCAACGGAAAGTTCGGGCAGGTCATGGGCAAAGTGGCCGCCGAGGACGGCGGTTCCCTGGAGTGCAGCGCTCATCATTCGACCATACGCCGAGCTCCCTCCGGGTGTCGTCCCCCCGGGCGGTAGACTGCCCGGATGCAACGCCCCGGATCGGCCCCGCCCCGCGCCAGCCGGCGCCTCGGACTGGGCATTGCCGCCGTCGTGGTGGTTCCGGTGGGGCTGGCCGCCCGCTTCCTGCTCGACGGTTGGGTCGGCGACGCCGCAGGCGGTGTCCTGTATGCGGTCCTGGTGTACCTGTTGGTGGCGGTCGTCGCACCGTTCTGGCGTCCACGGACGGTAGCCGTGCTGGCGTTGGCCATCAGCTGTGCCGTGGAGCTCCTGCAGTTGACGCCGCTCCCCCGCGAACTGGCTGCGGCCGTGCCAGCCGTCCGACTGGTGCTCGGGAGCACCTTCGTTCCCTCAGATCTGGTGGCCTACCTCCTGGGTGTGGTGGTGGCCTCGGCGGTGGACCACCGGGCGATATCAGCGGCGGGCCACAGCCCGCGGTGATTCAGCGGTCGCAGGGACTGCACTTGTGCGAGCCACGCTCGTGGCCTGGACTGCCGGCATACGTTGGGCCGGACCATGGCACGTTTTCGAGGGGCCTCAGGCAAGGAACGTCGGCCATGTCAGGCCGATGATTCGCCATACGCGTCCATGAACATGCCGATCAACCCGTCAATGGCGTGTTCGTCGATCGGCAGGGGCGTCAACAGCCACCGGTAATAGAGCGCTCCGGCCAACACTTCGGCCGCGTACGTCAGGTCCACGTCCCTTCTAAGCTGCCCGTGGCGTTGAGCGAGTTGAACACGGTCCAAGGTCCGCTGCTCGACGGTTGCGAGGAACCTCCTGTGAAGGGTCTCCCTGAACTCGGCATCCGATTGCGCATCGGCAATCACGGCGCGGTAGATGGGGCCCATCGGGGGACGCGACAAGCCCCGGCTGGAGCGCACGAACTGCTCGCGCAGGTCCTCCCGTATCCGACCGGTGTCGCGGTAGTCCAGATCGCTGATCCACACATGGTTGAGGGCGTCCAAAAGGAGTTCCGAGATCGACGACCAGCGCCGATAAATCGTATGCTTCCCCACGCCGGCGCGACGGGCGATCGCCTCGATCGTCAGTCCCCGGTAGCCGACCTCCGCGGCAAGGTCGAGCGTCACTTCCAGCAGCTCCAGAGTGCGTTCCCGCCCTCGACGGCGCGGTGGCGTAGGCAATGACGTCATGGAGACATGCTACCACCAACGGCACGAAGCGTGCCGTTGACATCGTCGTCAGGGGTCACTAGCATGACCGGCATCGGTACGAACCGTGCCGTTAGCGGGAAGCGGCTTGGATACGGCGTTGACTCGCTTTAAACCAGACCATGAGAGAGGACGCCCGAAATGGTCACCAGCACCACGAGCACCCAGAATTCCTTTTTCTGCCGAAGAGCGCGCCGCCATCAAGGAACGTGCCAGGTGAGCCAGGGCAGCGGCACGTCGCATCTCCCCTGTAGAGAAGGCCGCCGAGGCCCGACAAGCCGTGCTCGAGAAGATCGCCGAGATGCCACAACCGGATCGATCCATCGCCGAGCGCATCCCCGCGATCGTCGAGGAGGCCGCGCCACAGCTCGCGCCGAGGCTCTGGTACGGCATGCCTGCCTACGCGCAAGACGGTGCCATCGTGTGCTTCTTCCAGAATGCGGACAAGTTCAAGGCGCGGTACCCGCCCCTCGGGTTCAGCGACAGGGCCCACCTGGACGACGGTCCGGCATGGCCCACGAGCTACGCAGTCACCCAGGTCTCCCCGGAGGTCGAAGAACGGATTTCCGGGCTGATCCGCCGCGCCGTCGGCTGATGGCCTCGACACCCAGCCGGTCACCCGGCCGCTCAAGAATGAAACGATGAGGAGATTCCGATGAAAACCATGACGTGCCGCCAGTTGGGCGGCCCCTGCGACCTGGCCCTCGAGGGGCAGACCGCCGACGAAATCATCAAGGCACAGGATCGCCACCTGCGTGATTCCGTCCGGGCGGGCGACGAGTCCCACCAGCCTGCCCACGAGGCGATGAAAAGCAGGTGGCGGCATCCAAGGAAGGCGATGGGCTGGTACCGCGACACCAAGAAGGCCTTCGCCGATCTCCCCTGAGCCGGCCTGGTCCTCCCCGGTGCCCTCTGCCCCCAGGAAGCCGGCGTGAGAAAGGCCCGGGCCTGCGGAATACCACAGGCCCGGGCCTCCCGCCGCCCACACGGGCGCTGGGGCTCAATCGGTGCTTTTGTGAGACGCCGACCTATGTGAGCAAATGCTCAGGTACGGAAACGCCTTGTTAGCGCGGATCTTTGCTTATGCAGCTCCGCATCATCAATCTTGCAAACTGAACATTTCCCGACGCGCGGCGATGGATTGATAACTGCGGGCCCGGGCGTCAAGAGCAGGCTGGTCACCTAATGACTCAACCGGCAGCGTGGTCGGTGATGTCGATGCTGAAAGCGGCCCCCATCGACGGAGTACTCGACGCCGTTGTCCACGGCCCCCAGAGGTGCAGTCGTCGATCCTCGCCGGTTCGGCAATGATGGCGGCAGCCGGGGCCGATACGTTTGCCCATCAGCTTTCAGGTCTGTCCGGCGTCATGGCTCACATGGACGGTGCCGCCTGGGGCGCGATCCGCCGGCAGTGCCCGAATCGGCGAACGCGTTGAACAGCAGCAGGTGTGTCCCGTCCGGGATACCAATGCTTCGTCGGTGGAGCGCTGGACCCCCGGTTCGGCAGGCTTCCTGACGCCCGGCTGGGGCACATACATCAAGTGGGTATGTGCCTCTCAACGGCAAAAGATGCGTGTATGCCCTACGCATTATTCTTGTACACGCATTAAATGCGTGTAGTATGGCTGCATGACTTATCCGGCGTTAGGCGCCCTGCTGCGCAAAGCTCGCGAGGCCCGCGGCCTGGATCAGAGCGCGGTCGCGCGCCAAGTTGGTCTTCGGCAGCAAGCAATTAGCACCTGGGAACGAGGTGCGTCGCGTCCTCGCGTCAATCAATTGCCTCAGCTCTGCGAACTCCTTGATCTGAACCTGTCCACGGTTCGGGCAGCTGGAGATTATGACGCCCCTTCGAGCCCTGCGGGTCGGCCACGTCCTCAAGTGCTGCCTTTCGAACAACTTAGCGACGAGGCGTTCGAGGCCTTTGTGCGCGACCTCTACCGCGGTCTGCATCCGGCGTGGGAGGTCACACGGAACGGTTCTACCGGCTACAAGCAATTTGGTGTCGATGTGTTCGCAACAGGGGAAGACGAACGAGTAGGCATCCAGTGCAAGCACGAAAAGCGCTTTGGGCCGGCCGACATCCAGAAAGTGGTAGAAGAAGTCCAGCCCCAGGCCGAGATCACGTCAGGACTGATTGCGCTCAGCCGTCCGACGGCTAGCCCCGAAGCGCGGCTTGAGGTACGGAAGCACCCTGGATGGGCGCTTTGGGACGGCGAGGATTTAGCGGCGCGAGTGCGCGAGCTTTCGAAGGAAACCCAGCTCATGCTAATTGATGCCTATTTCCCTCGCCTGCGGGAATTGTTCCTTGGCATAGCGGACCCGTCGCCTTGGCTGCCCTTGGCCGAGTATGAGCCGGCCCTTGCCGGTCGGCTCGGATACGACAAGCAATTCGGCCTTGTAGGACGCGACGAGGAATTAGGGCGGCTCACTCAACTGGTCGCCAACCATGAGCCTATTGTGCTCGTGGTGGGGCGCGGCGGCATCGGTAAGACTAGGCTCCTTACGGAGTTGGCGCACACGGAGTCGGCTCGAAAAGTACGCTTCGCTTCCAAGGGTCCGGTCACTGCGGAAATGTTCGACCTCCTGCCTGAAGGCGCTCCAGTCATTGTCCTTGACGACGCTCTCAGCCTCGGCTCCTCTGCAGAGTCACTCGTTGCCGGGATCCGCACGGCTCGCCCGCATGCCACGATCGTGCTCTCAGTGCGCCCGAATCGCGAGGAAGAATTGCTCGCGAAAATGTCGATTGCGTCAGCCACTGCCAACAAAATCAAGGTAGAAGTTGCCGATCTGCCACTTCCCCAGGCTGAGGAGCTGGCACGTGCAGCGCTTGGCGATACCGCATCGCCTAGGACGGTAGAGCAGCTGGGTCTCATTGGATATGACTGTCCGTTGCTCATTGTTGTCGGTGCACACCTCGTTAAGGAAGGACACCTCCCGCCTGAACTGCTCTACGGAAAAGCTGGCCTTCGCGCGGAAATCCTGACGCATTTCGCCGACATCCTTATGCGAGGTTCGCACGAAGACAGGCAACGCGCCGTCCTTGACGCGATTGCCTCCGTACAGCCCGCTCGGCTTGACGATGCAGACTCGCTCGGCGCTCTCACGGCATTGAGCGAGCAATCTGAACACGCTGTCCTGCGGACTATCGACGAATTGGAAGACCTCGGGGTGGTCATGCGTCGAGGCCAGTCGGTGCGTGTCGTGCCGGATCTTCTTGGTGAAGCAGTTCTGGAACGCGCCCTTGTTTCTCGTAGTGGCATTGACACAAGATGGTCGGCACGTATCGCCCAACTCGTCCGCGGCGGCGCACTTACCAATGCGATTACCAATGTCAGCCTGATCGACTGGTACCGGCGTGGGGAAATGGCTTCCCATCTGGGCGAAAGGCTTTGGGCAAGCTTGAGGCAGTCCATTCTGGACATGAGCAACTCAGAGCGCCAAAGCGTCGTCAACGGAATTGAGGCCGTGGCCGCTGTCTACGCAGAAAACGCCCTGAACCTCGCACAGCACATCATTGACCATCCTGCACCCGACGAAGAGCGTGCCATCGCCCGCATCTGGGGCGGCAACCCCTACATCACCGCTGAAGACACGAACCAGGCCCTGGCCGGCCTCGTCCGCAATGCGTCCTATGACCCGGACCAATTGGAACGAGGCATGGAACTGCTGTTTGCCATCGGACGAAGCGATACCCGCCCGGAACACCAAAACCCCGGGCATGCGATGCGCCTTCTCCGCGAACTTGGCGAGTACCACCCTCGGAGGCCCGTAAGCTTCAACGTCCAATACATCGAGATCGTCGGACGTTGGCTCGTCGACAGCTATCGAGCAGACGACTATCCTGCTCTGCTCTCGCTGCTCAAAAACGCACTGAGTATCGAAGTCACGACAACCCGTTCCAAAGGCATGTCTGTTCAGTTCACCCGTCACCCCATCAACGCGGAGGCCGTTGAACCGCTGCGAAGGCAAGTCGTGGAGCAAGCCGGCGCACACCTGCGCTCAGAACCGCGCACGGCATTGGCAGCGATCGACGTCCTGGTTGAAGCTCTACGGACGGCGGGCCGCGACGCCACCATAACCACCGAAGTCGAGCGTGTCTTCGACCTCCTCGGTGACATACTCGCGGATCCGACAGTGCCGCCTGGCGTCCGACTATCGGCAACTCTTGCCCTAGGTTGGCATGCCAAATACGGCACTGGCGAACGCCGCGACCAGGCGCGCACTCTACGTCGTCAAGTCATCATCGACGCAGACTACATGGTCACCCGATTGCTGCGCCCTGGTTGGGCACTGGACGATGCAGATGAAGGGGAAGACGAAGATTCGACGATGTCGAGATACCAGCGCTCCGTCGAATCGTCGCAGCGCATGGTCGACAAAGTACTCGGGCTCTGGTCTAAAACTCATACCGATCAGGAAGTCCTCGAGCGGTTGCACCAACTCATGCGGGACGAAGAATCGGCGTCTGGCTCGTTCCTTTCGCCCGATCATTTCCTGATCCGCCTGTTTGAATCCCGTCCTGGGTTGGCCCGTGTTGCACTCGACAGCCCCTCACGGGGGGATGAGGCGTTGATGACCACGCAGCGCATCGCGCTGATGACGCTGTTTGCTCGCAAGGACCCTTGCGCGCGCGCTGCTGCTGCGACCTTCATGGACACGGGCGCGGCTGGAGCGCACTTCGTCGCATCTGCAATTGCGAGCCTGCGCGGAGAGGCCCTGGTGGATGATCAAAAACTTGTCGTTCTCCAACTCGCAGCCCGAGACGACGAGACCATCACATCAAGGCTTCTCGGAGCGGCCCGTTGGTGGCAGCCGGAGGACCATGATCTGGTGCTGGAACTCGTCATGGGCGCACCGGTCGACCGGGACTCCAAACTGGCCGAAGTGGTGGCCGAAATACTGGCCGACGGAAGGATCGTTAGCTGGTCGGAACTTCGTGAAACCGACCGGCAAACTCTGCTTGACCGCTTCGCATTGACACCCTCATTGGACAACTACGATTTCGCCCGCCTGCTGAATCTGCAGATCCGAGACGATCCGGCGTCGGTGCTTCACCTCCTGCAAAGTCGAGTAGACAACACCGTAGATAGGGAACGCCCCTATGAAGCGCTACCCCACAATTGGAGCGAAGATCTGGAGTTTCGCTCCTCGGATTACTTTCCGACCGCACTTAACGAGCTAGCCGAATGGCTTTTGAGTGGTAGCAGTTGGCAACGGGCTATGCACGGTACGGAACTCTTCGTCCAGGTCGCGGGGCACTTCGACACAGCAGTGCTCGACGTTCTCCTTGAACTGCTCCGCACGAAAGAGGATCGCCGCATCCGGCTCGTGGAGGACCTGCTTCAGCATGCGTCCCGACAGTTCGTGCTAGAAAGCGCGGTATTCGTCGAAGAGGCGATCAAGATCGCACAGGACCTGGCGCACGATAGCAGGCGGCAACTGATCCACGGTCTTCACGCTCCGACGCTGTACGGCTCGTATTCACGCACTGTCGGCGAAGACGATCCGGAAGAGATTGCCATCCGGGACGGAGCAACTGAGATAGCCAAGCACCACCCGGAAGGATCACCCGTCCGCTCCTTCTACGAAGAGGTTGCTCGAAGCGCCGCGAAACGACTCGAGAAAGAACGGGCAGACGACCGTTCGCTACGAGACACGCGTCGCTGGTAGCCACGGATGATGCTTCCAGGGTTTCCCTGCGGCCATGCACGTTGGCCAGGAAGCGCACCCACGGCTCCACCACGAGCGAACGCGATTTGCGGGACAACGATTATGCAGGCGTCACAAACATCCTGCGCGCATTGGAGGGCCGCAGCGTGCGCATCATACTCATGACCGCGATTGGCGTGACTCGGCCCGGCATGCCGTACACCCAATGGAAGCTGCGCAGCGAGCGGCTCGTCAGGGCGAGCGGTCAGCCCTACACGATCGTGCGGCCCGGCTGGTTCGACTACAACCAGACCGACCAGCGCCGCATCGTCATGCTCCAGGGAGACCGCCGGCAGAGCGGAACGCCCGCCGACGGTGTCATCGCGCGAGACCAGATCTCCCGCGTGCTCGTCGACAGCCTTAGCGCTCAAGCCGCTGACCGCAAGACCTTCGAACTTATTGCTGATCTCGGCGCAGAACAAGAGGACCGCACAGCAGTGTTTGAGTCATTGTCTGCAGACTCAGACGGAGAACTCGACGCGACGGAGTATTTGGAGGTTTGGAGACCACTCGATATTGCTTTTCGGGGCCAGCGATATTGCCAGTGGGGGCCAGTAGCCGCAGCGTTGGGGGCCAGCGGCTCCCAACGGCCTGCTCTCACTGATTCATCGTGGCATGTTCACGCATGTTGTGGATGCCTGCCTCGACCCAGATGGTGTCGTGCGCGATGCGGTCCATGATGGTGTCAGCGTGGACTCCGGAACCCAGGAGCGAGGGCCAGTCCTTCTTGGCATACTGCGCCTCCCCTCGTCCGGATGATCCAAAAGCCATTGATGGTTGCTCCTTCCATCGCGTGCCCAATACACGCGATGGAAGGAGCCTAGGCGAAGTGGCCCCCAAGCACGCCACTACCGGCCCCGAAGCGCGCTAACACCGGCAGCGCGTCCTGGCCCCCAAACCCTCGGCCGATGGACCCCAACGAAGCGAATATTCAGCGACCAAAGACGATGTCGACCTACCTGTCGCCAACGAACCAGAAAGGTTTCGTCAGGATCTGGCCAGCGTCTTGGCGGGAAACGGCAGAAACGAGCGCTAGCATCCAAAACCTCTCCCAACGCCGCGGACCGGGTTCGGCGCCACGATGACGAACTAGGACAATCGTTCGGCGACTACGCGTGATAGCCGGTGGTGTGGGCCACGAAAGCGATGTCGTCGGCACCTTAGGACGTGAAGTCAGGGCCCGGGCCGGAACCTTCGCTACCCAAGTCTCCATCCGGAGTCGAACCGCGACGAGATTTGGTCATCCTCCCCTTTGCAAGCTGCGCAATCTCGCTTAAAGCGCATCCTGCGGGGATACGGATAACCGGCTCCCCCACTACACGGGCCTTATCTACGCAAACTTCTTGGAGGCAGCTTCCTCCATTTGTCTGGCTTCGACCCATGCTGCCGCCGCTGCCATGATAGCGTCCGACCTGGGAGCCCGAGAATAGACACGGATCTCCAGATAATCGTCGCTGTTAATGCTCAGCTGCGGCAGATCATCTTCCCTGAGCCGGACCAACAGGTAGCCCGCGGCCAGCAGGTCGAGGCTCTTGGAACGGTCAACGAGCTGCTTGGGCTCGGGGCCATGCCAGTAAGCACCATCGTACTCGATGGCCACTTTTGTCCCATCGTGCTCGGCGAGGATGTCGACACTCCAGACTTTGCGTGAGCTGAAGGCTTTGTCCCGGACGTTGGCGCCCGATCGCACCTTCCCGAAGACAGTTTTGGCCGCCGCGAGGTGGTCCAGTTCTACCCGCGATTTTCCGGTTTGACGACAGTCCGGGCACTCCGACCCGTTGGAACGGGAAGCCAGCGGTGCCTCCCAGATGTGCAAAGGATTTACGGCGCATACCCATTTGGGTATAAAGCCTGTTTGGGCATGGGGCCGGACATGCCAGGGAGTCACAGGATTCTCATCACTCCATTCGGCAGCGAGGCCCGGGTCGTACCAGGCCAACGAATCGAGGATCGTGAAGCATTGCGGGCAGCGCTGTCGCTTGTATTTGTTCCGGGCTACCACTGGCTCCTGCCACTCGTGCCCGCAACAGTCGGTTTTCCACCAGATGCGCCGCTTGGATTCGGGGCCCATGTTCTGAAGCGTCCACTTACCGTTGCGCGTCGGATGCCACTGGCCCGCAATTTCGGGTAGCACGTCGGCGAGCATCGGCTTATGGCGCGCTACCGTCGCCTGACTACGGCAGGACGGGCAGCCCGATGAGAGGAACGTTTCCGGTCTGACCCTGGGGTAGTGTCCATTAGGGCACTTGAACCGACGCAGTTGCCACCCATCCGCCACCATGACCTCACGCGGATCGGCATCGTCAGCCCAGGCTGCCAGCAGCTCTGGTACCTCAGACGCCGGCGTCTGCTTCAGCCTTGCTCGCTCCTCGCCCCACTTCCGGCTCCGCTTTTCCTCGCACATGGGACATTCCGTCCTGTACATGTCAGTCATCTGGTAGACCTTGCGGAAGAACCTATGTTCGCACTGAGGGCAGACCCAACTCACCTCCCGCCGCGCTTTGAGCGTGATCGTCCTGAAGTCGTCTTCACTATTGCGTTCGTGATCCCACCATTTGAGCGCTTCGTTATCGGAATCGGCGAACAGATCCTTGCCACCGGCCTTTCGGCTCCCGGCCGGCTTGTGGCTCGAAACGGTGTTGCGAGTACAAGTGCAGCCCCACCCAATGTCACCTGGGCGTTCAGCCTGCTGAATGCCACAGTGAATGCACCGGGTCAGGACAGGATGGCTACCGCTCGGCAACGGAACAAGCTCGTGGACGGGCTCAAAGCCGTTTCGCTTCATCAGCTCGCGCAACTCGTCGACGCCGAATGGATAAATAGGCAGACCGGCCATCCGGTTGGCTTCCTCTGCCCACTGGGTCCAGAAGCAGAAGCGACAGGGAGGTTCGTTGTCCCGCGTCCGCAACTCCAGCAGGTAGTCCAGCCGGTAATGACATTCGGCATTACAGTCCCGGCATCTGGTCAGCCAGCGCTCGTTCTTGCCGGGAAAAGGAACCGCCGGTTCCATGTTCATCTCGTGGAGGATGCCGATCAGGCAATCCGTGCACCAGGCGGGCTTTGTTCTAGTGGTGAATGCGGCATTGTTTATGCAATCATCGGTCGAACAGACCTGGGTCTTAGGCACTGTCTCTCCCCCTTTATGTCGTCTGCCGGTGCCCGACTGGCCAGAATATTGTCTTCTCCGATGATAAGAGGCCTGCGACCGAGACCGCCTCACGACGACGCGAGTGGCCTAAGACGAACCTTCTGTACCAGCTACTTCAGCCTTTCCTTCAGCTCATCCAGACGCTCCTCAGCAAGAGGCGACCACCCCGCATAAATGGAGAACAAGAAAAATCCTTCGACCGCACGCAGAAGTAACTCAACTTCCGCAACTTCCTCGGCGCTGCCCTTGTCGGAGTGCTTGAGCTTTTGGAGGCGCTTCCGCGACGTAGCCAACCCAAGTGCAGCAATTTGATGGAACGTCGATTCTTCTTCAACTTCACGACCGCCGTGAGCAAAACACAGTGCCTGTCCTTGCTTGGTCGGCTTTAGCACGCCGTCTGCCACGTAAGTCATCTCGGCCGTGTCGGCACAGTTCTTTTGGATCCAAGTGCATACGAAGTCTTCTGTGAACGCCCTCCGCAGCAGCCTGTCCATGAATTCGATCAACGAGTTGGCTGCTTGTGATACGCCATCATCGGAAACCTGCAGTACCTGCTTCGCCCCTCTGATCTTGCGAGCTAGTGCGAGGCTGAGTGCCGCAACTCGCTCCTCCGACCGATCCGCCACGAGGTGCCCGATCTGGGTGGAGAGAGTTTCCAAATCCGTCTCAAGGGCCCGGAGCTCGTCTGGTCGAACTGGGATGTGCTCCAGTGGCAAGCCCTGGTCCAGTACCCGGTCGAGAACGCTGTCAAGCTCGTAGGCAATGTGGAGGGCCGAATGCGTCAACGAGGTGATGCCCTTGATGCCGCGCATTTGCTCGGGTGACAGAACGGAAGCACAACTATCCAATGCCACAGCAACGGGCATCAGTGCCCGGAGTCCCCGACGTGTCGCGATGACCAATAGTGCTCCGTCTTCCCGCATAGCACTGTCGACTCGGTCAAAGGCTGCCGCTCCCAGTAGCCGCCTGAAGAAAGCCCTGCCCTGCGGAGACTTCAAACGCTTAGTCCAAGCTTGAGCTGGGGCCTTATTCATGAAGTCGACGACCTCGCTGAGATTTGCTAGGTCAAGTGAACTAGCGTCGAGATCAAGCTCATCAAGCTTTTCAAACCATGGGCGGTTGCCTCCTTCGTCCAGCACGCATCGAACTACGGCTACAAGAACCTCAAGGAAGGCGATCACGTTATCCGAGATCCCGAAACGCTGGCGGATACTTGGCTTGATCATTTTGAGGGCGTCAGCCAGTGCTGAACTAGAAGCCTGTCCCTGGCCGTTGACCGGGCCGATTCCATGTTTGAGTTCAGATCGTGTCAGACTGTTCTTGCACAAATTTTTCCTCCGGGAAGACTATGGAGAACACGCGATTTCTCAGGTCTCAGCGTTCTCCAAACGGATCCCCGCACCAATTGGTGCGGGGATTCTCTTGCTTAGAGCATCCCCTCGTGCCTATTTGCTTTCCTGCCTCCTCGCCAATCCGTTCTAGTTCCGAGTACGCCCGTGGCTCGCATGCAGGGATACCAGAACTTACAGCTTCGGTGACCCCGCGAGGTTTTCCCCCGGCGGATCAGACACGTGACGAATTGGCCCTAATGATTGGCCTATCTGAGCTTTGCTCAGATAGGCCAATCATTTTGCTCAGATAGGTCGAGATCTCACAGCTTTTAGAAGTCCCAGTCCTCGTCTTCGGTGTTCACGGCCTTGCCGATCACGTACGAGGAACCCGATCCGGAGAAGAAGTCGTGGTTCTCGTCGGCGTTCGGGCTCAGCGCCGAGAGGATCGCCGGGTTCACGTCGGTGACCGAGGACGGGAACATCGCCTCGTAGCCCAGGTTCATCAGCGCCTTGTTGGCGTTGTAGTGCAGGAACTTCTTGACGTCCTCGCTCAGCCCCACGCCGTCGTACAGGTCGTGGGTGTACTGGACCTCGTTCTCGTACAGCTCGAAGAGCAGCTCGAAGGTGTAGTCCTTCAGCTCGGTCTTGCGCTCCTCGGACAGGCCCTCGAGCCCCTTCTGGAACTTGTAGCCGATGTAGTAGCCGTGCACGGCCTCGTCGCGGATGATCAAGCGGATCAAGTCGGCGGTGTTGGTCAGCTTGGCCCGGGAGGACCAGTACATCGGCAGGTAGAAGCCCGAGTAGAAGAGGAAGGACTCCAGCAGCGTCGAGGCGATCTTGCGCTTGAGCGGATCCTCGCCGTGGTAGTAGGACTCGATGATCGAGGCCTTCTTTTGCAGGTTCACGTTCTCCGTGGACCACCGGAACGCCTCGTCGATGTCCTTGGTGGAGGCCAGCGTGGAGAAGATCGACGAGTACGACTTCGCATGCACGGACTCCATGAACGCGATGTTCGTGTAGACGGCCTCCTCGTGCGGGGTGATCGCATCGGGGATGAGCGAGACCGCGCCGACGGTGCCCTGGAGGGTATCCAGCAGGGTCAGGCCGGTGAACACGCGCATCGTCAGCAGCTGCTCTTCGGCGGTGAGCGTGTTCCAGGACTGGACGTCGTTGGACAGCGGGATCTTCTCCGGCAGCCAGAAGTTGTTCACGAGGCGGTTCCACACCTCCACGTCCTTATCGTCCTGGATGCGGTTCCAGTTGATGGCCTCGACGTGGCCGTGCAGCTTGACCTGATCGGTCATTTCATCCCCTGACTTTCTGGTGGGCTGTGCCTGTGGGTAGGTGGTGCGGGAGCACGACGGCGGGAGGGACCCCGCCGTCGTGCTCTCCTGTGCCGGTATCGCCGGAAACTAGGTTGATACAATGCCTGCTACTAAAGCATGCAGCTGACGCAACCCTCCACCTCAGTTCCCTCCAGCGCGAGCTGGCGGAGACGGATGTAGTAGAGCGTCTTGATGCCCTTGCGCCACGCGTAGATCTGCGCCTTGTTGATATCGCGGGTCGTGGCGGTGTCCTTGAAGAACAGCGTCAGCGACAGCCCCTGGTCCACGTGCTGCGTGGCCGCGGCGTAGGTGTCGATGATCTTCTCGTAGCCGATCTCGTACGCGTCCTGGTAGTAGTCCAGGTTGTCGTTGGTCAGGTAGGGGGCCGGGTAGTAGACGCGGCCCAGCTTGCCTTCCTTGCGGATCTCGACCTTCGAGGCGACCGGGTGGATCGAGGAGGTCGAGTTGTTGATGTAGGAGATCGAGCCGGTGGGCGGCACGGCCTGCAGGTTCTGGTTGTAGATGCCGTGCTCCATGACGGAGGCCTTCAGCTCCAGCCAGTCCTGCTGGGTCGGGACGTGCACGCCGGCGAAGAGCTCACGGACCTTCGCGGTCTGCGGGACCCATTCGGCCTCGGTGTACTTGTCGAAGAACTCGCCGGAGGCGTACTTGGAGTCCTCGAAGCCGCCGAACGTCTCGCCCTTCTCCATCGCCAGGCGGTTGGAGGAGCGCAGGGCGTGGAACAGCACGGTGTAGAAGTAGATGTTCGTGAAGTCCAGGCCCTCCTCGGAGCCGTAGTGGACGCGTTCACGGGCCAGGTAGCCGTGCAGGTTCATCTGCCCCAGGCCGATGGCGTGCGATTGCTGGTTGCCCTCGGCGATGGAGGGGACCGAACCGATGTACGACATGTCCGAGACGGCGGACAGCGCGCGGATGGCGGTCTCGACAGTGGCGCCGAAGTCCGGCGAGTCCATCGTCTTGGCGATGTTCATCGACCCCAGGTTGCAGGAGATGTCCTTGCCGACGACCTCGTAGCCCAGGTCGTCGGTGTAGGTCGACGGCGAGGATACCTGCAGGATCTCCGAGCAGAGGTTGCTCATGATGACCTTGCCCTTGATGGGGTTGGCCCGGTTCACGGTGTCCTCGAACATGACGTACGGGTAGCCGGATTCGAACTGGATCTCCGCGAGGGTCTGGAAGAACTCGCGGGCGTTGATCTTGGTCTTCTTGATCCGCGAATCGTCGACCATCTCGTAGTATTTCTCGGTCACCGAGACGTCGGAGAAGGGCATGCCGTAGACGCGCTCGACGTCGTAGGGCGAGAAGAGGTACATGTCCTCGTTCTTGCGGGCCAGCTCGAAGGTGATGTCCGGGACCACGACACCGAGCGAGAGGGTCTTGATGCGGATCTTCTCGTCGGCGTTCTCGCGCTTGGTGTCCAGGAAGCGGTAGATGTCCGGGTGGTGGGCGTGCAGGTACACCGCCCCGGCCCCCTGGCGGGCGCCGAGCTGGTTGGCGTAGGAGAAGCTGTCTTCAAGGAGCTTCATCACGGGGATGACGCCGGAGGACTGGTTCTCGATCTGCTTGATCGGGGCACCGTGTTCACGGATGTTGGTCAGCGACAGGGCGACGCCGCCGCCGCGCTTGGAGAGCTGCAGCGAGGAGTTGATGCCGCGGGCGATCGACTCCATGTTGTCCTCGACGCGCAGCAGGAAGCAGGAGACGAGCTCGCCGCGCTGGGCCTTGCCTGCGTTCAGGAACGTGGGGGTGGCCGGCTGGAAGCGGCCGTCGATGATCTCGTCGACGAGTTGGGTGGCCAGCTTCTCGTCGCCGCGGGCCAGGTGCAGCGCAACCATGCAGACACGGTCCTCGTAGCGTTCGAGGTAGCGCTTGCCGTCGAAGGTCTTGAGCGTGTAGGAGGTGTAGAACTTGAAGGCGCCCAGGAAGGTCTCGAAGCGGAACTTCTTCTTGTAGGCGTGGGAGTAGAGGTCGCGCACGAAGTTCATCGTGTACTGGTCGAGGGTTTCGCGCTCGTAGTACTCGTGCTTGATCAGGTATTCGAGCTTCTCGTCCAGGTCGTGGAAGAAGACGGTGTTGGTGTTCACGTGCTGCAGGAAGTACTGTCGTGCAGCGGCCCGGTCCGCATCGAACTGGATGTTCCCATCCTTGTCGTAGAGGTTGAGCATGGCGTTCAGCTCGTGGTAGCCCAGCCCCTTGAAGGCCTCCGGGATCTCCTTGTTGTCGGTCTTCACGGTCGACTCCGCGACTGTTGTTTCCAAAACTCTTCCAATCCTTGGCGTACATGGGCCACGTCCTCGGACGTGCCCATCAGTTCGAAGCGGTACAGCACTGGAACACCGCATTTGGCGGAGATCTTGTCGGCCGCCAGGCAGTAGGTGGTTCCAAAGTTCGTATTGCCGGCGCCGATGACGCCGCGCAGCAGGTTCCGGTTTCCCTCGTTGTTCAGGAAGCGGATCACCTGCGGGAGAATCGACCGCTCCCCCTTCTCCCCACCGTAGGTGGGGAGAACGAGGACATACGGCCGGGTGGCCAACAACGCGGGGTCATTGGCGTGGAGGGGGATGCGTGCCGCGTCGAGCCCCAGCTTCTCGATGAACCGCTTCGTGTAACCCGAGGCGGAGGAGAAGTAGATCAGGGACGAACTCGTGCTGCAGGTGGTGGCGGCCGGAGACCTGTGGCCTGCCACTACCGTGTCGGCTGACATCGTGCCGGCCTCCAACTGGTCGTGATGGGTGGTGCTAGGCGACGCTCGAGGCGAGCTCTGCCAGCTCCGCGATCTTGTCCGGGCGGAAGCCGGACCAGTGGTCGGCCTCGGTGATGACGACAGGGGCCTGCATGTAACCGAGGGCCCGCACCCGCTCCAGGGCCTCAGGGTCCTGAGAGATGTCGACCTTCTGGTAGGCGATGCCCTTCTTGTCCAACGCGCGGTAGGTGGCGTTGCACTGCACGCATGCTGGCTTGGTGTAAACCGTGACGGTCATGGCGTTGGTCCCCTCGTACAAGATGGTGGTTTCTTCGATATGTGCCCCGGCTGGCCGGGGTTCTGGAAGCGGGCCGAAATGGCGTGGCCGGCGTGGAATCCGGCCGCTGTCCGCGGGGCGCCTCCAGAGATTTCAATACTACATGTAGTGCAAGCTGCGACAAGCAACCCCTATATGTTGTCTTACAAGTATGTCATTCCCCCCGGTGTTAGTCCACAGCCGCTGTGGAGAATCCGACCCCCGATTGCCGCACGAATCCGGGCTTTGGCTCGGGCCATCCACAGCCTGTGCGTTCGCCGTGCACAGGCCAAGTCCATGAGCGTGTCGTCGTCGGTCGGCGTGTCGCCTCCCCTGCTCCCTGCCGGCCCCTGCAGCCGTCAGCGTAGGGTGGGCGTAACCGCAGCGGAAGGAACGGAATCAGACATGGCCACTGTCGCAGAAAACATGATTGCCACCCTGAGGGCCAATGGCGTCCAGCGCATCTACGGCGTCCCCGGTGACTCCCTGAACGGCTTGACCGACGCGTTGCGCAAGGACGGCACGATCGCCTGGGCCCACGTCCGCCATGAGGAGGCCGCCGCGTTCGCTGCAGGAGCCGAGGCAGCCTTGACTGGCGAACTCGGCGTGTGTGCCGGCAGTTGCGGACCAGGAAACCTGCACCTGATCAATGGACTCTACGAGGCCAACAGAACTCGGGTGCCGGTGCTGGCCATCGCCGCGCACATTCCCAGTGGTGAAATCGGCAGCAATTACTTCCAGGAGACCCATCCGCAAGACCTTTTCGGCGAGTGCTCGGTGTTCTCCGAAATGGTCTCCACGCCCGACCAGATGCCTCGGCTGATGGAGATCGCCATGCGCACGGCCGTGGAAAAGCGCGGCGTCGCCGTGCTCGTGGTCCCCGGCGACGTGGCCCTGGCACCGGCAACAAGCACCCGTACCACCCGCATCCGCCGCAGCCGTCCCGTCGTCGTTCCCTGCCAGGAGGAGCTCCAGGAGGCCGCCGGGCTCCTCAACGCCGGCTCCAAGGTCACCATCCTCGCCGGCGCCGGCGTGGCCGGGGCACACGATGCAGTGACCGGCCTGGCCGAGACGCTCGGCGCACCAATCGTGCACGCGCTCGGCGGCAAGGAACACCTCGAGTACGACAACGAGTTCGACGTCGGCATGACCGGGCTGCTCGGTTTCGCCTCCGGTTACCGGGCCATGGAGGACGCGGACACCCTCCTGATGCTGGGCACGGATTTCCCCTACCAGCAGTTCTTCCCCTCGCACGCGCGCATCATCCAGGTGGACATCCGCGGGGAGCAGCTGGGGCGGCGTGCCCCCGTCGACCTGGGCCTGGTGGGCGACGTGGGCGACACGGCGGAGGCCCTCCTGCCGCTGCTCAAGCACAAGTCCCGGCGCGGCCACCTCAAGGACGCGCAGAAGCACTACCGCAAGACCCGCGAGAAGTTGGACGACCTGGCGTCGAAGACCCGCAAGGGCGTTCCCCTGCACCCGCAGTTCGTCGCCCGCAGCGTCAACCAGCTCGCCTCGGATGACGCGGTCTTCCTGCCGGACGTCGGCTCCCCCGTCATGTGGGCCGCCCGCTATATCCGGATGAACGGCCGACGGCGGATGATTGGCTCCTTCGCCCACGGCTCGATGGCCAACGCCCTTCCCCAGGCCATCGGCGTCCAGTCGGCAGCGCCCGGCCGGCAGGTCGTCGCCCTCTGCGGCGACGGGGGCCTGGCGATGCTCATGGGCGAGCTGCTCACGGTGGTGCAGTCCCGTTTACCGGTGAAGATGGTCGTCTTCAACAACTCCTCCCTGAACTTCGTCGAACTGGAGATGAAGGCGGCCGGATTCGTGAACTACGCGACCGACCTGGACAACCCCAACTTTGCCGACGTCGCCAACTCGCTCGGCGTCCTGGGGATCCGGGTGGAAAGCTCGGCCGATCTGGACGCCGCACTGAAGAAGGCCTTCGACCACAACGGCCCGGCGTTGGTCGACGTCGTCACGACGCGCCAGGAACTGTCCATGCCCCCGGCGGTCACCGCCGAACAGGCCAAGGGATTCGCGCTGTACGCCGTGCGTACCGTCCTGTCCGGCCGCGGCGACGAGTTGATCGACCTGGCCGCCACGAACTGGCGTCAGCTCTTCTAGTACCGCCATGGGCCGCACCGACGTGGTGACACAGTGGATTCCGGCGAGCCCGGACCGCGTGTTCGCTGCGTTCACCGACAACCAGGCACTCGAGTCATGGCTGCCACCCACCGGTATGAGCTGCCGCGTGCTGGAGCTGGATCTGCGGCCCGGAGGGCACTTGCGCCTGCTCATGCGGTACCTCGACGCAAGGGGTGCACCGGGCAAGTCCACAGCGGATGCGGACATCGTCTCCTCGTCCGTGCTGGAGGTAGTGCCGGGCGTCCGGCTCGTCCAGGCCGTGGAATTCGAGCAGGCCGGTCCCGAATTCGTGGGTCAGATGGTCATGACCTGGTCCGCCGTCCCCGCCCCGGGCGGGTCCGACGTCGAATTCCGTGCGGACAACGTGCCCCGGGGAATCCTGGAAGGCGACCACCGGAAGGGGATGTCCGATTCGCTGGCTCAGCTGGCCGCGTACCTGGCCTAGGTGGCAGGAGCGTCGACACTTCGACTCACGGCGTGCGGAGCTTGCGGGCTACCATGAGGTAGCCGCAAATCGGCAGGGTTCGCCGCGCTCTAGGCATGCGCCCGGTGCTGGACCGGGCCTCGTATTCCCCTTGCGCGGGTTCCCTTCACGACCCGCCAGCGAAGGAGAATTGATTGTCAGAGGGCGATGACCCGCAGGCCGCTCCCCCGGAACCGACCGAGGGACGTGTCGAGCGCAGTCGTTTCGGCGCCACGGAACGGCGCAAGGACCCTGTGGCCGAGGAACGACGCCCGCCGATTTCCAGCAATGAGCTGAGCAAGGGCCCGGCCGAGCTGGCGGAGCACCGTGGTCCCCGGGTCAATTGGCGCGTCTTCATCATCTCCGCTGCGATCGTGTTGGCGTTCTCCATCTGGGCGATGATCCTCCCGGACCAGGCGGCTACCATCATGCAGACGGCGGTCACCTGGATCGCAACGAACCTGGGCTGGTTCTACGTGCTAACGATCACCCTGGTCATACTCTTCGTCCTCTGGGTGGCCCTGTCCAAGGAGGGCAGCGTCCGGCTGGGACCGGATCATTCCCGCCCGCAGTACAGCCTGTTCACGTGGGTGGCGATGCTCTTCGCTGCCGGCGTGGGAATCGACATGCTCTTCTATTCGGTCACCGGGCCCATCACCCAGTACATGGCGCCCCCGGCAGCCACCCCGGAGTCCGCTGCTGCGGCGCAGGACGCGGTCGTCTGGACGATGTTCCACTACGGGATCGCCGGTTGGTCGATGTATGCACTGCTGGGTATGGCGATGGGCTATTTTGCCTACCGCTGGGGCATGCCGCTCTCCATCCGTGCCGCGCTCTATCCGCTCCTGGGCAGGCGCGTCCGGGGAGCGACAGGTGATGTGATCGACATCTTCGCCCTCGTCGGCACGGTCTTCGGCGTCGCGACCTCCATGGGCATCGGCGTCGTCCTGCTCGATGTCGGATTCGCCTGGCTCTTCGGCTTGTCAGAGGGCCTTTCGCTGCAGATCGCCCTGGTGCTCGTCGCCGTGATCATGACCGTGGCAGCGTGCACCTCGGGTGTGGACAAGGGCATCCGCCTCATCTCCGAGCTCAACCTCTGGGCCGCCGGCGCCATGATGCTGTACATCCTGGTCACCGGGAAGACCTCGTTCCTGCTCAATGCCATGGTCGAGAACATCGGCCGGTTCGTCTTTTCCCTGCCGGAACGGACATTGCAAACGTTTGCCTACACAGACGGCGGCGCTGACTGGATGGCTGGATGGACCCTCTTCTTCTGGGCGTTCTGGCTCGCGTGGGGCCCGTTCGTCGGTCTGTTCCTCGCCCGTATTTCCCGCGGCCGGACCCTGCGCGAATTCGTCATTGCCGCCATCACGGCGCCGGTCCTCTGCGATTTCTTCATCGTCTCCATTTTCGGAAACAGCGCGATGAGCGAGGTCCTGGACGGCAACACTGCCTTCGCCGACCTGGCCATGAGAGACCCGGAACACGGCTGGTACGCCTTGCTGGAGATGTTCCCCGGTGCGCCCTTCCTCATCGGCCTGGCCACCCTGTCGGGTCTTCTCTTCTACTTAACGAGCGCCAACTCCGGGGCGATGGTCATGTCGAACTTCTCCTCGTCGATTCCCGATCCCGCGGTGGACGGGGCGAAATGGCTGCGGATCTTCTGGGCCCTGCTCACCGCAGTCCTGACCGTCGCCATGCTTGTTGCCGGCGGCGTGACGACCATGGAACACGCGACCCTGATCTTCGCGCTTCCGGTGACGATCATCGCCTATCTGGTGATGGCTTCCTTCTCCAAGGTGCTGCGGATGGAGCGGGCCGAGCGCGAGGGGCAGGTGATGCGTCGACGGAGTGCGGCAGTGCATGGCGGGCAGACGCCGGAGAAGACCTGGCGCCAGCGGCTGGCGCAGCTCCGCGCCTACCCGTCCAAGAAGCAGGTGGCCCAGTTCGCCGAACGGGTCGTCCACCCGGCGCTGCAGGACGTGCTCAGGGAATTCAGCGAACTCGGCTACGACGCCGACCTCACGACGACGCCGAACGACGCGACCTCCATCGACGAGTACACGCTTGTGGTCAACATGGCGCATCACCGCAACTTCCACTACCAGGTCGCGGCGGTGGAGGCCCCGGTGCCGATGTTCGGCGCGCGGAGCGTGTCCCGGCAGGTCGACGTGTACTTCCGGTTGGAGGTCTTCACCCAGACCGGTACGGAGGGCTATGACCTCGTTGGGCTGACCCAGCAGCAGGTCATCAACGACGTCCTGGACCGCTACGAAGCCCATCTGGGCTTTCTGCGCTACTCCAGTGAACACGACTACGACTCGGTGCTCACCCCGCCGGTGCAGCCGACCACGGGGACACTGCCTCATATCCCGACCACGGCAGACGATGTGGAAGCCCTCGAGGACGACAAATAGCCATCGACGTGGGGATGCGGCCCGCCGGCTATCGCTGGCGCATCGCCACATCGTGCAGCGGGCGGAGCGAGCCCCAGGATCGCCGTCGGCGGAACACGCAAGGACGAGGCCGCCCGGGCTGCCAGCTGGGGCAATAAGCAGAAAAGCCCCGGCCACTGGCCGGGGCTTCCCCTCGCAGGTGATGGGCTCTTCCGTCCCATCCAGTTCGTGGAGGTAAGGGGATTCGAACCCCTGACCTTCTGCATGCCATGCAGACGCGCTACCAACTGCGCCATACCCCCGAACGAGGGCTGTACCGGACGTTTCCGTCTGGACAACTCATCCATCATAGGGCACGGAATTTAGCCCGTGCAAATCGGCGCGAACCGCCTATTCGGGCGTAGCGGCCTCGTTGCCGGACGAGGCCACCGACTGAGCCGCCGTGGGCAGCTCGATGGCCGGGCAGTCGCTCCACAACCGGTCCAGGGCGTAGAAGACCCGGTCCTCCTGGTGCTGGACATGGATCACGATGTCCACGTAGTCCAGCAGGACCCAGCGGCCCAGTCCGCGTCCTTCACGGCGCACCGGGCGCACGTCGTGCTCCTCGATCAGCGCTTCCTCGATGCCGTCGACGATGGCATTGACCTGCCGCTCGCTCTCGGCCGAGGCCATGAGGAACGCGTCGGTGATGCCGAGGCGTTCGCTGACGTCCAAGGCGACGAGGTTGTCGGCGAGTTTGTCCGCAGCCGCGAGGGCTGCGGTGCGGATGATGTTGAGGGAATGCTCTGTTGCGGCCATGTGGCTCCTTGGGGTGGTGTCTGGCGGTACGAATCGGCAGCTAGCCGTTGGTGCTGATCATGACGATGCCGGTCACCAGTGCCCCGGCTCCGACGGCCAGGGCGGCGATGACCGCCACTGTCCAGGCATTGACCCGGCGGACACCTGCGGTCAGGTAATCCAGCGGCTCCAGTCCTTGCGCGGACCGCGCGCTGACGGGCTGGCCCCCGGTTTCCGTTCCCTGGCCCTCCACGGCTTGCCCGCTTGACGCCTGCTTCCGGGCAGGCTTCGATGCCTTGGGGGCATCACGGTCCTGCTCCCCTGCCGGCGCGGTCTTGCCCGCGGGCTTGGACTGGGCCGGCATCTCCAGGCGGAATCCGTTGGTGTGCGGTGCGTTGACGCCCGTATTGGCCAGGTCGCGCTCGGCCTGTTCGATCCGCAACCGGTTCATGGCTCCGGTGAACGGGTCGGCTGCTTGCTGCGTGCGTTCGGAGTTGGACCGCTGCAGCCGCTCACGCTCGGCGACGCGGCGGCTAATGATCGCCGCGCGAGCCGCAAGCTCGCGCTGGCGGGCGATGACCTCCAGGTCGTCCGCGTCCGTCTCGTCGGCGGTCGGCTTCTGGATTTTCGGCTGCTCGGCGATGATCTTCCGGCGCGCTTCCAGCGCCGCCTCGACGCTCAGCGAGTTCCCGGTCTCCGCCGGTTCCGCCGGCGTGGCGGCACCTGCCGCTACCGGGCCCTGGGTGGATTCGTTGCCCTCCGGTGTGGACGGCGCCTGGCCTGCGGCGCGGGCCGCCGCGAGGGCCTGCAAGCGGAGCTGCCGTCGGGTCAGCGGTGCTGCCTCGTGGGGCGTCCGCTCGTCGTCGGCCGATGTGGCATCGCGTTGTGCGGCTTCGCGTTGTGCGGCTTCGCGGTTCGCGGCTTCGCGGCGCGCGCGCAGGGCCTCGCGGTCGCGGGCGCGCTGGAGTGAACTACGTTCTCCGCGCTCGGGAACCATGTCGAAGGGGACATCGGCGGCCCTCCGGCTTCGGTTGGCCTTGGCCACGCGTTCGAGCTGGTTGGTGTCGTCGGAGGAGCGCGTCTCGGAGTCCGTGGCCGGCTGGTCCGGGGTCGACGGATCCCGGTCGCGGGCCTCGTCCGCGGCCTCGCCAGCTCGTCGTTGCTCACGGAGGGAGCGCCGTGTCGGTGCGCGCCCCAGATCGTCGCTCATGTTGTCCGTTCCCGGCATAGCCCCTCAGGCGACGCCGTCGTAGTGATACAACTCGTACTTCGCAATGTACTGAACCACCCCGTCGGGCACCAAGTACCAGACGGGCTTGTTGCCCTTGACCCGGTCCCGGCATGCGGTGGACGAGATCGCCATCGCCGGTACCTCCAGCAGGCTGACATCCGACCGCCCCAGGTCCGGCAGCTGGTGTCCAGGACGCGTGACCCCGACGAAGTGCGCCAGGCTCCAGAGCTCGTCGATGGCCTTCCACGACATGATCTGCTCCATGGCATCGGCGCCCGTGATGAAGAAGAGTTCCGCATCGGGGCGCTGCCGCCGCAAGTCACGCAAGGTGTCGATGGTGTAGGTCGGGCCTGGCCGGTCAATGTCGACCCTGCTGACGGTGAAGCGCGGGTTCGAGGCCGTGGCCACGACAGTCATCAGGTACCGGTGCTCCGAATCCGTGACGTCCCGGTCGGCCTTTTGCCAGGGCCGGCCCGTGGGGACGAAAACGACTTCGTCCAAGTCGAATTCGGCGGCCACCTCGCTGGCGGCCACCAGGTGCCCATGGTGGATCGGGTCAAAGGTCCCGCCCATCACACCAAGGCGGACCGGCCGTTCCGACCCATCCGCCTCTGCTTTGCTAGTGATCGCCGTGGCCGTGCTTGTTGGAGAACTGGCGGTGGGTATCGTCGGCCTCGGCGTGGGCCTCGTGGCGGTTGCCGACGTTGGTGAAGGACACGCAAATGAAGAGCAGCAGCAGGAAGAAGGCGAAGATCCCGCCGCCGACGATGTACGGCATGTTGCCAGCACCCTCGGCTTCCGTACCACTCGCCAGTACCGTCCCCAAGACCTGCGTGAGCATGTTTCTCCTTCGTACCCGTCATCCACCGGCTCCACCACGTCTCGGTGCATCCGGGGCTCGTCTAATGTCTACCTACCATCCTACCCACCCGGGGCGGACTCTACGAACGGATGTGGCCGTCTCCCTGGACAATCCATTTGGTCGTCGTCAGTTCCCGCAAGCCCATGGGTCCGCGGGCGTGCATCTTCTGCGTCGAGATGCCGACTTCGGCGCCCAGGCCGAGCTGGCCGCCGTCGGTGAAGCGCGTGGAGGCGTTGACGATGACCGCCGCCGAATCGATTTCGGCCACGAAGCGTTCTGCATGTGCAAGGTCGTTGGTGAGGATCGCCTCGGTGTGCCCGGTGGTCCACTGGCGGATGTGGGCCATGGCCGCGTCGAGATCGTCCACCACGGCGACGGCGAGATCCAGGGACATGTATTCCCGGGCCCAGTCCTCCTCGGTCGCGGGCACTGCTCCCAGGCCGTCGGCCAGGGCCAGTGCCCGCTCGTCGGCGTGCAGCGTGACGCCGGCCTTCACCAACGCCTCCAGGACGTGGCGCGACGCGGGGGCGGCGGCGTGCAGCAAGAGCGTTTCCACGGTATTGCACACCGAGGGGCGCTGGGTTTTCGCATTGAGCAGGATCGCTGCTGCCGATTCGGCGGAGGCGGATTCATCGACGAAGATGTGGACGTTGCCCTCGCCGGTCTCGATGACGGGGACCTTCGCGTTCTCCAGCACCGATTGGATCAGCGCGCGTCCCCCGCGGGGAATGAGCACGTCGACCTTTCCGCGTGCACCCATCAGCTCCGTCGCCCCGGCCCGGCCGAAGTCGTCGACGCTCTGCACGGCATCGGCGGGGAGCCCGACGGAGACGAGGGCGTCGCGGATGAGTTCCACCAGTGCCTGGTTGGACTCCGCCGCTGCGGAACCACCGCGGAGCAGGACTGCGTTGCCGCTCTTCAAGGCCAGCCCGGCGATGTCGACCGTGACATTCGGGCGCGCCTCGTAGATGGTCCCGAGGACCCCCATCGGGACGTGGACCTGGCGAAGCCGCAACCCATTGGGCAGGGTCTGGCCGCGCTCCACGGTACCTACCGGGTCGGGAAGGCCTGCGAGTTCCTCAAGGGCCGCGATGAGGCCGTCGACCCGGGCGTAGTCCAGTTTCAGCCGGTCCAGCAGCCCCTGGCTGGTCCCCGCGGCCCGTTCGCGCTCGAGGTCCTTGGCGTTGGCTGCCATGACGGCCGAACGCCGCTCGTCCAGCGAGGCGGCAATGGCCAGCAGGCCGCGGTCCTTCCAGTCCCGGTTGGCTCGCGCCAGCGTCCGCGAGGCCGTCCGGGCACGGTCGGCACGCAGGCCGACCTCACGGGCAACGGACTCGGCGGTGGGGGTGGTCTCGGTGACGCTCTGGCTCATGGAACCAGTCTAGCCACGGGCACCGCGGCGACGGCGATTGTTGAGCGGCCATGTGACGGCCCGCGGGCGCCATTGGGGGGTCAGGGCGTGCCGGCCGGTGCCCGGGGCCCGACGAGCACGAGATCGTCGACATGGACGACCTCCCGTTCGTAGTGCTGCCCCAGCGCCCGGGCCAATTCGCGCGTGCTGCGTCCCAGCATCTCGGGCAGCTCGGTGGAGGCGTAGTTGACCAGGCCGCGGGCGATCACGGTGCCGGCGGCATCGGTGATCTCCACGGCGTCCCCGGCCTCGAAGTCGCCGCGGACCTCGGTGATGCCGGCCGGCAGCAGCGAGCGGGATCCCGAGGCAACGGCGGTGACTGCCCCGTCGTCGAGCACCAGGGTGCCGCGGGTGGAGGCCAGCTGGGCCAGCCAGAGCATGCGCAGCGGGCGGCGGCCCCCGCGGGCCGTGAACCAGGTTCCGACGTCATCGCCGGCCAGCGCACGGCCGGCTTGCGCCGTGGAGGTCACCAGGGTGGGGATGCCCGACTCCGCGGCCATCGTCGCGGCCTCGACCTTGGTGACCATTCCCCCGGTGCCGACCCCCGAGGCGCCGACGGAACCGATGACGACCCCCTCGAGGTCGGCGGCGCTGGTGATCGTGGGGATGCGGCTGGCCCCTTCCGAGGGTGGCCCGTCGTAGACGGCGTCGACGTCCGAGAGCAGGATGAGCGCGTCGGCCTTGACCAGGTGGGCCACCAGCGCGGCCAGGCGGTCGTTGTCGCCGAAGCGGATTTCGTGCGTGGCCACGGTGTCGTTTTCATTGACGACGGGGACCACGCCCAGCCGGAGCAGTCGGCCGAGTGCGCGGAAGGCGTTGGCGTACTGCTGGCGGCGGATGAGGTCGTCAGCAGTGAGCAGGACCTGCGAGACCGTGATGCCGTGCGAGCCGAACGCCTGGGTGTACTTGGCCATCAGCAGGCCCTGCCCCACGCTGGCGGCTGCCTGCTGGGTGGCCAAATCGCGGGGACGCCGGTCCAGGCCCAGTGGCGCGATGCCGGCGGCGATGGCGCCGGAGGAGACGAGGATCAGCTCGATGCCGCCGTTGCGGACGGCGGAGAGTTCCCCGACCAGGCCGTTGAGCGCCTCCTCGGAGATGCCGCCGTGGACGGTCGTCAGCGAGGACGAGCCGACCTTCACGACGATGCGGGTGGCCTCGGTGAGCTGCGAACGCCGGCGCACCGAGGACGGGATGCGGTTTTGCCGCGTCACTTCCCGCTGTCCTTGGACGAGCGTTCGTTCTTGTAGTTGACCGACTCCGTCCAGATGCCGGCCTTGCGTTCGGCCTCGAGTTCGGCGCGGGCCGCGGCCCGGGCGTCCTTGCGGTCCTGGTGTTCCTGCCGCTTCTGCTCACGGGTCGGCCGGCTCATGTCGTCCAGGCGCACGTCCTCGCCGCGGCGCGAGCCCAGCAGCTCGGCGCCGGCGGCCATGGTGGGCTCCCAGTCGAAGACCACGCCGTCGTCGTCGTCTCCGATCACGACGGCGTCGCCCGGCTTCGCGCCGGCCTTGAAGAGCTTGTCCTCGACGCCGAGCTTGGCCAGGCGGTCGGCCAGGTAGCCCACGGCCTCGTCGTTGCTGAAGTCCGTCTGCTTGACCCAGCGGATGGGCTTTTCACCCTGCACCCGGAAGAGCGGTTCGAGGTTGCGCTCCTCGCGGTGGATGGTGAATTCGGCGCGGTTTACCGCGCGGGGCCGCAGGACCGGGACGTCCACGATGGCCGGGGCCACCGCGGAGGCCTCGCGGGCTGCGGTGACCAGCTCGCCCATGGCATAGCCCAGTTCCTTCAGGCCCGTGCGCGCCAGCGCGGAGACCTCGAAGACCCGGTAGCCGCGGGCTTCGAGGTCCGCCCGGACGAATTCGGCCATCTCGGCGCCGTCGGGCATGTCGGTCTTGTTCAAGGCGACCAGACGGGGACGCTCGTTCAACGGCACGACCGTGCCGTCGGCTCCGGCGTAGCTGGCATCGGTGGCGTAGGCGGCCAGCTCGGCCTCGATGGTCTCCAGGTCGCTGATCGGGTCGCGGTCGGATTCCAGGGAGGCGCAGTCCAGCACGTGCACCAGGGCGGCGCAGCGTTCGACGTGGCGCAGGAACTCGTGCCCGAGCCCCTTGCCCTCGCTGGCCCCGGGGATCAGGCCGGGGACGTCGGCGACGGTGAACCGGACGTCTCCGCTTTCCACGACCCCCAGGTTGGGGATCAGGGTGGTGAACGGGTAGTCGGCGATCTTCGGGCGGGCAGCCGACATGGCGGCGATCAGGCTGGACTTGCCGGCTGACGGGTAGCCCACCAGGGCGATATCGGCGACGGACTTCAGTTCCAGGACGATGTCCTGTTCGTCACCGGGGATCCCCAGCAGGGCGAATCCGGGGGCCTTGCGCTTTTGCGAGGCGATGGCCGCATTGCCCAGTCCGCCCATGCCGCCGGCCGCGGCGACGTATTCGGTCCCCTCGCCGACCAGGTCGGCCAGGATGTTGCCGGCCCGGTCCTTGATGACGGTGCCCTCCGGGACCGGCAGGACCAGGTCCTCGCCGTTCTTGCCCGGGTGCATGTCGCCCTTGCCGGGTTCGCCGTTGCCGGCCTGGCGGTGCGGGGCGTGGTGGTACGAGAGCAGGGTGGTGGTCTGGCTGTCGACGCGAATGATGACATCCCCGCCGTTGCCGCCGTTGGCCCCGTCCGGGCCGCCGAGGGGCTTGAACTTCTCACGGCGGATCGACACGCAGCCGTGCCCGCCGTTTCCGCCGGAAACGTGAAGGACTACGCGGTCTACGAACGCTGCCACTGGGGGGACTCCTCTATTGGGTGGCCGCCGGGTGCTGGTTGCCCACGGTGCGGCCGGAAAAAAGAACTAGAGGGCGGGCCGTGCGGCCCACCCTCCAGTCTAGCTAAATGCGGTAACGCCCTGCTTAGCCGGCGTTGACGATGTTCACGACACGACGGCCGCGACGGGTGCCGAACTCGACCGAGCCGGCTGCCAGTGCGAACAGGGTGTCGTCGCCACCGCGGCCGACGTTGGCGCCCGGGTGGAAGTGCGTGCCACGCTGGCGGACGATGATCTCGCCGGCGGAAACGACCTGGCCGCCGAAGCGCTTCACGCCCAGGAACTGAGCGTTGGAGTCGCGGCCGTTGCGAGTGGAGCTCGCGCCCTTCTTATGTGCCATTAGATGTGCCTACCTTTGAATCGGGGGTTATCTGGTCTCCGGCGCCTTAGGCGATGGAGGTGACCTTGACCTTGGTCAGCGCAGCACGGAAACCCTGGCGCTTCTTGTAGCCGGTCTTGTTCTTGTACTTCTGGATGACGATCTTCGGGCCGCGGAGGTTTTCGAGAACCTCGGCGGTCACGGTGACCTTGGCCAGTTCTTCGGCAGCGGACGTGACCTTGTCGCCATCGACCAGAAGCAGCGCGGGGAGCTCAATGGTTCCACCAGCTGCCTCGGGGACGCGGTCAAGGGTGACCCAGTCTCCTACGGAAACCTTTTCCTGCCGGCCGCCTGCGCGGACAATCGCGTACACCACTTGGGAACTCACTTCTCTCGACGTCTATTACTCTTACCGCGCACGTTCCACCGCTTCGTACTGAATGGGGATAAGCGCTGTGCTGTCACGCCGAGCGGAAAAATCCGATGAGCGGCGCATGCACCGAGGATCTAGATTACGCTATTGCGTCCCGCCGGGGCAAATACACCCGGCCCCGGCGGGTCGTCAATAGCCGGTTGCTCAGAGCTCCTCTGCGGGGACGCCCACGCCGAGCATGACGGGCGTCTCACCGGCGGTGTCCTGCGCCTTCCCAGCACGCGGATCCAGCTTGGCCACGTGGCTGGTGCCTGCGGCAGCGGACGACGCCGGTGCCTCCTTGCGCTCGATCGGCGTGTTGGCACTGCCCTGGGCACTGGACGCCGAGCGGCTGCGGCGCGGCTTCCGTGCAGGCTGCGCGGCGGCAGCAGGCTGCGTGGCGGCAGCGGGCTCCTGGGGGGCAACCGGCTCGTCCACCACGGGAGCCGGGGTAGCGGCGGGTTCCACGGCGGCGGGCTGCTTGGCCGGCTCCTTGGCCTGCTCCGGTGCGGCAGTCTCGCGGGCCGGCTCCGGGGTGGCGCCGAAGGCCGCGCTGAGCGACTCCAGCGTCAGGTCCGGGGTCTGCGTCGGCGCCGTGGCGCGGCGGCTGCGGCGGGCCCGCGGCAGGCGGACCGGTTCGCCGGCCAGGCTCACGACCGGGCCCTCGTCGGCGACCTCGGAGGCACCGCCGGCTGCGGCGGGTGCAGGCTGCGCGGGAGCCTGCTGCGCCTGCTGCTGCACGGGTTCCTGCTCGTTCTGCGGCTGTTCCTGCGGTGAGGTTTCCGGCGAGCCGGCCCGTCCGCGGCCGCGTGAGCGTCCCCGGCCGCGGCGGCGTGATCCGCCGTCGCGCTGGTCCTCTCCCCCGGAGCTTCCGCCGGCCTCCTGGCCGGTCCCACCGGAGGTGGGGGCACCGCCGTCGTGCCCGGTGCTCTGCGCCGTGGCGCCGTCCTGGTGGGCGGCGTGCGCTGCCGCCGCGATGGAGGCGAACGCGGCGCGGGCGGCCTCGGCCTTGGCCTCGGCCTCGGGGTCCTGTGGCTTGGGCTCCGGAGCGGTGAACTCGGTGGTGTGGTCCACCTCGCCGCCCTTGCCGTGGCGGTTGCCGCGCGGCTTGCGGTCATTGCGGTCGTTGCGCTTGTGGTTGTTCTGCTCGGCCGGGCCGCCCGAGGAGCGGCGGTGCTCGACCGGCTCGTCGTGGGTGACGACGCCGCGGCCGTTGCAGGCCTCGCAGTTCTCGCTGAAGACCTCGAGCAGGCCGGTGCCCATGCGCTTGCGCGTCATCTGGACCAGGCCCAGCGAGGTCACCTCGGCGACCTGGTGCTTGGTCCGGTCGCGGCCCAGGCATTCGACCAGGCGGCGCAGGACCAGGTCCCGGTTGGCCTCGAGCACCATGTCGATGAAGTCGATGACGATGATGCCGCCGATGTCGCGCAGGCGCAGCTGGCGGACGATCTCCTCGGCGGCCTCGAGGTTGTTCTTGGTGACGGTTTCCTCGAGGTTGCCGCCCGAGCCGGTGAACTTGCCGGTGTTCACGTCCACCACGGTCATGGCCTCGGTGCGGTCGATGACCAGCGAACCGCCGGAGGGCAGGAAGACCTTGCGGTCCAGCGCCTTGTGGATCTGCTCCTCGATCCGGTGGGAGGCGAAGATGTCCTCGCCGGACGTCCACTTCTCCAGCCGGCTGATCAGGTCCGGGGCCACGTACATCACATAGGCCTCGATGGTGTCCCAGGCCTGCTCGCCGGAGACGATGAGCTTGGTGAAGTCCTCGTTGAAGACGTCTCGGACCACCTTGATGGTCAGGTCGGGCTCGGCGTAGAGCAGTTCCGGCGGGGTGGTCTTCGTCGAGGTCGAGGCGGACTCGATGCCCTCCCACTGGGCGCGCAGGCGGTTGATGTCGTTCATCAGCTCCTGCTCGCTGGCCCCCTCGGCGGCGGTGCGCACGATGACGCCGGCGTTCTGCGGCAGGTGGTCCTTGAGGATCTTCTTGAGCCGGTTGCGCTCGACGTCGGGCAGCTTGCGGGAGATGCCGGTCATGGAGCCGCCGGGCACGTAGACCAGGTAGCGGCCCGGCAGGGAGATCTGGCTGGTCAGCCGGGCGCCCTTGTGCCCGACCGGATCCTTGGTGACCTGGACCAGGACCGAATCGCCGGACTTCAGCGCGTGCTCGATGCGGCGCGGCTGGCCCTCCAGACCCGCGACGTCCCAGTTGACCTCGCCGGCGTAGAGCACGGCGTTGCGCCCGCGCCCGATGTCGATGAACGCGGCCTCCATGGACGGCAGCACGTTCTGGACCTTGCCGACGTAGACGTTGCCGATCAGCGAATCCTGCTGGGTCTTGGACACGAAGTGCTCGGCCAGCACGCCGTCCTCGAGGACGCCGATCTGGATGCGGTCCTCGTTCTGGCGGACCACCATCTGGCGGTCGACCGATTCGCGGCGGGCCAGGAACTCGGCCTCGGTGATCACGTGGCGGCGGCGCCCGGCATCACGGGAGTCGCGGCGACGCTGGCGCTTGGCCTCGAGCCGGGTCGAGCCCTTCACGGAGGTGACCTTGTTCGAGGGGGCCGCCTCGGTGGTGGCCCGCGGTCCGCGGACCCGGGTCACCGTGTTGGGCGGGTCGTCGTCCTGGCCGCCGGTCAGTTCGAGATCGGCATCACCGCGGCGACGGCGACGGCGACGGCGGGACGACGTGCCATTGCCCTCCTCGCCCTCGGAGTCCGCCTCGGCGTGGTCCTCCCCCTGGCGGGAGGAGTCGTCGCGGGAGCGGGATCGGCTGCGCCGGCTCTGGCGGTTCCGTCCGCCCTGGTCCTGGTCGGCGGAGGCGTCCTGCTCGTCGGTGGACTCGCTGCCACGTGATGCGGGGACGACGGCGGAGAGGTCCGGTGCCTGGAACAGGACCGATACCGGGGAATCGGGGATGGCGAACGGGTTGGCGGCCGTGGGAGCCGTGGTGCCGGCAACCTCGTCAGCGGCGGCGGTGGGCTGCTCGGTAGTCGGCTGCTCGGTGGTGGACGCGGCCGGGGCCTGGCTGGCTGCACCCTCGGTGGCCGCGGTCTCGGTGGCAAGGCTCTCGGTGGCAGGAGCTTCGGCGGGGGCTTCGGCGGTCGCGCGCGTCTTGCGGGCCGGTGCCTTCCGAGTCCGCGGGGCCTTGGCCGGGGCAACCGGCTCGTCGGCGGATGCGGCCGAGGTGTCCGCGGCGTCAGGGGCCGCGCCATCGGCAGGGGCGGCGCTGTCGGCGGGTGACTCGGCGGCGGGCGCGGCCTTGGCTGCGGTCTTGCGGGTGCGCGGCGCGCGGGCCGGCTTCTTCGGGGCCTCCGCCTGGGCGGCGGTTGCCTGCTCTTCGGCCGGGGCCTCGGTGCCTGCCTCAACGGCGGCGTCTGCAGGGGCCTCGCTCGCGGTGTCCGCGGCGGGCGCGGCCTTCTTGGCCGGCGCCTTGCGGGTGCGGGTGGCACGGGCGGCCTTCGGTGCCGGCTCTGCGGCCGTTTCCCCGGACGAGTCGGTGGTGCCTGCTGCTTCGTCGTCGGTGGCTGCGGCGGGGGCCTTGCGGGTGGTGGCGCGTGTGCGCGGTGCCCGCTTGGCTGCCGGTGCCTTCACGTCCGCTGTGATGTCGGTGGTGGCGGGCTCGGGGGTGTTGCCAGTGGCGGGCACGGGGAGGGACGACTGTGCCGGCCCATTCAGTTCTTCGTTCGTTGCTTCCATGGAAGGCCATACTCCTAGCCGGAGTACCCTCCACAGCCGGTACGCCGGCGCTCGGTTCGGGATCCGCGGCCCCGGGGGCCTTCCGGATCCCGGAAGTCAGTATTCGCGTTTCCCGAGGTGCACCAACGTCGGCGGGTGCGGCGTTCCCGGGGAACCAACGCAGTCCGCCGGGCAAGCCGCTTTCTGTTGCGGCGGCCGTCTGCGGTATTCATCCGCGGACATCGTTGCCGATGCCTGCGGTGATCCATCGCGAGCGGGCCCGGAATCCTGCAGTCGGGCTGGCGGCAAACTGTGGATTCACCGACAACCACGCCCATTGTCTCATATGGAACCAGCCCGGGGCTGGTGATCCGCCTAGACTCGAGGGATGCAGGCACTGCCCGGTGCCGCCACCGCTACCCGAGGAGACACCGCGTGGCCCACGAAGCCCATTCACCCACCGTCCGCCACGACGCAGATTCGACACCGGAAGACGATGGCATGCCGGGCTTCGCACGCGACCGCGTCTTCGGCTGGATCCTCGCGGTGGCCGGATTCGTCAGCTGGATAGCCGCCTGCACGCTGACGCTCGAACGCCTGGAGATCTACAAGGACCCCAACTACGTCACCTCGTGCGACATCAGCCCCTGGGTGTCCTGCGGCACCGTCATGCAGACCCACCAGGCCGAGCTCTTCGGCTTCCCCAACCCGCTCATTGGCGTGGCGGGCTTCGCCGTCGTCGTGGCCATCGGCATCACGCTGGCCACCGGGGCGCGGATGCCCCGCTGGTACTTCATTGGCCTGCAGACCGGCATCACGTTGGCCCTGGTGATGATCTGCTGGCTGTGGTTCCAAGCCCTGTATGTGATCCACGTGCTGTGCCCCTACTGCATGGTGGTGTGGGCCATGATGATCGCCTTGTTCGTCTACACGACGGCCCGCAACATCAGCCAGGGGGTCATTCCGGCTTCGGGGGGCGTGAAGCGCTTCGTGGCCGAATGGCACTGGGTCATCGCCGTGGTCCTGGCCGTGCTGTGCGCCGGTTCCATCCTGATCGCCTTCGCCAACGCGTTCTTTGGATAGCCCTCCCCCGGCCGGGGCGCGTCCGGACTCGGGCCGGCGCGGGCACCATGGATGTCCCGCCTCGTTTGACCATCCGTGCCTTCCAGCCGTCCACTCATCGCCGCAATCCTGCGGTCGGCCATCGTCCCTTCCGCTGCCCACAAGGCCACGGACCTGCGCGGCATGGCCGTGCTCCCGTGGCAGGCAGATTTGCGGATAATAGACACAGGATCACATCGTTCGATCGACCACAGGAGTCCCCACGTGACCGTGCCACCCGAGATGACCGTCAGCGAATACCTCCATGGGCAGATACTGGAGTCGGACACCCTGGAGGCCTTCCTGAATGCGTTGACGCGCCTGGCCGCGCTGGAGCTGTCGGATGACGACACGGACGTCATGTGCGGTGTCACCCTGCTGAGGCACAAGAAGGCGGGGACCATCGCCAGCAGCGGCCCCGTCGCCCAGGCCATGGACGAACTCCAATACGACTACCAGGACGGGCCCTGCCTCACGGCGGCCCGCACCCAGGAACTGGTCCACGCCCCTGACTTCGCCACGGACACCCGTTGGCCCGAATACTCCGTGGTCATCCGGGAACACGGCATCCACTCGGTGTTGGCCATTCCCTTCGACCTCGAGGGCCCCGACCGGGCGGCCTTGAACCTCTACGCCGGCCAGGCGCACTGGTTCACCCCCGAGCGTGTGGCCGCCGCCCGCGAATATGCCTCGCAGAGCGCCCAGGCGTTGCAGATCTCCATCCGGCTCGCCCACCACCTCGACGCGGAGCGTGACGCCCTAGCGGCCATGAAGTCGCGGACCAGCATCGACCTGGCGGTGGGGATCATCATGGGGCAGAACCGCTGCAGCCAGGAGGAGGCCTTCGCCTTGCTCGTCTCGGCCTCGAGCACGCGCAACATCAAGCTCCGCGACGTGGCGACCGCCATGGTCGAGGGAACCGGCGCGAAGGAACCGGCCACGCACTTCGACCGCTGAAAAAACGCCGGACAGGCACCGCGAAGGTGCCTGTCCGGCGTCGTCCCGGGTGCTCCCGGCTGGTTTCCCGCTAGGAGAACCAGATGCCGATCTCGCGCTCGGCGGACTCGGGCGAGTCGGAGCCGTGGACGAGGTTCTGCTGGACCTTCTCGCCCCAGTCGCGGCCGAAATCCCCGCGGATGGTTCCCGGGGTCGCCGTCGTCGGGTCGGTGGTGCCGGCCAGCGAGCGGAAGCCCTCGATGACGCGTTCGCCCTCGAAGATGGCGGCCACGACCGGGCCGGAGAGCATGAACTCGACCAGCGGCTCGTAGAACGGCTTGCCGACGTGCTCCTCATAGTGGGACTCCAGGATTGCGCGGGTGGCGGTGACCTGCTTGAGTTCGGCCAGGCGGTAGCCCTTGGCCTCGATGCGGGCCAGGATCTGGCCGGTCAGCTGGCGGTTGACGCCGTCGGGCTTGACCAGTACCAGGGTGCGTTCTGTGGACACGCGGGTCCTCCTTCGTCGTTCGGGGTTCGTATCGAGTCTAGTGGCCGGGATCCGGCTCCGGGTGCGCCGCGTCCCATTCGGCCTGCAGGGCGTCCCGCCGGGCGTTCTCCCGGTCGATGGTGCGGCCCTTGGTGACGGCGTACCACCAGCACAGGGCGAACAGGACGCCGACGACGAACATCGACGGGTCCACGAAGCCGAGCAGGATCAGGATGACCTGCACAGTCCAGCCGATCCAGTAGCCCAGCGGCTTGGACAGGAACGCGCAGGCCAGGATGCACACGGCCATGATCCAGCCGCCGACCAGGAAGATCAGCGCCGGGTTGATCTCGTCGCGGTAGAGGCCGAAGACGGCCAGGGTGGCGAAGAGGGCGACGCCGGCTTCGAGGGTCAGGACGGTGGAGGCGAAGAGCACGCGGGTGGAGCGGCGCTTCTTCTTCATGCCGGGGCGCCATTCGCGTTGGGCTTTGGTCATGCGTGCCATGGGGTGCTTGCTTTCCTCACTGCTTACTTGCCCAGGCTACTTGCCCAGGAGGGTCCGGGCTTCGCCGACGACGGTGATCGAGCCGGTGACCAGGATGCCGCCGGCCAGGTCGTCGGTGGCCTCGGCGCGTCCGACGGCCCATTCCAGGGCGTCGTCGAGGCGTTCGGTGATGTACAGGTCCTGTTCCTTGAACCCGGCGCGCAGGGCCAGTTCGCCCAGTTCACCGGCCGGGATGGCCCGGGGCGAGGTCGACTGGGTCAGGCAGAGGTCCTCGACCAGGTCGCCGTACTGGGCGTACAGCTCCTCGAGCATGGCGGCGGCGTCCTTCTCGGCCAGGATGCCCACGACCAGCACCAGCGTGCTGAAGCCGAAGGCCTCCTTGACGGCTTCGGCGGAGACCCGCAGGCCGGCCGGGTTGTGCCCGGCGTCGACCAGGATCGTCGGGGCCGAGCGGACCAGTTCGAGCCGTCCGGGGCTGGCGACGTTCTCGAACGCCTGCCGGACCAGCTCCTCGTTCAGCGCCGTCTCCCCTCCCCCGAGGAACGCCTCCATCGCGGCGACGGCTACGGCCGCGTTCTGCGCCTGGTGGGCGCCGTGCAACGGCAGGGCGAGGTCCTCGTAGCGGCCGGCCAGGCCCTGGATGGTGAGGCTCTGCCCGCCGACGGCCAGGGTGCGGGATTCGACGCCGTATTCGACGCCCTCGAACCGGAAGGGGACCTCCAGCTCGCGGGCGGCCTCGAGCAGCACCTGGGCGGCCTCGGGCTCCTGCGCCGAGGAAACCAGGAAGCCGCCGGGCTTGATGATGCCGGCCTTTTCCAGGGCGATGTCGCGCACGGTGTCGCCGAGCAGGTCGGTGTGGTCCAGCGAGATCGGCGTGACCACGGAGACCTGCCCGTCGCCGACGTTGGTGGCATCGGTGATCCCGCCCAGGCCGACCTCGATGACGGCGACGTCGACGGGGGCGTCGGCGAAGATGGCGTAGCCCAGGACGGTCAGCGCCTCGAAGTACGTCAGCGGGACCAGGCCCTGCTCGGCCAGTTCGGCGTCGACGATGGCCAGGTAGGGGCGGATCTCGTCCCAGATCCGCACGAAGACCTCGTCCGGGACCGGGGCGCCGTCCAGGCTGATGCGTTCGGTGACGCTGGACAGGTGGGGGCTGGTGTAGCGGCCGACGCGCAGGTCGTGGGCCAGCAGCAGCTGCTCGATGATCCGCGCAGTGGAGGTCTTGCCGTTGGTCCCGGTCACGTGGATGATCGGCATGGCCTTGTTCGGCTCGCCGAGCACCTCCATGGCACGGAACATCGGCTCCATGCGCGGTTCCATCTTGTTCTCCGGGGCGCGCCCGAGCAGTTCCGCGTAGACGCTCTCCACGGAGAACGCGTCGTGTCCGGTGGGCATTCAGGCAACCGTCCGTTCTACGGTGATGGTGGTCTCGACGTCGCCCGGGATGAGCTCCAGGTCGAGGGTCAGGGTCTCCCGGCGCACCAGCTCGGCGTTGGCGTGCAGGGCGTCGACGACGTCCTGCGGGGCGCTGATGGTGGTGAGGATGCGGTCGCTGACGTGCAGCTCGGCGTCCTTGCGGGCCTGCTGGATGGCGCGGACCATGTCCCGCGCCGTCCCCTCGGCCTCCAGCTCGGGGGTCAGCTCGGTGTCCAGGACCACGAACCCGCCCCCGGGGAGCATCGAGACCGCGGTGGTGCCGCCGTCGTGCGTGTCGGCGACGACGGTCTCGAGCGTGTACTCGCCCTGCACCAGGTCCAGTCCGCCGGCGGTGACGACGCCGGCGTCGGAAATGGACCAGTCGCCGGACTTGGAGCCCTTGATGGCGGCCTGGACGTTCTTGCCCAGGCGGGGGCCTGCGGCGCGGGCATTGACGACGAGCATCTGCTCGATGCCGAACTCCTCCGGGGAGGCGTCGGCGGCGTCGACCAGGCGCACGTGGCGCAGGTTCAGCTCGTCGGCGATCGTCTCCGCCCCGGATTCCAGATCCGCGGCCCCGGGGACGACGACGGTGAGCTCCTGCAGGGGCAGGCGCACCCGCAGCTTCGCCGCCTTGCGCAGGCTGGAGCCGGTGGAGCAGATCTGGCGGATCCGGTCCATCCGCTCGACCAGTGCGGGGTCGGAGCCGAAGGCGGCGGCCTCGGGCCAGTCGGTCAGGTGCACCGAGCGCCCGCCGGTGAGGCCGCGCCAGATCTCCTCGGTCACCAGCGGCAGCAGCGGGGCGGCCACCCGGCACAGGGCCTCCAGGGCGGTGTAGAGGGCGTCGAACGCGTCCGTGTCCTCGGCGAAGAAGCGGTCGCGGCTGCGCCGGACATACCAGTTGGTGAGCATGTCCAGGTAGGAGCGCAGCGCGTCGCAGGCACCGGAGACGTCGTAGTCGTCCATCCGGGCGGCCACCTCGGCGACCAGGTCGGAGGTGTTGGCCAGCAGGTAGATGTCCAGCGAATCGGTGTAGCCGTCGTGGCGCAGCTGCGCGTCGTAGCCGGCACCCCCGTTGGCGGAGTTCGTGTAGAGGGTGAAGAAGCTGTACACGTTCCACAGCGGCAGGATCACCTGGCGGACGCCGTCGCGGATGCCCTGTTCGGTGACGACCAGGTTGCCGCCGCGCAGGATGGGGCTGGACATCAGGAACCAGCGCATCGCGTCGGAGCCGTCGCGGTCCAGCACCTCAGTCACGTCCGGGTAGTTGCGCAGCGACTTGGACATCTTCTGCCCGTCGGAGCCGAGCACGATGCCGTGGCTGATGACGTTGCGGAAGGCCGGGCGGTCGAACAGCGCGGTGGAGAGGATGTGCAGCATGTAGAACCAGCCGCGCGTCTGCCCGATGTACTCGACGATGAAGTCCGCCGGGTTGTGCGTGTCGAACCATTCGCCGTTCTCGAACGGGTAGTGCACCTGCCCGTAGGGCATGGAGCCGGAGTCGAACCAGACGTCCAGGACGTCCTCGACGCGGCGCATGGTGGAGGCCCCGGACGGGTCGTCAGGGTTGGGCCGGGTGAGCTCGTCGATGAACGGGCGGTGCAGGTCCACCTCGCCCTCGGTGTTGCGCGGCAGCCGGCCGAAGTCGGCCTCCAGCTCGGCCAGCGAGCCGTAGACGTCGGTGCGCGGGAACTCCGGGTTGTCGGAGACCCACACAGGGATGGGGCTGCCCCAGTAGCGGTTGCGGCTGATCGACCAGTCGCGGGCGTTGGCCAGCCACTTGCCGAACTGGCCGTCCTTGACGTTGCCCGGGATCCAGTTGATCTGCTGGTTCAGCTCGGACATCCGGTCCTTGAACGCGGTGACCTCGACGTACCAGGAGGAGATGGCGCGGTAGATCAGCGGGGTGCGGCAGCGCCAGCAGTGCGGGTAGGAGTGCTCGTAGCTGGCCTGGCGCAGCAGCCGGCCGGAGTCGCGCAGGACCCGGGTGATGGCCTTGTTCGCGTCGAAGACCTGCACGCCGGCGATCTCGGCCAGCGGGCCGGTGGCGAACAGCGGCAGGAACTTGGCGCCCTCGTCGACGGAGAGGACCACGGGGATGCCGTTGGCCTCGCAGATGTTCTGGTCCTCCTCGCCGTAGGCGGGGGCCTGGTGGACGATGCCGGTGCCGTCGGTGGTGGTCACGTAGTCGGCGACGAGGATCTTCCAGGAGTTCTGGGTCCCGTAGGCCTCGGCGTCGGCGAAGTAGTCCCAGAGCCGGCGGTAGCCGATCCCCTCCAATTCCGTGCCGGCGACGGTAGAGGCGACCGCGGCGGTGGCGGCGGCGCCGTCGTCGTACCCGAGGTCCTTGGCGTACGAGGCGACGAGGTCCTCGGCGAGCAGGAAGCGTTCGCCGGCGGCCGCCGCGCCGTTCGGGCCCACCGGCACGACGGCGTAGCGCACCCCGGGGCCGACGGCGAGGGCCTGGTTGGTGGGCAGGGTCCACGGCGTGGTGGTCCAGGCGATGGCCTGGGTGCCGGCCAGCTCGCGGGAGATCTCGGAGTCGCCGGGCAGCAGCTCGAAGGTGATGGTGACGGTCTGGTCCTGGCGGTCCTTGTAGACGTCGTCGTCCATGCGCAGCTCGTGGTTCGAGAGCGGGGTCTCGTCCTTCCAGCAATACGGCAGCACGCGGTAGCCGTTGTAGGTCAGGCCCTTGGAGTGCAGCTGCTTGAACGCCCAGAGCACCGATTCCATGTACTCGACGTTCAGGGTCTTGTAGTCGTTGTCGAAGTCGACCCAGCGGGCCTGGCGGGTGACGTATTCCTGCCATTCGCCGGCGTACTTCATGACGGAGGAGCGGCAGGCAGCATTGAACTTGTCGATGCCCATGGCCTCGATCTGCTTCTTGTCGGTCATGCCCAGCTGCTTCATCGCCTCGAGTTCGGCGGGCAGCCCGTGGGTGTCCCAGCCGAAGCGGCGTTCGACGCGCTTGCCGCGCTGGGTCTGGTAGCGGGCGACGAGGTCCTTGACGTAGCCGGTGAGCAGGTGCCCGTAGTGGGGCAGGCCGTTGGCGAAGGGCGGGCCGTCGTAGAAGACGAACTCGTTGGAGCCGTCCTTCCCGGCCGGGCGTGCGTCGATGGAGGCCTGGAAGGTGTGGTCCTTCTCCCAGTACTGCAGCACGCGTTCCTCGATCTCGGGGAAGCGCGGGGAGGCGACGGTGGCGTCCTCGGGATGGGTGGAGGCCTTGGGGTACATGCTCATCGGCGGTAGTCCTCGCATCGGTTCGGCGTGGGGTGCCCGCGCCTGCTCGTCTCGATGCGGGGACGATTCCCGGCGCTCGGTCGCCGGTGCTCGCGGTACCACCCCGCTTGTCCGTGGCCCGCCCCGTGGGGTGGCGCGCACGAACCGCTCTCCAGGGGCTCTGACGCGCCCAACCGCCCGGTTCTACTGGGCCCACGTCGCGGGCCGTTCTTCCGGAAGCTCGCCGGTGATGGCCGGGTCGTAGCTGGTGGCCCCAGTCTAGCGGATCCGGCGTGGCGGCGACGACCCGGCCGGGGCAGCTGGCTCGTCCCCGCCGTCGTGCCCGGTAGTCGTGCTGCTCCCTCGTGCTGTTCCGTCGTGCTGTTCCGTCGTGCCCCGTCCTCGTTCCGCGCTGCGGTGCCGCCCTAGTAGGTCTTGCGCTCGATCTTCGGCTCGGGCAGCCGGCTGCGCAACCGCCACAGTCCCCAGATGGCCAGGACCAGCACGAGCAGAACCGGCGACCAGAGCAGCGCGGATCCGCCCTGGAGTTCGGTGGTCACGATGACCACGACCAGCACCGCGGCGAAGAAGCCCAGGAACCCGATGAGAATGTCCAGGTTCTCTGCACGTCGCGCGGCCCGGCGTTCGGGGGTGGCCATGGGCGGCCCTACTTCACGCCGCCGGCGGTCAGCCCGGCGACGATCTTGCGTTGGAAGACCAGCACCATGATGACCAGCGGGACCGTGACGATCGTCCCGGCGGCCATGACCGCCGTATACGGTTCCTGGTGCGGTTGGGCGCCGGCGAAACTGGCGATGGCGACGGTGACCGGTGCAGTGGCATCGGAGGACAGCTGGCTGGCAATCAGGAACTCGTTCCACGCCGAGATGAAGGCCAGGATCGCCGTGGTGAAGACCGCTGGCGCGGCAAGGGGCATGATGACCCTGCGGAACGCCTGGCCCTGGGTGCACCCGTCGATCCGTGCGGCCTCCTCCAGTTCCCAGGGCATCTCCCGGAAGAAGGCGGTCAGCGTGTAGACGGTCAGCGGCAGGACGAAGGAGATGTCGGGGATGATCAGCGCCTGGTAGGTGCCCATCCAGCCGATGTTCGTGAAGAGCTGGAACAACGGGGTGACGATGGCCACCCCGGGGAACATCGAGGCGCCCAGGATGAAGCCGAGGACGATGAACTTGAAGCGGAAGTTCAGCCGTGCCAGGGCATAGGCGGCGAAGACGCCGAACAGCAGGCCGATGGCAGTGGTGCAGATGCCGATGAAGAAGCTGTTGAACAGCGATCGTCCGAAGTGGTTGCCCAGATCGGTGGAGAACGCCGTGGCGAAGTTCTCCAGCGTGACATGTGTGGGCCAGAAGCTCGTGTCGAAGGTGTAGCCGACATCGCGGAAGGCCGTGAGGACCATCCAGTAGAAGGGCAGCAGGCACCACAGCACGATGACCCCGGCATTGATGTAGGTACGGGTCGAGGACCATCGCTGGCGCGTGCGGGCGGCAGCACGGGGTGCCCCGTCGTCCACGCCGCGGGTGGCAGTTGCGGGTACGGCGCTCATTTCGTCTCCTTCGTCTCCACGATGTTGGTGTTCTGCACGACGTTGGCCCCGAGGAAACGCACGAAGATGAACGCCACGATGAAGATGATGATGAAGGTGATCGTCGACAGCGCGGCCGCGGCGTTGAAGCCCTGCCGGATCTGGTCGACGACGAGGATGGACAGCGTGGTGGTCCCGTTGGCGCCCCCGGTGAGGATGTAGGGCAGGTCGAACATCCGCAGTGCGTCCAGGACGCGGAACAGGATGGCGACCATCAGGGCGGGTTTCACCAACGGCAGCGTGATCTGGGTGAAGCGCTGCCAGGTCGAGGCGCCGTCCATCTTCGCGGCTTCGTACACGTCGTTGGGGATCAGCTGCAGCCCGGCCAGGATCAACAGCGCCATGAACGGCGTCGTCTTCCAGACATCGGCGATGATGACGGCGGTCCGGGCCGGCCCCTCGCTTCCGGTCCACAGGATGTTCGCGTTGAACAGGCTGTTGGCGATGCCCTCGTAGGCGAAGATGAAGAACCAGAGCTTCGCGGTGACCGCGGTCGGGATCGCCCAGGGCACCAGGACCGCGGCACGGACCAGGCCGCGGCCGCGGAAGGTGCGCGCCATGATCATCGCCATCCAGAAACCCATCACGGTTTCGATGGCCACGGTGATGACGGTGAAGAAGAAGGTGTTGTAGGTGGCGCTCCAGAACTGGGAGCCCAGGGTGCCCGGCGCGCAGTCGACGGTGCCGCCCCCGATGGACGGGCACTGCTGCAGCAGCCACCCGATGTAGTTGCCCAGTCCGGCAAATCCGCCGGCCACGAACATCCCGGTGGCCGGATCCAGGCCCTGGTCCTTCTGCAGCGACAGGACGATGGCGCTGATGACCGGGTAGACGATGACGCAGCCCAGCAGGATCAGCGAGGGAAGGATCAGCCAGGTCGCCCATTTGCCTTGGCTTTTGGCGCGCTTGTCGGTCGGCTCCGGCTCTTCCGCGTCCATGTCCGGCCCCGCAGGGTGCTCCGGTGGAGGCGGCTCCTGCGGCTGCCGCCTGCGGCGTCCCCGCGTACGTCCCACTGCCTCGGTTGCCATCTCAAGTCCTTTCAGCCTGGGCGTACGGCAGGAGTGCTGGCGACGCGTACCCCCAGGAGTGGAACGCCGCGGGCCTGCTGTGCCGTGCGCAGGTGGGAGGCCCGGGGCCGGGCGCGAACCCGGCCCCGGAGTGCCCCTGGGCTAGGCGCCAGCCGAACTGATGGCGTCCGACATGTCCTGCAACGCCTGGTCAACGCTCTTCTCGCCCTTGATGGCCGCGTAGGCGTTGTCCTGGATGGCCTTGGTGACCGCCGGATAGAACGGGGTCACGGGCCGCGGAACCGCATTGGCGATCGAGGTCTTCAGCACCGGAAGGTAGGGCAGCTGCTTGACCAGTTCCTGATCGTCGTAGAGGTCGGTCAGGACAGGCGCCAGGGAACCCTGCGTCGCGTAGAACTTCTCGGTTTCGGCACTGGTCATGAATTCGACGAAGTCATGGGCCGTCGCCTTGTTCTTGGAGTAGACGCTGATGGCGATGTTGTGGCCGCCCAGCGACGAGGCGCCCGGACCGTCCTTGCCCGGCAGCGGAGCCAGTCCGAACTTGTCCTTGACCTTGGAGGAGGCGTCGGTCTTGGCCAGGTTGTAGACATACGGCCAGTTGCGCAGGAACAGCAGGTTGCCGGCCTCGAAGGCCTGCCGGCCTTGTTCCTCCTGGTAGGTAATCGCCTGCTTGGGGATGTTGCCGTTCTGGTAGGCCTTCACCAGGTTCTCCAACCCGGCCTTGGCCTCCGGGGTGTCCAGGGTCGGCTTGCCGTCCTCGCCCAGGATGCTGCCGCCGGCGGAGTTGATGGCTTCGGCGGTGTTGACGGTCAATCCCTCGTACTTCGCGAATTGTCCGGCATAGCAGCCCATGTCGTTCTTCTCCGCGATGGAGCACATGTCCATCATCTCGTCCCACGTCTTGGGTGGGGTCTTCACGAGGTCCTTGCGGTAGTAGAGGATGCCGCCGTCGCTGGTCTGCGGGGCCGCGTACAACGTGTCGTTGTAGGTGCCGCTCTTGACCGTGGGCGCCAGCATGGCGGAGGTGTCAATGGCGAGGCTGTCCTCGAGCGGCTGCAACCAGCCCTTGGCCGCGAACTCGGCCGTCCAGATCACGTCAACGTCCACGACGTCGTACTCGGAGTTCTTGGCCTGGAAATTCTGCACCAGGTCATCATGCTGCTGGTCGGCTTGGTCGGTCTGCTCCTTGAAGGTCACCTTCTCATCGGGGTGGGCCTCGTTCCACTTCTTCACCAGCGGCCGGACCACATTGGAGTTGTCCTTGCCCTGGACGTAGGTAATCGGCCCGCGTCCGTCCAGGTTTTCGGATGCCGGGCCGCTGGCGGCCCCCTGGACCGATTTTCCGCCACCGCCGCCGCATGAGGCCAACGTCAGGGCGAGAACACCCGCCGCCGCGATCGGTCCCCATCGTTTTGCATAATGCATGCCAAACCCTCCTCAACCGAATGAATCATCCGGGCCGCTCTCCACCCTGAGACGAGAGGCCTGACTAAGGCTTACTGCGGGTTCGGGGCCATGACAAGGCTTATGTGGAAAGTTTGCAAAACGGTTACCGCCCCAGGAAGGTGCCGGGCCGATGGCAGGGGCCCGAATTCCCCTACTGGTGGCGCACAATCTTGTGGTTGGCCGCTTGGGCGACCGGGCGGATGACGATCTCGTCGAGGTTGACGTGATGCGGCAGGCCCACGGCGTAGGCGACGACATCGGCCACGTCCTCGGCGGTCAATGGCTTCTCCACACCGGCATAGACCTTCTCGGCGGCCTCGCTGTCCCCACCCAGGCGCTTGAGCGAGAACTCCTCGGTCTGCACCAGCCCGGGAAGGACCTCGACGACGCGCACATTGTTCCCGACTTCCTCGAGCCGCAGCGCCTGGGTCATGCCGTGCTCGGCGAATTTGGCGGCGTTGTAGCCGGCCCCGCCCTCGTAGCCGGCCAGTCCCGCCGTCGAGCTGAGGTTCAGCACGGTCCCCTCGCCATTCGCGCGGAGCATCGGCAGGAAAGCACGGGTGATCTTCATGGTGCCCAGGACGTTGACCCGGTACATCCAGTCCCAGTCCTCCGACTTGGCATCGGCGATCTGGTCCACGCCGCGCGCTCCCCCGGCGATGTTCACGAGCGTGTCGGCTCCACCGGCTTCGGTGACCGTGGCCAGCAGCCGGGCCACGTCGTCATCCTCGGTGATGTCGGCGGGCACGGGGACGACGCCTGTTTCGGCGGCCAGTTGCTCTAGCCGGTCCGCGCGGCGGGCGACGGCGAAGACCTTCCACCCGCGCCTGGCCAGGAGCCGGGCGGTTGCCTCGCCGATGCCGGTGCTGGCTCCGGTGACGACGGCGGTGTGCTGCTGCTGTTCGCGTGGTGAAGTCATGGATCCAGACTATCCATCCCGTGCGCCGCGGCGCACCCACGATGACGGGGGCCCATGATTCCTTTCCCCGGCCCGCTTTCGGGTGTCCACTGGAACTACCGACGCACCTCCGTGGCCGGTGCCGAGGCCGAGGGAAGGGACGTTCGATGCCGGGTCGTCCAGCGCGGCGGGGCGCGGGCCCCGGTGTGCCCCGGAACCGCGGCGCACGGGGCGGAGGTCCCGTGGTGCAGGTGACCGGCGGGCGGGTCAGCGGCATCCGGGACGGCCAACTGCTGGCCTGGCGCGGCATCCCCTACGCGGCCCCACCGCTGGGCACCTTGCGGTGGCGGGCCCCGGCGCCCGTGCTTCCGTGGGACGGGGTGCGCGACGGGTCGGCCTTCGGGCCGGTGGCGCCCCAGCCTGCCCGGCCGCGGGTCGGCCGGGGTGCCTCCCCGCACCTCGGCGCCGAGGACTGCCTGACCGTCAACGTCCATGCCCCAATCGACATCGCGCCGGATGACCGGCTACCGGTGATGGTCTTCATCCACGGCGGCGGCTATTACCAGGGTTCGTCGGCCGACTTCGCCGGACAGGGCGAGGGGTTCGCCGGAACGGGACGGGTGGTGTTCGTCAGCTTCAACTACCGCCTCGGCCCCCTGGGGTACCTGGACTTCGGCGCGTACTCCACCCCGGAGCGGCCCATCGACGGCAACCTCGGCCTCCGCGATCAGGTGGCGGCCTTGAACTGGGTGCACGAGAACATCGCGGCCATGGGCGGCGATCCGGACCGGATCACGGTGTTCGGCGAATCGGCGGGCGGCAATGCGGTCACCACGCTGCTGGCCGTCCCCGCGGCCCGGGGCCTGTTCGCGCAGGCCATCGCGCAGAGCGCGCCGGCCAATGCCGTCTACCCGGCGGAGCTGGCCGCCCGTTGGGCCTCCGAGTTTCTCGGCATCCTGCAGGGTGGGGTACCCGGCGGCAGCCCAGTCGTCCCCGGCGCGCCGGCCCGCCCCGAGGAGTCCCGGCCCACCGGGCGGCTGCTGGCTGCGTCGGTGGCGGAGTTGCTCGCTGCCGCGCATGTGCTGCAGCAACGGACCCCGGAAGCCTATCCGGGTGCCTATTGCTTTGCCCCGGTGGTCGACGGGGACTTCCTGCCGGAACCGCCCATCGACTCGATCCGCAGGGGACGGGCCGTCCCCGTGCCCCTGGTCATCGGCACGAACGAGAGGGAGGGGACGGTCTTCCGGGGGCGGATGGACATCCTGCCCGGGACCGCCACGCGGATCGAGGCACTCTTCCGCCTCGCCCCCTCGGGAACCGGCCAGGTGATGCGCCGGGCCTACCCCGGCCTCCCGCGCTGGCGGGCAGCGGCCGACTTCGGCGGCGACTACGGGTTCTGGTATCCCTCCACACGCGTTGCCGACTTCCATTCACGCCATGCGCCCGTGCATGCCTACCGCTTCGACCTGGCTCCCCGGTTGCTCCGGCTGGTCGGGCTGGACGCGACCCATGGGGTCGAGATGTTGACCTTGTTCGACCGGACGGACGTGCCACTCGCGCGCACCATCACGTCGCTGGGCGGACGGGAGCCCTATGCCCGGGCGGGAGACCGGATGCGCCACGAGTGGATCCGCTTCGCCGAATCCGGGACGACCTCCGGGGCCTGGCCCGCCTACACCGAGCAGGACCGGGCCACGCTGATCATCGACGACGAAGACCGGATCGAGCGCGATCCGCACCAGGACCGGCGGATCGCCTGGGACGGCTTCCTGCCGCGGTTGGGCAACCCGACGACGGCCACCGGCCCCGAGACCGGTTCCGCGGGATGAAGGCCGGAAGGTGCCGCGCGCCTCAGGTGTTCTCGTCCAGGAAGTCCAGCAGGACCACGGCATTGTTGTGTTCCTCGTCCTTGGTCGAATACACCAACACGATGTCCTCCTGTTCCCGGGCCAGCTCCATCAAGTGCTCGGCCGCCTCCGTGGCCGCCCCGTCCTCCAGTTCCGCGATGTAGCGTTCACGGAACTCCTCGAAGCGGTGATCCCGATGGTTGAACCAGGCGCGCAGCTCCTGCGACGGGGCCACGTCCTTGAGCCATTCGTCGAGCTCCGCGTCCTCTTTCGAGACCCCGCGCGGCCAGAGCCGGTCGACCAGGATCCTGTATCCGCCGTTGGGTGCCTCGTAGGCCCGCTGCAGTCTGAAGTTGCCCATGCTCCGATGGTAGGCCGAGTGGCCCCTGACCGTGCCGGATCGCCGGCAGTTGTGGAGAAGCCGGTGGACGGGCATGGAATCGGCCGGGCGGCTCCGACATGGGACAATGGCAGGCATGGCTGAACAGAACTTGGGCACAGACACGCCCGCAACCGTTTCCGTCCCCGACAAGCCGGCGTTGGAGGGCCTCGAGGAGAGGCTGGGCCAGCAGTGGCGCGAGGACGGGACCTACACCTTCAACCCCGTGACCACCCGCGAGGCGGTCTACTCGATCGACACTCCCCCGCCGACGGCGTCCGGTTCACTGCACGTGGGACACATGTTCTCCTACACGCAGACCGACGTGCTCGCCCGGTACCAGCGCATGAAGGGCAAGAACGTCTTCTACCCGATGGGCTGGGACGACAATGGCCTGCCCACCGAACGCCGCGTGCAGAACTACTACGGGGTGCGCTGCGACCCGAAGATCGCCTACGACGCGGACTACCGCCCGCCGGCCACCCCGGCGAAGAACCAGCGCGACTGGGACGTCGTGTCCCGGCGCAATTTCATCGAACTCTGCGAGGAACTCGCCGTCGAGGACGAGAAGGTCTTCGAGCACCTGTTCAGCACGCTCGGGCTCTCCGTCGACTGGAACCTGACCTACAGGACCATCGACGACACCTCGCGCGCCGTGTCCCAGCGGGCGTTCCTGAAGAACCTGACCGATGGCGACGCCTACATGGCCGAGGCGCCGACCCTCTGGGACGTCACGTTCCGCACCGCCGTGGCGCAGGCCGAGCTGGAGGACCGCGAGGTTCCCGGGGCCTACTACCGCTACCCGTTCTTCGCCGAGGACGGCACCAAGGTCTACATCGAGACCACCCGCCCGGAACTGCTGGCCGCCTGCGCCGGCCTGGTCGCCAACCCGGATGACGAGCGCTACCAGCCGTTGTTTGGCAAGAAGGTCACCTCGCCGCTGTTCGGCGTCGAGGTCGAGGTCCACCCGCATCCGCTGGCCAAGGCCGACAAGGGTTCGGGCATCGCGATGGTCTGCACCTTCGGCGACCTGACGGACGTCACCTGGTGGCGCGAACTGCAGCTGCCCACCCGGGCGATCATCGGCCGCGACGGCCGCGTCGTCGGCGAGACCCCGGAGTGGATCACCACCGACGCCGGACGCGAGGCCTACGCCGCCATCGCCGGCAAGACGGTGTTCTCCGCGAAGGAGGCCGTCGCCGGCATGCTGGTCGAGGCCGGGCTGCTGGACGGCGAGCCGCGGAAGATCAGCCACCCGGTGAACTTCTTCGAAAAGGGCGACAAGCCCCTCGAGGTCGTCAGCTCCCGCCAGTGGTACATCCGCAATGGCGGCCGCGACGCCGACCGGCGCGATCGCCTGGTCCGCCGCGGCCAGGAGATCGATTTCCATCCGGAGTTCATGCGCTCGCGCTACACGAACTGGGTCAACGGCCTCAACGGCGATTGGCTGGTGTCCCGCCAGCGGTTCTTCGGGGTTCCGATCCCGGTCTGGTACCCGCTGGATGCCGAGGGCAACCCGGACTACGACCGGCCGATCCTGCCGGAGGACGCGCAGCTGCCCGTCGACCCGGTCGCCGAAACCGCCCCCGGCTACAGCGCCGACCAGCGCGATGTCCCCGGCGGATTCACCGGTGACGCCGATGTCCTGGACACGTGGGCGACCTCCTCGCTGACGCCGCAGATCGTGGGCCGGTGGAGCCGTGACGACGAGTTCTTCACCAAGGTCTTCCCGTTCGACCTGCGCCCGCAGGGGCACGACATCATCCGCACCTGGCTGTTCTCCACGGCGGTCCGCGGCGACGCGCTGCACGGGTGCGTTCCGTGGAAGAATGCGGCGATCTCGGGCTGGATCCTGGACCCGGACCGCAAGAAGATGTCCAAGTCCAAGGGCAACGTCGTGGTCCCCACCGATGTGCTCAACGACTTCGGCGCGGATGCGGTGCGCTATTGGGCCGCCTCGGCCAAGCTCGGCGCCGATACCGCCTACGAGGTCGCGCAGATGAAGATCGGCCGCCGCCTGGCGATCAAGATCCTCAACGCCTCCAAGTTCGTCCTGAACCTGGGAGCCACCGAGGCCAACGTGCTCGAAGGCGACGCGCACCTGGTCACCAACGGCCTCGACCGGTCGCTGCTGGCCCGGTTGTCCGGGGTCATCGAGGAGGCGAACCGCGCGTTCGAGTCCTACGACTACGCCCGCGCGCTGGACCTCGTCGAGTCGTTCTTCTGGTCCTTCACCGACGACTACGTCGAACTGGTCAAGGACCGCGCCTACGGTGCCCGCGGCGAGGCCGAGCAGGCCTCGGTGCTGGCTGCCCTGGCGACCACGCTGGACGCCGTGTTGCGCCTGTTCGCCCCGTTCCTGCCCTTCGCCACCGACGAGGTGTGGGGCTGGTGGCGTGCGGGGTCGGTCCACCGTGCCAGCTGGCCGACCAATGCGCACCTGGCCGGAGCGGTCGAGGGCGCCGACACGGCGGTCCTCCCGGCCGTCGGCGTGGCGCTGGGTGGCATCCGCAAGGCCAAGTCCGAAGCCAAGGTGAAGCAGCGCACACAGGTGCTCTCCGGCGTCGTGCGTGCCCCGGAGGACGTCATCGCCCGGATCCGCACGGGGCTGGGCGACCTGTTGGCTGCGGGCAACGTGGTCGAGCTGGACCTGCAGGCCGGCGGCGAGGACCTGATGGTCTCCGACGTCGTGCTGGCCCCCGCCGAGGAGCCGGCGGCCCAGGGCTAAGGCAGCCGCCCACAGAGGTGGCCCCGGCGGATTTCCGCCGGGGCCACCTCTGTCGTTCGGCCGGTTCGGCCGGCTCGAGCGGGCCGGGCCCGAACGCGTGGCGCTAGGACGCGCTCGACTGCGCGAACTCCTGCGCCTGGTCGAACTGCGGGTTCTCGGTGCGCGTGCGCTTGATCTCGAAGAAGTACGGGAAGGAGGCCAGCGTGACGGACGCGTCGAACAGCCGGGCCGCCTCCTCGCCAGTGGGGACACGCGTGATGACGGGGCCGAAGAAGGCTGTTCCGTTCAAGGCGACGACGGGGGTCCCGACGTCCTGGCCGACCTTCGAGATGCCTTCCTCGTGGCTGGCGCGCAGGGCCTGGTCGTGGTCGTCGGTGTCGGCGGCCCGGGCCAGGTCGGCGGGCAGTCCCACGCGCTCCAGGGCGCGGTGGATGACCTCGCCGCGGTCCTTGACGCCTTCGTGGTGGATGAGCTCGCCCATCGCGGTGTACAGCGTGCCGACGACGTCCTGCCCGTGGGCTGCTGCGGCGGCGATGATCACGCGCACCGGACCCCAGGCGGTTTCGAGGCCCTTGCGGTAGTCCTCGTCGATGTCCTTGTCCTCGTTGAGCACGGCCAGGCTCATCACGTGCCAGTTCACCTCGATGTCGCGGACCTTCTCGACCTCGAGGATCCACCGGGAGGTGGCCCAGGCGAACGGGCAGATCGGATCAAACCAGAAGTCAACGGTTGTTTTCTCGGTCAAGAGGACCTCCTGAGGTCGGCGTCATCGGTCGGCGGGAGGTGTTTAGCCCACCGGTTAATGGAACGCCGGGCCTAGGCGGACTTATTCCGCCGCTTGGTCACGACCTCGGCCGAGATGAGCGTGGGTTCGGCGATCTTGTGCACCACGTCGGCGGTGATGACGACCTCGGCGACGTCGTCGCGGCCGGGCAGGTCGAACATGATGGACGCGAGCGTCTCCTCGAGGATCGCGCGCAGCCCACGGGCGCCGGTGCCACGTTCCAGCGCCATGTCGGCGATGGCCTCGAGGGCATCCAGCTCGAACGTCAGCTCGACCCCGTCGATGCGGAACATCTTCTGGTACTGCTTGACCAGGGCGTTCTTCGGCTCGGTGAGGATCTTGATCAGCGCGTCGCGGTCCAGGTTCTCGACCGTGGTGATCACGGGCAACCGGCCGATGAATTCGGGGATCAGGCCGAACTTCAGCAAGTCCTCGGGGCGCACATCCGAATAGGCGGCGGCCTCGGACTTCAAGGCCGTCAACGGCGCGCCGAAGCCGATGCCCTTCTGCCCGGCCCGCGAGCCGATGATCTCCTCGAGGCCTGCGAAGGCGCCGGCGACGATGAACAGCACGTTCGAGGTGTCGATCTGGATGAATTCCTGGTGCGGGTGCTTGCGCCCACCCTGCGGCGGGACGGAGGCGACGGTCCCCTCGAGGATCTTCAGCAGGGCCTGCTGGACGCCCTCGCCGGAGACGTCGCGGGTGATGGAGGGGTTCTCCGACTTGCGGGAGATCTTGTCGATCTCGTCGATGTAGATGATGCCCTGTTCGGCCTTCTTGACGTCGTAGTCGGCGGCCTGGATCAGCTTGAGCAGGATGTTCTCGACGTCCTCGCCCACGTACCCGGCCTCGGTCAGGGCCGTGGCGTCGGCGACGGCGAAGGGCACGTTCAGGCGGCGGGCCAGGGTCTGGGCGAGGTAGGTCTTGCCGCAGCCAGTGGGGCCGATCAGCAGGATGTTCGACTTGGAGACCTCGACGTCGTCGAGTGCGTCCACTTCGCTGAGCTGGGCCGCCGCCGACGAGCCCGTGCCCGACTGGATACGCTTGTAGTGGTTGTACACGGCCACGGCGAGCGAGCGCTTGGCGCCCTCCTGGCCGATCACGTACTCCTGCAGGGAGTCGAAGATCTCACGCGGGCGCGGCAACTCGAACTCGGGGCCGGCCTCGATCTCGGCCAGTTCCTCCTCCATCAGCTCGTTGCACAGCTCGATGCACTCGGTGCAGATGTAGACGCCGGGTCCGGCGATGAGCTTGCGTACCTGCTTTTGGCTTTTGCCGCAGAAGGAACACTTGAGCAGGTCGGAGCTTTCACCCATACGAGCCATGGTGTTCTTCCCCTAACGTGGTGCTGAGAGCCGCCCGGCGGACGCCGTGCGGGAATGTCTACCTACAACTCTAGGTGAGGAGGCCGACAGAATAGGCGACCGGGCGTCCCGTGGTGCGAAAAACCTCGGGACGCCCGGCCGGTGCCGCTAGCTGGTGATGGCCTGCGGCTTGATCTTGCGGGGGCTGAGCACCTCGTCGATGAGGCCGTATTCCTTGGCGCCCTCGGCGGTCATGAACAGGTCGCGCTCGATGTCGTTACCGACCTCTTCCGGGCTCTTGTGGCTGTGCGCGGCGAGGGTCGTCTCCAGCCAGGTGCGCATGCGCATGACCTCTTCGGCCTGGATCTGCAGGTCGGTCGCCGTGCCGCGTTCGCCGCCGCCCATGGCAGGCTGGTGGATCAGCACGCGCGCGTTCGGCAGCGCCAGGCGCTTGCCGGGCGCACCGGCGGCCAGCAGCACGGCGGCGGCGCTGGCGGCCTGGCCGAGGCAGACGGTCTGGATCTCGGGGCGGATGAACATCATCGTGTCGTAGATCGCCGTCATGGCGGTGAAGGATCCGCCGGGCGAGTTGATGTACAAGGTGATGTCGCGCTCGGGGTCCATCGACTCGAGGACCAGCAGCTGGGCCATCACGTCGTCCGCGGACGCGTCGTCGACCTGCGCGCCGAGGAAGACGATGCGGTCCTCGAACAGCTTCGCGTAGGGGTCCTGGCGCTTGAAGCCGTACGGGGTCCGCTCCTCGAACTGCGGCAGGATGTAGCGGGCGGACGGCATCTCGCCTGCCGTGCCTTCGTAGCCGGTGAAATTCATGTTCTTCTCCTGGGGTGTCTGTGGGGTGCTCGTCGGCGGGATGGCTAGTTCTGGACTCCGCCGCCGCCGGAAACCGACACGGAGTTCTGGGCGATGTGGTCGAAGAAGCCGTACTCGAGGGCCTCGGTGGCGGTGAACCACTTGTCGCGGTCGTTGTCCTTCAGGATCGTCTCCAGCGACTGGCCGGTCTGTTCGGCGGTGAGCTCGGACATGACCTTCTTCATGTGCAGGATCAGTTCCGCCTGGATGCGGATGTCCGAGGCCGTGCCGCCGATGCCGCCGGAGGGCTGGTGCATGAGGATGCGGGCGTTCGGGGTGGCGTAGCGCTTGCCCTTGGTGCCCGAGGAGAGCAGGAACTGCCCCATCGAGGCGGCGAGCCCGGTGGCCACGGTGACGACGTCGTTGGGGATGTAGTTCATCGTGTCGAAGATCGCCATTCCCGCGGTGATCGAGCCGCCGGGCGAGTTGATGTACAGGTAGATGTCCTTGTCCGGGTCCTCGGCGGAGAGCAGCAGCAGCTGGGAGGAGATCGCATTGGCCGACTCGTCGCTCACTTCCGAGCCGAGCCAGATGATGCGCTCCTTGAGCAGCCGGTTGTAGATGTAGTCCTCGCGGCTGGCTGCCTCGACCGAGGCCATCTTGGGGGTGTGGGATTCCGTCGTCATTTTCGAATACCTCTCCATGGGTGCCATGCGACGTGGCTGATCCGGCCACGCACGGTAGCGCTTGCTTTCCTTGACACTACTGCAGTGCCAACGCCCGCCGCGCGTGGGATCATCTGCTGTTCGCTGTTGGCGCATACCCCGGCCGCGGCGCATCGCCCGTGGCTTAAAGGTGCAGCCCTGCGCTGAATCCGGACCCGTCGGCGCCGTGGAGGAGTAGGCCCAGGCGTGGCATTAAAGAACGACGGCGGAACCACCCCGGGAGGGCAGTTCCGCCGGACCGGCCCGGTGGGCCGGGCGGGGTTCGTTCGGCTACTCGGCCGAGTCCGCCGAAGCGGAGGACGCCGAGGAGGCGGAGGACGCGGACGAGGCGCTGGCTTCGCCGGCCGGGCGGACGAAGTCGGTCAGGTCGACGTCCTTGCCCTCCGAGTCGGTGACCTTGGCCATCTCGAGGACCTTGGCCAGCGCCTTGCGGCGGCGGACCTCGCCGATCATCATCGGGACCTGGCCGGCGCCGTCGAGCATCTGCGCGAACTGGTTCGGGTCCATGCCGTACTGGCTGGAGGACTGCACGATGTAGTCGATGAGCTCGGACTGCTCGACGCCGATCTCTTCCTTCTCGGCGATCTCATCGAGGATGATCTCGTTCTGGAAGGCGCGCTCGGTGTTGGTCTTGACCTCGGCGCGGTGCTCCTCGGTGTCGTGCTCCTCGCCGGGGTTTCCGCCACCCTGGGCGAAGTGCTGCTCGACCTGCTCGGTGATCACGGATTCGGGAACCGGAACGGAGATGAGCTCGGTGAGCTTGTCCATGACCTTGTCGCGGGCCTGGACGCCCTGCTCGACGACCTTCGAGTCGGCGGCCTGCTTGGCCAGGTCCTCGCGCAGTTCGGCCATGGTGTCGAACTCGGAGGCCAGCTGGGCGAAATCGTCGTCGGCCACCGGCAGCTCGCGCTCCTTGACGGCCTTGACGACAACCTTCACCTGGGCGGTCTCGCCGGCGTGATCGCCGCCGGCCAGCGTCGTCTCGAAGGTGGCGTCCTCGTCGGCCGACAGGCCGGTGACGGCCTCGTCGAGGCCCTCGAGCATCGTGCCCGAGCCGACCTGGTAGGAGAGGTCGGTGGCGGCGTCGACCTCTGCGCCGCCGACGGTCGCGGCCAGGTCGAGGGTGATGAAGTCGTTGTCGGCGACGGGGCGCTCCACGACCTTCAGGGTGCCGAAGCGTCCGCGCAGCTCGTCCAGGGCGGTGTCGACGTCGGCGTCTGAGGCCTCCACGGCGTCGACCTCGACCTCGAGTCCGGTGTATTCGGGCAGGTCGATCTTCGGGCGGATGTCGACCTCGACGTTGAAGACGAGGTTGCCTTCGGTGGCCGTGGGCTCGGGGACCTCGGTGATGTCGACCTCGGGGCGGGACAGCGGAACGATCTCGGTCTCGCGCACGGCGGTCTGGTAGAAGTCGTTCAGGCCGTCGTTGATGGCGGTCTCGAGGACGTAGCCGCGGCCGACGCGCTGGTCGATCAGGCGGTTCGGGACCTTGCCCTTGCGGAAGCCCGGGACGTTGATCTGCTCCGCGATGGACTTGTAGGCAGCGTCGATGTTCGGCTGCAGTTCCGTGAGGGGAACCTCGACATTGAGCTTGACCCGGGTGGGCGTGAGGTTTTCGACGGCGCTCTTCACTACGTAGCTCTCCTGAATGATCTGGGCTATTACGAAACTGCACACTTGCCCCCGCAGGTGGAGCTTAACGGGGCTGAAGGTTCAGAGTCGGGGTGACAGGATTTGAACCTGCGACCTCACGCTCCCAAAGCGCGCGCTCTAGCCAAGCTGAGCTACACCCCGATGGTGCAGAGGCCAGTTTACGCAGAATCCGCGCCGATTAACTAATTGTTCGAAGCCGCCCGTTCGGCCTCGCAAGGCCCGACTACGGCCGCTCGTCGCCGGTGGTCGCGGTGACGGGTTGCCGGATGATCCACTCGTCGCCGGGCCGGCGCTGCATGTAGTAGAAGCCGCCGATGCGCGAGGCCGGATTGGGCGGGGCCTCGGGGTGGTAGTTGAGCACCAGCTGGTGTTCCTCGAGCCAATCGAGCCAGGCGTGCAGTGCCGACAGGTCCCGCTCCGGGACCTCGAGCCCGGACCGCAGGCGGGCGAGGACGCGGATGTGCCCCATGACGGCTGTGGACCGGTGCGCGACGTCGATAGCCCACGGCAGGATGTCCCGGTAGGTCCGCCGGCCGGCATTCGCCTCGGCGCGTGCCAGGGCCCGCTGGACGCCGCTTTCGGTCACACCGTAGAGCTCAGCGATCCCGGCCAGGGTCATGCCGCGGTCGCGCAACTCCAGCAGGATCCGCGCCTCCGGCAATTTCCGGGGTGCCGCCATCGCGCCCTCCTTCTCGTGGCCGGGCCACTGAATGTCAAGTCGTGTATATGCGACTCGATCATGGGCCCACGAGTACGACGGCGTCAATTTGGCGGGGATCTGAAAGCACTGCTAATGTGGTGCGAGCAACGGGCCGGAAGGCCCGGATTCATGGGGATGTAGCTTAATGGTAAAGCCTCAGTCTTCCAAACTGATGACGCGGGTTCGATTCCCGTCATCCCCTCCACCATGAAGGGCCGCCTGCGGGCCGCCCTTCGTCGTTTGACCGCAGCACGGGAAGGCCACCGGGGCAGGCGCCATGGCCTTCCGGACGACCGGTACCGTCCGGCTACTCGTCGCGGCGGACGGGACGGTGGGCGATGCGGTGATGCCCCGTGTGGTGCACGTGGTGATGCCGGTACCAGGTGCCGACCAGCATCAAGACGATCGCGAACAGCACCGCAAACGCGGGACCGTACGTCACCGTCGACATTTCCCCGCAGAGCGCATCCGGTGCGCATGCGGCCAGGAGCTGGGTTGCGTTCATGCCCCCATGCAAGCACTTTGCCCTTCCCGTGGCTAGATTCCGCGGGGAAACGTTATGCTCGGTGTTCTGCCCGGCGGGCTACTCCGCGCCGGGTCGCTGGCATCCGGGGCACCAGTACAGCTTGCGCGTCGCGAGTTCGGTGAGGCCGATCGGCGTGCCGCAGACCAGGCACGGCAGGCCCTGGCGCTGGTAGGTGTAGTAGGCGTGGTCCGGCCAGACCGGTGCCTGCCGGTCGGCCCGGTGTTCCGGGCGGGTCGTGATGATGTGGCCCTCGCGCACGCCGTCGGCCATCAGGGCGCAGAGGTCGTCCCACAGTTCCCCGAGGGCGGACCGCGGGACGTCGCGGCCGCGCGTCCAGGGATCCAGTCCCGCACGGAACAGCGCCTCGGCCCGGTAGATGTTGCCCACCCCGGCCACGAGGGCCTGGTTCATCAGGGCGGTGGCGATGACCGTCCCGGTGGCGCCGAGGCGCTGGATGAACTCCTCGCGGCCTGCTTCCGGGACACCTGGTGCCAGCGGATCCGGGCCCAGCCGGGCGCGGACCGCGGCGGCTTCCGGGACCGAGAGCACCTCGCAGGCCGAGGCCCCGCGCAGGTCCGCCCATCCATGCGCGGAGACCAGGCGGGCCCTGACCTGGCCCACGGGCTCCGGTGGGCCCTCGTACGGGACCGGGGTTCCGCCGTCGTACATTTCGCGTTCGCCGATGCGCCGCGGGGCACCGATGCTCGAGGCGCCGCGGAAGGTCTCGTCGCCGCCGAAGCTGAAGGCACCGTAGAGGCCCAGGTGCACGCGCAGGACGTGGCCACCGGAGAACCGGGCGAAGAGCTGCTTGCCGTGGGCGGTGGCGGCCCGGAACTCGCGGCCGTCCAGCAGCGCCGCTCCGGCGGCGAAACGGCCCTGCGGGCTGGACACGCGCAGGTGCTGGCCGGCGAAGACGTCGGTGAGCTGCCGGGCTAGGCGGTGGACGGAATGGCCTTCGGGCACGTTCAGCCCTGGATGGTGCCGGTGGCCTCGTACGCGGCGATCTGCCCGATCCGACGGGCATGGCGTTCGGCACCGCTGAACGGCTCGGCCAGAAAGGCCTCGACCAGCCCGGTCGCCTCGGCGAGGCTGTGCTGGCGTCCGCCGATGGCGATGACGTTCGCGTCGTTGTGCTGGCGGGCCAGGCGTGCGGTGTCCAGGTTCCAGGCCAGCGCGGCGCGGATGCCCTTGACCTTGTTGGCGGCGATCTGCTCGCCGTTGCCCGAGCCGCCGAGCACGATCCCCAGCGAATCCCGGCCCTGCTCCCGCTCCGCCGCGACCGCCTCGGCGGCGGCGATGCAGAACCCCGGGTAGTCGTCCTCGGCGTCGTAGGCCGTCGGCCCGTGGTCGATGACCTCGTAGCCGGCACCGGTTAGGTGGCCGACCAGGTGGGCGCTGAGTTCGAGTCCGGCGTGGTCGGTGGCGATGTGAACGCGCATGGGGTCCTTCGTGTCGGGCGGAGGGGACCCTCCAACACTACTAGTGCGCCACGACCTCGATCCACAGGGGCCCGTCGCCGGTGGCGGCCCGGTCGGTGGCCCTGAGCGTGCCGTCGGCGGGGTCGATCCGGTAGGCGCTGAGGTGCCCGGAGAGTTCGCCGCAGACCAGCAGGTGCGTGCCCGTGGCGTCGACGGCGGCCCCCCGGGGCTGCTGTTCGGTGTCGGTGGTGCGCAGGAATTCCAGTCGGCCGGTGGTGCGGTCCACCGCGAACGTGCTCACGGTCGAGGTGGACCGCTCGGTGGTGAAGAGGTAGGCGCCGTCGGCGCCCAGGCGGATGTCGGCGCACCAGATCGCGTCCTTGCCGGGCACGGGGCCGCCGGAGCTGCGGGCGAATCCGGGCACGAGCCCCAGGGCTGGAGGTACGGATTCGACGCGTTCGAGCTCGGTCAGCGCCCCGGATTCGGCATCGCGCGCGTAGACGGCGACCTCGCCGGACATTTCGTGGATGACGTAGAGGCGCGACCCGTCGGCGTTGAAGACCTGGTGGCGCGGCCCCGAGCCGGGGGCCGAGTCGATCGACCCGGCCCAGGCGAGCCCGCCCGCGGTGTCGGCACCGTCGTCGTCCAGGGCGGTGGCGGGGTTGGGCACGGAATACCAGACGACGCGGTCGCTGCCCAGCGAGCAGGCGTAGACGAAGCGGCCGTCGGGCGAGGACCTGACGCTGTGGGCCTTCTCGCCCGGGCTGGGTGCCCGCCGGGCCGGGGACGTGGGCAGCCCGTCGCCGTCGAGCTCCACGGAGTTGACCGCGTTCTGGTGGTAGGAGGCGCTGCGGATCGAGCCTCCGCCGGCATCGAGGCTGATGTAGGCGGTGCTGTCGGCCAGCTCCGTATCCGCTGCGGCGGCCAGGGCGCCGGTGGCCGGGTCCATGCGCCAGGCGCTCAGGGCCGGGGGCTTGGCCGAGGCCCCGGCGTAGAGCAGGCCGCGGCCGGCGTCGGCGGCCAGGCTGCGGACGGCGTCGACCTCGGCGGTATGGCCGGTCGGGGTGAGGGTTCCGCCGTCGGGGTCGAAGGTGAAGGCCTCGACGGTTCCTGCGCTGGCGCAGCCGACATAGACATGGGTCTGGGACACGGTGCTTCTCCTGGTCGTCGACGGAAGGGAGATGTGGCGGGACGGGCCCGTGCTCCGATCCTAGCGGCGTTGGCCGGACGATGCCCGGGGTTGTGTTCGCGCAGTGGGCGCAGTGTGCGCCCGCCCGGCACGCCGGCGTGTGTCGGCGCTGGCCTGCAGGCGGTCTTCCACTCCCCCCGGCGCGCCGTCCTGACGCGGTCCGGAGGCCGTCCAGATGCCGCCAGCGGCGTGCCAGCGGGGCGCCATCCCGCGGACCTGTCGATTTTTATGGATCCGGAGCGGGAAATGTGCCGCCAATCACGCCAGGGGTGAGAGAATGTCCATAATGTTCAGGAACCGCTTCACATACCGGGTCCCGGACCGACCGCACCCAGCCGCAACAGGAGGCATCGCCATGCCAGGTTTGAATCTCACCCGCGAGGAGGCGCGTGAACGCGCCGGAATCGTCCACGTCGAATCCTACGAGGTCGACCTCGACCTCACCCGGGGCGAGAGGATCTTCGGTTCCACCACCACGGTCCGCTTCGACGCCACCGAGGGCGCCTCCACCTTCATCGATGCGGTCACCGACACGGTGCACTCGGTGCTGCTCAACGGCGTCGAGCTGGAGGTCTCCGAGGTGAACGACGGCGTCCGCATCCAGTTGCCCCGGCTCGCCGCCCACAATGAACTGCGCATCGTCGCGGACGCGCTCTACATGAACACAGGTGAGGGCCTGCACCGCTTCGTGGACCCCGTGGATGGCGAGGTCTACCTCTACTCCCAGTTCGAGGTCCCGGATTCGCGCCGCATGTTCGCCGTCTTCGAACAGCCCGACCTGAAGGCCGCCTTCTCCTTCACGGTCACCGCCCCGGACCACTGGGACGTGGTGTCCAACTCCCCCACCCCGACGCCGAGCCCGGCCGGCGAGGCCAAGGCCACCTGGGTCTTCTCCCCCACCCCGCGCATCTCCTCCTACATCACCGCGCTGATCGCCGGACCGTACCAGGCGGTGCGCAGCGAACTGACCAGCTCCGATGGCCGGAAGATTCCGCTGGGTGTGTTCGCCCGCGCCTCGATCATGGAACACCTCGATGCGGAGAACATCTTCACGCTCACCCGCCAGGGCTTCGAGTTCTACGAGGCCCAGTTCGGCACCCCCTACCCGTTCGAGAAGTACGACCAGCTCTTCGTCCCCGAGTTCAACGCCGGGGCGATGGAGAACGCCGGGGCGGTGACGTTCCTGGAGTCCTACGTCTTCCGCTCCCGCCCCACCGACGCCATGGTCGAGCGCCGTGCCATCACGGTGCTGCACGAACTGGCCCACATGTGGTTCGGCGACCTGGTCACGATGCGCTGGTGGAACGACCTGTGGCTCAACGAGTCCTTCGCCGAGTTCATGTCCGCCCTGGCCGCCGCCGAGAACACCGAGTTCACGCAGGCGTGGACGACCTTCTCCTCGATGGAGAAGTCCTGGGCCTACCGCCAGGACCAGCTGCCCTCCACGCACCCGATCAAGGCCGAGATCAACGACCTCGAGGACGTCCAGGTCAACTTCGACGGCATCACCTACGCCAAGGGCGCCTCCGTGCTGCGCCAGCTCGTTGCCTGGGTCGGCCAGGAGGAGTTCATGGCCGGGGTGCGCGAGTACTTCGCCAAGCACGCCTTCTCCAACACCGAACTGCCGGACCTGATGCGCGAACTCGAGGCCTCCAGCGGCCGCGACCTGGCCGAATGGACCCGGCTGTGGCTGGAGACCGCCGGGGTCAACAAGCTCGAGGCCGAGCTGCAGACCGCCGACGACGGCACCATCACCGGTTTCGCCGTCGTGCAGAGCGCACCGGCCGACTACCCCACCATCCGCCCGCACCGCGCCGCCATCGGCTTCTACTCCATGGACGACGGCGGACAACTGGTCCGCACCCACCGCGAGGAACTCGATGTGGCGGGGGAACGCACCGAGGTGGCCGCGCTGGTCGGCATGAAGCGCCCGGACCTGGTGCTGGTGAACGACGACGACCTGGCCTACGCCAAGATACGCCTCGACGCCGCCTCGCTGCGGGTCGCCACCGCGCACCTGAAGGACATCGACGAGTCGCTGCCGCGGACCCTGGTCTGGGGCGCCGCCTGGGATGCTGCCCGCGACGGGGAGACCGCCGCCCGCGACTACGTCGAGCTGGTGCTGCGCAACATCGGCCATGAGTCGGATTCTTCGGTGGTGCTGGTCATTCTCCGCCAGCTGAACACCGTGCTGGACTACTACGTCCGTGCCGAGGACCGCGAGCAGATCGCCGCCGTCGCCGCAGATGACCTGTGGGAGTTGGCCCGGTCGGCCGAGCAGGGTTCGGACAAGCAGCTGCAGTTCGTGAAGGCCTTCGCGCTGCGCTCGCGCACCGCGGCCCAGCTGGACACGGTCGCGGCCCTGCTCTCCGGCGACGAGCACCTCGCAGGGCTGCAGCTCGACGCCGACCTGCGCTGGGAGCTGCTGACGGCCTTGGTCGCCGGCGGCCGCGCCGGGCAGGCCGAGATCGACGCGGAGCTCGCCGCCGACGACACGGCCAACGGCCGGCTCGCCGCCCAGCTGGCCCAAGCCGCGATCCCGACCCCGGAGGCCAAGCAGGCCGCGTGGTCTGCCATCGTCGAGGGCCGCGAGCTGTCCAACACCCACCAGCGCAGCGCCATCGCCGGGTTCAACCGGGCGCACGACCGGGCGCTGCTGGCCCCGTTTGCCGCCCGGTACTTCGAGTCCATCACCGGTGTGTGGGAATCGCGCAGCTGGGAGATCGCCCAGCAGATCATCGTCGGGCTGTTCCCGCTGGCGCAGACCACCGAGTCCACCGTGCAGGCAACGGACGAATTCCTCGCCCGGCTCGGCGCCGACAGCCCGGCCCTGCGCAGGATGCTGGTGGAAAGTCGTGACGGCGTGGTGCGCGCGCTGGCTGCCCAGGCCGCCGACCAGTAGGCCCCACAGGGCCCGGGGACGGCGCTACGCAGCCAGCGCGTTCCCGGGCCTACAGTGGTGTCATGGACCTGAACACCCACCGCTATGCCGTCAACCTCGAATGGACCGGCAACCGGGGGTCCGGGACCTCCGGATACCGCGACTACGGCCGCGACCACATCGTGCGTGCTGCCGGGTTGCCCGCCCTTCCGGGCACGGCGGATCCGACCTTCCATGGGGACCGCGACCGCTGGAACCCGGAACAGCTGCTGCTGGCTGCGCTCGCCCAGTGCCACATGCTCTCCTACTTCCACCTCGCGGTGAAGAACGGCCTCGCCGTCGTCGGCTACACCGATGCCGCCACCGGGACGCTGCGCTTGAACCGCGACGGCAGCGGTGAATTCACCGAGGCCGTTCTGCATCCCCGGGTCATATTGGCCAACGAGGACCAGCGCGAGCTGGCCGATTCGCTCCACGACCGGGCCCACGAGGTCTGCTTCATCGCGCGCTCGGTGAACTTCCCCGTCCGCAACGAACCGGAGCGTCCCTCCGGCGTCCAACCAGCATGACCAGTACGCTCCCGGTACTGATCACCCAGCGCTTGGCGGCCGCGGGGGATCCGGGGACGGCGGCGGACATGCAGCGGTACATGAAGACCCGGATGCCGTTCCTCGGAGTCCGGGCGCCCATCGCCCAACGCATCGTCCGGGAGACGGTGCGTGAACTGGGAACCACCCGTTGGGAGGACTTCCACTCCGCAGCGCAGGAGCTCTGGGAATCGGCAGGGCACCGGGAACAGTGGTATGCGGCACAGCAGCTGACCGGCTACCGGTCCTGTAGCGGCCGGCTCGAGTTCCTGGACCTCTACGAACGCATGGTCCTGGACGGGGCCTGGTGGGACATCGTGGACAACTGCCACCGGCGGTTCGGGGGCCTGTTGCGGGAACACCCGGACCATGTGGATCCCCTGCTGCGCTCGTGGGCCATCCATCCCAACCATTGGAAGCGGCGTTCGGCCATCATCGCCCAGCTCGGTGCCAAAGCCGACACCGACGTCGCCTTGCTCGAAGCAGCCATCCTGCCCAACCTGGTGGAGCGGGACTTCTTCCTGCGCAAGGCCATCGGCTGGGCCTTGCGTGAATATGCCAAGACGGATCCGGAGTGGGTCAGGACGTTCGTGGCCCGGCACGAACCGCGGCTCTCCGGGCTGTCCCGACGCGAAGCACTGAAGAACCTGCCAGTTCGGTAGTGTTGAAGCGGCCGGCATCACCGGCCATGGAAGGAACCAAGACGTGAACGACCAGCATCACCAGTCCGGCGAACCCATCCGCCTGCCCGGAGGCGAGTCCCTCGGCATCCACATCGGCCAGGCCAGGCCGGTGTCCTCCCCGTCCGTCCCACAGGGTGCTCCGACGCCGCAGTCGGAGACTCCCGCAGACGCCGCCCTGGTCCCCGACCGGTTCGGTGGAACCACTCCGGCCTCGGCCGACGCCGGGGACCATGAGGACCTCTCCCCCTATCTGGGGACCTTCTACGCGGAAGTCGGAGGTTCCAAGACCTTCCAACGGCTCACCGAACTCTTCTACGAGGGCGTCGCCAACGACCCGGATTTCCGGACGATCTATCCGGAAGAGGACCTGAAGCCGGCAACCATCCGACTGCAGCTGTTCCTGGAGCAGTACTGGGGCGGGCCCTCGACCTACAGCCAGCACCGGGGGCATCCGCGGTTGCGCATGCGACATGTCCCGTACGTCGTCGACAGTGCTGCGCGCGATACCTGGCTGCGCCACATGCGCCACGCCCTGGACCAACTGGAGCTGCCGCCGCTGCAGGACGCCACGCTATGGGATTACTTCGACAGGGCCGCCCGTTCACTGCAGAACGCCACCGACCACTAGAACCCTGGCCTTGTTCCTAGCTGGTGTCGCCGGGTAGGGGTGGTGATTGGGAGCGGTACGTATGCCCCGTCGGGGTCGTGGTGAGCGTGGTATGCCGGTGACCGGCAACGCTCGCCGCGCTCCATCCGGGAGCTTCCTTGGAGTAGTTGCAGTCGGCGCACTTGGCGCTGGAGTTCCCCGCGGTGGTCCTGCCCCCGCTCGCCCAAGCCAGGACATGGTCATTGTGGCGGATTGGGGCATCGCAGTACGGTGTCGCGCATGTCTGGTCCCGGGTGGCGATGAACCGCGCCAGCCCGGGCGGGAAGAGCC